>ONEK01000022.1 GCA_900316855.1 uncultured Lachnospiraceae bacterium | reverse complement strand
GAAGAAGATACTGCAGGATCTTCAGGTTTCAGAAGATGACATTGATACGCTGGTTCGGGCTGTCCGCGTCCGAGTATAATTTTTGGAGAGTTTAGGTTAATAAACCCGCGTAAAGCCCGCGCCGGAAAATTTCAGCTTCGCAAGGAAGCTCCCGTCCCGACTGTCGAAAACGAAGACCTGCACGTCGACGTCATTGTCATCGTAATACTGCAGCAGGTTTTCCCGCAGCTCGTCCGGGATGGAATCATTGCCGTCCACGGTCAGTGCGTTCCAGCCGGCGGCCGGCGATGAGAAGCTCACCGTTCCAAACGACGTCTCAAGCCCTGTCACGGCACTGTCGCCGTCCGTGTCTGTTGTGGTACACCCTTCGGAGCGGTCCGAAGCCTCCGCGGGGCTGTTCGCATTTCCTTCTGCGGAATCCGCAGACCCATTCGCCTCTGCTTCCCCCGGAACGGCAGCCTGCCCGTCTTCGGGACCGCCCGCATCGCGGATGAGCACGCAGCTGCGCCCCTTCTTGGCCGCGGTATCCATGGCATCCCCGGCGCCCAGATCCGCAAGCTCCTCCCGGACGAGGCTGTCCATCAGCACATTCGTGCTGTCATTGACGAAGATGACGGAGCTTAAGTCGCGGTACTGCAGCAGCATGAGTTCACTGTACAGGTCCTCCGCGCCTGCGGCCGCGTTCCGCACTGATTCATGGTACGAATCCACGAGGGAATCCCACTCCGCGTAGTCTGTGTCACCCCTGTGATCGGTAAGCCCCAGCGTCGACAGGACGTCCGCCATGTATTCCGTCACCTTGTATGAGCCGTACGATGACAGATGCGTCTGGCTCGAGAGGTCGGAGCTCATGTTGATGAGGTCCTTCACATACATCATGTTGACGAAGGGAATGTCATACTCCCCGGCGATGTCATAGGCGTGGTTCGCCCACCGCTGCGAGTCCTCATCCGCGGCGTACGGCACCTGCATGAGGATCGGGTGAATGCCCCGCGCCTGACACAGCTCAATGATCTTCCGAAGATAAGCCGTTCCCTCGGACTCACTCTCCTGCCGGTCCTCCTGAAAGACACGAGGATACGTCCGGATACTGCCGCTCCCCGTGTCAAAGCGAAGCTCCGCGCCCATCAGCGTATTGCGCCCGCCCCTTCCCGCCGCGGTCTCGAAATCGTTCCTCGATAGCTCACTCCAGCGGGAATGATATTTTTCGAAGTTGAAAATAAACTCGTTCCGGAGCTTCTGTGTGCTGAGCAGGTCATTCAGCGCCGCGAGCTTTGTTTTGGAGAGCGGATACGCGTCCAGCACCGCGTGGAACTGATCAATCGAGGACTGCCGGTCCGCGTCCGTGTACTCGTCCGTCATCTCATCGAGATACCGGTAATCCTTCTCCAGCATGTACGTATCGATGAAAACGAACTGCGGGCTGCAGTAATCCAGCGCGTTGGCGATCGTCCAGTACGTCGCGGGCAGCGTGTTGCCGTGCCCGCCGATGTTGTACGACGTGATGCCCGTCTCCTCGTAGATCTGCACGGGATTGATGCCGTTGATCACATGCGAGCTCCCCGCAAACAGCACGTCCACATGTCCCTTTGCCGCCTCGTCGAAGAACGCCGCGTTCTTATTGATACTCTGCTTGCGCTCCACAAGGCGCACGACGCCCCCGAATGCCGCAAGGAACAGGCACAGGAAAGCGATGCATTGAAGGATCCGTACGGTCGTATGTTTTATTGATGATGTAATCATCCCGATCTTTATCTTCTTCCTTTTTCAGAGCCGGACCGCTTCTGTTCTCTTCCGGTCCGCCTCCGTGACGGGTGGGGCCCCGGTTCTGTTGCTCTGTCTCCGGGTTTCCGTCAGAACTGCGCGTAGATGAAGCTGTTCGCGTTGTAGCCGGGTCCCCACATACCGAAAACGAGGATGAACAGCACAGCCCCGATCGTAATCGCCCACCGGGTGCCGATCCACTGCCGCGCAACGTGCTCCCGGATGCAGATGCCGTGCGCCCGTGTGATATCCGTCACAACAACGAGTACAATCCCGATCAGCAGGAGCCTGCCGTCCATGGGGTTTCCCATCACGGACAGAAGTGTTCCGTCCGTGAAAACCCAGGGCTGGAATCCCTTCATGGCGCCGAAAATCCGTGCCGCGTCGGCAAAATTCTCCGCGCGGAAAAAGATCATGCTGAACGCGTACAGCGCATAGGTTGTGAGAGCATGGTAAATCCGGTGGCCGATGCTCTGCCGGGATATTTTCAGCACACGCACAAGGAAATTCCGGATGGGCTTTAACAGGTTTCCGATGACCTGATACGAGCCGTTTAACAATCCCCAGAATACGAACGTCCAGTCCGCGCCGTGCCACAGGCCGCTGACGAAAAACGTCACAAGGATATTCAGGAATCTGCGCGCCTTTCCTTTGCGGTTGCCGCCGAGCGAAATATAAATATAGTCCTTGAGCCACAGGGACAGCGAGATGTGCCACTTGTGCCAGAATTCCGCCATGGACGCCGACAGGAACGGGCTCCGGAAGTTCTCCATCACATCAAACCCAAGGATCTTCGCCGATCCCATCGCTATGAACGAATAGCCCATGAAGTCGCAGTACACCTCGAACGCGAACGACATTGCCGCAAGGACGGTGATCGTCCCGCCAAACGCTGCGGGGTCCGCCCAGACCGTATCGATGAACAGGCCGAGCCGGTCGCTGACGACGAGCTTCAGGAAATACCCCCACAAAAGGATAAGCATCCCGTCGCGCACCTTGTCCGCGCTGAACTTCCCGGGATGTTTAAACTGCGGGATCATGTGATCCGCCCGCTCGATCGGTCCCGAGGAGATCACGGGGAAAAACGACACATACAGAGCGAGCAGGCCGAAATTACGCTCCGCGGGATATTTTCCACGGCAGACATCCGCAAGGTAGCTGATGCCCATGAGGAGGAAATAAGAAATGCCGAGCGGCGCTATGATTTTCCCACGCGCGGCCGGCACGAACATGCCAAGATACTTCAGGACGAACAGCATCCCTGCCTGAATGTCGACGCAGACAAGAAGGATCGCGCGGCGGGAGGATGCAGGACTTTTCCGCCGCGTTTCCCCCGCGGACACCTGTTTCTCCCCGCTGTGAGGCTGTTCCTTTGCCACGGCCGCATTGGCGGAAACTTCGGATTCTCCGGCAGCCTTGCCGGGGTCGGATTCCGGAAGCTGCGGGGCAGCAGTGTGCGTTTGCGGCGTCTTACGGTCCAGGAGCCGCCCGCCGGCATAGGTCACGATCATACAGGCAGCAAGGACCGGTACATACTGCCAGCCCGCCGCCGCGTAGAACGCGAGCGACATCACAAGGAGCCACACGTACCGGAGCCGCGCGGGAACCACATACCCGATGAGGGCTGTGACCGGCAGGAAGATCAGATAGGATAATGAGACAAATGACATAACGGATTCCACTGGTTCAACGGGATTCTCTTTCCCGGACAGGTCTTATTACGAAGCAGAGTTCCCCTGCGCGCCGGAGCCGGCCTTCTGTGCGCGCAGCTCACCGGCCAGCTTCTCCAGCTCGGCGACGCTGAAATGATACTTCTTCCCGCAGAACTGACAGTTCAGCTCCGCCGGATGGTTCTCCGCGATCATGGCGCGGAGCTCGTCCTCCCCGATCAGCAGGAGTGCACGGCTCACCTTCCCGCGGCTGCAGTTACAGTGAAACTGCACCGGCACCTGTCCGGACGTGAGTGTGACATCAAACCCGTCCAGAACACTTTTCAGCATGTCTTCCGGCGAGAGCCCCTCGTCCAGCATGTCAGTCACATAGGGGATGGCCCTGAGATTCTTCTCAAGCCGGTCGATCGTCCGATCCTCAGCGAATGGCATCAGCTGGATGAGAAAGCCGCCCGCGTGCTTCACCGTGCGGTCCGTGTCCACGAGGACACCAAGTCCTACAGACGACGGGATCTGCTCCGACTCCGCGAAATAATGCGTCAGGTCGTCCGCGATTTCACCGGAGTGAATCGCGATCTGGCCGTTGTAGGTGTTTTTGAGATCGAGATCCCGGATGACGGTCAGCGTCCCCTTCCCGACCGCACCCCCGACGTCGAGGTGGCCGTCAGCTTTGAGCGGCAGCTCCACGAGCGGATGCTCGACATACCCTTTCACATTGCCGTGATGGTCCGCGGTTACCGTAATTTTCCCAAGCGGCCCGTCTCCGTCGAAGATCAGGGTGATGAGATCCTTGTCGTTCTTGAGCATTTCGCTCATCATAAGCGCACCGGTCAAGGTGCGTCCGAGCGCCGCCGTCGCAACCGGGGCTGTCCCGTGCGCCTTCCGCGCCTCCTCCGCCAGATTCCGGCTCGTCACCGCAAACGCGCGGATCTGCTCATTCGCCGCGATCGCCCGGATCATGTAATCCTTTTCGTCTGTCATAGGTAGTACTCCTTGTACCAGGCAATAAACCGCGAAACGCCGTCCCGAAGGTCCGTGGAGGGCCGGAAGCCGTAGTCCCGCTCGAGCGCGGACGTGTCCGCGTACGTTGTCTCCACGTCGCCCGGCTGCATCGGCACGAGCTTCGTGTGCGCGTCAAAATCGAAATCCGCGGGCAGAATCCCCTGCCGGATCATCTCCTGTTCCAGAATGCGGACGAACTCCAGCAGGTCCTCCGGATGGTTGTTTCCGATGTTGTAGACCGTGTAGCGCGTCCCGAACTCATTGACATCCGGGTAGTGCCGCATCACGCGCACCACGCCCGTCACGATGTCATCGATATAGGTAAAATCCCTTTTGCAGTGGCCGTAGTTGAAAATCTCGATCGTCTTCCCTTTGCGGAGCTTGTCCGTAAAACCGAAAAGCGCCATGTCCGGCCGCCCCGCGGGCCCGTAAACCGTGAAGAACCGGAGTCCCGTCGAGGGAATGCCGTACAGCTTCGTATAGGCATGCGCAAGGAGCTCATCGGACTTTTTCGTTGCCGCGTACAGAGACACTGGGTGATCGACCGGATCATCCGTGGAAAAGGGTACCTTCCGGTTTGCTCCGTAGACGGACGAGCTCGACGCGTACACAAGATGCCGTACGCCGCGGTAGCCTTCATAATGCGCCGGCGCCGCTTCCGCGCTCTGTTCCGGCGCTTTTGCCGCCTTCCCGTCTGCGTCTTCTGATGCTCCGCCTGCACCAAACGGTCCGTTCCCCTCCGGCGTTCCCTCCGCCCGGTTCTTCGCGTCGTAGGAATGGCGGCACGCCTCGAGGATGTTATAGAAGCCGATGAGGTTGCTCTGAATATAGGCGTCCGGGTTCACGATGGAATAGCGCACTCCCGCCTGCGCCGCAAGGTTTACGACGACGTCCGGCAGTGCGTCCGCGAACAGCTGATCCACGACAGCCCTGTCCGCAATGTCTCCCCTGATGAAATGAAAGTTTGCGTGGGGCGTCAGCTCCGACAGGCGCGCCTCCTTCAGGTGAACGTCATAATAATCGTTCATATTGTCGATCCCGTAGACCGTGATCCCGGGATAGAGCGCAAGGAGCCGCCTGCTTAAATTCGCCCCGATAAAGCCAGCCGCGCCGGTCACAATGACCCGCGCGTTCGTAAGATCCACATTATCCGCTACCATGTTAATTGCTACCCCCTGCAGGTCATGTCTGCATGATTTACAGCATTCTATATGACATATCCGATGTCCGTTCCTCCGGCTGCCCCGGAAAAACGTCATTCCCGCAATCTGTAAGTGCTTGATCGGAAACTCCTGACTCCCCGGCATGACATCCGTCAGAATACAGGAAACACTACCGGCCCTCCGCCGGCGCAAATTCAAACCCGTCCGTCTTGATAATGGACGAATCCCGCAGGATAAACAGCGCCTCGTACCCGTCCATGGAGTCAATGAGCGTTTTCCCCTTCGCGGATCCGTCGATGAGGCAGATCGTCGCCAGTGCATCACAGTCCGCGGAGTGCCCGCCGGACGATTTAATTGAAACGCCCAGTACATCCGAATCCGCAGGGTATCCCGTCCTCACGTCGAGGATGTGATGATATTCCTTCCCGTCCACCGTAAAATAGCGCTCATACACGCCGCTCGTCACGACGGTCCCGTCGTTCACCGGCGTGCTGCCGACAATCGAGGACATGTCCGCGTACGGCGTCTCGATGCCGATTGTGAAATATCCCGTGTCTTGGACTTGCCCGCCGTCCTGCGCTTCAGCAGAAGGCCCTTCCTCCTGCTGTTCGTTCGTACTGCCATCTGCATCTGCAGCCGAACGGCTAATGCCGCCTGTTACGGGCTTTCCCCCGACGCACTCGATGTTGCCGCCGAGGCTGATGATCGCGGAGGTTACGCCGTTCTCCTTCAGATTCTCCCGCACACGGTCGGCGATGTAGCCCTTGGCGATTCCGCCGAGGTCGATCTCCGCCTCCGGGTCCACCATCGTCACGCTGCCGGAATCCTCGTCGATCCTGATTCCCTTGTAGTTGACGTGTGACACCGCTTCCTGCAGCGCCGCCTCGTCCGGCACCTTTGGCTCGTCCGAGTGGAAATCCCACAGATCCTCCGCCTTGCCGACCGTGATGTCAAACGCCCCGCCGGAGAGATCCCCGTAGTCGATGCCCATCTGAATCACCTTCACGGTCTCGGGGTTACACACAACCGGCTCCCCGCCCGCGTGGTTGATGTTCCAGATGTCGGTGCCCTCCTTCGTCTTCGACAGCAGGCTCTCGTAATCGCCGCACAGCGAGAAGGCGCTCTCAATGGCTTTGCCGGCATTTTCCTCCGACATATCTTCCATGTCGTAAACCGTGATGCCGCACACCGTGTCGAAGTAAAAGCTCTGCCTCGTTACCGGCTGCGGCTGTGGACCGCTCCCTGCAGTCCCGATTCCGCCGGACTGCGTGACACTGCCCTGTCCGTAACCTCCGGCAGAAGCTCCCGCGCCGCACCCTGCGAGGATCCAGCAGACAGCCGTCAGAACCGCCGCCGCGGATGCTATAATATCCCGGGTACAATGATGCCCGCGGTCGAAGCCGCGGCCTGCCGGCTTCCCCGGTTTCTGCCCGCGGATGCCCGCAGGAATCGTGATTTTACTGTCCCGGACAGTATTTCTGAAAGCGCACATTTACGGAGTATTTTAGCATGATTAAGATCATTCGGAAAGGTGACGTCCTGCTCTTTGCCTGCTTCGTCGGAGCGGCCGTGTTCATCGCCCTGTGGCCGTTTATCCGCTCCGCCGGCAGGGTCGGCGTCTTCGGAATCGGCGGCAGTGCCGCGGTGCAGGCTTCTCCGGCAGACGCCAATGCACCCCAAAATTCAGGACAGCCGGACCGTGCCGGCTCCGCAGCCACCGGCGCCACAGGTGACACAGCCTCCGACAGCCTGCTCGTCGTCAGCCTCGACAACAAGACCTACGGCGTCTACCCGCTGGATGAGGACCGCACCGTAGACATCGAAAACGGCGGCAACTCCAACGTTCTGGAAATCAGGGACTCCGGCGCCACCATGCTCTCCGCAAGCTGTGACAACCAGATCTGCGTCCACACCGGCACGATCACAAGGCCCGGCGAGTCCATCATCTGCCTGCCCAACCGCGTCATTGTCGAGATCCGCTCTCCCGGTGCATCCGGCGGGTTCGATGCCATCGCGAAATGACAATTGCCCGGTACCATGATAAACTATCTCCGAGTTTGGAAGAGATTGGAAAATATTTTCCACTTTGGAAGAGATTGGAAAGCTTCGGCCAGGTTTGGAAAACTTTGGAAAGATTTGGAAAAGATTGGAAAGCAGTGGCAGCCGACAGAGCGCCGGCAGTTCTCCCGCGGCGCGCGTCGCGACGCTGGGGCTTCTGACGGCGCTTGCGCTTATCTTCTCCTACGTCGAGGCGATCCTGCCGTTCCAGCCGGGGATTCCCGGCATCAAGCTCGGCATCGCAAACCTCGTCGTCGTGATCACGCTCTACCGCCTCGGGCCGAAGGCTGCCCTTGCGGTCAACGTCGTGCGCGTTGTCCTTGCCGGTTTTCTCTTCTCGGGGCTTTCCACGATCCTCTACTCCCTCGCCGGAGCGGCGGCAAGCTTTGCCGTCATGCTGGCCTTAAAGCGCACGGACCGCTTCTCCATCCTCGGCGTCTCCATGGCAGGCAGCGTCTTCCACTGCATGGGACAGCTCCTCATCGCCATGTTCACGATCTCGGGTCTCAACCTCTTCTACTACGCGCCGGTCCTCATCCTCTCCGGCACCGCCTGCGGCATCGCCATCGGTGTTCTCTCCTGCCTCATCCTGCAGCATCTGCCGCAGCGAATCCAATAAGAAGAGGACGGCGTTTCCGCCGTCCTCTCCCCGATTCATTTGTAATTTCATGCGGCTTTCAGGCCACGGCAGCCGGCTGTTACGCGGTCGCCTTCTCCTGGGCCTTCTTAGCCTTGAGGCCGAGGTTTACGATGGCGTGCTTCGGGCACTTCTCGGCGCACTCGCCGCAGCCGACACACTTCGCAGGATCGATGTAGGCGAGGTTGTCCGTCACATGAACCGCGTCATGCTGGCAGGTCCTCTCGCACATCCTGCACGCGATGCAGGACGTCTTGCAGACTGCCATGGCAGCCTTGCCCATATCCTTGTTGGAGCACTGCACGATGACGAGGCTGTGCTCGGGCTTGAGCGAAATGAGGCCGTTCGGGCAGGCCTTCACGCACTTGCCGCACGCGGTGCACTTGTCACGGTTCACAACCGCGACACCGTCGCAGACATGGATGGCGTCGAAGTCGCACACCGCTTCGCAGTCGCCGAGGCCGATACAGCCGTAAGGACACAGCTTCCTCCCGCCGAACAGCGTCTTCGCCGCCTTGCAGGAGCTGATGCCGTTGTAGTCATACAGCTTCTTCGCGTTTTCATTGGTGCCGTTGCAGGCAACGAACGAAACCTGGCGCTCCGCCGAGCCGGCGTCCGTGCCGAGGATCGAAGCAAGCTTTGCCGCGACCTTCGGGCCGCCGACCGCACACTTGTTGCACGGCGTCGTACCGGTCCCGTCCGAGAGAGCGTGGGCGTAATCGTCGCAGCCCGCGAAGCCGCAGCCGCCGCAGTTGGCACCGGGCAGCTCCGCACGCAGGTCAATGAACAGCTGATCTTCCTTCACCTCGAAGATCTTCGATGCATACGACAGCAGGATTCCCGCGAGGAGTCCGATCACTGTCAGCAGAACTACTGCAATTACGATCAAATTCATACTCGAACCCCCTTATGAGAACATACCGTTGAATCCCATGAAAGCGATTGCCAGGATGGCAGCGGTCGTGAGAACGATCGGAACCCCGTGGAACGACTGAGGGATGCGGGACTGATCCTGCAGCTTCGAGCGAACGCCTGCCATGATCGTCAGGGCGAGCCAGAAACCGAGGCCGCCGCCGAATGCCTGCGCGATGGACTGTGCGTAGGTGTAGCCGGCGTTGATGTTGTCAATGCAGACACCCAGCACCGCGCAGTTCGTGGTGATGAGGGGCAGGTAAATACCCATGGACTTGTACAGCGCGGGCATGTTCTTTTTCAGGAACATCTCGATGAACTGAACGAGAGCCGCGATGATCAGGATGAAAGATACTGTCTGCAGATAGCCGATGCCCAGCTTGTCGAGCAGCTGCTGCAGCGGCCAGGTAACGATCGTCGCGAGCGTCATGACGAACGTAACGGCAACACCCATGCCCTTGGCACTGTCGAGATCCGTCGACACACCCAGGAACGGGCAGATGCCCAGGAACTGGGACAGCGGGTAGTTGTTCACCGTCACCATCCCGATGATGATGATAACCAGAGAACCAAATGAGCTCATGCTACGTTCCCCTTTCTGTCAGCGCCCTGCTCCTTTGCCTTCTTCTCATCGGAGCAGATGTCTTCCATGGCACAGCCGTGGCAGCCGAAATCGTTGCGGATCTTCGACTTGTCGCGCGTGAAATAATGTACGGCAGCCATAACGCAGGCGAAAACGAAGAATCCACCGGGAACCATGGTCATGATGCCCATTCCGGGAATAAACCTTGCCTGCAGCTGGATACCCTTGAAGCCGGGTGCCAGACCGAACCAGTCGCCTGCAAGCCATGTGCCGGAGCCCAGGATCTCACGGATCGTGCCCATGACGCACAGCGTCAGCGTGAAGCCGAGGCCCATGCCGATGCCGTCGAGCGCGGAATCGCCGATGCTGTTCTTCGAGGCGAACATCTCGGCACGGCCGAGGATGATGCAGTTAACCACAATGAGGGGCAGATACAGGCCGAGTGCACTGTACAGGCTCGGCACGAACGCCTCCAGAATCATCTGCACGATCGTTACGAACGCCGCAATAACCGTGATAAAGCAGGGGATCCTGACCTTATCCGGAATCAGCTTGTGCAGCGCGCTGATTACGATATTGGAGCAGACCAGAACCGCCGTCGCGGCAAGTCCCATGCCAAGGCCCGTCTCCACGGATGTGGACGTTGCCAGTGTCGGGCAGGTACCGATGACCAGAACCAGCACCGGGTTCTCCTTGATGAGACCATTCGTGAGAATGCTCAGCTTGCTTTTCTTAGCTTCTTCTGCCATTACTGTGCACCTCCTGTCTGGGCGAACTGTGCGAGCGCGGCGTATACACCCTTATGGATGGCCGTGCCGGAAACAGATGCGCCTGAAATATAGCTGAAGCCGTCCTCGGACTTCACGTCCTCGGACGTAAGGGCTGTCCTGCCCTGATACTGTGCCAGATAGTCCGGATCCTGATCCTTCGTGCCGACGCCGGGGGTATCTGAATGTGCCGTTACCTTGACGCCCGTCACCGCACCGGTCGAATCGACGCCCACCATCATGGTCAGGTCGCCGCCGAACGACTTCGTCACAACTGTAAATACCGTGCCGGAACCGTTGTCCGCCGTATAAACCTCCGTCACACGGGCGGAGCCGTCCGTCGAAGTGCACAGCGTATCCGCCTGCGCCTGGGTGAAGCTGTCGCCGTCCGGCAGGACAGCCTTCCTCGCGGCGTTGGCTTCCTCAATCGCGCGCTGGTCGATGAGCGGCTTCGTGATGTTGTTCGTCACCGCCAGCAGCGCTGTCGCGATCAGTGCGATCAGTGTCAGGATGATGACCGGGTAGATATATTCATGAAATTTTGCATTGGACGGATCCGCAGTTTTTGCATTCGTACTCATTATTTTGCAGCCTCCTTTGCAGTGTCCGCGGAAGCGGCAGCGGCCTTCGCGGCCTTCTTCGCTTCCTTCTCCCTCTTCGCGATGCCGTAGAACGAGCGCTCTGCCCAGCGGTCAATGAGAGGAGTGAAGATGTTCATCAGCAGGATGGCGAACGAAACACCCTCGGGATAGGATCCCAGGATACGGATCATGACCGTCAGGGCGCCGCACCCGATGCCGAAGACGAGCTTGCCTCTCTCGAGGATCGGGCTCGTCACGTAATCCGTCGCGCAGAAGAACGCGCCGAACATCACGCCGCCTGCCAGGATGGAGAAGATCGCCATCTGGAACGCGTTGTAGACGCCGTTCGGATTGAACGCGTAGTAAACGAGGGAAATGATAAATACCGTCCCGATGAAGCTGCACGGAATGATGGGGCTGATGATCTTCTTCCAGATAAGGAAGATACCGCCGATGAGGATTGCGATCGTACACGTCTCACCGAGCGCACCGCCCGTGTTGCCCAGGAACATATCCAGCAGGCTGTAGTTCGCGTATCCAAGATTGCCGGCAGCAAGGTCGCCCAGGGGCGTCGCACCGGTTACGGCATCCGCGCCGTACAGTCCGGAAGCCCTCTGGAACCTTGTGAGCGGCCACGTCGTCATGGAGCTCGTCCAGGACAGCAGCAGAACCGCGCGCCCTACGAGGGCAGGGTTTGCAATGTTGCGTCCGATGCCGCCGTACAGGCATTTCACGATGATGATCGCGACCGCGCAGCCAACCGCCAGCATCCAGATCGGGAAGTTCGACGGAACGTTCATCGCGAGAATCGCGCCCGTGACACAGCACGACAGATCCTGGATCGTCTGCGGCTTCTTCATGATTTTGTTGTAGCACCATTCGGACGCGCACGCGAAGATCATGCCCAGGATGATCCGGAGCAGCGCCCCGAACCCGAACAGGATCGTGGAAGCAACAGCTGCCGGAGCCAGTCCGATCAGCACATACATCATGGTCTTCTGCGTATCCAGCTTTGTAACGAAATGAGGTGCGGCAGAAACCATCAGGCCACTTTTAAAATTATTCTCAGTGCTTGGCATTTCGATCCGCCTCCTTTACCATCGCCTTGCCCAGCTTGTTCATGAAAGCAAGCGGTCTGTGGGCAGGGCATACGAACGAGCAGCTGCCGCATTCCATGCACTGCATTACCTGCAGGTCACGCAGCATCTGTACATCCTTGCGCTCATACGCTTCCGCAAACTTAGTCGGCAGCAGGTCAAACGGGCAGGCCTCATGGCATCTGCCGCAGTTGATGCACGCCGTCTCCTCCGGGATGGCGGCCTGTTCCCCGGTAAAAGCAAGAATTGCGTTGTTTGCCTTCACCAGAGGCTGCTCATCGGAGAAAATCGCGCGGCCCATCATCGGTCCGCCGAGGAGGATCTTCTTCGGCTCGGACTTGTAGCCGCCGCAGAAGGCGATGACATCGGATACAAGCGCGCCGATCGGGATCTGTACGTTCTTCGGCTGCGCAACGGCATCGCCGTCGACGGTCAGCCTCTTCTTCACGAGCGGAATGCCGTCCTTGAGGTACTGCCCGACGAAGGCGGTCGAGGTGATGTTCGATACGATGACGCCAAGGGACGCCGGCAGGACACCCGCGTCGCACTTCCTGCCCGTCACCTCATAAATCAGGACACGCTCGGCGCCCTTCGGGTACCGCGCCTGCAGCGGGAACACGTGGATGTTCGCGATGTTCTGCTCCTTCAGCATCTTCGTGAACTTGTCGATCGCGTTCTGCTTGTTGTCCTCGATGGCAATATAGCCGTCGCCAGCGCCCAGGTACTTCATCAGTGCCAGGCACCCGTCGATGACATTCTGCGTATCCTCCAGCATCGTCCTGTGATCGGACGTGATGAAGGGCTCGCACTCAGCGCCGTTCACAATGACCGTCGTGATCTCGGAGAGGTTCTTGGGATTGAACTTCACCCACGACGGGAACGAAGCGCCGCCCAGACCTACGAGGCCGGACTCGCGCATCGCCTTGATGAAACCGGGCTGATCGCTGATCTCGGGCGCGTGAAGCCCCTCCATCAGCTCCTGCCTGCCATCGGGCTCGATGACAACGAGCGTATCCATGCCGCCCATTCCGTTGCGAATGGTCTCGATTCCGGTCACTGTACCGGAAACGCTCGAATGCACGGGAACAGACAGGAATGCGTCCGTATCGCCGATCTTCTGACCGACTTTGACGGAATCACCTTTGGCAACGAGCGGCTTGCAGGGCGCGCCGATATTTTCCGACATCGATAGCTTTACGACCTTCGGAACCGGCATGACCTCCGTTGCGCTGTCACAGGTATTCTTGTAATGTCCGGCATCGATACTGCTCAAATGCTTTTTGCCAAAACTCATTATTGATACCCCCTACGCAAAATTTTTGATGCTTCGTCTGCCGGCCCCTCTCGTGCCGGCCTGCGGGGCGCTACATTTTAATCACACCCTGCACCGGGAAACTCCGCACCGCTCCTATTATAACGCGCATAGAACAACTGGGTACACCGAAATGTAAAAAAAAGTAAAATTTTACCCGTAAATTTTGTGGAATATTGTCAACGATTTAACAAAAAAAGCAGCCCGCCGCGAGTTAGATTCGTCAAACTCACGTCAGGCCGCCCTTTTGTAAGTGCTTTCCCTGTCATTTTCGTGCAAGCCGGAGGCAGCACCCTCTGCCGGCCCTATGTGTCCCCGGGGGACGTTTCTTTTTGACACGCCTCCCCTCAGCCTGTGCTTCTCCGGCACACGCTCAAACTGTTCCATCTCAGGGCTCCGGCACCGGTGCCGCAGCAGGCATCACACTTACCCCGCAATTGTAGTTCCCTATTACCCGCACCGCTTGTTCCCAGTGGCCGCGGTATTCCTCCCCGGCAAATTCCGTAAGGAGCTGAATATAGGTTTTCCGCAGCGTCCCGGACGGAACGAGAATCTGATCCGCGCATACCACGCCCGGCATGTCGATAAAATTCCGCAGGTTGATCACCGCCGTCCCGTAGAAGGGATCATCGCAGTCCGCGTCCTCCATCCGGAGCCACGGGATATAGACCAGCCTGTCGCAGCAGCGCTGCAGCACGGGTGCGTAGAAGCCGTTCGGGATCGCCATGCCGCAGTTGTACCCGTCATAGGGAAACTGCGTCGCGATGACATCCGGCAGAAGCTCCACCGGAACAGGTGTCTGCATCTGCTGTTTCTTCGCACCGACAGCCTGCTCCTTTCCGATTCCGGCATTCAACCGGTCTGCGTCCTGTGTCTCCCCTGCCGCGCGTCCGAAACGCTCCAGGTACGGATTGAAGTCCTCCGCGGCAAGCTCCGCGGGATAGTCCTGCGGATTGTACCAGATCTGATCCGTTTCCCACAGGGGGCCTCTCGTGCTGTACGGAATCAGCACGACATGCACATGCCAGGAAGGATCTGCGCAAAGCTCCCTCCACAGCGGAGCCATCTCGCTCCACGCGTCCGCCCGGAACGGCAGGAACACTGCCTCGTGGAACGCTGCCAGCTCCGGCACAAGAGCCTGCGCATCCGAAAGGGTCCGCTCCATGCGGTCCGCGAAAGTCCCGAGTGCTTCCCGGACATCCTGCTCCGTGCGATCTGCGTAACTCTCTCCCTGCTCCGTGGCCTGACCCGCTGCGGCGGCAGCCGTCTCCGGCCTCTTTCCGTCTTCGGCATCCGGCTCTCCCTGCCGCCCGGCTATTTCAGCACCCGTCAGGACCAGATACATCTTATACAGCAGCTCACAGTACTCCGAGAGCTTCCCGGAAACCTTCGTCCCTTCCGGCGAGAGCTCCTCGATAAGATTCCCTGCCCTTTCCGCAGCGTCCTGCAGCTGCTCCAGCATCGGCAGAAGGCTCCCGGCATCTCCTGCTGCCAGCACCTGCCGCAGCAGACCCTGCATCTTGCGCAGTGCATCAAGCGACGTCTGCGCCTTCTGTCTGACACCGGCGGTTCTTACTGCGTAGTTTCTGCCATACGCCCCGCTCCGGGACTCCGCCGCGAAATCTTCCCGTGCCGGCCGGCTGACTGCTTCTGCTTCAGAATTCCCGCCTGCCGGGTTGCCCGATGCCTCCGCGGCGGAATTATCCTCTTCCGATTTGCCCTGTACGCCCTCCGCCGGATCATGCCGGTCCGCTTCCGGCTCCCTCAGGTCCTCCGGGTTAAACTCGTACCGGTCCGGCAGCGTAACGCCGGCGGCAACGATCCGCTCCTCGTCCGCCCGGTAGCACGGATAGGCGTGCGACGCCGTGCCACGTACGGGCGTCATGTAATTTTCCCCGTAGTGAATTCTCAGAAGCTCCCGGTATCCCACGGGTGCCGGGAGCCTATGTCCCTCGAATTCCAGCTCTACCGTCGAATCCACCCAGCTCCTGTCATACACGTGCGTGTCGTTGTACAGCCACTGAAAGCACTCCGCGACCTGCCTCGTGTCTCGGTGCTTAAACTCCGCCGCGACATCATCCATCATCCGGTACAGCTGGTGATAAATGGATTCCCCGCCCCGGAACCTCACATCATAGTGCTGTTCAAACGCCACGACCTCTCGCTGCTTGACAGGGAAGTCCACCGCGGGGTCGTTCAGCAGGTTCGACAGGGCGGCAAGCGTGCGAGCGTAAGCCTTGCGGTTTTCTTCCTCCTCCGGATCATCCGGGACCGCGTCGAACGGGAAAATATCCACGTTCGCCATGTAGGGAAAGCCATGGAAGCGCGCAAGCAGCTCTTCGGACAGCGGCAGCGCCGGCTTGTTGCTCACATTGCTCAGCATGTCGTTGAAGGAAGAATTCCTCTGCACATTGCCGAGGAGGCACCAGTCGGGCAGCTCCCTCGACGCCGCCTTCATGAAGCGGTCGTAGTCCCTGCGCAGCATGCCGATGTCGACGTCATCATCCCACGGAACAAACCCGTGCCCCCGCACCGCCCCGAGGAGTGTCCCGTAATGAATGAACCAGTGGATGCCATGCCTTTCACAGATGCCGGCGATCAGCTCCAGCATCTCCAGTGAAGCCGCCCAGCACCGCTTCATCATGGCAGGCACGTAGAACCCGTTCCTTACCTCATCCTCGAAAAAATGCTCCGGAAATTCCATGTCTGTGCATACCCCTGTCCTGCGTTCCGTCAGCTCCTGCCGCGGCTCCTTTCGATTCCGGTCTGCCGCGGATTCACTCCCTCACGGGAACAGTCCGTTCATTTCAGTTCCTGCTCCAGAACGTGTTTCATGTACTGATGCACGTGTTCGCCGCATGTGCCGTCCAGGTTTGCGGCAAGCGATGACAGGGCAGTCATCTGCGCATCCCGGATGCCGGCGTACCCATCCTCCGCAAAACGCCGCAGGAATTGCTCCAGCGGGAACAGCATCGATTCCCTCATGCAGAAATAATCTCTCGCGTCGCCCTTATCGAAGCCCGCATTTTCGTCCTGCAGCAGCTGCCGGAAATCGGAACCGGCAAGCTTGGGAACCCATTCTGTTACGGAGTTCCTTTCCGTGTCAATGAGTGCAAGATGCCGGTCGCGCGTTCTCTGGACGAGGATCCGGCCGTCCGTTAAATTGAGCGACATACAGATGACGCCGTTCAGCTCCGGCTGATAGCCCGTGCCCGGCTCATCAGAACCGGCAAAAAAATCTTCCGCAAGATACCGCACGGCACCGGTCTGTTTCTCAATCGCGATCATGTGCGGTGCCCTGAAGGGTGCGAAAACCATCCGGTCCCCTTCATCGAACCCACCGCCGCTGATCCCGCCCCGGTCATTGCGGGACGGCTTCCACGCGTAGTCCTCCGGCATTGTGAAAACGCGCCATTTTGAAGGATCGCCGAACGCGTCCCACGGTGCCAGTACAATGGCAGTCAGCGGATAATTCTCCTCCAGCGGGTTCACGTTCTGGAACCACAGGCCCTCCGCGCTCGCAGCCTTTGCCACCGCCTGCAGCCCGTTGGAGTTCTCCTTCGTCATCGACTCCGGATCAACGAGGCAAGCGTTATCCGCGGCGCCAAGGTGCAGAATCTCATACCTGCCGGTTCCTGCCTGTACCTTCAGAATCCGGTTGTTCGCCCCGGTTGTGAGGTATATACAGTCCCCGGAGACTGCGCACCCGCGCAAAATCGGATTCCCTTCCAGCCAGTACGCGCTCTCCCAGAGCCTGACAAACGCTTCCTCATGGTAGATCCACCGGTCCCCGTCCGGCAGATATTCCATCATGCGCGGCCTGCAGTCGGGGAGGAAAAAGACCGACTTCCCGCAGGGGAAGCAGCTCCAGTAGCGGATATCAAGCTCCCGCCCCCTGCTTCCGAGCGCACGGGACTGCCCGGTGACAGGATCAAACGCAACCGCGTCCCCGGCAAACACCGGGCTCAGCAGCAGCTGTTCCTCCTGCGAAGTCATGCGGACACAGGCCATCCCGCCGAACGGCATACGCCACTTCGGAACGCCCGACACGGTCCCCGCAAGGCGCACCGGGAGAATTCCCGCTGCCGCGTCAGCCTGCAAAACAGCCTGCTCCGGATCCGCTTCAAAAATCCCGCTGCAGTACGGGCTGTCAAAATACAGCTTCCCCCTAAAGAACACCGCCGAGGCAAACCGCAGCACATGCCGGGCCTCCTCCGTCACCTCGTCCGGGATCTGGTTGTCGAACAGGAACACCGGCTTTCCCGCAGCGCCGAACAGGTTGACGACCGAGCTTCCACCCGAGCCGACATAGCCGTCGGAAATGGCGATCGTATTCTCAATATCCGGTGTGGTGTCCAGGACGCCGATGCCTTCCTCCGTAAATTCCCGCTCAATGTCCTCGTACTCTTCGAGGAGCTCCGGGCGCATGGAACGCATCGTTGATTTCAGGAGCGGGTGCGGCCTCCAGATGACCGCGAGATGATCCTCGTTCCGGATCAGGCGGAAGAAAGTCCGCAGCTTCTTCAGCAGAGCCTCATTCGACGTCAGCAGGTCGTTGATGGACGTATTCAGCATCAGGACCCGTTTCCCGGCAAGTGTCTTCTGCCACGTTTCCGGTGCCTTTGCGCCCTCCCCGCATCGGCGGATCACCCTGTCGAGCTTCGGGGACCCGAGCGGCAGAATTTTGTCGTAATAGGGCTGCCCGGCACACGTCTCTTTCATGTACTGCGACTGCAGCACCATGTAATCCATGTTCCGGTAGACAGGCAGGTGCAGGTGCTCGGGCGACATGTGGCCGTCCGTTACGTAATACGGCACATAGACCAGCTTCCCGACGTTCTCCTTCAGCTTCCCGGAGAAATAGTCCGGGTGGATCATCGTGACATAGTTGTGATCATCATAGGGATTGTGAACGTAGGCAACGTCCGGGTGAATCCGGTCAAGCGGATATTTCGTATATGGCACCACCGGAACATCGGATGGGAAACGGTCCCCGTCGTAGCATGGCTTCCACTGCCCCGCCTGCCGGTCGAATGAGAAATACGGAATCGGGCAGACAACCGCCTCGCAGTCCGGGTCCGCCGCGGCGGCAAGGTAAATGCTCTCCAGCGAGTCCCACATCTCCGCCTTGTAGGGGAGGAAAACCATCCGGTATTTCACCGGCAGCTTCGCGACACCCTTCCGCACAGAGGAAACCGTGTGATCAAGAGACGCGACCTCCTTATAAGAAAGGTCGTCCCTCAGTAAGACCTGATACACCTCCTCGCAATAGCCCTCCAGCTCCCTGACAAGGGAAGCCGCGCGTTCGCTGCCCTCCTGCTCCAGCACGTTCCCGATCGAGACCGCTGCCTGCTGGCACGTCTCCAGGTACTGCCGCCGCAGCGCCGCGTCCCCTGTCTTTCCCAACGCCGCATGCAGCTTCTCCATGGAGGTCAGGAGCTCATAGATTGTCTTCCGCTGTGGTGTATACATCTGCCGCCTCCCGGCGTTCCAGCCTTCCTTCCATCTGCGGAAATTCCCGCCCTGGTCACTCCGCGATCCGCTTCGCGAAATAGTTCCCGATCGCGGCGATCATATGCAGGGCCTCCGGCCGCAGCTCCTCCGGGAACGAGTTCAGGACCGGCGCGGTCTCAAAATTCAGCACGCCGTCGAAGTGAATGGAACGGAGCGCCCGGATGAAGCCCTCCCAGTCCGTGGACGGGTGGTTCTCCCTGGTGATTGTAAACGTAAACGGCATCTGGTGCAGGTCTGCCCTGCCGTCATTATCATGAATATGCAGCACCTTGAGCCGGGGACCCAGCGTCCGCACAAACCGCTCGAGGTCAAGCCCCGCGATGTTCGCGTGCCCGGTATCAAAGCAGAAGCCAAGCACCTCGGCACCATACTGCGCGTTGATCCGGTCAATCCTTTCCGCGGCTTTTACGGCGTCGCAACAGGGTCCCTCGATGATATGCCCGCCGGAATTCGTGTAAATATTTTCGATGCAGATGACCTTTCCGTATTCCTTCGCAAGCGGCAGCACGGTATGCAGGAACTGCTCCGTCGCCTCCCACTCCGCTTCCTCCGAGCCGTAATACTTTCGCACCTTCAGCCCGTGCACGACGATGTAGCGGCAGCCGAGGAACCGGCAGATTTCCATGCTCTTCGGTGCCATCTCCTTCACGAGATAGCCGTTGATCTCATCCGGCGCGCCGGGAATGAAATTCGGATACGGCATGTGCATCTGGTGAATCCGGATCCCTGCCACGGCCGCCGCTTCCTTATGCGGCGTGAAAAAACGCTCCAGCTCCTCCACGGACTGGCTGAAGAATCCGTTCAGCCGGTACCGGTACAGGTCCGTATTCTTCAGGTACATGTTGAGCGAGAAGTCCGCGCAGCCAAAGCCGGCTTCCTTCATCATCCGGAAGCCCGCCGCCGGGTCCTCATCCATTACAATATTGTGCGTCTGCACTCCTGTCTCGAGCATAATCCTCCTGCACCCGCGCCGCAGCGTTTCTGCCGCGGCACTACTGCCCTGCTGTCCTGCTGTTTCTTCCCTACAGCCCCTTCAGCCGGTCCATGTAGAACGTGTTCAGATACTGATCGTTGAAATATTCGATCGGGTTCCGGATCCCCATGCCGCGCAGCTGCTGCTCGATTTCGCGGTAATACAGGTTGCAGATGAAGACGGCGGTCCCTTCCGGAAGACTTTTCAGCTTTTCCGGCGGCTCAATGGTCAGTCCGCAGAATTCCTCACCCCACCGGCTCTCGTTGTTGTCGCAGGTAAAGAGCGGCGGGAACTCCTCCCCGTAATTCTTCATATAATTCCGGCACATGTTGCCCGCACCGAACAGCACGATGTGCCGGTACCGCCGCATGGCATCCCCCATGTGGATCTGCCAGTGCAGGTAGTCCGCAAGCTCCTTCGAGAGCTTCAGCAGCTGCGGCCACAGGAAATTCGGGAAATTCGCAAGGGAATCATGAAAATCCATAATCAGGTCACCGTCGAAGTGTATCGTACGGAGTCCCCGGATCACAGACAGCCAGTCCGTCTGGCAGCCATGTTTCTCAATAGACGTAAACGGCAGCAGCGCGTCGTCCGAGTGGCCATTGCAGTCGCGCAGGAGCACTGCCCGGATCCGGTCCCCCAGTGCCGTACACAGCTCATAGACATCCTGCCCGCACAGATTTGCCGTGCCGACATCGAGGCAGAACGCGAACGGTTCCCGTTCCTGCTTCCCTGTGCTCTCTCCGGCAGCGGCTCCCGTATCTTTTGAAAACCCGGTACCACCCGATTTCTTCCCCGGATTCACTGATGCGGCGTCTGGAGCTTTCAAAGCGAACGCTTCCGTGTTCAGCGCATCAAGCCACCGGATCACCTCCGCGGGATCCGAGAGCGTCCCGCGGACAAGGTGTCCCTCGATGTACTTGCTCTGGTTCTCCAGGAGCAGCTGCATCGACGAGTGCTCCTCCCGCACGATGGAGGCGAGCTTCAGGAGATAAGCCCGGTTCCGCTCCCACTCCTCCCCGCAGGGAATGCCGGCGTACAGCGGACGCACGACAAGGGCGTCACACCCCTGCCTTGCAGCCAGCCGCACCTCCTCCTCCACAATGGGCTTCAGGATCTCATTGAGTTCCGGATTACTCCGGTCGCGTGGAAGCGACGTTGTCAGTGCCGCCGGCATCTTCAAACCTGTCTGCCCCAGCGCCGCAAGATAGGCTTTGGCCGCCTCCGGCACCTGCTCCGGATGGTCCGGCAGGAAGGGAATCCCACACTCCAGCGCTTCCTGCCGGTTCCGCTTCATGCCGGCAAAGGCCTGCTCATTGCAGAACAACCGGAAGTCCAGAGGAACATATTCATATCCCGCTCTCTCCAGGTCATGCAGTCCCTGAGAAGGTCTGCGGCTCCCCACCATTCCCAGAACATTCCCGATGATCCGCATCTAAACTCACCTCACTTGTGCATTTCCCTCGAACGTTAGGAGCTTCGCGTCGATCATGGTCTTGAGCTTTGTGGACGATGTCGACTGCGTGTAGGGGAAAAATTCCATCGCCGCGCCGTGCTTTTCCAGGAAGTCCTTCTCCTTCAGCCATTTCGGATCATGAATATAATCGCTGCCGGAAAACTGCACGTCGAAGTGGTACAGCCTCCAGGCATCCTCCGTGCCGCCGAACAGGAGCGGAATCTCCTGTGCCTCATCGACGTACCGGCACGAGCGCACTATCTCGATCCGCTCTGTAAAGGGCACGAACGGGTCCGTTCCCTTGAAGCGCCGCACGCCCTCGTCCGACACCACGCCGACGATGAGGTAATCGCACTGCTCCTTCGCGCGCCGGAACATGTTCAGGTGTCCGACATGGAACAGGTCAAACACGCCCGCGATGTAGCCGACGTGATACTTCTTCCCCGCAGCTGTCCCCGCCAGCGGATCCACGATGGGATGGCGCTTCCTCGGATACGCCTTGCCAGCGTCATAGATGCTGTACTCCCGGACGTCCAGGGCATCGAGCTGGTTCATGACGGACAGGTAGTTCTTGATGCAGACGATGACCTTGTACTCGCCGTGCGACAGCTCCCGGAAAATATCCGGCGAAACGATCCGCACGCCGTCAAGGCTCGTCCCCCACTTCTCCCTCTGGTTGTCCACGATCGCGGTGACCGGATAATCCTCCCCGTAGAGGGCAAGGAACTGTTTCGCAAACCTTCCCGAGCCGAACAGGATGAGCTTCCTCGTATCCGCATGCTCGAAGATATCGACGAACAGCCGCTCGTAATCATCCGCGGAGAAGTTCATCCTCTGCCGGTTCGCGTTGACGACGTTGGCATCGCGCAGCTGCTCCCGGAAAAGCTCCCGCCGCGGTCCGTCATTGCGGAGCTTCCCGAGGAAACGCTGCTCCATCCCGGACAGCTCCGGCCGCACACCGAGGATGCCATACCTCTCATACAGCCGCTCCGCGGGAAGTCGCTTCTGCATCTCGATGCTGCCCGCGTAAAGCGTCGCGACCATCCGGTTCACGATCGCGTCCGCGGGGAAATCATCCTCCATGAATTCCTGATCGTAGAATACGAATTCTCCGTCCAGCCAGAAGCTGTTCAGCGGAACCATATCGGGGAATGCGTGCCGCAGCAGCGCCCACTGAAGACGACGGCCCGGCTGCGATGCATTTTCTCCGCCCGGGATCTTAGCACTGTCCCGGTTTGTCCAGCCTTCCTGCTTCCCGCCTCCGCCTGCGGCTTCTGCATCCGCGTTCCCCTTAAGCTTCACCGCGCTCTGGTAGCCCTTCTTTTTCTCACACAGATACTCCTCCGGATCGTAGGATCCCTCATAGCTCTCCGAGGATTGAAAAATCAGTTCCCGGAAATGATCGAGCTCTTTCAGGAACTCCTCCGTCCTGCCGGCGAGAAGCAGGTCCTTGAGGTGCATATCCCCGGTCCTGGCGTCGATATAGGGCATGCGATATGCATTCTCCGCGAGCTCCCCCGGAACGACCCGGATCCCGCGCGAGCGCAGCAGGTCTTCATGCTCCTTCAGCTCGAGCAGCCTCCTCTTCCCCTCGGGGAATACCGCGCGCTTCTCAACAGAAGAAGGGCGCCCGTCCGCATCACCATGAATGATCGTATAGAAGGCATCCTCCGGATCCCTGGAGAGCGAGGCCGTCACATGCAGCATGTCCGACAGGACAGCCGTATTATCCTTCGCACATTCGATGACATACGCGTTCGCCATCTCGTGGAACATCCCGTTGCGGGCAAGAGAGGAATACATCGCTTCCTCCTCGAGAAACACCGTTGAGGGACTGTGATACAGCGGTGTGACACGGGTGATCAGGTCCTCGTTCGGCAGGTAGTTCTCCGCAAAGAGGTGGCTTGCGTGCGTGAGGTCCGGCAGTACGGAATAGCATTTCACCGCGCCGAAGCCGGCGTCCGCCAGCATCCCGCGCCATTTGGCGCGGTCATACATCCTGCCGTGGAACGAATCCGCGGCGTTTCCATAAGCCCTGCGGTAGTTCTCCACCCCGTCGAAGCTCCGCTCCGTGTACGGGTCGCGGTCGCCGCACCAGAACCGGATCCCCATCCGGTTATTCACGAGCAGCAGCAGCCGTCCCGCAGGCCCAAGCCGCGCATACAGGCTTTGCAGCAGCTTTGCCGGCGCCTCCAGCCGCTCGATGGAAGACGAGACCAGGATGAGGCCGAAACCTTCACCATCTTCCGATGCAGCCCCATTCCCATGCTGCTTCAGTTTTCCAACAGAATCAAACTCGTTCCTGCCGTCAGAAGAAAGCTCCGCACCAAGGCACGCCTCCACACAGGACAGCCGCGTCACGCGGCAGCCCTTCTCCTGCAGCCACTGCGCCAGCTCCTCGTCGTCTTTCTCATCCGAGACCACCAGAGCGTCCGTAATGCCCGAAAGATCGTACCAGCCGATCACCGCCGGCCGCATTCTATGCAGAATCTCCTCTGCCTTTTTATCCTTCTGATCGCTCATTCTCAAGTCCCGTGTTCTTATCCATACCGCGCCTCCGCGCTGACAATACACCGGGAAGAATCACATCCGTTCCCGGTTCTGCAGGTCCCGCAGGATCCGCAGGGTCCGTTCCACGCCCGACCGGATGTCATAGTGCGCGCTCCAGCCGAGTGCCGACAGCTTCCGGCTGTCCAGACGCGCCTTCGTCGCCCTGCTGTAGCCCCTGCTCTCGGTCTCATCCGGAAGCTCAAAGACGACCCTGCTCCCTGCTGCCTCCGCAATCACCTGTGCGAGGTCCTTAAGCCGGATATCAGACGCTTCATCCGCAATGTTGTAGGCTTCGCCGCTTACTCCGCTAAGCAGCACCGTCAGAAGCCCCGCGGCCGCGTCCGCTGCGTAGGTATAGGAATAGAACTGTGTTCCTTCGCTCTTCAGAACGATGTCCTCCCCATGCAGCGCGTTGCCAAGGAACTGGCTCATGGCCTTCGTGTCTGTGGGCAGAAGCGTCGGCCCGTACGACCTCGTAAGCCGCGGGATCACGAGATCCGTTCCGTACTGCGCCCGATACGCCTGGCACAGCGCCTCGCCGCAGCGCTTGCTCTCCGGATACCCCGCCCGCAGCGTATTACAGTTGATATAGCCGCAGTACTGCTCGTCAAACTTCTCCGTATCGCCGCGGTTCTCGCCGTAAATCTCATTCGAGGAGGCAAACGCAAATCTCTCAGCGCCGCACCGGACGCTGTAGTCCAGCAGGTTCTTCAGGCCGAAAATATTGGTCGTGATTGTCCCGACAGGATCCGTGGAATACGCGAGCGGGTGCGTATTGCTCGCAAGATGCAGGACAAAATCCGCTCTCCCGGCCGCCTCAGGATCAAGAGGCAGGTTGATATCATGGCGGATAAAGCGAAATCCCCCGCTTTCTGCGCAATAGGCAAACCGCTCCGCGGCTCTCTTCTCATTCCTTCCGAGCGCGAGCACTCTGCAGCCAAGTCCGTCCGTCCTGTTTTTCCACATCAGCGCATCCACGAGGACGGAGCCGATCAGCCCGGACGCACCCGATATCAGTATGGTTTTATTCCGCAGCTTCTCCCAGGGGACCGGAAGCCCTGCAATCAGGGCGAGATCCTCCCGGTAGAGCGGATGGTTAACGATCTGCATCTGCAGGGCACCTCCTGTCTTACTTCAGCCACGTATCCCGGTCCGATTTCAGGTAAGCCTTGAACAGCTCGAGGTCATCCTTCGTCGTCAGCTTGATGTTTTTGTCCGAGCCTGCCGCGAAATGAAGCGTGACACCCAGCTGTACCATCATCGTGTTCGTATAATTCGAACCCGCGACGCCGATATTCTTCTCAAAGGCCTCATGGTATTTCGCGTCGATCAGGTCAAACCGGTACGCCTGCGGCGTGGAAACACGCATCAGCGTCTCGCGGGGAATGTACTCGCTCGTCGTCGACGGGTCGTCCCTGTTCACGACGAAAATCTGCTCGTTGTACGGCAGGGCTGTCACAGCGTTCCCATATTTTCCGGCAACCAGCAGCACGTCGGTCAGGATGGCGGCATCCATGAGCGGGCGGATCCCGTCATGCACGACAATGAGATCCTCCTTCCCGGCAGTTCCCTCCAGGTTGTAAACCCCGTTTCGGATGGACTCCTGCCCGGTAGCGCCTCCCGGGATAATCCATTTCAGCTTCGTGATGTTGAACTGCCTCGCGTAGGCGCGGACAACGTCAAGCCACCCGTCGAGACACACCACCTCGATCGCGTCGATCTGGGGATGTCGCTGGAAGCTCTCCAGCGTGTAGATCAGCACCGGCTTGTCGTATACATTGATGAACTGCTTCGGGATATCCTGCCCCATGCGCTGGCCGGAGCCCGCCGCTATGACGATCGCAATATTCTGACCCATTGTAATACACCTCTTCTGTCAGCTGATCAGATACAGATACCGGAACATCTCGTCCGCGTTCGTCCATTCCGGCACGTCCAGCGCCCGCAGCTGCGCCGTCATCTCCGCGTAATACCGCGAGCGCACGAACACGGACAGGACGAAGGCCGTCGTGGCAAAGTCGATTTTCCCGGCAAGCTCCTTCAGCGCCACCACCGGATATTCCCCGATATGGTCTCTCTGACCCGCCGCGTCCGTCACTGCAAAGCCCAGCACCCGGTCGCCGCAGCCGTAGTTCAGGAGCATGCGCAGCATCTGCTCCGAATGCGTTCCCGCCCCGTAAATTACAATCCGCTCCGCACTGTCCCACTGCCGGAACGTCCTCTCCCGGAAATGCTTCTGCGCGAGCGTAAGGCCCGCAGGATCCTTCAGGAACAGCTGATATTCATCATGAACAAACCCTTCCGCGGGAACCGTGTCCTGATACTTCTCATAATCGGACAGCATCACCGGCAGCAGCGCGTCTTTGTACTCCGAGGACGTCCGAAGCCACGAGCCGTAGTTGCGGACGAGCCGGAAATAATGGCACCGGTCAAGTGCCTCTTGGCCGGCATCCTTTTGTGTAAGCTCGCCCTCAAGCCACGTATATTCCCCCGCCATCGCAAGCGGCTTTCCGGCAGAGCGGAACGACGAGCCGGCATTGTCCTGCCGGTACATATACCAGGCATTGTCAACAAACAGTACCGAGTCCGCAAACGTCATCGTCTGAAACCAGAACCCGTTGTCCTGATACGAGGCGCCCGGCGTCTCGTGACACCGGATGCCATACTGCTCCAGGAATTCCCGCCGGTAAATTCCCGTCCAGATATTCATGAAGAACTCAAGTCTCTTCCTGAAGTCCGGTTTCCTGAGGACCCCCCCGTAGTCCTCCTCGAGGTCGGCGCGGTGCCACCGGTATCGGTACCCGTACGAATCCCAGCAGAAAACCGCGTCCGCCTTTACAACGTCCGGGAAGTCGTGCTCTGCTGCGGCTTCATAGAGAGAAGCATACATCTGCGGCAGAATCCAGTCGTCGCTCTCGACGATGCCGATATATTCGCCTGATGCCGCATCCAGTCCGCGGTTGATCGCCGCGCCGTACCCCGCGTTCGGCACATGCAGAACTTTCAGGTTTCGATGCAAAGCTGCGTATCCGTCCAGCAGCTCTCCGCATCCATCCGTGGACCCGTCGTCGATGCACAGAATCTCCAGTCTGTCATACGTCTGCTGCAGGATGCTGTCGATACACTGCGGCAGATAGCTCTTTACGTTATAGACCGGTACGATTACCGAAATCTTCCCCTTTTCAGGCATCTTGAAACCTCAGGTCGTTCCGCATTTCAGGCCTTTCCGTATTTTTCCGGATGTACCATGACATCCTCGATAAGATCCACCACCCGCTCCGAGGCATGCCCGTCATCATAGGAGGGATCCTCCTCGAAGAATCGGTCCAGCGCCCTGTGGTACGCGTCCTCGTCGAAATGCAGGATCTCGTCGCACATCTCCTCTGTCGAATGCGCCCTCGGGTACGGCCACCGCTCCGGCGGCCAGAAGAACCCCCGGTCGTCCTCATACTCGCTGATATCCTTATGATAAAGGAAAACAGGCCGGTACATCAGGGAGAAGTCCCACATACAGGAGGAGTAATCGGTAATCAATACATCGGCTGCTGCGAGAAGATCCATGATGTCAGGATAGTCCGTAGCGTCAATGCCATCCGCAAATTTCTTCTCCCTCTTCAGGTCATGCCACAGCACATGATGATAGCGGTACAGCAGACGGAAGCTGCTGCCGAAGCGCTTCTCCAGGGCAGAAAGGACCTGATCCATCCCGAGATCATACATTCCAAAGCCGTCCTGTCCGTTATGACGGAATGTCGGCGCGTATAAAACAATTTTTTCCGTATCCCGGATCCCATAAAAGGATCGTATTTTCTCCCAGCAGGCTTTTCTCTCGGCGTCCCGCAGGAGGACATCATTTCTGGGATACCCATAATCATAGATGGTTCCATGATACAGGAAGGCGCTCTGATAAGCATCATGATACTGCTTTGCTGCACAGATCATGGCATCTGTTTGGGAGATATCTTTTTTAAGGCGCTCTCTTTCCTCTTCCGGAAAATCAGCTGTTGCATTATAAACTGTTTTAAATGGTCCGGTCCCGTGCCAGGTATTAACGATAAACTGCTGTTCCTTCTTCACCAGCCCGTTTATTCCGGGATAATCATTGATTAATATCACGCCCGCCGAGTTCAGCTCCCTGTAATATTCCTCCGTCTTCTCCTTCACGACGCGGATGCCTTCCGGCATTGATACACCTTCCGGATCCGCCAGCTCCCACACGATGTCAATGTCGCCCGCAATCGGGTCACCTGTCTTCTTCCGGCGGAAGATTTCCTCCACAACCGCTCTCGGATTGTCGCGAAACCCGCCCTTTCCGAAGAAGCAGCTCACAAACAGCTTATTCCGCACAATCGGCAGGGAACTGTAGAAGTAACGGAGCATTTCCTGATACAGATCCCCCGAAACCCGCACAATATAAGCCGGTTCACATGCAAGAACACTCTCCTGTACCGTACCGGCGTGCTTTTCAGACATGGCAAGGATAACCGTATTGCCGCGTATTCGCTGCTTCTCTGCTTCAAAAGCTTCCACAGGGACTCCATGAAAAAGCTCCTGCTTTCCCGCGATGTCCGAAACCAGCACGGACGCTGCCCTGATCCCCAGGCAAGAGAGATACCTGCATGTCATGCTGCCATACAGCCCATCCCCGTAGATGAAAATTTCTGTCCCTTTCAGCAGATCAATGTTGTCCGCTATACTGTGAAGTTCCCTCATTTCTACCTCACGAAGTCTGCACCGGCATGCAGCCTTTTTCGTATCTCTCTGCAGCCTCCAGGAGGGCTGGCTCTACATTTCCGCGCTCTCTCTGAATGCTGTTTCCAGCCGGTCTGCAAAGGAATCCATGGAGAAGATGTCTTCATAGATTTCCCTCCCGCGATCACCGATATCCGCGCATTGCTCGGGAGCCTGTACAATATGATCCATCAGCCCGGCCAGCTCTTCCGCGTTCCCCGATCGAAAAACAAAGCCATCTGTTCCATTATGAATCAATCCGGCCGTTCCCGTTCCGGTCGACACGATGCAGAGCTTATGGTTCATGAAGCCCTCAGTGACCGTGATCGGGAGCGGATCCTCACGTGATGGACAGACAAGAACATCTATATCCCTGAACAATTCATGGATCCGGCTTCTTGGCAGCACTCCTGTAAATGTGATATTCGGATATGCCGCTGCATCAGCAAGGACTCCGCGCACATATTCTGTATCATTGTATTGCCCGACAACCATGAAATCCGCTCTGTCCTGATATTTCATTCTGCGGATCGCCTCAATAAATATATCCTGACCCTTTCTCTCCTCCACGGTGCCGATCACTGCGAATACAAGACGTGTCCCATTCGTGCTTCGGCAAGGATCCGTACAGCAGTTCCTTTCCGAAGGAGTCATTCCGCAAAAGTCCGGCAGCCCGTACGGCAGAAGTCCGCAGCGGATATCCGGATACAGCGATGTAAATATCCTTCCGGGGATTTCGGAAACAGCCCGGACAGACACCCTCCCAGGGATGGCTTCCTTCGGCAATGGGTCATCCCTGCGCGTTTTCTCAAACCAGAGTGAAGCCTCATGGAGCCACCAGAGAGTCGGCAGGATGCCGGCAAGCTGTGCGGCCGCCCTTCCCATCACGAAGGTATTCACAAGGCAGTAATCAAACTGTGCAATTGCTTCCAGGACTGAAGCAGGCAGAACCGGCAGCGAAGGAAGGCAGATCCATCGTATACCTTCTTCGGACAGCTCCCTCCCGCGCACGGGATCACACCCTTCTGCCGCGAGGACAGCCTCATACCCTCTTCCTTCCAGTGCCATGCAGGCACTGATTGCCGCCATGGGAGCCCCGGTATAATCGATATAGGTGGACAGTATCAGGACCTTTTTCTTCCGGTTTTTATTTCGGTACAACTGCCCCAGATACGTCCTGCTCTCTTCCGGGAATGCCTCAGGCGACAGGGCCAGATATTCCTTCCAGCCTAGTACCTGTGCTGAAGGAACTCCGAGCCGGGACAGCTGTTCCCTCATCTGTGCCGCGTGAACGCTCATGATCACTACAGAATCATATTCCAGCGCTCCCAGCTGCTCCGGTGCCAGCACCGGTATGCCCTGTGCCGCGCTTGCCTGCTTCAAAGCGTCGTTATCAAGGAACGCGATAATTTCATCGCTCTCCGGAATCAGGTGCTTCCTGTGCTCATAGAATTTCCCATGTCCGAAAACAACAATTTTCATGATGATTTTGCGTTCCGCGGTACGGATACGGCAGAAGTCATTCTGCGGTTCCCCACGACAGAATCAGTTCCCCGATATTCAGGAGCTCTCCTTTCACTTTCCCGGCAAGCGTACTCCTGATGGATTCAAATTCGCTGGGAACCGTGATGATCATGCATTCTGTCTCCGGCAGCTCCTCATCCGGGGAATAGACCCGGAAGCCGATGTCGATTCCATAGCGCATCCGGTCGACGCCGTATTCAATCGCAATCCCGTTTGCCTGAAGGTCCTTCACCAGGTGCATGCCCAGCATCCCGACGCCATACAGGGATATCGAGGTGATGCCCCGCTCCTTCAGCAGGTCTGCGGGGGACGTTCCGTTGTCATGCATGGAAAGCCACCGATCCATGATCTCCCAGTAGCCCCGGTATTTCTGTATTTTTCTATCGGTCTGAGAGGAAACCGCGCAGCCTGCAGGCTTCGCCGCGCCGGGCACTTCCTGCTGCGGCGAAGACAGAGCCGCTACTTTCCTCGCGTCGCGGACTGCCCGGAGATACCCGAAGCCGTAACGCTTGTCCGGCTCCAGATACATCCCCTCGCCCCATTCATTCCACGCATTGATGAAGAAGAACGGACTTTGCAGGCTCTGTGCCTTCTCCAGCTGATGTTCCAGAAATAAGGCAAACAGCTCCGGGCTGCTGCCGGTTACTGCGGTTCCGCCTGTTCCGCGGCGGGGCGTATCATCATAGCCCGGAAATGCACTGAGACAGGTATTAGGTTCCGGACGTCTGCTCAGCGCAGTCTGGCACAGCGCGGTATAGTCTTTCATGCCCGGAAGACCGTCTCTGCGTTCCAGTTCCAGCTCGCGGAGGGTGCTTTGCGGCTCCTGCAGCAGGGTGTTGTCAAACAGCTCAGCTCTGTCTCCGTAAGTGGTGATAAGATAAAGCCCCGGAAGGCCGTTCTGCTTCGCCAGCTCCCGCCAGCGCTCCAGCATATCCTTAAGGCAGGGAATCAGGCCGGCCCTGTAGATCAGAAAAACCGGTTTCCCCTCGTAACAGATATAACGTCTGTCCTTGAAAAACGGCAGCAGATAACGGAAGTGTTCGTCCCACTCCCTTCTGCCGCCGTACGACTGCTCCAGAAGAATGCCGGAGCCTTCTGTTTTTCCACTCTGCTTATCGAATGAATCAAACCATGCATTGCCGTTTACGCCGTAGATGTTGGACCACGAACGGATCCACGATTCATTCGCCCAGGAGAAGCAGAACGGCATATCAATATCCTGCCACTTCAGAAGGTTCTCCGCCGGCTTTTCGAGAATTTTCCTGCCATCCCTGAAGTAGTAATGGTAGAACACCTGCCCGTCGATGCCGTATTTCCGCATGAGGGCGGCCTGCCACTGCATCGTCTCCTTATCCAGCAGGTTATAATAGTTGTCATCCAGCGGTTTCCGCGGCTCGTCATGCCCTTCAAACAGAGGCTTCGCCCTTCTTACCGCCGTCCACTCCGTAAAGCCCTCGCCCCACCAGGCGTCATTTTCCTTCGTCCTGTGAAACTGCGGCAGATACATCGATAAGACCTTCATTGCCCCTCACCCCATGATATTATCGGCGCAGCACGGCACGGGATAATCCGTTATGGTTTTCCACGAAGTTGAGATCGTTTTTCTGTTGCCGGATGGACGTGTCAACAGGTGTGTCAGCGGACGGTTCTTTTGACACGTTTTCTCTCTGCTCCCCGCTCTCACCGGTACTTTGCCGCCTTCTTCAGGAATACATACCGGCTCAGACTTGTTCAATAACGCAGCTGTGCTTCCTTGTCTTCCTGTCGTAACTGATCCCGACCAGCAGAAGATTTCCCTGATATTCCGACAGTCCTTCCGGATACTGCCGAGCATGGATCTGCCGGATGGCTGTATCTGCATCCTGATTCCATTTCAGCTCGACAATCATAGCCGGTTTGTCCGCGTACTTCTTCCGCGGAAGAAAGGCAAGATCCGCAAAGCCCTTTCCCGATGGAAGCTCCCTCACAACCGTGTAATACTGCCTTGCGGCATAGAATGCAAGGGAAATGGTATACGACAGCGCGTTTTCATCGTTGTATTGCAGATGGCTCGTTTCGAGATGCGCATTCTCCATATAGGACGCTGCCGTCTCCTCGTCCCGGTTCCACACTGCTTTCAGCAGCTCATTCGAACGCTTCACAGATTTCACGACCTCATCCCAGGCATTCTTCGCTGTTGTCGCGGTCACGAACTCCTGCAGGATCTCCCGGTTCTGGATAAATACCTCCTTCGTTTCGAAGTCATAGCCGAGGTAGCCCAGATGCACCAGCAATGTCATGACGTCATCCGCGTTGGCAAATGTGGTCATATCATTCTGGAAACCATCTGTATTGATCACCTGCCGTCCGCCTGCCATCAGCCGGAGGATGGCGTCCCGGAGGCTATCATAATTCATATCAATATATATGCGGAGTGCTTCATAGGTTTCGGTCTGGTTCCAGTAATCATCGAACTGGCGCAGCAGCATCGCCTTCACGATGGAATTCGGATTGTACGCATGACCGGACTGAGGAAAACAGAATCCGTCATACCTTGCCCTGCATTCCTCATAATCCATCCCGTAGCGCCTGCACAGATGTCTGACCTCATCTTCCGTGAATCCGACAAACTCCGACAGCACGCTGGGGTTATCCATCGAGAATTCCGTGAACATGTTCAGAGCCGAATGCGTTCCATATTTCTTGATCGGGAGAATGCCCGTCATGTATACCAGTCCGAGGTAAGCCTTGTCCTTCAGCCATTCCCTCAGGAAATCAAGATAACGCCTCTGCGCCTTCTGGTCTTCCCTGTATTCCCGGAAGATGCAGTCCCATTCATCAATGACAATAACGAATTTTCTTCTGCTGTATGCATGGCTTTGTTGCTTAAAAGTATTGCAAAATCCAACATTCGGCCGGCAGAGCCGGCCCGGGTGAGCCATCACCCACTACCTGATGTTACTCAGGCTGCA
>ONEK01000029.1 GCA_900316855.1 uncultured Lachnospiraceae bacterium | reverse complement strand
CAGTGGGCGAAGTACTAAACAAGCAGGAACAGCTGTATCGGGATCTCGGCGTAGAGCCGCTTCCCGCTAAAGCATAGTTATGTATTACGGGAATTCAGGTTGATATTGCCCGCGGCAGAGGGAACGACCTCGCAGGGTGTCGTCTCCAGAGGAAGCGATGCAAAATGTACGCCCTCCGTCGCCACAACAATACTCGTGTCTGTCAGGAAGTATGCCGCGTTCTGAAGGACAAGACTGCGGTCCGTAAACGGGGACCATGCGATAATACCGGCAACCAGGAGTACTACAAGCGGCATAAGCAGATGAAATTCCCCGGTCCCCGACGCAATGGTCGCAACAATGTAAAAGAGGTCCAGAAGAACAGCCGTGCCGAAGCAGATGGCAAATCTGCGGATGGTTGCCTTACGCATGTCATCCGCAAACGGATCGTAGTCCTCCGCCATACCGCTCCATAGGATGTGTTCCCCTTCCCTTGCCAGGGTGCCGGCGGCGTCTTCCATCAGCTGCTTCCTCTTTTTTGCTGTCTTTTCGTTCATGATATTTCAATTCTCCCTTCTTGTGCGGTACAGGGCTGCCCTGCCGGCGTCCGGAGTTTCTTCTGCACCCCGTGCCCGGCTCTGAAAAGGGCGCACTTTTCCCTGTACGCGGAAAAAGCCTGCGCCGTTTGCGGCAGCTCAGGATTGTAAGTTTTGTTATTGTCTTTTATTAGAAGCTGTTAGAGGGAGAAAGGATGACGCATTCCGTCAGAGCGCTCGATATAGGTAAGAATCCTCTGGTGCAGGAAATCGGGCGTTTTCTGAATGACACAGAGCCACACGAACAGAACCATCGCGGCCATCAGGCTGCTGAGGACTGCCGCTGCGGCGGCAGGAGCCTGTCTTCCCTTCCTGCCGGGAAGACGGACGGGGCGATTCGTGATCACAGTCCGCTCGCAGAACCGGATCTCCGGCAGGGCAATCCCCGCCGTGCGCGTCCCCAAGACAGGGCTCAGCCTTCGCGGTGCGGCCGGCATGCTGTCCCGCGAAGACTCCTGCTCATACAGGCAGACTTCGCCGGCAGTGCGGCCGATTTCCGGAATATCGGAATGAAGAGTAGCAAAAAAAGCGGCAGCCGTAAGCAGTGCCGCGAGAAGAACCGAGATGAGCTTTTTCCCTTCCGATTTGCGCATGACTGATCCGGAATGTGGCCCGGCTTTGCGGTGCCGGCCATTGTGCGGTGCATCCGGATTACCCGCAGACTGTATTTTAGCAGGGAAGGAGCCTGCCCCTCAATGGGAAAATTTTCCGGTCATTTCGGGAAAATGCACTGCGAAAGCGGCATAAGAGCCTCTTCAGTGCCAGAAGGCGGCAATGAGAAGGGACGGAAGGAGGTTTGCGATGCGGATGCCGCGGTTGAACAGAAGGTTGACCCCGACGCAGAAGATCAGGATAGACCCCACATACGAGAGGTTGCTGATGGCGGTTTCCGTGATGTACGGACTGATGAGGGCGGCAAGGAGGGTGACGCTCCCCTGGAAAATCCCTACCGGAAGTGCGGCAAAGATGCTGCCCTTTCCCTTCGTCGTCGCGAAGACCATGACAATCAGCATGTCGAGGACCGCCTTGGCAAACAGAACGGAATGGTCACCGTGGATTCCGTCCTGGATGGAGCCGACAATGGCCATGGCACCGATGCATACGGTCAGAGAGGTGGTGACAAAGGCATCCACGAATTCCGCATCCTTCGCGTTCCCGGTCTTTAGCTTCAGCCATTCGCCGAACTGCTTCATCCTCCTGTCGAGATTGAGGATTTCCCCTATGACCGCGCCGATCGCAAGGGAGAAGATCATCATCATGGTCCCGGTGGCGGAGAAGGAGCCGTCCTCAAAGACGAGCATACGCTGGAGCGTTCCGCCGATGCCGATAAACAATACGGCGACCGCGTTTCCTTCCTGAATGGTATCCTGTACCCTCTGCGGAATGCGGCTGCCGAAAAGAACGCCGATGATGCCGCCGGCGATAATTGCAATCACATTGACAATGGTTCCTAAACCGGGCATTGCGCTCTCCACCTTTCTGCCTTTGCCTCTTTATGCCTGCGCCAGCAAGCATGCATCACGAGAAACCCGCGCAGGCTCCGTTCCTCATTCCATTTCGGCCGGCAGCTCCTCCAGCACCCAGCGGATGCCCTTCGCGATCCGCAGGTCCCCATCCACGAAGTGGTTTCCGGGGTTTTTCTCATAAATTGCAGAAATCCCGCGCCTTCTGCATTCCTCCAAAAGCTCCAGGAAGACCGCATCGGTTGTCCTCAGATACGGATTGCGCGTCCTGGTTTCCTTATCCCCGAGCGAGAAGTACATGGCCTTCGGCTTTTTCCGGAAGTCATGCTGCACGAAATAATCCCGAAAACCGGGATACCATACCGAGCCGGACGCACTGACAAAGGCATCGAATGCATCCGTACAAAACGGGGCATAGGCAGAAAACAGCCCCGCCATGGAATACCCCGCAAGGATCCTTGCGCTCACCTGCTCCTCAAGGGCACGCTCCGCGAACGGCATAACCTCTTCCAGAAGGAATTGAAGATACGCGTCCGCGCCGCCCGTGAAATGGTCATTGCGGTCCACGACCGGCTCGTGGGGCCAGGGCGAGAGATCCTCATCCCAGGAAAGGTTCGAGACCGTGACGAGGTGGAAATCAGGCGCGCCGAGCTCACGGCAGCACCGAAGTACACCCTGTCCGCTCTCCTCATAATCACTGCTGTATACAACCGGGACCCTGTCCCCTTTGGCTGGATAAATTGTTACCTTGCGTGTGCCGAATGTTTTTTCCGTCATGAGTCGGCTCCCCCGCTTGACTCAATTTCTTCCAATTGACACAGTTTCCGTTCTTCTGACTGTATCCCGAAGCAAGCCCCGTGGTTTTCGCCCATGATGCTGAAGGGTTCTTATTACCACATGGCCTGTCCGTCAGTATTTCGTGACATCCACCCAGGCGGTGTACCCGGAATACTGCTCCATCTGAGCTATGGACAGCTTTACCGCGCTGTTGGAGCTGCCGGCAGCCGGGTAGACATATTCGTGCCGCTTCAGTGACTCATCGAGGTAGACCCTGACGCCTTCCTTTATGGCAAAGGGGCAGACGCCGCCCGGCTGATGGCCGATATACTGCTCCACAGCGTCGTGCGGGATCATGGATGCTTTCTTCCCGAAGCATTCCTTGTACTTGTGGTTGTCCACCCTTGCCATTCCCGCCATGACGACGAGGATCGGCTGCCCGTCCAGAAGAAACGAGAGCGTCTTCGCGATCTGGTCAGGCTCCGTGTGAAACGCTTCCGCGGCAAGCTCTACCGTCGCGGAGGACTCGGGTGCCTCCATGACCTCCACGTCCGTATCCTTAAAGAAATCCTTTACCCTTTCAACCGACATAATGGCCTCCTGTTCTGTGCGTCGCAGAATTGACCGATTGAGTCACAACCGGTAATCCACGCACCATCTGAAAGGAAGAGGCTCCCGCTTCGGCATTTCTCCCGCTTTGTCACAGGATTCCCTTTACCTCTTCCAGTTTCCGAACAGTATAATCCGGTTCAATGCCATTTTGAAAGTCTTTTTTGCGCGGCTGGTACAGGCAGGTCTTCATGCCATACTGTTTTCCTCCGGCTATGTCCGAGGTGAGGGAGTCCCCGATGAGCATACACTCTGCCGGTTCAAGATCCGGAATCCGGTCCCTCCGGATCGAAGCAAAGCAGGCATCGAAAAAGCCGGGCTGCGGCTTCTGCACCCCCATCCTCTCAGAGATGAAAATGTCATCGAAGTATCCATCCATGCCGCCGGTTTTCAGCCGGTTCCTCTGCTGCAGATACGGGCCGTTGCTGGCTGCATAGAGGTCATAGCGTCCCGCGAGATAGGACAGAAGGTCCATGGCACCCGGCTCCGGGATTGCACTGGAAAAGAGCTGGTCACGGAAATACTGCTCAAAGGCAGGTCCGTCAAATGAGATCCCCAGCGCCTTGAAGATCCGGCTCCAGCGGACGGCCCTCAGCTGCGCGAGTGTGATTTCGCCCCGCTCCAGCGACCGCCACAGCCCGTCATTGATCCTTTCGAAAACGGGAAACATGTCATCGGAGTATGGCTTCAGGTGGAATTTCGCAAACCCGCTTTTCATGGCCTGCTTCACATACCCGGAAAAACTCAGAAGTGTATCGTCAATATCCAGGAAAACCGCACGGATCATGGCTTTTCCTCTCCTTGCAGGGCGTCAGGCCCCGCAGCCCCGGAGTCTGACGGATCCGGGACCGGTTCGTTTTCCGTCCTTCCGCGTCCCAGTTCCCAGAACGCAACCGCCGCAGCCGCTGCCACATTCAAAGAATCCACGCCGTGGCTCATGGGGATTCTGACTGTGTAATCACACAGCTCCACCGTCCGCTCCGGCAGACCGTCTCCCTCGTTCCCGAGGATCAGGGCAAGGCGGTCCGCCTGCCGCAGAGCGGGATCCGTCAGATCCACCGTATTGTTCCTGAGCGCCAGCGCGGTTACCCGGAAACCCATCGCGTGGAGACGGCGGATACCCCGGTCAGGCCAGAGCGGCGCAGGCATTTCTTCCCTGATATTCGGATCATCCGCCATTCCCTGTGCCGTTCCGGTCACCGGAAGGCCCAGCGCTCTCCGGTGCGCCGGCGTCAGCTCCCTCCCGATGTAGGTCCAGGGGATCTGGAACACCGTCCCGACACTTACCCGGATCGCACGGCGCTGCAGCGGATCCGCGCAGGCGGGCGTCAGAAGGACCGCGTCCATGCCAAGTGCCGCGGCGCAGCGGAAAATGGCACCCACATTCGTCGGGTTCTCCACGTTCTCCAGGACCGCGATGCGATGCGCATTCCGGCAGATCTCCTCTACGGTCTGAGGTCTCCTCCTCCGGAAGGCGGCCAGGATCCCCCGGGTCAGATGGTACCCGGTCAGCCTGGAGAGAACGCTGATCGGTCCGTGGTAAACGGGTATGGCGCGGCCTGTGCGTTTTCCTTCCTGCGCGACGCGGGCAATCAGTGTCTGTGCTTCGCCCATGGCTTTGCCCACAAGGTCCGCCCCTACCTCCGGGGAATTCTCCTTTTCCAGTTCCCAGGCACCAAGATACCGGTCCTCCACCAGCATGGACAGAAGGTAATATCCGGCATCGAGTGCGCGCGAAACCGAGGTCGGGCTTTCGGCGATAAACACTCCCTCCGGCTCCGGCTCATTGTAATGGCGCAGCTGGCTTTCATTCAGGTGCGTATACAGCTCCAGCTCCGGCGCGCCAAGGTCCCGCACGGGAACGTATTCCGCCCCAGTCACCGGGTTTACCACAGCGCCGCCGGATTGCATGGGAGCGGAAGTCATGGGAGCCGAAGTTTCTATTACAGCCTTCATGGTCTTCGCATCCTCAGGCCCTTCTGCGCAGTGATTTCTCATATACATAGCGCGGATTGTCATCCTCCTCGACATGGGTGATGCCGCAGCGGACAAAGCCGAGCCGCGCAAGCAGGTTCTGCATGACAACATTGTCCGGGTGCGTATCAATGCGTAAATGACCGCATTGGTCAAAAGCCCAGTTCAGGCAGAAGGATCCGATACCCTTCCTGCTGCCGTCCCCTGCGATGCGGTGCACAACGCCGTAGTCATCCGGATCCTTCCAGGCGCCCTCCATCAGATGCCGATATGTGGGCTCGATGTCCTTTCCGTACTGATAGAAGAACGTTCCGATAATCCTGTCGTCCTGTGTGCAGACATAGCTGTGGCCTTCCCGGATGTCCCGAAGGATCAGCTCCCTCGGCGGCCAGTTTGTAGGCCCCCACTGGTTCGGGTTGCCATGCTCCGCCATGAACCTTCGTGCGATGCCATAGATTTCCATGATCCGTGGAAGATCCTCTTCCTGTGAATGCCTGATATTCATGAAAGCCCCTCTGCGGCATTTGTGCCGCAATACTTTTTCCGGATGCCGGTCTGTCAAGGACGGACATTCCCTCCGTTATCTCATAGGATCGTCTATGCTGAGCTTCATCATACCTCAAACGGCGCTTTTCCGCTCCTGTTCTTTTCTGTTTGCAGATTCGTTGCAATTGTCATGCCTTTCTTGCCCTGTTGTGCTACAGTATTTCTGTGGTTAGATAAGTTTAATGCGTCCCGGGTTTGCCGCGGATGCATTCTGCTCACGCAGGATACAGGAAGCACGAAATGTGCTGAGTCAATGGAGGAAACCAATGAACAAGGTTATTGATATGAGAAAAACCGTTGCCGCCCTGGTAAAGGAGGATCCTCAGGTGGCCAAGATCATGAAGGAGCTGGGGTTTAAGGAGATCACGAGCCCCGCGGCATTGAAGCTCATGGGAAGCGTCATGACGATCCCGAAGGGATCTATGGTAAAGGGAATCCCTATGGACCGGATTATCCGTGCATTCGAGGAGAAGGGCTATCAGGTGACCGGCTTAAAGGACGCCCCGGATCAGAAGGACGAAATCCCTGCGCGTATCGGGGAAGACGGATCCGAGGGCGGGAGCCCTGAGCCGGAGAAGGGCGGTAACGGGGACGCACCTTCCGGGAAAGCCGGCGATAACCAGAACCCGTCGGAGCGCACAGCCCTTCTGGCGTCCCTGATCCGCCGTGTGGGTTCCGGCGAAGACGTGGAATCCGTGCGCAGGGATTTTGTAAAAAACTTCGAGAGTGTTTCCGTGCATGAGATAACGGACGCGGAACAGAGCCTCATCCAGGGAGGCATGGACGTGCAGGAGGTGCAGAAGCTCTGCGATCTTCATTCCGCACTCTTCCACGGCAAGACCGAGGCCGAGGTCTGGGCAGAGGAAAACAAAAAGGCAAAGGAAAGCGGGCTCGACATCCCCGAAGGCCATCCGGTGGATCAGCTTCGCAGGGAGAATGAAGCCCTGGAAAAGCTGATCGCCAACACCACAACACTCCTTGCCATAAAGTCCGATCCCTTAAAGCTTGCATCCAACGTAAAGAAGCTTACCCGTATCCGGATCCTCTACGGCAAAAAGGAGGAGAGCATCATGCCCATCCTCTACCGCTATGGAATCACCGGTCCATCCGATGTAATGTGGGGCGTGGATGATGAGATCAAGTCGGAGATCAGCCGCCTTTCCGGAATGCTGCAGCTGCCGGAGGGGGAAGGCACGCAGGACCCCGACGAGATGGAACAGCTGGAGACGGAGCATGTAAAGAAGGCTCTCTCGGATCAGGACTTCTGCAGGGATTTAAGCGCTGTCCTCACCAGGATGAAGGAGATGATCTACAAGGAGGAGAAAATCCTCTATCCCCTTGCCATGGAGCACCTCACAGACGACGAATGGATCGATGTCTACGGGGACCTGCCGGAAATGGGAATGGTATTTATCGAAAAGGCTCCCGTCTGGCCGCACGGCGAACAGGTCCTCGCAAATCGCAGGAAGGAGCATGCCGCTGCAGATGACGGGCTGATCCACTTTGAGCTCGGGACGCTTTCGGTGCGGCAGCTGAAGGCACTGCTCCGCGTCCTTCCGCTTGACATCACGTTCATTGATGAGAACGAGATCAACACGTTCTTCTCCAACGAAGGAAAGGTCTTCTCAAGACCTGCCTCCGCCATCGGGCGCAAGGTATACGACTGCCACCCGAAAAAGATCCTTCCGGTTGTGCAGGAGGTGATTTCTTCCCTGAAATCCGGGGAGAAGGACTATGTTGATATCTGGACGCCCAATCCGCTCCACCCTGTCAGAATCCGCTATGCCGCGGTGCGTGACAGGGATGGCGCCTATATCGGAACCGTGGAGCTCGTGGAGGACTTCACGGAGGCGAAAAAGCATTTTGGAAAATAATAACCGGGAGGAGAATTTGAAGCAGAAAAATGATTTCACAACAGGAGGAATTCTCCTGCCGCTTCTTAAGTTTGTTATTCCCGTATTCTTTGCTCTGTTTCTGCAGTCACTGTACGGCGCGGTGGACCTTCTGGTCGTCGGCAGGTTTTCCGGGCCCGCGGATGTATCGGCGGTTTCCACAGGCTCGCAGATCATGATGACGCTGACGAACCTGATCAGCAGCCTTTCTATGGGTACAACGGTCTTTCTGGGGCAGAAAATCGGCGAGAAGAAGCCTGAGGAGGGCGGGCAGATCGTCGGGAGCAGCATAGCGCTCTTTGCTGTGATCGGCATTGTCTTCACAATCGTGATTCCTGTTTTTTCGAGAGGTCTTGCGGGTATCATGCAGGCACCGGAGGAAGCCTTTGACCTCACAGCCTCCTACATCCGGATCTGCGGGGCGGGATCCGTCGTCATCATCGCCTATAACCTGATCGGCAGTATCTTCCGCGGGCTCGGGGATTCGAGGACGCCTCTTATCACGGTGCTGATCTCCTGTGTGTGCAACATCGCGGGTGATCTTCTCCTCGTTGCGGTTTTCCACATGGGAACGGCAGGAGCAGCCTATGCCACGGTCTTCTCGCAGCTGATCAGCGTTGTGCTCTCGCTTGCCATCATCCGCAGGAGCACGCTTCCGTTTGCGTTTCACAGAAAGCAGATCCGCTGGGACACCGGGATCATCCGCAGGGTTCTCGCCATCGGCATTCCGATCGCGCTGCAGGACCTGCTCGTCGGCATTTCGTTCCTCGTCATCCTCGCCATCGTGAATTCCATCGGCCTCATCGCCTCGGCGGGCGTCGGAGTGGCGGAGAAGGTCTGTGCCTTCATCATGCTGGTGCCGTCCTCGTTCGCGCAGTCCATGGCGGCGTTCGTCGCGCAGAACCGGGGCGCCGGCAAGCCGGAGCGTGCATACAGAGGGCTCCGCTACGCGATCGCGGTTTCGTTTGTTCTGGGCATCGTCATGTTTTATCTTGCCTTCTTCCACGGGGACCTTCTGGCCTCCATCTTCTCGCGCGATGGCGAGGTAGTCCTTGCCGCGGCAGACTATCTGAAGGCCTATGCGATTGACTGCCTGCTTACGTGCTTCCTGTTCTGCTTCATTGGCTTCTTCAACGGGATGGAGCAGACGCGCTTTGTAATGATCCAGGGCATCGCGGGCGCTTTCCTCGTCCGCGTGCCGGTATCCTACCTCATGAGCCGCCAGATTCCGGTTTCGCTGTTCCACATCGGCCTCGCGACCCCGATGTCAACCGTTCTGCAGATCACGCTCTGCATGATCTGGATGCTGCGCCTCAGGAAGCTGAACCGGCGGGCTTCGCAATGATTTGCCTGCATGAGGTCCGCTCCCCGTTCAGCTGCTCCACGATTGTTCCATCTTCTTTACAGCGTCATAGTATTTCCGGTTGACAGGGGTCGGTATGCCGTGCTTCTGCCCAAGCTCCATCACGGTTCCGGCGAACATGTCAACTTCGGTGGGCCGTTTTGCCACAGCGTCCTGGCGCATGGACGGGTACCCGTCCGGCTTCAGCGTCCTCTCCAGGGCGACGCAGCGCTCGAGGTCCTCCCGTGTGAGCTTCACCCCTTCCGCCTCCGCCACGCGGATGACCTCCTCCATGGCTTCCACCATTTCGTCCAGGATCGGTCCTTTCTCCGTAGCATGGAAGTAGTCCGTCTCATACACGGTGCAGGCCTGATTTATCCCGACATTCAGCATGAACTTGTTCCACATGTTCCAGCGGATGTTTTCACAGGGCTCATAGGGGATTCTAACCCGGTCGAGAAAGCGGACGAGCCTGTCATAGGCTCCCTGCTGGGAGGGTACCGTGACGCCGATCTGCAGCTTTCCCGGCTTTGTATAATGCAGGCTCGTGCCGTCCCGCATCGCGTCCATGCCGATCGCCACGCAGTCGATGATATTCCTTCGCGGAAACGTCTCTGCCAGAATGTCCTCGCTCGTGATCCCGTTCATAACGGAAACAATCACGGTATCAGGCCCCACGGCGGGCTTCATTTCCTCAATAACACCCTTCAGCGCGCCGTATTTGACCGCGACAAGGACGAGATCATACGGCTTCGCCAGGGAGGCGTCCTCCATCCGGAAGTGCCGCTGTGCGTCGTTGATAGTGTAGACGTCGCCGCTGTGCCTCTTCAGACGTTCCGGATCCATGAGGAACGTCACGGCATCCGAACCGGCCTTATCCGCAATCTGCGAGCCGAACAGGAGCCCTAACGCTCCCATGCCGAAAACAGCAGTCTTTCTGATTTCCATCCTGTAAAGCCTTTCCTTTCCGCTTCTTACAGCTTTTTCGCATAGTTCTCCAGCTGATGGAAGCTTATATGCCATACTTCGACCTCAGTGAAGTGAGCTGTTCTCTGGCATCCGTTCCCTCGCCGTCAGATATCTGTTTCTCTGCTCTCTCAAGAGATTCGTACATCTCTATCTTCCGGAGATATCTGTCATAGTTTTCCACACTCATGATGACAAGATCTCCATACCCGTTTCGGGTTACATAGATTGGCTCACTGGTAGCGTGTGCACGGTCTGATATCTGAGATGTATTTTTGAGTTCCTTTATGGGGATAATTTGCGGCATATTGTGGGCTCCTTTCACAGAAAGTATACTTATCCAGTCAGTATTAAGTCACCCGGACGGCGGAATCTGCCGGGTCCCCGATCTCACGCGGAAAACTCCCCGACGATTGCCTGGAAGGGGTCCGGTCCGGTGCGCTTTTCAAAATCCGAAAACACCTCGCCAGGCTCCCGGTTATCGAGGTAGTAACGCAGCATCCCCCGGAGGACATCGGGGACATCCCGCATATGTACCCGGCCCCGCAGCTCATCCGCAAACCGGCCGTTTTCAAGCGTTCCGCCCGTGCAGAACGTGACGCCTGCCGTAATGCCCTTTGCATTGTCCGCCCGGATATAGACACCCGTCATCCCGATATCAGCGATCTGCGGACGGGCACACGAGTGTCCGCACCCCGTCAGGGCGATCCTCACGGGAACGTCAAGCTCCGGAAACTCCTCTTCCAGCGCAAGAAGCGTCTTCTGAAGATAAAATTCCGTCTCGACAGAGGAGTAGTTGCAGTAGGTGATGCCGGTGCAGGGCGAGGAATACCCTGTCAGCATGCCCGGACGAAGAGGGTATTTCCGGAAGAAGGGCTCAGCCTCCAGCTCCGTTACGCGTGCCGAGGGGATATCCCGGAGAATGAGGTCCCGGGTGCTGGTGATTGCGATGCAGCATCCGTCTCCTGGCGCGGAGCTTTTTGTTCCCCCTTCGGGCAGCAGGCCGTCCGCCGCAGCAGAATCTCCGGCAGAAGTAAGACCACCGAAGGCTCCGTCCTCAGAGGGATCGCAGTACTTCTGTGCCAGGTCCACAAGCTCCTTCAGGTCCTCCGCAGTCATCACCCCCATGGAAACGCAGACGCCGGCATAGCAGTATCCATTCTGCTTCTGCGGATGGATGCTGTGGTATATTCCGTAATTCCAGTCCCTTCGGATTTCCTCCCCTCCGTGGCACAGGGGTCCCGTGATCTCTTCCACTTTCTTCTCAAGCGTTTCAGTCCCAAGGCTTTCCACGAGGTTCTTGAAGCGTCCGAGCCCTCGCCGTGCGCGGTCTCCCTCCTCGCGGTAAATCAGTGCCATGGCCCTCGCCGTCTTCACAACATCCTCCGGAAGGAGGAAGAACGACAGGCGCGCCGCCAGCCTCGGATCCGCCGAAAGACCCCCGCCGACATAGACGGCAAAGCCGTATATCGGTTCGTTTCCGGCTGTGCCGTGTGATTCCGGTCCTGCACCAGGTTGTGCGGCAGACAGAGACCCGGAATCCACGCGGGAAGAGAGCGGCAGTGCCCTTCCGGATGCCCGGAACGCGTCCGGACTCATCACGGCCGGCACGAAGGAAAGGTCATTGACCTCAGCGTAGCCGTCGTTATGAGGGCTCGCTGTAATGGAAACCTTGAATTTACGCGGAAGGTTGGAATATTCCGGATTCCCGGTGAATTCGGCATTCAGCTCCCGGACAATCGGGCGGATGTCCATGAATTCCTCAGGGTCCGCGCCGGCGAGCGGGCTGCCGACGGCAACGCGGGGCGTGTCACCCTCACTCATGACGGTTGTAAGTCCCGCGGCAGAGAGCCTTGTAAGAACTTCCCTCGCATCCGTCAGAAGAACGTTGTGGATCTCAACGCACTGGCGGTTTGTGAACTGGATGGAGCCCTGCCCGAACTCCTCTGAAAGAGAAGCGATGGTCCGTGCCTGTTGGATGGACAGCTGTCCGCCCGGCACGCGGATATGGATGAGGTAATGCCCGTTTCTTGGCCTCTGCGCGCTGATGCCGATCCACTTGAGCCTCGCAAGGTCCTCGAAACCGATTTCCTCCGTGGGCAGCCCTGCAAGGCGGTCCAGGTCATACAGTGCCGAAAGGCCGTCCTTATGGAGCTTCATCTGCTCGAACATGGGGAGCTTTTCATCCTTCCAGGACCGCCCGGAGGGAATGGCTGCAATTTCTTCTTCCGTTAGCTTGCGCATGTGGCACGTTCTCCTTTATCCGCGCACTATTGTAACGCGTCGCATAGGGTCTGTCACAGGAAGGCCGGGAGCTTCTCAGGCCCTTGCAAGCCGCTCCAGTGCCATGCCGGCAAGGGCGCTCCGCACGCATTCCTTCTCACCGGATACGAGCTCCGCGACAAGGGTGCCGCGCATTTTCACAAACGCATGGGAGAAGCCGGATGTGTTAACATGATCGAAGCAATACTTGTCAGTATGGGAAACAGTCGAAGATTGCCTGTACAGCATCAGAAATATTCTGAATCTGCGCAAACGGAATAGACGTGACTGTCTTATAATGCGCTGCTGTCAGGTCCGCGCTCTTCAGATTTTCCAGCAGACTCATTCCAGTGAAATCATCTCCTTTGATCCGAATATGCAGCGGAGTTTCAACTGCCTGCTGAGCAATCGGACAGAGAACCGCAAAGCCTTCCCCGTTAAAAAATCCTTTGACAATACCAGCGCAGGAAAACTCTGTCCCTCAATCCGAATGACATCTCCCTGATGAACCATGGTCACCATACCTCCCTGCCTTGTGGTTCTCCCCAGTCATAAGATTCAAAGGGCCCCAGGCGGCCGCCATATTCTGCCGAACGTTCTTCAAGTGTTCTGTGTCTGTGCACGTTCTGTATGATAATCTTCCCATTCCTGACTTCAAGATCAACCGGCTCGTTTACCTGCAGATTGCACATTTCCATAAGGCTCTTCGGAATAACAATTCCCTGACTGTTTCCCCATTTGGTGATATTAGCCTGCATGAATGCTCCTCCTGTAGATCAGCGGATGTCTATACTTCGTTTATACATCCATAATTTTTCTGAATGCAGCCTCTTGTCAAGAACCAGCGGCCACTCATCGTCACAGCCTTCTGAGGAACCTGCCGGCGATAATCACTGACACAGCGGCGGTGAGGATGTCCGAGACGGGCTGCGCGATTTCGATGCCCGTAACACCAAATACCTGCGGCAGGATGAGAATCAGTGGGATGAAGAACAAGCCGGTGCGCAGCGACGCGAGGAAGAACGCCTGCCTCGCCTTGCCGATACTCTGGAACAGCATGTTGCCTGTCATGGAAATCGTCTGGAACATGGACGCAAAGCACTGCCAGCGGAGGGCGTCCGTGCCGATTGCAATGACCTCGGGGTCATCGCGGAACCATGTGATGATCGGCCGCGCAAACGAGAACATGACCAATCCCAGCGCGGTCAGGACCGCCGTGCCGGCAGCTGCCGTGAAGTAAGTGCCCTTTTTCACGCGGTCATATTTGCCAGCTCCGTAATTGAACGACGCGACCGGCTGCAGCCCCTGTCCGATGCCGATGCCGATGGCACCCATGAGGAACGCAAGCCGCCCCACGATGCTCATGGCGGCGATCGCGGCATCCCCGTACTGCATTGCCGCGCGATTCAGCAGGATCGTCGAGAGCGCGTTCAGTCCCTGCCGAAGGAGCGATGGCGAGCCGACCCGGATGACAGAGGTATAGATCTTTGCCGCCCGGCTGATATAGGACGGGCTGAATTCCATCACCGTTCTGTCTGTAAAGAAGGTAAAGAGGAGAATCAGGAAGCTGACGATCTGGGAAAGTGCCGTCGAAATTCCCGCGCCGGCAGCACCGAAGCCGAGGCCGAACATGAACAGCGGGTCGCCCGCGATATTCAGCAGACCGCCCGTTGTAAGGCCGATCATGGCATAGAAGGCGCGTCCCTCATACCGGAGGAGGTTGTTGAGCGTGCAGCTCGCCGACAGAAAGGGGCCGGCGAGCAGGATCCAGACAGCATACTGCTTCGCATAGGGAAGGATGGTTTTCGTGCTGCCCAGGATGCGCAGCAGCGGCTCCAGGAACAGCATGCCCAGGATCGAAATGCAAAGGCCCAGGATCATGGACATCAGGAAGGCGCTGTTGCCGTAGACCTTTGCGTCCTCCGGCTTCTTCTCCCCGTAGAGGCGCGAGACAAAGCTTCCCGACCCCTGGCCGCACATGAAGCCCACCGCCTGGTAGAAGGCCATCAGCGCGAAGACGATGCCCACGGCGCCGGACGCGGACGTTCCCAGACGGCTCACGAAATACGTGTCCGCGGTATTGTAGATACTGGTCGCCAGCATGCTGATGATCGTCGGAACCGCCAGCGTCAGGATGAGCCTCGCCACCGGCGTCTGTGCCATTTTTATATATTGAGCGTCTGCTGACGCACCGGAATGCTGCATGTTCTTCCCTTCCTCTGCCGGTCCCGGAACTCCGGGAAGGCACCGCTGCCTGTCGTACCGCATTATTTTGGTGTCCCGTCCGGCGGATTGTCAAGGCAGTCAGGCCGCACATCCTGCCGGCCACTGCCTTCACCACTTGACCACAGCCCTGTATATCATGCAACGATATTCAGGGTGTCCGGCATAATGTATTAACAATGTAGTAACAATCTCTTGCATCAGGTGGCATATCGAATATAATGAAATTAACGGAAATCAGCTGAGTTAAATCAGCTGAGTTTGTATCGACACGGAGGCATTCCATTATGTCAACAAAGTCTGCGTTAAAAAGCACCAATGTTACAGCACGTATGGACCCTGAACTCAAAAAAGAGGCCGAAAGCATACTCGAAAAAGTAGGATTGAGTTCTTCCGCTGTCATCACCGCATTGTATAAACAGATTGTCTACCATCGCGGAATTCCTTTCTCAATGACGGTTCCGGAATCCGTCGAATATGACAGAAGTATGATGACTGCAAAGCAGTTCGATGCCATGCTTGAAGCGGGATATTCGGAGGCACTGGCAAAAAAAGGAAGACCCGCGGAAAACGTATACATAGACCTGCTGAATGATCTTAAGGAGCGTGCGGATGTTTGAAGTAATCTACACGCCTCAGGCCGAGAAGCAGCTCCGCAAAGCCGTCTTCGACATATATGATGCTTCAAAGGATTATCAGACAGCAGTCAATTATATTGAAGGGATTAAAAATTCACTGGATGAGATAAAGAAAAATCCTAAGCTGGCATCTTTGACAAATTATCAGAAATGGCGAAAACAAGGGGTCCGAAAAATACATTTCAGGCATTACTATGCTTATTTTCTTATTGATGAGCCTGTAAACGTAATGCGTGTGATAGCAGTGGTCTACGATGGAATGGACCAGGAGACTTTTCTTGAAAAAAATGTCAAATGCCTTTAACATTGCCGAATAGACTGAGCTGCTCATAATCCTGCCGGCGGCGTAGCTGCGGCATCGCGCTTTGCAGGAAGTCCTTCGTCCGTTCCCCGTTTTCCAGCCAGTTCCCGATCTCTTTCCCGGGAATCATAAGCGGCATCCTGTCATGAACCGGCATCATTGAGGCATTTGCCTTCGTCGTCAAGATGACGAAGGCCTCCCTGTTGGCTGAAAGGTCATAGAGCCCTGCAAGATAAATGATCTCTGCTCCCGGCAGGTCGAATTCCACCTTGTTATGTTCCCTGTCCCACTCGTAAAATTTCCCTGCAGGGATCACGAGCCGGCGATGCCGGATGCCTGATGAAAACATAGGCTTTTCCTCTGCCTCCTCTGCTCTTGCGTTGATGACAAGCCCTCCGCCAAAGCCCTGCATTCCCCAGTGCATGGTTCCAGGCGAGGGGCGTCCTCCTCTTTCGAGAATAACCAGAGGGTCCATGCCGGGTGTAATCTCTCCCGTAGGGACACAGGTTCCCGGATCACCATACTCTCTCACCAGCGCTTCCTTCGTCTTTTCCCCGAAATAATACCTTCCGCACATATCATCACCCCTGCGCTATGCCCCTGCGCTCCTGTTCAAGGATATCCTGCCGGCCCCTCACATTCCCGGCAGGTACGCCGGGTAATAATAACATCACAATGTTGATTTCATCGAAAAATGTCGAATTCGGCATTACGGAAAAGCTTCCCCGGGAAGAAAAAAGAAAGAGAATTGCGCATGAAATCGAAAGAGTCGGCCTAAAAGCGCCTACTACCGGCGCAGAATTTTCGATGAGTTCTTCCAGAGACGGGAACAGACAGAGGACTTCGTCATCTGAGCTCTGTCACATCCCCATCTGATTTATATATTTTCCTGCGGTTTCTCTGAACTGTTCAAAAACAGGCAGATACTCATCCCGGATTGTGATGACAGCCGTCTTCGCCAGCCTGCCATCATAATCATGCGTCAGGTTGTTGCGGTCATCCAGCATGTGCATCCAGATATCGTCGTCAATCAGGCCGACCTCAAAAGCTTTCCGCAGGGTCTCTCTCGGCGATCCGGCCGCGAAATCCGAAAGCTTGTGATAATTCAGAAGGATGTCCTTCATAACCTTCCATGATATATCCAGTGTCAGGCTGAACTTCTGTACCGCGCCGCTGATCACAAATTCATCTTCCGTATCTCTGCCGCGAAGCTGTTCCAGCCCCGACAGACTGCTGCAGAAGCTGCGATACCGGTTAATATATTTCTTTTCCATACAAATCCATATCCTCTTTCAGATACTGATTGCGGCAGCGATCATAGTCGAAAATATCGATCGTCTTCAGTGTAGGAATCTTCTCCGTTTCTTCGCGGATCCGTGACAGATCATCCGGGTTCTTTATTCCCTTGACGTAAAAATCCATGTCGCTTGTCGGTGTCTGGGAGCCAACGGCATACGAGCCAAACAGGTACAGGTGGCCTGCATTACAGCGGCGGCAGATCTCTGTCACCTGCGAAATGATCTGTTCCGTTGTCATCTGATACGGTGACATCACACCTCCTGCGCCTTATGGTCCATCCGCAGCGCATTCTCCGGAATCCACCCCTGCGGGTCATAATACTACGGCATCTTCTCTCCCCGCTCCCGTCGGAATCGCTTTCCACTGCAGATCCTGCAGATTTTTCAGGATCACCTGCTTCAGGCTTATTCTATCACGATTGACGGTTGTTCCGCTTTTTCAGCGCAACGGAGGCGGCGGGCAGGGCTGCAAGGAACGCCGCCGCAACTGCTGCTTTATTCGTCACTGCATTGGTGGCCGCGCTCGCCTGTTCCGGTGTACTCTCCGGTGAGGAATCCGCCTGCTCTCCATTGTCCTGGCCGCCGCCGTTACTGCTGCCGCCGTCAGGCATACATTTTGGCAATGTCAATCAGGATCAGGCCGTCTGAATTGTTCAGCACATATTCGGAAAAGCCGTTCAGGGAAAAGATGACAGCCCGGGCATTCCTCGCTTTCGGAATATAATCGAGTTTATCAAGGAAATTTTCCAGATCTGATTTCGAAAAATTCTGATTCCTGAATTTGCATTCCCCAATGAGAGCAATCCTGCTGTCATCCTTACCAAGAAGATCAATTTCGATATTTCTGACGGTTCCATCAGGCATCCTTACGCTGTTCTGATATTCCTCAATGTCCGTAACGATGACCGGAAACTCCTCAGAGCCTGCATGCCGGAATATATACTGTCTGGCCATCTCTTCAAAGACACCTCCCATATATTCATGAAGGCTGCATTCAACGTTATGGTCATAATATACTTCCCCGCGGCCGGCATTGATCAGGCTGGAGCCGCGGTTTACAAAGCGGAACCAGAAGCGGAGCATGGAGTCGGAAATTACATAATAGGATTTCCTGCCGGACATCCTTTTCTCAACAAGCTCCGCTTCAATGAGGACATTGAGGTAATAGTTCAGGTTGTCCATCTTCGTATTCTGAGCAAGCTCAGAATACTTTGTGCAGCCTGAGGCAATCGCGGAAAGTATGGTATTGTATGCCGTTGGATTCAGCCTGTCTCCTGTCACGATTGTCCGGATCTGTTCCTCGGTGAAATAACCGGTGCCCGTAAAAAACTGCCTGACAATATTCGTCCTCAGGTCAAGATCCGGATTGAACTGTTCCAGATATTTGGCGACTCCGCCCGTAAGTCCGTAAACAACTGCCTTTTCTTCCGGGGTGTAGCCCGGGACAAACTTCGCTGCCTCGCAATAGTCAAATGGCTTCAGCTTTATTTCAAGTGTGCTTCTGCCATGAAGAGGTGCGTCGCGCCCTATGACATCCCTGGCCATGAAACTCACCAGGGACCCGCAGAGGATCAGGAACAGACCGGTGTTTTTCCATTTCGTGTCGATATATTTCTGCAGAAGGGAATTCATATAAGGGCATTCCTTCGCAAGATACGGATATTCGTCGATCAGGAAGATCATCCTCTTCCTGCCTGCAGCTCTCGCTATATAGTCAAATAGCTTTTCAAAGCTTTCAAAACTTATGGAGCCGGCAAGATCAGGTGCCAGGGCGTCCATTACTGCGGCTCCCATCATATCCAGCAGCTCGGATTCCTTCTGCTCAACTGCGATGAAGGATATAGCGGGGCAGTCATTTTGACCAATAAAGCGGTTGATCATTGTGGTCTTGCCGATACGGCGCCGTCCGTAAATGATTGCCATCTGGAAATCATTCCGGTCATATTTTTTCTGCAACGCCCTGAGTTCTTCCTGTCTTCCGATAAAATCAGTCATGGCATGTCTCCTGTGGGAACATTAAGCTATATTTGATTATAGCATAATTTGTTTTAGTATAATTCATTATTGTATATATTGAGGGCAATTTCAGGTAATCCCCAATAAAAAAAGGTAAGCGCCTAATAATTCGGCGGACTGGTTTGACCGCCTGAATCCTCCATAATGGTAGTGAGTAGCATTTCACTACAACCCACTACCATTTCAAGG
>ONEK01000031.1 GCA_900316855.1 uncultured Lachnospiraceae bacterium | reverse complement strand
TACGAGGACAGCGACGGCACGAAGCACGCGTTCGAGGACGGCAAGGCACCTGCGGGCACAACGATCGCCAGCGGGAAGATCACGTTCTACAGCGTGGACGGCGAGCGCGTGTCGAAGGATGCCTATGACAGTGCGAAGGGGACGTTTAAGAGCACTTATGGCGTCAGCGAAGTTGTAGATGGCAAGACCTATTACACCTTTGACTATGACAACCAGAACATTGCCTTTACAGAGGATGAGCTGACCAGTTCTGAGGATAATAGGCTGTACCTGACCATTGGAGAGAAGCAGATTGAAATCGTAAAGAACTCCGACGGGGTTTACAAGCCACTCATCTATAAGTATTACATCAATGGCAGTCTGGTTGATGCAGGTGCTTATGTTGAAGCTGAAACTGCAAAGAACGCTGGCAAGAAATATTATTTCGAAGGTGAGGATGCGCAGGGGAATGTTGTACGTACCTATTTCAATCAGGAAGAAACCTTCACGGTAGGCACGGAGAAAGGCAGGAAGTATGTTGAAATCAACGGCTCCAAGGTATATATCAGGAGTTCTGATGAAGCCAGCATCACTCCTTCCTCCAGCCAGAGCGGCGAGTACTACATCTACGGACATAAGGCGAACGGAGACGTCGTCACCATTAAGCGCGACAACAATGGGCTTGTCAAGGTACACGAGGAGAAGGATGAAGAGGGCAATGTTTCCTATTATCTCCTGGTGAAAGACGAGAAGGTTTACATCGACACTTCTACGAATCCTGTATCTGTACGTCAGGTGGAGAAGGAGTATCAGGTTGTCAACGACGAGCAGACATTGACCAGTGTCAATGGCACTGAGCTTGCACAGGCGTTTGGCGCTGCATTAAAGATCACCAGTAATTTCGGTATCTATGCGGACAGTTTTTATGCTGACCAGCATATTGACGGCAATATCTGCGTCAACAAGCTGAGTAAATCTGATGGCAGCCGTTCATTAAGGGAAATTTATGCTTCCGGCAGAGAAGATGTCCAGGGTCTTGATAAGTATTCTTTAATCATGGATCCAAGGGAAACTACCTTTAGTTCGCTGGGCAACCAAGGTGGCGCAGCGCCAAAAGTTTTTGGTAATGTCTCGGTTAGTGGTAATAATCTGAATGGCGGCACAATCTATGATATCGATCCTGATAACGGGAAAGAGTCTCCGACTGATGATAACTGCAAGGCTATGGCTGATAAGGTTGTCGGGAAGGTTCGCGATGAATTTGGAGAAGAGGCAGCGGCCAGGGTTGAACAGGAAGTAAAGATCAGCAAGAATCTTGATAAGATTGCTGAGGCAGGCCAGAAGCTTATTGACGAGACGAAGGGCAAGCTTTCTTATGCGGTCGATACCATGAAGCAGTATATCGCGGAAGGAGGAAAGGCAGCAGCGAAGACCTTTGAGGATGGCCAGATCCTTCTGCTGAATATTACGAGCGCTGATCTCAAGGGAGAGGCTAGAGAACAGCAAATACAGCATCAGATTATAAGGAGCGTAGAGGGATCAGGCTATACTGATTATTATTACATGGAGAACGGCACGGAAAAGTGTGCCAGAAGTTCTCAGCTCGGAGGTAAGTTTACAGAAGTAAAAGATGAGAATGGCAGTGTTATACAATTAGTTGAAATTTCTAAACCGATAAAATTCACGGATTACTTTCAGAACTTCATTGCGGCGATCGGCAATGCCAACGCGAAGGTAATCTTCAACGTGGAAACCACGGCTGACGATGTAAAGAATGGAATTTCCGTTAAAACAAATATGATGAGCTTCGGCGGATCATATGATGTGACTGCCAGCGAGCTCCTGTTTAATTTCGGAAATTACAATGGAACTATCAAATTCGAAGATGGTGGTGAAGCAGAGGGAACATTTATCGCTGCGAAGGGTACTATTCATCTTGCAATAGGCTCCGGCGACGGCGCATTAATCGGCCGGAATGTACAGATTAATGCGGAGGAGCATCAGTCCAGAGTTCCTTCCATGCCGGTTGGCAATGAATATTCTATTAAGCCGGGCGAGGTCGGAGAGACCATCAAGAATAAGGCACTTACTCTTGATACGGGAAATAATACTCTCGAGACCAAGACCAGGACGTTCGGACAGGAGAGTAATGACCTGAAGGAGAAGATCTTCGGTCACGAGGGCAGGGACCTGGCAGAGAAGACGTTCGGTCACGAGGGCAGGGATCTGGCAGAGAAGACGTTCGGTCACGAGAGCAGCGAGCTCAAGAATGTCAAGGTAGACAGCGAGGGCAGCAAACTCCGGAATGTCAAGGTAGACAAAGGGGGCAGCGAGCTCAAGAACATTAGGGTGGATATTGAAGTCCAGAAGCTGAACCATGTTATTCGCAATTCGGCTCAGTATCAGCTTGGCAAGATCAGCTTCAACCGGTCGCCGGTATACATGACCGCCGAGGAGGTTCGTCTCCTTCAGCATATGGCGGAGGTATTCGCAAATCCGATCTATGCTACGGTTGAGCGTGAGGATCATTACGCACCGGTACAGTCCGAGGAGAACTTCATCCGCGTTTCGATGAATGAGACTCCCGGCACGCCGGATACACCGGAAGGTCCCGGACCGGAGACGCCCGAGGAGGGTCAGGTGCTCGGCGCATCGAGGCCGAGGGAGAGCGGCGCGGTTCTTGGCGCTAATCGTCCGAGAGTACTCGGTGCGAGAAGGGTGAAGACCGGCGATGAGTCCACGATGTTGGCAAACGGCGCGGCAGCGGCCGGCGCGATGGGTGCCGCAGGCCTGTGGGCAGCACTTCGCAGGAAGTTCAGCCGCCGTAAGAGAGACGATGACTGAATAAGTCAATAAGGCATCATAAAAACAGCCTCCGCTTCGGCGGAGGCTGTTTTTAACATAGGGCTGTTTATTTTTTGTTCTGCAGATTACTTCACAATTCTGTCAGGAGGAATGCCAGGTACAGGGGGAGGGTCAGGATCTGGTCTTGTTCTTCGATATTGTAGTCCCCGAGCTGGAGGGAGCCAGTGTACTGGCTCGCGCGTGCTCCCTTCCGAACAGTCGAGTATTGAAACTTTCTGTTCTCCTTGGCGAGCTGGCGCGGAATGGATTCAAAGCATTCAACAGCGCGGGCCGGCCCTGCCTGCTCTCAGTCAGGCGCTTCCTGCCGCTGCTGATTTCAGTCTAAGCCGGAGGATACATTTTTACAAGGGAGTTTTTGTGGAAAATGACATTTTTGCAAGGGAGTTTTTGCGGAAAATGACATTTTTCCAAGGGAGTTTTGGACTGAATGCACACTTTAAGCAGGACAGCACTGGCAGGGCTTCTGCCAGCATGGAATTTCTGCTGAAACTATCGTAATCTACACCATCACAGTATCTGTTAATGGTGTTGATCCTCCCTATCAATTCACATACATACTTCTGCCGTCACCCCATACGAATAGTATTATTCATTTTGAACGAAAAAGCCACGAGTGACGGAAATGTTACTTGAAGGCGACAGCTGCGACATGATAAAATGTCGCAAAGCGACACAATTCCGTGTCGCTGTAGCGTCGAATAGTACGGCAGGAGACAGATATGAATATCGGCAAAGAGACAGAATATATCGAATTCAAGGAATCGACAGCTGAAAAAGAGAAGGGTATTGAATCCATGTCGTCAATTCTGAACAAGCATGGAAAGGGGACCTTGTTTTTTGGTGTCAGGAACAATGGAGATGTAAAGGGTCAGATTGTTGGCGAATCAACTCTGAATAAGCTGTCCCAGGATATTGCCAGAGATCTGAAGCCGCAATGCCGCTACAGTATTGCCGAACGTGTCTCAATCGAGGGGGCGCATTTTATCGAGGTGGAGTTCAGCGGGAACAGGGCTCCTTATTCAGCAAAGGGAAGATATTTCCTGAGATTTCATGATGAAGACCGCCTGATGGATAATGAGACACTGCGTCAGTATTACCTGGCACAGAGAACAGATTATTCCGGGTGGGAAAAGGCAGATTCCGGCTGCAGCTGGAAGAATATAGACGAGCTGCAGCTGAGAGCTTATATCGATAGAGCCACGGAGAAAGGGCGTCTGTCACTGCAATACACGACCGCGGATCAGGTGCTGGGACGGTTGGGCCTCATGTACAATGAGGACAATCTGAACAATGCAGGGAATGTCCTGTTCTCAGGCAAGGGTCCGGTCCGGGTCAAACTGGTGAAGTTCGCGACGGAAACCAGACTCACAATTTTGAATCTGCAGGTATTCGAAGGTAATGTATTCGAATGCATTAACAAATCCATGGACTTTCTGGCATCTAATATTGACTGGAGAATGACTATGACCGGGAATGTCCGGCGAATGGAAGAGCCTGAGATTCCTGCTGTTGCGACACGTGAGATCATCGTGAATGCTTTCAGCCACGGTGACTATAATACAGGGACTGATTTCGAGCTGGACATATACAGCAACCGGGTTTCGATCTATTCGCCTGGAATGTTTCCCCGGCCGTATACGCCGGAGGATTACGCGAATGAAGGACTTGAACCGGTTCCGCTCAATGTGACGATCTCGGATATCCTGTTCCGTGACGGGACAATTGAGCAAGTTTCAACGGGCTTTGAACGTACATTCGATGCCTGCAGGCAGAGGCATGTCCGGTATGAGTACACGGAGACAGCCACAGGATTCCGTTTTACTTTCTATCGAAAGAATGCAGGAGAACGGAGCGGATTTACGAAAACGGAGAAAAAAATACTTGATCTGGTCCGGCAGAATCCCTTCATTACCGTCAGAGAGCTCGCAGATCAATGCGGAGTGTCACTGAGAACGGTTCAGCGTTCTGTGAGAAAAATGAAGGAAGCCGGGATTCTGGAGCAGATTAAAACAGCGGAGGGAACCCGACAGGTTATCCGGGAGGATTCGTAGGAAGATCGAGGACCGGATCCCGGTGCAGGTATCGGAGGGGAAGTGCAGCTTTGGTCAAACCTGCCTGCCCTGCATGGATTTGTGGTAAAATTTACAGATAAGGTACCATGTGACGGGGGTTAGTGCAGTTATGACGGACAGGCCGGGGAAGGGGTCGCTGGCAGCGGCGAAGCTTCGAACCACAGCGATCATTGTATTGCTGTATTTCGCGTGCAAGCAGATTCCGATCCCGTGGGCGCAGAGGGTGCAGCTGGGGAGCGGCGCGGGGCTCCTCGCTTTCGTGTCCGGGATGCTGGGCACGCAGAACGGCAGCAATTCCATCCTCTCGCTCGGCCTGCAGCCCCTTATTACCGCTTCCATCTTCGTGCAGTTATTTGTCACGATGTTCAAGAAGGAGGACAAAGATTATTCCCAGTCGCAGGTTTCCCTTGCGACGAGGATTGCGGCCCTGGTCGTTGCGGTTCCGCTCGCGGTTTACCGTGCGCTCGGGATGCAGTACTCAGGCGCTTTTCCGCTGCCGTTTCCGGCGCGGATTGTACTGACGTCCGTTATTCTGGCAGCGGGTTCATTTGCGGTGATCTGGTTCTCCGACCGCAATACGGCGCGGGGCATCGGCGGTCAGTCCGCGCTGATCCTCGTGAACATGCTCGACAGCAGCCGTGTGACCGCGGCGCAGCTCATCGGGGAGATCGCAGGCTCTGATGATGTACTGAAGCGGATTTTTATATTGACCGCAGTGGTCATCGGAATGACGTTTCTGTCGCTCCTCTTCGAGAGCGCGGAGGTGCGGGAGCCGGTGCACCGCAGTATCATGAACAGCTCCCGGGAGGACATTGACTACATCGCGGTCAAGTGCAATCCCGCGGGCTCCATGCCGGTCATGTATGTCATGACGGTCTTCTCCATTCCCTACTACATTCTCATGCTGATCAATCTGTTCGTGCCGGTCGGCGGCGCGATCGCGTTCTGGCAGCAGGCGATGAACATGCAGACGTATCTCGGCCTGTTCCTGTTTATCACGCTCCTGTGGCTTCTGACATTTGCCATGGCATTTATCATGGTCAGCCCCGCGGATATCTCGAAGACACTCCGGAAGGCCGGCGATTACATTATCGGGGTTCCTGCCGGCAGGGCGACGCGGCAGGTGCTGCGCCGGGACGTCATCGTGACGAGCGTCCTCAGTTCCGCCGTCATCACGCTGACGATCGGCATCCCGATCGCGATCCGGATCTCAAACCACGGCACCTCGCCCATCTATATGCTGCCGACGACGATCTTCATTATTTCCGGTATTTTCCTGCAGATCTATGACGAGCTGCATGTACTGCGTCTCATGGAGGACTACAAGCCGTTCCTGTGAACGGGGGTTACTGCTATGTACTGCTTTGTTCCATCCTGGTATTCCGGACAGCATCCGTTCCACGCGGACGCGGAGGAGAACGCGCGCCGGAAGCAGGCAGATGAATTCGATGATACGGTGAACCAGCTGCGGATGTTCCTGCAGGCGAAGGAGGACGTGCAGCTGCTGTCGCTTGCCTATGCGCCGAACCTGCGTCACTTCATGTACCGGCAGAACATCCTCACGGTGCCGGTCTGGTCCGCCTTCGACGTGCTGCAGGGTGTGCGCAGGCAGAGCCCCGGGCTGCTGTCCTTCCGTGATCTGCCCTGGCCGGAGCACACGCAGTGGTTCTATACGCCGTTCGGGGTGTCCGCGTATCTGAACGGTCAGCCGATTGCCATGATCGGATTCGGCAGGGACGGCAACATGATCCTGGTGGATCACCTGCAGGAGAGGCGGATCGTTCAGAGGGACTGGTACGACGACCGCGGCTTCCTGTCCTCGTGCGTGATTTACGAGGGAGAGCGGGCGGTCCGGCAGGAATATCTGGACCCCGCCGGCAACGTGAGGCTTGCGGAAAATCTGCTGACCGGTTCAGTCAGTATCCCGCCGGACTTCCGGAATGAATTTGCAGGGGTTGAATATCCTTCCATGCAGGAGCTGCTGCGGGAGGTGCTGTCAGGATACCTGCACTCGTCCGATCTGCAGGACGCGAAGCTGGTCGTGGCTTCGAACGCGGTCCACAATGACCTGGTCTTCCGCTCGCTCGCGGAACAGCCGGTGACGCTGTCGTACTTCGGAGAAAGGTTTGACCTTAACAGTCAATATGCTTTGTCACAGGATGTTTCGCGCTCCCGGATGATCGTCTCCGACACGGAGCACACCGCGAAGAGGATCCGCGCGGTACAGGGGGAAGCGGGGGGCGTTCCGATTTATGATATTTCCCCGTTTGATACGCGCCTGTCGCTTGGGAAGAGTCAGCAGATCAAGGCGCTGAAGGTATTCCTGCCGATCGACGGCTTTAAGGGTGAGTATCTGGAGAAGGCCCTGGCGCAGACCGCGGCGTTCATGAAGGACCACGCATCTGTCGAGCTGCATCTGGGCGTACAGACAACGGACTTTGCCTATGCCGGAAGGGTAAGGCGCTGGATCGGATCCATCCTCATGGGACTGGGATACCCGGAGCTTGCCATCGCGCCGCTCCCGGATCCCGGCGGCCAGGAGGAAGGTCCGGAGGGACCGGGCGGGGAACAGAGCCCGCTCGAGACGCTGATGGGTGCCGCGGGCGATGGCCTGCCGCCGCGGGTTTTCATCCGCACATACGCGGGTGAGACGGAGCTGATTCAGATCCTGAGGGATGTGCGGCTCATCGTGGATGTGCGGGACCAGCCGGACCTGTATCTGCAGATCGCGGGAATCAGTACGGGCATCCCGCAGGTCAATTACCGGTTCACGCGGTATGTGGAGCATTGTAAGAACGGCTTCATCATTCAGAACATCGATCACCTGACGGAGGGACTGGACTATTACCTGTCGGGACTGAATCACTGGAATGAGGCCCTTGTGTATTGTATTCAGGAAATCGAGCGCTACCGCGGCGGTGCGCTCGTGACGAAGTGGAAGGAAATGGAACGCGATGCAGCCGGCGCAGGGACAGGCGAATAAAGGAGACAGGAACAAGGCGTTTTCCAAGCTGAGCGTGCACAATATTGCCGTCTCGGATTCGTTTGACGGCTATGTGAGGTACATCGGCAATGCCTGGCTGCAGCTGGACGGGCTGTACGGGATCTCGCTGCAGCCGCTGCTGTCCTGGAATTTAAGCCCCGTCAAGCGCGCCGGCACGACCATGACGATCTGGCCGGAATTCTGGTGTGATCCGGATGTGGAGCTCGTCCTGGAGATCAAGCTGGGCTCGCTCGACGGGAAGCCCGGCTTCCGCAAGGGCTGGAAGTTCCTCATGCAGCCGGGCATGGAGCCGTTCACGATTGATTCCTCGGCGGAGGGATACCTGTGCTTCAGCCTGCTGGTCCGGGGGAGCGGATTCCTGCAGATCGGCACGCTCCACTGCCGCCAGATGCTGACGGAGTGGGGCGTTGTGAGTGCTGGGGACCGCAGGTATGCCGACCCTTACGGGGGAGAGGCGCTCTCGCTGTTTGACCAGGGAGACGGGGAAGCGCCGCTCATCATTCACTTCTCGGATTTCCAGCGAAGGGAGAGCTACGAGGACGGCATGCTGTTCCGCACCTTCGGCGTGCCGGGTCTGACGTTCGCGGACCCCAGGATCTTCAGCGGCTGCTACTACATCGGATCGAAGGAATACGAGCAGTATGTCTCGCAGCGGATCCGGGAAGTGATGGGGAAGCTGAATTTCCGCTGGGACCAGGTCATCTTCAGCGGCTTCGGCATGGGCGCCTATGCCGCGGTGCATTACGGAATCCAGATGCCGTCGAAGGCGATTCTCATGACGCAGCCGGTCCTGAACATCACCAGGGCGGCGGAGGGGGAGCAGTCCCTGCGGCCCGGGCGCTTTCCCGGGGCGATGGACTGCCTGAAGTACCTCATGTCCGTGCAGGACGAACACGACCAGGAGGCGCTGAACGCACGGATCTGGAATGAGCTTGACGCAGCGGACCTTCACCGCACGTCGTTCGCGGCGGCTTACATGCTGCAGGACGATTATGACCCGACCGCGTGGGACGACCTCGTTACGCACCTTGCGGGCAAGGACACCACCCTGTACGGCAAGGGCGTCGTGGGCCGACACGATGACGAGCCCAAGGCCCTCCGCAACTGGTATCTCATGCAGTACAAACGCATCCTCACCGAAGAGTTTGGAAGACAGATGGGGTTGTAACCCGAGGGACGAGAAGTCACGGAAATCACGTGCCTGCACGTGGATTTCCGTGACCTCGAGTCCTGTACAACCCGCGAGTAAAAGCATCGAAGCTACCGCTGATGCGGAAGCTTCGGTGCCCAGTCGGTGCCTGCGGCCCGACTCATGATCATACGAGCGAAACCGTCTTCACGGATTTCGCTCGATGAAGCCTGCTAACGCAGGCATCGATGAAAAGCGGCTTTCCGAAGAAAAGACGCGAAATATAATATGGAACCAATCTACTACTACGTTTACTGGGACAATATAGACCGTCGGACCTATCTGTACGGAACGGACTTCGTGAAGCAGCCCGGGCACTATGTCACGCTGCGGAATCCGATGATGCCGCCGGGAACGGTGATGCAGCAGTGGTCGTCCGCGGTCGAGCCGTTCGCCGCGCAGAAGGAGCCGGACCTGCCGCTCCTTATCGAGGGGGAGCGCTACCTGTTTCGCGTCATTGCACGGACGAGCGTGCCGAAGACACTGCTCCTGCGGATCCGCTTCTACGACAGGCAGGGCGAACTGATCCGGAATATCGTCTCGGACGAGGCGGAGAAGGAGATCACGTGCCCGGAGGGCTTCGCGCGGTACACAGCGGAGCTGGTGAACGCGGGGACGCAGGACCTGGATTTCCACTGCATCCTCATCGCGCCGGCGGAGCTGCCGGAGCACATGGGGGAACTGCAGGCGCCGACGAACGACCGCGGTCAGCTGAATATCCTGATCCCGACGAGGGAGGGACACGCGGTCCGGGTACCGTCCGCGGGAGACCTTGCGGGCATTCCGAACTGTGTCGTCGCACCGCCGGAGGCCATGCTGGCGACGCCGTATTACACGGACGGGTGGCTTCGGAAATACCGGCCGGAGGAGTGGCGCGCCATCAACTTCATCAGCATCCGGCGTGAGACGGATGATATTGCCAATGACCTTGCGGCACGCTATGACAGGAACGGGACGACGCTCCTGCTGAACAACCTCGATCAGGTGCGGCAGGCCGTGCACGTCCTCACGGACGGAAACCTGCGGGCGGTAAAGGATCCTGATTTCTGATGGCGGTAAATGGCGTGAGCAGGTGATTCTCACAGACCGGAACGGACCGGACGAGACGAAGGAAGCCTTGTTAACGCCCGGGAACAAGGTAAAGTACACAGAGGACAGTGATACACAATGACAGCCAGAAAGAGGGTATGGAACCCGCAACTGCATTCGGTTCTGCGGATCCTTGGCAGGATCAACGCGCTGGCTCCGCGGATGAAGGAGCTCTCCGACGCGGAGCTCCAGAACGAGACGCCGCGGCTTAAGGCCCGCCTCGAACAGGGCGAGACGACGGACCAGATCCTGCCGGAAGCGTTTGCCGCGATCCGGGAGGCGGCGGGACGCGTGCTGCACATGTTCCCGTATGATGTGCAGGTCATGGGCGGCATCGTGCTGCACCAGGGGAAGATCGCCGAGATGAAGACGGGCGAGGGCAAGACGCTCGTTGCGACGCTCCCCTTATATCTCAACGCGCTGACCGGAAAGGGGTGCTTCCTCGTCACGATGAACAGCTACCTCGCGGTCCGCGACGGCAATCAGATGGCGGAGCTGTTCAACTGGATGGGTCTGTCGCTGGGCATCGGCTGCAACGAGCACGGCGGCCAGATGTCCAATGCGCGCAAGAAGCAGATTTACGACTGCGACATCGTCTATACGACGAGCAGTGCCCTCGGCTTCGATTACCTGCTGGACAACCTCGTGACTTCCCCGAAGGAGCGCTACATGCGCCCGTTCAACTACGTCATCATTGATGAAGCGGATTCCGTCCTCATGGATATGGCGATGACTCCGCTCATCATATCCGGCGCACCCCGTGTCCAGTCCAACCTGTACGGCGCCGCGGACAGCTTCGTCGCAACGCTCACAAGGGACGAGGACCTGAAGGTGGAGGACAAGAGTGTCTGGCTCACCGATGAGGGCGTTGCGAAGGCGCAGCGCTATTTCCGCTGCGATAATATCTTCGACGAGGAGCACATCGCGCTGATGCGCCACATCAACCTCGCTCTGCACGCGCATTTTACGCTGGAGCTGAACAAGGATTACGTTGTGCGCGAGGGCAAGGTGCAGCTGCTGGACTCCAAGACGGCCAGGATCCTCGAGAACAACAAGCTCGAGAACGGCCTGCACGAGGCACTGGAAGCAAAGGAGCACGTGGCTCTCACCAAGGAGAACCGCTCCATGGCGTCCATCACGTACCAGAGCCTGTTCAACATGTTCCCTAAGGCGTCGGGCATGACGGGAACGGGCATCCATGACCGGGACGAGCTGCGGCAGACGTATGGGATGGATGTCATTGTCATCCCGACGAACAATCCGGTGCAGCGCATCGACTACCCCGACGTCGTCTATCCGAACCAGGAGGCGGCGATCAAGGCCGCGGTGCGCGAGCTCCTGCGCCTGCACGCGACCGGTCAGCCGGTCCTCGTCGTGTGCAGCTCAATCAACATGTCGGATATCTTTTCCCAGATCCTGTTAAACGAGCGGATTCCGCACAACGTGCTGAACGCGTACAACATCGCGAAGGAGGCCGAAATTGTCAGCGAGGCGGGCAGGATCGGCGCCGTGACGATTGCGACGGCTGTCGCGGGTCGCGGAACGGATATCAAGCTCTCCAAAGAAGTGAAGAAGATGGGCGGCCTTGCGGTGCTCGGCGTCGGCAGAATGGCAAGCCGGCGCGAGGAGCTGCAGGCGAGGGGCCGCGCGGGAAGACAGGGAGACCCCGGCTTCTCACGCTTTTATGTTTCGCCGGAGGATGAGGTGGCGGAGCTGTACGGCGCTCCGTGGCTGCAGAAGCACCGCGACGGCAGCAAGCCGATTCACTCGCGGCGCATCGCGCGCGCCATCCTGCAGGCACAGCTCGTGTGCGAGCAGCAGGGCCGGTCGTCGCGCGACCAGATCGCGCAGTTTGACGACAGCGTTCAGTATCAGAGGCGCATCATCTACGAGACGCGCAACCGCTTCATGGACGAGTGCACGGACGATATTTCCTATTATATGGGGATCGAGGAGAAGGTGCTGGAGCTGTTTAAGAAGGAGCACCGCTATGACATCAACGAGCAGATCCTCGTGCGCTACATTCTGGACAACGTCAGCTACAGCATTGACGTGCGGCCGGGGCCGCTCGTTTCCTCGGAGATTCACAAGGCCTGCTCCTACATCTATGAGCGCGCGGAGCGTGCCCTGAAGGAGAAGATGGAACGGCTCCCGGATCCGAAGCAGAGAGAGGAGTTTTTCCGCCGCATGACGCTGCACGCCATCGACGACGCCTGGATCGAGGAAATCGACTTCCTGCAGCAGCTGCGGCAGTCCGTGTCGGGACGGCGCTACGCCGGCCGCAACGTCCTGTACGAATACCATGAGGAATCGTACCACGCCTACGAGCAGATGGAGCAGGATATCTGGAAGAACATGATGCGCAACATCCTTATGGGCGAGGTACTCCGCATGCCTGACGGCCACATCCGCATCATGGTGCCGTGAAGTCCGGGCTCCTGTCATTCCGGATTATGTAAGCACTCCCTGCTTTTGTCATCCTGGATAAGAAAACGGCCTGTACTCCGGCCGCCGGAAATGGCTTACGGGAAAGGCACGCAAAAGACAACCCTGCACTGCGATCGAAGCAGTGCAGGGTTGTGCTTTCAATAAATTATTGTCAATCAGATCCTGTCAGGCAGCTGTGACACTGCATGACATTTCAGGACTAAAGAACGCGTGACCTGTCACGCATCGATGCGGACGGAGCCGTCAGCGTGCTCGAAGGCGGCAAGCTCGGGATGCTCGCGCTTCTCCTTCGTGTAGTTCTCATAGGAAGGCTTCCTGTGCTTCTCGTGTGCCCATTCCTCCTCGGCCGCGGGAGCCCATGCCTTCGCGTAGTCGTCGCACTTCGCGCACAGGTGGTCGACGTCCTCCGGGGACTCGAGGTTTGTCTGGTGCGCGCCGGTTGCCTTGACCATGTCACGCAGCAGCTGTGGATTCTCCAGCATCGGGCACGGACGCAGGTGGTTGCGGTTGAACGGCTGACCCTCGTGGTAAGCCATGAACAGCGGCGACTGCAGCATCTCGAGGATGGTGCTGTCGTGGATGTTCGCGTTGGAGAAGTGGATGAATACGCAGGGCTCCGCGTCACCGTTGCTGTTGATGTGGAAATAGTTCCTGCCTCCGGCGATGCATCCGCCGACGTACTCGCCGTCGTTCTGGAAATCCATGGGGAAGAATTCGATGTTCGACTCCGGTCCCCGGACCTCGCGGATGCGGCGGATCATGTATTTGCGCTGCTCTACGGTAGGCATCAGCTCCGGAGCGGCGTTGTTGCCGACCGGCATCAGGTGGAAGTAGAAGCCGAAGCGCGCACCCTTCTCCTCCAGCAGGTGGAAGAACGCGTCGGACGTAACCGCCTCCACATTCGCCCTCGTGTAGCAGATGGACGTGCCGAATACGATGCCGTGGTTACGCAGGATATCCATGGCGCGCATGGCTGCAGCGTAATGGCCCTCGCCGCGCCTTGCGTCGTTCGTCTCCTCGGTTCCTTCGATGGACAGCATGAACGTGATGTTGCCGAGCTGCCTTACCTTCTCCGCCATCTCATCGTTGATGAGCGTGGAGTTGGAATACAGCGCGAAGAAGCAGTCATTGTGCTTCTCGGCAAGCTTGAAGATTTCCTTCATTTTCACGGTCGGCTCGCCGCCGGTCATCATGTAGAGATAGGCGCCGAGCTCCTTGCCCTCGGTCACGATCTTGTCCATGTCCTCGAAGCTCATGGAAGACTTGTGGCCATAGGTTCCGGACCAGCAGCCCACGCAGTGCAGGTTGCAGGCCATCGTGGGATCGAACAGGATGAGCCACGGTATGTTGCAGTTGTATTTCTCACGGTTGGCGCGGATCATCTTCGTGCCGCGGAAGAACGCCTCATAGCCGAGGTTCAGCAGCATGGTCTTCGCGTAGTGCGGATCGGTCTCGTCCACGACGCGGTTGATGAAGCGCATCCACCGGTTATCGGGATTCTGGACATATTCGCGGACCTTCGCGATCGTTTCCCTGTTGGCACCGCTCCCCCAGAATTTCTCAGCCAGATCCACGATCTGGACATAGGTCTTCGTCCGGTCATCCTGACTCTTTAAATGCTTCAGGAAGCCGTCCAGCATGACAGAGATCGCCTGACGCTCCGCCGCGTGCGTCAGATTCTGCATTGTTCCAGCCATTATGTTCCTCCGTATGAAACTTGTTGAACCATTGTCTGTATTCCTGATCCGGAGTGTGATGGTGCTGCAGATCACCCGGACGCAGGCAGACGATTTCTCAGATTTTGCCCTTACAGCCATCTGGTATTGTAAGGCAAGGCTATCTGAAAATCATTGGACAAAAAATCGGTCGTGTCCAAGTTAAAAAATGTGTAGACATAAGGGTCATAAGTACCAAATAGGCAACGGGCAAGCCCGTAAGAGCGAGCTCGTAAGGGCTTGCCCGTTGCCTATTTGGACTTGGGACCCGCCAAACATCCGAAAGTAGCGCAGCGGATTTCGGATGTTTGCAGAATTGCGGAAGCAGCGAAGCTGCGAAGCAATTCGTATGTCATTTTGCCTTGAAAAATACTTTTGACACCTTAATCATGCGTATAGTCAGAAAAATAAATACAATTAATGTCTGACAACGCGCTCTGACAAAAAGATAATAATGAAATCCGCAATGCTATCAGGGCAATTATGATATAATAATAAACAGCCTGGACCGCAATAACAGGCAGAAGGAGGATATCGTGAACAGCGATCGGGTAAAGGTTCTTGCAAACATCTACATGGAACGATACAACGACATCATCTCGAAGGAAAATGACAGCCGCGACAAGTGGGCTGCCGTCAGCAGCTGTGCGAAGAAGTGGAATGTGGATGCCGAGGACTTCGCCGGGATGTTCGGCAATGCCCTGAAGAAAGCCTCCTACCTTATTGACGAGGAGCAGATCCAGCCCATGCAGGGCATTCTGTACCTGTGCAAAAAGGGCAGGACTCAGGAAGTGCGGCAGGAGTTTTCGCGGCTTCTGGCGCGGGACGGCGGCGACATTGCGGACCGGCAGAGCAAGGTCGGAAGCTTTGTGAAGGCCATTAACGCCATGCTCGCGGACGAAGCGCCTGACAAATGGCAGTACCGCCAGAAGATCCGCACGGCCATCCGCTACCTTGCCATCATCCGGCCGGAGGAGAACTATTTCTTCAACGCGGCACAGTCCGCGGAATTCGCGGGCTATATCGAGGCGGACGAGGAAATCGGCTATGACAAGTTCCTGAAGCTGCAGAATTATTACCGGATGTGCGACGATGTCGCGGCGTACCTGCAGGAGCGCACGGACCTGCTGGATGTCGTGAACAGGGGCCTTGCGGAGAAGGGGAAGAAGATCGGCGATCCGGATATCGCGGACATCGATCCGCAGCTTCACATCCTGGTCTATGACCTCATCGACGTGTCGTACCGGTTCCAGTTCTATGACGAGAAGGCGGCAAACCGCAAGTCGAAGATCAGTACGGTTGCGCAGCGCAAGATCGACCGGACGAAGAAGAGCGCGGAGCTCCTCACACAGCGGGAGAGCTGCGTGGACCGGCTCGATACGGTCATTGCGGAGCAGGATAAGACGAAGGTGCCCTCGCTCAAGGGCCGCAGGGTCGAGCATCAGGCCTTCGGCAGCGGCAAGATCACGGATCAGGAGGGGAAATACCTCACGGTCGAGTTCAGGGACGTCACGAAGAAGTTTGCCCTTCCCGGCGCGGTCGTCAAGGGGTTCCTTAAGTTTGACGACAGCAAGTATACGGATATCTTCCGCACAATGGAGGAGATCCAGGCGCGCCGGCGCCAGTACGAGGACGAGCTCACCAGCATCGACGTGCAGCTCAAGCTCCTGGAGGGGTGAGAGATTAGAAGAACCCGGGCGGCAGAAATGCCGCCCGGGTTCTTACGTTACGTTTCTTACAGGGTGGAAGAACATCCGGGCACCGGCTCATTGCAGGTTTGCCGCTCCGGTCCATTCCCTTCCCATTCCCCCGATGATAAGGTAAAATGAAAGACGCTGCCGCGCACCGGCAGTATCACAGAATCAGACGGGGGAATTGTATTTTCAATGGAACGTGAACATCTCGGAAGCCGGCTCGGCTTCATCCTGCTCAGCGCCGGCTGTGCAATCGGCATCGGCAATGTGTGGAAATTTCCGTGGCTCGTGGGGCAGTACGGCGGAGGAGCGTTTGTGCTGATTTACCTGGCATTCCTGATGCTGATGGGCATCCCTGTCATGACGATGGAATTTGCCATGGGGCGCGCGGCGCAGAAGAGTCCCGTACGCATGTATTACGCGCTGGAGCCGAAGGGCAGCTTCTGGCATATTCACGGGTACATTGCTTTTGCCGGCAATTATATCCTCATGATGTTTTACACCGTGGTGTGCGGCTGGATGATCCAGTATTTCGTCAGGACCGCGGACGGCAGCTTTGCCGGGAAGGACCCCGGGGAGGTCAGCGCCGCGTTTGATGCCATGATGGCTTCTCCTGCCGGCATGTGGGGCTATATGGCCGTCTCGGTTGTGGCGGGGTTCTTTATCCTGTCCATCGGCCTGCAGAAGGGTCTCGAGCGCGTGACGAAGGTCATGATGACGGCACTTCTCGTGATCATGGTCGTACTCGCGGTCAACAGTATTTTCATGCCGGGCGGCGGAAAGGGCCTTGCCTTCTACCTGAAGCCCAACGTGGAGGAAATCCGCGAAAAGGGCATCTGGAACGTCATTGTCGCCGCGATGAACCAGTCGTTTTTCACCCTGTCCATCGGCATGGGCGGCATGGCGATCTTCGGCAGCTATATCGGGAAGGACCGGTCGCTCCCAGGCGAATCAGTGAATGTGGCACTCCTTGACACGTTCGTTGCGTTCACGTCAGGTCTCATCATCTTCCCCGCGTGCTTTGCCTACGGCGTGGAGCCGGACGCGGGGCCGTCACTTATCTTCATCACCCTGCCGAATATTTTCAACCATATGAAATGGGGCAGGCTGTGGGGATCGCTGTTTTTCGTCTTCATGTCGTTTGCGGCCTTTTCCACGGTGCTGGGCGTGTTCGAAAACATCGCCGCGATGTTCATGGATCTCACCGGCTGGAGCCGCAGGAAGACCTGCTGGTTCAACTGCGTTCTCATGCTGATCCTCGCGACTCCCTGCGCGTTCGGGCCGAATTTGCTGTCCCGTTTCCAGCCGCGCGGCGCGGGCAGCACCGTCATGGATCTCGAGGACTTTATCGTCTCGAATCTCGTGCTGCCGCTGGGATCGCTTATCTTCTGCATCTTCTGCACCTCCCGCTGCGGCTGGGGCTGGAAGAACTTCCTGGCGGAAGCCAACGACGGGGAAGGCCGGAACCTGCCGGCCTCCCTCTGGAACTATCTGCTGTATGTGCTGCCCCTGCTGATCATCACCATCTACCTGAAAGGGTACTACGACATGTTCAGCAAACAGGGACCGGCAGTACTGGCCAAGTGGCTGGTCCTGGCCTTCCTGTTTTTGGGTTTCATCTTCTACACCGCCAGCAGGAAAAAAACACAGTAAAAAACAGCTGTGGACACGGTCGGTTCTTGCAGCCGGCTACCCGTCCACAGCTTTTTTTGCATCCTTTGGGCTTTTAGTGTAAAATTGTAACATATTAATCATTCGTAGCATAGAAGTGAGGTAGAACTTATGTCAGAACAGCAAAGCACCCGTGATTCCTTCCAATCCCGTCTGGGTTTCATCCTGGTCAGCGCCGGCTGTGCCATCGGCATCGGCAATGTGTGGAAATTCCCCTACCTGTGCGGCCAGTACGGCGGAGCCGCCTTCATTCTCCTGTATCTC
>ONEK01000004.1 GCA_900316855.1 uncultured Lachnospiraceae bacterium | reverse complement strand
AGAAGATACTGCAGGATCTTCAGGTTTCAGAAGATGACATTGATACGCTGGTTCGGGCTGTCCGCGTCCGAGTATAATTTTTGGAGAGTTTAGGTTATATAGGGGAGAGTGGATCAGGGGACCTGCTCAAGTGCTGCAATAATTATCTTACAGCGACTGCTCTGGTTGCTTCTACACAGGCTTTGGCCGTGTGTGCGAAAGGAGGAATTGATCCGGAACAAGCTGCCCGAATCATCTCTGAAAGCAGTGGAAGTAATAATGCGGTGAAAGTCAAGTATCCCCAGATTGTGTTTCCAGGCGGCAAATGGAATTTTACGCTAGGGCTGATGAAAAAGGATGTTGGTTTATTTCAATCATCAGCGCAAAGCATGGAAATAACAGGAACAATAGCTGATGAGGTGGAAAAGATACTGCAAAATTTTTCTCAGAATTATGGAGAAAACGCTGACCTGACAATAATACCGGAGATGATTGGAAAAATAACAGAAACTAAGCTTTATGACATTGATAAAAACTCACCATTCTGACAAATCCCAGCTTGTGGGGAAGAAATGAAAGTATCGGACATGAAAAAGAAACCTCTGTTATGCAACATCCTGAGTGCAATTTTAGTGATTGCATTTGTCATCAAGAGTGTTGCTGACTACATGCGATACACAAGTTTCGCTAGTTAAGGCAATCAGTATGCCCCTTCAGACCATCCGCAATGACAATGAGACGATCGAAACGGCGATTGACGACTTCTACAAGGAGACGGCAGGAGAGAACTTCGCTGAAATCCTGATGGCACTGTACTACCGCATGCATGACGGCGGACGGTTCATTGTACCGGTAGAGGCATCGGTGAATCTGGCGGATGAACTGGACATTGAGCATCTGAAGTACGGCGATACTTTTTCCCTGAAGGAGGATATCCATCTGCGCTACCGCAACCTGGATACGGAGGATGAACGGTACTGGGCGGTTGTGTTCACCTCGGATGAAGAGATGGCGGAGTGGGGACCGAGTGATGGCAGATCAGGTGAAAGCGGAACAATATCGGCAGCTGGTCAAAGATGTGGCTGCGGACTATAGGGGAGAGAAGATCTCTTCTGACGGCGAGGCTGGTGCCAGACATCACGTACATGCCCAGGGCAAGGTGAAGCTCTCCTGGTGTGAGGATTGTCATGAGATCAACCTCTACACCTACTGGCAGGGACTCGGATATGCGGAGAACACTCCGAAGATCAAATATCTTCTGGTGGCGCAGGACTGGGGCAATCCCTCACTGCAGGAGCAGGACTTCATGCAGAGAATCGGCAGGATCAACGCAGGAGAGACCGATGTGCCATACGTGGATCCTGATGACAAAGAGAAGTTCGTTACTGATGAGAATCTCATAGAACTGGTTCGGATACTCGGTTACGACAATATCGGTACAACACGATATCCGGATCTCTTCTTCACAAACTTCAGTCTTGGCTACAGGGAAGGAACAGAGAGCGGCGGCATGGGCAAGACCCTGATGATGAATGACGCTGATTACTTCCGCCGGCTGTGCAGGATTCTGGAGCCGGAGAAGATCCTGTGCCTCGGCAGGCTGACATTCGAGTGTGCCTATGAGGCACTGACAGGTCAGAAGCCGTCAGCCATTCCGGGGTACAGGGGCAGTTACAATCAGTTCATTGATAAGCATCTGGCGATTACTGTGCCGATGGGTGATGGGGCTGCGAAGATGTACGCACTTGCCCACTGCGGCGCCATCGGCACCATGAACCGTAACAGGGATCCCAAGGAGATAAGAGAAGCTACCGGTTATGTGAAACCCGAGGGACTTGATCGGCAGATAAGAGATTGGGAAGCTGTCAGAATGTAAGGGGCTGAATTATGGTAGGTGGATATAAAGTCATCACGCTGTGCGGCAGCACACGTTTCAAGAATGCCTTCATGGATGCGCAGAAGCGGCTGACGCTGGAAGGTAATATCGTGATCAGCGTAGGGTTGTTTGGACATTCCGGTGACAGTGAAGTCTGGGAGAACATGGACGAAGGTACGTTGACGAAGACGAAGCAGATGCTGGATGACATGCATAAGCGCAAGATCGATATGGCAGATGAGATCTACGTGATCAATGTCGGCGGATATATCGGTGACAGCACAAGATCAGAAATTGCCTATGCAAAGGCTGCAGGCAAGCCGGTTCGCTATCTGGAGGATCCCGTGAGATAGTCACTTGAAATTGTTGTAATCCTGATTTTGGGGAATATTCCCCAAAATTAATCAATATTAGATTTTGGGGAATAGAGATGCAGCGGGATCAGAAACGTGTTTGTTGGAAAAATTGTGAAATTCCGAAATAATGCGTTCCTGCCCCATGAGATGCGTTTGTGATCATTTCATGATGTTACCAATCAGGTAACATCGTGTCTCCGAATTGGATGCCCTTTCTGTACTTTTATTATGCAATCAGGGCATGAAGAGTCCCGCTGGCCTAACCGCATGATCTGAAGTATAATTATCCTGTTGAAGGGATGCCTGACAATGCAGGCATTTACAGGTGAGTTATGAACGATCTTGGAATTGCTTCCATGTCCATGGCGATGAGCCAGTCGAAGGTCATGCAGCAGGTGAATACTGCGGTGCTCGGGAAGGTTCTGGACTTTGCCAATGTGCAGGCGGCGAATGAGCTCAGCATGATTGAGTCTGCCGGTGCGCCTGCTCCGATGCCCGGCGCGGATCCCGCACTGGGCAATCATATTGATGCCTATGCGTAACGGGACAGTCTGACCGGGCCGCCAGAATCCCGGCGGAGCCTGTGCTGTTTTTGTCTGTTCACGAAAGACGGCCGTTACTGTGTCTGCCGGGAGGAGACTGCGGCAGGGGTGTACAGGGGATGGAACGCAGAACCATTGATCACGGCTTCGGGCCGTTCATACAGCCTGACAGCAGAATATTAATTTTAGGGAGCTTCCCCTCGGTGAAATCGAGGGAGGCTTCCTTTTTTTACGGTCATCCTCAGAACCGGTTCTGGAAGGTTCTGGAGATTGTTTACGGGGACCGGATTTCCTGCGGCGAAGGCGCGCCGCGGGAGATACGGGCTTCCGGCGGAATTGTGGAAGGCTCTTCCGCCGCCGGTATCAGTATGAATCCGGAGGCGGAAGCGGAGGAGTTTCGCGGGGAGATAAGGGCGAAGTCCGCCTTCCTGGAACGGCATCAGATTGCGCTGTACGATGTGGTCGAGCGCTGCTCGATCGAGGGCTCCTCCGATTCCTCCATCAGGGATGTCGAGCCGGCGGACATCGTTGCCATACTGCGGAAGGCACCGATCCGGCGCATCTTCGTGAACGGGAAGACTGCGCAGAAGTATTACGACCGGTATCTGCTGCCGCGGTGCGGGCGGGAAGCGGTCTGTCTGCCGTCCACTTCGCCCGCGAACGCGGCGTGGAGTCTTGAGAGACTCGTGGGCGCCTGGCGCGTGATTGCGGAGTTGTAGATGTGCCGGAATCACATACGAATTGCTTCGCAGCTTCGATGCTGCCACAATTCTGCAAACCCTTATTTAATTCAAATCTTTGTAAAGCCTGCCGGCGGCTGTCCATTTTGCGGCTTCAGCACCTATAATGATGTCAGGGTCAGAAGGCCATCAGCCCGTTCGTGCCTGCGCGAAAAGGGCTGTGATCCCAACATCATATAATGTATCAGTAAGGGTAATGTATCAGTAAGGGAACGGAAGAGGACTGTTCCTGAAACAATATCAAAGGAGAAATGCAGTATGGGGAAAACGCAAAAGGAAGGGCTGACTTCACTGGAGAAGAAGTGGGTTCTGTATGATGTCGCAAATTCGGCTTTTACGCTGATGGTATCGACGCTGATCCAGATCTTTTTCCACGACACCGCCGTGAAGGCAGGCGTCTCGGAGCCGAATACGGTCGCCTACTGGAATTACGCGGGAACGATCTGTACGCTTCTCGTAGTCTTTCTGGGACCGGTCTTCGGGACTCTTGCGGACCGCAGGAGAATCAAGAAGCAGCTGTTCATCCTGACGGTTACGGTGGGAGCCGGCTGCTGCCTGCTGCTGGGCGCTTCAGAGAACTGGATTCTTTTCATCATCCTGTTTGTCATTGCTAAGGTATGGTATCAGGTCAGCCTGATTGTCTATGATTCGATGCTTAATGATGTGACGACGGATGAACGTTCGGATTCGGTTTCCTCGTACGGCTTCGCGTTCGGCTATATCGGTTCGGTTGTTCCGTTTATCGGCTGCCTCGTCCTGTACGTACTTGCGACGCTTGGGAAAATCCCGGTTTCAGACCTGACGGCCATGCGGATTTCGTTCGCGATCACGGCATTGTGGTGGTTCCTGTTTTCGCTGCCCCTGATCCGCGAGTACCGGCAGATCCGGTTTGAGACAGCGGGGGAGCAGGACAGTAACGGATTCCGCGAATTCTTCCGCTCCGTGCAGGATCTTGCGAAGACGAACAGGAAGGCGCTGTACTTCATTATTGCGTTCTTCTTCTACATCGACGGTGTGTACACGATCATAGACAACGCGTCCATCTACGCGAAGTCGCTCGGGCTGGCATCCACGGGCCTGCTGCTGGCGCTGCTCGTGACGCAGTTTGTCGCCTTTCCCTGCGCGATCATTACGGGGAAAATGGCTAAGAAATGGGGATCGGAGATTGTCGTTACGGTCTGCATCCTCGGTTATACGGGAATCGCGATCCTTGCCTTCTTCCTGACGAATCAGTTCCAGTTCTGGCTGCTGTGTGTGCTGGTAGGACTGTTCCAGGGCGGTATTCAGGCGCTGTCCCGCTCGTATTTTGCCAGGATCATCCCCAAGGAGAAATCCGGCCAGTACTTCAGTATTTTCGATATCTTCGGGAAGGGTGCCTCCGCGCTCGGCGGCCTGATCTTCGGCGGTGTCACGAGCCTTACGGGGGATCAGCACATCGGCATTGCGCCGATTGTGGGCTTCTTCATCATCGGCCTGATCCTGTTCCGCAAGTCCTGCGCGACCCCTTCCTCTGTAACCCCCGGGGATGAGGCATAGATACCGCTTCTCCCGGAAGGGCTGAAAAGAAAGACGTCAAAAAACATCCCTGCGGGCCAGCTGTCCGGCTGAAACCGCAGGGATGTTTCACGTGCAGGGATCGGGAATCTGACATTTCACAGGGCACCGGTCAGTGGTTGTCATCCTGCGCGACTCCATCGCTGGCCTCCTCGAGGTCGTTGATGCCATCATGGTCAAAATCGACCATGTCCTCATGCTCCACGCCGACACTGCCCATATTTTCACGGGCATAGACGTGATTCTCGCGGCGCTGGATTTCGATGAGATTGGACAGCTGTTCCTTGATGTCATTGGCGTTGCGGATGTTCGTGAGATCGAAATTTCCCATGCCCTGATCCGTGGAATCCAGGTGAAGGGTCCCGGTTCCCGTGATTCGCTGCCACAGGCTTCGCGTGAGTGTCAGGTTCGTGATGCGGTACAGGCGGACCTCGTCCTCGCGCAGATTGAAAATGCCGCGCTGGATAAACAGCCGGTTCTTCGACAGCTCGTAAACCGTAAACGTCCACGGAAGCCCCAGGAAGTTGCGCTTCCTGTCATGCCACAAAATACCCTCGTGCTTCATTTTTTACCTCTTTTCCCTGCGTCAGCAGGCATGTGTCGTGCGAAATCAGAGAAAGCAATTTATCAGGTTACTTCTTAAGCCGCAGGGAGAAGTAGAACGTCTTCCTGCGGATATATCCGATGATGACGATTAAGAGGCTCACCGCCACGCACAGGTAGAACGAAGTCGTGCGGGACAGAAGCTCCAGCTTCAGGGCTGCCTCTTTGTCCATGAGGGCGCGCAGCCCGTCGTACAGCAGGTAATCGGAGACGCCCATGCCTCCGGGAACCGGAAGGCACATGGAACCGATGGAAGTGAAGATCTGCGTTGCGAAGATCCTGCCTGCCTGCCTGACGGCACCTCCGCCCGCAAGGTACATCAGGGTGGAGACCACGGTCTGTGAAGCCCGCTGCAGCAGATTGAACAAGAACGTGAGCAGCAGAACGCGGTATTTTCCGTGCATCATATTGATGCCGGCACTGTAATCGTCCAGTGTTCCCTTCAGTTTCTTCTTCCAGTAGTCCGGCCGTTTGACAAGGCGCTTTTTCACCAGCCAGTCTATGATACGGCATCCGACCCGGAAGATCCTGTCCTGCCCACGCAGCAGGAACAGGAACAGTATCCCGAGTGCGGTGACGGTCAGATATCCGAGGATGATCAGGAATTTCGACAGGATCGAGGTGTCCAGGAACGCACCCGGTGAGGCAAACAGGCAGATAAATCCGATGGTCAGCGTCGCGAAGGTATGCATAATGAGATACATCGCAAGGACTGCCGTAATATATCCCATCGGTATTCCGTCCCGTTTCATGAACCAGGCGCAGACGGGCTGGCCGCCTGTCGCGGAGGGAGTGATGGCGGCACAGTATATGTCCGCCGAGGCATATTCCAGTGTCTGGAAATAGCTGCGCGGAAAGCCGCAGGACCGCAGAAGGTACCAGAGGGCACAGGCTTCCATCGCGATGTAGCCGATGCCGCACACGATGGCCAGAATGACCCAGAAGGGCTCATATCCTTTCAGCGTACTGACGAGGTCTGAAATTGTAAGCTCCCGGCTCTGCGACAGTACCGCACCGACAGACAGCAGCGCCAGCAGAAATGCCACAAGGGCCCAGAGAATCTGTTTGTTTTTCTTCATGTTTCCTAAGTTTAACAGCAAAAAGTGCGTTCCACAATCCGCACAGGAGCGGATAATCCTTAAGTTTTTGTGAACCGGAGGAAGGGGGAGCGCGCCGGGACAGTCCGGAGAGGAAGGCTTTTGCTGCCCTGAAATTGCAACCGGTTGCGGAAAATCCGGCGAGTCGCCAGAACAAACTGTCACAATGCACAAAAACAACAAAGATAATTTGGCAACTATCGTTCATTGAAATAGTCATTATTTCGATTTATAATTCATTCATGAGCAACCGGTTGAGCAACTTGACCGGCTGACGAGAGACAGAACCACGATTTTCAGGTTCAGAATTCAGTTTCAGGAGGAAAACATGAAGAAGAAATTAGTTTCTGTACTGATGGCAGGAACCCTGGCGGCAGGTATGCTCGCAGGCTGCGGTTCCAATTCCGGCTCTGACACAGCCGCTTCGACAGCAGCGACGGAAGCAGCTGCTGCAGCAACGGAAGCTGCGGCGGACGCAGCAACTGAGTCAGCGGAGGAAGCCGCGACAGAGGAAGCTCCTGCTGAGCTTGACTACGACGGAGACGTAAAGGTCTGGGTTGCGGACAATGTAGTAGATTTCACTACCGAGCAGATCAAGAAGTTCCAGGAGGCAAATCCCGGAGTTGCGAACGCTACCTTTACCGTTGAGCCTGTAGGCGAAGGCGACGCTGCTTCCAACATGATCACGGACGTTGAGGCAGGCGCGGATGTATATACGTTTGCGCAGGATCAGATCGCCCGTCTCGTTGCGGCAGGCGCGCTCGAGGAGGTTGCTCCCGAGAACGTAGACGCCATCTCTTCCGAAAACGATGAGGGCGCAGTCGGCGCAGCAACGGTCGGCACGACGCTGTATGCTTATCCGATCACTTCCGATAACGGATATTTCATGTACTATGACAAGAGCGTGGTTACGGATCCTTCTGATCTCGACACCATCCTTGCTGACTGCGAGAAGGCAGGCAAGAACTTCTACATGGAGATCAACTCCGGCTGGTACCAGACCGCATTCTTCTTCGCAACCGGCTGTGACCTGTCCTATGAGACCGATGATCAGGGCAACTTCACGAAGGCAAATGTAACCTATGCCTCCGACAACGGTGTGACCGCACTGAAGGAGATGATCAAGATCAACGAGTCCAAGGCATTCCAGAACGGCTCCGCAGCAGGCGATGCCACGGATGTGGGCGCGATTGTAGACGGAACATGGGACGCTGAGACAGTAAAGCAGCTCCTCGGCGACAATTATGCCTGTGCAAAGCTTCCTTCCTTCACGGCTGCTGACGGCAAGACCTATCAGCTGTCCGGCTTCGGCGGATACAAGCTCCTCGGTGTAAAGCCCCAGGAAGACGAGGCGAAGCTTGCTGTCTGCGATGCGCTTGCCGCATACCTTTCCAGTGAAGAGGTTCAGCTGGCCCGCTACGAGGCAGTCGGCTGGGGCCCTTCCAACCTGAACGCACAGCAGTCTGATGAGGTGAAGTCCGATGAGGCCCTTACCGCACTTGCCGAGCAGCTGCAGTACACCATCCCTCAGGGTCAGTACCCCGGAGATTACTGGACACTGGCAACCGGTCTCGGCGATGATGTCATCCAGGGCAACCTTACTTCCTCCAGCAGCGACGATGACCTGATGAAGACCCTGCAGACATTCCAGGACACCTGCATTTCCTACGCGGCACAGTAATAAGACCGTAAAGATGTAAGCAAGTTTCATGACGAGCCGGCAGATTTCTGCCGGCCCGTTTTCTCAGAAGATTTATAGCAGTCCGTTTTCCCCTCCCGGTACGGGAGCCGGAAAATCTAAGAGGAGCAGAGTTCATGCAAGACACAGCTGTAAAGAAGCCCGGTGCCGTTTCCATTTTCTTCAGGGCATTGGGGAGTAATATCAAGGAGATAGGCACAACATTTGTCGGGGGCGACTGGAAGACGAAGGTGTCCTATCTTGTCATGGGATTTGGTCCTCTTATGAGGGGACAGATCGTCAAGGGAGCCGCTTTCCTTGCCTGTGAGATCCTGTTCATCCTGTATATGACGGGCTTCGGAGCGGGATACCTGGCGAAGTTCAGCACACTGGGCACCGTTGAGACGAAAAAGGTTCACCGCAAGACCGTCTACGGGGACAATTCGTTCCTGATCCTGCTGTTCGGCCTTCTCACGATTATCATCATTGCCGCCATCATTCTCCTGTGGAGGATGAACGTGCGGGAAAACCTGCGTGAGGAGCTGGCGTTAAAGGAAGGGCACAAGCTGGAATCCAACAGGCACTTCGCGGCGTCACTGTTCGACCGCAATTTCGACAAGACACTGCTCGCGCTGCCCATGGCAGGCATCTTCCTGTTCACGGTGCTGCCGATCATCTTCATGATCTGCGTGGCGTTCACAAACTATGACTCCAAGCATCAGGCGCCGACGCACCTGTTCACATGGGTCGGGCTCGCCAACTTCCGGGAACTGCTCTCGTTTACATCCTCCGGTCTTGGCTCAACGTTTATCAGGGTTCTCGGTTGGACGCTGATCTGGGCGTTTTTCGCCACGTTCACTACGTATTTCCTGGGCATGGGCGTCGCGATGCTGATCAACCGCAAGGGAATTAAATTCAAGAAGATGTGGAGAACCATCCTCGTCATGACGATCGCGGTTCCGCAGTTCGTTTCCCTGCTGTATATTTCGAAGATGTTCGCATCCGACGGCATTGTGAACGGATACCTGCTGAAGTGGGGCGTCATTCATGACGCGATTCCGTTCTGGACGAATCCGACACTGGCCAAGGTCATGATCATCGTCATCAATATCTGGATCGGTATCCCTTACATGATGCTGATCGCCACGGGACTGCTCATGAACATCCCGGAGGATCTGTACGAGAGCGCACGGATTGACGGGGCGACACCCTGGCAGATGTTCTGGAGCATCACACTGCCGTACATGCTGTTCGTCACCGGACCGTACCTGCTGACTTCGTTCACGGGCAACATCAACAACTTCAACGTCATTTACCTGCTGACGCAGGGCGGGCCGAAATCGACAACACTCGCCGGCAACGCGGGCCATACGGACCTGCTGGTTACCTGGCTGTACCGGATGACGGTCAATGACACGAATTACCGGATGGCGGCCGTCCTCGGTATCATGGTATTCATTGTAGTCGCGGGCGTTTCACTCATTGTTTACAACATGCTGCCGTCCGTGAAGGATGAGGAGGGCTTCCAGTGATGTCGAATCAGAAAAGCAAGGAAATCAAATACACATCCATGAGCGCAAAGCGCAGGGTGGGAAACACGAGCACCTATATCGTCCTCATCCTTATGAGCATGATCTGGCTGTTCCCGTTTGCCGGCCTGGTCCTGCAGAGCTTCCGCTCCTATGACTCGGAATACGGCGGAATGGTGAATTATCTTGTGCCGAAGCATTTCTCCATGGATAATTACCTGTTCCTGTTCTCGGGCAAGACGAATTATCTCAAGTGGTATTCCAACACACTGGTCATTGCCTTTGCCGTTGCGATTCTGCAGACGATCATCGTGCTGTGCGTTTCGTACGCATTGTCCAGGATGCGCTTTTCCGGCAGGACAGCCCTGATGAGGTTCTGGCTGATCCTGGGAATGTTTCCGGGATTTCTGACCATGATCTGCCTGTATTTCCTGCTGAAGCAGTTCGGACTGACGCAGGAGGGCGCGATTCCCGGATTGATCCTGGTTTCCGTCGCGAGCTGCGGCATGGGCTACTACGTGTGCAAGGGTTACTTTGACACAATTCCGAAGTCGCTGGATGAAGCGGCGAGGATTGACGGCGCGACACGGAGCCAGATCATGTTCCAGATGATCCTGCCGCTCTCCAAGCCCATCATCATCTATACGGCACTGGTTGCCTTCATGGCTCCCTGGTGCGATTACGTATTTGCTTCGTACGTTGCGTTCGGCCATGACGAGAGCTACAACGTTGCCGTTGCCATGACCCGCTGGGTATGGACGAACGACTATCAGGGATATTTCACAAGATTCTGCGCGGGCGGTGTGCTCGTAGCCATTCCGGTTACAGTCCTGTTCATGTGCCTGCAGAAGTACTACGTCGAGGGTGTTACCGGAGGAGCGGTCAAGGGCTGACCGCAGCGAAATCGGGGGAATAACGCGTTACATGACAATTGATGATATAGCGCTGGCACTGGGAGTGTCTAAAACCACGGTTTCGAGGGCTATTTCCGGAAAGGGAAGAATCTCCGCCGGGACAACGGAGCGCGTACTCGATTATATTAACGAACACAATTACAAACCCAATGCAGTCGCCAGGGGACTGGCGAAGAACCGGACGTTCAATATCGGCGTCGTGTGGCCGGGCGACTACGAGGCGGTGGACCTGCCGTTTTTCAAGCGGTGCATGATCGGCATGAGCCAGGTGACCGCTGTGCGCGGCTACGACATACTGGTCTCGCTTATGGTGGACAACAGCATTGATAATCTCCGCCGCATCGTGGAGGACCACAAGGTGGACGGCGTTATTCTGACGAGGACGCTCATCCATGACGAGCCGGCGCGGTTTCTGAAGGAGAGCGGCATTCCGTTCGTCGTGATCGGAAGCTCGGATGATCCGGAGCTTGTGCAGGTCGATTCCGATAACTTCGACGCGTGCGAGGAGCTGACGTCCATTCTCCTCGGGAAGGGGTACCGGAATCTGGCCCTGCTGGGAGGCGGCAGCAACCATGTTATCTCCCGTACGAGGAGGCAGGGCTTTGAATCCGCGTTTCACAAGGCGGGCGTGGATCTGGACCCTTCCAGAATTTACATGGATGTCAGCGTCCGGGGAAGCCTGGAGGTGGAAAACATCCTCGAAGAGCTCCTGCAGCAGCATGTCGACGGGGTCGTCTGCATGGATGACCTGCTGGCTGCGACAGTCATCTCTGTCTGCCGCAAGCGCGGCATCCGGATTCCGCAGGACCTCAGGATTGCCTCGTTCTACAACAGCTCCATCCTGGACAACACTGTCCCTGCTGTTACCAGTATCCTGTTCAATGACGGCATGCTGGGACAGACTGCGGCGAAAACGCTCCTGAAGCTGATCGAGGGAGAGAATCCCGGCAACCAGATGCTGAAGAACTATCAGATCATTCTGCGGGAGAGTACAACCTGAAGACGTACCGGACCGTGAAAACCGTGTAGCTGCGAAGCAATTCGTATCTCATTTTGCCTTGAAAAATACTTTTGACACCTTAATTACTTAATTATATGAAGATTAACAGGAACAGCGAAATCACATACACACCCGAGTACCTGACGGTGGACGGGACTCCGTGGTTCCCCATCATGGGAGAGATTCATTATTCCAGGGTCCGCAGTCAGGACTGGGAAGAGGAGCTCCTGAAGATGAAGGCGGGCGGAGTGGACATTGTCTCTGCCTATACCATCTGGATCCACCATGAGGAAATCGAGGGACAGTTTGACTTTACGGGCTGCCGCGACCTGCATGCCTTCATGGAGACGGTAAAGCGGTGCGGCCTGCACTGCATCCTGCGCATCGGTCCCTGGGCGCACGGTGAGGTGCGTAACGGAGGCTTCCCGGACTGGCTCGTACAGCTGGAGAAGGAAGGAAAGGCAAGGCTCCGGACGGATGATCCGGTGTATCTGGATTATGTCCGGAGATTCTACGCGCAGATCTTTGCGCAGGTAAAGGGCCTGCTGCTTAGTGATGACGGTCCGATCCTTGGCATCCAGATTGAAAACGAATACGGCCATGTCGGCGGTCAGACGGGGGAAGCCGGGGAGCAGCATATGCGCACACTCCGCAGGCTGGCGGAGGAAGCAGGCTTTCTCGTTCCGCTCTATACCGCAACAGGTTGGGGCGGCGCCGTAACAGGCGGCATGCTGCCGGTCATGGGCGGCTACGCGGAAGCACCGTGGGACCAGAGACTGACGGAAATCGAACCGTCAGGCAATTATGTCTTTACGAAGGAACGCAATGACCACGGTATCGGCTCGGACCATGGCATAGGGGAGGGCGTCACGTTCTCCTACGCTGATTTTCCCTATCTGACGGCGGAGCTGGGCGGCGGTCTTCAGGTGACTCGCCACCGCAGATGTGTCGCCAGCGGGCGCGATATCCAGGCTATGACACTGGCAAAGCTCGGGAGCGGGGTCAACCTGCTGGGCTATTACATGTACCACGGCGGGACGAACCCGGAGGGGAAGCTCTCCACATTGCAGGAATCCCGTGAGACGGGATATCCCAATGACCTGCCGGTGAAATCCTATGATTTCAACGCGCCCATAAAGGAATACGGCCAGCTGTCGGATACCTTCCGCAGGATCAAAGTGTACGCCATGATGATCCATGACTTCGGGGAGGAGTTCTGCAGGACGCAGTATATTCCCCAGCCGGGGAACCCGGAGACGCCGGCGGATCTGCAGTCGCTGCGGTCTGCGGTGCGCTATGACCATGAAACGGATCAGGGCTATTACTTCGTCAACAATTACCAGCGCCGCTACCCCATGGCGGAGCACCGGAACGAAAGACTCTGTGCCCGGGACGAAGGCGGACGGGTTCTGGAGGATTTCGGTGCCGTGGACGTGCAGGACGGGGATTACTTCTTCTGGCCGTTTCATCTGAAGCTGGGAAAGGCGGTCCTGAAGCAGGCGAAGGCAACCCCTCTGTGCATCCTTCACGGCTCTGACGGGCAGAAGGATACGTATGTCTTCTGGACGAAGGAGGGAACGGATCCGTCTTACGAGCTGGAGGGAGACTGCTCCGGAATCCGTATCCTTACGCTTACGGAAGAGCAGGCGCTTCATGCGATGAAGGTGAACCTGCACGGGACAGAGACACTGCTCATCGCGCCGGAGGGTGACCTCATGCAGGCAGCTGACGGGCAGCTGACGCTCCGCGTTTGTGTTCGGGTTCTGTGTTATCCTGTGATCCTTGCCTATCCGGCGCCGGGGAGCGTGCCGGAGGGATACCGGTATGCGGCACCGCTTGCGATGGAGGATGCCCTCATCATCGACAGTAACTCCCTTGCTGCCTTTACGGCGGCTCAGAAAGTGTGGAATCCTGTTATCCGGCGCGTGGAGAAGGAGGGGGAATCGGCGGAAGCCGCCATTTACCGTCTGGAGGCAGCCGGTATTCCGGCGGAGACACGGCAGGTGCTCGCGCTCATTGATTACGACGGGTTCACAGCGGAAATGTTTCAGGACGGGAACCTGATTGCGGATAATTTCTATACAGGGCAGGTGTGGGAGACAGACCTGAAGCGGTTCTCCTCCGACGGAGCGGCGGTTGTGGATTTCCGGATTCGTGCTCTGCACGAGGATACGAAGGTCTACCTGCAGGACTGGCCTGCGATGCAGGACGGACGTGCCATGAGACTGAACGACGTTTCCACGGAATGTGTTTATCAGCTTCCGCTATCACTGTAATCAGACATGAAGCATGCCGGGAGAAGAGATTTCTCCCGGCTTTTCTTGTGAAGGCGACGAGCCACGAAGCCGTCGAGCATGCTTGCATGCAGAGACGGCTCTGTGGCGACCGCTCATCATCGAGAGTCTGAAAGACTCGAGATGATGCCGGTCAGGGCGATTTCATCCGCCCTGACCGTTCACACGCAGTGCGAAAATTGTGCAGGGAGGGATGAATAACCCCATGAAACGGAAATTATACAGGAGATGTGCCGCGGGACTTGCCGCCCTCATGCTGACAGTCAGCCTTGACGGGTGCGGAAAGAAGGCGGCTGTCCCCGCCATGGAACTGAAAGCCGTACAGACGGATGATGATTACCGGACCTGTTACGAGGTCTTCGTCTATTCGTTCCGGGACAGCGACGGGGACGGGATCGGGGACCTGAAGGGTCTGATCCGGAGGCTGGACTACATCAATGACGGTGATGACGAAACGACGGAAGACCTTGGCTGCACGGAACTGTGGACGATGCCTGTGTTCCCCTCACCGACGTATCACAAATATGATGCCACGGATTATGAGTCCATCGATCCGGAGTATGGTACGCTGGATGACCTCGATGAGCTGGTGCTGGAGTGTCATGCGCGCGGTATCCGTTACATCATGGACCTTGCATTGAATCATACCTCTGTGGAGCATCCCTGGTTCGTACAGGCGGCAGATTACCTGCAAAGTCTCCCTGACGGGGAAGATCCGGATGTCAGGGTGTGTCCCTATGTGGATTATTACAACTTCAGCCGGGAGCAGCAGACGGGGTATGAGCCTCTTGCGGATTCCGACTGGTATTATGAAGCCCGTTTCTGGTCCGGCATGCCTGATTTAAATCTGGATTCCCCGGCTGTGCGGGGCGAGATTCAGGAGATTGTGCGTTTCTGGCTGAGCCGGGGTGTGGACGGATTTCGCCTGGACGCGGTCACATCCTATTACACAGATGACCGCAGCAGCAATATCCGCTTCCTCTCCTGGCTCAATGAGACGGTGAAATCCGTCAATCCGGACGCCTATCTTGTGGGAGAAGCCTGGACGTCCTCCGCGGAATACAGCCGGTATTATGAGAGCGGTGTGGATTCATTTTTCGACTTCGACTTTGCCGGGCAGGACGGGGTCATTGCCTCCGTTGTAAAGGGCGGAAAGAACGCTTCGTACTTTGCGGAGGCGATGGCGAAGGAGGAGCAGCTCTATTCGTCCGTTTCCGAAAACTATATCAATGCCCCGTTCTATACCAATCACGATATGGCGCGAAGTGCCGGCTATTACGCCTACGATGACGGTTCGGAGACGAAGCTCGCCGGTGCCATGAACCTGCTGATGCAGGGAAATGCCTTCGTGTATTACGGCGAGGAGCTCGGCATGAAGGGTTCCGGCAGGGACGAAAACAAGCGTGCCCCGATGCAGTGGCTCGATAACGCGGAGGGAGAAGGCATGTGCACGGGGCCGGAGGAAATGGAGATGCCGGATATGAAATTCGGCTCACTCGAAAGCCAGGATCCGGACCCGGCCTCCATCGTTAACTACTACCGTGCGGCGATCCGGCTGAGGAATGCCTATCCCGTGATTGCACGGGGGAAGACGACGCCGGTGGAAGGCCTGCAGGGCAAAACGATCTGTGCCTTTACCAGAACCGCACAGGATTCTAAAATGGAAACCGTGATGATCGTGATCAACACGGGAGAGGATCCGCAGACCCTGGACCTTGCGAAGGCACAGGCACCGGTCCGGCACCTGTCCTCGTACCTTGTAACGGGGGAGGATCCCGCGGTGCAGGAGGGTAACACCGTCACCCTGCCGGGGCGCGGGATCGCGGTGTTTACCAGATGACCAAATCATCACCTGTCAGCATGATCAGAAAAGCGAGGAATAAATATTATGTCCGGTCCGAAATGGCTCAATGACGCAGTGTTTTATGAAATATACCCGCAGAGTTTCCAGGATACCAACGGCGACGGCATCGGGGATTTCGAGGGGATCATCGAAAGACTCGATTATATTAAGAACCTCGGCTGCAATGCGCTGTGGATCAATCCCTGCTACGATTCCCCTTTTAAGGATGCGGGCTATGACGTTCGCGACTACAAGAGCGTGGCGCCGCGCTATGGCACGAACGAGGATCTGTACCGTTTATTCGATGAAGCGCACAGAAGGAGCATGCACGTTTTCCTGGATCTGGTGCCGGGACACACGTCCGAGGAACATGCCTGGTTTCGCGAGAGCGGCAGGGCAGGGCACAACGAATATTCCGGCCGTTACATCTGGTCTGACCTGTGGATCGCCGGCATGCAGGGACACCCTTACATCGCCGGTGAGTGCGAGCGGAACGGAACCTATATGCTGAATTTCTTCAAGTGCCAGCCTGCGCTGAATTACGGGTTTGGCACCGTGACGGCTCCCTGGCAGGACGGTCTGGATGACCCGGAGCCGCACAGGACCCGGGAAGCCATGAAGGATGTGATGCGGTTCTGGCTCTCGCATGGGTGTGACGGCTTCCGTGTTGACATGGCCGACTCTCTCGTCAAGGATGACGATGACAGCAAATCCGGGACTGCAGAGGTCTGGAGAGATCTGCGCCGTGTGATCGATGAGGAATATCCGGAAGCGGCCCTCGTATCGGAGTGGAGCAATCCGAAGCAGGCGGTCCTCGGTGCGCACTTTAACATGGATTTCTACCTGGATCATCCCGGCAAGGCTTATAATACCCTGGTTCGTGACAATGAGACGGAGGGACCGGACCGGAGCTTTTTCCGGAAGGATGCCGGAGGGGATATCGAACGGTTCCTTCCGCAGTTCCTGTCGGACTATGAGGCTGTGAAGGGCCACGGCTATATCGCCTTTATCACATGCAACCATGATACGCCGCGTATGAGCAGGACCCTGACAGAGCGGGAGAGGAAGCTTGCGTATGCGTTCCTGTTCACCCTGCCGGGTGTGCCGTTCCTTTATTACGGGGACGAGATCGGCATTCCCTATTTCGAGGATCTTCCGACGAAGGAAGGCGGCTATACGAGAACCGGCACCCGTACGCCCATGCAGTGGAATCACGGGAGGAATCTCGGCTTTTCCACGGCGGATGCAGCGAAGCTTTACCTGCCGGTCGATCCCTCGGAAGACGCGGCAACCGTCGAGGACGCGGAGGCGGATCCGGATTCCCTGTACCATACCGTGCAGGACATCCTGCAGCTGAGGCATGCACAGGATGACCTGAAGGCAGACGGGGAGTTTGCTGTTGTATACGCGAAGAAGGAGTCCTGCCCGTTTCTGTATCGCAGGGGAAGCCTGCTTCTGGGTGTCAACCCTTCCGGCAGTGCCGTCACGGTGCCGTGGGAAGAGCTGTCTCAGGTGCCGGATCAGCTGGCGGGACACAAAAGCGCGGAACCGCTCTTTTGCATCGGCGGGGGAGGCGCTGCGGCAGAGGGCATCACCCTGGAAGCGCAGTCGTTTATGATCGTGAGGTAACTATGTCATCCCTGATGTTTGATTTCAGTTCCGGGAACGACCCGGATGTAAAACCGCAGGACAACGCGGTTTCCGGTGCGGTATGCACCTATGTCGTTTTTGATTCGGACAGTGAGGAGGCGGACGCGGAGCACCCGATAATGGTGCTGGCCAATGAAGCAGGTGCACTGCTCCATCATGTGAGCGGGAATTTTCTGAGCCCGGATAAGCGGACAGCTTTCCGGTTCACGCAGGCCGGCGGACAGCCGCAGCTGGCGGACATCCTGCGGATTGATTCCAGGTTTACCGCGCTCCTGAAATGGCTGGGGGATAATGAAATCAACGTCCGTCTGTCCGGCCGGCTGGGGCAGGACGGCTTCCATGTCTATAAAATCCGGGAGGTGGATTCGGGCGGTGAGGCGAAGCTGTCCGCGGAGGACGGCTTCCTGCAGTTCATGATCCGCCGCCTTCTGTCTTCCCGTGCACTTGCGGATGTCGTGGATGAGGAGGAAGAGGACCTCGAGGGCGATGATATGAAGCTCACCAGCCTGCAGAGCATTACGGACTTCCTGTCCTGCGCCGGCAATACCCTGCCGCAGAATATCCGTCTGTGGGCACGCAGGAACCTGGCGGTAGCGAAATCGCGAGAGGTGTCGCCCGAGGAGCGCCGCCACGCACAGCGGGCCCTGTCCATTATGCTGGATATCCAATGGAAGGGAGATTACTTCGAATCCATTGATCCTGCGGAGGCAAGGCGCATCCTGGACGAGGAGCTGTACGGCATGGAGAATGTCAAGCAGCGGATCATTGAGACCATCATCCAGATCAACCGGACGCATACCCTGCCATCCTACGGACTGCTGCTCGCGGGGCCTGCCGGTACCGGGAAGTCTCAGGCAGCCTATGCGGTCGCCCGGATTCTGAAGCTTCCGTGGACGTCGCTGGACATGAGCTCGATCCATGATTCCGAGCAGCTTGCGGGGTCATCCCGTGTCTATGCCAACGCAAAGCCGGGCTCCATCATGGAGGCCTTCTATGCGGCCGGACAGTCCAATCTGGTCTTTATCATCAATGAGCTCGACAAGGCGGATGCAAACGGCGCGGGCGGCGGAAATCCCGCGGATGCACTGCTGACGCTGCTGGACAATATCGGCTTTACGGACAATTACATGGAGTGCATGATCCCGACAGGCGGCGTTTACCCGATTGCGACGGCGAATGACAAGTCAAGGATCAGCGCGCCGCTCATGAGCCGGTTTGCGGTGATTGACATTCCGGATTACACGAAGGAGGAGAAAAAGACCATTCTCCTGAAGTTTTCCCTGCCGAAGGTGCTGCGGCGCATGGGCATGCAGCCTGACGAGTGTGTCCTGACCGACGAGGCGGCAGACCTGGTTATCGAAAGAGTGCAGGGAACAACCGGTGTCCGCGACCTGGAGCAGGCGGCGGAGCATCTGGCGGCCAATGCGCTGTACCGGATCGAGACGGAGAAAGCATCGCAGGTTGTCTATGACGCTTCTGCAGCACGCAGAGTGCTGGACGCCTGAGAGAAGGCATTGCATGTAAAATGTGATAGACTTAAGGGAGACGGATGTCGGGGGAGATTTACACCATGCAGGACAACGCGTTTCATCTTATCATTATCAATCGCAGTGACCACCGGCTGATCATGGCAGACTACGACGGCTACCCGCTGCTGCAAAACGACATATTCTCACCCTTTGAGGAGTACCTGGACCAGGAGGACAGGCCGGAATTCCTGCAGGCACTGGAACAGGAAGACCATGCATGGCATCTTGTTCATATGCCGGGCGAGGACGGAATCATTCATCACGTGGCATTCAGGATTCTGGGCAGGCAGGACGCGGACCGGGTTCATATGCTGCTCGTCCGGGTACGGGAGCTTCTGGAGCGGCACGAGAAGCTGTCCCTGCGGATGGCGGCCTTTGACGCGATCCGGGTACTGAATGAGGATATTTATTTCATATTCAGCCCGGCAAACCAGACTGTCACCGTGTATGGAAGCCGGGAAAACTTCCTGGACAAAGGCCCTTACACCCCGGAGGCATTCGAAGAGGCTCTGGGGATTTGCGCAGGAGAGTCCGCAAAGCTGCAGATTCACAACATCCTGCAGCACCTGAAGGAGGGAACGCGCCGGTTCTCGGAGGATATCCCGCAGAACCTTGTGTCGGGAGATCTGAATGCTGCGCACACTCTGATCCGTGGCACAGTGGTTTACCACCACGGAGAGGCCCAGGAGAGCGTCGGGATCATCCACCTGTGCCGTCAGGAGGAGCTGAACCCGGTGGAGCTGTATACCCGGGACCAGCTGACAGGGCTCCTTGGCAAGAATGATATCACAGGACTTGCAAAGGAGAGAATCAGCCGCGGCAATCTGGAAAATACCACGATCGGCATTGTTGACATAGACTTTTTCAAGAATGTGAATGATACCTACGGTCACCGCCGCGGCGATGACGTCATCCGGGAAACGGCCGGCATCATCGAGGAAGAGGTCGGAGATACCGGAGCTGCCGGCAGGATCGGCGGCGATGAATTTCTGGTGGTGCTCAACACCTCGGAGGAAGCTATTGTCCGCAAGGTGTTCGGCAATATCAAGAATATGGTTCGTGCCGCTTTCCCCGGCATGGGTCCCGGCGGCAATACGCCCGTCACGGTGACAATCGGCGGAGCATCGTATCCTGTCCATGCGGAGAACTACGATGACCTGTTCACGCTCGCGGATTTCTGCCTGTACCGGGGCAAGGAGAAGGGGCGCAACCGTTATATCTACTACACACCGGCCAAGCACGGAAGCCTCGAAGAAATCAAGGCGCGCAAAGCACTCGCCGGGGAGACAGATTCCCGCGAGGAGAACGGTCCTGCGGATTTCATCGTCAACGCGGCGTACCGGCTGCATTACGGGGAGAAGCCGGAACTGCATGCCCTGCTGGATGAATTCTCCCGGAGGTTTCAGATCCCCTGTGTCATGCTGTACAGCGGGGAGGAAGGCACGCTCAAGTGCATCCAGGGAACTCATTCCATCGAAAAACCAGAACAGGTGGACGCGGTCAATGCCTTCGTGCACGCGGATCTGTCGCCACTCCTTCATTCCGGCATGGTGGTACTGAACAATATCGAATCACTGCCGGGGACGTACGCGGCACAGGAACAGGACCTGCTGCAGCAGGATATCCATTCCGTCCTGATTCTGGACCTTGCAAGGCACGGCGGGAAAGGTATGCTTGTCTTCGTCTGCAGGGGGCACAACCAGACCTGGAACCAGCTTCACTTCAAATACTACCGTCTGCTTGCGGAGCTTCTGTGCGAATACGATCCGGAAAGTCTTCCGCTGTTCGTGCTTCGAACGGGCTGAACACCCGCGGGCGTTTGATCCTTTAAGGGGAAACCACAATGTTTGATACGTCCAGCCAGCGGGTGATCCGTGTTATCGGACACAAAAATCCGGATACGGATTCCATCTGCTCCGCCATTTCGTATGCTTACCTCAAGAACCAGGTCAGCGACCAGCCCTATGAGCCGCGGCGCGCCGGGGAGATCAGCAGGGAGACGCAGTTCGTCCTGCAGCACTTCGGTGTAAGGCTTCCAAAGCTCTCCGTGGATATGAGTCCGACGATCAGCTACATTGATATCCGGCAGGAGCCCGGCGTGGACTCTCAGATGTCGACGCACGATGCCTGGCAGAGAATGAACGAGCGTGATATCGATACCCTGTGCGTTACGGACGCGGACAACCATCTGCTGGGACTCATCACGGTCAAGGATATCGCCAACGCCAACATGGACCTGTCTGATACGGCTATCCTCGCGGAGTCGAAGACGAGCTATCAGAACCTCATCAGCGTTGTGAAGGGGAAGATGCTGGCCGGAGACCCGGACGGCAGGATCACAACCGGCGTCATTCATGTGGGGACGAGCCCGGAAGCCATGGAGGAGCTCGTACACCGCGGAGACCTTGTGATGGTCACAAACCGGTACGAGGCGCAGATGTGCGCTATCGATTACGGCGCCTCCTGTCTGCTGGTCTGCATGGGCTCGTCTGTCCCGCAGAAGCTCCTGGACCGCGCGTCGGAGGCGGGCTGCACGGTCATCCAGACCCCATACGACACCTATGCGGCTGCCCGTCTGGTCAGCATGGCTGCCCCGATCGAGCATTTCATGAAGCGGGACGGACTTATCACGTTCAATGTCAACACACCGGTGGAGGAGGCACGCAAGGTGATGGCTTCCGTCCGGCACAGGTATTTTCCGATTCTGGACAGTCAGGGACGCTACTGCGGCGTGATCTCCAGACGAAATCTCCTGAACATGCACCGCAAGAAGGTGATCCTGGTGGATCACAACGAGCGGCAGCAGGCAGTGGACGGCCTGGAGGAGGCACAGATCCTGGAGGTCATCGATCACCACCGGATCGGTACGCTCGAGACGAGCAGTCCGGTCTATTTCCGCAACGAGCCGGTCGGCTGCACGGCGACGATCGTTTACAGCATGTTCCGGGAGCAGCACGTCGATATCCCGAAGAAGATAGCGGGGCTCCTGCTGTCCGCCATCCTGTCGGATACGCTGGCGTTTCATTCCCCCACGTGCACGCTGGTCGACAAGGCGGCGGCGGATGATCTTGCAGGAATCGCCGGGGAGAACATTGAGAATTATGTACAGGCGATGTTTACGGCAGGGGAGGACCTGACCGGACGCGACGCGGATGACCTGCTGCATACGGATTACAAGGAGTTTTCCATCGGGGAGGAATCCATCTCCGTCGGTCAGGGCTTCTTCATGAGCCGGAAGGCCTATGATGAGGCGAGGAACATGATTGCGGATTACCTGCCGCAGGTGATGGAGCACTCCGGGATGAGCATGATCTTCTACATGCTGACGAGCATTCCGGACCAGAGCACGCTCCTTATGTTTGCGGGCAGGGGCTCGGAGGAGCTTGTGTCCGCCTCGTTCCATGTCAGGGTCGAGAACAACAGTGCTTACCTGCCGGGCATCGTGAGCCGCAAGAAGCAGCTGATCCCTCCGCTGCGGGAGCACATTCTCTCCTGAATTCATTCCACGTTCCCACCGGTGCCTGTACCGGTGGGATTTTTCAGAACAGGGCTTCAATGGGCGCCGTGCGGAGGCTTTCATTAAAACAATTTGACACTTCAACGCGCTTGCGCTTTAATGTAGTAAATTCGTTTTTGCAGTATTGCACAGGAGGAGTGTTTATGAAAAAGAAAGTACTGGCGGCATTCATGAGTGCGGCAATGGCAGTGGGCCTCGCCGCGTGCGGCGGTTCCGGGCAGGCTGCGTCCGATAGTGCTCAGAGTACAGCGACAGCAGCTGCAGAGACAGCACAGACGACAGCAGCGGACAGCGGTAAGACATTCAAGGTAGGTGTCTGTCAGCTTGTGCAGCACGAAGCGCTGGACGCGGCGACGCAGGGCTTTATCGATACCCTCACGGATCATTACGGCGACAAAGTTACGATTGATAATCAGAACGCACAGGGTGATTCCGCTACCTGCGCTACCATTGTGAACGGTTTCGTCTCCAATGAGTATGACCTCATTCTGGCGAACGCAACGCCTGCCCTGCAGGCAGCCCAGTCAGCGACGAGCACGATTCCGATCCTCGGCACGTCGATCACGGATTACGGCACGGCACTGGGAATGAGCGATTTCTCCGGTACGACCGGTACCAACATTTCCGGCACATCTGATCTGGCTCCGCTGGATCAGCAGGAGAAGATGATCCTCGAACTCGTTCCGGATGTGAAGAAGGTCGGCATCCTGTACTGCTCCGCCGAGGCGAACAGTGCCTTCCAGGCCCAGGAGATCGAAAAGTATCTCAAGGAGGACGGAGTGGAATGGGAAGAGTTCACGTTCTCGGATTCCAACGACCTGTCTTCCGTTATTAACAATGCTGTTTCCGGCATTGACGCACTGTATATCCCGACTGACAATACGGCGGCGTCCAACATGCCCATCATTGAGCCTGTTGTGGAGGCGGCAAAGCTGCCCGTTGTCTGCGGCGAGGAGAATATGTGCTCGAACGGCGGACTTGCAACGCTTTCGATCAGCTATTATGATCTTGGTGTTGCAACCGGCAAACAGGCGATTGAAATCCTGGACAACGGAGCGGACCCCTCTTCAATGGAGATCGAGTATGCGTCCGCGACGACGAAGGAATACAACGCGAAGTATGCCGCGGCCATCGGTGTGACGGTACCGGACGATTACAAGGCGATTGAGGGAACGGAGGCACAGTGATCCTGTGCGGGTTCTGACGCGATGCATGGCCGGGTGATGTTCCGGCCTGATACGGCGCAGGGGCTGTTACTGCAGCACCTGCGCCTGTTTTGTGAAGGCGGCCGCGAACATCGAACACGCAAAGCATGTGAGATGCAGGCGGCTTGACCGAATCGAGCAGGGTGGAATGAAATCCCCCCCTACTCGATGAAAGGCTGTGAGCCAGGGCGGCAAATGTGCCGTCAGCACGCGTGAAACCGCCTTCGCGGATTTTACGCGATGAGCGCCTGCTGACGCAGGCATGGGAGGAAAACATGGCAGCGTATTTTGCTTCACTGAATCCGAACGCATTGTGGAATGCGGCTCCGGGAGGCCTGGCACAGGGACTGATCTGGGGAATTATGGCGCTGGGCGTCTACCTGACGTTCCGCGTACTGAATTTCGCAGATATGACCTGCGACGGTTCGTTCGCACTCGGGGGCTCGACCGCGGTCATGCTGATCCTTGCAGGGTGGAGTCCTGAGGCTGTTCTTCCGGTTTCATTCCTTGCGGGTGTGGCAGCCGGACTTGTGACGGGTGTTCTGCACACGGTGCTGGGCATTCCGGATATCCTGGCAGGAATCCTGACACAGATTTCACTGTATTCCATCAACCTGAATATCATGGGCAAGGCTAATCAGGCTGTGCCGGTCAATCAGGTGAAGGTCCATTTCACTTCCAACATCCAGTATCTGGGACAGACGATTGCGCTGACGCTGATCGTGGATGTAGTGATTGTCGGAGTGTTCTACTGGTTCCTGGGAACGGAGATCGGCTCCTCCATCCGCGCGACGGGCATCAATGAAAACATGTCCAGGGCACAGGGCATCAATACCGGTGCCATGAAGGTATTGGCACTGGCTGTCAGCAACGGTTTCATCGCCCTGTCGGGCGGTATTCTGTCGGAATACCAGGGCTTTGCCGACGTGAAGATGGGCCAGGGCTCCATCGTCATCGGGCTCGCTGCCGTGATCATAGGAGAGGTGCTGGCAGAGGCCATCGTCGGCAAGCGTCTGAATTTCATAATGCGCCTGTCGTTCACAATTATCGGTGCCATTGTGTACTATTTTGTTTATGTGTTTGTGCTGTGGCTGAAATTTCCCGCAGATGACATGAAGCTTCTTACGGCGATTGTGGTTGCGATCTTCCTGGCAGTTCCGTACCTGAAAAAACTCCGGACCACCTCGTTCCACGGACTGGTTCACAGGAACGCGAAGCTTGCCGCGGCAGGCAGGGCACAGAAACAGGCCGGAAGCCGGAAGGAGGAACAGTAAATGCTGGAAGTCAGACATATTTCCAAGACATTCAATCCGGGCACCATTAATGAGAAAAAGGCGCTTCTGGATGTTTCACTGACTCTGAAGGACGGGGATTTCTGCACCGTCATCGGCGGAAACGGAGCCGGAAAATCCACAATCATGAACGCGATCGCCGGCGTATGGCCTGTGGATGAAGGCCAGATCGTGATAGACGGCACTGACGTGTCAGGGCTGTCGGAGCATAAACGTGCACCGTTCCTCGGACGGGTTTTCCAGGATCCGATGACCGGCACCGCAGGCGACATGCAGATCGATGAGAACATGGCACTCGCCGCAAGGCGGGGCGAAAGGCGTACGCTCCGCTGGGGCGTAACCGCGAAGGAGCGCGAAACCTACCGCGAGCTGCTCAAACGCCTGGACCTTGGCCTGGAGGACCGTCTCACGGCCAAGGTGGGACTGCTGTCCGGAGGACAGAGACAGGCACTGACCCTGATCATGGCGACGATGAAGAAGCCGAAGGTGCTGCTGCTCGATGAGCACACGGCAGCCCTGGACCCCAAGACGGCAGCAAAGGTACTGGAAGCCACTGACCGCATAGTGCAGGAGAATTACCTGACGACGCTCATGGTCACGCACAACATGCGGGATGCCATCCGGCACGGCAACCGCCTCATCATGATGAGCAACGGACGCATCATCTATGATGTCGAGGGCGGGGAGAAGCAGAAACTGACAGTCGACGATCTCCTGCACAGGTTCGAACAGGCAGGCGGCGAGGTGTCAGACCGGATGGCACTGTCCTGAAGGATGGGGAAAGGTGATCATACACGGGAAACCGCCTTCGCGGATTTCCCGTGATGAATGCCTGCTGACGCAGGCATGGAAGGTAAGTTTATGAAAGATAATGCACAGGCAGACGTAGTAATTATCGGAGCGGGAACAGCGGGACTCACGGCCGCGATCTATGTACAGCGGGCAGGCAAAGCCTCCCTTGTGCTGGAGGGAAACGCTTACGGCGGACAGATCATCAACACACCGGATATCGAAAACTATCCGGGCATTGCGCATATCAGCGGCTTTGATTTCGCGACGGGACTTTACAATCAGGCGCAGGAACTGGGAGCGAAAATAGAATTCGAATCCGTCCTGGAAATTGTACCGGACGGCAAGGGCAAAATCGTAAAGACCCGGGAACGGGAAATCCACGCGGGGGCGGTCATTCTCGCAACCGGTGTCGTGCGGCGCGAGCTGGGACTTCCCAATGAGAAGAAGCTCGCAGGGAAGGGTGTCTCGTACTGCGCAACGTGTGACGGTGCCTTTTACCGCAAAAAGGAGGTCGCCGTGAACGGCGGCGGCAACACTGCCCTGGAGGATGCCCTGTTCCTTACGCGGTTCTGCAGCAGGGTGTACCTGATTCACCGGAGAGACGCCTTCCGCGCCGACGCAGCGGAGGTGGAGAAGCTGAAGGCGAAGGACAATGTGGAGCTGGTACTGAATGCCACGATTGATGAGCTGAAGGAGGGGGAAGACGGAAAGCTCTCCGGAGTGGAGGTCGTGGACAAGTTTACCGGCGAGAAACGCATCATTCCGGCAGCGGGACTGTTCGTCGCGATCGGACAGGTGCCGTCCAACCAGGCGTTTGCGGGCATCGTGGACCTTGATGAAGCAGGCTATATCGTGGCCGGCGAGGATACGAGGACCAGTGCGGAGGGTATTTTCGCCGCGGGAGACTGCCGGACGAAATCGGTCCGCCAGCTTGCGACAGCGGCAGGAGACGGCGCCGTAGCCGGCCTTGCGGCCTGTCAGTATGTAGAGGCGTAAGGGGAACAGGCAATGTCGGAAAGACTCCTCAGCCTCCTGACCGGCTATGCATTCGGCAACTTCATGACCGCGGAAATCGTGACGAGGCGCCTTACAGGAAAGCCCTGCAGCGAGCTCGGAAAGACGGGGAACCCCGGTATGGCCAATGTCATGGCGAACCTGGGATTTCGCGCCGGAATCACGGTGCTGGCGGGAGACCTGGGCAAATGCTTCCTTGCCTGCCTCGTCAGCGGCCTGCTGTTCGGGAACCGGATCGGGCAGATTGCCGTCTATTATGCCGGAATCGGCTGCACGCTGGGGCACGACTGGCCGGTCTGGATGAAACCGGGACGCGGCGGCAAGGGCGTTGCGGCGAGCTGCCTTGCCATGTTCCTGTACGACCCGGTCTGGGGCGCCTTTGCCAATATTTTCGGCATGCTGGTGACGTTCGGCTCGAAATATCTCTGCATTGGAGGAGCGGTTCTGCCTGCCTCCTTTATCCTTCCTGCCTTCCTGTTCCACGGGAAGGAAGCGGGAATCCTGTCCGTTTTCCTGTCGGCGGTCTGCCTGTGGAAGCACTGGCCGGCGATCCGCACGATTCCGGAAGGCACGTGTGAGAGAACGGACGTCCTCTCCCTGATCCGGAAGAAACTCTCAGCAAAATCGAAACCCGAAACGGAGCCTGAAAACAGCACCGCTGCTCCGATGATCACAGCAAGGCCTTCCGGGGCGCAGCTGACGACCCTGTGCTATCTGGAAAAGGACGGCAGGTACCTGATGCTGCACCGCACCGTGAAAAAGCACGACGTCAATAAGGACAAGTGGATCGGCGTCGGCGGACATTTCGAAGCCTGTGAAAGCCCGGAGGAGTGCGTCCTGCGCGAGGTGAGAGAGGAAACCGGATTCCGGCTGACGTTGTTTCGCCTTCGCGGCATCATTACGTTCCAGTCCGGAAAAGGCGACTTCGAGTATATGTTCCTGTATACGGCGGACGCCTGGGAGGGAGAGCCGGTCCCGTGCGACGAAGGAGAACTGGAATGGGTTGAACTTGATAAGGTCTGGAGCCTCAACCTGTGGGAGGGGGATAAGATCTTTTTCCGTCTGCTGGACGAGAACCGCCCGTTCTTCTCGCTGAAGCTGGTTTATGACAGGAACGATATCCTGGAGGCAGCTATTCTGGACGGGAAGCTCATGGAGCTGTTCGATGTCCTGAATGAGGACGGCACGAAATCGGGAGTCGTCAAGGAGAGAGGCGTAGCCCACAGGGAGGGAGCCCTGCACGGAACGGTTCACATGTGGATTGTGCGGCCAAATGACAGAAGCGGGTACGACCTGCTGCTGCAGAAGAGGAGTGCCTGCAAGGATTCCAATCCCGGGGATTACGATATCTCCTCGGCGGGTCACCGGACGGCGGGGTCGGAAGCCCTGCCCTCCGCCATGCGGGAGCTGAAGGAGGAACTGGGACTGTCTGCACCGGAAGAGGCTTTCCGCTGCATCGGAATGCACAGGGCGTTCTTTGACGGACATTTCTATGGAAAGGATTTCCACGACCGGGAGCTTGCGACGGTCTATATCCTGAAGGAGAGTGACCTGAAGGGGGAGCTGCGCCTGCAGGAGGAAGAGGTGGAGAGTGTCCGCTGGATGGACTTTTGCGAGCTGTATGACGCTGTGAAAAACCATACGCTTCCGAACTGCATCTATGTCTCGGAGCTGGACCTGATCCGCGGATACCTGTTTGGCACGGACTCCGGACAGGATCGTGATCCCGCTGCTGCAGAATGCTGATTCAGAGAACCCGGCAGGAACAGCCGGCTGACCGGCAAGCGTTACGCTCCTGTGCGGCACGCCTGACCTTCAGGCTGCAGGAACACGGCGGCTGCCAGTACGCGGCTTCCCTTCCCGGCCTCGTACAGCCGGACATCCTGATGATGCCATTCGTCCACGACTGCGAAGGCACAGGTCCCGTCCGGCTTCTCTACATAGCCGACGACGAGCACCCAGTGCCAGTGTAACAGGGATCGTGCAATGAGAAGCGCACACGGATGTCCCTCATCCAGCCGGGAGCGCAGTTCGCCGGCGCGGATCGGGAGGAGTCGTGCGGAAATTTCCTCTTTCTTAAAATATCGGTTCGCCCTCGTACTCATCCGGAAGATGGGACCGTCCGGCACATAGGTGTGGACGGACTGGAACAGGGCGCGCCTGAGCGCACTCTCCGAGGTGTGGCGGATGTTCGTGCGCACGGAATCGGACGTATTGGACTCCTCCAGCAGGAGGAGATAATTCGTCAGCATGGTGGCACCGCAGTGATTCTTTGCCACATCGCTGAAGTCCTCCATGGACGCCCAATTCATGAGGCGCGGGGACAGCAGCACCACCCGGTCCTCCGGGCGGACAACCCAGTCATAGATCCCGTAATTTTTCCGATCAGCATTCATATTGTTTCTGAACCCTCCGAGTCATACAACGTATCTGACATACGAATTGCTCCGCGGTTTCGCTGTTCTGCGTTCTGCCTTAGGCCGTTGTCCGCCGGATGACCGGCACCTGTATGTCATCATAAGGGAATCCGGACTCCGGAGGCAAGGAGAAACGCAAATCATAAAACGCAGAGCACAGGGCAAAAATCAGGGGAAATCTGCCCGAATGTTTATAAAATGTTCATAATTGCGGCAGACCTGTTACGTTGACATCGAAGATTTGGATTGTTATAGTAGCATTTGTAATAATTTTGTAACAACTGGGCGTACTGTACCCACGGGTACAGGAACCGGCTGCTGCAGAAGTTACGATGTCAGGAGCGGAGGCGCTATCCATGCAGGTATGTGGAAGAGAGCCGCCAAACCGGAGCTCCTGATGTTCCTACCGGAGGATTGAATGAGTTTGAACAGAACGAGAATTGCAGCATACCTGCTTTCGGGAGCCATGGCAGTGTCCGGCTTCGGGATGCCGGTCAATGCAGCGTCTTCGACCGCTGCGGCAGCAAAGAAAAAGCTTGCACTGCCGACGGCGGGTATTACGTATGCCCTGTCGACGAAGAAGGTTTCCTTAAGGGACGTAAAGGCGAAGCTGGAGAGTGAGGGCAAAACTGTCAAAACCTCCGCGAAGACTTCCGCCGCGGCTTCCGCGAAGACAAAATCTTCGAAAGCCGGACTCCTCGCAAGCCTTTCTTCTTCGAAGGCTTCCACCGTCCCTGACCTCACGGAGGCTGTGGACGGCATCCTGGATACGAAGCTGACGCCTGTCCAGGAGAAGGAAAAGAGCCTTGTGGAGAGCGTTGAACAGCAGACCGGTGTTGAGGCGGACATCTCCGCCGCAACTACAATCGCGGCAACTGCGGTCAGCGTTGTCGTAGGCGGCGCCAATAACGTCCAGATCATGGAGAGCAAGGTCGCACGCGACACCATGGCACTGAAGGCAGCCGGAATCGATGTTCCGGAGGACGCGGGCAGCACGCAGGCGGATACTGCGGAGGATGTTCCGTCCGCGGACGCTTCTTCTGACGGCAGTGCGGCGGCAGAGACGGCAGCTTCGACGGAGGAAACATCCGAAGCCGCTTCGCCGGATTCCTCTGCATCGGGCGGCGAGGCACTCGTTGTTTCCACTGCTTCCGATTTCGTCAATGTACGTGCGCAAGCCAATACGGATTCTGAAATTATCGGTAAGCTGTATTCCAATTCCGTGGGCAAGGTCCTCGAGGATGACGGCGACTGGGTAAAGATTTCCTCCGGTGACGTCACGGGGTATGTCAAGAAGGAGTACGTGGCGAGCGGCGCACGGGCCCAGGAGCTGGCAAGTGCTGTCGCAACACAGAAAGCGACTGTAACGACCACAACACTGCGTGTACGTGCCGCTGCATCGACGGATTCGGATGTCATCACGCTGATCGGACAGGGTCAGGAACTGAATATCATTGCCGAGGAAGGCAACTTCTACAAAGTAAATACGCCTGACGGCGAGGGCTATATCTCGAAGGACTTCGCCGATGTGGAGGAGGTTTATCCGGAGGCTGTTTCGAAGGAAGAGGAAGAGAAGAAGTCCAGAGAGCAGGTTGCTGCGGATGAAGCACGCCGCAAGGCTGAGGAAGCGAAGAAGCAGGCTGAGGAGGCCAAGAAGGCCGCTGCCCAGGCCAAGTCTGATGCTGCGAAGAAGAAGGCACAGGAGGCGGCAGAGGCTGCCCAGAAGCAGGCAGAGGCCGCAGCACAGGCTGCTGCGGACGCACAGACGGCCGCTGATCAGGCTGCCGCGGCGCAGGAAGAGAGCGGCTCTTCGTCGTCCGGCTCTTCCCAGTCCGCGGACGGGCAGTCGCTTGGCTCGCAGGTTGTCAGCTACGCAACGCAGTTTATCGGCAATCCGTATGTATGGGGCGGATCATCGCTTACGAACGGCACCGACTGCTCCGGCTTTACCATGGCAGTTTACTCGCACTTCGGTGTCAGCCTGCCGCATTATGACGCGGCGCAGAGGGCGTGCGGCACAGCCGTCAACTCGCTTGCCGAGGCTATGCCGGGCGATATTATCTGCTACAGCGGCCACGTCGGTATCTATATCGGCAACGGACAGATTGTCCACGCGTCGAACCCGAGTGTCGGCATCACGATCAGCAGCGCGACGTACCGCTCTATTCTTGCCATCCGCCGCATTTTCAACTGAAACAGACCTTCCGGGAGGTACGATTCCTATGAAAATTACAATTGTCGGCAAGAACATCGAGGTAACACCCGCACTGGATATGGCGATCCGGGACAAGCTGGGCAAGCTGGACCGGTTCTTCGCACCCGAAACGGAGGTACATGTCACACTGTCCGTGCAGAAGGAGCGCCAGAAGATCGAGGTGACGATTCCGGTGAAGGGGAGCATCATACGTTCCGAGCAGGAAAGCAATGACATGTATGTCTCACTGGATCTTGTGGAGGAGGTTATCGAGCGGCAGCTCAAGAAATACAAGAACAGGATCGTGGACAAGCACCAGGCGGGAGGCTCGTTCAAGCAGGATTTCCTGAACCGGGATTATTCGGAAAATGACGAGATCCGCATCGTCCGGACGAAGCAGTTTGACATGAAGCCGATGTACCCGGAGGACGCCTGCGTACAGATGGAGCTGCTGGGACACAGCTTCTATGTGTTCTGCAATGCCGAGACCGAGGCCATCAATGTGGTCTATAAGAGGAAGGGCGGGACCTATGGTCTGATTGAGCCCGAAATCGGCTGACAGCTTCTGATAAAAGATGATACGGATGCCGATTTTTGTGAAAATTGAATAATGACCAAAAACGGGAGCGTGTTTTTTCGGTGAATGTGCATTGAAAAAGCACGCTCCCTATGCTATAATGAATTTCGTTCTGATAAAAATTTAACAATCTTTACAGGTGAGTTTTTACAGACAGAGTCATTTCTATTGTTGAAACAGACTGATCTCAAGGAGGGTCAACATGGCAGAGAAAATCGTAATCGCAAGTGCCTGCCGCACAGCGGTCGGCAAGATGGGTGGCACGTTATCCACAACCCCCGCGGCACAGCTCGGTTCCATCGTGATCAGGGAAGCCCTGAATCGTGCCGGGGTAAAGCCGGAGGACGTCGATCAGGTATTCATGGGCTGCGTCATCCAGGCGGCACAGGGACAGAACGTTGCCAGACAGGCTTCCATCGGTGCCGGACTTCCGGTCGAGACTCCTGCCGTTACGCTGAACGTGGTCTGCGGTTCCGGACTTTATGCCGTGAATCTTGCAGCGGATATCATCAAAGCCGGGGAAGCGGATGTTGTCGTCGCCGGCGGTATGGAGAACATGTCCATGGCTCCGTACGCCCTGCCGAAGGCCCGCTTCGGATACAGAATGAATGACGGCAAGCTCGTGGACTGCATGATCAAGGATGCCCTCTGGGATGCATTCAATGATTATCACATGATCCGTACAGCGGACAATGTTGCCGCGAAGTGGAACCTGACCCGCGAGGAGCTCGATGAGTTCGCCGCATGGAGCCAGACGAAGTGTGCCGAGGCCATGGAGGCAGGTAAGTTCAAGGATGAGATCGTTCCGGTCGAGGTGAAGCAGAAGAAGCAGACCGTTGTATTTGACACCGATGAGGGCCCGAGAGGCCGTCAGACCGCTGCCGATATCGCAAAACTCCGTTCCATCAATCCGGACGGCGTCACGACGGCCGGCAACGCATCCGGCATCAATGACGGTGCGGCAGCCGTTGTTGTCATGACGGAGAGCAAGGCAAAGGAACTCGGCATCAAGCCCATGGCTGTATGGATCGGCGGAGCCCTCGGCGGCGTAGATCCTTCCATCATGGGTGTCGGACCGGTTGTAGCAACACAGAAGGTCATGAAGAAGACCGGTCTCACCATTGATGATTTTGACCTGTATGAGGCAAACGAGGCATTTGCAGCGCAGTCCGTAGCGGTAGGCAAGGAGCTGCACTTCGACATGGACAAGCTCAATGTCAACGGCGGTGCCATTGCTCTGGGCCACCCGGTAGGTGCTTCCGGAACCCGTATCCTGACAACCCTTCTGTACGAGATGCAGAAGAGAAATTCCAAGAGAGGTCTTGCAACACTCTGCATCGGCGGCGGCATGGGCTGCGCGACGGTTGTGGAGCGCTACGACGGCTGATCGTTTCAGTAATTCCAACAGGCCATGCGGCATTTCAAGCCGCATGGCTGTTGTGGGTTATAGAGTAACCACAAAATCCAGAATCAATTTTGGAGGTATTCACGAAATGGGATTTGTAGATTATGCAGTAGAAGGAGCGGTTGGCGTTATCACGATTAACCGTCCCCAGGCACTCAACGCACTGAATTCCCAGGTCCTCGATGATCTTGAGAAGGCGTTTGACGGAGTGGATCTCGACACAGTCCGCTGCCTTGTACTGACCGGCGCCGGAGACAAGTCCTTCGTTGCGGGTGCGGATATCGGCGAGATGTCTACGCTCACGAAGGCGGAAGGCGAGGCTTTCGGCAAAAAGGGCAATGACCTGTTCCTGAAGATCGAGTCGTTCCCGATTCCGGTTATTGCTGCCATCAATGGCTTCGCACTCGGCGGCGGAAACGAAATTTCCATGGCCTGCGATATCCGGCTTGCATCCGAGAATGCCGTATTCGGCCAGCCTGAAGTTGGCCTCGGCATCACACCGGGCTTCGGCGGGACGCAGAGACTGGCACGCCTTGTCGGCATGGGCATGGCAAAGCAGATCATCTATTCCGCGAAGAACATCAAGGCGGATGAGGCACTCCGGATCGGCCTTGTGAATGCCGTATACCCGCAGGATCAGCTGCTGGAGGAGGCGAAGAAGCTCGCCGCAAAGATTGCCGGCAACGCTCCGATCGCTGTCCGCAACTGCAAGAAGGCCATCAACGAGGGCTATCAGGTTTCGATTTCCGAGGGCGCTGCCATCGAGGAGAAGTACTTCGGCGACTGCTTCGAGACAGAGGACCAGAAGGAAGGCATGGCGAACTTCCTGCGCAAGAAGGATGACCCGAAGAAGGTTAAGCACGTTGCGTTCCTGAATAAGTAATAAGCAGCTGCGGTTTCATCCGCGGGCCGCCCTGACTCCGGTCAACCGGAGCATGAAAAAGATTTCACAGCCTGCCGGGGCAGGCAGAAAGGAAGATTCTAATGAAGGTAGCAGTGATTGGTGCCGGAACCATGGGATCCGGAATTGCGCAGGCATTCGCACAGAGCGATGCAGTTGAGAAGGTTTACCTCTGCGATATCAAGCAGGAGTTCGCTGACGGCGGCAAGGGCAAGATCAAGAAGCAGCTCGACCGTCAGGTTGCAAAGGGCAAGATGGAGCAGGCAAAGGCTGACGCCATCCTCGCAAAGGTTCAGACCGGCCTGAACACTCAGGCGGTTGATCCTGACCTCGTTGTAGAGGCTGTCCTGGAGAAGATGGACCTCAAGAAGAGCACGTTCAAGGCTCTGGAGGATGAGATTGTGAAGAATCCCGACTGCATCTTCGCATCGAATACCTCTTCCCTGTCCATCACCGAGATCGGCGCAGGACTCAGCAAGCCGGTTGTCGGCATGCACTTCTTCAATCCCGCTCCTGTCATGAAGCTTGTTGAGGTTATCGCAGGCGCCAATACCCCGAAGGAGACCGTTGAAGCGGTCAAGAAGATTTCCGAGACCATCGGCAAGACACCGGTTCAGGTCAATGAGGCTGCCGGCTTCGTTGTAAACCGTATCCTGGTTCCCATGATCAACGAGGGAATCAATGTTTACTACACCGGCACGTCCGATATCCAGGGCATCGATACTGCCATGAAGCTCGGCTGCAACCATCCCATGGGACCGCTCGAGCTGGGCGATTACATCGGACTGGACGTTGTCCTTGCGATCATGGATGTCATCTTCGCCGATACGCATGACAACAAGTATGCTGCAAGTCCGCTGCTGCGCAAGATGGTGCGCGCAGGTCACCTCGGTGTCAAGACAGGCCGCGGCTTCTACGTTTACAACGCTGACAGAACCAAGACTCCGGTTGACCAGCTGTAATTGACCATCAGCAGATTCGTTCAATAACTCCGCTTTGCCGGGATCTCGAGTGAGACAGGCGTCACACCCGGCAGGCGGAAGGAAAATAAAGGAGATAAGATCATGGATTTTGAACTTGATCAGGCGCATGAGATGGCCAGATCCCTGTTCAGGGATTTCGCCGAGACAGAAGTTAAGCCTCTTGCCATTGAGGTCGACGAGGAAGAGAAATTCCCCAGGGAAACTGTTGAGAAGATGGCAAAGAGCGGATTCATGGGAATCCCGATTCCGAAGGAATACGGCGGCCAGGGCTGCGATGTGCTGACCTATATCATGGCAGTCGAGGAGCTCGCAAAGGTCTGCGGAACCACGGCGGTTGTTCTCTCCGCTCATACTTCCCTCTGCATGGATCCCATCCTCACTTTCGGCACGGAAGAGCAGAAGAAGAAATACCTTCCCGATCTTGCAAGCGGTAAGAAGCTCGGCGCGTTCGGCCTGACGGAGCCGGGTGCCGGCACAGACGCGCAGGGCGTACAGACAAAGGCAGTTCTGTCCGAGGACGGAACCTACTGGACACTGAACGGCTCCAAGTGCTTCATCACCAACGGCAAGGAAGCGGACGTTTATATCATCATCGCTTACACGGATATTGTGGAAGACGCCAAGGGCAGGAAGTCGAAGAAGTTCACAGCCTTCATCGTTGACAAGGACACCCCCGGATTTACATTCGGCACCAAGGAAAACAAGATGGGTATCCGCGGCTCCTCTACGTACGAGCTGATCTTCCAGGATGCAAAGGTCCCCGCCGAGAACCAGCTGGGACAGCGCGGCAAGGGCTTCCCGATTGCCATGCATACCCTGGACGGCGGACGAATCGGTATCGCAGCACAGGCACTCGGCCTTGCAGAGGGAGCTTTCGACAGGACTCTCGCTTACGTAAAAGAGAGAAAGCAGTTCGGCCGTTCCCTTGCGAAATTCCAGAATACCCAGTTCCAGCTTGCCAACCTCGCTACCGAGATTGAGGCGGCCCAGCTCCTCGTTTACAAGGCGGCGGCTGCAAAGCAGGCAGCCCGTGTGGATGTGAAGAAGAGATTCTCCGTTGAAGCAGCCAAGGCAAAGCTGTTCGCTGCAGAGACAGCCATGGATGTGACGACCAAGTGCGTACAGCTGATGGGCGGCTACGGCTACATCAGGGAGTATGAGGTAGAGCGTATGATGCGTGATGCCAAGATCACAGAGATCTACGAGGGTACTTCCGAGGTACAGCGCATGGTAATCAGCGGCGCACTGCTGAAGTAAGACGAGAGGAGAATAAACGAAATGAAGGTTGTAGTTTGCGTTAAGCAGGTACCCGATACCAAGGGTGGTGTTAAATTCAAACCGGATGGAACGCTCGACAGAGGTGCCATGCTGGCCATCATGAACCCCGATGACAAGGCGGCCCTTGAGGCTGCGCTGAAGTTAAAGGATCAGTACGGCGCAGAGGTTACCGTTTTAACCATGGGTCTTCCCAAGGCGGAGGCTGTTCTTCGTGAGGCATTTGCCATGGGCGCCGACAAGGGCGTTCTCGTGACGGACCGCGTTCTCGGCGGCGCTGATACCTGGGCTACTTCCCAGACCATTGCCGGCGCTCTCCGGAACCTGGATTATGACCTGATCCTGACCGGCCGTCAGGCAATCGATGGTGATACGGCACAGGTTGGTCCCCAGATTTCCGAGCATCTGCATATTCCGCTTATCTCCTACGCGGAGGATATCCAGGTCGACGATGCGGCGAAGACCGTAACCGTAAAACGTCAGTATGATGACGGCTATCACATCGTGCGCGCGAAGCTCCCTGCACTGGTTACATGCCTGTCCGAGCTGAACAAGCCCAGATACATGACACCCGGCGGAATCTTCGACGGCTTCGAGAAGGAAGTCACCGTATGGGGCAGAAATGACCTGAAGGATGTAGAGGATTCCAACCTCGGTAAGGCAGGTTCTCCTACCGTAATCGCCAAGGCTTCCGACAAGGTTGCCAAGGGCAAGGGCGTAAAGGTTACACCGGAAACCCCTGATGAGGCAGCTGATTACATTCTGAACGTGCTGGATGAGAAGCACGTGATCTAAGGAGGACAAGGAAATGGCTTTAGAGGATTACAAGGGAGTATATATCTTTGCTCAGCAGGTAGATAACAAGCTGAGCCCCATCGCACTGGAGCTTCTCGGCAAGGCAAGAGATCTGGCTGAGGATCTTGATGATAAGACTGTTACGGCAATTCTTCCCGGTTATCAGATCAGCGACGAGCTCGTGGACGAGCTGGGCGCCTATGGCGCGGACAAGGTCATCGTCATTGATGATCCTGAGCTGAAGGATTACAGGACAGAGCCCTACGCAGATGCGATTGAAGCGGTTGTAAAGGAGTTCAAGCCCGAAATCCTTCTCGTTGGTGCGACGGCAATCGGCCGTGACCTCGGACCCCGCGTTTCCGCGAAGATCCATACCGGTCTTACAGCTGATTGCACGAAGCTGGACATCGGAGATTTCCCGCTCGTTGCAGTTCCCGGACACGAGGATGAGCAGAAGCACAAACAGCTGCTCATGACCCGTCCTGCATTCGGCGGCAACACGATCGCAACGATCGCCTGCCCGGATTACAGGCCCCAGATGGCTACGGTACGTCCCGGCGTTATGCAGAAAAAGGCACCGGATAAGGGCCACAAGGCTGAGAAGGTTACATTCAATCCCGGATTCACACCGAACAACTGCTATACCGAGATCCTGAAGATCGTCAAGGAGGTTTCCCAGGTTGCGGATATCCAGGCTGCGAAGATCCTTGTTTCCGGCGGCCGCGGCGTCGGCTCTCCCGAGAACTTTAAGATCCTGGACGATCTTGCAGCGGTACTCGGCGGAACGGTTTCCTGCAGCCGTGCGGTTGTAGATGCAGGCTGGAAGCCGAAGGATCTGCAGGTTGGCCAGACCGGTAAGACCGTTCGCCCTCATGTATACTTCGCGATCGGTATTTCCGGTGCCATCCAGCACGTAGCCGGCATGGAGGATTCCGACATCATCATCGCCATCAACAAGGATGAGAACGCTCCGATCTTCGACGTGGCTGACTACGGCGTTGTTGGCGACCTCAACAAGGTTGTTCCGCTTCTGACCGAGAAGCTCAGGGCGGCCATCGCTGCCAAGAAGAACGCCTGATTCATCAGACGGATGCAAGTACAACGGCCTTCGGGTATAATCTACCCGGAGGTCGTTTTTTGCGTGATGAAGCGGATTGTAACCATTCAGGACATTTCCTGCATCGGCAGGTGCTCGCTGACGGTAGCGCTGCCCATCCTCTCGTCAATGGGCGTGGAGGCCTGTGTGCTGCCGACGGCAGTGCTGTCAGGACATACCGCCTTTCCTTCGTTCTCATTCCATGACCTGACAGAGGAAATCCCGAAGATCAGTGCGGTGTGGGAACAGCAGAAGCTCTGCTTTGACGCCATTTACAGCGGTTACCTGGGATCCGTACGGCAGATCCGGATGATGCTGGATTTCTATACACGGTTTGGAGAGCAGGGGGTACTGAAAATTGCAGACCCTGCCATGGCGGACGCAGGAAAGCTGTACCAGGGCTTCGACGATAAGTTTGCGCAGGCAATGAAGGAGCTGTGCGGGAAGGCGGACATCATCGTGCCGAATCTTACGGAGGGCTGTATCCTGTCGGGAACGCCCTGGCGGGAGGATACGGATGCAGCCTTCTGCGAGGAAATAGCGGCGAAGCTCGGGACGCTGGGGGCAGGCCGTGTTGTGCTGACAGGCTTTTCGACGGGGAAGGACAATATCGGCGCACTCGCCTATGACAGTGCCACCGGGGAGAGCTTCTGCTGCCTGAATGAGCGTTATCCCGTATCGTTCCACGGCACGGGTGATATTTTCGCCAGCGTGCTGTCGGGAGCGCTGACAAGGGGAATGGCGTATCGGGACGCGGTGCAGCTTGCGGTTGACTTTGATCATGACTGCATCGGGAAAACACTGGAGGATCCGGATCACCGCTGGTACGGTGTCAACTTCGAGCAGGCACTGCCGGGGCTGATCCGAAGGATGCAGGATACAGTCATCCTGAAATCCGTAGAGAAAGTATAAGCCGCATTGCCGGCAATGACAGAAAAAGGAAGTAAAGTTTCATGGGAAAATCAATACTGGATTATGAAACCGTAGAGCTCCGGGATGAGGAGAACGCGATCCGTATTATCGATCAGACACTTCTGCCGGGCGAAACGAAGCTGATCGACCTGAAGACAGGAAAGGAATTCTGGAACGCAATCTATCTGCTGCAGGTGCGCGGAGCACCCGCAATCGGCGTTTTTGCGGGCTTTGCGCTGTATCTGCTCGTGAAGGAGGCTCCGCTCCCCCTGCCGGACACAAAGGAAAATTACAGCGAAAACTTCAATGTATTAAAGGCGGTCCTGCAGGAGCAGAAGGAATATCTGAACTCGTCCCGCCCTACCGCGGTCAATCTTTCCTGGGCGCTGGAGAGAATGGAGGGGAAGTTCCTGTCCTTTGAATCTGAGGAGGGACGGACGATCGCAGACGTTCGCAGCAGTCTGAAGACAGAGGCCATGACAATCAAGGCGGAGGATATTGAGGTCTCCACGAGGATCGGCGAGTATGGCCTTACACTGGTGAAAAAGGGAGACGGGCTGCTGACCCACTGCAATGCAGGGCAGCTGGCCACCATCAAATACGGCACCGCGACGGCTCCGATGTATCTCGGCTTTCAGCGCGGCTATGACTTCCGCATCTACTGTGACGAGACGCGGCCCCTGCTGCAGGGAGCGCGGCTGACAGCTTATGAGCTCGCCTCTGCGGGCATGGATGTCACGCTCGAGTGTGACAATATGTCCGCGTCCCTCATGAAGACAGGCGCTGTCAATGCCGTCTTCGTCGGCTGCGACCGGGTTGCGGCAAACGGGGATGCCGCCAACAAGATCGGGACGTCACTCCTCGCCCTCGCAGCGCAGCATTATCACGTCCCGTTTTATGTATGTGCCCCGACGTCCACCATTGACAGAAACCTGAAGAGCGGCAGCGAAATCCCGATTGAACAGAGGAAGCCGGAGGAAGTGACGGAAATGTGGTACGCAAAGCGCATGGCGCCGGAGGGCATCAGGGTCTACAATCCGGCTTTCGATGTCACGGATCATGATCTCATCACCGGCATTGTCACGGAATACGGCATCGCCCGTGCACCCTATACGGCCTCGCTCGGGGAGATCTTCGCACGCAGGGAGGCGAACCCTCTTTGCGTCACGCCGAGAGCCTGAGATTGCGCCGGGACGGGAAGCGATTCTCTTTTGACACCTTAATCATTCCATGCGCAAATAGTTTATAATAAAAGAGTGGCCGCGAGGCCGCGGTGAAACTTATATAGAGTATATAACAGGAGGAATACACATCATGGCTAAGAGAAAAGTAGTGATTGCCGGCGCCTGCAGAACTGCAATCGGCAAATTCGGCGGTACGCTGAAGGACATACCTGCCACGAAGCTTGGGGAGATCGTTATTCGTGAGGCAATGAAGCGTGCCGGTATTGAGCCTTCCGCAGTGGATGAGGTTCTGATGGGCAATGTCATTCAGGCAGGCAATGGACAGAACCCTGCAAGACAGGCAGCGGTCAACGCCGGAATTCCGGTGGAGGTTCCTGCTACAACGATCAATGTGCTGTGCGGCTCCGGTCTCGACTGTGTCAATATGGCTGCGAAACTGATTGAGAACGGCGATGCGGACGTGGTAGTAGCCGGCGGCATGGAGAACATGGACGCGGCTCCCTATCTGCTGTATAACGCAAGATTCGGTTACAGAATGAATGCCGGCAAGCTCGATGACGCCATGATCCGTGATGCGCTGACGGATGCGTTCGGCGGCTATCACATGGGCATTACGGCCGAAAATATCGCCGAGAGATGGCATCTGACGAGGGAGCAGCTCGATGAGTTCGCATTCAACTCCCAGCAGAAGGCCAAGGCTGCCATTGCAGCCGGGAAGTTCAAGGATGAGATCGTTCCGGTTGAGGTTCCGCTCAAGCACGGCAAGACCCTGACGTTTGATACGGATGAGGGACCGAGAGACACGACAATGGAGGCTCTCGCAAAGCTTCGCCCCGCATTCAAGGAGGGCGGCGTGGTTACAGCCGGCAACGCCTCCGGCATCAATGATGCGGCGGCAGCTATGATCGTGCTGTCCGAGGACAAGGCAAAGGAGCTCGGCGTGACACCTATGGCTACATGGATCGGCGGTGAGCTTGCAGGCGTTGATCCTGCCATCATGGGAATCGGTCCGGTGTACGCGACCAGGAAGACCCTGAAGAAGCTGAAGGAGCAGGGCAAGGCCGATCTTACAATCGATGATTTCGACCTGTACGAGGCAAACGAGGCCTTTGCGGCACAGTCCGTTGCGGTTGCGCATGACCTCGGGTTCAATCCGGACAAGCTCAATGTAAACGGCGGTGCCATTGCACTCGGTCATCCGGTTGGCTGCTCCGGCGCGAGAATCCTGGTCACCCTCCTGTACGAAATGCAGAAGAGAGACGCTCACAGAGGACTTGCTACGCTGTGCGTAGGCGGCGGCATGGGCTGCGCCTGCGTAGTAGAGCGCTGACACGCAAGCCTGGCGGCGGGCAGACATCTTACGCAACAAATGGAGTGAAAGCGTCAGGCGCCGGAGCAGCAATGCCCCGGCGTCTTTCTGCATTTTCATCTGCTGTGTGTATCAATAAAAACCCCGGAAGCAGATGCTTCCGGGGTTTAAGTCTGTATGTGACAAGATTCGAACTCGCGACCTTCTGGTCCGTAGCCAGACGCTCTATCCAGCTGAGCTACACATACACAATCCGTGCCTTAATCGGCAACAGAAGTTATTGTAGCAGATCGCGCGGAATTGTCAAGAACGAATATGAAAGCAGCTTATCCCATGACGACACTGACCTCGACATCTTTCCTGCCATCCGGCAGAGGAATGATGTTGCCGGAAACAGGTGTGCCGTTTACGGTCATCTGTTTCACACCCTTCTGGACGTGGTCCGGATTGGTCACATGGATATGGTAGGTCACGCCGCGGAACTCACGGGTGATGTCGAAATCGCCGAAGTCAGAGGGAACGCAGGGATTGATCTGCAGGCCCTTGTGAGTCGGGTAGACGCCCAGTATGTACTGCGAGATAGTCATCATGGTCCAGGCGGCGGTTCCGGTCAGCCAGCTGTTCTTGCCCTCGCCGAAGAAGCGTGCATCCTTTCCTGCCACCATCTGGCAGTAAACGTAGGGCTCGCATCTGTGAATTTCCGATATTTCCTCCGTGTAGGCAGGGCAGGTCTTGCGATAGACCTCGAACGCTTCATTGCCATGTCCGAGAACGGTCTCACCGATGGCAACCCAGGGATTGTTGTGGCAGAAGATACCGGCGTTTTCCTTGTATCCGGGCGGATAGGAGGATATCTCACCCAGCTCGACGTGATACCGGGTATAGGCGGGCTGCAGCAGGCAGATGCCGTATTTCGTATCGAGGTATTTGTGGACGGACGCGAGGGCTTTCTCCGCTTTGCCGTTGTCCTTGCCGATTCCGGCGAGAACACAGAATCCGTTGGACTCGATAAAGATCTTACCCTCGTCGCAGGAACGGGAACCGACCGGCTTGGAGTGTGCGTCGAAGGCACGGATGAACCATTCGCCGTCCCAGCCGGCAGTCTCGACGGCGTTCCGGACCTTCTCCACCTCGGCGCGGGCGCGGTCAGCTTCTCCCCTGTGACCCAGGAACTCGTTGAGGTCAGCGTATTCGCCGCCGTATTTTACAAACATTCCGGCGATGAAGACGGACTCGGCAACCGGTCCCTCGGAGGGTCCGAACGTCTGGAACGATTCTCCGGGATGTTCGGAGAAGCAGTTGAGATTCAGGCAGTCATTCCAGTCGGCACGCCCGATCAGCGGCAGACCATGAGGCCCCTTGTGCGTGGCAGTGAAATCAAATGACCGGCGCAGATGTTCCATGAGTGAGGTTGCTACAGACAGGTCATTGTCGTAGGGAACCTTTTCCTCCAGGATGGAATAATCCCCGGTTTCGCGTGTATAGGCGGATACCGCAGCGATCAGCCACAGCGGATCATCGTTGAAGCCGGATCCGATCCCGGCATTGCCCTTCTTCGTCAGCGGCTGGTACTGGTGGTATGCGGAGCCGTTCTGGAACTGCGTGGATGCGATATCGATAATCCTCTGGCGTGCTCTCTCCGGGATCATGTGAACGAAGCCGAACAGGTCCTGACAGGAGTCACGGAAGCCCATACCCCTGCCGATACCGGATTCGAAGTAGGAAGCGGAACGGCTCATATTGAATGTGACCATGCACTGATACTGGTTCCAGATATTAACCATCCGGTTGACCTTCTCATTGGAGGACTTCACCTGAAGCTTGTTCAGCAGAGTGGTCCAGAAGTCCTTCAGTTCACCGAAAGCACGGTCCACCTGCTCATCGGTCTTGTATTTATCCAGCAGTGCCCACGCACGGGTCTTGTTGATCACCTCATCGCCTGCTGTCGTCCCCTCTGCCCACTTCTCGTTCTCCGGATTCTCCACATAGCCCAGAACGAAAACGAAGCTGCGGGACTCGCCGGGCGCGAGTGTCAGGTCGATCTGATGGGCAGCAACCGGCGACCAGCCGGAGGCAACGGAATTGCGGCAGCCGCCGTCGAGGATTGCCTGCGGCCTGTCTGCGCCGTTGTAGAAGCCCAGAAACTCGGAACGGATGGTGTCAAATCCGTCAATCGGACTGTTCACGGAATAGACCGCGTAGTGATTGCGGCGCTCACGGTATTCCGTCTTGTGGAAGATGGTGGAGTCCACCACCTCGACCTCACCGGTGCTGAAGTTGCGCTGGAAATTCTCGCAATCGTCGGAGGCGTTCCACAGACACCACTCCACATAGGAGTACAGCTTCAGCTCCTTTACTGCAGAGGACTGGTTTGTGATGCGGATCTGCTGAATTTCCGCCGTGTCATTTAAGGGAACAAAAGAGAGCACACTCGCACAAACCCCGTCCTTTGATCCGGTGAAGCGGCTGTAGCCAAGACCATGGCGGCACTCGTAGGAATCGAGCTCTGTTTTCGCCGGCTGCCAGCCGGGATTCCAGATCGTGCTGCCGTCCTGAATGTAGAAGTAATGTCCGTTGCTGTCGTAGGGCACGTTGTTGTAGCGATATCTGGTCAGGCGCAGAAGCTTGGCATCCTTATAAAAGGAATAACCGCCCATTGTATTGGAGATCAGACTGAAGAAATCTTTATTGCCCAGGTAGTTGATCCAGGGCAGAGGCGTCTTGGGTGTGGTAATGACATATTCGCGATGCTCGTCATCGAAATACCCGAATTTCATAAAACCCCCTTTAACAGAAGCTGATGATAGTGATCAGATGCAGGTTTACAGGTCCAGAAAACGTTTAAGTAACATGGCACAAATTTACGTGAACAGTATAAAACAGATCGGGCAATAAATGCAATGCTGTCAGTAAAAAATGGCGTAATTACCAGAAATTTAAACAAAAACAGGGCCGCATTGATTGAACGGCGATACAAATTGGCGTATACTATATTCGAAAACGATTAAGAAATGACAGGAGGAGCAGAATGGTTTCGCTCAAGGATATCTCCGAGGCAACGAATGTATCGATTGCTACGGTGAGCAAGGCCCTGAACGGTCATAATGATGTCAGTGCGGAGACCCGGGAGAAAATACGCAGGACCGCCATGGAAATGGGGTATCTTCCGAATTTCGCCGCACAGGCGCTGAAGACGAACCGCTCCTATGACCTCGGCATCCTGTTCATGGATGAGGCACACAGCGGACTGACGCACGACTACTACGCGGCACTGCTGGACAGCTTCAAACGCACGGCGGAGAGTATGGGCTTTGACCTGACATTCATCAACGGAAACAAGGTCAGGTCCAACAACATGTCCTACCTCGCGCATGTGAAGTACCGCGGCTTTGACGGCGTGTGCATTGCCTGTGTGGATTTCAACGATCCGGACGTGCTGGAACTTGTCCGGAGTGACATTCCCATTGTAACGATTGATCACACGTTTGACAACAGAATAGTGGTGGTGTCGGACAACATCAGCGGCATGAGGGATCTTGTCCGTTACTGCTATGACCAGGGTCACAGGAAGATTGCCTATATTCACGGGCTGGATTCCTCTGTCACGCAGGCAAGACTCACCAGCTATTACAAGACGTGTCAGGAGCTGGGCCTGCCGGTTCGGGACGAATATGTCCGGGAGGCACCTTACCGCAACACAGATGAAACCTACAGGCAGACTCTGGAGCTCCTTGACCTGAAGGACCCGCCGACCTGCATCCTGTACCCGGATGATTTCGCTTCTTTCGGCGGAATGAACGCCATCCGTTCCAGGGGACTTTCCGTACCGGAGGACATATCCGTTGCCGGCTACGACGGCATCCGCATCGGCCGCCACCTGTTCCCGAGGCTGACGACCATCTGGCAGAACACGGAGGAGATGGGCAAGATTGCCGCACAGCAGCTGATCAGTCTGATCGAAAACCCCAGAACGACGTTTGTCGAAACGAAGGTGGTTCCGGGCAAGCTCTACGAAGGGGAGACCGTGCGGAACATAAATGTGATATAACGGGAAAAGCTCCCCTGCCGGCCGGCAGGGGAGCTTTTGAATTCCGATCCTGAATCAGAAGGTTTTTCAGACTGCCTCGGCATTCTCACCGGACTTGTATTCACCGGTGGCAGCGACATCTGTTCCTTCCTTATAATCACTGTGGTTGGATGCCCAGAGTCTGTCGGCTACCGGAGCCCAGCTGCTGGCGTACGCGTCACACTTGCTGCACAGGTGCTCAGCGGTCTCCTCGGATTCCATGTCTGTGGAGTGTGCACCGGTCTCCTGCACCATCCTGCGAAGCACCTGGGGGTTTTCCAGCATCGGGCAGGGCCGCAGGTGGTTGGAGTTAAACGGCTGATTCTGCTGATAGGCCTGGAACAGGGGCTGCCGCAGGCATTCCAGAAGGGTCTTCTCGTGGATATTCGCAGAGGAGTAGTGAATGAATACACAGGGCTCCACGTCTCCGTTGGGGTTGATGTGGCAGTAAACACGGCCGCCCGCGATGCAGCCGTGAATCCACTCGCCGTCATTCTGGAAGTCCATGGCGAAGATCGGCTTGCCGCCCTCCCAGCCGCGGATTTCCCTTACGCGGTGATACATATATTCGCGCTGTTCGGGATTGAGCATCAGGTCCGTGGAGGCCGCGTTGCCGACCGGCATATAGTGGAAGTACCAGTTCCATTTCACACCGTGGGCGATCAGCATATCCAGAAATTCGTCGGACGTTACGACGCGATAGTTGGCACTGGTGTAGCAGATGGAGGTGCCGAAGGCGAGCTTGTGTGCCTTCAGGCAGTCCATGGCAGCCATGACCTTGCTGAAGTCACCGCTGCCGCGGCGCGCGTCATTGGTTTCGGCAAAGCCTTCTACCGAGATATTGACCGTGAAGTTGCCGACGCGGAGCATGTTCTCACAGAACTCATCGTTGATGAGCGTTCCGTTGGTGAAAGCGGAGAAGAAGCTGTGCGGATGTGCCTCGCAAAGCTTCCAGATATCCCTGCTGCGGACGGTGGGCTCGCCGCCTGTCATCAGGTAGGCGTGAATGCCCAGCTCCTCGCCCTGGGTGACGATGGAATCCATGTCTTCATAGGAGAGGTTCATCTGATGTCCGTACTCGGCAGCCCAGCATCCGGTGCAGTGCAGGTTGCAGGCAGACGTGGGATCAAACAGGATGATCCACGGAATGTTGCAGCCGTATTTTTTCGCGTTTTCCTGCGTGGTCTTGTAGCCGCGGAAACCGGCCTCGTAGCCGAGGTTGAGCGCCGCGGATTTCAGCTGCCTGAGGTCGACGGAGTCAAACAGGTCATTCGTGAATTTATTCCATTTGCTGTCCGGATTCTCATAGACAGCACGCAGCTTCTGGAACGCCTCCGGCTTCCAGGTGCTGCCGAGAACCTTTTCCATAAGGTTGATGAACTGAATCATCGCCTTCTCGCGGTCTTTATCCACGTGATCAAAAGCCGCATCAATTGCAACCTCGAAGAGCTTGCGCTCTGCGGTATGTGCCAGACTAGCCATGATAATTCTCCTTTTCCTTCGTTCGGCGATTAAATAGACAGTGGAACGGGTATAATACGCCACTTGTTCACTTTCAGAATTTTAGTTCGTGAATCCTATGGAAACAATGGACACTTTGCCGCAAGTGCCCCACGGGTAAGGGTGACGCGGACGCGGCCTGTCAGAGGCGGAAGAGTTTTGAAAGGAAAAAACAAAGAAAAATGCGGCTCACGGGACTTGAACCCGCACCTCAGGGAGACAGGAACCTAAATCCTGCGCGTCTGCCAATTCCGCCAAAGCCGCGTGAATCGTACAAAAAAACCTGATCGGGAAGCAGTGCCCAGTCAGGTCTCGCATCGGTGCTCCAAAGGATCATCACTCTGCAGATAATGAGCGATAGGGGATTCGAACCCCCGACAACTTGATTAAAAGTCAAGTGCTCTACCAACTGAGCTAATCGCCCGTATGAAAATGGATAGCTGGGCTAGCCAGATTCGAACTGGCGAATGCAGCAGTCAAAGTGCTGTGCCTTACCCCTTGGCGATAGCCCATTGTACATGGAACGCAAAGCGGTGCTACCGCATAATAAAGGGTGGGTACAGGGGCTCGAACCCTGGATCTCCAGAACCACAATCTGGCGCGCTAGCCAACTGCGCCATACCCACCATAATGTGAGACTACAGTCTCGAATGATCTGCGGAGGCAAACCACAGACCCATGTGCCCGTGGGGATTCGAACCCCAGACCCTCGGCTTAGAAGGCCGATGCTCTATCCAGCTGAGCTACGGACACGAACTCAGCATTCAATCGCTGAGAAAAGCGGGTGATGGGAATCGAACCCACATATCCAGCTTGGAAGGCTGGTGTTCTACCACTGAACTACACCCGCATGATAATGCATGTGAAGAACCATTCGGAATCGGGGTGACAGGATTCGAACCTGCGACCTCCTGGTCCCAAACCAGGCGCTCTAGCCAAACTGAGCCACACCCCGGCAAAGGTCCCTGCTTTGTGACGCGATCATTATTATATAGTACGTGTCAGGTGATGTCAATTTATTTTTGCCGGCCGCAAAACCGCCCGGAAAGGCCCGGGCAGGCCTGAAACAGTCATTATCCCCGGCCCTCCGGTACGTAGCGGAGCCCGGGATCGGCTGTGCCGTCCTCCGCAATATTCAGGATGATGTAGGAGGGACGGTGCCCGGCCTGTCTTGGATAGCCCAGGCTCCCCGGGTTCATGACCAGGACAGAGTCCTGCCTGCGGATCTCCGGGTAATGGGTATGGCCATAGACGGCGATGTCTGCCTTATAGGCCTTCGCGAGCTGTGCTATCCGGTCGGAATTGCTGTACACGTTATAGATGTGCCCGTGCGTCAGGAAGATGCGGTGACCGCCCTTCACATCAAATACATCCTCCGGGGGAGCCGGGGAGTATAAATCATTGTTTCCCGAAACGAACCGTACCGGACATTCCGCAATGCGCGGGTAGGCGTCCTCGCTTCCCTCGGCATCACCTGCGTGAATCAGGAGATCGATCGGCTTCTCGATCCGCAGCACGCGGAGCAGTACATCGTCCTTTCTGTGGGTATCACTGACAATGAGAATCTTCATAATCTTTCCGATATCTGCTGCATTATTTTGCGGATTGCCTTTCCGCGGTGGGATATGGCATTCTTCTCCCTGTCGGTAAGCTCCGCTGACGTCTTGCGAAGTTCCGGGAGATAGAAGAAGGGATCATAGCCGAAGCCGTGCGCTCCCCGGATGCTGTGTGCAATGACGCCTTCCATACTGGCAGCGGCTGTGAGCTCCTCCCAGCCGTCGGGGCCGCCGGTAAACGGACTTTTGGGGAGTATGGCAGCGACGGCACAGGTGAAGCGGGCAGTGCGCTTCTCATCCGGGACATCCTTCAGCCTGGCAAGGAGCGCGTTCATCTTGACCGTGTAGGAGGTATCGTGCCCCATGAAGCGGGCGGAGTGAATGCCCGGTGCCCCGCCCAGTGCGTCAATGCACAGTCCCGAGTCATCGCTCATGATGACAACCGGGACGGCGGGATCCTGAACACATTCCGGATGCAGGACGAGGAGCCGCGCAACGGCACGCGCCTTGATCCGTGCGTTATCGGTGAATGTCTCACCGTTTTCCTCGGGGGAAGCGGCAATACCTGCCTCCTTCATCGTCTGCACGGTGATATCGGGATCCGCGAGGATCTCACGGATTTCGCGGACCTTGTCGGCGTTGCCGGTTGCGAAGATTATCTGAAGCTTCATGAGCCGTCTTCCTCCTTCGGGAGTTTCCGGCGGGAGGCCCCGGCGCCCGGAAACATATAGAAATACGTCCGGATCATTCCGTTGTAAATCTTGCGGTTTTTTGCCGCCTTAAGACCCAGGTCGTGCTCCGCGTTCTCATAGGCAGTGATGAGATACAGGGACCAGGAATCCAGGGCACGGAATCTCTCCCCGAGCGTCCGGTAGATGAGCTGCAGCTGCTGTGCGGACAGGGCAGTCTGTGCATCGTCTGCTTCCCTTGCGCGTTCGAGCCGCTCCTTCTTCGGATGTGTGCCGACGAGAAGTTTGCTGCCTCCTTCCAGGGAACCGGTGAGCCGCTGCCCGTAGGGCGGATTCGTGAGGATGATTCCGTTCCTGCGGCGGGACGAGAGCTCTGCGACAGGACGCACCTGGAAATGGACCAGGTCTGCAACACCCGCAAGGCGTGCGTTCTCCCTCGCCGCATCGATGGCTGCTGCATCGATATCATATCCCTGCAGATCCGCTGCAACATCTGTACGGACGCTTTCCCTCGCTTCCTCATAGGCATCGTTCCAGACGCCGGGGGCGATGAGCTGTGTCCAGTCTGCGGCGGTAAAACCGCGGTGCATCCCCGGAGCAATGCCGGCGCTCATCAGCGCGGCCTCAATGAGAAACGTCCCTGAACCGCAGAACGGATCCACCAGGGTCTGTCCGGGCTTCCAGGGTGTCAGCTTCAGCAGGGCTGCGGCCAGGTTTTCCGCAATGGGTGCCCTGACGGACGCTTTCCGATAGCCCCTTTTATGGAGCGACTCACCGGTGGTATCGATTCCAACGGTTACGATATCCTTCTTCAGGAATACGCGGAACGGGAAGGAAGCTCCGGTTTCCGGAAAGCGGTTCACATGGTAGATGCCGGATAAGCGGTCGACCATAGCCTTCTTCATTACGGACTGAATATCGGAGGGCGAGAACAGCCGTGACTTTACGGACGAGGCTTTTGTCACCCAGAATTTCGCATCTGCCGGCAGGTAGCGCTCCAGGGGGAGCGCACGGGTCCCTTCATATAATTCATCCCAGGTGCGTGCCGCAAAGGATCCTGCATTCAGCAGAACACGCTCCGCGGTGCGAAGACCGATATTGGCACGGGCAACCGCCTCGGCGTCGCCGATAAAAGAAACCCGCCCGTCCTCGACGGACGTGATTTCATAGCCGAGATCATAAATCTCCCTCTTCAGGACGCTTTCCAGACCGAAATGGCAGGGAGCGATCAGCTCAAACCGTTCAGACATTCAAATACCTCAATCTATACGCGAAAAGACCGCTCCTTATTGTAAAGCACGGCACGGCGGAAGGCAATGAAAAAAGGAGGCAGCTCCCTTTATGGAAGCTGTCCCCTGAAATAATTCCGTGCGTATCCGATGACGGATCAGACAATCCCCTGTGCAGCCATGGCATCCGCAACCTTTTCGAAGCCGGCGATGTTGGCACCGACAACGAAGTCACCCTCGTGGCCGTACTTCGCGGCAGCATCCGCAGCCTTGTGATAGATGCCGACCATGATGTCATGCAGCTTGGAGTCGACTTCCTCAAACGTCCAGGACAGCCTCTCGGAATTCTGGCTCATCTCCAGGGCGGAGGTAGCTACGCCGCCTGCGTTTGCAGCCTTGGCGGGCATGAACAGGAAGCCTTTCTCGACCCGCGCCTTCTCGTAGACGTCGATGGCGTCGGAGTCAGAAGGCATGTTGGCACCCTCTGCCAGGCACCAGCAGCCATTGGCTACGAGCGTACGCGCAGCTTCTCCGTTGATTTCGTTCTGTGTAGCGCAGGGAAGGGCAATGTCGCATTTCACGCCCCACGGCTTCTCGCCTGCGTGGTATTCCGCAGCAGGAACACGGTCGGCGTACTCGCTGATTCTTCCGCGATGGCCCTGCTTGATATCGAAGACGATGTCGAGCTTGATTCCGTCAGGATCATAGACGTAGCCGCTCGAATCGGACATGGTTACAACCCTGCCGCCGAGCTGCTGCATCTTCTGTGCCGCATACTGCGCCACATTTCCGGAACCGGAGATGACAACGACCTTGTCCTTTACGGACTTGCCGGCAGCGGTCACCATTTCATCCGTGATGTAAACGAGTCCGTATCCGGTTGCCTCGGTTCTTGCGAGCGATCCGCCGAACGTCAGGCCCTTGCCGGTCAGGACACCCTCATAGAGATTTGTAATCCTCTTGTACTGACCGTAGAGGTAGCCGATCTCACGGCCGCCGACGCCGATATCACCGGCAGGAACGTCCACATTGGCGCCGATATATTTGGACAGCTCCGTCATGAAGCTCTGGCAGAAGCGCATGACTTCAGCATCGGACTTGCCCTTGGGATCGAAATCGGAGCCGCCCTTGCCGCCTCCGATCGGAAGACCGGTAAGGGAATTCTTGAAGATCTGTTCGAAGCCGAGGAACTTCAGGATGGACTGGTTCACGGAAGGGTGGAAGCGGAGTCCTCCCTTGTACGGTCCGATGGCAGAATTGAACTGCACTCTGTAGCCCAGGTTTAACTGAGGCTTCCCCGCATCATCGACCCATGGAACACGGAACGTGATGATCCGCTCGGGCTCAACGAGTCTCTCCAGGAGATTGACACTCCTGTACTTCTCCTCGTTTGCCGCTACGACGGGCTCGATGGACTCGAGAACTCTCTTGGCAGCCTCCAGGAACTCCGGCTCGTGTGCATGCTTGGCCTCAAGACCGGCATACACCTCCTCAACATAAGACATTTTTTCTTCCTCCTGTTCTTTTTACGAAACAAATTCGTAAATCTGAATACTGTATACGACTGGAATTATACGAGGGCGTGGGCAGTTGCACAAGCACTTTTTTGCGCTGATGCGTCAGCGCCCCGCAGTATCCGGGCAAAAAAATCCGGACACGGATGAAACCGTGTCCGGAACCGGATCGTACTATAAGAGATGGATGCCGTGCTTCTCGCATTCATCGACCATTTCCTGCGGCCAGATGGAGCACTGCACTTCGCCGATGTGCGCCTTGCGCAGGAAAAACATGCTGATGCGGGACTGGCCGATGCCGCCGCCGATCGTATAGGGAAGCTCGCCGGCAAGGACGGCCTTCTGGAAAGGAAGCTTGGCACGGTCCTCGCACCCTGCCTTTTTCAGCTGGCGGGCGAGGGACTTCTCATCGACACGGATGCCCATGGAGGACAGCTCCAGAGCCATATCCAGCGGAGGATAATAGACGAGAATGTCCGCATTGAGCTGCCAGTCATCGTAGTCCGGCGCACGGCCGTCGTGCGGCTTGCCGTTCTCAAGATCATCCCCGATCTGCATAAGGCAGACGGCACGCTTTGCCTGGGTGATGTAATATTCGCGTTCCTTCGGCGTGTTGTCCGGGAACATTTCCTCAAGCTCGGACGTCGTGATGAAGAAGATGTCCTCCGGGAGAATCTCTTCAATATAATCATAGCGGATGGACATATATTTTTCCGTCTTGCGCAGTACGCGGTATACGGTGCGTACGGTATCCATCAGGGTCTCGGGATTGCGGTCCTCCCTGCGGATGATTTTTTCCCAGTCCCACTGGTCCACGAAGATGGAATGGACATTGTCTGCCACTTCATCGCGGCGGATGGCATTCATATCGGTATAAAGACCTTCTCCGACGGCAAAGCCGTAACGCTTCAGCGCGTAGCGTTTCCATTTCGCGAGGGACTGCACGACCTCGGCCTGACGTCCTCCCTGTTCCCTGATATCAAACGAGACGGGGCGTTCCACACCGTTCAGATTGTCGTTCATGCCGGTGGAAGGATCTACGAACAGCGGCGCGGATACACGCAGCAGGTTCAGCCGCTCGGCAAGGAGATTCTGGAAGAAGTCCTTGACTACTTTGATAGCAATCTGGGTTTCGTGAAGATTCAGCGCGGAGCTGTAATTTCTGGGTATAATCAGATGTTCCATCCTGGACCTCGTTTCCACACGGACAGGATCCGAAGGCACAGGGAAAGACCCGGTACCCTCATTGATACCTGTTCAGAATCAGAAGATGGGAACCGAAAACCCCGCAGGGTCTGCCGGCACACTATCTTACATTAAAACCCATTTGGTCTGCGTTTTCAAGAGCCGCCGGCCGGATTAGCCGGAATCCGGGCTGGAAATTGTGGAAACTGGCAGGCCCAAAAGGGCTGCCGCAAAAAATTTTGGGCATGTTTTGCATTTACAAAAAAAGCCCGGAACTTTAATGTTTACAGCTTGAAAAGAGCTTTATTTCTGATTCGAAAAAGGAGGTGTCGCAATGAGATTCAGTAAAAAGATCCATCTGAACCTGAACCAGGTCAAGGACTTCGTTTATGCAGCATCTGCATGCGATTTCGATGTCGACATTGCCAACGATAATCATAACCGGTACATCGTGGATGCGAAATCACTTCTGGGTGTCATGGGCCTGAACTTCAGAGACAACATGATCGTGTCCTACAATGGACGCAATGAGAAGTTTGAGCATGTGCTGGCCGCGCTTGCGCCTGCCGGCTGAGGCCCGGAGCCGCAAATCACCTGATAATATCCTATTACTGAACGTGGCAGGGCTGTCGGAATGACCGGCAGCCCTGTTTCCATATCGTGCGGCGAAGCCGGGACAGAGCTGTTCGCAGCGGGTCCTGCGCGGTACAATAGGTGCATGGCTGCAGAGATCACGATATCCGTCCGGAACCTGGTGGATTTCCTGCTGCGTTCCGGGGACATCGACAACCGAATCGGTGCCGGCGGCGAGGATGCTATGCTGGAGGGTTCCCGGATGCACCGGCGCCTGCAGAAGGCAGCGGGCGCGGACTACCAGGCAGAGGTGCCGCTCAAAACAGCGTATACCTATGGGAAACGCATCGAAGGAGCTGCAAAGCAGTTCTTCGATGATGCCACGGTCGTTCTGGAAGGCCGCGCCGACGGAATCTATTACGGAGCCATCCCGGGAAAAGCAGGCAGGAAGGGGGATAATGATCCCTGCTGGACGATTGATGAGATCAAAACGACCTATCGAAGGATCAGGAACCTGAAAAAGCCGGAGCCGGTCCACCTCGCCCAGGCGAAATGCTACGCCTACATTTACATGATGCAGCACGACCTCGACATTGTCCGGGTGCGGATGACTTACTGCAGCCTCATCACGGAGGATGTCCGCTATTTTTATGAGACGGATCAGCGCGGCAGCCTGATCCGCTGGTTCGCTTCGCTCATGGAGGAATACCGCAGATGGGCGGAATACAGTTTCACGTGGCAGCTGCAAAGGGACGGCACCATCCGGTCGCTGGCCTTCCCCTTTCCGTACCGTGAGGGGCAGAAGGAACTGGCGGCAGGCGTGTATCACACCATCAGTCAGGGAAAGAAGCTGTTCCTGGAGGCTCCGACCGGGACGGGAAAGACGATCACTACCCTGTTTCCCGCCATCCAGGCTATGGGCCAGCAGAAGACGGAGAAGATCTTTTACCTGACGGCGAAGACCATCACCCGTACCGCGGCGGAGGATACTGTACGTCTCCTGCGGCAGAAGGGACTCAGGATCAAGAGCGTCATCCTGTCCGCCAGGGAGAAGGCATGCATCCTGCCGAAGCCTGACTGCAATCCGGATGCCTGCCCGCGGGCAAAGGGTCACTATGACCGGATCAACCGTGCACTTTTTGACCTTCTGGTGTCGGCGGATTCCTTTGACAGAGAGACCATCGCGGACTACGCGGACCGCTATCAGGTCTGCCCGTTTGAGATGTGTCTGGATCTGTCGCTGTTCGCCGATGTCATCATCGGGGATTACAACTACGTGTTTGATCCGCATGCCTACCTGAGGCGGTTCTTCGGAGAAGGGAATGCGAAAGGCAGTTACGTGTTCCTCATCGACGAGGCGCATAACCTCGTGGACCGGGGCAGGGACATGTACAGCGCGGAGCTGTTCAAGTCGGATGTGCTCTCGCTGCGCCGCAGGATTAAGGGAATTTATCCGGCACTTGAGCGGAAACTCACGAAGTGCAATCAGGCGCTTCTGGCTATCCGGAAACAGACGGAGGGGTGCACGGTTCTGGAGGACATCGGCGCGCTTGCGGATGCGGCTTATTCTGTTGAGGCCGCGATCGGAGACATCACCCGCAGGGAACGCGCGGCGCAGGTGACCGGCGCGATGAAGCGCGATCCCCTGCGCCTGCAGAAAAAGGGAGTGCATGACGAGCTCATGGACTTTTATTTCGGCATCAGCCATTTTCTGCTGATCTATGAAAAGCTCGACAGTCATTACGTCGTTTACTCGGAGCTGCAGGAGGACGGAAACCTGATGGTGCGCCTGTTCAATGTGGATCCTTCCCTGAACCTGAAGGAATGTATGGATCGGGGCAGGGCGAGCATCCTCTTCTCCGCGACGTTTCTTCCTATACAATATTACAAGTCTCTCCTTGGAGGGACCGGGGAGGATTACGAGAATTATGCCAGAAGCGTGTTTGATCCCGGGAAGCGGGGCCTGTTTCTGGTACGTGATGTGACGAGTAAATATAAAGAAAGAACTCCTGCCCAGTTCGGACGGATCGCACGCTGCATTTACGAGATCACGGGCAAGAGACACGGAAATTATCTGATTTTCTTCCCGTCCTATTCGTTCATGGAGGAGGTGGCGGAGCGGTTTGAAAGCCGGTTTGCCGGGGGGCTGCCGGCATCAGGCGCCGGGGATGCCGAATCCACGCTGCCGGCAGTGCCGGATGATCTGCGGGGACTGGTGCCCGCGTCGGATATCACGGTTGTTCGGCAGAATTCCCATATGAGCGAGCAGGACCGCGAGACGTTCCTGGCGCAGTTCGCGGATGCCAGGCAGGACCGCTCACTCCTCGGCTTCTGCGTCCTCGGGGGAATTTTCAGTGAGGGAATCGATCTGCGCAGGGACTCCCTGATCGGTGTCATCATCGTGGGAACGGGGATGCCGCAGGTGTGCAGTGAGCGCGAGCTTCTGAAACGCTATTTTGATTCGCAGAACCTGAACGGCTTCGATTATGCGTACCGCTTTCCGGGAATGAACAAGGTGCTGCAGGCCGCCGGAAGGGTGATCCGCACGGCGGAGGATGTAGGGGTGGTAGCCCTGCTGGATGAGCGGTTCGTGACGCCGACGTACCGCAGGCTGTTTCCGGAGGAGTGGAACAACTATATTGCGACAACTTCCGGAGAAGTTGCTACATTGGTCGAAAAATTCTGGGACTCATGGCTGTGACATCCCGGCGGAAGCGGCTGAAAACCGCGAAAACAACAGGAAAATGACGCATTCGGTCAATGTGGATAACTCTGTGGAAATTGGGGATTTCTGTATGCAATAGCTGCAAAAGCTCCTGAATATTCTAAAATTACTGCAAAATAAGAAAACTCGTTTCAGTATCATTCCCGGACACTTTCGGATACAATGATAGGACGCGGGGAAGGAAGAGAGGAGACAGTCATGTGGGCTGAGGAGAGTGTAATCTATCAGATATATCCATTGGGAATGTGCGGTGCACCGTTTGAGAATGACGGAGTACAGGCGCACCGGATCCTGCGGGTGCAGGAGTGGATTCCGCACCTTGAGAAGCTGGGCGTCACAGCTGTACTGTTCAATCCCCTGTTTGAGTCAGACACCCACGGCTACAATACCAGGGATTACCGGAAGGTGGATGTGCGTCTTGGCACGAACGAGGACCTGAAGAAGGTCTGCGGCGCGCTGCACGAGGCGGGGATCCGGGTGATCTTCGACGGTGTGTTCAATCATGTCGGCCGCGGCTTCGGTCCGTTCCGGGACGTCCTGAAGAACCGGGAGGGAAGCCCTTACCGCGACTGGTTCTACATTCATTTCGACGGGAACGACGGGTACAATGACGGACTGTGGTACGAGGGATGGGAAGGCAATTATGACCTTGTGAAGCTCAACCTCGACAATCCTGCCGTGTGCGATTATCTCATCGATTCCGTCCGGTTCTGGGTGAACGAGTTCGACGTGGACGCACTCCGTCTGGATGTTGCCTACATGGTGAACCGGAACTTCCTGAAGCGCCTGCGCTATGAGACCGGCCGGATGAAGCAGGACTTCTATCTCATCGGGGAGATCCTGGGAGGAGATTACAAGCAGATCGTCAACGGAGAGATGTGCCACAGCTGCACGAATTATGAGTGTTACAAGGGACTCTATTCCAGCTTCAACTCCATGAATCTGTTCGAGATCAACCACTCACTGATCCGCCAGTTCGGCTCCGATCCCTGGACACTGTACCGCGGATACCATCTGCTGAACTTTGCGGACAACCACGACGTGACCCGTCTTGCTTCCATACTGAATAATGAACGGCATCTGACGCTCGCCTATGCGCTGATGTTCGGCATGCCGGGCATTCCCTGTATCTATTATGGAAGCGAATGGGGTGTGAAGGGCAGGAAGGAAGACGGCGATCCGTCGCTTCGCCCTGCACTGGATGAGCCGCAGTGGAATGACCTCACAGCGTGGATCAGCAGGCTGACTGCCGCGAAAAAGGGATCCGAGGCACTGAATTACGGGGATTTCCGGAGCGTTCTCCTGACAAACCGGCAGTGCATCTTTGAGCGAAAATCGGAGCATGAAAGGGTACTGGTGGCCATCAACGCAGATGGAAATGACTACATGGCGCACTTTGACGCAGGCTGCGGCCGGGCGGTGGATCTTATCACGGGAGAGGCGCATGACTTCGGCGGAGGTTCCCTGCTGCCGGCATACAGCGCCTTCTTCTGGAAATGCGAACGGTGAAAAATCCTGTTGACAGACAGGAAAAAATAAGGTAGCATTCCCTATAAATCAAGTAGGAAAAACGGGATAACAAACTATGGCAATCATAGAAGTCAGAGAACTTTCAAAGACGTTCCGGACAAAGGAGAATACGGTCGAGGCACTGAAAAATATCAGCCTGGATATAGAAAAGGGTGATATCTTCGGCATTATCGGAATGTCCGGAGCCGGCAAAAGCACCCTGGTGCGCTGTCTCAATTATCTGGAGATTCCTACTGCGGGAACCGTTCTGATCGACGGACGTGATCTCGGACAGCTGTCCGGGAAGGAGCTGCGGGAGCTTCGTTCCAGTATCGGAATGATCTTCCAGAATTTCAACCTCCTGATGCAGCAGACCGTGCTGAATAACGTATGCTTCCCGCTGACCCTTCACGGAGCCTCCCGTCAGGAAGCGAAGGAAAAGGCGCAGAAGCTGCTGGAAACCGTAGGCCTTGCGGAGAAAGAATCCTCCTACCCCGCCCAGCTGTCAGGCGGTCAGCGGCAGAGAGTCGCCATTGCGCGGGCCCTCGCCTGTGATCCGAAGATCCTGCTGTGCGATGAGGCGACGAGCGCGCTGGATCCGCAGACGACACAGTCGATCCTGCAGCTGCTGAAGAAGATCAACCAGGAGACCGGCATTACGATTGTCATCATCACACACCAGATGCAGGTGGTGCGTGAGATCTGCCGCCACGTAGCCATTGTCGAGAACGGCGAGATCGTGGAGAAGGGCCTGGTGGAGGATATTTTCACGCATCCGCAGTCCCATGCGGGGCGTCAGCTGGTCATCGAGGGCAAGGACCCCGACGAATGGGAGAAGGAGCACGGAACGTCAGTCGGAAATTCTCCGACCACACCGATTCTCCACGCGGGAAAAGTGATCCGGATCGTATTTTCCGGGACGTCCTCGTTTGAGCCGACGATTGCGAACATGATTCTTACGGTCGGGAAGCCTGTCAATATCCTGAAGGCGGATACGAAGGACGTCGGGGGTGTTGCAAGAGGCGAGATGATTCTGGGCCTTGCGGGAGACGGGGATGTCTGCGGCGCACAGATTTCCTATCTGAAGGAGCACGGCCTTGCCGTGGAAGATATCACGGAGAGCTATACCAGGACCGCGACCGCGTAACGCAGGCATCTTGCGGGAGAAAGCTATGACCAGTAAGGAAATATTCATGATAATCGAGGGAATCCGGGATTCCCTGTATATGACCATTGTTGCAACACTGTTCGGCTATGTGATCGGGCTTCCGTGGGGCATTGTCCTGTCCGTGACCGGCAAGGACGGAATCCGTCCGCAGGCGGCAGTTTACCGTGTGCTGGATTTTATCACGAACATCATGCGGTCGCTGCCGTTCCTCATCCTCCTGATTCTGGTACTGCCGCTGACGGAGCTGATTGTAGGCAAGACGTACGGCCCGACCGCGACGATCGTTCCGCTTGTTATTTCAGCTGCTCCGCTCATTGCGAGGATGGTGGAATCTTCGCTCAACGAGGTTGATCACGGCGTCATTGAGGCAGCACAGTCCATGGGCGCGGGAACGATGCAGATTATCTGGCATGTCCTTCTGGGAGAGGCAAGGGTTTCGCTGGTCAGTGGGGCAACGATTACGATCGGAACGATTCTCGGATATTCCGCCATGGCGGGAATTGTCGGCGGAGGCGGCCTGGGAGACATTGCCGTCCGCTATGGCTATTACCGCTGGCAGGCCAATATTCTCGTCACGACGGTGATCCTGCTGATCGTACTCATGCAGGTCTTCCAGCTGGTGGGCAGCGTGATCTCCGTACGTATGGACAAGAGACACGCCTGACTGAAGTGGATACATCCGGCCTTCGGGCCGCTGTATATAGAGCAGCATGGAAACAGTTTCCATGCAATTATGGGGAACTTCCCCGCACCGCGCAGTCTGCGCGAAACGGACGACAGGACAGAGAGGCCCTGTGTCCAAAGGAGGTAACGTTATGAAAAAGAAAGCATTATCGATCGTATTTGCATCTGTACTGGCGGCAGGCGTCCTTGCAGGATGCGGCAGCAGCTCACCGGACAGCGCCGCTGCCCAGGCGGCATCGGAAGCTGCGTCCACCGCAGCTGCGGAGGCTTCGGACGAGGCAGCCACTGAGGCGGCAGCGCCCGCTGACGGCGACAATAAGATTACGGTTGCCGCAAGCCAGACACCGCATGCCGAGATTCTGGAGCAGGCTGCTGACCTTCTGAAGGAGCAGGGCTACGACCTGGAGGTAACTGTATTCGAGGACTATGTTCAGCCGAACAATGTTGTTGAGTCCGGAGACTTCGATGCTAACTATTTCCAGCATGTCAATTACCTGAATTCCTTCAACGAGGAGAACGGCACACACCTCACCATTGCGGAGAACGGCAAGATTCATTATGAACCCTTCGGTATCTACGCGGGAACGAAGAGCGGTGACAAGAAGGCTCTGGACGCAATTGCGGACGGCGACACCGTAGCCATCCCGAATGATACGACGAACGAAGCACGAGCACTTCTGCTGCTGCAGCAGGTCGGCTGGATCAAGCTCAATGACGGCGTCGGCGTTACGGCTACCGTCAATGACATTGCGGAGAACCCTCACAATCTGGAGCTCGTTGAGGTCGAGGCTGCGGCGGTTCCGAAGCAGCTCTCTTCCGTCGATTACGCAGTCATCAACGGCAACTATGCACTGGAGGCAGGCCTCAATGTGGCTACAGACGCACTTGCGACCGAGTCTGCTGACGGTGATGCCATTCAGCAGTATGTGAACGTCATTGCGGTCAAGGAAGGCAATGAGGCTCTTCCGAAGATCAAGGCACTGACGGATGTCCTTCACTCTGATGAGATCAAGGATTATATCAACAGCACTTACCAGGGAGCAGTGGTTCCTTACGACGGCGAGCAGTAATTCCTAAGACAGGGATCAGTCTTCATGTTCACAATCTTCCTGATGGGAATGGTTCCGCCCATTCTCCTCATCCTCTATATGTACCGGCTGGACCGGATCGAGAGAGAGCCGTTCGGGCTGCTGCTGAAGCTGTTTCTTCTGGGCGGCTGTACTACGATCGCGGCCGGGATTCTTGAGGAGATAGGGGTGGGGATTCTGGATGCGCTTGCGGAGAATCCCGGGAATCTGAACTATCAGCTGGCTGAGAACTTCCTGATCGTTGCCGTTGCGGAGGAGGGGGTGAAATACTTCGCCCTGCGCAGGACAACGTGGTACGATCCGAATTTTAACTACCGGTTTGATGCAGTCGTATACTCCGTTGCCGTTTCCCTGGGCTTTGCAGCCTTTGAGAACGTGATGTATATCCTGAATTTCGGGCTGGGGGTTGCGCCGATCCGTGCAATCACGGCAATCCCCATGCACTGCATCACCGGAATTTTCATGGGTCATTATTACGGTCAGGCCAAGTTTCAGGAATATTACCACAGCTGGAACGGCATGTATGCCTACAACGTACTTGCCTATGTTATCCCGGTACTGCTGCACGGATTCTATGATTTTGCGGCGGGCAGTGAGGATGAGCTGCTATCGCTCCTGTTCCTCGCCTACGTTGTGATCATCGACATCATTGCATTTCTGTCTGTACGGCACTATGCAAAGCAGGACACAGCGGTGTAGGGCGGTACGAAGATAAATTTTTTGAATTTGTGTTTGACAAGAGGGAATGGCTATAGTAATATAACTCTTGCGTCACGGAGGACGGATGTCCGTTTGAACGCGACACAGATGCGATAGTAGCTTAGCTGGTAAAGCGCCACCTTGCCAAGGTGGAGACCACGGGTTCGAATCCCGCCTGTCGCTCTTATTGAGGCCAGCCCGAGGGGCTGGCCTTTTTGTGTGAAAGCGACGAGCCAAAGCTGTGAATGCGTGCCTGCACGCAAATTCACAGCCTTGGCGACCGCTCATCATCGAGGGGGCGAAGCCCCGAGATGATGCGGGCAGGGCAGTTTCATCTGCCCTGCCCGTTCACACGCAGGTGCGAAAATCGAGTAGGGGATGAAATCCCCTACTCGATTGAAAGCGACGAGCCAAAGCTGTGAATGCGTGCCTGCACGCAAATTCACAGCCTTGGCGACCGCTCATCATCGAGGGGGCGAAGTCCCGGAGATGATGCGGGCAGGGCAGTTTCATCTGCCCTGTCCGTTCACACGCAGGTGCGAAAATCGAGGAGGCCAGGTATGTCAGACGCAGCACGATCAGCGGAGTTCATCCGGCAGCTGCCGGAGCGCGTCCTGCAGCATACCATGGAGCGTATTCCTGCCGGGCGTCAGGCGGCTGTCCTGCTGCCGCTGATTCCTGCGGAGGGGAAGCCGGCCGCGGAATGGGACGTCCTTCTGGAGGTCCGGAGCCGCAGCATCGTCCAGGGCGGGGAGATCTGCTTCCCCGGCGGCGGCAGGATGGATAACGAGACATGCAGTGAATGTGCCGTCCGGGAAACGAGCGAGGAGCTGCTGATTGACAGGGAGCAGATCAGCGTCGCGGCTTCGCTTTTCAATACCGCAGGCCCCCGCGGCACGGAGGTATTTTCCTATCTGGGGGTACTGCAGAATTACCACGATACGTGGTCGCACGATGAGGTAGACCACATCCTGCGGCTGCCGCTGTCCTACTTCCTGCGGGTGCAGCCGGAAATCCATGAGGGTGAGCTGGTCACGCGGGTCGGAGAGGATTTTCCCTATGATCAGATTCCGGGAGGGAAGGGATATCGCTTCTGGTCGATCCCGAAAACCTATTACTTCTATCCCACGAAGCACGGGGCAATCTGGGGACTGACGGCGGCGATCCTGCATGCCGCCGCGGAGCTGTTCATGGAAGATGCCGGGACCGGGTACTGATGCAGGAGTTCATGAAACAATGAAAAATCCGATAAAGAAGCTGGTTGCGAATATTCGCTTTTCCGTCCGCTATGATCTGAGCCGGATGGCAGAACGCAATGAGAAAAAATACGGTAATGACGTGCCTGACTGCTGCCGGGTGAACCGGCAGGAGAATGAAGCCAAAAAGTAGCGCCGCGGGGACGAACGGAAACAGAGCAGATCTCAGGGAAGATGCAGCACCGGCGTGCCGCTTTCCAGCGTCTTTGGCAGGTCGAGGACGCGCTGGTTCTCCGAGCCGCGAAACTGCAGGGAAATGTTTTTGCGTTCCTCGATGAACGGGCCGTCGACCAGCACGTCGATGAGGGAGAGCATCTCATCGGTGACCTCGCAGTGCCTGCGGCAGCCCTTCAGAAGGTCTTTTTCCAGCACGAAGCCGGTGTAGCACCAGATGGTCTTGTCGGGATGGAGGTGCCTTACCCTTTTCAGGAGGCCTGTCAGAACACGCTGGTTTTCGGGCTCAAAAGGTTCTCCGCCCAGGACGGTCAGGCCGTCGCACAGGGGGAAATCCAGGAAATCCAGGATGCGCTGTTCCACCTCCGGCGTATATGGCTCGCCGTAATGAAAGTCCCAGGTCTGCGGCTGGAAGCAGCCCTTACAATGATTCGTGCAGCCGGAAACGAACAGGGAAATCCGGATCCCCTCGCCGTCTGCAATGTCATATTCCTTGATGTTCCCGTAGTACATTTCCCGTGTTCCTGTCCCGGATTTTCGTTCCGGAGACATCCCTTTTCTATATTACATCAGGACAGGCGGATCCCTGAGGGAATCCGCCTGCCGGATCTTATTGCTGTTATCGATTTACAGATGCAGGACGCGCTCCGCAATTTCCTGCGTGCGGCCCTGGTTCCAGTACTGCGTGCCGATATAGCCGCAGGTGCGCCTTGCGACGTGCATCTTCGTCTGGTCGGTGTTGCCGCACTTCGGGCACTTCCAGATGAGCTTGCCGGTTGCGTCCTTTACAATCCCGATTTCCCCGTCATACCCGCACACATCACAGTAATCGCTCTTCGTATTGAGCTCGGCGTAGAGGATCGTATTGTAGATGTGCTGCATGACGCGGATCACGGCAGGGATGTTATTCTGCATGTCCGGCACCTCCACATAGGAGACGGCTCCGCCCGGAGACAGCTTCTGGAACTGCGCCTCCTTCGTGAGCTTGGTGAAGGCGTCAATCTTCTCGGTCACGTGTACATGGTAGCTGTTCGTGATATAGTTCTTATCCGTCACGCCGGGGATCTTCCCGAACCGCTTCTGCAGGCATTTCGCAAATTTGTACGTCGTGGACTCCAGCGGCGTTCCGTAAACGGAGTAATCGATGTTCTCCGCCTTCTTCCACTTCGCGCAGTAGTCGTTGAGCATCTGCATGACCTTCAGGCCGAATTCCCTGCCCTCGTCAGAGGTGTGGGAGACACCCTTCATGTAGAAAACGCATTCCGCAAGTCCTGCGTAGCCCAGAGAGAGCGTGCTGTAGCCGTCATACAGCAGGCGGTCGATGGTCTCACCGGGCCTGAGTCTTGCGAGGGCACCGTCCTGCCACAGGATCGGAGCCACATCGGAAGGTGTGCCGCACAGGCGCTCATGCCGGATCCGAAGCGCCTTATGGCACAGCTCCAGACGCTCGTCCATGAGCCGCCAGAATTTCTCTTCATCCCTTCCGGAGGAGCAGGCGGCATCCACAAGGTTCAGCGTGACCACACCCTGATTGAACCTGCCGTAGTATTTGTGTCTGCCGGGGACATAGTCCAGGGCGCCGGCAATGTTGCCCTTGCCCGCGTCCGTGAAGCGGTCGGGTGTCAGGAAGCTCCGGCAGCCCATGCAGGGATAGACATCCCCTTTGAGCTCGAGGGACTTCTTCTCGGAGATATAATCCGGCACCATGCGCTTTGCGGTGCACTGCGCGGCGAGCTCGGTGAGGTAGTAGTACTTCGAGCCCTCCGTGATGTTGTCATCCTCCAGCACGTAAATAAGCTTCGGGAAGGCGGGTGTGATGTAAACACCGGTGGAATCCTTGACTCCGAGGATCCGCTGGCGGAGCATGACCTCGATGATCAGGGCAAGGTCATCCCTTGTCTGTCCCTCCGGCACCTCATGCAGGTAGAAGAATACGGTCACAAACGGCGCCTGACCGTTCGTGGACTGCAGTGTAATCAGCTGGTACTGGATGGTCTGACAGCCGGACTCCACCTCCTTGTGAACCTCCGCCTCCACGAGCTTTGCAAGGCGTGACTCGTCGATCGTGACACCGGCTTCCGCCAGCTCACCCCGCAGGCGCTTCGAGATTTTTTTCCGCGATACGTCCACAAAGGGGGCCAGATGTGACATCGTGATGGTCTGTCCGCCGTACTGGTTGCTGGCAACCTGTGCGACGATCTGGCTTGCGACAGTGCAGGCTGTATTGAAACTGTGCGGCGTATCGATATGTGTGCCGGAGATGCATGTCCCGTTCTGCAGCATATCCTCTAGATTTACGAGGCAGCAGTTGTTCATGTGCTGGGCAAAGTAATCCGCGTCATGGAAATGGATGACGCCTTCCCTGTGCGCCTGCACAATGTCCTGCGGCAGCAGGTAGCGGTTTGTGTAATAGCGGCTCCATTCGCCTGCCATATAGTCGCGCTGCACGGACAGGACGGTGGGGTTCTTGTTGGAATTCTCCTGCTTCACCTCCTCGTTGTCCCGCTCGACGACGCCGGCGATCTTCTGGTCGATATCGGACATCTTGCGGATTTCATTCCGCTTGTAGCGATACGTGATGTAGAGACGCGCAACCTTGGTCTTCCCGGAACCCATAAGGGCATCCTCGACCTTGTCCTGAATCTCCTCCACGGAGAGATCACGGCCTGCGTTGCCCGCGTCCTTGACGATCCCGGACACAATCGCGCGGATTTCTTCCTCCGAAAGGCGCTCGGAAGGAATCCCCTCCTCGAGGTTTGCCTTGTCGATTGCATGCAGGATTTTGTCCGGATCAAAGGGAACCCGCTCACCGGAGCGCTTCATCACATAAATTTCCTGGTCCTCTATGCCGAGGTTTCCATCAAGTGTTTCATCGTACATAAATTTTTTACCCTCCTGGCACAGCTGATTATAGCAGAGTTCCGGGAAAAGGCTACCCTTTTTGCGGGGAAAATACAATATTTGGTATTTATTGCCAAAATAAAGCCCAAAATATGGTGGAACTTTCATCTCCGAACAGAACTGCCGCAGAACTGCCGCAGTTCTGCCGGCACTGCCGCCGCAGGAGGAACGCATTTCGGCGCGCCCGCGTTTTATTTTCCGTGATACACTGATGCTGCGGAATTGCGAATTCGTGTGTTTTTTCCAACTGGTGCTTTGCCGCCTGAATCAGCCGGTCTGTGCGGTAAAGAAACTGTCTTGCGGAGGTTACTGACTGTGAAGCGTAAGAAATCCCCCTTATATAAGAGCTTCGGATATGCCTTTCAGGGTATTTTCCGGACGATCCGGGACGAGAGAAATATCAAAATCCATCTTTTCGCGATGACGATGGTGATCCTGTTCGGGATCCGGCTGAAGCTGTCAGCGCAGGAATGGATGGTATGCCTCATCCTGTTTGGCCTTGTCATCTCACTGGAGCTGGTAAATACAGCGCTCGAGGCCTGCGTCGATCTCGTGACAAATGAGAGGCGTCCGCTCGCGAAGAAGGCAAAGGATGCGGCGGCGGGAGCGGTGCTGTTTTCCGCCATCATGGCTGCCATCATCGGTCTGATGATTTTTCTGCCGAAGCTTGCCGCACTCCTGCACTTCTGACAGCCCCAAGCCGCAGACCGGAACATACCGGACAAGCTGCGGTCCGGGCAGCGTGCGCCTAAGACTTGCTGACAGAATTCGGAAACGGCATTTTAACTTGGACACGATCCGCCTTATAATGAAGCTGCAGGGCTGCCGGCGATCGCGCGGGCAGCCGTGAAAGGGAATGTGTTTTGCTCCGTTCCCGCAGGAAACAGAAGGAGGAAATAAGGAAATGAGCAACAATTTCAATGACGGACTGACAGACGGCATCCGCAAATTCCTGCTCGCCGGCATCGGCGCCGCGGCAACCACTGCGGAGAAATCACAGGAGATTCTGGAGGATCTGGTGAAGAAAGGCGAGCTGACCGTGGAACAGGGGAAGGCCCTGAACCAGGAGCTGAAGCACACCGTGAAGGAGAACCTTGGCAAGGATCAGCCGCAGAAGGACGGCGCGAAGGATATTGACAGCTTTGTTGACAGTCTCTCCGATGAGGAGCTGAGTGACCTGAAGGCGAAGCTTGCCGACAAGTAATGGCGAAGAACAGTTCGGAAAAGATGGACAACAGTGCGCGGCTGCGCCAGATCCGCGAGGTTCTCTCCAGACACAGGATCACGAGGGGCATCACGCCGGAGAAGCTGCGCGAAATTCTGGAGGAGCTCGGTCCCACTTATATCAAGCTGGGGCAGATCATGTCGCTTCACTCGGACATTCTGCCCCAGAAATACTGTGATGAGCTGATGAAGCTCAACAGCGAAGTGCCTCCGATGCCCTTCTGTGACGTGGAGGAGGTAATAAGCCACTCATATCGGACAGACTGGCACGACGTCTTCCGGTCGATGGAGGAGACCCCGCTCGGGTCGGCGTCCATCGCACAGGTGCACAGGGCGGTATTAAAGAGCGGTGAGCAGGTCGTCGTCAAGGTGCAGCGCAAGGGCATCTACGACGTGATGGCGAGAGATATCGGACTGCTGCACAGGGCAGTCGGCTTTCTGCCCCCGATCGGGGACCTGAAGAACCTTGTCGATCTCGATATGGTTCTCGATGAGATGTGGCAGGTCGCCCAGGAGGAGATGGATTTCCTCAAGGAAGCGGCCAATATGCAGGAGTTTGCCCGCTACAACCGGGATGTCGCCTACGTCCGGACACCGAAGCTGTACCGCGAGTACACGACCGGCAGGGTGCTGGTGATGGAATACATCGACGGCCCCTCCATCACGGATGCTGCACGCCTTCGATCCGAGGGTTATGATCTGAAGGAAATCGGCAGCAAGCTTGCCAATAATTTCATCAAGCAGGTCATGGAAGACGGCTTTTTCCACGCGGACCCTCATCCCGGCAACGTCAAGGTACAGGACGGGAAGATTGTCTGGATCGATATGGGAATGATGGGCAGACTGACCGACCATGACCGGCAGATCATGGTAAAGGGCGTGACCGGCATCGCCATGCACGATGTGTCCATGGTGGAGAGTGCCGTGTTAAAGCTCGGCGTTTTCCGCGGGAAAACGGACCGCGGCAGGCTGTTCAATGATCTCAAGCAGTTCCTGGATGAATATGGTTCCCTGTCCATGGGGGAGGTCGACATTGCCGACGCAATGCAGTCCCTGATGGAGATCATGAAACACAATAAGATCAGCATGCCGCACGGTATGACCATGCTCGCCCGGGGGCTCGCTCACCTTGAGGGAGACCTCGTGGCAATCAGTCCGGATATATCCATGGTGGATATTGCCGTCAGCAGGATCACGGATCATACGCTTCGCAATTTTGACTGGAAGAAGGAACTGGCCCATGATGCCAGGGTTCTGTACCGTTCCACGAAGAAGGGAGCGGAAATCCCGTCGCTTGCCGCGGACGCGCTCAAGGAGCTTCTGAAGGGACAGACGACCGTCAACCTGAACCTGACCTCGACGAACCAGCTCTCGGAGGTTATTTATTCCAGCGTGCGAAATCTTGTGATCGGCCTGTGCGTTGCGGCGCTGCTCATGGGGTCCTCCATCCTGTGTACTACAGGCATGGAGCCGACGCTTCTGGGGATTCCGCTCCTGGGCGCGGTCGGGTTTCTCGCCGCGATCGGCATGACGGTTTTCCTCGTGCTGCGCTATTTTATCAACCGGCGCAAATGACGGCAGCTTAGAGTTTACTTTTTTATCCCCGCACCGGCACGATCCTGTTCGATCATTCTCCTGACGGCTCCGATCGCGACGCGGATCGCCAGATCCGTATCATGGACGACCGGATTCGAAAGCCCCAGGCGCTCGCGTTCCTGGTTGGCCATGACGAGGAAGCAGGAACCTGCCCTCACATGTCTTGCGGAGGCAACGATGAAGATCGCTGCGGATTCCATCTCCGATGCGATGGTTCCGAGCCTGAGCCAGGCATCCCACTTGCGGATGAGCTCCGCCCCGCCGGGGAAGCTCTCCGGATCATGCTGGCCGTAGAACGCGTCCTTGCACTGCACGACGCCGACGTGATAGTCCAGCTTCAGCTCCTTCGCGGAGTCGACGAGCGCGTTCGTGATGTCCAGATCAGCAACCGCGGGGAACTCAATCGGGGCATATTCCCTGCTGGTGCCTTCCATGCGGATGGCAGCCTGTGCAATCACAATGTCACCGCTCTTAACATCCGTCTGCATACCGCCGCATGTCCCGATGCGGACGAAGGTATCTGCCCCCGCTTTGATGAGCTCCTCCATGGCGATGGATGCTGAGGGACCTCCGATTCCGGTGCTGGTGACGCTCACCTTCTCCCCCAGAAGCGAACCGGTATAGGTCGTAAACTCGCGGGAGTCGGCGACGAGCTGCGGCTCGTCAAAATACGCCGCTATTTTCGCACAGCGCTTGGGATCACCCGGCAGGATGACATAGCGCCCCACGTCTCCTTTCCCCACCTGAATGTGATACTGCTTGCTCTCGTCTTCCGAATAGTGCATGAAACTGTAACCTCCTTGCTCATGATGTCCGTCAGGGACGACAAATCTTTTCTGCACACCACTTCATGCTCATTGTGGGGCGTGCCGATAACTCATTGTCACGCTTAATCATGGATATTGTATGACGCGGGGGCGGAAAGGATCAACTCAAATATCATCCGGCGCCTTGTTGCATCTGCAGCGCAGCGGGGAATATACTTTTAATAAATTGGTTTGTGACTGTGCGGCCTGCAGGCCCGCGGCGCTGTAAAGAGAGGGTATCATGAAAGCAGAGAAATATCGTTACACAGGGGACGGCAAGGTGAAACTCGAAAGCCTGCCGACGGATTCCGGGGAAGATCATGTCAGGAAGGACGAGATCCTGAAGAAGTTCACGAAAAACCTGAGCAGGCTTGCGGAGCAGCAGAACCGCCTGTACGCGGACCGGCGGGAGGGAGTCATCGTCGTTCTGCAGGCGCTGGATGCGGCCGGCAAGGACTCGCTCATCCGGCACGTCGCATCCGGCATGAATCCGCAGGGCGTCCATGTGTGCTGCCTCAAGCGCCCCTCGGAGGAGGAACTGGCCCATGATTACCTGTGGAGGGTCAACCGGAACCTCCCCCGCCGCGGGGAGATCACGATCTTCAACCGCAGCTATTACGAGGATGTCATTACGGCGGACGTCCTGAAGCTGAAGAAAACCTACCATATGGCGAAGCGGGTTGTGGGCGAGAAGGAGAGCGCGTTCATCGAACGGAGGATCCGCCAGGTGAAGGATTACGAGCAGTACCTGTACGAGAACAGCTACCGCGTCGTGAAGGTCTTCCTCAACGTCTCGAAGGATACGCAGAGAGAGCGCTTCCTGGAGCGCATCGACCGTCAGGACAAGAACTGGAAGTTTGAATCCGGCGATCTCGATACGAGGGAACAGTTCGAGGAATATATTAAGGTTTTCAACCGTGTCATCAGCGAAACCGGAACAAAGGAAAGCCCCTGGTACATGATTCCCGCGGATGAAAAATGGTATACGAGATATCTGTTCTCGGAAATTCTGCTGGACGTGCTGGACAAAATTGACCCCGAATACCCGGAGCTTCCGGAGGAGGAACAGGCAAAGCTTTCGGAATGCAGGGAAAGGCTCCTGTCTGAAAAAGGCACACCGGAATCCCTGAAGGCACAGGAGGCGCAGAAGCCGGTTTCCGGGGAGAAGGGCTGACAATACCGGGGGTGTTTTTCCCATGGCCGATTTGCTATAATGATCCGGATTTACGGCCGGACTCATTGACCGCAGGACTTTTTTTCCTGCAGAAGCTTGAAAAGAGAGAAGACAGCATGAAAAAAGAACTTGCCAAGACCTACGATCCGAAGCAGATCGAGGATCGTCTGTATCAGAAATGGGAAGAGAAGAAATACTTCCACGCGGAGGTGGACCGGTCGAAAAAGCCGTTCACGATTGTCATCCCGCCGCCGAACATTACCGGTCAGCTCCACATGGGCCATGCCCTGGATGAGACCATGCAGGACATCATCATCCGGTTCCGCAGGATGCAGGGATACAATGCACTGTGGCAGCCGGGAACGGATCATGCCTCCATCGCGACCGAGGTCAAGGTCATCAACGAACTGAAGAAGCAGGGAATCACGAAGCAGGACCTTGGCAGGGAAGGCTTCATCCGCAAATGCTGGGACTGGCGCGAGGAATACGGTCACCGCATCGTGAAGCAGCTTAAGAAGCTTGGCTCGTCCTGCGACTGGGACCGGGAACGCTTCACCATGGACGAGGGCTGCAACAAGGCAGTGACGGAAGTCTTTGTCCGGATGCATGAAAAAGGCTACATCTACAAGGGCAAGCGGATTGTCAACTGGTGCCCGCACTGCCATACCTCCATCTCCGACGCGGAGGTGGAATACGAGGAGCAGAAGAGTCACTTCTGGCACATCAAGTATCCGCTGATCGAAGAGGACGGAACAGTCTCCGCCACGCAGTTTCTGGAGTTCGCGACAACCCGCCCCGAGACCATGCTGGGTGATACTGCCCTTGCAGTGAACCCGGAGGATCCCCGCTACCGGGATCTCATCGGCAGACAGGTCATGCTGCCGATCATGAACCGCCCCATTCCGATCGTGGGGGATGAGCACGCCGATATGGAAGAGGGGACCGGTGTGGTAAAGATCACACCCGGACATGACCCGAACGACTTCGAGGTCGGCAAACGGCACAACCTCCCTGTCATCAATATCATGAACGATGACGCCACCATCAATGAAAACGGCGGGAAATTCCAGGGAATGGACCGGTATGCCGCGCGTGACGCGATCGTGAAGGAGCTCGATGACATGGGACTTCTCGTCCGCATCGAGGACCTGACGCACAATGTCGGGACGCATGACCGCTGCGGTACGACGGTAGAGCCCCTTGTGAAGGATCAGTGGTTCGTCCGCATGGACGAGCTGATCAAACCGGCGGTCAGGGCTGTCGAGGACGGAGAGATCCGTCTCATCCCTGACAGCATGAAGAAGACGTACTTCAACTGGACCGGCAACATCAAGGACTGGTGCATCAGCCGCCAGCTGTGGTGGGGACACCGCATTCCCGCATGGTACTGCGATGACTGCGGCGAGACCATCGTTGCCCGGACGGCACCTGCAGCATGCCCGAAGTGCGGCGGCACGCACCTTCATCAGGATCCCGATACGCTCGATACCTGGTTTTCGTCCGCGCTGTGGCCTTTTGAGACACTGGGCTGGCCGGAGAAGACGGAGGATCTCGACTATTTCTATCCCACGGATGTCCTCGTGACGGGCTATGACATCATCTTCTTCTGGGTAATCCGGATGATTTTCTCCGGCTACGAGCAGATGGGGAAGGCACCGTTCCACACGGTTCTGTTTCACGGGCTGGTGCGGGATTCCCAGGGCCGGAAGATGAGCAAGTCCCTCGGCAACGGCATTGATCCCCTGAAGGTGATCGGTGACTATGGCGCGGACGCACTGCGCCTGACGCTCATCACGGGAAATGCACCCGGCAATGACATGCGCTATTACCCGGAGCGCGTGGAAAATTCCAGGAATTTTGCCAACAAGGTATGGAATGCTGCCAGGTTCATCATGATGAATATGGACGAGGAGGCGGATCTTACCCGGCTGCCTGACGACCTTCATCCGGAGGACCGGTGGATTCTCTCGAAGTTCAATACGCTGGTGAAGGAAGCAACAGCCAATATGGAGGAGTACCAGCTCGGCATTGCGGTCCAGAAGGTTCACGATTTCATCTGGGGCGAGTTCTGTGACTGGTATATCGAGATGGTGAAGCCCCGTCTGTACCTGACGGACGACAGGGCATCCAAGGACGCTGCGCTTTGGACGCTTCAGGCAGTGCTGACAGGCTCTCTCAAGCTCCTGCATCCGTTCATGCCGTTTATTACGGAAGAGATTTTCTGCACCCTTCAGTCCGCAGAGGAATCCATCATGGTTTCGAAGTGGCCGGAATGGAAGGACGAATACAGCTTCCCGGAGGAAGAAAAGGCGATTGAGACCATCAAGGAGGCTGTTACCGGCATCCGGTCGCTCCGGACGGAGCACAATGTGGCTCCTTCCAGAAAGGCGAACGTCTTCCTTGTAACAGGCAGTGAAGACACCGCGAAGATTTTCGGGGAGGACAGGCTGTTCTTCGAGCAGCTCGCCGGGGCCTCGGATCTCACGATTCAAAGCGGTCAGGAGGGAATTCCGGACGGAGCCCTTTCCGTCATCCTGCCGTTTGGCACGTTCTTTATTCCGATGCAGGATCTCATCGATCTTGCCGCTGAGATTGCCCGTCTTACGAAAGAGGCAGACCGCCTTCAGGGCGAGCTTGCACGTTCCGCTAAGATGCTGAGCAATGAGCGCTTCCTTGCAAAGGCTCCGGAGGCGAAGGTCGCCGGGGAGAAGGAGAAGCAGAAGAATTACGAGCTGCAGTTCAACAGCGTAAAGGAACAGCTGGAACAGCTGAAGAAGTTACAGAAATAACCGCAGACTGGCATAAGATCAGCCCGGTCAGGCATCGGTGCGGGCTCACCCTTCGGGGGAGCTTCGGCACCGGTGCTTTTTGGTATCCGGACAGGGAGCAAGACGAGCACATGTGTACGCCTGACACAGACCGGGAATACAACGAAACCGTAAAATTCATCCGCGACATTCCGAAATTCGCCGAAAAGCACAGCCCGGATGTCACCCGGGGCTACCTTCACACGCTGCAGAACCCGGATCTTTGCGCGCCGATCGTGCATGTCGCGGGGACGAACGGAAAGGGATCCGTGTGCAACTATCTTGCCTCGATTCTGAGCTGTGCGGGTTATCGCACGGCATTGTTCACTTCTCCTCACCTCGTCGACATCCGGGAGAGAATGCGCATTGACGGGAACATGATTCCGAAAGCTGGCTTCGTGCGGCTCTGCGGGAAAGTGAAGAGGCTGTGCACGCCGCTCCCGACGTTCTTTGAGTTTCTGTTTCTCGTCGCCATGCTGTGGTTTAGGGAGCAGAAGCCGGACGTGATCGTCCTGGAGGTGGGCCTCGGGGGAAGGCTGGACGCGACGAACAGTGTATCTCATACCGCCGTGTCCGTGATCACACGGATCGGGCTGGACCACATGCAGTACCTCGGCAATACGGCCGCGGCAATCGCGGGAGAGAAGGCGGGCATCCTGCGCGGCGGTACACCGGCCGTTTTCCTTGATACACCGGATGAGGCATACAGGGTAATCCAAAGACGCGCAAAGACAGTCGGTGCCCCGTTCCGCGTTGTCCGGCATTCGGACTATCACGGGAGCCTGTGCGGAGACAGTGTTCTCCTATCCTGTCACGAGGACGGCTTCGAAGACCTGTCCGTGCAGCTGCATTCCCCTGCCCTGTATCAGGCGGAGAACGCCTCGCTTGCGATCGCTGCCGCACGGCTCCTTGACGGCCAGGGATTCCGGGTTCCGGAGAAAAGCATCCGTGAGGGAATCTGTAAGGCCGTGTGGCCGGGCCGTATGGAAAGCATTGCTCCCCGCTTTTATGTGGACGGCGGACACAATGATGACGGTATCCATGCCTTCCTTGCGAGCGTTAGCGCAATGGCCGCAGCGGAGCAGGGCGGACACAGAGTCCTGCTGTTTTCCGCGGTCAGGGACAAGCAGTACGGAAAGGAACTCAGAGCCATCGCTGCCTCGGGGCTCTTTGGGGAGATTGTGACTGCACCGCTTGAGGATCCCAGAGGAGCGTCTGGCGGGGAGCTGCAGGGAGCGGTCCGCAGTGCTCTGGCAGTTGTCCGGGGAAAAGCCGCTGCGGATTTGACAGGCGACAGTACAATTTTGTACGATACAGACGAACTTCCGGAGGTTACGCAGTATGCCTGCGTCCGCGATGCCGCAGCGGCACTCATGGAAAGGCTCCGGAGCGAACCGCAGACAATTGTGTTCGCCGCAGGGTCCCTGTACCTTGCAGGCGAGCTGGAACGATACAGACAGGATTTCATTCATGATCAATTTTGAACAGGAAATAAAGAAATTCCATCCCAGCCTTGAAATAGAAGATGTGGAGAAAGCCATTTACAATCAGGACATGAAGGATATGGTGGACGTGATGGTCGGCGCCGCGCGGGACAGCATGAAGGGACCGGAAAATTCACCCCAGTACAATCCGAATATGCGCTACTGATCCTGCGGCTTTGAAACCGGATGAGGCGGATACTGACGGGTAAGGAAGATTATGTACTGCTACAAGTGCGGCTGTGAGCTGAACCGCTCCAATCGCTGCCCGAACTGCGGGGCAGATGTCACAAAATATAAAAAAATCATCTACACGTCCAACTATCTCTACAACACAGGACTGGAAAAGGCACAGGTGAGGGATCTCTCCGGTGCCATTGTGGCGCTGAAGGAAAGCCTGTGGTACGACAAGAACAACCTGGATGCGAGGAACCTCCTCGGCCTGGTGTATTACGAGATCGGCGAAGTAGTCGCTGCCCTGTCGGAATGGGTCATTTCCAAGAACATCAACGACACGGTACTGCACAGGAAAGACAACCCCGGGGAGAAGTACCTGAACGACGTCCAGTCCTCCCAGCAGACAACGAGCAATCTCAGCGCGTCCATCCGGCGGTACAACCACGCCCTCGAGTGCTGCTATGCCGACAACCTGGACGTTGCCATTCTGCAGCTCAAAAAGGTGCTGCAGCAGAATCCCCATTACCTGCGGGCGAGACAGCTGCTGGCACTGATCTACATCCGGCAGAATGCCTGGGGGAAGGCGGAGCGCGAGCTCAAGAAATGCCAGCGCCTCGACATCAACAACACCACGACACTGCGGTACCTGAAGGAGGTCGGGGAGAAGCTGTCCCCGCAGAACGCACAGGACGACAAGGCCCACCTGCAGAACAGCAGGACGCGGGAGAGAAATTCCAGGGAACGCGGTGATGTCATCAAATATACCGCGGATAATGAAACCATTATCCAGCCGGTCGGGACCAGAACACCGGGCCTGGACGGCTTCGGATTTCCGCCGGCGCTGATGGGCGGTCTGATCGGGCTGGTCATCGGAGCGGCGATTCTGGGATTCCTGGTGCTGCCTGCCCGGGTGCAGATTGTGCGTCAGGAAGCGGCGCAGCAGGTACGGGAAATATCCAGTGAAGCAGACAGCAAGGATTCCCAGATTACGCAGCTGAAATCCCAGGTTGAGACACTCACCCAGCAGAATGAGGCCCTGTCATCCACGGATGCCGTGGGAGGAGACAGTGACACCATTGCTGCCAACACAAATGCCCTGCTGTCCGCTGCAAGCGCCTATTTCACGGATTCCGTGGACCTGGACGCTGCGGTTGCCGCGTTTGAGGTCATCCAGCCGGATACGGCGATGGTAGGAACCTCGGATCAGTACAATACGCTGTACCGTCAGCTGTATTCCCTCCTGGGGCCGCAGATTCTGCAGCAGCTCGCGGACAGCGGCATGGCCGCCTATGAACAGGACGAGCCGGATTACGCCGCGGCAGTCAGCGATCTGGAGAAGGCAAACTATTACGAAAATCCCGACAAGCTGGGGCAGACGTTCAGCACGAGACTGTTCTATATCGGGAATTCGTACTATCAGCTCTATACAGCCCTGGAGGATAAGGAGGGCGATGAAGCGGCCGGGGATCTTTCCAGGGCAAAGGGGTATCTTTCCAAGGCGGTGAGGGATTATCCGAACGCAGACTTTGTCTCTAAGGCAAATGAGGTTCTCGCGTCCATCCCCGAGGGAACGGAAAGCTATACAGTACGCGTGGGAATTGATCAGGTCACGGGGGATGAGACCGATGGAACCGTGACAGACGAGGCTGCAGCCGCAGCCGGGGCACCGGAAGATGCGGCTGCCGCTTGGCCGGATGCCGCAGGCGCGGTCACAGCACAGGACAATACAGGAGCGCAGGACAATACGGACACCGCGCAGCAGGATGCCGCTGCTGCCGGGGGTCAGCCGGCGGAGGAAGAGACTCCCCAGACGGAAAACGCAGACGTGCAGCCGGCAGCGGATGATGCCCCTGCGGCGCAGTAATGGGTAATATTGTCGTCTTATCAAGTGCAGAATTTCTGTTCCGGTTTCTGCCGGCGTTTCTCGCCGTATACTGGATCACACCGCGCAGATACCGGAATGCGGTGCTGTTTGGCGCCAGCATCCTGTTCTACGCTTCGGCGGAGCCGGTTTTTGTCTTCGTGCTGCTGGGTCTTACCATCGTCAATTATCTGGGCGGACAGGCTGTCTATGCGGCCAACCTGACGGAGAAGCGGGGCATCCATTCTCCCGGCGTGCAGCGGAAGCGGAAGAAGGTGCTTGCAGGTATGGTATGCCTTGACGCGGCGGTTCTCATCCTGTGCAAGATCCTGGCACTTGCAGTCCGCCCGGGGCTTCTACCGCTGGGCCTTTCCTTTTACATCTTCAAAATGATCTCCTATGAAGCGGATCTCTACCGGAAGGAAATCCGTCAGCGCCCGACGTTTCTGTCTACCGCCGCCTATTTCACGATGTTCCTGCAGATCACCGAAGGTCCGATCATGCGCTACGAGGACGGGTTCCATAAGAGGGGTGCCCTCCGGAAGTGCTCCCGTGCACGGTTCGAGGACGGGCTGGTCTATGTGGTGATCGGCCTCGGGATGAAAACCCTTCTCGCGGACCGGGTTGCCATTCTGTGGAATGAACTTGCGAAAATCGGCTATGATTCCATCTCCACCCCACTCGCGTGGCTGGGCGCATACGCTTACAGCATGGAGCTGTACTATGACTTCTGGGGCTATTCGCTCATTGCCGCCGGCGCAGGCATGATGGCGGGCTTTGATTTTGTGGAAAACTTCGCCCATCCGTATGCAGCGAACGGCGTCGGAGACTTCTACCGCAGGTGGCACGCGACGCTGGGAAGCTGGTTCCGGGATTATATCTATATCCCGCTCGGCGGTTCCCGCGCCGGCAATGCGGCGACGCTCCGGAACCTGTTCATCGTATGGGTACTGACAGGCCTGTGGCACGGCGGAACGCTCAATTTCGTCCTGTGGGGCCTGTCCCTGTTCGTCCTCATTGCCCTGGAGAAATTTGTGCTCCGGAACGTGATGCAGCGCTCGGCCGTGCCCGGACATTTCAACGTCTGGGTCCTCATTCCGCTCACGTGGGTCGTTTTTGCCATCACAGACCTTGACCAGCTGAAGCTGTACTTCGGAAGACTCTTCCCGTTTTTCGGGATGGGACAGACAGCAGTGCCGGGAGATTTCGTCCATTATCTGGCGCTGTTCTGGCCGTATCTTGCCGCGGGAGTCATTCTCACTGTTCCGGGCGTTTTCCGAGCCATCATGCGAAACCGCAGGCATCCCCTCGTTGTGGCACTCCTTACGGTGATGTTCTGGGGAGCGGTTTACTTCAGTGTAACCACGACGGGCAACCGGTTCCTGTACCTGAACTTTTGACACCTTAAATTTAGCGGAAATGAAGCAGATGAAAAGAAAAAACAGCAGGATGCCCCTGACGGTGTCCATTGTTCTGACGGGAGCAATCCTTACGCTCATCGGGTATATTAACCGCAGGGGCTCCTACCGGGATTACGATCAGAATGTTCTGAAGCACCCGCTGTTCACCATAGTATTCCAGGGACTTCATGACGGTGTGAAGCCGGGCGATGAGGCAAAGAGCGTCGTTGAAGCGAGGCAGCAGGAACAGATCCGGCAGCAGGAGGAGGCTGCCAGGAAGAAGGCGGAGGAAGAGGCGAAGGCCGCTGCGGAGGCGGCGCGAAAGGCGGAGCCGGTCACGGAGTTTCCCGAGGGAGTCAATTCCCCGGTTGTGCAGGCCGTCAGCTACGGAAATGAAGACCGGAACTATCTGGCACCGGAGGGAACGACGTGGCCGCTTCAGCAGGATGGGATATTCCGGCCGATTCAGGACGAATTCTATTACCTGCAGAGCGTGGATGATTCCTATTTTACAGACGCTGTCTTCATAGGGGATTCGAGAACGAACGGTCTGGCCGCGTACAGTGATCTTGCGGGTATTGGTACATTCCTTGCGGAGGACGGACTCTCAGTGTACAAGGTGTTTGACGCTCCCCTTCTGTACTACGCAGCCGCCGGCAGCAGCCCTGATCCGTCAAAGGCGACGGTGCAGGAAGTGCTGTCCGGCCATTCGTTCGGGAAGGTCTACCTGTGCCTTGGCATCAACGAACTGGGAACCGGTACGACGGTTGACTTCCAGAATGAATACAAACAGGTTGTGGAACAGCTGCGCACCCTGCAGCCGGATGCCATCATTTACCTGCAGGGGATCATGCATGTGTCGAAGGCGGTGGCATCGACGGATCCTGTCATCAACAACACGAATATTGTGGAAAAAAACACCGCCGTTTCCGCACTTGCAAACGGCAGGGATATCTTTTATATTGACATGAATTCAAGTGTCTGCGATGAGGACGGCAATGTCCTTCCGGAGCTTACGGGCGACGGCGTGCACCTGAAGGCTTCTGCTTACGCAAAGTGGTATGAGTTCCTGAAGGACAATGCCATTGTACGGGATGAGACGGACAGGGAAGCTGCCGGAGAATCCGGAACGGGTTCCCCGGGGCAGTAAGAGGGCAGGAGAGCAATGCGGGAAATGGAATTCAAGATGGAACGGCCGGGGCTTTGCAAAAAGGGCGACCATGTCACGGTTTCCGAGGGTGTCCTGCCGTCCAGCTATTATTACACGATCAATCCGTCGCTTGCGATGAGCGGGAATTATCCCTTCACACAAAGACTCCGGTCCAGAGAGGGAGACGTGGAGGATGTCATCGAGAATGAACGCGGCTTCTATGTGAGGGTCGCTTTCGATGAGCCTGCCGCGGATTGACAGAGCCGGCGGTGCCCGGAGGCGGATTGACCCGTTAATTTCGACATACGGGAAGAACAGGAGTTGAACCGGAATGAATGTCAGAACAGCCATGCCGATGCGGAACGCAGTCTACTGCTTCCTTGCGGCATTGATCTGGGGACTTGCCTTCTCCGCCCAGAAGGTGGGCGGAGATGACCTGGGAGCGTTCACGTTCATAGGATACCGGTATCTTATGGGTGCCCTTGTACTGCTGCCGCTGGTGCTGGCAAGGCGCAGGGCGCGGAACCGGCGTCTTGCCGCAGGTGACAGGACGGTTCCGGTCTATGACGGCAGGGATGTCAGAAAGGGCGGCATCCTCTGCGGGCTGTTCCTTTTCTGCGCCTCTGTGTTCCAGCAGATTCCCATCGCGCATGTTGAGGTCGGGAAGGCGGGCTTTCTGACAGCACTGTATATCATTCTGGTCCCGATCCTGAATTTCCTGCTCACGAAACGTTCGAGCCGGAATGTATGGATTGCCGCGTCTGTTTCCCTGGTGGGTCTGTTCCTCCTGTGCGGGGGCGGCATCGGCATCTCGGCGTGGGACCTGCTGCTGATTTTCTGCGCATTTCTTTTTTCCCTGCAGATTATGACAATTGATCACTACAGCGCCCTTGCGGATGTAGTAGAATTATCCTGTATTCAGTTCCTCGTTTCCGGGATTGCGGGAATGATTCCCGCAATCGTCCTGGAGCATCCGCAGAGCGCACTGATTCATGCCAGCAGGGCAGGAATAGTGTCGCTGCTATATGCGGGCATTTTCTCCAGCGGTATTGCCTATACGTTCCAGATGGTCGGGCAGAAGGGCGCGGATCCGGCGATTGCCTCGCTGATCCTCTCACTGGAATCCGTTATCAGTGCGATCGGGGGATTTCTGATCCTGCACCAGAGTCTGGGCATGAGGGCGACAGCGGGCTGCATTTTCATGTTTGCTGCCATTGTCATAGCACAGCTTCCGGAGGGAAAGCGCGGGAAGGTATGATGGGAAGACGCTTCACCAGAATGCGGATGACAATTGCATGTCTTTGCCTTGCCGCAGTCCTCACTGCGTGCGGATCCGCGCCCGGTGAGGACGAGAAGGAGCAGGAGGCTTACAGTGCGCTGGAGGGCGGCGACTATGAAGGAGCTGCCGATGCGTATCAGAAGCTCATAGGGGAGGGAGACGATTCGGAGGAGGCGTATCGTTTCCTCGGCATTGCCTATATGGGTCAGGGGGATTACGAGAAGGCGGTTACCGCTTTTGAGAATTCCCTTCAGCAGACAGGCGTACTCCCCGGCTCCATGGAATATGATATCAATTATTACCTGGGTTCCTGCTACTACAAGCTGGAGCAGTATGACAAGGCCCTGCAGGTTTATGATGCGATTCTCGCACTGCACCCCAATGACGCCGGTGCGCTGCAGATGCGGGGCAGGGTGAAGACCGCGCTCGGAGACCTTCCCGGGATGAAGGAAGATTTCGAGAAGGCGATTGCGCTCGAACCGGCGAATTACGACCGCGTTGCAGCCATTTTCAACATCATGAATGAGAACGGCTATACAGAGGACGCGAAGCAGCTTGTCTCCGGCGTGATGCAGTCCGGGAGCGAAACGATGGATGATTATAACAGGGGGAGACTGTATTATTGTCTCGGGGATTACCGGAATGCCCAGAAGGCACTGGAATCGCTCTCCGGCAGCAATGATTACCGGGTCTGCATTCTGCTGGGCCAGACGTATGAGGCACTGGGAGATTACAATTACGCGGCGAACGTTTATGAATCGTTCATCACCAGGGACCAGACCCACCCGGAGGTCTACAATCAGCTGGGTCTGTGCAATATGAAACTGCAGGATTATCAGGGAGCCCTGGCGGCGTTTCAGTCGGGGAAGGAAATCGAAAACAACGAAATCCTTCAGTCCCTTTCGTTCAATGAAATCGCCGCGTATGAGTACCTGGGGAATTTCCGGCAGGCAGCAGCGCTCCTGGACGACTATATCCGCAAATACCCGGGCGATACCGTGGCGAAACGGGAATACATATTCCTGAAACACGCGAAAACCGCCGTGTCAGCCGAGGGGTGACACGGCATCCGGCAACGAAGTGCAGGATTCCACAGTGGGAGGAAGGCCAATGAAACAAAACAGCAGGTTCTGGAAGGCAGCAGGTCCGGCGGCAGCAGTGATTTCCGCCGCAGCGCTGATCGCAGGAGGCATTGCAGGTTCTGTGACGGGCACCGCGGGTGCGAAGGATGTGCCCGCGGACGCCATTACAGCAACCGGCTCTGCACCCGGTATGAACGGGGACGTCACTGTGCAGGTGGTGGCGGACGCGGACGGAATTTATAAGGTGCAGGTGACTGACGAAAAGGAGACGGAGGGGATAGGCTCTGTTGCGGTGGACAAGCTGCCGCAGAGAATCTATGAAGCCCAGTCCACGGACGTTGACGGGATCAGCGGGGCTACGGTCACGAGCAACGCTATCAGGCAGGCTGTGCTCTCTGCCCTGACTGACAGCGGGATAGATCCTGCGGGCTTTACCGCGAAGCGGGCCGAAGTCCCGTCAGAGCCTGACCGGGATTACCACGCGGACGTCGTTGTGGTCGGTGCCGGCGGAGCCGGGATGACGGCAGCCATTGAGGCAAGGGATGCCGGCGCCAGTGTCATCGTGCTGGAGAGCATGCCGATGGCAGGAGGCAATTCCATCCGCGCGACGGGAGGCATGAATGCAGCAAAGACCGTCTATCAGGATGAGAACGATTTCGATGAGGCGGCAGGTGTAGAGAAGACGCTTCAGACTGCGGCGGACAGCTTCGCGGACAACGGGACCATTACGGGTCTTGCGGCTGCGGTGAAGCAGCAGTGGGATGCGTACCAGTCGGATCCGAAGGGATATTTCGATTCCGTTGAGCTGTTTGAACTGGATACCATGATCGGCGGCAAGGGCATCAATGATCCGGAGCTGGTGAAGACCCTCGCCGAAAACAGTGCGGATGCCATCGACTGGCTGGATTCCATCGGGGCTACCATGCACTCCGTGTCCAGCTTCGGCGGCGCCTCCGTCAAGAGAATTCACCGCCCGGTCGATGGTCAGGGCAAGACGGTTTCCGTCGGCGCCTACATGATTCCGATCCTGGAATCCAATGTTGCGTCCCGTAACATCCAGATTTATTACAACACCACGGCGAAGAGCTTTCTGACAGATGCCGGCGGCGCCGTGACCGGTGTTGCCGCCACCGGTTCCTCCGGAAACACGATCAACGTTCATGCCGGTGCCGTTGTCCTGGCAACAGGCGGCTTCGGTGCCAATCATGAGATGATTGAGAAATACCGTCCGGAATTAAAGGGCTTTATGTCAACAAATGCCGCCGGAGCCCGGGGGCAGGGTCTGGAAATGGCGTCCGCAGTCGGAGCTGCCATGGTGGACCTCGACCAGATTCAGGTACATCCTACGGTTCAGGTGGATACAGCGGCCCTGATCACCGAGGGACTGCGCGGTGACGGCGCGATCCTCGTCAACCAGAACGGCGAACGTTTCATCGACGAAGTGGGGACGAGAGATGTGGTATCCGGCGCCGAGATTGCACAGCCCGGCTCCGCGGGATGGCTCATTATTGACCAGAAGATGGCCGATGCCTCCAATGTCATTCAGGGTTATATCAGTAAGGGGTACACGGTAACAGGAAACACCCCGGAGGATCTTGCCGATGCCATGGGCGTCCCGGCGGATGCGTTCGCGAAAACCCTCGATACCTGGAACGGATATGTCGCGTCCGGCAGCGATCCGGATTTTGGCAGGACCAGCTTTGCCAGCCCGCTTGACACGGCACCCTATTACGCAATTCACGTGACGGCAGGGATTCATCACACGATGGGCGGTGTGAAGATTAATTCCGACACGCAGGTCCTCCGGGAGGATGGCAGCGTGATTCCGGGCCTGTTTGCAGCAGGTGAGGTGACCGGCGGCGTACACGGCGCGAACCGTCTGGGCGGGAATGCCGTTGCCGATTTCACGATCTTCGGCCGGATTGCAGGGCAGCAGGCGGCAGCCTATGTGAAATGAGGCACCCCGCGGCATTGTGAAGGACCAGATGGGAGGGGGAAGCACAGGCTTCTCCCTCCTTCTTGGTACAGCAGGAAAGGAGGCCGGCATGGCTCTGTTCAGCAGCAGCGCAGCGGATATTGCTTCCTATCAGGAAGCGCGCAAAAAAGGGCTGCGCGAATACCGGCACAGCATCAGTGCAGGGCGGTATCCATATCCGCCTGTCCTCGACGAGATGGTAGAGGGAATCAATTCCCTGCCGCAGATCCCGGTCGGCCTTGTGGAAATTCCCCTGGAGGATATCGCGGGCACGAAAACGAGCGGCCGGACGAACGTGTTCTCGGAGAGCTTCTACCCGATCCTGAAGGAGAGCTCGGAATTTGCCTACAAGTGGGCGGCGCTTTATGCCTCCGCGGCAGAGGAGGGGATCAAGGAATCCATCAAGGTTTATGAGTTCATGAACCGCTTCTACGTCGAGGAAGGCAACAAGCGCGTCTCGGTCAGCAGAGTGCTGGACTACAGCTCGATCTGGGCCAATGTAACCCGCATCATGCCGAAGCGGAGCGACGAGAAGGCAAACCGTGTCTACTATGAGTTCTGTGACTTCTACAAGGTCTGCCCTCTGTATCTGTTCCATTTTTCGGAGGAGGGCTGCTGCCAGAAATTTGCGGAGCTGCTGGGCCAGAGCATGGAAAAGCCCTGGAGCAAGGACACGCTCAATACCATAAAGGCCTCATTTGCCATTTTCCAGACGCTGTACCGGGCCAAGGGCGGAGACGCCCTTCCCATCACGGAGGGAGACGCCTTCCTGACCTATCTGACGTTCTACAGTCTGGACAGCCTGCTCAACGAATCGCGGACACTGCTGAACTCCCGTCTCGACAAGCTGTGGAATGAATTCCTGACGAAGGACGACAGCATCCGCCTGGTCATCACGCCCGAGGATATCCGCAGGGCCAACACGATCGGCAGCTCCCTGATGGATCTGTGGAGCCATCCGAGAAACTATACCGAGAGCAGCCCGCTGAAAATTGCCTTCCTCTACGCCAGGAACCAGGAGAACAGCTCCTGGACGTACGGGCACGAGCTGGGCCGCAATGACCTGCAGAACAAATTCGAAGGGATTGTACAGACGTCCAAATATCCGGACTGCCGGACGGAGGACGAGACCCGGTCCGCCATTGACGCCGCTGTTGCTGACGGGAATGAAATGATCTTCACCACAGCTCCGACACAGATGAGGGAAACCCTGCGCAGCGCCATTCATTATCCGGATGTGAAGTTCCTGAACTGTTCCATCAATCTGTCCTCGCAGGCGGTCCGCACGTATTACGGGCGCATGCATGAGGCGAAGTTTCTCATGGGTGCGCTGGCCGCGTCCGTTTCGTCCAATCACCGGATCGGTTATGTCGCGGACTATCCGATCTTCGGCACACCTGCCAGTGTGAACGCGTTCGCGATCGGCGCCGCCATGCTGGATCCCAAGGCGCAGATTTACCTTGCCTGGTCGACGAAGAAGGGAGGGGACTGGCAGCAGGAATTCAGGGACAGGGGAATCTACATCATTTCCGGACCGGATCTCATCAAGCCGCAGGAGGCATCCCGCGCGTACGGCCTGTACACCGTGGATACGGACGGGATTGTCACGAATCTCGCAGCCCCTGTCTGGAACTGGGGACGGTATTACGAGCTGATCGTGCGGACGGTGCTGGACGGCTCATGGGACGCCAAGGGGCTTGTCCGCAGGGACCAGGCTCTGAACTACTGGTGGGGAATGGAAGCCGGGGTCATTGATGTGATCCTGTCGGAGAAGCTGCCTTATTATTCCCGCAAGATGATCCAGACACTGCGGAACGGAATTGTCCGCGGAGACCTGTCCCCGTTCGACGGGGAACTGCATTCCCAGGAGGGACTGATCAAGCCGTCGGACTCGGAACGGCTGACAAATGAGGACATCATCCACATGAGCTGGCTCAACGACAACGTCACCGGTTCGCTGCCGAAGGCAGAGGAACTGAATGAGGAAGCTCAGGCAACGATCAGTGTCAGCGGCATAACGGAGAGCGCCGCGCCGGGAAAGGACACCGTGTCATGAAGGTTCTGATACTGGCCGACGAGGAGTCCAGGAGCCTGTGGGACTATTACGATCCGCAGAAAACCCGGGATGTGGAGCTGATCCTCTCCTGCGGGGACCTGAACAGGAGATACCTGGAGTATCTGGAGACGATGGTGAACTGTCCGCTCCTGTATGTGCGGGGCAACCATGACCGGAGCTACCTGGACCAGGAGCCGCAGGGCTGTGAGTGTATTGAGGACAGGATCTACGACTTCCACGGGCTGCGTATTCTGGGTCTTGGCGGGAGCATGCGTTACAAGCCCGGTTCCTGCATGTACACGGAGGAGGAAATGCGGGACAGGATCCGGCATCTGAACCGCCAGCTGCTGCTGATGAACGGCTTCGACGTCCTCGTCACCCACGCGCCCGCAAAGGGCTACGGGGATCTCGATGACCTGCCGCACCAGGGCTTTGACTGCTTCAATGATCTCCTGCAGAAATGGAAGCCGCGATACATGCTCCACGGGCACGTCCATCAGTCCTACAGCTATAAATTCCAGCGGGAATACATGCATCCCTCGGGGACGAGGATCATTAACTGCTACGAGTATCAGACCCTGGAAATCAGGGATGACGAGCACCCCGCAAAGGGCAGGACAGGCTCCGCACTCTATGACCTGTATGTGTCGTTAAAGAGCAAAACCTCCAAATCCCACCTGACCTGATGAGGATACGGTGATATACTGCCCGGTGGTGACTGCAGTCACAGACAGCCGGAAGGAAAAGGAAAAACGAATCATGGAAATGCAAATGGAATTCACACGTAAGCTCCCGATCCCCATGGAACTCAAGAAGGAGTTCCCTCTGCCGGAAAATGTGAAGAAGATCAAGGAAGCGCGTGATCAGGAAATTGAAAATATTTTTGCAGGGAAGGATCCGCGGCTCCTGCTGATCATCGGGCCGTGCTCCGCGGACCGTGAGGACGCGGTCCTGGAATACATGACAAGGCTTGCGGGCGTTCAGGAGAAGGTGAAGGACAGGATTTTCATCATCCCCCGCGTCTACACCAACAAGCCCCGCACGAAGGGCACCGGTTACAAGGGCATGCTGCATCAGCCTGATCCGGAGAAGAAAGAGGACATGCTCGCCGGCATCATCGCCATCCGGCAGATGCACACGGACGTCGTGCGCGAAACCGGATTTACCTGTGCGGAGGAGATGCTTTATCCGGAGAACCACCGGTACCTGTCGGACCTGCTGGCGTATGTCGCCATCGGCGCGCGCAGCGTGGAGAACCAGCAGCACAGGATGGTTGCGAGCGGTATCGGTATTCCTGCCGGCATGAAAAATCCCACCGGCGGGGACCTGTCCGTCATGATGAATTCCATCATTGCCGCCCGTTCCGCACAGACATTCGTTTACCGCGGCTGGGAGGTCCATACGACGGGCAATCCCATGGCGCATGCCATCCTGCGCGGCTATGTCGACAATTACGGCAGGAGCCATCCGAATTACCATTACGAGGATCTCACCGGACTCCTGCAGAGCTTTCAGCAGCTGGGCCTCGGGAACCCGTCCGTCATCGTGGACTGCAATCATGCCAATTCCGGGAAGCAGTACCTGGAACAGATCCGGATCTCGAAGGATGTGCTGCACAGCGTTCACGTCAATCCGGAGCTGAAGGGCTTTGTGAAGGGCCTGATGATCGAGAGCTATCTCGAGGACGGGAACCAGAAGGTCGGAGGCGGTGTCTACGGCAAATCCATCACGGACCCCTGCCTTGGATGGGAGAAATCGGAACGGCTCATCCTGGAGCTCGCCGACCTTGCGGAGTGACCTGCGGTCAGACGGCCTGATGCCGATGGGTCTCGATGGATACTTTGACATTAACATTCTGAAATATGTGGAAAGAAGGAAAGAAATGCCCTGCACAACCATACTGGTAGGAAAAAATGCATCTTATGACGGATCAACACTGATGGCCCGGAACGAGGATTCCGGCTCCGGCGTATTTACTCCGAAGAAGTTCATCGCAGTGCAGCCCGGGGATCAGCCGCGCCATTACAGGTCCGTGATCTCCGGGGTTGAGATCGACCTTCCGGATCACCCGATGCGCTATACCGCGGTGCCGAACGCACTGCGTACGGAAGGCATCTGGGGAGAAGCGGGCGTCAATACGGATAACGTCGCCATGACGGAGACGGAGACCATTACCTCAAATGAGCGTGTGCTGGGTGCGGATCCGCTGGTGAAGAAGGGAATCGGCGAGGAGGACCTCCTGACGATCACTCTGCCCTATATCCACAGCGCACGGGAAGGCGTAGAGCGCCTGGGCCGGCTGCACGAGCAGTACGGAACCTATGAAATGAACGGGATCGGCTTCCAGGACGTAAATGAAATCTGGTGGTTTGAGTCCATCGGCGGACATCACTGGATGGCGAAGAAGGTGCCGGATGACACATATGTCGTCATGCCGAACCAGCTGGGCATTGACTGCCTGAATCTGGAGGATGCCCTTTCGGACAGGAAGGAGACAATGTGTTCGGCCGACCTGAAGGACTTCATTGTGAAGAATCATCTCGACCTGGCGCTGGATCAGGACTGGGAGCATTTCGATGCGAGGGCGGCCTTCGGTTCCCATGCGGATTCCGACCACGTCTACAATACACCGCGCGCCTGGTTCATGGAGCGGTACTTCAATCCGCGGACGTATGACTGGGACAGCAGGGAAGCGGATTACACGCCGGAGGCGGACGACCTGCCCTGGAGCCTGGTTCCCGAGCATAAAATCACGGTTGAGGATGTGAAGTACGCCCTGTCCGCGCATTTCCAGGGAACGCCCTACGATCCCTATGCGCAGTACGGGGATCCGGCGTGCCACGGGATGTATCGGCCCATCGGCATCAGCAGGAATAACTTCCTGTCCCTGACGCAGATCCGGCCCTGGCTGCCGGAGCCGGTCCGCGCACTCCAGTGGATGGCCATGGGCTCGAACGTTTTCAACGCATTCGCCCCGTTCTATGCCAACGTGAACGCAGTACCCTCTTACCTGTCCAACACGACGGGGAAGGTGAGTACGTCGAATTTCTACTGGTCAAACAGGCTTATTGCAGCCCTGGCGGACGCGAGCTTTCCTCAGTGCAGGTCTCATATCGAGCGGTACCAGAATGCAGTGCAGACACAGGGACACCGGATCGTTCAGGAGACCGATGCCGCGTTCCTTGAGGGAAAGGCAGGAGAGGATGTTCCGTCCTTCCTGGAGAAGGCGAACCGCGAGGTGGCGGACATGCTGAAGGCAAAGACGCAGGACGTGCTCGGCAAGGTTCTGTATGAGCGCTCCATGCAGATGAAGAACGGCTTCTCCCGCTCGGATGCGTAATACCCTGCTGCCGCCCGTGCGCGGGAAATCCGGGGACAAGGCACACCGGCACAGCAGCCGGCTATCTGCGCTGACGCATTAACGCGGCGCATTGCAGGGCGGCGCCGGTATCTGTAAAATAACTTTTCGTAGTTTTGGCTGATGCAGAGCGAGGAGAAGAGGATGAGTATCAAGGACTCAAAGGTAGTTGTGGTCGGAGTCGGCAATGTAGGCGCGACCGTGGGGTTCTCCATTGTCAATCAGGGCCTGTGCGACAGGCTCGTTCTGATTGATGTGAACCGCGCCAAGGCGGAAGGGGAAGCCCTGGATATGCAGGACAGTGTTTCGTTCATGAACCGCAATGTGAAGGTCAGCGCCGGCACATATGACGACTGCGCGGATGCGGATGTCGCAGTGATCACCGCCTCGGCACCGATGGATCCCAATGCAAATAACCGCCTCGACATGCTGTCCACCTCAAAGAAGATCATGAAGAGCATCGTGGATGACATCATGAAGAGCGGCTTTGACGGCATCCTGCTCATCGTTTCGAATCCTGTGGATATTATGACGTATTACGCCTGGAAGCTTTCCGGCCTTCCGAGGGAGCGGGTCATCGGCTCGGGAACAACGCTGGACACGGCAAGACTCCGCCGCAGGATCGGCGGGATGTATGACCTGAGCTCCAAGTCCGTCGACGCCTATGTCATGGGCGAACACGGCGACTCCGAGATGGTTTCCTGGAATTCCGCAACCGTAGGCGGCAAGAATATCAAGGATGTCATGACAGACAATCCGAACCGGACGAAGGACGAGACGCTCGACGACCTGCGCAAGCAGACGATCCAGGCGGGCTGGGACATCTTCTCCCGCAAACACAACACCTGCTACGGCATCGCGGCTTCCGTTACCGCAATCCTGAAATCCATCCTGTTCAACGAGAACCAGATCTATCCGGTCTGCGTGTGCCTGAACGGTCAGTATGGACTCAACGACGTTTTCCTGTCCGTCCCGACGATCCTGGACCGCACCGGGGCCAAGGAAATTGTAGAGATCAAGCTCGCCGACGATGAGAAGGAAAACCTCGGGCTGTCGGCTGAGGTTGTGAAAAATTTCTATCCGGATCTGGAAGTTTGAATGATCCGCCGATGCGGATCATTCAAACCCGGCCGGTGCCTGCGGCATCCGACCTGTGATCATACACGGGAAACCGCATTCGCGGATTTCCCGTGATGGATGCCTGCTGGCGCAGGCTTGGGAGGGAAGTTTGAACTCCAGGTAAGTAAGACTATTTCCCCGGGCACAGGAAACTGCGCGCCGGGGATTTTCGTAGGCGGGTCCGGGACGGCAAAGCCGGGGACTGCTGTTTCCGGATAACAGGGGAATCATTCATGAAACAGAACTTCAAGATGACGGTTGCCTATGACGGTACGAGATACTACGGATGGGAGCATCAGCCGGGGAATGAGATGACGATCCAGGGAAAGCTGGAATCCGTCCTGAATGAGATGGTTCACGCGGACAGGACTCACGGCGTCACCGTCATCGGTGCCGGAAGGACCGATGCCGGGGTTCATGCAAGGGCCATGACCTGCAATGTAATCCTCGATACGGAGCTCACCGCACTGCAGATCCAGCAGTATATGAACCGGTATCTTCCGGATGACATTTCCGTGAATGAGGTAAAGGAGGCTACAGACCGCTTCCACGCAAGGTTTAAGGCCGTCGGAAAGACGTACCGCTATCAGCTGTGGTACAGCGAAGACGGCAGCAGGCCTGTCTTTGACCGCAGGTACTGTACGGTGCTGTCGGAAAAGCCGGATCTTGCGGCAATGCAGGAGGCGGCCTTACGCCTGACCGGCATGCATGACTATAAGAGTTTCTGCGGCAATTCCCGTTTCAGCAGATCGTCTGTGCGTGTGGTTGACAGCATCGAGATCAAAAAAAGCGGAAACCGGATTCTCCTGTATTTTCACGGAAACGGTTTCCTCCAGAACATGGTCCGCATCATGACGGGAACGCTGCTCGAAGCGGGATACGGGAGAATCCGGCCGGAGGACATCGATGAAATCCTTGCTGCCAGGGACCGAAAAAAAGCAGGCCCTACCGCTCCCGCGAAGGGCCTGACGTTAATGAAGGTGGATTATGACTGACCGCCTGCCGTTCAATAGTATCCGACGCCCAGGTGCACAATGGCGCTGACGCTGCGGATGAATTCGCCGTCCTTGAGAGTAATATCGCCCTCGTCCGACAGGAGCGGCATTTCCTCGTTGTCCTCGATCTGGACATCGATCCAGTCGTGAAGCGCCTCGATCGCGTGATTGATGGCGTCATCGATGTCGGAGCCATGGAACCTTGCTCCGCCTTCCAGGTCCGGAAAATATCCGTCAAACGAACCGTCTTTGTGCGGCTGGAATACAGCCGGATATGTAAGTGTCATAGATTTTTACCTCTGAAATAACTGTGCCGGCGGGTATTTATCGTATGAAATCCGCGTAAGCGGTTTCCCTCGTATATTCCGAAACCCCGCAACAGGGAGTATACGACAATTCCCGTGACTTTACCACCGGGACAGGGGGAACAGGGAAAGTGCCGCCCGGGATATCCCGCGGGGAGGGTCCGGCTTAGCGCACATTGGCATCAGGATCAGCATCAGCATGCAGGAAAACCTTCATCAACAATCAGGGAAACCGGGCTTAAGCGGCGCCGTTCTGAAACTGACCGCTATGGCCGTGATGCTCGTGGATCACGCGGCAGCAGGCTTTCTGGAGCTCTCCGGGAGCGCTGACGGCGTCCCGTGGATGGAACAGCTTCCGCACGGGGAGCTGCTGGACCTTATCCTGAGGGGAATCGGAAGGAGCGCGTTTCCGATCTTCTGTTTTTTCCTGGTGGAGGGATTTTATCATACGAGGAGCCGGTGGAAATATCTGCGGAACCTTACTGTGGCGGGATTGGTATCGCAGATTCCGTTCTATGGTCTTCTGTTCACCGGCAGGATCCGTGACTCTTATGGAGGCGCCGGGCTGCAGACGGACGTCTTCTTCACGCTTGCCCTTGGCCTGATTGCGGTCTGGATTACGGACGTCTCCGTGAAGAGGCGGTGGGTGGACGGATCCTTCGCCGCACTTTCAGCCGGAGAGAAAATACTGAGACTGTCCGCTGCGGCGGGGGGAATCGCCGGCTGCTGCGCTGCCGCGGTGCTCCTTAATACGGACTATTCATGCGGCGGTGTTCTTGCCATCCTTCTCCTGTACCTGTTTTATCACCGCAGGAAGGAGGGACTTGCCCTGTCCTACGCGGAGCTTGGAATGTACAGCGGAATGGAATTTCTGGCGATCCCGGGCTTTGCCCTGCTTCTCTGCTATAATGGGGAGAGAGGAAGGCAGAATAAATTTCTGTTTTATTCGTTCTATCCTGTCCACCTGTTCGTCCTGTGGGTGATTCGCCTTGCGGTATTCGGGTATTAGCAGGTCTACGTGAATTTCAATGGGCAATGGAGCCCGGGGAGGTTTGCATGCAGCTGGTTTTTGTCGGGGCAGATCATGAGGTTACGGGGAGCTGTCACTATCTGCGCGTCGGGGACAAGAATGTTCTCGTTGACTGCGGAATGGAGCAGGGAAAGGATCTGTATGTCAATCAGCCGGTTCCCGTCAAGCCGGAAAACATTGATTACGTATTTGTGACCCATGCCCATGTCGATCACACGGGCATGATCCCGAAGCTGTACGCGGACGGCTTCCGCGGTGTGATCCTGTGCACACCGGCAACGAAGGACCTGTGCGAAATCATGCTGCGCGACTGTGCGCACATTCAGCAGCAGGAGAGCGAATGGCAGCAGAAGAAGGCAAAGCGAAAGGGACTGAAGGACTATTTCCAGCCGGTCTATACCATGGAAGATACCATGAATGTGCTGCGTCTGTTCGAGGCCTTTCCCTACGATGAGGTACATAAGCTCTGCGATGAAATCAGCTTCCGCTTCACGGATGTCGGGCACCTGCTCGGGAGCGCCAGTATTGAGCTGTGGCTGACGGAGCGGGGTGAGGAGCGCAAGATCGTTTTTTCCGGCGACATCGGGAACAAGGACCAGCCGCTCCTTCGGGATCCGGCCATGACAAAGGATGCCGACTATGTGGTCATGGAATCCACGTACGGCAACCGCCTGCATGAATCGCCGAAGGGCGACCGGATGCAGGAGCTTGCGGGTGCTATCCGGGATACGTTCTGCCGCGGCGGGAACCTGGTCATCCCCGCGTTTGCGGTCGGCAGGACGCAGGTCATGCTGTACTATATCAGGCAGATCAGGGAAAGCGGCCTGCTGCCGGAGTTTCCGGACTTCCCGGTCTACGTGGACTCGCCCATGGCCGTGGAAGCCACGTCGATTTTTGAAGACAATGAGCTGCAGTGCTATGATGAGCAGGCGATGGCCCTGGTCCGCAGGGGCGTCAATCCCATCATGTTCCGCAACCTGCATCTGTCCATAACGACGGACGAGTCCATCGCGATTAATGACGACGATACCCCGAAGGTAATCATCTCCGCGTCAGGCATGTGCGACGCAGGCCGGATCAAGCACCATCTGAAGCACAACATCTCCAACCCGGCCTCGACAATCCTTTTTGTCGGGTATCAGGCGGAGGGGTCGCTGGGAAGGCGTCTGCTGGACGGTGCGGACAAGGTGAAGATCTTCGGTGACCCGTATGAGGTCCGGGCGAAGATCGTGCAGATCGAGGGTATGTCCGGGCACGCTGACAAAGCGGGGCTCCTGGAATGGATCGGGGGCTTCGAACAGAAGCCGAAGCAGGTCTTTGTCGTCCACGGAGAGGATCAGGTGACGACAGAGTTCGCGGACTGCCTCGAGAAGGAGCATGGCCTTAAGGCGGATGCGCCGTTTTCCGGCAGCAGCTACGATCTTATCGCGGGAAAATGGATCCGCCTGGCCAAGGGTATCCCGATCGGGCACCCGGATGCGGCACATTCGGTGTCGGATTCCTACACGAAGCTGAAGCTGGCCGAAAAGCGGCTCGAAGGTGTGATCGAGGCGGGCAGCGGTCTGCCGAACAAGGAGCTCGATGCCTTCGCAAAAGCCATCAACGACCTGTGCCGGCAGTATCAGATCAGGTAAAGCCGAAAGGAATACCATGGCTCAGATTGATGAGAATTTTATCAGGATCTGCAGGGATATCCTGGAGAACGGAACAACGAACGAGGGACAGAAGGTGCGCCCGCACTGGCCGGACGGAACGCCTGCCTATACGCTGAGGCAGTTCGGAGTGGTGACCCGGTATGACCTATCGAGGGAATATCCGGTCCTGACGCTTCGGAAAACCCCGGTAAAAAGCTCCCTGGATGAGCTCCTGTGGATCTGGCAGCAGAAGTCAAACCGGATTTCCGAGCTTCATTCCGGCGTCTGGGATGAATGGGCGGACGAAGAGGGAACCATCGGGAGGGCTTACGGCTATCAGATGGCTGTGAAGCACTTCTACCGGGATATCACAGAGGAAGGCCTGCGGCACGCCTTCGGGGAAGACACCGTGTTTCCGGACACAGACTTTACCGGAGATGTGCTCGTTCCAGGGACGGATGTCATCAGGAGATCCCATGCGCTCCGCGCGGGGGACGGCTGGTATATGGATCAGGTCGACCGTGTCATCTACGACCTGAAGAACAATCCGTTCTCGCGGCGGATCATGACGAACATTTACACGTTCCAGGACCTGCACGCCATGAACCTCTATCCCTGTGCCTACAGCATGACATTTTGCGTGACGCAGAAGAAGGGAGCGGACCGGCTGACCCTGAACGGCATTCTGAACCAGAGGTCGCAGGATATCCTGGCTGCCTTCGCGTGGAATGAGTGGCAGTATGCGATCCTCATCGGACTGCTCGCACAGGTCTGTGATATGGAGGCGGGCGAATTCATGCACGTTGTTGCGGACTGCCACATTTACGACCGCCACGTCGATGCGGTGAAGGAGCTGATTGCCAGGACGCCGCAGCCCGCACCGCAGGTGTGGATCAATCCGGATATCCATGATTTCTACCGGTTTACGCGGGATGACGTGAAGCTCACCGGCTATCAGACGGCAGGCGAGCAGATCCGGAACATTCCCATCGCAATATGAAAGATGTCGCTGACGCTCCATCTTTCATATACAAGAGGAGGGAACATGAACGCTATTGTTGCAGTGGACAGGAACTGGGCAATCGGCTGCAGGGGACAGCTCCTCGTCAGTATTCCGAACGATCATAAGATGTTCCGGCAGGAGACACTGGGCAAGGTTATCCTCTACGGCAGGAAGACGCTCCTGACCTTCCCGATGGGGAAGCCGCTCGACAAACGCACGAACATTGTGCTGTCCAGAGACCTTTCCCTGTCCGTGCCGGGCGCCACACTCGTGCACAGCGTGGAAGAAGCGGTTGAGGAGGCGGCGAAGTACCGCCCGGAGGACGTCTACGTAATCGGAGGGGAGAGCGTTTACCGCCAGATGCTGCCCTATGTGGACACGGTCCACGTGACAAAAATCGACTATGGCTATGAAGCGGATGCATTCTTCCCGAACCTGGACCGGGATCCCGGCTGGGATATCACGGCGGAGGGAGAAGAGGAGACATATTTTGACGTGCCCTATACATTTGTGAAATACGAGAGGGTGCGGCACAATCCGTGACATGATATAAGGGTCAAAAGTACCAGACCGCCGGCGAGCTGGCTCGTACGGGCAAGCTCGTCATGGTTTGTACCCGGGACTTCGTATGTCATGCCGCATCACCAGTACGGGGGAAAGAAAGGAATTTTATTTTATCCATGAAGAATTACGATGCAATTATTATCGGCGCCGGACCGGGAGGTATTTTCTGCGCTTATGAACTGAAGGAGCAAAACCCGGGAATGAGTGTCCTCATCATCGAGAAGGGCCGGTCCATCGAAAAGCGGGTCTGCCCGAAGCGCAAGACGGGCAGATGCATGCACTGCAACCCCTGCGCTATCACGACGGGCTTCTCGGGTGCCGGGGCGTTTTCGGACGGCAAGCTGTCCCTGTCGCCGGACGTCGGCGGGACCCTGCCGGAAATCCTGGGCTATGACGAGGCTTCGAAGCTCATCCATGAATCCGACAGCATTTACCTGAAATTCGGGGCGCCGACCGATGTCTGGGGTGTGGACAAGCAGAAGGAAATCCGGGAAATCCGCGCCAAGGCGATCCAGGCGAACCTCAAGCTCATCGAGTGTCCGATTCGCCATCTGGGGACGGAGATCGGGTATGAAATTTATTCCAAAATGCAGCAGCACCTCGTGGACGAGGGTGTTGATCTGCTGTTTGAGGACCCTGTTACGGAAATCCTGACGAAGGATGGCAGGGCCGACGGTGTCCGCACCGGCAGGGGAGAAGAATTCCATTCGGACAGGGTCATCGTCGCGGTAGGGCGCGACGGTGCGGACTGGCTGAAGGACCAGTGTGAGCACGTGGGCATTGCCTCCACACCCGGCACGGTCGATATCGGCGTGCGCGTGGAGGTTCGTGACGAGGTCATGCAGTATCTCAACGAGAACCTGTACGAGGCCAAGCTCGTCTATCATACACCGACGTTTGATGACAAGGTGCGCACGTTCTGCACCAATCCTTCGGGCGAGGTGTCCACGGAGTATTACGACGACAACCTGGCGGTCGTGAACGGCCACGCCTACAAGGGGAAGGAGCTCAAGACACACAATACAAATTTCGCCCTGCTGGTGTCCAAGAACTTCACAAAACCGTTTAAGACACCGATTGAATACGGCAAGATGATCGCGCAGCTGTCCAACATGCTGTGCGGCAACCGGATTCTGGTCCAGACATTCGGCGATTACAAGCGCGGCAGGCGGACGACGGATGAGAGACTGTGCCGCAACAACCTCATTCCAACGCTCAAGGATGCCGTGCCGGGAGACCTGTCCCTTGTGTTCCCGCACCGGATCATGGTAGACCTCGAGGAGATGCTGTATGCCCTCGACAAGGTCACTCCGGGCATAGCCAGCGACGAGACGCTGCTGTACGGCGTCGAGGTGAAATTCTATTCCAACAAGCTGACGGTCGATAAGAACTTTGAGACCAGTGTGAAGGGCCTTTATGCGATCGGCGACGGTGCCGGCATCACGCGCGGCCTGCAGCAGGCATCGGCGAACGGTCTGTCTGTTGCGCGTTCCATCCTGGGCCTGAATCACTATTCTGCCGATGAGTAGAAGACGGAAAACAGGATGTGTCCCGCGCGGGCATTCCCGGGCAATCTGCCTTCTCGCGTGTCTGGCTGCCGCCGCGCTCCTGTCCGGCTGCGGGGAAAAGGTCGTCCTGACTCTGGGACTCAACAGGGAGGAGATCTTCTCCGTCGGGAACCGGATCGGACACGGGTATGAGCTGCGCGTCTACCTGGCGAATATCGGGAACGAATACCGCAGCACCATGGGGCAGACTGCGCTGAACCGCGCAGGGGATACGGTCGTCACATCCATCCGTGACAACGCCCTCGCAAGGCTGTGCAAGGTGAAGGTGCTGGACATGATGGCGGAGAACCGCGGAATTTTCCTGGATGAGACGGAGGACGCAAGGGCTCATCAGATGGCGAACGCATATTATGCGAGCCTGTCAGAGGAGGATCTCGCCTATCTGAAGGTACGGCTGCAGGACCTCTCGTCCATGTACCAGGACTATTCGATCGCGCAGAAGGTCTATGACTCCATCATCCGCAGCGTCGACACGGAAATCAGTGACGATGAGGCCAGGACGGTCACGGTGCAGGGAATCCTCATCAAAACCTATACGACCGATGCCGCGGGAAACCGCGTGGAATTCACGGATGCGCAGAAGCAGGAAGCGAAAGCGCGCGCGGAATCCATTCTGCAGGAAATCCGGGACGGCATGGCAAACCTGACCGGCGTACCGTTTACGACGTGGATCAGCCGCTATAACGAGGATGATCAGAGCGAGTATACGCTGGGCCGCGGGGATGCGGACGACGCGTTCGTGGACGCGGCGTTCCGGGCCAAAATCGGACAGATCAGCGACGTGGTGGAAACCGCGGACGGCTACCGGATCCTGAAGGGCATCAGCTCCAGCGGCGAAGCCCGGAACAAGGCACGCAAGGAGGAGATGATCCGGTTAAGACAGGAGGACACGTTCGAGAAGGAATACGACTCCTTCGTCTCGGATATCGATTACCGGATCAGCGAAGACGACTGGGAGGCGCTTACCTTCCCGGAGGATGCGGGAATTACGACGGACCGGTTCTTCGAAATCTACGATTCGTTCTCCGAAGCAGAACCGGCAAAGCAGCCGGGTTCATAAAAATTTAAGAATTGCGGAAACAGCGTAAAATCAGGCTTTCCGAAGAAATTGTTAGCACTCATTGCAAATGAGTGCTAATTTTTTATTGACTTCTCCACCTGCCGAATCTAAACTTGATGCTGTTGATTCAATGACCGGATCCATGATGATCTGTCAGATAATCGGGAGAACGCTCCCTTTTTTTATCCAAGGAGATACACAGATATGGCACAGGAAAAAGGACAGTTATCCATTAACAGTGAGAACATGTTCCCCATCATCAAGAAGTGGCTGTATTCGGACCACGATATTTTTTACCGTGAGCTGATTTCGAACGGCTGCGACGCGATTACGAAGCTGAAGAAGCTTCAGATGATGGGTGAGACCGAGCTTGCAAATGATTACAAGGCAAGGATCGACGTGATTCTGGATCCGGACAGCAGACAGGTTCAGATCGTCGATAACGGCCTTGGCATGACGGCGGACGAGGTCAGGAAGTATATCAATGACATTGCTTTCTCCGGCGCGGAAGCCTTCCTGAACAAATACAAGGACAAGGCCAACAATGATCAGATCATCGGCCACTTCGGCCTGGGCTTCTACTCCGCGTTCATGGTTTCGGATCTGGTGACAATCGACACCCTGTCCTACCAGAAGGATGCGAAGGCAGTCCACTGGGAATGCGACGGAAGCTCCGAATATACCATGAGTGATTCGGATCGTACGGCGGTCGGCACGACCATCACACTGCACCTGTCGGACGACTGTGTGGAATTCTCGAACTACTACAAGGCAAAGGAAGTCATTCAGAAGTACTGCGGTTTCATGCCGGTTGAGATTTACCTCTCCGTGAAGGACACGAAGGAAACCGAGACGATCCGGGAGTCCGAGCGTCGTCCGGATGACGTCGTAATCGAGGAGATCGGGCCGACGGACGACGAGAAGAAGCAGGCACAGAAGGACGGGAAGGAGCCGGAGAAGAAGCTGAAGGTCCGGAAGAGACCGGAGCTGGCTGACGATATCCATCCGCTGTGGGAGAAGGCGCCGAAAGACTGCACGGAGGAGGAATACAAGGAGTTCTACCGCAGGCTCTTCAACGATTACAAGGAGCCCCTGTTCTGGATCCACCTGAACATGGATTATCCGTTCAACCTCAAGGGCATCCTGTATTTCCCGAAGATCAACCTGGAATACGAGTCTGCGGAAGGCGTGATCAAGCTGTACAACAATCAGGTCTTCATCGCCGACAATATCAAGGAGGTCATTCCGGAATATCTCATGCTGCTCAAGGGCGTGCTGGACTGCCCTGACCTGCCGCTGAACGTATCGAGATCCGCATTGCAGAACGACGGCTTTGCGCAGAAGATCTCGGACTACATCACGAAGAAGGTTGCGGACAAGCTCGCCGGCATGTGCAAAACCGACAAGGACAATTATGACAAATACTGGAACGATATCAGCCCGTTCATCAAGTACGGCTGCCTCAAGGATGAGAAGTTCTGCGAGAGGATGACGGACTACATCCTGTTCGAGGATCTGGACGGCAAGTATCATACCCTGCCGGAAGCGCTGAAGATCAACGCCCCGGCACAGGAGGTAGAAGGAACATCCGCTGCTGTCGATGAGAACGGCAAGCCCGTGGAGGCGGAGGTCGTGGAAGACAAGCCGGTAACCGGCGAAGACTCCGCGGACCGGGACGGGGAAAAGAAAGAAGAAAAGAAAGAAGAAAAGAAAGAAGAAAAGAAAGAAGAGAAAAACGAGACTATCTACTACGTGACGGACGAGGATCAGCAGAGCCAGTATGTGAAGCTGTTCCGTGAGCACAGAATGCAGGCGTTTATCCTGAACCACGCCATCGATGCGCCGTTTATCCAGCAGCTGGAGTCGAAGAATGAGGGCATCCATTTCCTGAGGATCGACGCGGGCGTTGATGAAGTCCTGAAGGGAAAGACCTCGAAGAAGGACGAGGAAGACTTAAAGAAGCAGGGAGAAGAGCTGGAGAAGAAGATCCGCAAGGCCCTGGGCAGGGACAAGCTCAAGGTCACTCTGGAGAACCTGCGTGACAAGAAGGTCTCCTCCATGCTCAAGGTGGACGAGCAGAACCGCCGTATGGTGGACATGATGAAGATGTATTCCGCAAACGGCATGCCGATGGGAGACTTCGGCGAGGAAGGCGAGACGCTCATCCTCAACGCGCGGAACCCCCTGGTGCAGTATGTGATGAGTCATGACGGCAGCAGCGCCAAGACCGTCTGCGCCCAGCTGTATGATCTGGCAAAGCTGCAGAATGCACCGCTTGGCGGTGATGAGATGACAAAATTCATCAACCGTTCCAACCAGATCCTGATGATGGTAGCGGGACTGGACGGTGACGGACTTAAGGAGGAGTCCTCCGGACAGGATGCCGCCGGGGAGAAACCTGCAGCCAAAGGGGCGGATTGAGCCGTTTCCTGACCGCAGTTCCGGCCAAGGAACGGGAAAGATAATTAACCCGAAACGTGATATGATATCCCCGAATGGGCACTGCCCACGAGGGGGTATTTTTGTATGCTGCAATACCGGGAACAACAGAAGATGAGCGGAGACCGGTTTCACGCATCGGCGGGAAACCTTGTTTTCTCCACGCAATCGGTTGAGCTGCGGCTTGCTCCCGGAGAAAGCGCGGAGGGGACATTTACCGTCACCTCTAAGACAGACGGCGTGATTCATGGCTTTGTCCTGTCGGACCGCACCGCGATGAAGGTGGTGACACCGGAGTTTTCGGGGTCGGGGGACGAAATCGGCTTCCGGTTTGACGCATCGGCCTTTGAAGCGGGGACGAAGGTGGATGGTGCGCTGAAGATCCTGTCTAACCAGGGCGAATACCGTCTGCCCTATCATGTCGAGGTCGTGCCCCTTCTCATTGATTCGAGTCTGGGGCCTGTCCGCAATCTGTTTCATTTCACCAATCTTGCAAGGACGAACTGGAAGGAAGCAGTGTCTGTCTACTACCGGAAGCAGTTCCGGGCATGCCTTTCGGATGCAGGCCCGAGGGAACGCCTTCTGTACCGGGGACTTTCCACCCGTCCCGGAAACGAACAGGATGTGGAGGAATTTCTTATTTCCATCAACCGCAAGAAGCCGGTCGTTTTCCTCCCGGACAGGAAGGAGCTGACGCTGGAAATTCCTTCCATTGAGAAGGAACCGGTTTCCGGAAGCCTCAGCCTCAAAAAGAACGGCTGGGGCTATGTCAGTCTGAAAATCGTGCCGGATGCGGACTTCCTGAATGCCGTCGAACAGGAGCTGACCGAGGCGGATTTTTCCTCCGGAAGCTTCTCGTACCTGTTTTCCATTGATCCCGCAAGGCTCCACGCAGGGCTGAATTTCGGCAGGATCCTCCTGGTTTCGCCGTATGATACCCGGGAAATCAGCCTGCGGGTCAGCTTTACGAGCGCAACGGCTTTAAAGACGCTCTATCACAGGGAGCGGCAGAAGCTGATTCTGGCGCTCATGAAGGCTTACCTGTCCTATCGGGAGCAGAAGACGGGCAGCCGGGAACTGATTGAAAAGGCCGGTCCTCTCATCACGAAGCTTGCAGAGGCGGACCGGAATAATGTGCTGACGTCGCTTTATCGGATTCACTACCTGATCACCGCTCACAAATATGAGGATGCAGTCTGGGATCTGAAGGCCCTGAACACCCGTCTGTCCGGCCTCCCGGAGGGGCAGCTGCCTTTCTACTCAACCGCGCAGTTCGATCTGGAAGAGGATGAGAGCTATGCCTACCGCATGTATCTGACTGCACTGTGTGCGCAGGAGGATACCGGCTATGAGGGTGCGGCGGGAGCGGTGTCGGACGCAATCCGCGCGATCGACCGGATGCATCGGAAGAACCCGTCGGACTTCTGGATCACCTGGCTGTGCCTTTATGCCTCCGAGGAGGCAATGAAACGGCCCTCCCGCGCCTGGGAGATGCTGCGGGAAGCCTACGGGGGAGGCTCGAGGAGTCCGCTTCTTTATATTGAAGCGTTTCAGATGATTTCCATGAATCCGGCCATCCTGCACGGGCTGGACGAGTTCGCCCTGCAGGTGCTGTGGTTCGCGGCAGGGGAGCAGATCCTCACGACCGGCGTGATGACGCAGGTCAATTATCTCGCGATCCGTGAGAAGACGTTTTCACGCAGGCTCTACCATATCCTGACGGCAGGATATGACCTGAATACGCTGCAGAGCGTGCGGAGGGAGACGCTGGAATCCATCTGTGCGCTGCTGATCCGCGGCAATGAGACGGACAGCCGTTTCTTCCCCTGGTATCAGAAGGGTGTGGAGCAGGGGCTGTCCCTGACGAGGCTGTTCGAATATTACATGATGGCGATGCCGGAGGACTACAGCGGTGAAATCCCGCAGATGGTTCTCCTCTATTTCGCGTATCAGTCGACTCTGCCGCTGGAGAAGAACGCACTCCTGTACCATTACGTGGAGGATCACAGGCAGGCACTGGGGGAAACGGCAGACCGCTATGAGAACCAGATCCGGCCGTTTACCGAGACCCAGCTCCTGCAGCACGCGAAGGGCACACACCTCTTTGCGCTGTATCAGTATGACCTTCTTGATGCGGGCCATGTCATTACGGATGATCTCGCTTCCGCGTCGGTGCCCTCGGTTTTTGCCTGCCATGTGAGTACGGGAAACCCCGGACTGAAGCGGGCTGTCGTTGTTTACGGCGCCCTTTCCTCGGAACAGTATTTCCCGCTCGAGGCAGGAGAGGGGATATTCCCCGTCTATGCGGATCCGGACCGGAACCAGGCGGCGCTGTTTTTCGAGGACAATACAGGGCGAAGGTACGCCGGGAGCGTATCCCATAAGCTCACAAGGGTCATGGACCTTGACAGGATACTGCCGGTTCTGGCGCAGTATGAGGTGGACAGCTTCGGCTACGATCTGTACCGTGCGGGCTGTGAGAACGACGGACCAGAAGTCACGGAGCGCACCGCGGACGGCTGCTGCAGGCTGCTGTCCGGCACAGGGCTGCAGGAACAGTTCCGGAGCAGGATCCAGGTTCAGCTGCTGGAGTACTATGAACGCAGGAATGACCCGCAGGAGATGCTGCCCTATCTGCAGAGTGCGGAGCCTGAAAGCCTGTCTCCTGCCGCGCGGGATGACATGGTCCGGTTCATGACATCGTGCGGAATGGCGGGGAAGGCTCTCACCTGGATCAACCGTTACGGAACAGGTGCGCTGGATGGGAAGTCCCTCCTTGCGCTGTGCAGGGCGCTCGAGGATACGGACGATGCGGACGATCTGAGCGTAACGCGTGCCGCCTATGCCGCTTTCCGGAAGGGAAGCTATGACGAGAATACACTGACGCTTCTTATGAAAAACGCGGACGATCTGAGCGAAGAGCTCAACAGGATCCGTGAGGCGGCGATCCGCTACGGGCTGGACGACTACATGATTGCCAGGAGAATGCTCATCCAGCTTCTGTATACGGGAGAGAAAATCCCGCAGCACGAGGACGTTCTGCGCACGTGCATGACAAAGGGAGCGGATACCGGGCTGACCGCCAGCGCGCTCGCGCAGCGGTGTCACTGGTATTTCACGGAAAACGTCCCTGTCGCAGGAGATCTGTTTGACCAGGTGGCGGCCTATGGTCTCCAGGGCATTCCGCTCCTGGATATCTGCCGTATCGCCTGGCTGAAGGACCGCTCGGAGCGCTCCGGGGAGATCCCGGACCGCGATCTGGAGGTTACGTCCGTATTCCTGCAGGATCTGCTGGACGAGGAGGTCATCTTCCCGTTCTTCCGCCAGTTTATCGGAATTCTGCCGGAGCTGCAGGCATTTGCGGACGAGACGCTCGTCCAGTACCAGGACCCGCAGGGCCGGAAAAACACACATATCATATACCACTACGCCATGGAGAAAAACGGCGTCCGCGAGAAGTACCGGACACGCGATATGAAGGAGATGTATGACGGGGTCTATGTGACGGGATTCCTGCTGTTTTTCGGCGAGCAGATGCACTACTACATCACGGATGATACCGGGGAAAAGCACATTGTGGAGTCAGGCACGGTTGGCCAGGATGCACGGATCCCCGCAGTCAGCGACGACCGTTTCGGCCTTGTCAATGAAATCTCCATGCTCGCGTCACTGGGCAGGGACGAGGAGGCGGTTGACAAAATAGACGCGTATAGCCGGCGCTCCTTCCTGGTGAAGAAGATATTCGAAAAGGACGATCACAGCGATGCTGTTTGAACGAACGCAGGAACAACAATATATCGTCGGCTTTGATCTGGGAGACGATTCCTGCCAGATTTCGTACCTGAATTACCTGGCACAGCCCATGAAGAACGAGCCGAAGACGTTCTCGACGGCGGCGGGGGAGGAGAAGTTTGACATCCCGACCGTGCTGTACAAGTCGTTCGGGGTGAACCGGTGGTTCTGCGGCGAAGAGGCGGCCAGGATGTCGTCAAACAAAAACGGTACGTTCCTGCCGGGTCTTCTGTCACTTGCGGTGGACAGGAGTCCTGTGACCATCGAAAACAGTGCCTACGATCCGGTACAGCTCCTGTCGCTGTTCATCAGCAGGACGCTGACGGTACTCAACAATACCGTGCCTTTCAAAGAGATTGCCGCTATCATGTTCACGGCGCGCGACATGTCGGAGGATATGATCGGGGTCCTGGAGAGCGTCAGGAAAAGGCTCTCGCTTGAGTGCAGGATTTATTACGAGAGCTACGGGGCCTCGTTTTACAATTATCTCCTCGTACAGCAGAAAATCCTGAGGGACCCGGCAGTCTTCCTCGCGGAGATGGAAAAGAACGGCACGCTGCGCTTTCACAAGCTGCAGTACAATATTCACACGCGCCCGATCGTCGCGTTCGAGACGGTGAAGACATTCCCGGCACTGAAGGAAGCCGGCCCGGAGGGAAAGGATGCCGAGCTTGCGGCACTGCTTGCGCAGGAGATCGGCAATACGCCCTATGCGTCGGCGTTCCTTGTAGGGCATGGGTTCTATGGAAACTGGATGCGCAAATCCCTTGCGGTGCTGTGCCGCGGAAGACGCGCATTCCTCGGCAATAACCTGTTTAGCAAGGGGGCGGTTTACGGTGCACTGTTCAAGATTGCCCCGCCCGCGATCTGCGGCGAATACTTCTTCCTGGACGGGAACAAGCTCCCGTACAATATCGGAATCCGGGCTGCGCAGCACGGCGGGATCAGCTACCATGCCATCCTGGATGCGGGAATCAACTGGTATGAGGTAAACCGGGACGTGGATCTGATCCTGGAGGAAACGAATGAAATTCACCTCGTACTGACGCCTCTGAGGGGAGGGGAGACGAGGGATTTCCTCATCCGGCTGGACGGACTGCCGGCCAGAAGCGGCAGAACGGCAAGGATCCGGATGCACTTCCGGCAGCCGGAGCCGGACAGTATGCAGATCCGGATCGAGGACCTGGGCTTCGGTGCGATTTTCCCGTCAACCGGGCTTAAATGGGAACAGGAGCTCCATCTGTAGAAATCGGTCCGGCAGAAGGGCCGGGAGTCATTATGGCACGAGTTATCTGGGTGACGGGGCGTCTTGCGGACACGCCGTACCACATTGAGAAAATAGAAAGAGACATCTTTTCCATCGAGGAGCTGTGCTATTCGCTGGTGCAGAGCGCGCAGTTCCTGGACGATTCGATCATGGATCCGGAGCTGATAGTCTGGATCGACCGGGAGCTGGGGCTGCCGGAGCTTGCGAAGAAGCTCCGTCCCATGCTGGGGAAGAAGCGCCTGCTGTCCGAGTTCGTGAACACGATCCTGCAGACCGTGGGCTACGTCTCCCAGGACAAGCAGCTGAGGACGCGGCAGATTGTCGCGTCCGGTCAGGGTATGGAGCCGTACGAGAGACGGCTTGACCGTGCTGACTATCTTTCGGCCAGCGGCCACTCCTATGAGGCGATCGGTGCCTATGAGGGAATCCTGAACGACCTGCCGGAGCCGGAACGCCGGATGCGGCTGGAGGTTCTGGACAAGATCGGCCGTGTGTACGCGCGCCTGTTCCGCTTCCATACGGCGGCGGAATATTTCTCCCGGGCCTATGAGCTGTCCGGCAGCAGGCAGGAATTCGTGCTGTATCTGGCGGCGACGAGATTCTCGCTCTCGGATGCGGAGTATGTATCATTCATTTCCGAGCATCCGGAGTGCTACAGCGCTTCCCTCGAGCTGGAGCGCAAAGTCCGCGAGGGAAATGAGGCGTATGAGGAGTCGGGACCTGCAGGGCAGGTGGCTCGGCTTCGCCGCTATCATGACAATGCACAGATGACAAATTATGAAATCGCGCTGCAGAACGCAATCCAGGACCTGAAGGAGGATTACCGGATTGCGAAGGCACCATCGGTATAAAAATCAAATGGAGGAAATCATGGAACATGACAAGTATGTAAGCCCGTTATCCACACGTTATGCGAGTAAGGAGATGCAGTACATCTTCTCTCCGGACAAGAAATTCCGGACGTGGAGGAAGCTGTGGATCGCGCTCGCCGAGACGGAGAAGGAGCTCGGGCTGAACATCACTGACGAGCAGATTGAGGAGCTGAAGGTACACGCGGATGATATCAACTATGACGTGGCCGAGGCCAGGGAGAAGGTTGTGCGCCACGACGTCATGAGCCACGTCTATGCGTATGGACAGCAGTGCCCGAAGGCGGCGGGCATCATCCACCTGGGTGCCACGTCCTGCTATGTCGGGGATAATACCGATATCATCCTGATGAGGGATGCGCTTACCCTTGTCCGCAGGAAGCTGATCAATGTGATCGCGATCCTGGCGAAATTCGCCGATGAATGGAAGGAGCAGCCGACACTCGGCTTCACGCATTTCCAGCCTGCACAGCCGACGACGGTCGGCAAGCGTGCGACCCTGTGGATGAACGAGTTCATGCTGGACCTCGACGAGGTGGAGCACACCATTCGTCAGCTGAAGCTTCTGGGCTCCAAGGGGACGACGGGGACACAGGCATCGTTCGTCGAGCTTTTTGACGGCGACCTGTCCAGGGTGGACCAGCTCGACCCCATGATCGCCAGAAAGATGGGATTCGAGGACTGCTATCCGGTTTCCGGCCAGACCTATTCCAGAAAGGTCGACACCTTCGTCCTCAATACCCTTGCGGGTATCGCTGCCTCCGCCATGAAGATGGCAACGGACATCCGTCTGCTGCAGCATCTGAAGGAGGTGGAGGAGCCTTTCGAGAAGACCCAGATCGGATCGTCCGCCATGGCCTACAAGCGGAACCCGATGCGCAGTGAACGGATCTGTTCGCTGTCCCGCTATGTGATGGCCGACGTCATCAACGGGGAGGTGACGTCCGGGACCCAGTGGATGGAGCGCACGCTCGATGATTCCGCCAACAAGAGGCTGTCCATTCCGGAGGGCTTCCTGGCCATTGACGGCGTGCTGGATCTGTGCCTGAACGTGACGGACGGCCTGAAGGTCTATCCGAAGGTCATTGAGAAGCACCTCGCTGCCGAGCTCCCGTTCATGGCGACGGAAAACATCATGATGGACGAGGTGAAGATGGGAGGCAACCGCCAGGAGTTCCATGAGGAAATCCGCGAGCTCTCCATGATTGCGGGCAGGCACGTCAAGGAAGAGGGGAAGGACAACGATCTTCTCGATCTCATCGCCGCAGACCCGAAGTTTCATATGACAAGAGAGCAGCTGAACAAATATATTGATCCGAAGCTCTTCATCGGCGCGGCGCCTCACCAGGTGGAGCGATACCTGGATACCGTGATCCGGCCGATGCTGGATCAGAACAAAGACCTGCTCGGAGTGACGGCAGCAATCAATGTATGATATACTGTGCGATGGCTGTGCGGAGCGTTCCGCCGGCCAATGACGCATTGATAGCGCAAGGAGGTAATCATACATGGTTACAGCAGTCGTTGGTGCCAACTGGGGAGATGAAGGCAAGGGCAAGATCACGGATACCCTCGCGGATCAGGCCGATGTGGTAGTACGTTTTCAGGGCGGTGCAAATGCCGGTCATACCATCAAGAACGAGTATGGCAAGTTTGCCCTTCACACGGTTCCGTCCGGCGTATTCCACCAGAGCATCATGAATATCATGGGAGCCGGTGTCGCGCTGGATATTGAAAAATTCATGTCCGAGCTGAAGTCCATCACGGACGCGGGCGTACCCCGGCCGCAGATCATGATTTCCGACCGGGCACAGGTCATGATGCCTTACCATGTACACTTTGATACGCTGGAGGAGGCAAGGCTTGCCGGCAAGTCCTTCGGTTCGACAAAGTCCGGTATTGCCCCCTTCTATTCCGACAAGTACGCCAAAATCGGCTGGGAGGTCAATGAATTCTTCCAGGACGACGAAGTCCTGAAGGAGAAAATCGACCGCATTGCCGATCAGAAGGATGTGCTGCTGAGGGATCTTTACCATACTGATCCTTTGGACCGCGCAGGACTCCTTGCCTGGATCAAACAGGTGCGGGAGATGGTCCGGCCTTATCTTGGAAACGTCTCTCTGTATCTGGATGAGGCTGTCAAGTCAGGGAAGCAGGTTCTGTTCGAGGGTCAGCTGGGCACGATGAAGGATCCGGACAACGGCATCTATCCGATGGTGACCTCCTCGAGCCCGCTGGCTGCCTTCGGCGCGGTTTCGTGCGGCATTGCACCCTACTATATCAACCGGATTGTCGTAGTATCCAAGGCCTATTCCTCCGCGGTCGGTGCCGGTGAATTCGTCTCCGAGATCTTCGGTGACGAAGCTGAAAAGCTCAGAAACCACGGCGGAGACGGCGGCGAGTACGGCGCCACGACCGGACGTCCCAGGAGGGTCGGCTGGTATGACTGCGTCGCCAGCAGATACGGCTGCCGCGTGCAGGGTGCGACGGACGTCGCATTCACGGTACTCGATGATCTGGGGTATCTCGACGAGATTCCCGTCTGTGTTGCCTATGAGCTCGACGGAAAGCAGATCACGGATTTCCCCGTGACACGCGACCTGAAGCGCTGCAAGCCGGTTCTGAAGGTATTCAGGGGATGGAAATGCGATATACGCGGCATCCGGAAGTTTGACGACCTGCCGCAGGAAGCCAGGGACTATGTGAACTTCATCGAGCAGCAGATCCAGGCTCCCATCACCATGGTGTCCAACGGACCCGCGAGGGAAGACATCATCTACAGGGATTCTCCGCTGAAGAAATAACAGAGTATGAAATTTCGGGGCATCGTGTCATCCGGCACGATGCCTTTACAGTTGGAAAGGGAAAACGGTACATGATCAGGACAGTGGTATTTGACATCGGCGGAGTGCTGACGGATTTCCGCAGGGAAAGATATTTCGAGGATTTCGGCTATTCAGAGCCCATGTGCCGCCGCCTCTATGAAGTGACGATGAAGACGCCCTACTGGCAGGAATACGACCGGGGACTGCTGTCGGAGGAGAAGATCCGTTCAATGTTCATCAGCCTGGATCCGTCCCTGAAGGATGACATTGAGCGGACGCTGAAACGTCTGAACGGGCTGGTCGCGCCCAAAGACACCGCCATCCCCTGGCTCCGGCATGTGAAGGAGCAGGGAAGGAAGGTCCTGTACCTGTCCAACTGGTCCGCACCGTCGTTCAGGGACTGCCAGCCGGCACTGTCGTTTCTTCCGGAAATGGACGGAGGGATTTTCTCCTACCGCGTGCATATGATCAAGCCCAATCCGGATATCTATGAAAAGCTGCTGGACGATTATCACCTGCTCCCGGAAGAGACGGTGTTTATCGATGACACGCCTTATAACCTGCTGATGCCGGAATACCTGGGCATGCACACGCTCCTGTACCGCAGCCAGGAACAGGCACAGGAGGAACTCGACCGGCTTCTGGAGGCAGAGCAGCCCCCGATATGACAAAAAGGCCGGCAGCATCCGGTCCTGGACAGGGTGTCTGCCCTGAGAGGATTCATCGCTGCTTCCGGGCCTCTTCCTTTCCCGGAACGGACTCCCTGCCGTCTGCGCTCTGATCCTCTGCGTGCCGGCGCAGCGCCTGCTCCATCCTCTGCCGCTCACCGGGACTGGAATTGAGAATATCAGGGCTTGCGATTGTGTGGCGCTTTGTGAACAAGCCGGCGGCATAGATGAGAATCCATGCGAAAATCGGGACTGCGATCGTCATTCCCAGCGTAAAGCGGAACAGCGCAGGGTGTGCGGAGTCCGTAAACAGCGCCGCGACAAGCGTCAGCACGTAAAGACCCGCAAGGAAAATAATCGCGGCCAGGGCAATAAACCGCTTTGCCGTCCACGGCGCGGGCTCCCCGGCTTTCCTTTTCTTTTCACTGTCTTTTTTATCATCGCTCATCTTTTCTGCCTTTCCCCGGGAAGAAATCCGGCCGGGTGCTTTGGACCGGGCGCTCTGCGCGTCAGCAGTAACCTGCCAGGGTCAGACGGAGCATCTTAGCGTATCCCTGAGGGCCCCGTCCCCGGCGTCCGGTATGATTCGTAAGTGTAACATATCCTGCCGTTGTGATAAACTTGATGGACAATCCCGTGAACCGGGGACATCTTTATCACAAATCTCTCTGACAGCAGACAGAAGGGATTTTTTCGAAGGAGCAGTACAGAATGTGCGGAATTGCGGGACTCATCCATCACGGAAACCTGCGGGAAAACATGGAAGCGATGAAGCACCGCATGGCGCATCGAGGACCGGACGCCAACGGGACCTGGATATCGGATGATCACGAGGTCTGCCTCGGGCATCAGCGCCTTGCCATCATGGACCTGTCGGACAACGGCGCCCAGCCCATGCTGTCCCACTCCGGCCGCATGGTGATGGTTTTCAACGGCGAGATCTACAACTACCGGGAACTGCAGGAGAAGCTGAAGGCGGACGGGATGGTATCGGAATTCCGATCCACCTGTGATACGGAGGCTCTGCTTGAAGCCATTGAACACTACGGCATGACAAAAACCCTGAAGCTGTGCCGCGGCATGTTTGCCATCGCCGTTTACGACACGAGGGAGCATGTTCTGCAGCTTGCGCGGGACCGGATCGGCGAGAAGCCGCTTTATTACGGCTTTGTCGGGCAAAGCTTTGCCTTCGCCTCGGATATCGGCAGTATCGCTGCAATCGAGGATTTCCACAACGGAATCAACCGCCGGGTACTGAATCTGTATTTCCGCTACGGTTATATCCCTGCGCCTTATTCCGTATATGAGGGAATCGGCAAGGTTATGCCGGGTACGATCGTGACCCTGCGGGCACCGTTTACGGAGAACATGCTGCAGACCGGGTGTTACTGGTCCCTGCGGGAAACGGCAGTCCGCGGCCAGAAGAATCTCTTCCGCGGCAGCCGGAGCGAAGCTGCGGATGAGCTCGAGCGGCTCCTGAAGCGCGCCGTGGCAAGCCAGATGTCAGCAGACGTGCCGCTTGGCGCCTTCCTGTCTGCGGGAACAGACTCCTCCACGATCGTCTCACTGATGCAGGCCCAGTCCTCACGAAAGGTGAAAAGCTTCACAATCGGTATGGACGATCCCGCTTACAATGAGGCGGCGTATGCAGCGGAGATTGCAGCGCGGATCGGAACGGATCACACAACGCTGATGATCAGCGAAAGGGATGCGAAGGACGTCATTCCGCTCCTGCCGTATATGTTTTCGGAGCCGTTTGCTGATTCGTCCCAGATTCCGACGTTCCTGGTCTCGAAGCTGACACGCAGGTTTGTCACGGTTTCCCTGTCCGGGGATGCCGGGGATGAGCTCTTCTGCGGCTACCGCTCCTACCCTTCCGTCGAGCGCAAGTGGGGGAAGATCCGGCGGATTCCGCTGCCCGTCCGGAGAACTGCCGGCAGGCTTCTGCTGCGCACCGGCGCCGCGAGGTCGGACATGGCAAGGATCAAAAGTAATATTCTCATGGCAGCAAGTCCCGAGGAGGTCTACCGGCTGGACTACGAGACAGATCCGCTCGTAGGGCAGCTGTGCCTTGAGAAGGACAGCTGCACGTGCGCGTTCGATGATGCCGGGCGGGATGAGACGGGAGAGGTCAATCATGACATCATGCTGCTGGACCTTCGCATGTACCACCCGGATGACATCCTGGTGAAGGTGGACCGGACAGCCATGGCAGTCTCACTCGAGACGCGCGTTCCGTTCCTTGACAGGGATCTTGTGGAATTTGGCTGGAGCCTGCCGGCGGATTACCTGCGCGACTGCCGTGCATACAATGATCCGGCGGCGTACGAGCACACCGTCGGCAAGCTCGTGTTAAAGGATGTGCTGTACCGGTATGTTCCGAAGGAGCTGCTGACCCGGCCGAAGAAGGGCTTCTCCGTGCCGCTTGCGAAATGGCTTGCCGGCGGGGAGCTGCGCAGCTGGGCGGACGGGCTGCTGGATCCTGCCGCAATCCGGTCACAGGGTTTCCTGAACGAAAAGGCGGTGACCGCGATGTGGCGGGACTTTACAGAGAGGGGAATCTGGAGAGTGCAGATCTGGTATGTTCTCATGTTCCAGGCGTGGCTTCAGTCCGTAAGATGCGGCGGCAGACAGGAGCTGCCCGCCTTCCGGTGAGGAACAGGCGAAATGATCCGTTTTCCGGGAAAATCCTTGACAGTGTAAAAGCACTGTGTTAAGTTAACAAAGGTGCTCTGTACGGGCACCTCCATCAAGCAGCCTTCCATCCATTGCGGATGGTGCTCACCTGACGGCTCCGCCGTGATTACGGCAGGACGCTTTCAGTGTTCATCATGATACAGAATCTCCTCTGCGGGGAGATTTTGATGTTGTGGATTGACGTGGCTGCTGTGATGCCATTGTCAATCTTTTTTTGTTTTACACCGGCTATTTGCGGGAGGACAAGCCAATTAATAACAAAAACAGTAGGTTCTCGACACCGATCAATGATCAGATTCGTGATAAAGAGGTCCGTGTAATCGCTGAGGATGGTACCCAGCTGGGTGTCATGTCCATTCAGGAAGCCAGACAGAAGGCGCAGGACGCGGAGCTTGATCTTGTGCTGATCGCGGCACAGGCAAAGCCGCCTGTCTGCAGGATCATCGATTACGGCAAGTACAGGTACGAGCAGCTGCGCAGGGAAAAGGAAGCCAAGAAGAAACAGCACGTGACGGAGATCAAGGAGATCCGCATGTCGCCCAACATCGACACGAACGATCTTACGACCAAGACGGCTGCTGCGAGGAAATTCCTTGAAAAGGGCGACCGTGTAAAGGTCACGCTGCGCTTCCGCGGCAGGGAGATGGCACATATGTCCGCCAGCGCCCACATTCTTACTGATTTTGCGAATTCCCTGCAGGATATTGCTGTTGTGGATAAAACACCAAAGGTTGAAGGAAGAACGATGTCCCTGTTCCTCGTGCAGAAAAAGTGATCGCTTAGCACGGGGTATTTCGACAGAGGAAGGCACCAAGCCAGATTAAGGAGGAAACAGGTTATGCCCAGTATGAAAACCAACAGATCAGCTGCAAAGCGTTTCAAGCTGACAGGAAACGGAAAGTTAGTAAGGTTCAAAGCGAACAAGCGTCACATTCTTACGAAAAAGTCCACAAAGAGAAAGAGAAATCTGAGACAGCCGATCGTAACGGACGCTACGAACGTAAAGACGATGAAGAAGATCATGCCTTACCTGTAAAGCGGACGGCATGAATTCAGATTGAGATTTTTTCGGAGGAATATTCACTATGGCCAGAATTAAAGGTGCGTTAAACGCCAAGAAAAAGCACAACAGAGTCCTGAAGCTTGCCAAGGGCTACAGAGAGGCAAGGAGCAGGCATTACAGGGTAGCCAAGCAGTCCGTTATGCGCGCGGAGGCTTCTGCGTTCGGCGGCCGCAAGCAGAGAAAGAGGGATATGAGAGCGCTCTGGATCTCCCGTATCAACGCAGCAGCAAGGATCAACGGTATTTCCTACAGCCAGCTCATGCATGGCCTGAAGACGGCAGGCGTTGACATCAACCGCAAGATGCTCGCCGAGATGGCTGTCAATGACGCGGAAGGCTTCAAGACGCTCGCAGAGCTCGCAAAGCAGAACTGATCAGAAATTAGACAGGCGATGGCTGCCGGATCATTCATCCGGCGGCCTTTTTCTTTACAAGGATACTTTACCATGGTAAAGTGATAGCTGATTAAATAACGGGATTCCGCAGGCCGCAGGCTACAGGACATGACCGGGGCGCGGTTCCGGAGCAGATTCTGCCGGTGAGGGCAGGGAGGAGAACATTATGAGGAAAAGAATTCTGGCAGTGGTACTGGCGGTGGTGACGGCAGCCTCTTTTGCGGGCTGCGGCAGTAAGGCATCCGACTCGGATGTGGACTATATCAAGGACAAGGGAACCCTGATCGTCGGAATCACGGATTTCGCTCCGATGGATTACAAGGATGACAGCGGGAACTGGATCGGGTTCGACGCGGATCTTGCAGCGAAGGTTGCACAGGATCTGGGCGTCAAGGTGCAGTTCGTGGAGATCGACTGGGACAACAAGATCCTGGAGCTGAACAACAAGAGCATCGACGTCGTGTGGAACGGCATGACGCTGACGGATGAGGTTACCAGTTCCATGGAGTGCACGAAGCCCTACTGCAACAACGCACAGGTCGTTGTCCTGCCGAAGGATAAGGCGGATCAGTACCCGGATGCAGCCAGCATGAAGGATCTGGCGTTTGCCGTGGAAGCGGGAAGTGCCGGCGAGCAGGCGGCCAAGGACAACGGCTTCACCTATACTGCCCTGACGTCCCAGGCAGACACCCTGATGGAGATCGCGGCAGGAACCAGCGACGCTTCCATTATCGACCTGCTGATGGCGGGCGCCATGATCGGCGATGGCACGGATTACCCGGATCTCACCCATACCCTGGAGCTGACGACCGAGGAGTATGGCGTCGGCTGCCGCAAGGGCTCTGATCTTGCCGCTTACATCAACGACGAATTCAAAAAGTTCTACGACGACGGGACGCTGCAGCAGATCGGTGAGACCTACGGCGTACAGGATGCTATCGTGAAGCAGGATTGATCTGCCGGAGAAACGGTTTATGTTCTGGACAGTCACATTATCATTGCTGGAGGGCTTCTGGGGAACAGTAAAGCTGTTTGCGCTGACGCTCCTGTTCTCCCTGCCCCTGGGGCTTCTCATCGCGCTGTGGGAGATGAGCAGGGTACGGGTCCTGGCCTATCCGATTAAGCTCATCATCTGGATCATCCGCGGAACGCCGCTGCTGCTGCAGCTCCTCATCGTCTATTACGGGCCGGGGATCCTGCTGCACAACAACATCTGGGGCTCGGGGGATTCCGGCAGGTTCATTGCGGCTCTCGTCGCATTCGTATTCAATTACGCGTGCTATTTCGCCGAGATCTACCGCGGCGGAATCCAGTCCATTCCCGTGGGTCAGTACGAGGCGGGACAGGTGCTGGGCCTTACGAGGGGACAGATCTTCCGGAAGATCATCCTGCTGCAGGTCATCAAGCGTATTGTGCCGCCTATGTCCAACGAAATCATCACACTGGTCAAGGATACGTCGCTTGCCAGGGTGATCGCGGTCTATGAAATCATCTGGAACGGTCAGTCGTTTATCAAGAGCGCGGGCATCATCTGGCCGCTGTTCTACACGGGCGTGTTCTATCTGCTGTTCTCCGGAGTGTTAACCGTGCTGTTTGACAGGATTGAAAGACGGCTGGATTATTTCCGCTGACAGAGGGCACTATGGCATTACTGGAAGTCAGAAATATCAAGAAAAACTTCGGCGAAACGGAAGTCCTCAAGGATCTGAGCTTCGATATGGAAGAGGGGACGGCGCTGTCGATTATCGGCTCCTCGGGGTCAGGCAAGACAACGCTGCTCAGGTGTCTGAACTTCCTGGAGACACCGGACGGGGGCATGATCCGCATCCGCGGCGAGAAGCTGTTCGATGCGGCGGACCACGCGAAGGAGAGCGAGGAGAGTATCCGCAGGAAGCGCCTTCACTTCGGTATGGTGTTCCAGCAGTTCAACCTGTTTCCGCAGTACACAGCACTGCAGAACGTGTGTCTGGCGCCCCTGCTGAACACGAAGGATCCAAAAAGCGCGGACCGCGGGGCCATCGAGAAGCACGCGAAGGAGCTGCTGGATCAGATGGGCCTGTCCAACCGGATGAGCAATTACCCTCATCAGCTGTCCGGCGGCCAGCAGCAGCGTGTCGCCATCGCGCGCGCCCTGGCGCTGCACCCGGATATCCTGTGCTTCGACGAGCCGACATCGGCGCTCGATCCGGAGCTGACCGGCGAGGTGCTGCGGGTCATCCGTTCCCTGGCGCAGAACCACACGACCATGATCATCGTGACGCACGAGATGAGCTTTGCGAGGGACGTATCCGACCACGTCATCTTCATGGACAACGGCGTCATCGCGGAGCAGGGAACTCCGGAAGAAGTTTTCAGCCATCCGAAAGAAGAGAGGACGAAACAGTTCCTGCAGAGTTATAATAAAGCTCTGTAGAAAACAATCTTTCACTCCGGAGGTAAGCAGATGGCTGCGGAATATGCGTTTGGTATCGATCTTGGCGGGACGACCGTCAAATGCGGATTGTTCAACAGTAAAGGGGAACTGCTGGAAAGCTGGGAGATCCCGACGAGGACAGAGGATAACGGCAGAAATGTCCTGCCGGATATTGCGAAGACCATCCGCGACAAGGTCAAAGAGAAGAAGCTGAAGAAGGGAGACATCGAGGGCGTCGGCATTGACGTGCCGGGACCGGTGCTGGACGGAGGCATTGTCAACCAGTGCGTCAACCTCGGCTGGGGTGTCGTCAACGTGAAGGATGACCTTTCGGAGATGCTGGACGGCATCCGCGTGGAGGTCGGAAATGACGCGAACGTGGCAGCCCTCGGCGAAGCCTGGAAGGGCGGCGGCAAGGGTTACTCCAGCATCATCATGGTGACGCTCGGGACCGGCGTCGGCGGCGGTGTCATCGTCAATGGGAAAATTGTCTCCGGCTCGCACGGCGCGGGCGGCGAAATCGGCCATATGACCGTCAACTACGACGAAGAGGACACCTGCGGCTGCGGCAAGAAGGGGTGCCTGGAGCAGTATGTCTCCGCAAACGGCATCACCCGTGTTGCCCACAAGAGACTTGCGAAGAACAAGAAGCAGACCGTCCTCGTCAATGACGATACCTTAAGCTCCAAAAAAATCTTCGACGCGGCAAAGGAAGGCGACGAGGTCGCCCTTGCCCTCGTCGATGAGTTCGGCAAAACCCTCGGGCGCGCCCTCGCGTCCATTGCCGTTGTCGTAGACCCTGAATGCTTCGTCATCGGCGGCGGCGTCTCCAAGGCAGGCCAGATCGTGCTCGACGCCATCACGAAATACTACGCGCCCAACACCTTCCACGCCTGCCGCACCACCATCTTCAAGCTCGCCGAGCTCGGCAACGACGCCGGAATGTATGGAGCTGTAAAGATGATCGTGTAACGAGCCTTGCAAATCGAAACATAAAAGAAGACGGCCGTCGAGAGCTCGCTCTCGTAAGGCCGTCCTTTTATGTTGAGATTTATGAGGCGACAGCCGACATGAGCGAGTGCGCGAAGCGCACCGCGAATGAGCAAGGCTATTTCTCATTTTAATTTGCGCTAAATCTTGACATAAGACCAATCTGTCAGGAGAAGACCAGGTAGCACTCTCGAAAATTGTCAGAGGAAATCCGTGGGGTTCCGGTCCTAAGGACTTCATGCGGCAACTTTTTGATATTGCTGTGCAAAGGAATAAAAATTACTTTGATGATTTTCTGGAGCCACTCTTTTATACTGGATTGAATCAGAACAGGGGAGAGAATGCATATTTTGTACCATTAAACTGCAGAATACCGTTCCTGAATGGCGGCCTTTTCGAACAGCTTGATGGATACGACTGGGAGCATAACGATTTCAGCATTCCGAATGAGATATTTTCCAATAGAGACATAAAAGGAGACAGAGAAGCTGACGGAATTCTGGATATTTTTGATAGATATAATTTCACCATTGCAGAAGATGAGCCGATGGAACGTGAGATTGCAATCGATCCAGAGATGCTGGGAAAGGTGTTTGAAAATCTTCTGGATGTCAAGGACCGAAAATCCAAGGGCGCTTTCTACACACCGCGTGAGATCGTTCATTTCATGTGCCAAGAGACACTGATCAATTTCTTGGCAAACAAGACAGGAATTCCGGATGAGGATATTCGGAAATTTATTCTGTACAGCGAATATTTTTATGACGAAGATACGAAGAAGACAATTTATGTAAAAGGGGAAAATGGTGCCAAAGGTCATATGGAATATGACAAGAATAAAGATCTTGAAATTCCAGATACGATCTTTAGCTTCAAGAAAAATGTAAATCGACTTCAGGAACTGGATGATCTCCTGAGTAACGTTAAGGTTGCAGATTTGGCGGTTGGCTCTGGTGCTTTTCCACTGGGAATGCTTACAGAAATAGTAAAAGCCCGTTCTACGATAACAGCGTATCTCGCTATCGATAAAAATTCGTTCGATAGGGGGCTTCTCTATGCCAACAGAAGCCCTTATCGCCTGAAACGAGCAGCTATTAAAAATTCTATCTTTGCTTGCGATATTGAGCCAAGTGCGACGGATATTACAAAGTTAAGATTGTGGCTATCGCTGGTTATCGATAATCAGATCATGGATTATCAGGACGAAGAAAGAGGCTACGATACAAAACCTCGGGAGCTTCCTAATCTGGATTGCAATATTATTTGTGGGAATTCACTGATGGATGAATTTGGCGGAATTCCACTAATTACTGAAAATGCCATCTTGAAAAATGAGTCTAAAAATAGGCAATTCAATTTGTTTGATTCGGAATTGAGCGTACAGATTCAGAAACTTATTGATTTACAGTCTAAGCTATATGATGAAAAGGATCATGTTGAGAAGGATATATTAAAGGAAGAAATACAGGATATCTACGATCAGATAATTTTGACACAGATCAAAACAAACCCTAAACTTGTAGACGAGTATTTCAAAATGGTTAATCAACCATCGAAGCCGTTTGTACTTTGGCAGTTATATTTTCCAAAAGTTTTTAGGGATAATGGTGGCTTTGATATAGTAATTGGAAATCCGCCGTATGTGTTATTGCAGGATAAAGTTTGCGATGATCAGACGCTGGATTATTTCAGACGTATCTATCATGTAGCAAAGTACAAAGTTGATTTATATCATTTGTTTATTGAGAAAGGGATAACTTTATTATGCCCTACAGGAACATTATCCTTTATTGTTCCTTCAAATTTTACAACTAACAATTATACAAAAGAGCTTAGGAGATTGATGCTTAAGCAATTGAATATAAAGCGGTTAACTTTTTATGACGAAAATGTTTTTAAGGCAAATGTGAATAATTTAGTTTTTGTCGGAACCAAGGCATTAACAAATGATTTTTTTACAAATGCAATTAATATTAGATTTGCAAAAAAAGATGGAGAAAAATGGACATATTACAATGAGTCGGATGTACCGCAGGTAAGCTTTATGAAAGACGACTTTATAATTAACCCAAATGTAAATGCTAATAGTGTGAATCTAATCGAGGATATCGAAAGCTCAGCGGCCATACTAAAAAAATATGCAAATGTAAATTTTGGAATGCAGCTCAGAAATAGAAAAAAATTTACGACCGATGTTATTACTGATGAATCTTTATGCACGAAGTATCACAAAAAATGCTATACAGGTAAAGACATTTCGTTCTATAAGGTAACATGGAGTGGCCTTTATTGCTATTTTAATAGAGAAGCTAAGTGCGGGGGCTGTTGGGATGAAACAGCACAATTTTCAAACCCGAAGATCCTTATTCGTCAAATAGGGAAATATCCGATTGCCGGTATGGATATGCAGGGATATCCTGTTTTGAATACGGCCTTCATGGTTTCTGGTTTTAAGGAAGATATTTCACCTTTTTATATTTTGGGTGTGATTAATTCAAAATTAATCCGATTTTATTGGCTTCAAAAATATTCAGATAATAGGAAACAATTCCCCAAAATTAAAGGAACATATCTCGAAATGCTGCCTATAAAACGTAATAAGGAAAAAGAAATAAAAGTTGAAAATGATGTCATAACGGTGGTTGAACAATTTGATCAAGAAAAGATATCAGAAATAGATGCGCTTATATATGATATTTATGGTATTTCTAAGAAAGAACAGAAGGATATAGATGCTTTTTTAGAAGGGGCGGAATAATATGGCCGATTTTAAATATGAGATAGTAAAACAATTAGGAATAATTTCAGAAAGCAAGAGTGGCTGGAAACGTGAACTTAATCTGGTCTCTTGGAATGGGGCGTCACCTAAATATGACCTTCGTGATTGGGCTCCTGAGCACGAAAAAATGGGGAAAGGCATCACATTGTCGGCTGATGAAGCAGAAAATCTATATGAGCTACTATCCAATATTCATGAAAAACTTCAGAAGTAAATTGGATTCTGAGCAATAGAAGGAGCAGCTATAGTTTATGATAGGCGAGAAATTTACGCTTATGCAATATTCAGTCGAGGCTATTCTTGGACTGATTGATGCAAAGCAATTTGTTATTCCCGAAATTCAGCGACCGTTTGTATGGAAGCGCAGTCAGGTAAGAGACCTGATTGATTCCCTGTACAATGGCTATCCTACCGGATATATCATCACTTGGAAAAATCCGGATGTGAAAACCAAGGACGGTTCTGTTGCTAATGGGAAGCATGTCCTGATCGATGGGCAGCAAAGAATCACTGCTTTGATGGCGGCAATCTCTGGAGAGGAAGTCTTGGATGAAGATTTCAATAAGGGCCGTATAAAAATCGCTTTTAATCCGATGGCAGACGATCCCACGAAGCAATTTGCAGTGCAGGACGCGTCGCATCTCCGGGATAAGAAATGGATCCCGGATATATCAGAGGTATTTCGAACTGATTTTGACGCGTTTAATTTCTCGATTAACTACTGCAATGACAATCCGGATATTAAGCCGAATGAAGTAAATAACATCCTGACAAAGCTGAGAGGGATAGCAAACCGGCAGATTGGTGTTATTGAGCTTGACCATTCGCTGGATATTGATGAGGTTACAGAGATCTTTATCCGCATAAATTCGAAGGGAACAGCGCTTAGTCAATCTGATTTCGTTATGTCAAAGATGGCTTCTGATACAGCTCATGGTGGAAATCTTCTTCGTAAAGTCGTGGACTACTTCTGCCATTTGGCTGTGAAGCCAGATTTTATTTCACAGGTGGAGAAGGACGCGGAATTTGCTATGACTCCATATGCGCAAAAGATCAAGTGGCTGTCGAATGATTACGACGACATCTATGATCCGGACTACGGTGATATGCTTAGGGTCTCCTTCATGTACAGCTTCAATAGAGGAAAGCTTGCCGACCTTGTCAGTCTGTTATCAGGAAGAGATTTCGAGACCAGAGAATTCAGAGAAGATATCGTAGATGACTCCTATCAAAAGTTAAGCGCAGGTATCCAGAAATTTATCAACGAATATAATTTCAGCCAGTTTGTGCTTGCAATAAGAGGAGCCGGATACAAGTCGAGTAAGATGCTGAATTCACAGATGACGCTCGATTTCGCATATATGCTCTTCCTCAAACTGATGGATGATGATAGCGTTCCACAGGCACAAGAGAAACGCTATGTCCAGAAGTGGTTTGTGCTTTCGACACTGACAGGAAGATACGTGGGATCACCTGAGTCTGTGATGAGCAGAGATATCAGGAGTATTCAGGAAAAGGGATTTCTACCATATTTCAACGAAATCGAGGCATCGGTTCTGCCGGATACGTTCTGGAGTGTCACTTTGCCTCAGAACTTAGAAACGACGTCTGTAAACAGTCCGGCTTTTAATACATTCCTTGCTGCTCAAGATTATCTGAAGAGTAACTCTTTCCTTCAGCGAGGGACAATGGTCACTGACCTGATAGCAATTTCAGGAGATGTTCATCATATTTTCCCGAAGGCATATCTTCGTAAGAATGGTATAGATACAAAGGGAAGATATAATCAGGTGGCGAATTTCACATATCTCGATACGCAAGTCAACAAAGCAATCGGAGATGAAGCTCCTGACGTGTATTTCGGTCGTATCAGGAAGCAGTGCGAGACGCATGAACTTGAGATAGGCAACATTTCAACCATTGAGGAATTGCGGCAGAATCTCAAGGAAAATGCGGTACCAGAGGAAGTTCTGAATATGACAGTTTCGGACTATGATACCTTCCTCCAACGGCGTCGTATCTTGATGGCCAATATGATAGAAAGGTACTACAAGTCACTTTGATATGACAAAGATCTCGCTGTCGAGCTGGAGTTTTGTCGTGACGAATCATCAGGAAAGAAGGAATCGAGGTGTTTGTATGACAATCCGGCATAACATACTTCCATATATCATTCCCGGACTTATCGCTATTGTGTTTCTTGTTGGCGGTATCGAAAATTGGGGAGATGCTGCGGCTACCCTCATGGTTGTAATCGGGATTGTGATCCTTCTTCTGTGCTGGGGTGATAATATCGGCAATACACTGTCTTATGAGGACGGCCAATTGATCGGCAGGAGCGGGTTTACAAAGGTCACTTCTCCGGGCAATAAGATTCAATATGTTGAATATACAGGATTTGGACCATTTAACAAGATTAAAATCAACTGCATTACAGGAAATTACGAATTTAAATATATGGTAAATGCTAAAAAGTTCGTGGACTATGTGAATGGGCAGATCTGAAAAAATTGTTGCAGCACAAACTTCCTGAATGTACAGCATCTATTGTTTTCTGATTTTCGGTTCTGCTATTCAGACGTGGGAATACTATTACAGATGAGAAATAATAAGAAACCAAAATGGGGGTGATTAAATGTATTGTAGTAATTGTGGCAAGGAAATAGCGGAAAATATGAAATTTTGTCCGTATTGCGGAACACCGCTGAATTCAGGCGTGACAAATAATCAAGATAAAGCATCTTTAGTTATTAAGAGAACAGAAAAAGATGCTGGAGGAATAATAAAAATAGCAGTGGCAATTGATGGAACTAATCTCGGAAAACTTAAACGAGGAGAGTCGCTTCAAACTGTTGTTTCTGAAGGAGCACACAAAATTACCGCGACACTAAATGCACAGAGCCAAAGCCTAATGTTCATCAATACAGGTGACCCTATTGTAGTCTCATATGATGGCTTCGGTGTTTCTATCTGAACTTCCTGAATTCGTAACACTCAACTAGCTTTCCACTCATAAAAATACTCTGCAGCCCGCATAAAACCAAGGAATTCTATTGATTTTATGCG
>ONEK01000010.1 GCA_900316855.1 uncultured Lachnospiraceae bacterium | reverse complement strand
AGCATCCGGAACCCGTTCCTCGGAATTCCGTCTTGTCTCGTCAGGTTGGAATATTCAGGGTTGCATTTCTATTTGATTGTCAGATATTTGATTGAAAATATGCGTCACCGGGCTGCATGACAGACCGGTCAACCGGAGAAGAAGGGATTTGAACCCTTGCGCCGCTATTAACGACCTACTCCCTTTCCAGGGGAGCCCCTTCGACCTCTTGGGTACTTCTCCAAGCCGCTCGAATCAAAGTTCTTACGTTAAATTGTTATTCTCATAAGGTACTTAGGAAGCGCAGAGGATGGGATTCGAACCCATGTGCCCGTAAGGACAAACGGTTTTCAAGACCGCCTCGTTATGACCGCTTCGATACCTCTGCGTATCTCGCTTTTGCCATCCGCGGAGCTTTTTGTTTCTGTCCCTCTCGCGAACGCAAGAGATAATATATCAAACGAAAAACGGTCTGTCAAACAAAATATTCACTAAAATGGCAATAATTTTTTGGCTTAACGTTCGTGATTGTGCACTTTTGCACTTCACTCCGTCAACGCTCTTGTAGTCTGCCATCGTTTTCGTGCACAGGATATAGAAAACCACCCGGAGGAATCACTCCGGGTGGCCTGCCGTTTTCCGATGAACGGTGCTGTCCGTGACAGCTGTGGATGATTCAGGCAATCTCTGCCTTAAGCTCCTCCACCTTGTCGAGGTGCTCCCACGGAAGATCTACGTCCGTGCGTCCGAAATGGCCGTAAGCAGAGGTCTGCTTGTAGATCGGACGGCGCAGATCCAGCATCCTGATGATTCCCGCGGGGCGCAGGTCAAAATGCTTCCTTACAACCTCCACGATCTTCTCGTCTGCAACCTTGCCGGTTCCGAATGTGGAAACATTGATCGATGTAGGCTGTGCTACGCCGATGGCATAGGACAGCTGAATCTCCAGACGGTCTGCGTACCCTGCTGCCACGAGGTTCTTGGCTACATAGCGCGCCGCGTATGCCGCGGAACGGTCCACCTTCGTGCAGTCCTTGCCGGAGAAAGCTCCGCCGCCGTGACGGCCGACACCGCCATAGGTGTCTACGATGATCTTGCGTCCCGTCAGACCGGCATCCCCGTGAGGACCGCCGATAACGAAACGTCCTGTAGGATTGATGTAAATACGGGTATTGGCATCCACCATGGAAGCATCCACGACAGGATCAATGACATATTTGCGGATATCCTGGTGAATCTGCTCCTGTGTCACCTTCTCATCATGCTGGGTGGAGATGACAATCGCCTCAAGACGAACCGGCTTGTTGTTCTCGTCATACTCAACCGAAACCTGGGACTTGCCGTCTGCGCACAGATAGGGCAGTGTTCCGTTCTTGCGGACCTCGGTGAGCTTCCTCGTCAGCTTGTGGGCCAGGTTGATGGAGTAAGGCATGTATTCCGGGGTTTCATTCGTAGCATAGCCGAACATCATACCCTGATCTCCTGCGCCGATAGCCTCGATCTGCGCATCCGTCATATTGCTTTCCTTTGCCTCCAGCGCCTTGTCAACGCCCATGGCAATGTCGGGGGACTGCTGATCCAGTGCAACGAACACCGCGCAGGTATCGGCATCGAAGCCCTTGGAGGAATCATCATAGCCAATCTCGCGGATGGTATCCCTAGCGATCTTCTGATAATCAACATGTGCCTTGGTCGTGATCTCGCCCGTGATCAGGACAAAGCCTGTGCACGTTGCGGTCTCGCAGGCAACGCGGGACATGGGGTCCTGCGCTACGCAGGCATCGAGGATTGCGTCAGAAACGGCATCGCAGATTTTGTCAGGATGGCCTTCTGTGACGGACTCGGAAGTGAAAATATATTTTTCCATTCTTTTTCCTTTCCCGGAACCGGTCTGTGGTCCGGTCCCTGCATAAATAAAAAACAGCCGTAACACGTAAAAAATCCGCTCGGCCATCAAACCAAGCGGATTCGTATCTTCATGCAAATCCCTTATTGTTCGAATAGCCTACTACAGCCTTCGGATCCTGAAGATCCTCCGGTCTGGCCTCGCTCAGGTTGGCACCTTCCCTTGCTGTTATGTCCCTGCAATGAAATCCTTCCCTGCAGCAGACTCTCCGGGGTTGCCGTGGCTTCACAGGTCCTATGTACCTCCACCACTCTGAATAAGGAATACTCTATGTACCTCGCGGTATTTTTTACTTTGAAAATAATAGCAAAGCCGTTTTTACGTGTCAATCGCAGGCTGTGCCACATATTGCCGCGACTGTCCTAAAACCGTTTTCCTTGAAATAACCCGATCGCGGCTTAAAGATCCCCGGCCGGCTGGAACGGAACTGAAAGCCCGGGGCGGCGTACCGGCAAGCCCTCAGCTCTCGGAAGCGAACAGAGGCGTGGACAGATAGCGGTCTCCGGAATCCGGCAGCAGCACGACGATCGTCTTTCCCTTGTATTCCGGCCTCTTCGCCAGCTGAACGGCTGCCCACAGCGCAGCGCCGGATGAAATGCCCACGAGGAAGCCTTCCGCGCGTGCTACATCCTTGCCGGCTGCGAAAGCTGCCTCGTTCGGCACGCGGATAATTTCATCATAAATTCCGGTATCCAGCACCTTCGGAACGAAGCCCGCTCCGATACCCTGAATCTTGTGCGGGCCGGGCTTCTCGCCGGACAGCACCGCGCTCGTGTCGGGCTCGACTGCGATGACCTTCACGTCCGGCTTCTGCTCCTTGAGATATTTGCCGACACCGGTGAGCGTTCCACCCGTTCCGACGCCCGCGATGAAGGCATCTACCTTTCCGTCCGTATCCTCCCAGATTTCCGGGCCCGTTGTCGCGTAATGAGCGGCAGGGTTGGCGGGATTATCGAACTGTCCCAGGATCAGGGAACCCGGAATGGATTTGTTAAGCTCCTCCGCCTTGGCAATGGCGCCCTTCATGCCCTTGGCACCCTCTGTGAGAACGATCTCCGCTCCATAGGCCTTCAGCAGGTTGCGGCGCTCGACGGACATCGTATCCGGGAGTGTCAGGATCGCGTGATATCCCTTTGCTGCCGCGACCGAGGCAATACCGATGCCGGTGTTGCCGGACGTAGGCTCAATGATGGTTGCGCCGGGCTTTAAGAGTCCCTTCTTCTCTGCGTCGTTTACCATTGCGATGGCAATACGGTCCTTTACGGAGCCGGCCGGATTGAAATACTCCAGCTTCGCCAGAATTCTTGTATCCGTAATGCCGGCCTCCTTTTCGAAGTGTTGCACCTCCAGAAGCGGTGTCCTGCCGATCAGCTCGCTTACGTTGTCATAAATCTTGCCCATGATCATTTCCTCCCGTGGATTGCTAATTGTTATCCGTTGTCTTTATTTATCCTACTAAACATGTAGGTTTATATGTATTAGTTGCATGATAAGGCATGAAGTACTTTTTGTCAACACCGCAAAAAGCAAATATGTTATGATGATTGCGGCATTGTTCCAACAACAGTTGTTTCTGGTTCCTGGCAGCAGGGAGGTTCTGATGGAAGACAGCAAGCTGAAGAAGGTGGTTGTGGCGCTCGGTCACAATGCTCTCGGATATACTACAACCGAGCAGTGGAATGCGGTACGTATCACTGCGAAATCACTGGCGGATCTTGTGGAGTCCGGCTACCAGCTGACCATCACTCATTCCAATGGTCCGCAGGTCTCCATGATTCACAAGGCGATGACGGAGCTGCACCGGATCTATATTGATTACTCCCCCGCGCCGATGTGCGTCTGCAGTGCCATGAGCCAGGGCTATGCCGGCTTTGATATCCAGAACGCACTGAAGGCGGAGCTCCTCTTACGCGGGATCTCCACCCCGGTTTCTACCATTCTGACCCAGGTCAGCGTGGATCCCTATGACGAGGCATTCTACGCCCCGACCAAGAAAATCGGCCGCTACATGTCGAAGGAAGATGCGGATAATGAGGTAAAGAAGGGGAATTATGTCGTTGAAGAGCCCGGCAGAGGGTGGCTGCGTGTCGTGGCGACACCCAAGCCTCTGGAGATCCTGGAGATGGATTCCATCCGGCTTCTTGCAGATCACGGACAGATCGTCATCTGCTGCGGCGGAGGAGGAATTCCCGTCATCGTACAGGATAACGCCCTGCAGGGTGCCTCCGCGGTCATCGAGAAGGATGACATCGCAGGCAAACTCGCATCAGACCTTGGCGCGGAGGAACTTCTCATCCTCACCAGTGTTCCGAATGTCTGCCTGAACTTCGGCACGGAAAACCAGAAGCCGCTGGAAAGAATAAATGTAGAGGAAGCAAAGCGTCATATCGCGGAAGGACAGTTCGGCGAGACCAATATGCTCCCGAAGATCAACGCCGCAATCACGTTCCTCGAAAAGGTGCCTCAGGGCCGCGTCATCATCACAACCGCCGATAAAGTGACCGAGGCGGTCAAGGGAAAGGCCGGTACCGTAATCACCGCCTGACCACCCCCGCCGCAGGCAGAAAGCGGCGCCCTATTTTCCATGCACCAGAAAGCGCAGACAGGAAGCAGCAGAATCGCTTCGTGTCTGCGCTTTGTTTATACAAGGCCGTCCGGATGGTCAGTCTTCGGGAAAGCGGGCAGCGGTCAACGCCAGCAGCACGGTTCCTGCCGCGATGGCGAAATCGCCCAGATTGAACGCGATATCCCGGAATTTCTCCGGACCGAAATCAAAGCTGATATAGTCTGTTACGTACCCGCGCGTCACCCGGTCCAGCGTGTTGCTGAGCGCCCCTCCGAGCAGCAGCGCAAAGCCTGTTCTGCCGGCGGCGGGAAGGGACACGTGCCCCGCAAAGACCGCGGCGGACGCTCCGGCAACTGTCCCGGTGAGGCCTATGGACAGATTTTTTACCACCTCCGGGTGCCGGTCGAGAAGGTTCATCGCCGCACCGCTGTTGGCGGAATTCCGGAATGTAACCCGGATGGCTCCCCGCCCCGTCCTGCGGGACTGCCCCGGACGGAGCTTTTTCCTTGCCGCCGCCTTACATCCCTGATCGAGTGCCGCAATTCCTGCCGCGGCAGCCGGGCTTATCCAGTCCTGCTTCTTCATCAGCTGCTCCTCCTGTCCCGCTGTACGCTTTCCCGGATACACACCGGCAGTCTGTCATGGAGTGCGGGCACGGTTTCAGACCACATGCGCTTCAAGCTGACCGGCGGGAATCCTTGCCGCAATCTCCGGTACCGGCTGCACCGGTCCCTCCAGGGTGCGGATCTCCACCCTGGGTCCTCCCTTGCCGTTCACATAGTCCCCGGTAATCGTCACCTTGCCGATGTTCCGGTCCTTCGGCACCTCGTACATGATGTCCAGCATCAGGCTCTCAATGATGGAGCGGAGCGCCCTTGCCCCGGTTTTTTTCTTCATGGCCTTCTGCGCGATGGCACGCAGCGCGTCCTCGTCAAACTCCAGATCCACGTCGTCAAGCTTCATCAGCTTCTGATACTGCTTAATGATGGCATTCTTCGGCTTCGTCAGAATGTTGACGTACATATCCTCGTCAAGACTCTGCAGCGTGCACACGATCGGAAGCCTTCCGATAAACTCCGGAATCATTCCGAAATTCCGCAGATCCTCATTCGTGACCCTGGACAGAATGTCATCATCCTTGTCATAGGCATCCTTCAGCTCAGCCGAGAAGCCGATGGACGTTGTCCTGGCGAGTCTCTGCTTGATAATGCCCTCCAGGGCAGGAAACGCTCCGCCGCAGATAAACAGGATATTGGAGGTGTCTACCGTCACCATCGGCACCATGGCATTCTTGGAATTGGCGCCGACCGGCACCTCGACCTCAGAGCCCTCCAGGAGCTTCAGCAGCCCCTGCTGAACAGCCTCCCCGGAGACATCCCGGGAGTTCAGGTTCTGCTTCTTCGCGAGCTTATCGATCTCATCAATGAAGACAATGCCCTTCTCCGCCTTGTCCACATCATTATCGGCTTCCGCCAGGAGCTTGCTGATGCACGATTCCACATCATCCCCGATATAACCGGCCTCCGTCAGGTTTGTCGCATCCGTGATGGCAAGCGGCACATCCAGAAGGCGTGCCAGTGTCTTTACGAGATAGGTCTTGCCGGAACCCGTCGGACCCACGAGGAGGATATTGCTCTTTTCGATCTCGATGTCGTCCATTGTTCCGGTCTTCACACGCTTGTAATGGTTATAGGCTGCGACCGAAATGGTCTTCTTCGCCTTCTCCTGACCGATCACATATTTATCCAGCTCCGCCTTCAGCAGGTGCGGCGCAGGAATGTTGTCATAGGTAAATACCGGCTTCGGGCCGGTTTTCTTTTTCTTTTTCACCTTGGGCTGCTGGTAGCCGCCCCCGAAAATATCCCCGAGGTTCAGGAAGCTGACGGTCGGACGCTTTGCCTTACCGTCACCTTTGTCCGGGTCATCGTCCGTGTAGAACTTCCCCTTCCCGCTGCCATTGCTCCCCTCCGGATTCTTCGAATCAGACGGGGAGGGCGTATGGTTCTGTCCGGATGCCGGCAGCTCATCGCCTGTCTGCTGTGCATCGTCCTGTCCGCTGCCGTCGGTGCCCGACGCAGGACTCAGCGTCTGCTGCAGCATGCTTCCCAGATCCGGCAGTTTTCCGTCCTGCAGCTGCTTCATCAGGTCACTGTAATCCACCTGGCTTGCCATATCAAACATCTTCTGCATGCAGTCCGGACATACGGACAGCCCGTTCGGCAGATCCACCAGCTTGCCGGCATCGTCCTCCGACCTGCGGCAGACCGAGCAGTATCTGATTTTCCTGTCATCCTCCGATGACTGATTTCTGTCACTCATGAGTTTGTACCACCTTAATCATTTTGTCCCCTGCGTAATAACACCTGAATCATCCGGGGGCCCTTGCGTCAGATTTTAAACCGCGCGCAATTTGATAGCAAGTTAACAAATCATGAAAAGAAACTAAAAGAATCGGGAACACGAAAAATCCCGGGCATTTCTGCCCGGGTAAAGAGACAAATCCTTCGACTGGAACGATTCTGCACAGCAGTGTCTCTATTTCATCGTGACGAGCTCATAGGTCCTGCTGCCGATTCCGATCTTTTCGCCCTGCGCGAGCGTCTCCTTCCAGCGGATGTTGGGATTCGAATCCAGGAAATGGTCGCCCGTTGCGCGGAAGCCCTCCTTCGCAAGGTTATCACCGAGCTGGGAATTCCGGATCGGCTCCGCCTTCTGGCACAGGTCGACACAGGCCTGATCGAGGGCCACGGGGTCGAAGCTTGCCAGCATGCCGATATCCGGAAGGATCGGTGCGTCATTTTCACCATGGCAGTCGCAGTTCGGAGAGACGTCCGTGATGAGGCTGATGTGGAAGCACGGCCGGTTCTGTACGACTGCCTTCGTATACTCCGCGATCTTGCAGCCCAGGATTTCATTCGCGTTGCTGTTGTCGTTCGAGATCGCGTCAAACGCGCAGGCACCGATGCAGCGTCCGCACCCCTTGCAGATGTCCGGATCGATGTAAGCCTTGCCGGTATCATAGGAGATGGCATCCGACCCGCATTCCTTCGCGCAGCGGCGGCACGAGCGGCACAGGTCGGGATCCACATGCGGCTTGCCGTCGTTGTGCTGGTGCATCTTGCCGGCACGGGAGCCGCAGCCCATGCCGATATTCTTCAGGGCGCCGCCGAAGCCGGTTGCCTCGTGCCCCTTGAAATGCGTCAGCGAGATGAACACGTCTGCATCCATGATCGCACGGCCGATATACGCTGTCTTACAGTAATCGGCGCCGGGCACTGCAACCTCCACGTCATCCGTGCCGCGAAGACCGTCCCCGATGATGACAGGGCACCCGGTTGTCATGTAGTTAAAGCCATTGACCTCCGCACAGTACAGATGGTCGATCGCATTCTTGCGGCTCCCGGGATAGAGCGTATTGCAGTCCGTAAGAAACGGCTTTCCGCCCTTCTCCTTCACGAGATCCGCAACTGCCTTCGCGTAATTCGGCCGCAGATAGGCCAGGTTGCCCAGCTCGCCGAAATGCATCTTGATGGCGACAAACTTCCCGTCCATATCAATGCGGTCAAATCCCGCCATGCGGATGAGCCTCTGCAGCTTCAGCGTGAGCGGTACCTCAATGTGGGTCCTGAAATCAGTAAAATAAACCTTCGGCACCGATTTCGCAGACGGCTTCATATGGGCCTCCGTTTTCATCACCTGCTCTGACATCGAAACCCTCCTTTCACTGACTCACAGATTTTAACATTTCCATCATGAGATAGTCTTTTCTAACTTATGGAGATCCTGTCGTTGACTTGTTCAGTCAGTTGCTGCATTTCAAAAAAGCTGACGGGTCCCGCCCGCTCCGCGGCGCACTCCGGCTCAGCAGGCAGCGTCCTCCGCGGTGGCGACAAGGCTGCTGCCGGTCCCTGCAATGTCTTCGAGCAATACGTCGCCGATTTCGACCGGTGCCTTCACGTAAAGGCCGTTCAATGCCTGCATCACATCGAAGATCTTCTCCTTCGGGACCTCGGTCTTCGTCTTGACCGCGACAACGGGGCGCTCCCCGCCCTCCACGCGGACTGTGCTGGTTACGGTCCGCACAGGATGTGTCACCTCGTTTCTGCCATATTCCGCTCCGCGGGGGCACGTATTGCCGGTCACGGACTGTACCGCCCCGTCCTGCAGCGTCACAGTGAGCTGGCAGCCCATCGGACAGCGGATACAGGTCAGGTTCCTGATTTCTTTCATGATTTTCTCCCATGCCTGTGAAACAGGCGTCCCGGTCAGCCTCCGGTCTGCCCGTGCGGCTGACCCCGGGACAATTAATACTGCACCACTCTCAGGGTGATGTTTTTCAGCCCCTTTATACCCTCGAGGTCCTTTTTCTGCAGGATGACCTGCTCCATGGATCCGGGCGCGAGGATGTTCTTCTTCAGCGTGCGGAACTCCTTCCCGTCAAACTCGATCCGGATGCCCGCATTGCGATACTCGTTTCCCACGCGGAAGCGGATGAGCTGCCGGTCCTCCATCCGGTTCAGGCTGATCGAGGAAGGAACGGTATAGCGCACTCCGTCCTGCGCCGTGATGGTCACAGGAGCCGCGCTGTCCTCCGCAATTTCCCCGAGGACAAAGCGGGCCGCGTTTGCACCTGCCTGTGCCGCTTCCTCCGAAACATAATCCACGAGGTCATGCACATGCAGGACGTTTCCGCAGGCAAAGACACCCGGAACGGAGGTCTCGAGCGATTCATTGACAACCGGTCCCTTCGTCACGCCGTTCATCTGTACACCGAGCGCGGACGAAAGCTCGTTTTCAGGTATGAGGCCGCAGGACAGCAGCAACGTGTCGCAGGTGTATTCCTCCTCCGTCCCCGGGATGGGTCTGCGGTCCGGCCCGACCTCTGCAATCGTCACGGATTCCACTCGCTTCCTGCCCTTGATGTCGACGACGGTATGAGAGAGCTTCAGCGGAATACCATAGTCGTCGAGACACTGAACAATGTTCCTCTCCAGGCCTCCGGAATAGGGCATCAGCTCCGCGACAACCCTGACCCTCGCTCCCTCGAGCGTCAGGCGTCTTGCCATGATGAGCCCGATATCGCCGGAGCCCAGGATCACAACCTCATGTCCCGGCATCCTGCCCTCGAGGTTTACGAATCTCTGTGCGGTGCCGGCAGTATAGATTCCCGCCGGACGATACCCCGGCAGGTTCAGGGCTCCGCGCGGTCTCTCCCGGCAGCCCATGGCCAGTATCACCGCCTTTGCGTGAACACGGACGAGGCCCTCCTCTGCGTTCATGGCTGTTACGGTCAGTCCCGTCCCTCCGGGCATCCCGGCGGGCGAAATGTCGATGACCATCGCTTTCAGAAGATACGGGATCTGATGCTCCCGGACTTTCCGGATGAAGCGGTCGGCGTACTCGGGCCCCGTCAGCTCCTCCCTGAAGGTATGAAGGCCGAATCCGTTATGAATGCACTGGTTCAGGATTCCGCCGAGCTTGTCCGCCCTTTCGAGGATCAGGATGTCGTCCGGACGGATTCCCTGCTCCACCGCACTCTCTGCTGCCGCAAGTCCTGCCGGGCCGCCGCCGATGACTGCGATTTTTACTGTTTTCTCCATGGCTGCCCCCTATTTCGTAGTCCCCGTAAGAAGTCCGGAGCCTGTGCCGCACTTTGTAATGCCGCCCGGATCCTTTCCGAGCTCCCGCGAAAGGATCTCCACCTGGCCGGGCGTGCAGAATCCCGCCTGGCACCGTCCCATCCCGGCACGGACTCTGCGCTTGATGCCGTCCAGCGTGCGCGCACCGACCGGCCGGCGGATTGCCTGCACGATCTCCGCCTCGGAAACCATCTCGCACCGGCAGATAATGTTGGCATAGGCCGGGTCCTCCCGGATGAGTGCTTCCCGCTCTGCAAGGCCAGCCGCAGACAGACAGGGTATTCCCTTCCGGACGGGATTGAAGTTTTCATTTTCCGGCAGACCGAGCTTTTCCGCAATCTCCCCGGCAAGTGACCTGCCGATTGCGGGCGCGGAGGACAGACCGGGACTCTCGATGCCTGCCGCATCGAAGAAGTTCGCCGCATCCTCACATTCCCCTACGACAAAGTCTCCGCCGTCCTCATGCGCCCTGAGGCCGGCAAACGAAGTGATAACCTCCCCAACCGGAAGGTTCATCGCCGACACGCCCGCCTTCTGCAGAACCGTCTCGAGACCTCCCTGCGTAGTATTGACAGCCTCCTTATCGTCCACATCGACGGCAGTCGGCCCGATCATCAGATTTCCGTGGGCCGTGGGTGTCACGAGGACCCCTTTGCCCATCGCGGAAGGGCACTGGAAAATCGTCGACTTTACGAAGCCCTTTGTCTTCCTGTCCATCAGGAGATATTCCCCCTTGCGGGCCGTGATATGGAGCTTCCTGGCGGAAACCATGTTGTGGAAGACATCCGCGTAGACACCGGCGGCATTCACCACTGCCCTTGTCTCCAGAGTCTGCTCTGTCATGTCTTCCGTATTGACAGTGCGGAGCCGGTAGGTCCCGTCCTCCGCCCTTTTAACGTCCCTGACCTCGCAGTTCCTGCAAAATTCCACCCCGTTCACAGCCGCGTTCTCTGCCATCGCAACGGTCAGGAGGAACGGATCCACGATGCTTCCGGTCGGGGCATAGAGTGCTGCCGCAGCAGTCTCCTGCACATTCGGCTCCCGCCTTCTCACTTCCCCGCCGTCAAGGATCGCAAGACCCTTCACACCGTTCTCTTCCCCCTGTGCCTTCAGTGCTTCCAGCGTCTTCCGGTCCTCTTTGCTGAATGCCAGAACGAGCGACCCGTTGTTCTCATAGGGGAAGTCCAGTTCCTTCGACAGATCTGCCATCATTTCGGAGCCCGCCACATTGAATCGGGCCTTCAGGCTGCCGGGCTTTGCGTCAAAGCCCGCGTGCACAATGCCGCTGTTTGCCTTCGACGTACCCTCGCAGACGTCCGAAGAGCGTTCCAGCACCGCCGCCTTCAGCCGGTACCGGGACAGCTCCCGGGCAATCGAGCACCCGGTCACGCCGGCCCCGATGATTAACACGTCATACATCTGCTTTCTCCTCCTGCTGTCTTACATAACTCCCGCATCTGCAGGCGTCTGCTTCATTCCGGATCCTCTTTCGCGTATCCGAACGAATACCGCACTGCCTTCCGCCAGCCGCGGATCCTGCGTGAGAGCTCCTCATCGGAAATCTGTGACTCGAAGACCCGGTCCAGACGGAAATTCCGGCGGATCTCATCGAGATCCTTCCAGTAGCCGACCGCGAGCCCTGCCAGATAGGCTGCGCCCATCGCCGTTGTCTCAACACAGGCAGGGCGTTCGACCGGAATATTGGCGATATCCGCCTGCATCTGCATCAGCAGATTGTTGACCGATGCTCCACCGTCTACGCGGAGCGAGCTGATGCCGATCCCGGCATCCTTCTTCATGACCTCCATCACGTCATTGACCTGATAGGCAATGGATTCCAGCGTTGCCCGGATAATATGGTATTTATTCACACCGCGTGTGATGCCGACAATGGTTCCCCGCGCGTACTGATCCCAGTACGGGGCTCCCAGTCCGGTAAAGGCAGGGATGACATAGCAGCCGTTCGTATCCTTCACCTTGGACGCCATATATTCGGAATCCGCTGCGGAGTCGATGAGGCGCATCTCATCCCGCAGCCACTGAATCGCCGCACCCGCGACGAAAATAGATCCCTCGAGGGCATAAGTGATTTTCCCGTTCATACCCCATGCAATCGTTGTCAGCAGGCCGTTCCGGGATGTCACAGGCTTCTCACCCGTGTTCAGCAGCATGAACCCGCCCGTTCCATAGGTGTTCTTGATATTGCCGCGGTCGAAGCACGCCTGTCCGAACAGGGCACACTGCTGATCCCCGGCTGCGCCGCCGATCGGAATCTTCGCCTGAAACAGTGCAGAGTCCGTTGTTCCGAAGATGCCGCTCGAATCCTGCACAGCCGGCAGCATGCAGGCGGGTATGTTCAGCTCCTTCAGGATGTCCTGGTCCCACTCCAGCGTGTGAATATTGAACATCATCGTGCGGGAGGCGTTCGAATAGTCTGTCACATGCCTGTGTCCGCCGGTCAGCTTCCAGATGAGCCAGGTCTCAACCGTGCCGAACAGCAGCTCACCCCGCTCTGCCCTCTCCCGTGCGCCCGGTACATTGTCCAGAATCCATTTGAGCTTGGTCGCGGAGAAATACGCGTCGATGATGAGACCGGTCTTTTGCCGGATCATCTCCGTAAAGCCCCTCGCCTTCAGGTCATCCGCACAGGCAGACGTCCTGCGGCACTGCCAGACGATGGCATGATAAACCGGCTCTCCGGTCTTCCTGTCCCAGACGATCGTCGTCTCGCGCTGGTTCGTGATGCCGATGGCGGCGATCTGATCGCCGACTACATTTACCTTGTACATCGCTTCCACGGCGACGGACAGGATCGTCGACCAGATCTCGTTTGCATCCTCTTCCACCCAGCCCGGGTGCGGATAATACTGCGGGAACTCCTTCTGCGCCATCGAAACAATCGTGCCCTTCTCATCGAACAGAATGCACCGGTTGCTTGTTGTTCCCGCATCGAGTGCCATGATGTACTTTTTCCCTGAAGCCTTCTGATTTTCCGTCATGGTAAACACCCTCCCAACCGTCATTCTACACTTTCGTTTGGAAACCAGAAAGTAGAAATTAGTTTCCGTTTCTTGTGCAACTTGCCTAAGTCCGAACGGAAATATTCCCCCTCTCCCCGGCCGGTCCGCCTGCACTGTAAGGGATCAGAAAAGAGACAGCCGCACCATTTCTGGTGCGGCTGTCCTTTCATTCTCCATGTATTGAGGAAGGTGTCAAATGAGATTGCGGATCGTTTCGCTGCTTCGTGCAGATACTCCGTCTGTCATTCGATGATGGATTCGTTCCAGTGCACATCCGGCTCGTAGCCGAGGATCTTCACCACGGTCGCCGCCACATTCGACAGGCCGAAATCTTTGTCCTTCACCTTCGTATTCTCCGGCCCGTTGTAGACCGCAAACGGTACCCTTGCAAGCGAATGGGACGTCTTGGGCTTCGGACTGCCGTCGGGATTCGTTCCCTTGTCATACATCTCATCGGAGTTGCCGTGGTCAGCCATCACGAGAAGGGTGTAGTCATACTTCCTGCAGGCATCCATCACGCGGCGCAGGTTCAGGTCGACGGACTCAACACCGATGACCGTAGCCTCGTAGTTGCCGGTGTGTCCCACCATGTCTCCGTTCGGGTAATTGCAGCGGATGAACTGATACCTGCCGGACTCAATAGCGGCAACGATCTTCTCCGTCACCTCCGTCGCCTTCATCCACGGCTTCTGGTCAAACGGGATGATATCGGACGGAACCTCTTCCCAGTCCTCGAGCTCCTCGGAGAATTTCTCGGAACGGTTGCCGTTCCAGAAATACGTCATATGACCGAACTTCTGCGTCTCGGAGCAGGCATAGGATTTCACGCCTTTATTCACCAGGAACTCGGACAGCGTATGCTCGATGTGCGGCGGCTCCACAAGGAAGTTTGCCGGAAGCTTTAAGTCACCGTCATACTGCAGCATGCCGCAGTAGAACACCTTCGGCTTTCTCACCATGTCAAATTTGTCGAAATGATCCATGTAGTCGAAGCACTTGGACAGCTCAACGGCACGATCGCCGCGGAAATTGTACAGGATGACGGAATCGCCGTCCTCGATCGTTCCTGCAGGGTTTCCGTCCTTGTCCGCAATGACGAAGCCGGGAAGGTACTGATCCGTATAGCCGCCTTCCTTACGGTAGGTTTCGATGGCTTCCCTGGCGGAACCGAACTTCCTTCCGTCGCCGAGCACGTGAATATGCCAGCCCTTCTCTACCATGGACCAGTCCGCCTCATAGCGGTCCATGGTGATCACCATGCGTCCGCCGCCGGATGCGACGCAGGCATGGAAGCTCTCATCATTGACGCTCTTCAGATAATCCTCGATCTGATCCACATACTGCAGGGCAGAGGTCTCGGGAACGTCACGGCCATCGAGGAGAGCGTGAACGCGGACCTCTTTGATTCCTTCCTTCTTCGCTTCCCCGATCATGGCGATCAGGTGATGAATATTGGCATGTACATTGCCATCGGACAGAAGGCCGATGAAGTGCAGCTTACCGTTGTTCTTCTTCACATAGTCGACACTCTTCTTCCATGCGTCCGACTGATAAATCGCGCCGGATTCAAGCGACTCATTGACCAGCTTGGCACCCTGGGAATAGATCTGACCGCAGCCCAGCGCGTTGTGGCCTACCTCGGAATTGCCCATGTCGGAATCCGTGGGAAGTCCTACCGCTGTTCCGGATGCCTTGATTGTGGTATGCGGCCACTTCGTCATCAGCTCATCGATCTGGGGCTTGTAGGAATGCATTACGGCATTGCCGTTGTCCTTGTCCGTCCAGCCGACACCATCCATCACTACCAGTACTACCGGTTTGCTCATTGGGTTCTCCTTATTCTTACCTTTCTGCGGCGCACGAACTGCTTCCGGGCTTTCCTGAAGCCGTGTTCCTGCTTTTCAGGCTCCTGGTCCGTGCGTCAAATATTTAACGAACGCCCTCATTGTAATCTTCCCGGCCGCGATTGTCTATCATTCCCCGCCCGCAATTTGCCGCCCGGATGAAAACGGAATCCATGATCCATGGAGAGCCGCCCGGCCGGAATCGATACGGTCACGGCAGGCGGGCTGCCGGCCGCTTTCCGTCGGGGTCACTCAGGAAAGGAGATCTCCGAGCTTCCCGGCGACAAACTTCAGGCACCCGTCCTCGAACGGGTTATCGAGTCCTGCCTTCCGAACGAGGCCGTCGAAGAAATCCGAAGCCGACAGGCGGCACAGCTTCAGGTAGGAATCCCAGGCGCCCCGGTAATCCCGTTCCATCCGGATTCTGTACTGCAGTGCGTTCGTCTGGGCGATGCAGTAATCGATATAATACAGCGGACAGTCGTAGATGTGATGCTGCTTCTGCCAGAAACCGCCCTTCGCGTAATAGTCGTTTCCGGTATAGTCGAGGTGCGGCTTGTACTGACGCTCCAGGTCGTGCCATACTCCGTCCCGCTGGGCAGGTGTCAGCTCCGGATTGCGGTATACAATATCCTGGAATTCATCGACCATGGTCCCGTAGGGGATGAACGTGATCGCATCCTCGAAGTGCATGTCCACGTAGTCCTGCGCCCGCTCCCCGAACAGCAGGTTCATCCACGGCTCCGTGAAAAACTCCATGGACATGGAATGCGTCTCGGCTGTCTCCATCGTGATGTCCGCATGCTCGCGGATCCCTTCGTCACGGATGACATAGGCCTGAAATGCGTGTCCGCACTCGTGCGTGATCACGTCCGCGTCGCCGCTGGTCCCGTTGAAATTCGCGAAGATGAACGGGGCCTTATAGTCCGGGAGATAGGTCATGTAGCCGCCGCTCGCCTTGGTCCTGCGCCCCAGCACATCGAACAGCTCATGAGCGCACATGAAGTCCATGAACTCACCCGTCTCAGGGGACAGCTCGTTATACATCTTCCGCCCTGCCTGCAGGATCTGTTCCGGAGTTCCGGCCGGTGCGGGATTCCCCTGCGTATAATAAATGCCTTCATCGTAATACATCAGGCGGTCCAGTCCCAGCCTGCGGCGGCGTCTCTCGTGGAGCTGCTCCGCAAAAGGCACGAAGTCCTCCCGCACCTGTTTCCGGAACCGCGCCATATCGTCGCGGTTATAGCAGTTGCGCATCATCCTGGCATCCCCGAGCGGCAGGTAATTGTCATAGCCAAGACTCTGCCCCTGCTGCGTTCGGTTCTTCACAAGGCGGTCGTACAGGTCATCGAGCTGTTCCTGATTTTCCGTGAAAAACCGGGTGTACTTTTCCCAGGCCTGTCTGCGCACTGTCCGATCGGCGGAGTGCAGGTAAGGATTCATCAGGGACAGGTTGAGCGTCTCTCCCCTCCACTCGATCTTTGCGTTGGCGAGGAGCTTCATGTACTGCGTTTCGAGCGCATTTTCCTCCTGCATCAGCGGGATGATCCTGTCGTCGATGGACTTCATGGCAAGCTCGATATTGCGGAACGCAACCTTTCCGATCTTCTCCATGAGGTACGGCTTCCAGCGCGACTGATAAAGCTTCTTCTGATAAGCCGTCTGCAGCGAATGAAAGACCGGGTCATTCCGGTCGTAATACGAGCGTTCCTCCATATAGAAGGGATCATTGGTGTCGATATCGTGGCGGATCGCCGCGATCTCGCGGTACGTCGTCCAGTGGTCGGCGAGCCGGTAAAACTTCCTGTGAACCCGGAATGCCTCCTCCCCGGCAGCCGCCCGGTCCAGCTCCGTCATGAGCTCCCCGAATTCCCTCCTGGCCTGTTCGATGTCTGCCCTCTCATAAGGGATCTCACTGAATTTCAATTGCCGCTGCTCCTTTCATTCAAAAATAACCCCGGGGCAGGAATGAAATTCTACCTGCTCCGGGACATTGTTTACTGTTAAGTTGATTAAGGTGTCAAAAATATTAGTCTGCCGCGAGGTCGCCGATGATCCGCTGGGCAACCTCCTTCTTCGTGAGGGACTGATCCATGGCCATCCGCTCCAGCGTATAATGCGCCTCCGACTCCTTCATCCCCTTCTTCTCGATCAGCAGGCATTTGGCCCTGGTGACAAGACCCAGCTCATCGATCCTGCGCCGCAGCTTCTGGTTTTCCTTCGCCATGGCGGACAGCTTCACGGACATGGCATCCAGGATGCCCGCCGCCTCCAGAAGCGACTGAGCCTTCAGCGGACGTGTGATGACCAGGATCCCCGTCCCGCGCACCTTCATCGCGACCTTCTCATACTGTTCCATCTTGACGAGCAGCAGCACGCAGACCGGATTCTGGCTGACAATGTCGAGGGCGGAATCCACGCCGAATTCATCCGGGATCGGAGTGTTGATCATCATGACGTCGATTTTTTCCCGTGCAATGATCTGTTTTGCCTGTGCCATGGAAGACGCCTGCCGCACCGGCGCAAACCGGTTCCCGAGAATCGTCTCGATGGCGTGATATGAAGTTTGTCCCGACGTAACGATCAGGACGCTGCGTCTATCTCTTAATGTAGGCATCCAGACATTCTCCCGGTACAATATCACTGATAAATTCGCTTCCCTGTGCGTACTGCACCGCCTCCTGCAGATGCGAGGGGAGCTTGTCCAGCTTGCTGGTCATTTCCGGATCGGCGCAGAACAGGTTGATATTCATCGGAAGATCAGGGGACAGATGATGTTCAATTCCGTCCAGTCCCGCATAAATGAGCAGGGCATAGGCGAGGTACGGGTTGGCAGAGGGGTCCGGGCTTCTCAGCTCCAGACGCTTTCTGCCGTCATCGGCTACAGCCGGAATACGGATGAGCTGGGAGCGGTTCTGCTGGGACCAGCTGACATAGAGCGGAGCCTCCATCTGGCCGAAGCGCTCGTATGAATTCTCCATCGGGTTCAGAAACAGTGTCATCTCACGGATATGCTTCAGAATGCCTGCCATGAACTGCATGTTGTAATCGCTGCCGTCGCTGTTCTCAACCGAAATATTCAGATGCATGCCGTTGCCGGGCTGTCCGCGCAGGGGCTTGGGAGAGAAGTCCGCCCACATGCCGTTGGACTCCGCAAGATTACGGACTGCCCACTTGAACGTGGATGTATTGTCTGCAGCCAGCAGCGCATCGGAATACCGGAAATCGACCTCGTTCTGACCGGGGCCCGATTCATGATGGGACGCCTCCGGCGTGATTCCCATCTCCAGCAGGTTGAAGCAGATATCTCTCCTCAGGTTCTCACCGCGGTCCTCCGGCCCCACCGCCATGTAGCCGGCACGGTCGATCGGGATCATGGTGTGATCGCCGTTTTCATCCAGCTTAAAGACATAGAACTCAATCTCCGGGCCGAAGTTGACACGGAAGCCTTTCTCTTTTGCGTGCTTCACCGCCTGCTTCAGGATGTAGCGCGTGTCGCGCTCAAACGGACGTCCGTCCGGATAATAGATATTGCAGAACATCCGGCAGACCTCCCCGTCGAGCGGCCTCCACGGAACAATGGAGAGAGTCGAAGGATCCGGCCTGAGGAACAGGTCGCTCTTGTCGGCGTCCTCCCCGAATCCGGGGATGGACGACGCGTCGAAGGAAATCCCCTCGCTGAAGGCACGCTTGAGCTCGCTCGGCATGATCGCTATGTTTCTCTGATTTCCGAACACGTCGAAGAACGCGAGCCGGATAAACTTTACGTTTTCCTCGTCGACATAATTCCGAACTTCCTCGTAGGTCTGCATATTTCCCCCTAACTGATGCTTGTAATCCAGGTATCAAAAGTTTCTATTGAGATAAAATGCCATGATATTTCTTCGCGGCCGCGACGAGCCCTCCGAACAGGGGATGCGCGTGGTTGGGTCTTGATTTGAACTCCGGATGCGCCTGCGTTCCGATAAAGAACGGATGGTCCTTCAGCTCCACCATCTCGACGATCCTGCCGTCGGGGCTGATGCCGGACAGTGTCATGCCCGCCTTCTCAAACGCCTCGCGGTAGTCATTATTCACCTCATAGCGGTGCCTGTGGCGCTCCGAGATCTGCGTCGTTTTGTACAGCTGATGGGCAAGCGTATCCTCCTTCAGCTCACAGGGATAAGCGCCCAGACGCATCGTTCCGCCGAGGTTCTCGACGTCCTTCTGCTCCGGCATGAGATCGATGACAGGGTGGATGGTATCCGGAGCAAACTCAGCAGAGTTTGCGTCATGCCAGCCGAGGACATTCCTTGCGAAATCCACCATGGCCATCTGCATGCCCAGGCAGATCCCGAGATAGGGAATCCTGTTCTCTCTTGCGTAGCCCGCCGCCATAATCATGCCTTCCGTGCCGCGGTTACCGAAACCGCCCGGAATAATCATTCCATCGATGCCGTGAAGCAGTGCCTCACATCCCTGCCGCTCCACTTCCTCGGAATCCACCCAGCGGATGCTGACCTTGGAGCGGTTCTCGATTCCGCCGTGATGAAGCGCCTCGACGACGGACAGGTAGGCGTCGTGCAGTTGGGTATATTTGCCGACCAGGGCGATCTCAACCTCATCCTTTGAGTTCTTGAGATTGTCCACCATGGCTTCCCAGTCCTTCAGATCCGGCTCCGGGCAGGGCAGGTCCAGGCACTCGCACACTGCCTGTGCCAGGCCTTCCTTCTCCATCATCATGGGAACCTCGTAGATGGAATCTGCGTTCAGGTTCTGTAATACATGATTGCCCGGCACGTTGCAGAACAGGGCGATCTTGTCCTTGAGGTACTGCGGCATTTCCATTTCACTGCGGCACACAATAATATCCGCGCGGATCCCCATCTGCTGCAGCTCCTTGACGGACTGCTGCGTCGGCTTCGTCTTCATTTCGCCGGATCCATACAGATACGGGACGAGCGTCACATGAATCATGCAGGAATTCTTCGGGCCCAGCTCCTGCTGGAACTGACGGATAGCCTCATAGAAGGCCTGTGACTCGATATCGCCGACCGTACCGCCGATTTCAATGATGGCTATGGTGTCGCGCTGTGTGGCATCCTGCATCTCCTTCGGATTTTCCGGGCGGTAGAAGCGGGACTTGATTTCATTGGTGACGTGCGGAATGACCTGCACCGTGCCTCCGCCGTAATCACCGTGCCGCTCCTTGTTGATAACCGTCCAGTACACCTTGCCGGATGTCACATTGGAATTATGGTTCAGGCTCTCGTCGATGAATCTCTCGTAGTGTCCCAGATCAAGGTCTGTCTCCGTGCCGTCATCCGTAACGAAAACCTCCCCGTGCTGGATCGGATTCATCGTCCCGGGATCCACATTCAGATACGGATCGAACTTCTGCATGGTCACCTTATAGCCCCGTGCTTTTAAAAGGCGCCCCAGCGATGCCGCCGTGATTCCCTTGCCGAGACCTGATACCACGCCGCCCGTGACAAACACATATTTGATCATGAATTCCCCTTTCCTCCCTTGCAGTAGCCTGATGAATAATAAAACACCAAATTAAAAAATACACCAGACCGCCATTGCTTGTAAAGAAGCAAACGAATGGAGCAGGCCGGAAGGCCTGCCCCATTCTGTGTGACTATGCTGATATCAGAATTCCGTCAATACCGCATTTCATTCCCGTGCGGATTACTCCACATCCTGCAGTGCACTGTAGTCCTCTTCGCCGGTCCGGACCTTCACGACATGCGTCACATTGTAAACGAAGATCTTGCCGTCTCCGATATGGCCGGTATACAGTGCCTTCTTGGCCGCGTCAATGACACTCTGCACCGGGATCTTGGATACAATGACCTCAACCTTGATCTTGGGAAGGAGCGTCGAGTCAACGACAACGCCTCTGTACCGCTCCGCGGAGCCCTTCTGGATGCCGCAGCCCATGACCTGTGTCATGGTCATGCCGGTGACGCCGAGATTGTTCAGGGCCTTCTTCAGTTCGTCAAACTTGTTCAGGCGGCAGATGATCGAGATCTTATGCATACCGGTATCATACGTTCCCACCGGCTCCGCAGGGGTGACAACCTTCACGGCTGCATCCTTCTGATAATCCTTGGCCTTGTCAAAATCCTCCTCTCCGAGGTCGGTATTCTCATTCGCATCGACCTGCAGCTGTGTGACATCCGAGATGGCGAAGCCGGAATAGGCACTCGTCAGGCCGTGCTCGTGAACATCGAGACCATCGATCTCGATCTGCGGGGAAACCCTGAGTCCGATCGTCCTGTCAATGATTTTGAATGCGATGAACATCGCAAGAAGAACGTAGGCATCGATACAGATAACGCCCAGCGCCTGGACTCCGAGCTGACGGAAACCGCCGCCGTAGAACAGGCCGACGCCCACACCGTCCTGGCCCGTGGAAAACAGGCCGACCGCCAGTGTTCCCCAGATGCCGTTTACCATGTGTACCGAAACCGCGCCGACCGGATCGTCAATCTTCGCCACATTATCAAAGAATTCAACGGAGAAGACAACGATGATGCCTGCGACAAGCCCGATAAAGAATGCGCCGACAGGAGACACACAGTCGCACCCTGCCGTGATGGCAACAAGACCTGCCAGGGACGCGTTGAATGTCATGGAGACATCCGGCTTGCCGTAACGGATCCATGTGAAGATCATCGTCGTAACGGTTGCAACCGCTGCTGCCAGGTTCGTCGTCATGAAAGCAGACGACGCAATCAGGGCGTTGTCCTCAGTGGACATGGCAATCGTAGAGCCGCCGTTGAAGCCGAACCAGCAGAACCACAGGACGAATACGCCCAGTGCCATGGCCGTCAGGTTATGGCCGGGGATAGCCCTTGCTTTGCCGTCCTTGTCATACTTGCCGATACGGGGCCCCAGCATTGCCGCGCCAAGGCAGGCGATGACGCCGCCTACATTGTGAACAACGGCAGAACCCGCAAAATCGTGCATGCCCAGCGAAGCGAGGAAGCCGCCGCCCCAGACCCAGTGACCCTCGATCGGATAGATCAGAAGGGAAATGACCGCGGAATATACGCAGTACGCTTTGAAATTCGTGCGCTCTGCCATAGAGCCGGATACGATGGTCGCCGCCGTCGCACAGAACACGGTCTCAAACACCACAAAGCACCACAGCGGAAGATCCTGCGGAACAGCAGTCTCAGCACCGTATGTGCCGCGGATGAGGAAGTCAAGCTTCCCGATCACAGGTGCAGTTGAGCCGAACATCAGGCCGAAGCCGACCAGCCAGAAGCACGGCGTTCCGATGCAGAAATCCATCAGGTTCTTCATCAGGATGTTGCCGGTGTTCTTCGCGCGCGTCAGGCCTGCCTCACACAGCGCGAAGCCCGCCTGCATGAAATATACAAGTGCCGCACAGATCAGCACCCAGATTACACTGGTTATACTAATTTCCATACTCTCTCCTCCTCATTTTCAGACGTAGTCCTGTCCTTCCCGGCGCCGGGGAATCTCCTTCCGCTTTCCCGGCCTCCAATTTCCGGAAAATACGAAGGGAGCCGGCAGAGGTGCGATCCGCACCGCTGCCGGCTCCCTTGCCGTTCGTATAAAGATGAAAGAATTGTATACAAAAATACAAGTCTGCGCAATCGTGAAATTACCTAAATTTTCCGACCATGTCCTCCTGTTTTTCTACGGCGCTGAAAGGAACACCCGCGCTTCACGATTCGCGGAGATTCGTGTAACCCATCAGGTATTCATCCACCTGGCGCGCACATTTGCGTCCTTCCGTCACAGCCCAGACGACCAGAGACTGGCCGCGGTGCATATCCCCCGCCGTGAACACCCTGTCAGCAGAGGTTTTGTATTCATCCTCCGCCGTCTTCACAACGCCGCGGTTTGTCAGTTCCACACCGAACGCTTCCGCCGTATACTTCTGACAGCCGGTGAACCCTGCCGCGATGAGCAGCAGCTCACACGGGAGCGTCTTTTCGGAGCCCTCGACAAAGTTCATCTTCCGGTTCTGGTCAAAAGAAACCTTCACCGTCACGATTTCCCTGAGGTTCCCCTTTTTGTCGGTATGAAGCTCCTTCACGGTTGTCTCGTAGATTCTGGGATCGCAGCCGAACAGTTCGGTCGCCTCCTCATGGCCGTAGTCCGTCCGGAGGGTCTTCGGCCATTCCGGCCAGGGGTTGGACGGTGCCCGCTCAGCCGGAGGCTTCGGCATCATCTCCAGCGCCGTCACGGATTTGCACCCATGCCGGATCACGGTCCCGATGCAGTCATTGCCTGTATCCCCGCCGCCGACGACAACGACGTTTTTGCCGTGCGCGCTGATATATTCCTTCGTCGCAAGGAATGTGTCCACATCCCGGGAGGCCGGAGTCTTCCACTTTCCGTTCTCGAGACCAGCGTCCACAAGGCTCCTTGTCGTCGCGGTGAGGAAATCCACCGCATAGTACACGCCCCCGACCCTGTCAGGATCCGCTCCCTGCAGCGCCCTGGGCTGCTTTGCCCCGCAGCACAGCACAACCGCGTCATACTCCTTCAGCAGGTCCTTCGCCTGCACATCCACACCGACATTTACTCCGGTGCGGAACGCGACACCTTCCTCCTCCATGAACTTCCAGCGGCGGTAAATCACGCTCTTGTCCAGCTTCATATTCGGAATGCCGTACATCAGGAGTCCGCCGATACGGTCCTCCCTCTCGTATACCGTCACGAGGTGTCCGCGCTGGTTCAGCTGGTCCGCAACCGCAAGTCCCGAGGGGCCGGAGCCGACGACGGCAACCTTTTTGCCGCTTCTGACCTTCGGAATCCGTGGCTTCAGATACCCTTTCGAGAAAGCCTGCTCGATGAGGTACAGTTCATTGTCATGCACTGTGACCGGCTCGCCATACTCCCCGTTGATGCATGCCTTCTCGCACAGGGCAGGGCAGACCCTGCCGGTAAATTCCGGAAAATCGGACGTCTTGATAAGACGCGAGAACGCGTGCTGGTCATGCCCGTTGTAGATCTGGTCATTCCACTCGGGAATCATGTTGTGCAGGGGGCACCCCGTCACCATCCCGGAGAGCTTCATGGCAGACTGACACAGCGGAACGCCGCAGTTCATGCAACGGGCACCCTGCTCCCTGCGTTTATCCTCGGGAAGCGGGATATGAAATTCCCTGAAGTTCCTGATCCTCTCCCGTACGGGGACATCGGTGTTTGTTTCTCTCTTATATTCCAGAAAACCTGTCGGCTTACCCATATTTACCTCCCCCGGCTCATCTTGTCACTTCTTCGAAAGCTTCCAGCAGCGCATTCTCGTGCGAAATACCCTGCTCCTCGTACTTGCTGATCGCTCCCAGCATCTTCTGGTAATCGTTGGGCAGGATCTTCTTGAAATCGGGAATGTAGTTTTCGAAATCCGAGAGAATCTTCGCGGCAAGCTCCGAACCGGTCTCCTTCTCATAGTCGATCAGGATGTCCTTCAGCTCCTGGATGTCGTACTTGTCCGTCAGCTCGAGGAGCGAGCTCATGTCCTTGTTCATTCTGCGGTACAGGCTGTGATCGGTATCGAGCACATAGGCAATGCCGCCGGACATGCCGGCTGCGAAATTCTTACCGGTCGGTCCCAGGATGACGGCGCGCCCGCCGGTCATGTATTCGAGGCCGTGGTCCCCGCAGCCCTCCACGACTGCCGTGGCGCCGGAGTTGCGCACGCAGAAGCGTTCGCCCGCTATGCCGCAGACGTAGGCCTTTCCTGCCGTTGCGCCGTAGAGTGCGACGTTTCCGATGATGATGTTCTCATTTGCCCTGAAAACGGATCCCTTCGGAGGCATCACAACGAGCTTGCCGCCGGAGAGTCCCTTGCCGAAGCCGTCGTTGGCGTCTCCGGACAGACGGATGGTAAGGCCCCTGGGAATGAACGCGCCGAACGACTGTCCGCCGCCGCCCTCGGCCTTTACCGTGAACGTGTCGTCCTCGAGGCGCTCCCCGTAGCGCTTCGTGATTTCCGAGCCGAGTATCGTGCCGAACGCGCGGTCCGTGGACGACACCTTCAGGGAAACCGTCGTTTTCTTCAGGTTCTTCCCGTCCGCGGCTTTGTCGAGCGCGGGCAGCAGAACAGACTCGTCAAGCGTCCTTTCGAGATGGAAGTTGTAAACGTCCTTCGGATCAAAATGAGACTTCCCGGCGTGCGAGAATTCAGGATCGAGTATTCTCGCAAGGTCCACCTCCTCCGCGCGGTCCGTGATGAGATTCTTGCGCTTCTCGAGGCAGTCCGTCCTGCCGACCATCTCATCGACGGTGCGGAATCCAAGAGACGCCATGATCTCCCGCAGCTCCTCGGCCACGAACTTCATGAAGTTCATGACATACTCGGGCTTGCCGGCAAAGCGTCTGCGCAGCTGCTCGTTCTGTGTGGCGATGCCTACCGGACAGGTATCCTTGCTGCACACACGCATCATCATGCAGCCCATGCATACGAGGGGAGCTGTCGCGAAGCCGAATTCCTCCGCACCTAAGAGGGCTGCGATCGCGACATCCCTGCCATCCATAAGTTTTCCGTCTGTCTCGATGACGACACGGTCCCTGAGGCCGTTCTCAATGAGGCACTGGTGTGCTTCTGACACACCCAGTTCCCAGGGAAGACCGGCGTTGTGGATCGAGGATCCCGGCGCCGCACCGGTACCGCCGTCATATCCGGAGATAAGGATGACCTGTGCGCCAGCCTTGGCGACGCCGCAGGCAACTGTTCCGACTCCCGCCTCGGAAACCAGTTTCACGGAAATTCTCGCCCTGCGGTTCGAGTTTTTCAGATCATAAATCAGCTGCGCCAGGTCCTCGATGGAATAGATATCATGGTGCGGCGGAGGCGAAATCAGCGACACGCCCGGTGTGGAATATCTCGTCTTCGCTACCCAGGGGTAAACCTTCCTTCCGGGGAGGTTTCCGCCCTCGCCGGGCTTGGCACCCTGTGCCATCTTGATCTGGATTTCGCTTGCGGAATTCAGGTAGGCACTCGTTACGCCGAACCTGCCGGATGCGACCTGCTTGATTGCAGAGTTCCGGATGGTGCCGTAGCGTGCGGGGTCCTCGCCTCCCTCTCCGGTGTTGGACTTGCCGCCCAGGGTATTCATGGCGATCGCCATGGTCTCATGGGCTTCCTGCGAAATGGAGCCGTAGCTCATGGCACCGGTCTTGAAGCGCTTTACGATGGATTCCACCGGCTCCACTTCCGCGATCGGAACCGGATCCTGCTTCGGAACGAAATCCATGAGGCCGCGCAGAGTGTGCGGCCGCTTGGAATCGTCGACGAGGCCGGAATAAACCTTGAACTGCTCATAGCTGCCCTTCCGGACGGCCTGCTGCAGGTTGATAATCGTCTCCGGGTTATAGAGATGATCTTCCTTGTCCTTGCCGGAGCGCAGATAATGGAAACCGACCGAGTCCAGCGTCGTATCGACGCCGAGTCCCAGCGGATCAAAGGCATGGTCGTGGCGGAACGTCACACCCTCCTCGATTTCTTTGATTCCAATGCCGCCGACCCGGCTCACCGTGCCGGTGAAATACCGGTCGATGACCTCCCTGGACAGACCGATAGCCTCGAAGATTCTCGCGGACTGATAGGACTGCAGTGTACTGATGCCCATCTTGGCCGCGATCTTGACGACGCCGCCCAGAAGTGCCTTGTTGTAGTCCTCAATGGCAGTGTGATAATCCTTGTCCAGCACGCCGATATCGATGAGCTCGGAAATGCACTCATGCGCCAGGTACGGATTGATGGCACGGGCACCGAAGCCCAGGAGTGTCGCAATCTGATGCACGTCACGCGGCTCGGCGGACTCCAGGATCAGGGAAATGGCCGTGCGCTTCTTCGTCTGTACCAGATGCTGCTCCACGGACGATACTGCCAGGAGCGACGGAATCGGAACGTGATTCTCGTCGACGCCGCGGTCGGACAGGATGATGATATTGTTGCCGTTCGACGCGGCGCGGTCCACCGTGATGTTCAGCTGTTCCAGCGCGCGTGCGAGCGACGTGTTCTTGTAATAAAGGAGGCTGACCACCTCCGTGTGGAAGCCGGGCTTGTTCAGCGACTTGATCTTCATCATGTCGACGCCCGTCAGGATGGGATTGTCCACCTCCAGCACGGTGCAGTTGGCACTCTTCTCATTGAGAAGGTCGCCGTCCGAGCCGATGTAGACCGTGGTATCCGTCACGATCTTTTCCCGCAGGGAGTCGATCGGGGGGTTCGTCACCTGGGCGAACAGCTGCTTGAAGTAGTTGAACAGCAGCTGATGCTGCCGGGACAGTACCGCCAGCGGAACGTCATGTCCCATGGACAGTGTGGGCTCGACGCCGTTGATGGCCATCGGCAGGATTTCATCCCGAACATCCTCATAGGTATATCCGAATACCTTGTACAGCTTGTCCCGCATCTCCTGGGTATGGACGGCAATTTTCTTGTTCGGGATAGTGAGGCTGACGAGATGCAGCAGGTTCCGGTCCAGCCATTCGCCGTAGGGCTGCCGGCCGGCATAGGTATCCTTGCATTCCTTATCGGAGATAATCCGCTTCTTCACCGTATCGACGAGCAGCATTTTGCCGGGCTCGAGACGGGATTTGCGCACGATATGCTCCGGCGCGATATCCAGCACGCCCACCTCGGACGAGAGGATGAGCCGGTTGTCATCCGTGATGTAATAGCGGGAAGGGCGCAGGCCGTTGCGGTCGAGCGTTGCGCCTACCAGGTCGCCGTCGGAGAACAGGATTGCGGCAGGACCGTCCCAGGGCTCCATCATGGTCGCGTAATAATGGTAGAAGTCCTTCTTGTCCTGTGCCATGAACCGGTTGTGTTTCCAGGGTTCGGGAATGATCGCCATCATGGCAAGCGGCAGATCCATTCCGTTCATATACAGGAATTCCAGCGTGTTGTCGAGCATCGCGGAATCCGAACCGGTCCGGTTGATGACCGGGAAAATCTTATCGATATCCTTCTGCATGACAGGGGAGGACATCGTTTCCTCTCTGGCGAGCATACGGTCAATATTGCCGCGGATGGTGTTGATCTCTCCGTTGTGAGCGATCATCCGATACGGATGGGCGCGGTTCCAGGAGGGAGTCGTATTGGTGGAGAATCTCGAGTGAACAATGGCGATGGCAGACTCATACTCCTTCGCCTGCAGATCGTCGTAGAATGCGCGGAGCTGCTTTACGAGGAACATTCCCTTGTACACAATGGTGCGGGAGGACAGGGAACAGATATACGTATCGTCCGAGGACTGTTCGAATTCCCGCCTTACGACGTACAGCCGGCGGTCGAATTCAATGCCCTTTTTGGCATCATTCGGCCGGTCAATGAAGCACTGGTAGATTTTGGGCATGGACTCCAGGGCGAGAGCGCCCAGAATCTCCGGGTGAACCGGCACCTCTCTCCATCCGAGGAACGTCAGCCCCTCTTTTTCCGTGATGACCTGCATCATCCGCATGGCAAACGTCCGCTTCAGATGATCCTGCGGGAAAAAGAACATGCCGATGCCGTAGTCGCGTTCGCCGCGCACCGCAATCCCCGCTTCCTTTGCCGCCTTACGGAAATATTTGTGCGAAATCTGCAGCAGGATGCCGACGCCGTCACCGACCTTTCCGGTTGCATCCTTGCCGGCACGGTGCTCCAGCTTCTCCACAATGGTCAGTGCATCGTCCACTACCTTGTGGTCCTGATGTCCGTCAATGTTCACGATGGTGCCGATCCCGCACGAATCCTGACCGTCAACCGGGCTGCGGCGGTCCACACCCCGCCCCTTGAGGCTTCCGATCGTCCTGTTGATTCTTTCGCGTTCTTCGGGGGATATTTGTAAGATAGTCTCCATATTCTCTTGTTCCTGAACTGAAAAAAGTCCGCAAGAAAAGACGGCACGCCAGGAGGAAGTTAGTCTTTGACAGATACAACTTGAGACGTGTCGGCTTCCTTGCAGACTATGTATACAGTAATTTATGTAAAGATCCGCGATGCCGGGGGACGCCACCGCGAATCCTCACACCATATTGAACGGGGGCCGTGCCCCTGCCTTCCGAACCACTGCCCTGGCAGGCTTCCTCAGGCGGATTCCCTCATGCTTATCTGAGAGAGAACAGAAGCTCTCCGTAGGTAGGATATGGCAGATATTCCTCCGGGATGAGTGCTTCCGCACTGTCCACAGCCGCACGGAGCGTCTCCATATCGGCGAGAACCGTGTCGTGGTAATACTTCGCGGCAGAGAGTGCGTTCTCGTCCTTCTCCGCTTCCTTCGTGTCCGCGGTCAGCTTCGCAAGGCCTGTGCCGATCTTATCCTCAGCACTGCCGAGCTGCTTCAGGATGCCGGTCTCATAGCTGCAGCCGGACTCGGGAAGGAGTGCCTTCTTGTCCAGGGCTTCCTTCGTCACATCCTTCTCGTACGCAATCAGGCCTGCGGTGAAGTCCTTGCGGACCATTTCCTGCATGGTCAGGGACTCGATATGGATGGTCTTCACATAGTTCTCCAGGAAAATTTCATACCGGGAGTCCAGCTCATCCTTCGAGAATACCTTATGCTTTGTGAACAGGTCGATACTGTGGTCGGAGATGAGATGAGGCATTGCCTCCGGAAGGGACTTCAGGTTCGGGAGTCCTCTCTTTTCCGCTTCCGCGATCCACTCATCCGTATAGCCGTTTCCGTTGAACAGAACCTTCTTATGCTCGTCCAGCATCTCCTTGAGGAGCTTGTGGATGGCTTCAGCCAGCTCGTCCTTCGGAACATCCTTCAGTGCGTCATAAATCCTGTCCAGTTCCTCCGCTACCGCGGTGTTGAGAACGATGTTGGGGTCTGCGACCGACAGGGACGACCCGGGCATACGGAACTCAAACTTGTTGCCGGTAAATGCGAACGGACTCGTACGGTTGCGGTCCGTCGTATCCTTCATGATGTGGGGCAGCACCGGTGCACCCAGACCCATCTGGGTCTTGCCGGCGGATACGAAATCCTTCCCCTCGTCCAGTGCCTTCAGGACACCGGCCAGCTCGTCACCGACGAAAACGGAGATGACAGCGGGCGGGGCCTCGTTTGCGCCAAGACGGTGATCGTTTCCGGCCGTTGCAACCGATACGCGCAGCAGATCCGCGTACTCGTCCACAGCGGAGATCGTCGCGATGAGGAAGATCAGGAACTGCTGGTTCTGTGCGGGAGTCTTGCCGGGATCGAGAAGGTTCTCGCCCGTATCCGTGCTGATGGACCAGTTGTTGTGCTTGCCGGAACCATTGACGCCGTCGAACGGCTTCTCATGCAGCAGGCAGACATAATTGTGCTTGTCCGCAACCTTTTTCATCATCTCCATGGTCAGCTGGTTGTGATCCGCTGCCACGTTTGCCGTCTCGAAAACGGGAGCCAGCTCATGCTGGGAAGGAGCAACCTCGTTGTGCTTGGTCTTGGCAGGTACACCCAGTTTCCAGAGCTCCTGATCCAGATCATGCATATACTCGGATACCTTCGGCTTGAGAACACCGAAATAGTGATCCTCCATTTCCTGTCCCTTCGGGGCGGGAGCGCCGATGAGGGTACGGCCCGTCATGACAAGATCCTTTCTCTTCTTGTAAAGGTCCTTGTCGATCAGGAAGTACTCCTGCTCGGAGCCGACTGTGGTAGCCACGTTCGAAACGCCGGTATTGCCGATCAGATGAAGGACACGGACTGCCGAATCCGACAGGGCGGACATGGAACGCAGCAGGGGTGTCTTCTTGTCGAGCGCCTCGCCGCCGTAGCTGCAGAACGCGGTGGGAATGTACAGCGTTCCGTCCTTGATGAAGGCGGGACTCGAAGGATCCCACGCGGTATAGCCTCTTGCCTCAAACGTTGCGCGGAGGCCTCCGGAAGGGAACGAGGAAGCATCCGGTTCGCCCTTGACGAGTTCCTTGCCGGAAAACTCCATGATCACGGAGCCGTTCGCCTGCGGATCAATGAAGGAATCATGCTTCTCGGCAGTCAGCCCGGTCATCGGCTGGAACCAGTGTGTGAAATGGGTTGCCCCGTGCTCGAGGGCCCAGTTCTTCATGACGGCTGCCACCGTATTGGCGACATCCAGCTCCAGGTGCGTGCCATTGGCAATGGTCTTGTGGACTGCCTTGTAGATGTCCTTCGGGAGCCGTTCCTTCATCACCTTGTCGTTGAAGACGAGGCTTCCGTACAGCTCGGGAATTGTTTCCATTTTACTTCCCATTATTCTCTATCCTCCTTGCAGCATTTTTTCAGCAAAAAGGCGCTTTGAGACGCCTCCGGAGGTTTTCTCCGGCAGCATTTCAAAGCGCCCTTGCTTTTGAATTGTTTTATCACAGGGCTAATTTAATGTCAATGCTTTTGTATACAAAGATACATTAAATACATTTGCTGCAGTTCAGCCCCTGAGCTTCAGGATTTCATCCAGCAGCGCATTGGCAGCATCGTATTTGCTCATGAGGGGAAGGGCGGTTTCCTGATCCTTCGTGATGAGGGTGAGCACGTTGGTCTCCACCTCAAATCCGGCTCCCGCCTCCTTGACATTGTTGGCGGCAATGACGTCGAGATGCTTCTCCTGCAGCTTCCTGCGTGAGTTCTCCACCATATGTTCCGTTTCCATCGAGAAGCCGCAGAGAATCTGATGGTCCCTCCGGTGCTCCCCGAGGTAACCAAGGATATCCTTCGTCCTTGCAAGGGGCAGGCAGGGCTCTCCGTTCACCTCCAGCTTCTTGATCTTGTCCCGGGCGACGTGGGCGGGCGTGAAGTCAGCGACGGCAGCGGCCTTGATGATGATATCCTGATCTGCGGCAGCCGCAGTTACTGCATCATACATGTCCTGTGCCGAGACGATATCGATGACCTTCATATAGCCGGGACGGCGCAGGGCAGTCTGTCCGCTGACAAGGGTGACGTCCGCCCCCCGCTGTGAGGCAGCGGCGGCAATGGCATAGCCCATCCTGCCGCTCGAATGATTTGTGAGATAGCGCACCGGATCCAGTGCTTCCCTTGTCGGTCCCGCCGTGACGAGAACCTTCAGGCCCTTCATATCCTTCTGCCGCGCGATGGCGTGGTCAATGGCTTCCAGCAGCGACTCCGGGGAGGCAAGCTTTCCCTTCCCGACGACTCCGCAGGCAAGTCTTCCGCTCTCCGGCTCCACGATTTCCCAGCCGTCCTCCTGAAGCTGCTTCAGGTTCCTTTGTGTAGCGGGATTTTCATACATGTGGGTATTCATCGCGGGAGCGATCAGCTTCGGGCAGGTGCATGCCAGAACGGTCGTTGTCAGCATATCGTCCGCAATCCCGTTCGCGAGCTTCGCAATCACGTCCGCAGAGGCAGGCGCAATCATCACTACGTCACCCTGGTCCGCGAGCGCAATGTGTTCTATTTCATAGGAATGCTGCCGGTCAAACGTGTCAACGACGGTGCGCGTATGCGTCAGCGCGTCGAATGTCAGCGGCGTCACGAACTGCACGGCGTTTTCTGTCATGACCGTGTGAACCTCCGCGTGCTGCTTCACAAGCGCCGATGCCAGCTCACAGGCCTTGTAAGCTGCGATTCCTCCCGTAACTCCCAGTAATACATGTTTTCCTGTCAGCATATCGTTCCCCTGCTTCCTTCGGACTTCAGCGGTCACCCTTGCCGGCGTTCCGCATTCTTTGCATCTGTAGGTTATCCTCATTTTTATCCGGTGGCAAGTGCTCCGGATCATTCTGACAATAATTTAACAATTTTTTCACACACCGCCCTTGCAATTTCCACCCCCGGTGTCATAATGACAGTGCGCCATATCTGTTGGACCAGAACGGCAGCAAAGGAGACAATTTCATTGTAAGGTTTAAGGAAATCAGACCGACGCGGAAGCTGTAAGGCGGATGGCCAGCAGACTTCGGAAAGCGTATCAGACCGGTTTCCCGCGGCTCCTTTTTTCTGGTCGGATTTATTGTTGATCCCGGGGCATCCCCGGAATCCGGTATGTGAAGAAAGGAGACAGTCATGACTTCACTCGCAGCAGAATCCTCTGCAAAATCATCCGTTAAATCTGCATCTTCCAGAGTTCAGTTCATGGTGGAGACCGCGCTTCTTGTCGCGGTTACGCTCATCATGGGTCTCACACCGCTCGGAACACTGCGCACCCCGTTCCTGTCCGTATCGCTCGTAACTGTTCCGGTAGCGATTGCGGCCATGCTGATCGGACCACTGGGCGCTTTCGTCTGTGCAACGGTATTCGGCCTTACGAGTCTGTTCAACGCCGTGACCGGCGCAAGCGGCCTGCTGTCCGCACTGTTTCAGATCAGCCCCTTCGGCGTCTTTGTAACCGCGGTCATCGCAAGGATGCTGGACGGTATCTGCACCGGCCTGATCTTCAAGGGTCTGCATCGGTTCACACACAAGGCTCCCGCCTACTATCTGACAGGTCTGGCCGCTCCCCTGCTCAACACCCTGTTCTTTATGGGTTCCCTTGTGATCTTCTTCTATAACTCGGATTACATCCAGAACATGGCGGCAAAGCTCGGCACGGTCAACCCGATGTCGTTTGTCATCACCCTGGTCGGCGTACAGGGGCTCATTGAGGCAGCCACGGGCTGCATTCTCGGCGGCACCGTCGGCTTCCTCGTTGCGAAGGCACTGCACCGCAGATAAGCAGGTTTTTCCGGGCAGGCAGTCTATGGAAACGATACTCACAGCGGATATCGGAAATTCGAATATTGTGCTCGGCTGCTTCGAGACAGACGCGCTTGCGTTCACGGAGCGGCTCATAACCCGCCGCAAATGGACCCGTGAATCCATGGCGCATGAGATCCTAAGACTCCTGACATCCCACGGCGTGGACCCGGCCTCGGTCAGCGGCGGCATCATTTCCTCCGTCGTCCCCGAGCTGGATCCTATCCTCGGCGGAGCGATCGAGCGTGCGACAGGCAGCAGACCCCTGCAGATGGACAATACCCTGAATACCGGCATCGGAACACACCGGTATGATGTCTCGACGCTGGGGGAGGACCGGCTCGTCGACCTCGCGGCGGCAGCCGCTGTTTACGGTGCGCCGGCAGCGGTCTATGATCTGGGCACCTGCACAACACTCAGCGTCATTGACGCGGATGCCAATCTTATCGGAGGAATGATTTCCGCCGGTGTGCAGCTTAGCCTCGACGCGCAGGCGGAGCGCACGTCCCAGCTGCCGCAGCTGACAGCAGGGCCTGTTGACCGGCTTCTCGGCCAGGACACCGTCAGCAATATGATTTCCGGCTCCGTCGCGTCAACCGGCATCATGATGGACGGCGTCATCCGCCGCATCCGGGAGGACTATCACCTGCCGGATCTCAAGGTGATTGTCACCGGAGGCAACGGGAAGGTCGTACTCCCCTGGATCCGCGGGAGGGTAATCTATGACCCGGATCTGCTGCTGAAGGGGATGCTGGTGATCTACCGGATGAACAGAGAGAAGATGTGATGACATCACATTCGGAAATCGAAAAAACTCCGGCTTGCGCCTGGAGTTTTTTCTTCTTTCCTCATGTTTTGACCGGGTTTCGAGGTCGCATGTCCCTGCATGCAAGCACGCGTCCCGGCTCATTTGAATCACTCAATATGATGTGATGACATATCGCAGCGCTTCATCGCTTCGCGATTCACGCGCTGCTGCAAAACATTCGGAAATCGAAAAAACTCCGGCTTGCGCCGGAGTTTTTTTCTTCTTTCCTCATGTTTTGACCGGGTTTCGAGGTCGCATGTCCCTGCATGCAAGCATGCGGGACATGCGCACTTCGAAACCCTTATGTCATTACATCCGTTCCGGGGCGTCGAAGCCGAGTACGTTGATGCAGATTTCGAGTACTTTTTCCGTCAGGTACAGGAGGGCGATCCAGTGCTCCTTCTGCGTCTGGTCTTCCTCGGTGAGGATCCGGGTTCCATGGTAGAAGCTGTTGAAGTCGTTGGACAGCTGGTAGATGAAGGCACATATTTTGTGGGGTGCTAATTCCTCATACGCTTCCTGCATGGTGCGGTTGAATCCGGCGATGCTGCGCATGAGTGTCTTCTCGGCGACGCCGGACGGCGCGCCGATGGCAAGGTCCGCCGGATTTCTGCCGGAGGCGTCCAGATACTTTTTCAGGATGGATTTGATGCGGACAATGGTGTACAGGATGTACGGACCGGTATCGCCCTCAAACGAGGTGAATTTCTCCACATCGAAAATATAGTCCTTGGAAGCCTGGTTGGACAAATCGCCGTATTTCAGTGCCGCAAGGCCGACGATCTTTGCGGTTTCCTTTGCCTCGTCCGCCGGGATGTCGGGGTTGGCCTCGATCTTCCCGAGCATTTTGTCGTCAATTTCACGGATGAGGGATTCAAGGCGCATCACGCCGCCCTCCCGGGTCTTGAAGGGTCTTCCGTCCTTGCCGTTCACGGTGCCGAAGCCCTTGAACGTCAGGCGGCAGCTGTCCCCGATGAGTCCGCATTTCCTGGCCGCACGGAACGTCTGGATAAAGTGCAGCTCCTGACGTTTGTCCACAACGTAGATGATCTCATCCGGGTCATTCTGATCCTTCCGCATTTTAATCGTTGCAAGGTCCGTCGTGGTATACAGGGCAGCGCCATCCGATTTCAGGATCATGCAGGGAGGGATTTCTTTACTGTCTGATTCCTCCGATACATCCACTACCAGAGCTCCCTGACTCTCATAGGCTAGTCCGCTCTTTTTCATATCCTCCACCATGACCGGAATGATATCGTTCACGGTGGATTCCCCGTTCCACAGGTCAAAGGTGACGTTGAGGTTCTCGTAATTGCGCTTCATGTCCGCAACCGAAACATGAATAATGTGTTCCCACAGAGCGCGGTAGCCCCTCTGCCCTTCCTGCAGCAGGTGCGTGTTCTCCAGCGCCTCACGGTGGTAGGCCTCGTCTTCCCTGGATCTGCCGGAGGCGTAGGGATAGATCTCCTCCAGATCCGCAACAGTGAACGGAGGCTCCGCGGGATATTCCCCGGTATAATTCTCATCAAAATAGGGCAGCTCCGGATGCCTGTGCTTCAGCTCCGTGATGACGAGGCCCATCTGCAGGCCCCAGTCACCCAGATGAATATCTCCGATCGCGTTGTCGCCGTGGAAGCGGAGGATCCGCTTCAGGGCTTCGCCGATGACAGCACTCCGTAAGTGCCCGACGTGAAGAGGCTTGGCAACATTCGGCCCGCCGTAGTCCAGGATGACGGTCCGGGGGCGGGAGGACGTCTCCACGCCCAGCCTGTCCGCCTTCGCCATCTCCGACAGATACTGTGTCAGGTATGCAGGGGTAACGTCGCAGTTGATAAAGCCCGGCTTAACAACACTGACATTGAAAACGCGCTCCGCCCCTTCCAGGTGCTTTGCAACCTCTCCGGCAATCACAAACGGAGCCTTGTGGTATTTCTTCGCTCCTGCCATGGCGCCGTTGCACTGGTATTCACACAGATCCGGGCGGCCGGACACCATAACCTGACCCAGGGACGCGTCATAGCCAGCTGCCTCGAACGCCCTTCCCATCTCTTCTGATAATAAGCTGATTAACTGCTGCATTATTCTTTAACTCCTTCTGATCCTGCACTCCTGCCCCGGCAGTCATTTCACGAGTATATCACCCTCGCCGCGTTTGCGAAACGCTTCTCCCCTGGAAAACCGGCAGCCGCAGAAATTCTGCCGGTACAGCTGAAACTGACGTGACAGCTCAATACTGCGCTTGTACCCGTCCTTCTTCTTGAAATCGGAAGGCAGGAAGGCGACACCGTACTCCTTTGCTGCCTCTTCCCCGATCCGGTTGAGCCGTTCCGCGTCCTTCAGGGGTGAAATCGTAAGCGTTGTGGAGAAGTAATCAAAGCCGTGCGCCTTCGCCTCTGATGCTGTGCGCAGCAGGCGCAGCCGGAAGCATATCGTGCAGCGGTCTCCTCCCTCCGGGCAGTCCTCAAAGCCCTTTACGGCGGCTTCGTATGCCGCCGCGTCGTGGTCGCAGTCCAGGATTTCGATGCGATGCGCCTTCCCGGTCGACAGCATACCCGCAAAATCCTGCGTGTCCACCTGATGGTTCAGCTCCGCGATCAGCCGCTTCTCCTCTGCCTTGCGCTTCTCATATTCCGCATCCTCCGAAATATTCGGATTGTAGTAGAACACGGTTACGAGAAAATCCTCCCGCAGCCGCTCGAGGCAGGCCGAGGAGCACGGAGCGCAGCACGCCTGCAGCAGGAGGGTCGGTGTCCTTCCCTCCTGCCGCAGGCGCGCGATGATGGTATCCAGTTCCTTACTGTAATTACGCTTGTTCATATAGTATGTACCGCAAAGTGAGCCATGCAGGAACCTGACGCCCTGAACGTTTCGTCATGCGGCACAGACCTTTACAGCCCCTTTGCCGCCTGAATCTTCGAATCGAGCTTCGCGATATCGATGACGGACAGGTTCGTTTCCTCCGCCTGATGCTCGAGTGCGGAAACCAGTGCCCGCGCGGTATCGAGCGCCGTAATGGTCGTGACGCCGGTCTCGATGGCCGTGCGGCGGATCAGGAAACCGTCCCTGGACTTGTCGTGTCCCTGCGTCGGAGTATCGATGACAAGGTCGATCCGGTGTCCCAGGATCAGGTCCATGACCGTCGGCGACTCCTGTGACAGGCGGTTTACCCTGCGGACCGGAATGCCGTTTTCCTGCAGAACCTCCGCCGTGCCCAGCGTCGAATAGATCGTGTAGCCCACGTTCGCATATCTGCGCGCGATGTCAATGATCTCACCCTTATCCTGGTCGCGGACAGTGATGATCATCTGCCGGAACCTCGGCAGGTTCATGCCGGCGCCGAGGAATGCCTTGTACAGTGCCTCATTGAAATCCTTCGAGATGCCGAGGCACTCGCCGGTGCTCTTCATCTCGGGCCCGACGGAAATCTCCGCGCCGCGGATCTTCTCCGTAGAGAAGACCGGCATCTTGATGGCAATCGTTCCCGCCTCGGGCTGCAGACCCGGCTCGTATCCGAAATCCGTGATCTTCTTTCCCAGCATGCACTGTGCCGCAAGGTCCACGATCGGAATGCCGGTCACCTTGCTGATGTAGGGCACGGTGCGGGACGAACGGGGATTGGCCTCAATGATATAGACTTCCTCCCCCATGGCAATGAACTGCACGTTGATGAGACCGACGATGTGCAGCTCCATGGCAAGACGTCTCGTATATTCCGCAATCGTATCCTTTACGTGCTGCGAGAGTGTCTGCGCCGGATAGACCGAAATGGAATCGCCGGAATGGATGCCTGATCTCTCGATGTGCTCCATGATGCCCGGGATGAGAATATTCTCCCCGTCGCAGACTGCGTCAACCTCGGTCTCCGTGCCCTGCAGATACTTGTCCACCAGGATCGGATGCTCCTGCGTATAGCGGTTGATGACTGACATGAACTCCTCGATCTCCTCATCGGAAATCGCGATCTGCATTCCCTGTCCGCCCAGAACATACGAGGGACGCACAAGCACAGGATAGCCCAGCCGGTTGGCAACCTTCTTCGCTTCCTCCGCCGTGAAAACCGTCGCGCCCTGCGCGCGTTTGATTCCTGTCTTCTGCAGGACCTCGTCGAATATCTCACGGTCCTCCGCGGCATCCACATCCTTGGCGTCCGTTCCGAGAATCGGCACGCCGAACTTCGTCAGCGCCGCTGTCAGCTTGATGGCTGTCTGCCCGCCGAACTGCACCACCGCGTAATCCGGGTGCTCAATATCGATGACGTTCTTCACATCCTCGGGGGTGAGCGGCTCAAAATAGAGCTTATCCGCAATATCAAAATCCGTGGATACCGTCTCCGGATTGTTGTTGATGATAATGGTCTCGAACCCGGCCTTTTCAAACGCCCAGGTTGCGTGCACGCTGCAGTAGTCGAACTCGATGCCCTGTCCGATACGGATCGGCCCGGAGCCGAGCACGAGGATCTTCTTCCGGTCGGTGACCTTCTCCTTCGCTTCATCGACGTCCGAAAGGTTATACGTGGAATAGAAGTACGGCGTCTTTGCCTCAAACTCGGCAGCGCACGTATCAACCATCTTGTACTTCGCCGTAATGCCGGCCTTCAGGCGGAGTCTGAAGATTTCGTCCTCGCTCCTTCCGCTCCAGCGGGCAATGACGGAGTCCGGAATCTCCACCCGCTTGGCTTCGATGAGGAGGTCGCCTGTCAGCGATCCTTTCCGGAGCTTCTCCTCCACGCGGACCAGGTTGTGGATCTTCTCAATGAACCACTCGTCGATCATCGTGATCTCGTGAATGGTCGAGCGGGAAATGCCCTTGCGGAGTGCTTCCGCGATCACCCAGATCCGCTGGTCATCCACCACCGTGAGCCGCACGAACAGCTCCTCCTTCGACAGGTGACTGAAATCGTAGGAATCCAGCGCGTCCACATGCTGCTCCAGCGAACGGATTGCCTTCATCAGGGCACCCTCGAAGCTGTTGTCAATGGCCATGACCTCGCCCGTTGCCTTCATCTGTGTCGTCAGCGTGCGCTTTGCGTGAATGAATTTATCAAACGGCAGGCGCGGCATCTTCACGACACAGTAATCCAGCGCAGGCTCGAACGAGGCGTATGTCCTCTTCGTGATGGCATTCTGGATTTCGTCCAGCGTGAAGCCGAGGGCAATCTTCGCGGCAACCTTGGCAATCGGGTAGCCGGTCGCCTTAGAGGCCAGTGCCGAGGAACGCGATACTCTGGGGTTGACCTCGATAACGCAGTATTCAAAGCTCGTCGGATGAAGGGCGAACTGCACGTTGCACCCGCCGGTAATCTGCAGCTCATCAATGATATTGAGCGCTGCCGTTCGCAGCATCTGGTATTCCTTGTCGGAGAGCGTCTGAGAAGGAGCCACAACGATGGAATCACCGGTATGAACGCCGACGGGGTCGATGTTTTCCATATTGCAGACCGTGATGCAGTTGCCCGCACTGTCCCGCATGACCTCGTATTCGATTTCCTTCCAGCCGGCGATGCTCCGCTCGACGAGGACCTGTCCCACGCGCGACAGACGCAGTCCGTTCTCCAGGATTTTCCGGAGCTCCATCTGGTTGTGGGCGATACCGCCGCCCGAGCCGCCCAGCGTATAGGCAGGGCGCAGTACGACAGGATAGCCGATGCTCTCGGCAAAGGCAACGCCGTCCTCGATGTTCTCCACGACCCGGGAGGCAGCGACCGGTTCTCCGATCTTCTCCATGGTCTCCTTGAACATTTCGCGGTCCTCTGCCTTCTTAATGGTCAGGGCCGTCGTGCCCAGAAGCCGCACATGATGGCTGTCCAGGAACCCGGATTCCGCCAGCTCCATGCCAAGGTTTAATCCCGCCTGTCCGCCGAGCGTCGGCAGGATGGAATCGGGCTTTTCCTTCTCGATGATCTTTTCCAGCACCTTTGCGTTCAGGGGCTCGATATAGACCTCATCCGCGATATCCTTATCGGTCATGATGGTCGCGGGATTGGAGTTGACAAGGCATACCTCCACTCCCTCTTCCTTCAGGGAGCGGCACGCCTGGGTTCCCGCGTAGTCGAACTCCGCCGCCTGACCGATTACGATCGGGCCGGAGCCAATGACCAGTACCTTCTTCACGCTTTGATCCTTCGGCATCAGTTCTGTCCTCCCTTCCTGATGTTCTCAATGAAACGGTCAAACAGGAAACCGGTGTCCTGCGGTCCGGGGCATGCCTCGGGGTGGAACTGCACCGTGAAAATGTTCTTGTTCCTGTAACTCAGTCCCTCATTGGTACCGTCGTTGACGTTGACAAACAGGGGCTCTGCCACCGCGGGGTCAAGGCTCTTCTCGTCGACGGCATAGCCGTGATTCTGGGAGGAGATGTAGACTCTCCCGGTCGTCAGGTCTTTGACGGGGTGGTTCCCGCCGCGGTGACCGTATTTCAGCTTATAGGTATCAGCGCCTGTGGCAAGGGCCAGCAGCTGATGACCCAGGCAGATGGCGAAAATCGGAATATCACTGTCATAGAGCTTGCGGATTTCACGGATGATGGATGTGCATTCCTTCGGATCGCCGGGGCCGTTGCTGAGCATGATACCGTCGGGATTCGAGGCAATGATGTCCTCCGCCCTCGTCATGGCAGGCCATACCGTCACGTCGGCGCCGCGCATGGCAAGACTTGCCGCAATATTGCGCTTGGCTCCCACATCCAGCAGGGCGATTTTCAGTCCGGTTCCGTTCAGAGCGCGCACAAGGCTTGGCCGCTTCTCCTTCAGAGCCCTGTCACCGTCACGGTACTGCTCATACCGCTCGGGGTCAAACACCGCGTGTCCTGTAACCGGACCGTTTTCCTCAAGCGAGACAGACCCCTTCACCTCATATTTTTCACGGCACGAAACCCTGGCGACGACCTTTCCGCAGCTGTATGCCTTCAGCTTCGGGAGCAGTTTCTCCAGCTCGTAATGCTCATTCGTCGTTACGCACCCGTTCATGGTGCCCTTTTCGCGCAGGATCTTGACGAGCGCACGGGTATCGATGCCTTCGATGCCAGGTACCTCATATTTTTCCAGGAAATGCTGCAGTGTCATGTCCGAGCGGAAGTTCGACGGCGTCTCACACGCCTCGCGCACGATGAGCGCATCGGGCCAGGGCCGTGACGATTCCAGATCCTCCGGGCAGATCCCGTAATTGCCGATGAGAGGATAGGTCATGCAGACCGCCTGTCCCGCGTAGCTTGGATCCGTAAGAACCTCGGGATAGCCCGCCATGGAGGTGTTGAAAACAATCTCGCTGATGACCTCCTTCGCGGCGCCGAACGCCTTTCCCCGAAATACCGTTCCGTCTTCCAGGATCAAAAATGCCTTCATGGTTTCCTCCATGCCTTATTTTCCCTGCCCCGCAGGCCTGCCGGCCGGAAGCACAGGATATTGTCGGTTCAGGATTGTATACAATTTTGAAATAAAATTGTATACAGTTTGCATCGCGTTCCATTATAGCGCATCCGGTGTAGAAAAAAAGCCCCTCCCCGGAAGAGATCCGCATCGGATCTTCCGGAGGAGGAGCCCCTGTTCCTGCTTATTCAAAATACTTCACGCCCGAGGAGAAAATCTTCAGGTCCTGATCGCCGTAAATATTGACTGCGACATGGTCGCCGCGCCGCTCTGCGTGACACATCTTGCCGAGAACCCGCCCGTCCGGACTCGTTATGCCCTCGATTGCGCTAAACGAACCGTTGATGTTCCAGTGCTCGTCCATCGTGACGTTTCCGTCGGGGTCGCAGTACTGCGTCGCCACCTGACCGTTGGCAAACAGCTTCTCCAGCCACTGCTTCGGCGCAACGAAGCGGCCCTCTCCGTGTGATGCGGGATTGACATAGACCTTGCCGGGGACGGCTTCCTGCAGCCAGGGGGACTTGTTCGAAACGATCCGGATATACGCTTCCTTCGAAATATGCCGGCCGATGGTATTGAACGTCAGCGTCGGCGATTCCTCATCCTGTCCGGTAATTTTGCCGTTCGGAACCAGTCCGAGCTTGATGAGCGCCTGGAAGCCGTTGCAGATTCCCAGTACAAGGCCGTCCCTGTGCTCGAGAAGGTCCGTTACAGCATCCCGGATCGCCTCATTCCGGAAGCTGGTCGCGAAAAACTTCGCAGAGCCGTCCGGCTCGTCACCTGCGGAGAAACCGCCGGGGAACATAATGATCTGTGACTGTTCAATGCTTCTGCGGAACTCGTCAACGGAGTCGCGGATTCCCTCGGGCGTTATGTTCCGGAAAACGCGGACGATCGTTCTCGCCCCCGCGTTCTCAAAGGCGGCCGCCGAATCATATTCACAGTTTGTACCGGGGAATACCGGGATGAAAACAGTGGGCTGGCCGACCTTATGCGTGCAGACAGCGATGCTGCCCTTTGCATCATAAACCGGGGAATCCACCTTCCCGTCTCCCCTGACCGCAATCGTCGGGAAGACCGGCTCCAGCGTCTTCTCCCAGTCCTGCAGCGCCCGCTCCATGGGAACAGCCGCGTTGCCGTAGCGGAACACACCCTCCTGGCTGACAGTACCGATAACCGCGTAATCCGTATCGTCCAGGGCTTCTTCCTGTTCGAGCTTCGCCGCGTCCGCCGCGGAAATCTCAACGAGGATATCTCCGAGCGCGTTTTCGAAGAAGTCGCGTACCGGCAGGGCGCTGTTGAACGTTACCCCCAGCTTGTTGCCGAATGCCATCTTCGCCGCCGCGGCTGCCGCTCCGTATGAATCCAGCGCGTAAGCAGCACGGATCGATCCCCTGCGGATATAGCCGGTCAGTGTTTTATACAGGGTGATGACATCGTCATAGACCGGAATATCATACTCGTCCTTCGGAATGCGGAAGCGCACGAGGACGTCGCCCGCATTCTTCAGCTCGGGAGTGATGATGTCCTCATCCTGTGCGATGTCGACCGCAAACGATACCAGTGTCGGCGGTACATTAATCTCCTTATCCTTATCGTCGAACGTACCGGATGAGGAATCCTTGCCGCCGATTGAAGCAATGCCGTAGCCGATCTGTGCGTCATAGGCACCCAGCAGCGCCGCAAACGGCTGGGACCAGCGTTCAGGGTCCTTATTCATCCTGCGGAAATATTCCTGAAACGTAAAATGCAGCTTATCATAGCTGCCGCCGGAAGCGATGATCTTCGCAATGGACTCCGTCACGGCATAGATTGCCCCGTGATACGGACTCCAGCTCGAAAGATAGGGATCGAAACCGTAGCTCATCATGGAAACGGTGTGCGTGGTTCCGCGGTAAACAGGAATTTTCGCCGTCATCGCCTGCGTTCCGGTGAGCTGGTATCTGCCGCCGTAGGGCATCGTCACGGTCGCGGCTCCGATCGAGGAGTCAAACCGCTCCACGAGTCCCTTCTGCGAGCATACGTTCAGATCGCTGAGCACAGCTTCGAACGCATCGTCGAAGGCAGAATCATCTCCGGAGTCCTCGGCCAGCCCGTCCAGGAATTTCGCCGCGCCCTTTGCCGCAATCTTATGGAAGTAATTGTCTTCTTCGGAGGGTGCGTCCACCACTACGTCATTTTCCTGGTGCGCACCGTTCGTCGCGAGGAATTTCCTCGAGATATCCACAACCGCCTTACCCCGCCAGTCGAGGACAAGTCTGGGCTCCTCAGTCACCGTAGCTACATGCGTTGCCTCGAGGTTTTCCTCTGCCGCGTATTGCAGGAACTGCGCCTTGTCCTTCGGATCGATGACAACCGCCATTCGCTCCTGCGACTCCGAGATCGCGAGCTCCGTGCCGTCCAGACCTTCGTATTTCTTCGGTACGAGATCCATGTTGACATGGATGCCGTCCGCGAGTTCGCCGATTGCCACCGAGACACCGCCCGCGCCGAAGTCGTTGCACTTCTTGATCATGTGCGCAACCTCCGGACGGCGGAACAGACGCTGAAGCTTGCGCTCCGTCGGCGCGTTGCCTTTCTGCACCTCCGCGCCGCATGTGGACAGAGATTCCTCGGTATGCGCCTTCGAGGCACCGGTCGCGCCGCCCATTCCGTCGCGTCCCGTGCGGCCGCCCAGCAGGATGATGACATCCCCGGGGGCGGGATCCTCACGGATCACATTTTTTCGCGGAGCGGCACCCATGACGGCACCGATTTCCATGCGCTTGGCAACGTAATCCGGGTGGTAGATCTCCCTGACTTCTCCTGTCGCCAGACCGATCTGGTTGCCGTAGGAGGAATAACCCTGTGCGGCGCCCAGCACCAGCTTCTTCTGCGGGAGCTTGCCCTCGATGGTTTCGGAAACCGGTACGGTGGGATCCGCAGCGCCGGTCACACGCATCGCCTGATAAACATAGCCGCGGCCGGAGAGCGGGTCACGGATGGCGCCGCCCAGGCACGTGGCCGCACCGCCGAACGGCTCGATTTCCGTCGGATGGTTGTGCGTTTCATTCTTGAAGAAGACCAGCCAGTCTTCCTTTACCGGACCGTTCCCGTAATCGGCCTCGATCGGGACAATCACCGTGCACGCGTTGTCCTCGTGCGAATCCTCCTTGTCCGTCAGCTTCCCCTCGGCCTTTAATTTCTTCATGCCGATGAGCGCCATTTCCATGAGGCACGGATATTTGTCCGGGCGGTCCTGATACAGGGCGGTGCGGGTGTCCCTGTAGCTCTGGTAGGTGGTCTCCATCGGGACCTTATAGTATCCGTCCTTAAATGTGACGTTCTTCAGTTCGGTATTGTAGGTCGTATGGCGGCAGTGATCAGACCAGTAGGTATCCAGGACCCTGATTTCCGTCATGGAAGGATCCCTCGGTGTCATTCCGTCAAAATTGCCATTGAAATAATTCTGGATCCACTCGAAATCCTCGAACGTCATGGCAAGGCCGAGCGAATCATACAGCTCCTTCAGCGACGCGCCGTCCATGGTCGTAAAGCCGTCGAAGATCTCTACGTCGCGAGCCTTCGGATAGTCCATGTTCAGGGTCTTCGGCTTTTCCTGCGAAGCCTCCCTGGAATCGACGGGATTGATGATGTCCTTCTTGATCCGTTCAACATCTCCGTCCGTCAGGGCCCCGGTCAGAACATAGGTCGTTGCGGTCTTAATTACCACACCGGAGTCCGGATTCAGCAGCTGGATACACTGCACCGCGGAATCCGCGCGCTGGTCAAATTGGCCGGGCACCGGCTCGACCGAGAACACTCTTGCTCCCTCCGGAACGTCAAACGTCTCCCGGTACAGGATATCAACAGGAGGCTCGGAAAAAACACACCTGCAGGCAGTCTCGAATACATCATCCCGGATGTTTTCGATGTCGTACCGGATCAGAAGCCGCAGGCTTTCAATCCTGTCGATGCCGAGAAACCCTTTTATTTCCTCAAGGCGCTGCCTTGCAGCAACGGCATAGGGTTCCTTCTTCTCCACGTAAACTCGTCTGACTCCGCTCATTTGGATCCTTTCTCTTTCCGGCTGTGCGCCTGGTCTTAAGTCTGCAGCGCCTCGATTATAACATGACATGGGGAGGGCAGCACTCTCTGACTATGTGCACGGGCAGGGCAGATTTCATCCGCCCTGCTAGCGATTACTCGCTCCGGCTACGCCGCCATCATCTCAAGTCCTTCGGACTTTCGATGATGAGCGGTCGCCAAAGCGGCGCATCTGCGTGCAAGCACGCATTCGCCGCCTTGGCTCGTCGCCTGCACAAAAAATCCTGAATCACCGTCTCCGGGGATTCAGGATTTCAGCAGAGGAAGCGGGATTCGAACCCACATGAACGGTTTTGGAGACCGTGATACTAGCCATTGTATGATTCCTCTCTATATGTCGGCCCGTTCCGAAGAACTCATGATACTCAGTAGCAGGAAGGAAAGTGAAACTCTGTTCCGCTCCCCTGGTGCCGACAGAAATGAATTATAGCAGATCGCCTCCTGCGAGGCAAGCGTTTTTACACGACGAGGTCTGCGGCGTCCTTCAGGTTTTTCACACCCTCGAGCCGGATTCCCTCCGGAGTCTTGCCGGAGAGCGCGCGCAGGTTCCCGTAAGGAAGGATGCAGGTTGTAAAGCCGAGTTTTGCGGCTTCCTGAATCCGGACGTCTGCCATGTTGACCATGCGGACCTCGCCCGAAAGGCCGACCTCCCCGAACGCGATCGTCTTGTTGTCAACGGGTCTTCCGCGGAAGCTGGAAAGCACCGCCAGGGCGATTCCCAAATCCAGCGCCGGCTCGTTCTGCCGCATGCCTCCCGCGAGATTGACGTACGCGTCATATTCCGACAGAGGGATACCAAGACGTTTCTCCAGGACCGCCATCAGGAGGCTGACCCGGTTGAAGTCCGTGCCGGTCGCCTGCCGCTTCGGGAAGCCGAAGCTCGTTCTGCACACCAGCGCCTGCACCTCGGTCAGCATGGCACGCGTACCGTCGATTACACAGGATACGATCGAGCCGCTCGCGTCCTCCGGTCTGCCGTCCAGCATATACTCCGAGGGATTTTCCACCTCACACAGCCCCTCACTGCGCATTTCAAATACGCCGATTTCGTTCGTGGAGCCGAACCGGTTCTTCACTCCGCGCAGGATCCGGAACGAAGCATAGCGGTCTCCTTCAAAATACAGCACCGTATCCACCATGTGTTCCAGAACCCGCGGTCCGGCCACCATGCCTTCCTTCGTCACATGGCCGATGATGAAAAACGTAATGCCGCTCTCCTTCGCCAGGCGCAGCAGGACCCCTGTCGTCTCCCGCACCTGCGAGATCGAGCCTGGCGCGCCCGAAACACTGTCATTGAACATCGTCTGGATGGAATCGATCACGGCAAGGTCCGGCTTCTCCTCCATGAGTGTTTCCGTGACAGACTCCAGATCCGTCTCGCACAGAAACCGGAGATTGTCCGAATCCGCACCGATCCGTCTCGCACGGAGCTTGATCTGGTGCAGGGATTCCTCCCCGGAGATATACAGCACGGAATGACCTGCCTGCCCGAGGTTTCTTGTGACCTGCAGCAGGAGCGTCGACTTGCCGATTCCGGGATCACCGCCGACCAGGATGAGCGAGCCGCGTACAATTCCGCCGCCGAGAACCCTGTCCAGCTCTCCGTAGCCCGTGGACCAGCGCTCCTCACTCTCATCCTGCACATCCTTTAAGGCAACCGGTCTCCTGCGGCCGGCGGAACCCGGGACCGGCCCGGCCGCTGAAGCCCTGCCAAGTGACGATGCCGGGGATGGCGTCATCCGGACCGGAGCCTCCACCATCGTATTCCACGCGTGGCACGAGGGGCACTGTCCTGTCCACTTCGCTGATTCATATCCGCACTCCTTGCAGTAGAATGCGGTTGTCCGCTTTCTGTTAGGCATGTTTCTTTGCTGCCTTCTTTACATCGAATTTCGTCTTATCACCCGTTCGGCGCACCGTAACGGTATCTCCCGCAGCGGCCCGGCCGCTCAGGAGCTCCTCCGCGAGGGGGTCCTCAATCTGCGTCTGTATGGCACGCTTTAAGGGTCTTGCGCCCATCTTCTCGTTCGAGAAATCCTTCACCAGATACTGCTTCATGGAGGGTGTGATCTTCAGGGTAATACCCATCTGCTCCTTCGCCCTGCGGATGAGATCCTGCGACAGGAGGGACGCAATCTGCAGCATTTCCTCATGGTTCAGTGCGTGAAAGACGAGAATGCCGTCAATCCGGTTGATGAACTCCGGGCGGAACGCCTTTTTCACCTCTTCCATGACGCCTGCCTGCATCTTCTCATAACTCTGCTCGGCGGTCGGCTTGGGTGCGAAGCCCAGCGTCCTCGGCTCCACGATGCTGCGTGCGCCGAGGTTGGACGTCATTATGATGATCGTATTGCGGAAGTTGACGGTTCTGCCCTTGGAATCCGTCAGACGCCCCTCGTCCAGGATCTGCAGCAATACGTTGAATACATCCGGGTGTGCCTTCTCAATTTCATCAAACAGCACGACGGAATAGGGATGGCTGCGCACCTTCTCCGTCAGCTGTCCGCCCTCCTCGTATCCGACATATCCGGGCGCGGAGCCCATCATCTTCGACACCGCGTACTGCTCCATGTATTCGGACATGTCGACGCGGATCATATCCTTTTCGCTTCCGAACACTGCTTCCGCAACTGCCTTTGCGAGCTCGGTTTTGCCGACACCCGTGGGGCCCAGGAACAGAAACGAACCGATGGGCCGGTTGGGATCCTGCAGACCTACCCTTCCGCGGCGGATGGCCTTCGCAACCGCTGTGACCGCCTCCTGCTGGCCGATGACCCTCCGGTGCAGGGTATCCTCGAGATGGACAAGCTTCGCGCTCTCCTGCTCTGTCAGCTTCTCGAGCGGGATTTTGGACCAGACTGAAATGACCTTCGCAATGTCCTCTGCATTGACCGTCAGCGTCCGGCGGGCCCTGCGGGTACGGACCGGAGGAACCGCGGATTCAATCCGCTCGCGCAGATCATCATACTGCTTCTTCAGCTCTCTGGCGCGGTCCATGCGCCCCGTGGCAACAGCCTGCGCCAGCACACGGTCCAGGGCACGGAGCTTCGAGCGTTCATCCCCGCTGTCCTTCTCTGCCCCGTCTTTGCTGCTGTTCTTCGTCCTGTCCGCAGAGCCGGCGGCAAGGTCCTCCAGCCGCACTGCGGCACAGGCTTCATCGATGACATCAATCGCCTTGTCCGGCAGGTTGCGGTCGTTGATATAACGGACCGACAGCTTCACAGCCTCACGGATTGCTTCATCCGTGACCTTTACGCCATGAAACTCCTCGTAATTGTGAACAATCCCCCGGAGGATTGCGATGGACTCCTCCTCTGTGGGCTCCTCGACCATTACCGGCTGAAAGCGCCGCTCAAGGGCAGCGTCCCGCTCTACATATTTGTGATACTCATTGATCGTTGTAGCACCGATCAGCTGGATCTCACCCCTGGCAAGCGACGGCTTCAGGATGTTGCTGGCATCGATGGACCCCTCGGCACCGCCAGCGCCGATCAGGGTGTGCATCTCGTCCACGAACAGGATGACGTCCCCGCTCCGCTTCACTTCCTCAATTACACCCTTGATGCGCTCCTCAAACTCGCCGCGGTATTTTGACCCCGCGACCATGCCGGAAATGTCCAGGGTCAGGAGACGCTTGTTCTGAATAGTGGAAGGAACCTCCCCGCTGACAATCCGCTGCGCGAGACCCTCTACAATTGCCGTTTTGCCGACGCCGGGCTCACCCACGAGGCAGGGGTTGTTCTTGGTTCTGCGGGACAGGATCCGGATCACACGGAGCATCTCATTGTCACGCCCGATGACCGGATCGAGCCTGCCGTCCCTGGCATCCTGCGTCAGGTCGCGGCTGTACTGGGCGAGAAGTCCCTTCTGTTCCTGTCCTGCCTGCTGGGTTCCCAGGTCATTCCGGTGTGCCGTGGGATCCTCTCCGATGGTTGCAAGTGTCTCAAAATATATTTTCGCAGGGTTGGCGCTGACTGCCTCAATCAGCTTCTCGCCGACGTTGTTCCGCTCCAGGATCATGGCCAGCAGCAGATGCTCCGTTCCGATTTCCCTGCTGCCGTAGCGCTCTGCCTGTTCCGCCGCGAGCTCCAGGACGTCGTGAAGCCTGGGGGTAATTCCGTCCCGGTCGAGCACCGCGGTATTGCCGTCTTCCATCCTCAGGTTGGAAATAACCTCGGACATCTTATCCAGCGTAACGCCATTCTGCAGCAGAATCTGACCTGCCACACCCTCCTGCTCCTGTATCAGGCCCAGCAGCAGATGCTCCGTCCCGATAAAATTCGTCTGATTGTCCTTCGCGGCCTGCTGTGCATCCTTCAGGACCCTGGCTGCAATTTTCGTGTACTTTTTCTTCATGATATTCTCTCGCCTTGTTTAATGTGTCACTGTACGCCGGGCCTTTGAGGGCCGGAGCCGCCCGGCATCCCGGGTTCAGCATCCGGCGTTTCCTCCGTTCCCGCTTCATATCCCTCGTATTCATCAAAAATCTGATCCACGAGGTCGTGGATATCGTCCCTCGACAGGTTCCTGCAGATTGCCTCTGCCATCAGCGATTCCATCTGCTGATGGATGAGATCCAGCGCACGCTGCTTGTTGGAATCCACCGAAATCACGGCTCCCTTCCTGCGGTCCACCTTGACAAAGCCCTCCTGTTTCAGGACGGAATAGGCCTTGTTTACCGTGTGCATGTTGATGCCGATTTCATCTGCCAGCTGCCGCACGGAGGGCAGCACCTCTCCTTCCGTGAACTGGGATGTTGCAATGCCCATGATGATCTGGTTGCACAGCTGCTGGTAAATTGCTTCATCACTACTGAAATCTATCTCCAGAAACATAATGCACCTCTTTTGCCGGCTGCAAGTATAATAGCCAGCTGTTATACGTATTGTATAACAGCTGGCTATCTATGTCCATAGCGGATCTGGTATGGGATCCGTCCGGAGTTTTACTTGTTGTCGTCGTCCAGACTGATGAAATCATAGTCGAAATCATCGTCGTCTGCGAAATTCTTCGCCTTGGGCTTCGACGCAGGAGCCTGTGCCGGTCTGGAAACCGGGTGCGTCGCAGTGCGTGCGGCGGGTGCATCATCCACAGGGCGTCTTGCCGGGCGCTCCGCGCGTCTTACGTCCTCATCCCCTGCGGGACGAACGGGACGCCTTGCTCCGTCAGGACCTGCTGCCGGACGGACCGGACGCCTTGTGCCGTCAGCATCTGCTGCCGGGCGGACCGGACGCCTTGTGCCGTCACCATCTGCTGTCGGACGAACCGGACGCCTTGCACCGTCAGGGCCTGCTGCCGGACGGACCGGACGTCTGACCCCGTCAGGGCCTGCTGCCGGACGGACCGGACTCCTTGCTCCGTCAGGACCTGCCCCTTCCCTTCTTGCCCCGGAGGGATAGGCATCCTGGCGGTTTCTTGCCTCCCGGCGGTCAGCGCGCACACCGCGGTGGAGATCCGACAGATCATCCGCGTTGCGTCCTTCCCTTCTTGCGTTCCTTCTTTCCTGGGTCAGGTCACGCTCCCGGCGGCCGTTTGTCAGTGCGTCCTTCAGGCGGAGGAACAGGAAAATACAGCCGACGATAGCAATAACAAGGAGCACTGCAAGAACGATCAGGATCAGCTTGTACTTCGTTCCGAGCGAAGCAGCTTCCGCCTGCGCGTCCGCTGCTGCCTTCTGCAGGGTGTCGATATCGGACAGCTTCATCCGCTCGCCCTTGGCATTGTCATACAGGTAATAGGTATCATTGCCGTTCTCATCCGGAGCCAGGACAATCTGGTAGTCTCCCGTGTCCCCCGTGGCTGTGGCAGTAGTCTGTGCTGCTTCCGTGGAGGCGGCTGCGGCCATTTCCTCATCCGTGGCCTCTGCGTCTGCCGTTTCCGCTGTGCCGGCGTCTGCCTCATCCTCGGAAACCTGGATGAAATCATTGCGGATATATCCGGTGCTTCCGTTGGAGAGTGTCACCTGGTACCAGGTGGCACCGGTGTCATCGGTCTTGGACTCGCCGATCTCATAGGTCTCGCCGTTATTGGCGGTTCCGACAACCGATGAGCTCGTGCTGGCATCGCTCCTGACATTGATCTGGTCACCGGTTACGGTTCCCGTTGCCGCCAGCGCTGTGACAGATGCAACCGGCGATGCTGCCGCAAGGCTGACGCTGAGGGCTGCGGCCGCGGCAAATACTCGAATCCCCTTGCTGTTTTTCAATAACATTATTCAACTCCTTCAATTTATCCCACGCCTTGCGGCTTACACAGGGAAAAATGCACTACGGCATGCTTAAATGCCATAACATATTTATTTTACAAAAATGAACTACTGCAGTCAATGAATGCGCGCCGGAAATCCGCGTATGATCACATTTCAGGTTTACGCCTCGTCAATGGCGTGGCCGATATCATGCCGCAGATACATCTTTTCGAAGTCGATATACTTTACCGCCTCATAAGCCCTGTTCCTGGCGTCCTTCAGATCGCTTCCCAGGGCAGTGACGCCGAGCACCCGTCCGCCGCTCGTCACAATCCTGCCTCTGTCATCGAATTTCGTTCCGGCATGGAAGCAGAAGATATCATCCCTGTCCCTGAAATGCTCCAGCCCGTGGATTACCTTTCCTTTTTCGTATGAAACCGGATAGCCGCCGGAAGCCAGAACGACACAGACTGCCGCGTTGTCGGCAAATTCAATCCGGATCCGGTCCAGTGTTCCGTTCATGCAGGCTTCGAAGACGTCGATGATGTCCGTCTTCATCCTCGGCAGGATGACCTGCGTCTCCGGATCGCCGAAACGGGTGTTGTATTCCACGACCTTCGGGCCGTCCTCCGTCAGCATGAGGCCGAAATACAGAACTCCGCGGAATTCCCTTCCCTCGCTCTTCATGGCATCGACTGTGGGCCGGAAAATCTTCTCATCGCAGATTCTGCGGATTTCGTCCGTAAAGAAAGGACTCGGAGAGAACGTCCCCATTCCGCCGGTATTGAGACCGGTGTCGCCGTCGCCGATTCTCTTGTGATCCTGGGAGGACGTCATGAGCTGGTAATGTGTCCCGTCGACAAACGCAAGCGCGGAAACCTCCCTGCCTGTCATGAACTCCTCGATGACCAGCTCGTTGCCCGCGGTGCCGAACTTCCTGTCCAGCATGATGGTGCGGACACCTTCCTGTGCCTCCTCCAGTGTGTTGCAGATGAGTACGCCCTTGCCCAGCGCGAGGCCATCCGCCTTCAGCACAATCGGGAACCGGTTGTTTGCCTTCAGCCAGGCTTTGGCCTCCTCCGCGTCGGTAAATACCTCATAAGCCGCCGTCGGGATGTGATATTTCTTCATCAGGGCCTTGGAGAATGCCTTGGAGCCCTCTATGATGGCAGCGTTTTTCCGTGTTCCGAAAATCTTCAGTCCTGCCGCCTCGAACGCGTCCACAATTCCGGCACACAGCGGGTCATCCTGGCTGCAGACCGTAAGATCAACCTGCTTCTGCTTCGCAAAGGCAATAAGCCTGTCGAACTCCATGACGCCGATCGGCGCACACTCCGCGATCTGCGCAATGCCGGCATTTCCGGGGGCACAGTACAGCCTGTCCACTCTCTTTGATTTCACAATCGCCGTCGCGATTGCATGCTCGCGGCCGCCGCCGCCAACCAGTAATACCTTCATTTAGTCACCTCTTTGTGCATGCACCGGCATGCATTTCTTCCTCTGTTACGCCTGCCGCTCCAGGATCGTCACATGCCCGTCTTCCAGCTTCACTCTACCCTCGGCGATGAGCTCAACCGCACGGGGCAGAATGACCCATTCCGCTTCCTTCATGACCTTCTGCTGCAGGTCGGCAGCACTGATGCCCTGCGGGATATCGACCGCCTTCTGCAGGATGATCGGCCCGGAGTCCATGCCCTCGTCGACAAAGTGCACGGTTGCGCCCGTCACCCGGACGCCGCGCTCAAGTGCCTTTTCATGAACCCTGATGCCATAGAACCCCTTCCCGCAGAATGATGGGATCAGGGCAGGATGGATGTTGATGATTTTTCCGGGATAAGCCCGGATGACCTGCGGAGGAATGGCAACGAGAAACCCCGCGAGAACGATGAGGTCCGGGTCCGCTTCCCGGATTCCGCGAAGAAGTGCCTCATTGAATACCTCCCGGTCGGGATAGGACTTCGGAGAGATGACCTTAGCCGGAATGCCGGCTTTCTTTGCCCTCTCGAGTGCATAGACCCCCGGGTTGTTGGAAATGACCCGCACAACCCTCGCATGCGATATCGTCCCGTCCGCGATCCGGTCGAGAATCGCCTGCAGGTTCGTGCCGCCTCCGGATACGCATACAAGGACGTTCAGCATAATTCCACGCCCTTTCCGGATGCCGCGCTCGTGTTGCCGCCCCTCTCAATGTCTGCCGCGTCCTTCTCATCGAGCACGCTGCCGATCCGGTAAGCCTTATCGCCTGCTGCCTCCGCGGCTTCCATGGTGCGCGCGGCATCTGCGGGATCTACCGCAAGGCACAGGCCGATTCCCATGTTAAACGTGTTATACATGACGTGCGTGTCAATATCCCCCGTCTTCTGAATAAGGGAGAACACCGGCGGAACCGGATAGCTGTCCTTCTCGATATGAGCAACGGTGTGATCGGGCAGCATTCTCGGAATGTTCTCGTAGAACCCGCCGCCGGTCACATGGCTGCAGCCCTTCACCTTTACGCCCGCATTGCGGATGGCCTTCATGGTATGCACGTAGATCTTCGTGGGAGTCAGCAGAACCTCCCCGAGCTTCTTCCCTCCGAGCTCGTCATAGGTCCTGTCCAGCACCTCCCGGTTCGTGATGTCGAACACCCTGCGCACCAGCGAGAAACCATTGGAATGAACACCGGACGAAGCAATTCCGATGAGTGCGTCTCCGGGACGGATGTCCTGTCCCGTGATCATTTCAGAGCGCTCGACAACACCGACGGAAAAGCCCGCAAGATCATATTCGTCATCCGGCATGAGACCGGGATGCTCGGCAGTCTCACCGCCGAGCAGTGCAGAGTCCGCCTGCACGCAGCCCTCGGCAACGCCCTTTACCAGCGCCGCAATCTTCTCGGGAACATTCCTGCCGCAGGCAATGTAATCAAGGAAAAACAGCGGGTCGCCTCCCGCGCAGGCAACATCGTTCACACACATCGCGACGCAGTCGATGCCGACCGTGTCATGCTGATCCAGGAGAAAGGCGATTTTCTGCTTCGTCCCTACGCCGTCCGTACCGGACAGCAGGACCGGATCCTTCATTTTTTTGATCTTGTCCAGCGAGAATGCACCGGAGAAACCGCCGAGACCTCCCAGGACCTCCTCCCGCATCGTTCTCTTCACATACTGCTTCATCAGCTCTACGGACCGGTAGCCGGCTTCCACATCTACTCCGGAAGATTTGTAATCTAGTGCCATGATGGTTCCTTTCTGACCGCCCGTTCCGGCGGATCCTGCCGCTGTCTCCTGACGTTTTCAGGAGCAGAAAATGATCTGGTGCACGGATGAATCACTTCGTGTAGTTACGGTAACCGGTCTCCTGCAGCTTCGCGTCCTTCGCTTCAACCTCTTCCTTCAGGCTCTTCAGATAGTCTTTCATCTTCTGCAGAAGCGCCGGATCGGATACCGCAAGGATCTTCACCGCAAGAAGCCCTGCGTTCTTACCGCCGTTGATGGCTACGGTTGCAACCGGAATGCCGCTGGGCATCTGGACAATGGAGTAAAGGGAGTCCCTTCCTCCCAGGGAGGTCGTGTGCATCGGGATGCCGATCACCGGCATCGGAAACAGCGCCGCGCACATACCGGGCAGGTGGGCCGCCATTCCGGCACCTGCAATGATGACCTTCACTCCCCGCTCCTCGGCGCCCTTCGCCCAGTCAAAAAACACGTCCGGCTCCCGATGTGCCGAGATGATGTGCATCTCATAATCAATCCCGAAGGTATCGAGCACCTCCGCCGCCTTGCCCATGACCGCCATATCCGAGTCCGAGCCCATCACAATACCTACTGCTGCCATAATCCCTCCTTATGCCTGCGTAAGCAGGCGTTCATCGGGTGAAATCCGCGAAGACGGTTTCACCCGTATGATCATTCGAACCCGATGCCCTTCCGTCGGGTTCGTATTCATGAATGTGACGCATCGGCGTCACATTCTGAATTTCCTCCTTATGCTTGCGTAAGCAGGCGTTCATCGGGTGAAATCCGCGAAGGCGGTTTCACCCGTATGATCAGTCTTTCACTTCAGTTCGTCCAGCGGCGCGTTAAGCTCCTCTGTCCCCGGAAGGACAAACCTTCCGTCCCTCAGGAGTGTTACGCGGCTTCCGTCCCTCCTTACCGCCTCAATGCTTCCCAGCTCCTCATAGGGAATCGTGATATCCGTATGGCAGCCGAAATAAGCGTTCTGCGGATCGATACCGCGCTTTTTTGAAAAGTCGTTGTCCTTCGCAACGATTTCCTTTCCGTCAGGATTAAAAGCCCTGTTGTCCTCCTCGTGGGAATAGCACGTATCTCCTACGGCGAAGTGGGGACCTGTCTTCTCCGCGATGAGAATCGGAAGACGGCCGGAAATTCCGTACCTCTTTCCCGCCGCATAGGCGGTCGTATTCGTCCCGATCGCGCACTCTCCCATGGGAAGCGTCCTGTGATGGAACAGAATATTTTCCTCGATGTAGGCACGGCCCCGTTTGGCGCCGCCGGATTCCCCCGCGAAATTCCCGCAGGAATAATCACTGACGCACCCGTCACGAAACGTCAGGCAAAGATCCCTGTATTCCAGTCCCTCCAGGAAAACCCGCTTCACATGCAGCACGCCGTTCGTCCCGTGAAGGACGGGGGAAGTGAATATCTCCCCGACCGGAATATTGACATCCGCAACGCAGTTTTCGAAGATCGTTTCCTTCATAGGATCGTTCAGCTTCCACAGATTGACGCAAAGATCCGTGCGGTTGCCGTTCGCTCCCTTCACTTCGAGCTTATCCGCCGTATCCAGCGCATTGATCAATATCTGCTGGATTTCCCGGTACTTCGCTAAATCAAGCGTGTTGATCCGGACAATCGCTTCGAAAATCTCACCGTACTGATCCCGGGAAGCTGCAATGCCCGGAAGAGGCAGGTCCATAATGGTAAAGGAGCGATTGCTGCCGATGACAGCCTCATTATAAAACAGCACTGCCTTCTGTCGATACTGCGCCATCATTTTCTGCTGCAGGGAATCCAGTGTAACCCTGGCCCCGGAGGAAACAGGGGCAAACGGCTCCTCGCCGAACGACTCCAGCACGGCAGGACCCGCGAACTGCCGTGTCTCCTCCCTCTGCCTGCGGTAGGCGTTGTCCAGAGCTTCGATCCTCCGGTCATTCATGGCGTCATCGAGAAACAGGCCAAGGTCCTCCCGGTGGTCATAACGGTACTGCGGGTTCGGGTCCGCTCCGGCAATGCCGGTCGCGTCCGGGCCGATCGTCCGGAACAGGGTCAGCACCTCCCGGAAGCACGAGCAGGTTTTGCCAAGGTCCGCGAACCTCTCCATGGCCCGCCTGATCACGCGTTCAAAGCCCGCATGCCAGATCAGGCCGACACAGCTTTTCAGCTCAAGGTGTTTGCCGGTTTTGACAAAGCCGGCCCGATACCCCTCTGTGAACGTCATCGCGAGACGGTCAACTTCCTCATTGGAAAGACCCGCAAGAAGCTCCTGCGCTCCGAGCTCATTTCCGGTGATGAACTCGCCGTAATCATACAGGGTCCGCGGATCTGTCAGGTCCCTCTCGTGCAGAATCCGTGCCGAAGCGCTTCCTTCGCGCACCGTCAGCTTATCGGCAATCTCAAGGGCGTCCTCTGCCTCTGCGTAATCCATGAGAAAGTCCCGGAAGATCTTCCGGATTCCCTGCGCGGCAGGAACGCCGGTGATCCCGCGCTCAGACGGATCCTTCCCCTCCGCTTTCAGCGCTTCGAACTGCCTTTTCTCCACTTCAAAGGCCGTCTCGATCTCCAGGAACAGTTCCATGCGGATCGTAATTTCCTCTGCGGCATCCTCGTAGACAAACGGAATGATAGCGCGGCACTCGAAGACAAGCGCGGCAAGGAGCGGTCCGAATTCCTTCCCAAGCTGCTGCTTTGCGTAATCCGGATTTGCGTAGCTTTGCCCGTAGTGCTCCGGCAGGATGTCCTCGTACAGCGCATGGTTGTGCTGCGCGAGGATCCTGGGGGAGGCAGTCCTTCGCTCTGCGGAATGGAGGTAGTCGTACTCCTCAAGCCAGGCAGCAATCTGGGAGGCCGTCCTTTCGAAATAATCACGGAATCGCCCGTCTACCGCTGAAAGCCGGCTGATTTCACGGATTCTGCCTGCTGCCAGTGTAAATCTCTCTGTCATATTCTCTGTTCTTCCTTGATTAAGGTGTCAAAAGTGATTACGGATTGTTTCGCCGCTGCGCATCTCCCCTCTCTTTTCAGACCACACCGAGGTACATGATCACAAAGCACAGCAGCAGGTCAGCGGAGTTGAGGATTACCCCGAGATAGGTAAAAAAATACCACACGTCCGGTTCCTTCCTTGACAGGATGGCCAGAATCAGCCCCACGAGAGCAAAAATAAGGCATACGAAAACGACTGCACCGTAGTGGTAATCTGCGGTGCCGCCGTTTTCGTATGCCAGACGGATCATCAGCACGGAGGAAACCAGTGATACCGCGCCCAGAATCGATGCAGCCATCGCCCGGACAGACTGTTTTCGGGATGTAAACAGATAACTGCGCGGTTTTTTCAATCACTTCACTCCATACTCATCATAGTAAGCCTTCAGTGTCTTCTTCATGCTCTCGTCAAGGAGCGGTCCCCGCTCATCATTGGACTTGCCCAGATACTCCACGACCTCGTCCATGGAGACGATGGCGTTGGTGGGGAAGCCGTATTTTTCGCGGATTTCCTCCAGTGCGGAAACCCTGCCTCCCATGCCGAGCTCACACCGGTTCAGGGAAACCATCAGGCCTGTGATATCCACGTCTGCCTGTGCGCGCAGGATCGGCACCGTCTCCGCCATGGAGGCCCCGCTCGTCGTCACATCCTCGATGATGACAACACGGTCACCGTCATGCAGCTTCGCCCCCAGCAGAATCCCGGTGTCGCCATGATCCTTGATTTCCTTGCGGTTTGCACTGTAGCGCACGTCACGGCCGTACAGGCTGCTGATGGCAATTGTCGTTGCGACCGCAAGCGGAATTCCCTTGTAGGCAGGTCCGAACAGGACGTCAAACTCGAGCCCGTACACATCATGGATGGCACGCGCGTAGAACTCGCCGAGCTTCATCAGCTCGGACCCGGTCTGATACAGGCCGGCGTTCATGAAAAACGGAGATTTTCTGCCGCTTTTCAATGTGAAATCCCCGAACCTCAGTACATGGGAATCGACCATGAAGTCGATGAATTCCTTCTTGTATTTTTCCATAAGCCTGTTCTGTCCCTCCTGCCTGTCACAGGATCGTGCGCAGGTCCTCAATCATATCCATCGCCGCTGCCCTCGCCGCGTCCGCGAAGCCGTCCGCGCCGTATTTCGCGTATTTTTCCTTCGTGTATGCCGCAATGATACCGCGGGAGGAATTCACGATACAGCCCGTTCCGTCCGCGTTGAAAAATCCCTTAAGGTCCTTCGCCGCAGCTCCCTGTGCGCCATAGCCCGGCGCCAGGATAAACGTATGGGGCATGAGAGCGCGAAGGTGCCCGGCCTGCTCCGGGTACGTTGCGCCGACGACAGCGCCGACATTGGAATAATCGCCGTCCATGGACAGCTGTCCCCATTCGGCTACTTTTTCCCCGACCAGCTCATAGAGCGGCCTGCCGTCCTTCACCGGCACGTCCTGGAACTCCCCGCTCGATGGATTGGACGTCTTCACCAGAACGAAGATGCCCTTGTCCGCCTCATTGCACACGTCGATGAACGGTTTGATTCCGTCCGTGCCGAGGTAAGGGTTGACCGTGGCAAAATCCTCATCGAAAACGCGCAGGGCGTGCCCGTCGACCTTGACCCTGCCAAGGTGAGCCCGCGCGTAAGCCCCGGAGGTAGAGCCGATATCTCCCCGCTTCACATCGCCGATGACGATGAGATCCTTCTCCTTCGCATACTGGACAGTCCGCCAGAAGGCACTCATGCCCGGTACGCCGAACTGCTCGTACATCGCGGACTGCGGTTTTACCGCAGGCACAAGGTCAGCGACTGCATCGATGATCTCCTTGTTGAAGCGGAAAACCGCCTCTGCGGCAGCCATCAGCTCATCATCCCCGTACAGGGAAACGGCGTGGTCCCTGCGGGCATCCTTGAGGAGATGCTCCGGAATAAACTTCATGTCGGGATCGAGACCGACTGCGACAGGGGCGTTTTTCTCACGGATTTTATCGATCAGTTTTGCTATCATGGTTCCAGACTTTCCTCTTAAATTATCTCCCCCGCAGGCAACACACGCAGTATAGCACACTGCAGGCCGGAATACACAGCCCGCGTCCGCGTCAGGCGTCCGCGTCAGGCAGGCTCATCCTGCACCTCGTTCTGTGCTTCCAGGATCAGCTCCCGCAGATGGTCATGGCAGATCTTCAGATCATTCATCCCCTCGTCGTCCAGCGGCAGCTCCAGCACCCTGCTGATACCCTCCCTGCCGATCACGCAGGGAAGGCTCATGGCCGCGTCGCTGTAGCCGTACTGACCGCGCATGACCGTGGATACCGGGATGATGCAGTGCTCGTTGCGCACGATCGCGCCGATGATCCTGCATGCCGCGAGTGATACGCCGGACGAGGTATAGCCCTTCAGGTCGACGATGCGCGGCCCGACAGTTTTCGTTTCGCGCAGAAGCTGCTCCCTGTCCAGCGGCTTTTCGAGGCCGAACTTCTGCTGCAGTTCATTGAACGGCACCCCGACAATATTGACCGTATTCCAGGGAATGAAGCTGGTCGCGCCGTGTTCACCCAGAACAAATCCGACAACATTCTTGGCATCGACACCGCACTGGTCCCCGATCATTTTGTTGAAACGCGCGGTATCCAGAAGCGTGCCGGTTCCGAGGATCCGGTTCTCCGGATAGTCGAATTTCCTGCAGGAGAGGTACGTCAGGATATCCAGCGGGTTCGAGACGATGACGATGATCGCTTCCTTTGTATATTTCGTGATGTTCGTCATGACCTCGTTCATTACCTGCACATTCTGGTGCAGCAGGGTGTTGCGCTCATGGTTTCCGGGCTGGATGGAGGGTCCCGCCGTTACTACAATGATATGCGCGTCCCTGCAGTCCTCGTAATCGCCTACCCGGATGCTGGCGTTGGCACTATAGGCGAACGCCGTCGTGTGACTGGCGTCCAGCACCTCCCCCAGCGCCCGCTGCCGGTTCCGGTTCACCACGACAATATCGTCCAGCAGGTTCATCTGCAGCGCGGCGTTGAGGATAGAGGACCCGACCTTCCCCGCGCCGATGATGACCAGTTTTCCATAGGAAATACTCATTCCCGCACCTCTATAAAAATGGGGCAGGTGCCTTCGCACCTGCCCCATTCATCCTTTATATCAGCAGTCAATCAGTGCTTGCCGTTGACAGCATCCTTGAGTGCCTTGCCGGCCTTGAACTTGGGAGACTTGGAAGCCTTGATCTTGATGGCCTTGCCGGTCTGAGGGTTGCGTCCGGTCCTTGCTGCACGCTCGCCAACCTCGAAAGTACCGAAACCAACGAGGGAAACCTTGTCACCCTTCTTCAGTGCATCTGTAACGGTTGCAACAAATGCATCAACGGATGCTGCGGCATCCTTCTTGGAAATTCCTGCCGCCTCAGCGACAGCTGCTGTAAGTTCTGTCTTGTTCATTTCATTACTCTCCTTTTCTCTGTAAGCCCTGATTGGCTTGCTCTACACAGCATAGCAGAGTGTTTCGCGCGGGGCAAGTCCTTCTGCCCGTTTTTTGTGCAATTTTCGGGCTTTTTCGGGCTTTTTTCCTCGTTTTTCCGGCCTGCGGTGCGCTGCGGGACGGATTTTCACTGCTGATTCGCAAGAAGTCCTGTCAGCCTGCGGTCCGCCACAATCACGAGCCGCCTTGTCGCACGGCTGATGGCCGTATACAGCCGGTGGCGGGACAGAATCTCGTCCGGATAGCGCTCCGGATCCGCATCCGGAAGGATGACATTATCAAACTCCAGACCCTTGCAGAACGAGAGCTCCGCGAGCACGGCGCCCCGCTCCGGCAGGCTGTCATGTGCCTTCAGGATATGCGGTGCGCGGTCCCCGAGCCTTGCGGCGATCCGTTCCACGCTCCTGCGGTTCTCACAGATGACTGCCGTCAGCCCTTCTCCGCTGCCAAACTCCTCCAGCAGGTGAATCAGCTCCTTTGTCAGCTCGTCCGGGTTCTCATAGGCGCAAAGGAACGGTACGATGCCGGGGCGCTGTACGGATGTGGTCAGAATACGCTCCTTCTCGGGCAGGAGTGCCGTGAACAGGTCCGTAATCTCCGGCGAAGAGCGGTAGCTCGTCATCAGGGACAGCCGGACTGCCTCCCTGCCGCGGCTGTCGAAATCTTCCGCCAGTTCCCGGAACGATACCGTGCCCGGACGGATCGCCTGGAACTCATCTCCCAGCATCAGAAATTTCGCATTCGGGAAATACCGCATCAGGGTCAGGATCTGTGCCTGTGTGTAGTCCTGAACCTCGTCAATGCAGACATATTTCGCGTTTCGTGCACATTCCCCCGTCAGTGCCATCTTCAGGTAGAACCATTCAATGGCCGTGAGGCGCTTCACACCCAGAAGACGCTGCCCGATCTTTCCGTAATCAATCCAGCTGCAGGTGCGGATGGCATGGAAGGCACCGCCGTTGTCATTCTGCAGCTCATTCTCCGCGGCAGGATCAAGGACATCCTGTCCGGGGGCAGTGGATTCCTGCGCATCCCTTCCGCCAGCCGCCCTGCGGCGCAGCACCTGCCTTGCCCGTTCCTCCAGCTCATCGATTGTAATCTGGATCAGACGGACACCCATGGGTATCTGACTGTGGAGTCTGAGCGTTTCCAGAATGTCCTTCGCAGACAGGATCCGCGTCCCCTTCTGGTAAATCCCGTGGAAAAACTCCGCCTCCGGCTGCAGGGTTTTCAGTCCCTCGTCGATTGCCGCAAGATCCTCCCCGGACGTCCTGTCATAGTTCGTTTCGCGGATCGGACAGTGTACGGAGTCCATGAACTCCAGCCAGGTATAGGTATTCGGATTGCGCTCCCCGAGGTCAGGCAGCACGTTGGCGATGTACTGGCTGAAAACAGGATTCAGTGTCATCAGGAACACCTGGTCCGGACGGAGCGTCTTCCTCTGGCGGTAGAAGAGGTACGCAATCCTCTGCAGCAGCACGGACGTCTTGCCGCTTCCGGCAATCCCGTTTACGAGAAGCGCCGGTGCGTCCGGATGACGGATGACGGCATTCTGCTCCCTCTGGATCGTGGCCGTAATAGCCTGCATCTTATCCGTGCGCTGCCTGGAGAGCGATTCCAGCAGCATGGGGTCCTCGATGGCGATCTGTGTGTCGAAATACGAATGCAGCTTGTCCTTCGACAGGTCAAACTGCCTGCGCAGCTTCAGGTCCACGGGAATCTTCCGGCCGTCCACCTCGTAGGAGGTTCTTCCGTTTTCCTGGTTGTAATAGGTCTCCGCAATCGGCGAGCGCCAGTCGATGACCATCTGGTCATAGTCGTTCTCCGCAACCGACGTGCTGCCGATGTAATAGTCCTCCGGCCCCTCTTCCGGGTCAAACTGCAGCCGGATCCTGGCAAAATACGGTGCCTTCAGCAGAGTGTTGACCCTGGAGAGCTTATCGGAAAGGGTGTCGGACTTGACATTGTAGCTGTCAATATAACGGTTCCAGACCTCGATTTCGCCGTAGGTCTCGATCTTCGCGTCGTCATCGGAGAAATCAAATCTCAGATTGTCGCGGATATCGTTTTTCTCTCCGGCAGCCTCCCGGTCCACCTGCGCGATTTCCTGCTCCAGCTCCCTCTTCATTTCAAGGAGCCGGCGGTAAACACTGCCAAGGTGCTGCTGCTCCTGCCCGAATGTCTTCTCGTCCATAGATACTCTGCAGTTCCTTTCCGTCCCTTTTCGTACTTAAAAAGCACCCTCCCGAATCCATCGGAAGGATGCTTTACTCAGAATTCCATCTTACACGGCCTGTCAATCCTCAGGCAGTCCTGTCAAACCGCTGTCCGATTCCTCCGGCACGGCTCTGCCGCGCTTCGGCCTCTTTATCAGCCGGATAGGCAATCTTCGTCGACGTCTCACCGCCCGACACATACGTGCGTCCGCACTCCGGACAGACCGCTGTCTTGATCCGCACGCTGGCCTGCAGTACCTTTCCGCCGCCCTTTTGGGCCTTCTCATAGGCGTTGGCAACGTGCTCCTGCTCATGGGCGCGCACGGCGCCCGGCGCCGCCTCGGGAGAAATATGACCGGGAGATTTGAACGAGACGTCATTCTCGTTCGACCCGTCCTGGTATTTGCGCTCCTTGCAGGTCTCGCACTCCGCGGGTGACGATTTCCTGCCGGGCTGCTTTACATGGGACTGACCGGGATTCTTCGTAACACCCGGTGTCTGCTCCTCACCGCTTCCTGCGCGGCCTGTTCCCTGCATGCCTAAGGCGGATGAGCCTCCATAAGCCGCGGCTCTCTGGAACCATCGGGAATAGGGATCACCGGTATCGCCCTGTCCAACGGGCCGCAGCGGATCAGCACCCTGCATTGCACTGTATGGATATGCCATGGTCACCCTCCTTCCCGTAATATCCTGCCGATTCCCTCCGCTCTGGAAACCGGCAGGGGAATCTCCTGGTTCAGTTATTCTATCATACCCTGAAAAGGTTTGGAAGATACCTCGCGGCCCTGACAGCTGTAGCAAAAAAAGGATGCCCGACCCTTACGTTCGAAGAATCAGGCATCCCCTGCGGTTTGGCTGCCGTATTGGAATGAATTACTTGTTCTGTGCCTTCTGCAGAGCCAGTGCAACGGACACGGCGGTGGAAACCGTTGCGCCGACCATCGGGTTGTTGCCCATACCGATGAGACCCATCATCTCAACATGCGCAGGTACGGACGAGGAGCCCGCGAACTGTGCGTCGGAATGCATACGGCCCATGGTATCGGTCATGCCGTAGGAAGCAGGACCTGCTGCCATGTTATCGGGATGCAGCGTGCGGCCGGTGCCGCCGCCGGAAGCAACGGAGAAGTACTTCTTGCCGGCTTCGAGTCTTTCCTTCTTGTAGGTTCCTGCAACGGGGTGCTGGAATCTCGTCGGATTCGTGGAGTTGCCGGTGATGGAGATATCGACGTTCTCGTGCCACATGATGGCAACGCCTTCCTGAACGTCGTTGGCGCCGTAGCACTTAACCTGTGCGCGCGGAGAAGTGGGATCCTTGGAATAGCAGTGCTCTTCCACGATCTTGAGCTCGCCGGTGTAGTAGTCGTACTCGGTCTCAACGAACGTGAAGCCGTTGACACGGGAGATGATCTTGGCAGCGTCCTTGCCGAGCCCGTTCAGGATGACACGGAGCTTCTTCGTGCGGACCTTGTTAGCCTTCTCGGCAATACCGATGGCGCCCTCTGCGGCTGCGAAGGACTCATGGCCGGCCAGGAATGCGAAGCACTCGGTGCCTTCCTCGAGCAGCATCTTGCCGAGGTTGCCGTGGCCAAGGCCTACCTTGCGGCGGTCCGCAACGGAGCCGGGAATGCAGAAGCTCTGCAGACCCTCGCCGATGGCTGCAGCAGCCTCGTCAGCCTTGACGCAGTTCTTTTTGATGGCGATGGCAGCACCGACGGTGTATGCCCACTTGGCATTTTCGAAGCAGATGGGCTGGATGTTCTCTACCAGGTGATAGACATCCAGGTCATACTGCTTGCAGATATCAGCGCACTCCTCGACGGAGCTGATGCCGTATTTCTTGAGTGTAGCGAGAATCTGGGGCTCTCTTCTCTCATAGGATTCAAATAAAGCCATTTTCTATTCCTCCTCTGCCTTATTCCTGTCTGGGATCGATTTCCTTGGCAACATCCTGCGGGAATACCTTGGGATACTGGCCGGAAGCCTTCTTGAGTGCGGTATTGGCATCATCGCCGGCCTTGATGAAGTCCATCATCTTGCCGAAGTTCACGAACTTGTAGCCGATGATCTCATCGTTTGCATCCAGGCAGAGCTTCGTGATGTAGCCATCGGTGAGCTCCAGATAGCGGGGTCCCTTCTCAAGCGTTCCGTAGGTTGTACCAACCATCGAACGGGTTCCCTTGCCGAGGTCCTCCAGGCCGGCACCGATCTGCAGACCGTCTTCGGAGAAAGCGGACTGGGAACGGCCATAGGCGATCTGCAGGAACAGCTCTCTCATGGCAACGTTGATGGCATCGCATACCAGGTCTGTATTCAGTGCTTCCAGAACCGTGAGGCCGGGGAGGATTTCAGCTGCCATAGCTGCGGAATGGGTCATTCCGGAGCAGCCGATTGTCTCAACCAGGGCTTCCTGGATGACGCCGTTCTTGACGTTCAGGGACAGCTTGCAGGCGCCCTGCTGAGGTGCGCACCAGCCGACGCCGTGTGTGTAACCGGAAATATCCTTCACCTCTTTTGCCTGTACCCATTTAGCTTCTTCCGGGATGGGAGCAGCACCATGGTGTACGCCCTGATGTACGACGCACATGTTCTGTACTTCCTTTGAGTAAACCATATAAATCTCCTTCCATAAGGTTGCGTTGCCATGCACCCCTGCACGGCCTCTGCATAAGTGCAGAAAAAATCTGACGAACGCCGCACTATCCCTGCCGGCGTCGTCATTTTTTTAACACACTTGTCAAGGTGGATTATAGTCGCAGCAGAGTGTGTTAGACAATGCTAACCGAGTGCACGGCATCCGCCGTTTCACGTACAAAAGCCCCGACTTTTCCGGGAGCCTCAATCCCCGCTTCATTGACGATGCGCACGATAGCGGAGCCGACGATGGCGCCGTCCGACACGGCGGCCATGGCCGCGGCCTGTCCGGGGCCGGAAATGCCAAAGCCCACGGCGCAGGGGACGTTCGAGGACTGCCGCACGAGCGAGGTCATCGCCCCGATATCGGTTGTGATGCTCGAGCGTGTCCCGGTGACGCCAAGGGACGATACGACATACAGGAAGCCTTTCGCCTCCTTTGCGATCATGGCAATCCTCTCTTTCGATGTCGGCGCGATCATGGAAATGAGATCGATGCCGTATTGCGACAGGACCGGATCAAAATCCCCCTTTTCCTCATAAGGGACATCCGGCAGGATCATGCCGTCGATCCCGGCTTCCTTTGCCCGTTCGGCGAAGCGTTCCGTGCCGTAGGAATAAACGACGTTCGCATACGTCATATAAACGAACGGGATGTCAGGATACCGGTTCCTGAGTTCCTTCGTCATGTCGAAGATCCGGTCCGTTGTCGTGCCGGATCGGAGTGCTATGTTGTCCGCCTCCATGATGACCGGTCCCTCCGCCGTCGGATCCGAGAAGGGGATGCCGATCTCGATGAGGTCAGCGCCGTTTTCGATGGCGGCTTCGATCACCTTCCGGCTGGTTTCAAGATCCGGATCCCCTGCCGTGATAAAGGGAATGAAAGCCTTGTGCTGCTCAAAAGCCTTTGCGATTCTGTTCATTTGCTGGTCCTCCCGCTCTCAGTCCACAATCTCCTCGCCGCGATACCGCGCGATTGCCTTGCAGTCCTTGTCCCCGCGCCCGGAAATTGTGACAACGAGGATCTGATCCCTGTCCATCTTTGGTGCCAGCTTCATCGCCTGAGCCACAGCGTGCGCCGACTCAATGGCAGGAATGATGCCCTCTGTACGGGACAGGTATTCGAAGGCCTGTACGGCTTCCTCATCCGTAACCGGAACATACTGTGCCCTTCCGATATCATGCAGATAAGCGTGCTCCGGGCCGATGCCCGGGTAATCCAGTCCTGCTGAGATGGAGTAGACCGGAGCGATCTGCCCGTATTCATTCTGGCAGAAATACGACTTCATGCCGTGGAAGATTCCCAGCCTTCCGGTATTGATGGTTGCCGCGGTCTCTCCGGTGTCCACGCCCCGTCCCGCTGCTTCGCACCCGATGAGCTGAACATCCTTGTCCGGAATAAAGTGGTAGAACGAGCCGATCGCGTTGGAGCCTCCGCCCACACAGGCGATGACGGCATCCGGCAGTCTTCCCTCCTTCTCCAGGATCTGGGCGCGCGTCTCTTTGCTGATGACAGACTGGAAATCCCGCACGATCGTCGGAAACGGGTGGGGACCCATACACGAGCCGAGGCAGTAGTGTGTGTCCGCAATGCGGGACGTCCACTCCCTCATGCACTGGGAAACCGCGTCCTTGAGCGTTCCGGTTCCGGTTGTGACCGGTACGACATCCGCGCCCAGAAGACGCATCTTGTACACGTTCAGCGCCTGCCGCTCCATATCGACCCTGCCCATGAAGACCACACACTCCATCCCCATGAGCGCCGCGACCGTTGCCGTGGCGACGCCATGCTGCCCGGCCCCTGTCTCGGCAATGAGGCGTGTCTTGCCCATCTTCTTCGCGAGCAGCGCCTGTCCGAGGCAGTTGTTGATCTTGTGCGCGCCGGTATGATTCAGATCCTCCCGCTTCAGGTAGATCTTCGCCCCGCCGAGGTCCTTCGTCATCTTCTCCGCGTAATACAGGCGGGATGGCCGGTTCGCGTACTCGTTGAACAGGTCTGTGAGCTCCGCATTGAACGCGGAGTCGTTTTTATATTTGTTGTACGCCTCCTCGAGCTCGATCACGGCGTTCATCAGTGTCTCGGGGATATACTGCCCGCCGTGGATTCCGAAACGTCCGTTTTCATTCGTTGGCATTGAAGTTCCTCCTTCATCCTTTTCCACTATGCATTCCGCACGGCACTGACAAACCTGCGGATTTTCACCGGATCCTTCTTCCCGTCCGTCTCCACGCCGGAGCTGACATCCACACCGAAGGGATGGAGCAGGCGGATCGCACCCTGCACGTTTGCCTCGTTCAGACCTCCTGCGAGCAGGAACGGCCTTCGCAGGGTCCGGAACTGCTTCTCCAGCCCTTGCCAGCTGATCCGCTCGCCCGTGCCGCCTGCCCCGTGGTCCAGAAGGATGAGATCCGCGGGACACTCCCCGGCAGACACAAAGTCATCCGCGCACTCTGCGCGGAACGCGCGGATGATGCGGATCTCCCTGCAGGGAAAGGCCTGCTGCAGCCTTTCCCGAAGCCGCAGGATGTACTCCGGGGATTCGCTGCCGTGCAGCTGTACGGCTTCGACACCGGAGCGGCGCACCGCATCCAGCACTTCCTCAGGGGAAGCATTGACGAACACTCCGACGGGTACAATGCCGGGCAGCAGAGCCTTCCGGATTTCCCCGGCTCTTCCGGGGTCAATATAGCGCCTTCTTGACGGGTCAAAGATAAAGCCCGCCATTTCCGGCGAGGCAGCGTTGACCGCCCGGGCATCCTCCGGTGTCCGCAGTCCGCAGATTTTAATGCTGGTCACCCTGTTCTCCTTCCCTGATGTACTTTCTCACACCTCGCCCATGAGCTTTTTCAGCTCGGTGCCGGGGTCCGCCGCCCGCATGAGCTGCTCGCCGACCAGGACCGCGTTGACGCCATAGCTCTCCAGTGTCCGGACATCCTCCTGCGTATGAATTCCTGACTCCGCAACGAACAGTACACTGTCAGGAGCCTTTTCCCTCAGGCGCAGGCTGTTGGAAAGGTCAACCGTGAAATCCTTCAGGTTCCGGTTGTTCACCCCGATGATCCGCGCACCGGCGCGCACGGCACTGTCCAGCTCGTTCTCATCATGTGCCTCGACGAGTGCCGAGAGGCCCAGCCGGTCGCAGATTTCAATATCCTTCTTCAGCGTATCCGTATCCAGCAGCGCGCAGATGAGAAGCACCGCCGAAGCGTGCAGAAGCTTTGCCTGATAAATCATATACGGGTCGACCGTGAAATCCTTGCGAAGACACGGAATATGTACCGTATCCGCGATTTCCTGCAGGTACCGGTCCGAGCCCAGAAACCATTCCGGCTCCGTCAGCACCGAGACTGCGGCGGCACCGGATTTCTCATATGCCACGGCAATATCCAGGTAGGGAAACTCCGGCGCAATCAGCCCCTTCGAGGGCGAAGCCTTTTTACATTCGCAGATGAAGCGGATTCCTCCCGCACCGATTGCCCTTTCAAAGGCAAACTCCTGTGTCACAGGCTCCCGGAGCGCCCTTTCCTTCATCTCCCCGAAGGGAATGGATTCCTTCTGTCTCTCAACCCTCTTTCTGGCAGCGTCTGCCAGCTGATCCAGTATGTTCCGCATCCGTATGGCTCCCGTTATCTCTCATTGGAAGCCCGGATGACTTCGTCGAGCTTTTTCAGGGCACTGCCGTCATCGATGAGCTTCACCGCGAGCTTTACACCGTCCGCAAGAGTATCCGCCTTCCCCGCGGTGAACAGGGCCGCTCCCGCGTTCAGAGCAACGATATTCTTCCTCGTCCCCTGCGTTTTGCCGGAGAGGATGTCCCGTGTGATCAGTGCGTTCTCCTCCGGTGTGCCGCCGACAACCTCGTCCTTGCTGCCCCTGGTCATGCCGAAATCCTCCGGGCGGATGACGGACGTCCGGTAGTAGCCGTCACGCAGCTCGCAGATCGTTGTGGGGGCAGAGGCTGAGATCTCGTCCATTCTGTCCTGGCCGTACACCACGATGCCGCGCTTCACACCGAGGCTGCACAGCACCTTGGCGATCGGCTCCACGAGATACTCGTCATAAACGCCGAGGACGAAATATTCGGGACTTGCGGGGTTCGTAAGGGGTCCCAGGATATTGAAGACCGTGCGGAAGCCCAGCTCCTTCCGGATAGGTCCGACGTATTTCATCGCGGCGTGATACTTCTGCGCGAACAGGAAGCAGTATCCCACGGACTGCAGCATGCGGAGCGCCTTGTCAGGGTCCATCTGGATATTGATGCCGAGGGCCTCCTGGCAGTCCGCGGTGCCCGAGAGCGAGCTGGCTGCACGGTTTCCGTGCTTGGCAACCTTCACCCCGCCCGCCGCAATCACCATGGCGGCAGTCGTGGAGATATTGAACGAATGTGCGTTGTCACCGCCCGTCCCGACAATCTCCAGCACCTCCATTCCGGGGTGCTTCACCGGCGTCGCGAGCGAGCGCATCGCACTCGCGCAGCCCGCGATCTCCTCGATCGTCTCCGCCTTCGTCGACTTCGTCGACAGCGCGGCGAGAAAGGCGGCGTTCTGTGTCGGCGTCGTCTCACCCCGCATGATCTCCAGCATGGTCGTGTTGGCTTCCTCATACGTGAGATCTTCCTTGTTCACAATCTTGATAATCGCCTCTTTAATCATTTCTTCCTCCCTGTGCCCGTTCTGCGGGCACCCATCACGGGAAACACGCGCAGGCGTTTTCCCGTGTATGATCCCCGAACCCGGCTCCCTTCGCCGGGTTCGTATTCATGAAAGTGACGCATCGGCGTCACTTTCTGAATCTTCCTCCCTGTGCCCGTTCTGCGGGCACCCATCACTCGAAATATTACATCCTATCCCTTCGTAAGCTTCAGGAAGTTCTTCAGGATGCCGCTCCCCTGCGGCGTCATGATGGACTCCGGGTGGAACTGCAGACCGAAGATCGGAAACTTCGTGTGCATGACCGCCATCACCTCTTTGTCATCCGCCGCTGCGGTGACCTTCAGCTCCGGAGGCAGTGTCTGCTTCTTCACCGCCAGCGAATGGTACCGCGCTGCCCCGATCGTTTCCGGCAGTCCCGCAAACAGGGGGCAGTCCGCATCCAGCTTCGTCTGCGACTGCTTGCCGTGCATCAGCTCCTTCGCGTAGCTGACGGTCGCACCGAACGATTCACAGATCGCCTGATGTCCCAGGCACACCCCCAGGATCGGGATCGCTTTCGCTGTGTCACCCGCCTCCTGCCGTGTGAGCCTTCCCCGGCCAAGCGTCTGCACCACTTCCTCGCATACACCGCTTTCGGAGGGTTTTCCGGGGCCTGGGGACAGAATGATTCCCGCAGGCCTTCTGTCCGCGATCTGCGCAATCGTAAGCGCATCGTTCCGGATGACCTGCAGATCACCGTCCTCCGGATTTTCCCGGTGCATCTGCCCCGCTTCCAGCATTGCCTCTCCGACCAGCTGATACAGGTTGTAGGAGAAGCTGTCATAATTATCGATGAGCAGTATCATGTCCGGCCTCCCTCCTCAGTCCTTCAGCTCATTGGCCTGCTGCAGCGCCGTGACAACTGCCGCCGCCTTGTTGATGCATTCCTGGTATTCCTTTTCAGGGACGGAATCCGCAACGATTCCCGCTCCCGAACGGACGAAAACCTTTCCGTTTTTCTTGTACGCGATCCGGATGGCAATGCACGTGTCCAGATTTCCCGTAAAGTCAAGATACCCGATCGCCCCGCCGTAGATGCCGCGCTTGTTGTTCTCCAGATCGTTGATCAGCTGGCAGGCACGGATTTTCGGGGCGCCGGAGAGCGTACCGGCAGGCAGGATGGAATCGATCGCGTTCAGCGAATCCAGATCCTCCCGCAGCTCGCCGCGCACCGTGGAGCCGATGTGCATGACATGGGAGAACCGCAGGATCTGGTGATATTTCTCCACCCGGACAGATCCCAGCCGGCTGATTTTGCCGATATCGTTGCGTCCGAGGTCGACCAGCATGTTATGCTCCGCAAGCTCCTTGGCATCCGCAAGGAGCCCCTTCTCCAGCATCCGGTCTTCCTCCTCCGTTTTGCCGCGGGGCCTTGTCCCCGCAAGCGGGAACGTATGAAGCACACCGTCCTCGCATTTCACCAGTGTCTCGGGGGAAGCCCCTGCAACCTCCACGTCCGTCCCGGACAGGTAGAACATATAGGGCGAGGGATTCATGGTCCGCAGGATCCGGTAGCAGTTCAGAAGGCTTCCCTCATAATCGGCGCTCAGCCGGTTCGACAGCACGATCTGGAAAATATCGCCCTCATGGATATAGTGCTTCGCCTTTTCCACCATTGCAACGTACTGCTCCCGGTCAAACATGGGACGCATGTCCGACTTCAATACCCCGACCGGCTCCCGGACCTGTGCGCCGTTCAGGACGAGATCCTTCAGATCCCCGAGACTGCGCACGGCATTGTGGTAACCGCTCTCTCCCTCCTTCAGGTCCATGTTGACGATGAGGATGATCTTCTGCTTCAGGTTGTCGAAGCAGATGACCTTGTCGAACAGCATCAGGTCGACGTCATTGAAATGCTCCGTATCTTCCGCATTAAGGCGCAGCGAAGGCTCGGAGTATTTCAGGTAATCATAGGAAAAGTAACCGACGAGGCCGCCGGCGAAGGGCGGCAGGCAGGACAGGCGCGGCGCCCTGTAATCGTTCAGCACCTCGCGGATGTACTTTCCGGGGTCGTTCGTTTCGAACGAGAGAGAGCCGATCTGCATCTTCCCGTCCAGGCAGCTGATCTGAAGGACAGGATCATACCCGAGAAACGTGTACCTGCCCCACTTCTCCTGGGCCTCGGCGGATTCGAGGAGATAGACATGGCTCGAGACATTCTTCAGCCTCCGCAGCACACCGATCGGCGTCACCGTATCGGACAGAATCTCGCAGCTGACGGGATACCTGCGGTACCGGCCCTCCCCTGCTGCCCTCAGGACCTCTTCCAATGTCGGACGTATCTGCATTTGCTTCCTCCAAATAATATCGATCGGAATCCGGATAAAGCGTTCCGGCTCCTGTATCCCGATCGCTGTACATCAAAAAGCCCCTGACAGAACAGTTTCTGCTCTGTCAGGGGCGATTCATACAAATCGTGGTGCCACCCTGTTTCACGTAAGATCCTTACGTGCGCTCAGCGGAATGCCAGCACATTCCCGGCTGGTAACGCCAGCCCTGCGTCATACACTACCTCTCCCGCCGGCTGCAGGCCGGGGGATTTTGCATATGCCCTCAGCGGTCCATTTACAGAAAGGTGTTCTGCCGGGTTTCCATCCTCCCCGGCTCTCTGGAAGATCTTTTTCCTGTACACTCTCCGCTTCAACGGTTTAAAGTGTTATCAAATTGTTGTATTGATGTTAGCGCGCAAATCCGGGCTTGTCAATCACTTTTTCCTCAGCAGCGCTCCTGCAGCTCATCGAGAGTCTCGCCATAGGGCGGCAGGAATTCGGTCATGAAATCCCGCACCTCCGGCAGCTCCTCCGCCATGGTCTCCAGCGTTTTCCGCGTGGATTCCTCCGCGCTGTGAAACTCCATATTGCCGGAGCCCCTCTCCTCGATACATTTGATCAGTGCGGACATCTTGTCCGCCGCCTTGACGAGCCGCCTCAGGTAGGGCTCCTCCGGATCCGTTTCCGGGTGAAAGATTTCCTCAAACGAAGGCTTCAGGTCCTCCGGGAGCTTGTCCAGCAGCCGGTCCTCCGCGATCTGTTCGATCTTCTTATAGGCGGTCCGGATGTCGTCATTGTAATATTTGACCGGCGTCGGCATATCCCCGGTGATGATCTCCGAGGCATCGTGATAAAGGCCGATGAGGCAGGCCCTGCCGCAGTCGATGTGATGGCCGTAGCGCACATTGGCGATCACGCACAGGGCGTGTGCGATCATGGCAACGTCCAGGGAATGCTCCGAGAGCGTCTCCGGCCTTGCGTTGCGCATCAGCGACCAGCGCTCGATATATTTCATGCGCGAAACCGTTGCGAAAAACTGATATGTCCTGTCATCCTTCATAGCTTCTTCCTGATTCCGGTCTGTCTGTCCTGCTTTATCTTGCGAGGAACTCCAGCACCTCGGCGGTTGTCTCCTCCCACTGCTGCTCCTTCGTGATGGAGGCATCACCGTCCTTGTTCTGCCTGCCGTAGTCCCCGAACTGGGCATGGTTGCCTCCCTGAATGACGACCGTCCTCGCGCTGTCCGGCAGCAGCTGTGTCTGTGCGTTCAGCTTCTCCCGGTCCAGGACGCCGTCATTGCTGCCGTAGATTGTCAGTACCTGCAGATCCGGCTTCGCCCTCAGATCCACCGTCGAAAACGACGCCAGCAGGATGAGACCTGCGGGGTCATTGGCCGTGTTGCTGTCCGTGATCTTTCCGTTCACATATTTTGCAGCCATGGCCCCGCCCAGCGAATGGCCTCCGACGTACCAGCTCGTGTAGCCGTATTTCGCCATGACATCACCCGCCTTATCCACGCCGAAGATTGCGAGGTTCCAGGGCATTTTGATGAGAAAGCAGTCAACGCCGCCCTGTGCGAGATCAAACATCAGCGGCGCGTACGCCGTATATTCCACCTTCGCCCCGGGATAGAAGACCAGGGCAGTATCATCCCCGCTCCCGTCGAAAAAATACCCGTCGGAAAACTCTGATACCTTCACGCGGTCCGACCCGTACAGGTAGGTGGCTGCGTCCTCGTCCGCATGATAATAGTCCCCGACGTACAGCAGGAAGGCAATGACGAGAATGCCTGCGAGGGCAGCAATCCCCGCCAGGATCCCCCGCAGGATTTTCTTTTTCAATGCCTGCCTGCGTTCATATTCCAATGTGTAATTATGGTTCTTCATCTGTATACGGATCCCGTCCTGTCCCTGAAATCCGGCTTCTGTCCGGAAACAGCGCCGGTTTAATAAATCTGCACCTCCGAAACCGCGGTGGCATTATCGGGGCCAGCCCCCTGATAGACGGAATCAATCTGGATCCAGAATTTATCGACGTCACGGTTTTCCACCCGGATGTACTGCGGGCGGTCCGTGTCCAGCAGCTTCAGGTGCCAGGCGCTGCGTTTGCTGTTGATCATGAGCGAAATATCCTTCACGCGGTTGAACTGCTTGAACACTGTGCCATCCGACTGGTTGCCGTTCCAGACGACAATGTAATGCACCGGCCCCTCGTCCGCGAGGTTGAAATAGAGCTTCCGCCCGATTCCGGCATCTTCCTCGCCCTCTGCCCAGGGAGTCTTTGGATCCCCGTCCATGAGGTGCCGGTCACTGTACGCATCCGTTTCGGATTCCAGCGTCGTGCTGGCATTATAATCCCGGATCTCCACGGGAGGGTACGTCCCCGCGCTCACGAACACTCCCTCCGGAACCAGGCGCGGACGCTCATGGTGCAGCAGCACGGCTGCGGGCCCGATTCCTGCCAGATACGAGATAATGCCCAGAACCACAGCCGCAGCGGCCGCGATCCGGATACCCCGCTTCACGCTGCGGCGCACCTGCCCCGCATGCAGGGCATGGACCCAGGCTTTATGTGTCGGCAGGATGAGGGACGCTTCGATCTCATCGAGCCAGGCATCGAAGTGATCCCCCAAGCCGGCGGCACAGTCCTTCGCTTCCTCTTCCAGCCCGGAAGCGTTTTTGATTTCTGCCGGAGCTGCCTTCTCTGACGATCCCGGTTTCGTACAGCTCTGGTAAGCCTCCCGCGCTTCCTGCCAGCTCTTCCACAGCTGCAGTGCGTGCACGAACTCCAGGGTTTTGTCATCCTTTGGCGCCTTTCTGATCCCCGCAATCTCATGCAGGGCGCGGTACAGGACAACGATCCAGTCCAGCGTGCAGATTTGCCTTTCCCGTTCGGAGAGTCCGGCAAAGCATGGGGCGATTTCCTTTCCGTAGTATTCCCGGATGTTCCCCGCGTTGACGGCGTTTCGTTCTATATTGGAAGCATCCAGCGAAATGTTCAGGGCGAATTTGAAATCATCCGCGTTGAACACCGCCTTCTTCTGGGCACTGATGACGGCCTCGCTTGCGCCGTCCCCGGTACTCCACCACATCCGTTTCTCAAAATCACTCAGCATAGCTTATCCTGCCTGCAGGCGCAGTCCCTCATCGGTCTTCCTCATCCGAAAGCACGGCGTATCAGGCTCAGCCCGCAAACGGGTTGTAAAACCTGCTGCCGTCATAAAATGTGAAGAACAGGGCGGCCGCACAGAAAACAACCGTAAAGATAAGTGCGGCATAATCAGATCCTGTCAGCTTCTTATGTGCGTACCACGTGCGCTTTTTCTTCTTGCCGAAGCCGCGCAGCTCCATCGCGTTCGACACAACGTCAATCCGCTCCATTGTCGAAAACAGCAGTGGGAAAATAATAGCGGACGTGTGCCGGATCCGGTCCATGAGCTTCGCCTTGCCGCTCATTTCAATGCCGCGTGCTTCCTGCGCGTTATGGATGCGCCGGTAGTCATCCTGTACGTCCGGGATGTAGCGCAATGCGATCGAGACCGAGTAGGCGATTGTGTACGGGATGCCGGCCATGTTCAGCGACGCGGCAAATTCGGACGGGTTTGTCGTCACCATGAAGATGAAGATAGCCGGCGTCACCGTGAAATACTTGATCACGACATTGAACAGGTAGAACAGCTCCTCTCTCGTCAGGTCATGGCCCGCGAAAAGGTGCGCGATCACCGTCCGCGACCCGTAGATATCGCATCCCTGATAAGGGGACAGCAGGAAAATGGCGATCACGTTGATGATCATCATGAGAAGGATGAATTTGAAAACGCCTCCCACCTGCCGCCATTTCGTCTTCGATACCGCGAACAGGATGAAGGAAACCGCAATCATGACAAGCAGGACCCTCGTGTCATAGGTCATCGCGGATGTAATGCACCACAGCAGGAAGAAGACCAGCTTCGTAATGCCGGAGAGCCGGTGGATCGGCGTATTTTTTTCGGTGTAGGACAAGAGTCTTGAACGTGCCATCGTTTCAGGCCTCCTTTCCGGGTGCCGCGGCGCTCTCCGGGTCTCCGGCAGACGCCTTGCCGCCGATGTGCTGCGTTCCTGTTTCCGGGCTGTGCCGGTGCGCGCGCTCCTGCAGGATGAACCGCTCGGCAAAGCCGGATGGATCGTCAATCCCGCAGCGCAGGGACAGATCATACAGCGATGTCTTTTTCAGATAGGCTTTGTCCGAAATTTCCTCGTTCGTCAGGATCTTCGAGGGCAGGTCGTCCGCGATGAGATGCCCGTCCGCCAGGACAATGGCACGGTCCGTGTATTCCAGCATCAGATGCATGTCGTGGGTGATCATCAGGATGGTCAGGCCCATCTCCTCATTCAGCTTCTTCAGGAATTCCATGATCTCCGTGTAGTGACGGAAATCCTGGCCGGCCGTCGGCTCATCCAGGATGAGGAGCTCCGGCTCCATCACGAGAATGGAGGCAATGGAGACGCGCTTCTTCTGGCCGAACGACAGGGCGGACACAGGCCAGTTCCGCATGGGATACAGCCCGCAGATTTTCAGCGTCTCATTCACCCGGCGCGTGATCTCTTCCGGGTCGGTCCCCCGCACCGCAAGTCCCAGGCCGACCTCCTCGCTGATCATCGGCTTGGAGATCATCTGGTTCGGCGACTGCATGACGAGACCGATCTTCTCCCCGCGTTCTTTGATGGACAGGGGTGAGATATCCTGTCCGTCCAGCAGGATCCTGCCGCCGGACGGCTGATAAAAGCCGCAGATCAGACTGGACAGTGTGGATTTGCCGGCGCCGTTTTTGCCGACGATGGAGATCATTTCACCCCTGCGGACGCGGAAGCGGATCCCTTCCAGAACCGGCTCTCCCGGATTATAGCAAAACGAGAGATCCTCGACAGACAGAACCTCCGGGTTGTGGTTTTCCTTTGCGGGAAAGGCCGCAGACCGGTACCAGGACTGCACCTGTTCCCGGTAAGGCTCCACGTTCATGGTTTCCATGTGCTGCGGATGGTCCTCCGGCTTCAGGACAGCGCCTGCTTCCTTGAGTGCCGTGATATATAGCGGTTCCCGGACGCCTGTCCTCTCCAGAATGTCGGAACACAGCAGCACATCCGGCGACTCATCCGCCGTGATCCTGCCGTCATCCATGACAACAATACGATCCACATCCCTCCACAGGACATCCTCGAGCCGGTGCTCGATGATGACAACCGTGACGTTCCTCGTTCTGCACAACTCGTCGATCAGCTCAATCGTGTGCTTGCCGGTTGCGGGATCCAGATTGGCGAGCGGCTCGTCGAACAGCAGGATCTTCACATTGTCGACCAGCACACCGCCCATGGAGACTCTCTGCTTCTGCCCTCCCGAAAGCTCGGTCGGCGCGTGGTGCAGGAAGTCCCTCATGCTGACGACGCCCGCGATGTCGTCCACGCGGCGCAGCATCTCCTCCTGCGGGACAGCATCGTTCTCCAGCGCGAATGCGAGGTCCTCCGCCACGGTCAGTCCTATGAACTGTCCGTCCGTATCCTGCAGGACCGTTCCCACTCTCTTCGACATCCCGAAGACGCCCTCCTCCGACGGGGATACTCCGTCGACGATGAGTTTCCCGGAGATCTCGCCCGGGAAAGCGCCCGGAATCAGACCGTTCATGCAGTGAGCCAGCGTCGACTTTCCGCAGCCGGACGGGCCGGTGATAAGGATTTTCTCCCCCGGGTATACCTTCAGGCAGATGTCCGCAAGCGACGGCTCCTGCTGCTGCCGGTATTTGAACGTAAAGTGGTCAAAATCAATAATCGGTGCTTCCCGCATCTGTTATGTCTCCTGCCTGCAGAGTTCACGCTGCCGCAGGCACATTCTACCACAGACAAAGATCCCGCAGGGTCCGGGGCACGTCAGCCCTGCCGGACTCTGCGGGATCTCCATAATAATGATCAGATTCAAATGACGGATCAGTCTTCCTTCTTCAGGCTGCTGCTCTTACCGGCAATCTTCGAATATGCCGCCAGGAGTATCGTGCCCAGAATACCGATGATAAGCACGTCACCGAGCCATGCAAACGCACCCTGGATAAATACCTTGTTGGCAGGCTCAGCGTAAACCAGAATATCCAGGATCGGGGCAACGACGATCCAGGCCGCCGCGTTCGCTACAATCTGAACGCAGTTGAACAGAATGATCTGGGACTTGCCGAAGCCTCCCTCGCGGACCTTCAGCCTGCCTGCGATCGCGCCGATCGCCGCACCGACAACTGCCTCCGGAAATACCCAGCTCCACCATACCGAACCGTAAAACAGCGCATCACCGAGCGCATGGCCCAGCAGGCCGATCACCGCGCCGACAATCGGTCCGAAAACCGCCGACAGGAACGCCAGGACTGCCATCCGGGGCTGCAGGGCTGTATTGGGAATACCGATCGGGATCTGTACCTCTGTCAGTACGACAAACAGTGCCGTTCCGATACCGATCGCAACCACTTCCCTGATACCGAACTTCTTCTTATCCATCACCATTTCCTCCTCATACCAGATTCAACTGCTGCAGCGCAGCATTAACTGACACGAGTATTTTAGCAGAACGGCCGGGAAAGAAAAATCGTCAGGCTGCTGTATTTCCCAGATAATGGTCGCGGAGCGTTATGTAAAATTCCGCATTGGTCGCCGCGCGGTAGGGATTTACATAGAACAGGTCGAGCAATCCGAGCGTGAATACGTCCAGCAGCTCCCACAGGATAAACGACAGATCCAGGATGAAGGCTTCCCACTTGTGTCCGTCCATCATGCTGCGGGACAGGCGGAATGCTTCTCTCCGGTCCATGCCGGGCTCCTCGGCGAGGATATAGGGGACGAGCCGGTAGGAATAGCTCTTGACGACACCCGGAATGATTAGCAGGAGCGACCACAGGAAGATATACAGCTCCTTCAGGAACATGGTCAGCACGACATTGAGGTAGCCGTGGCCGAAAGGATAGGCAATCTCCGCGGGCTCTGTCTGCCCCGGCTGTGCGCTGTTCACAACGAAGAAGCGCTGCGCGCCGACCTCCAGCGGCTTGAACAGGAATATAGCAAGGAGCACCTTCACAATACCCAGTGCAGCGAGAACCGCGACGAGAACCCCCGCAACAAACGGGAACACAGGAGAAATCCCGCGAAGGACTCCGTCCATGCCCTCCGTGAACTCCTTCATCGCACGGCCGGGGTCTGTTCCCTCGAACGAGAAGTCATGGCCCTGTCCGTTCTGATAGAATTCAAAGTGCGCATCCCTGCCGCCGGGCAGCGGCATGTGCGGAAAAGCCTGCGACAGTCCTCCTGTCATCGCAACCGTCAGTGTCAGAATCAGCGCGGCGAGAAAATTGCGCCAGTAGGTATGGTGCATATTGAATTTCGCACGCTCCTTTAATTCCCTGCGTGTCCACATATCGAAACCTCCTGTAAGGAAAAACATTCGGGAGGGGAGCTGTTTCCGCGGCGGAATACTCTTCTGCCGCCGGTCCTGAAGCCGCCCTCCGGATACTCCTGCATCATAGCATGCGGATTGACCACGGTGGCCGGTTTTAACAGACCTTTCAGAAAGGTATCACAGAATGTTCACAATCCTGCGGCGGATTGTACGATAGCGGAACGAAAAAAACAGTTGCTTTTTCCGTCCCGTTATCGTACAATCACCTTTGCGTTCGCGGAAACGAACGCCTTATAAACCGGGGTGTAGCGCAGTTGGCTAGCGCGCCACGTTAGGGACGTGGAGGCCGCGAGTTCAAGTCTCGCCACTCCGATGGGCCGGAAACCAGTAAAATCAAGGGTTTCCGGTTTTTTGTTACTGTATATATCCATCCGGACCCTTCACCTCGTCTTCCTCCCTGATCTTATTAAAAACAAACAGGGTTGCGCTAGCGCATTCACTGCCTGCGTCTCACCCCATTTCCTTCGATGCTCCGGTTTGATCAATGTGCTGAGAAGAACTTCTCCGTATCAATGCGCAGAATTCTATGTGCTGATCCTGAACCTATCTTACATCCTATTTCATCGTCGAACCAGCGCCGCAGATCTGAATAGTGTCCCTCATGATTGTAATGCAGAATTACTGCCATAATAGTATCTTCTTAGGATTTCCTTGACAGAGGCAATTTGCGGCTGTAAAGACAATAGTATAGGTATCATCTCCGTATGTTCATTTAATGACTTGATTTCATACGCGTTCAGGATTTCCTGAACACTTGCAGGTCCGAAGCCGCTTCCGAATAGGTTGGATCTGTTCAGGTAATTTGGCACTACAGGTTTTTCTGAACAGCCTCTTCAAGGAAACATGCTTTTCTACATCCTGAATCGTCAGCGCGAGTCCCCCCAATTATTCAATCCTGTAATTTTCGCTGGTACAGTTTCATCAACGCAGCAACACAATCCATTTCTGACATTTTTGTCGAGAACCCATATGCTTCCATAACAGCCCGGTCATTGGCGGTATGCGCCTTCTGTAGCTCAACCGGCATGGTAAGCGGATCGTACAGATCGGCAAGCGACGAATCAGGGTAAAGTGCGCGGGCGTCAAGAATACTCTGCGCTGTCTGCTCGATCTTCGATTTCTGCTCCGACGTTGGGCTGGGCCATGGGAAATTGTTATATACAACATCTTTCGAATACCTGTAGTCGCTCTTGATTCTGCCGCATATTGCCCTCATCCATGCCATATGAACATTAGATGTCAGTATCCCAAAGTCGTAGATATTTGCGTTCGGTATGATCTGCACGGCATCATTTACAATAACGTCGGGGCTTACAAATCCTATCGGAATGTATCGACGTGTCTGAGATGAATGCCGTGGAACGATAATGTACTCTCCTTTCGGCTGCCTTATTTCCTGAAATAAGGACGGAGTCGCAGCACTTTTCTGCGTTGCTGCCTTGGGACTAGCTTCACGGAACGCTTTGACCGCCTGAATCCTGTTCATAATAAACTGACTGGATTTGATGACTGCAGGACTTACACCATCAAGCCACAAGCAGTATCTCTTTCTTCCATTGATGAATTCGGTGGCGCCCAAGACCTGATGGATATATTGTGCATCTTCGGGGCTATTTCGTTTGACGTCATCGAACTCTTCTTCCGTCAGAAAAAATGCACCGCCATCAGTTGGCTTGTTGCCATAGATCATTTCCGGAACATCACATAATGGTTTATTCCGGCTCGTAATGAAAACGTTCGGTCCGTCCAATAAGTACGTGTTAATATTCTTTGCCGGAGAATATCCTGCACCATCGTATATCACTTTGTTAGTATTAGTATTCGCACCGTCTGAGAACCCGATAATGACACAGTGTACATGGGCCTTATTGTTGGCTTCACTGTCCCAGACAAATGTTCTGTATGCGAAATCAATATGGGTATTAAACCGTTCCACCATAGGTTTCGGAGCTTTCCATGATCGAGGAAGGCATGGTATTTGATGTGCTCTCAGAAGCTGATAACGATGAGAACGGCGACTACTGCGAGGTGGCGACACAGGAGGATATGGATAACTGGTAAGCGTTCCTGTTAAAGCAATCATGTCGTATTCTGAAATGAAAACAACCCGGTTAATTATATTAAAAGATGGTCGATATATTATTTAAAGAGGAAATTTCAAACGGAAAGAGGTGATCTTATGTCAAGAATTACGGATTATGCTTTTTTGTTTCAGAAATCATTCAAGACACCTGTTGTCAGTCCGATAGGAAGTTTCAAACTTTCTGACCTTAACAGCAGTACTGTTCAGTCGAAGTTAAAAGCTGCCGGTATCAATACGAACAGCATGCAATATAAAGCTGCTGTAAAACAGATGATGAATCAGGGAAATGGAATGATGTATGGTAATATTCAGGGAATCAAAAACCTGATGAGCCAGTACGACAGCGATGGAGATTATATCGATCCGAATTCCGGATTATCCGGTCTTCTTGTAACTAAAGAAAATGAAAAAAACAGAAGACGGGTAATATCTATCCCTGACAGCAGCAAAGAAGAAATGTTTGAACTCACCAAAAAAGAATTCCTGCGTGAAAATGGCGTTGGGAATGGGGATACAACCAGGCGCACAGATGTATACTTTAATCTGTATCGCAAGATGCCAAAACAGGACAGACTGGCGGCTGGTTACACCCTTGATAAATATGAGAGGATGTACACAGGGGCGCTTTACGCTGCTGCCAAAGTATTGTTCGGCAAATTAAACGTGGCTCCATCCGGCACTTAATTCGTGGCCGTTCAGCTGCCTGCGTTGATAGACACCGCACATTGTACAATGCCTTTT
>ONEK01000017.1 GCA_900316855.1 uncultured Lachnospiraceae bacterium | reverse complement strand
TGCTGTTAAGGAAGAATGTCTTCGAAAGCCCTGATAGCTCAATGGTAGAGCACGCGGCTGTTAACCGCGGTGTTGCAGGTTCGAGCCCTGCTTGGGGCGCTGATCCGTGCTTGCAACGAATGCTGCAAGCACGTTTTCGTACTATCTATAAGAAAGAGTCCGGCTCCGTGGACAGGAGGTTAAGACATCGTTCACGGCGGCCGTGAAAGGGCTCTGTAAGAAAAATATATGGCTCCGTGGTCAAGAGGTTAAGACATCGCCCTTTCACGGCGGTAACATGGGTTCAATTCCCGTCGGAGTCACTCGCAGCAGATGCTGCACCGGAATATGAGGACCTTTAGCTCAGTCGGTTAGAGCAGTCGGCTCATAACCGATCGGTCCGGGGTTCGAGTCCCCGAGGGTCCATGAGTCGAAAATGATGCTGATGCATCATTTTCCTGACAACGAGCCCTCGCCTTTGGCGAGTGCTCGGCGCATCGGAGAATCCGCCTTCGCGGAATTCTCCTTGCGGAACCGAAAGCGATGCCGATGCATCGCTTTCCATTACAAGCCGCCATGGCGGAACTGGTAGACGCGCGGGACTTAAAATCCCGTTTCCCCAAAAGAAGTGCGGGTTCGATCCCCGCTGGCGGCACAATAAAGAGCAGGACAGGCTTTGGGCTTTGTCCTGCTCTTTTAAAAATGCATTTTAATGTTTTCTTTATATTCTGTCATCCGACTTTCTGCTAAAATGCAGGATAGTTTGAGTAATGATACAGGAGGGAACTATGCTGAAGACCTTACTGAAGCAGGTGAAGGAATATAAGCTCGCATCCATCCTCACGCCGGTCTGGATGATCGGGGAGGTTTTGTGCGAGATGATCATTCCTGTCCTGATGGGCCGCATTGTCGACGTGGGAATTTACGGCGGTGACATTCATTATATTGTCCGGATCGGCATTGCCATGATCATCGTGGCTTTGTGCGGATTCGGCTTCGGAGTTGCGGGAGGCTTCTGCGGGGCCAAGGCCAGCGCCGGGTTCGCGAAGAATCTGCGCAAGGCAATGCATGACAACATCCAGAACTTCTCTTTTTCCAATATTGATAAGTTCTCACCCTCGAGTCTGGTAACGAGGCTCACAACGGATGTAACGAACATGCAGATGGCTTACATGATGATCCTGCGCATGGCGGTCCGGGCGCCTATGTCCATGATCATTGCCATGATCATGAGCTATTATCTGAACGCGAGGATTGCAAACGTATACCTGATTGCCGTCCTGTTCCTCGCGGTATGCCTGTTCTTCATGATGAGGAGCGCGACGAAGTATTTCCGGCAGGTTTTTGAGAAATACGACCTGCTGAACGCCAGCGTGCAGGAAAACGTCTCCGCCATCCGTGTCGTCAAGGCGTATGTGAGGGAGGACCATGAAATCAATAAGTTTCAGAAGGCTGCCTATAACGTCTATCTCATGTTCGTACGGGCGGAGCTGACGGTCGCGACGAACGCGCCCCTGATGCAGGGAACGGTTTATGCCGTCATCCTCATTATCAGCTGGATGGGTGCGCACATGATCGTGTCCGGCTCGCTGACAACCGGTGAGCTGATGAGCCTTCTGACATACTGCATGAATATCCTGATGAGCCTGATGATGGTTTCCATGGTGTTCATCATGATCACGATGTCGTCCGCCGCTGCAAAGCGTATTGCGGAGGTAATCGAGGAGAAGCCGGATATTACGAATCCGGAGAATCCTGTCATGGAGGTGAAAGACGGCAGCATTGAGTTCAGAGATGTCTCATTCTCTTACCGGAAGGATTCCGGGGAGCCGGTTCTGCAGGACATAAGTCTGAAGATCCGGTCCGGTGAATCTGTCGGCATCATCGGTGCGACCGGTTCCGCAAAGTCAAGCCTGGTCAATCTGATTTCCCGTCTTTACGACGTCACGGAGGGAGAGGTTCTCGTTGCCGGGGTGGATGTGCGCCAGTATGACCTCGTCAGGCTCCGCGATGCCGTTTCGGTCGTCCTGCAGAAGAATGTCCTGTTTTCCGGGACGATTCTGGATAACCTGCGCTGGGGAAACCCGGATGCGACCGAGGAGGAGTGCCGGCACGCCTGCCGCATGGCCTGTGCCGATGAGTTCATCGACCGCATGCCGGACGGGTACAGCACTTACATCGAGCAGGGCGGAACCAATGTATCCGGCGGCCAGAAGCAGAGGCTTTGTATTGCAAGGGCGCTCCTGAAAAAACCGAAAATCCTGATCCTCGACGATTCCACCAGTGCCGTCGATACAGCAACGGACGCGAAGATCCGCAGGGCATTCCGGGAGGACATCCCCGATACAACGCGCCTTATCATCGCACAGAGAATATCGTCCGTACAGGACTGCGACCGCGTCCTCGTCATGGAAAACGGCAGGATCAACGGCTTTGACACGCCTGAAAATCTGTTGAAGAACAACGATATCTATCGGGAAATCTACGAGTCCCAGACGGGCGTTGGCAACGACAACGCCGATTTTGACTCTGCCAGCTGAAAGGGAGGTTTAGCGTATGCCTGCAAATAATCAGCAGAAAGGACCGGGCGGCCCGCGCCGCGGCATGCCGCATGAGAAGGTGGCACACCCCGGCAGAATTCTTGCAAGAATTTTCAAAACAGTGTTCAGGAACTACAGCCTTCAGATGATTCTGGTGCTGGTCTGCATTGTGGTTTCCGTGCTTGCCAATATTCAGGGGACACTGTTTACCAGGACCCTGATTGACAGCTATATCACGCCGCTTCAGGAGGCTGCCAGAGCGGGGGAAACGGTGAACTACAGTCCTCTCCTGTACGCAATGGGCCGTGTCGCCCTGTTCTACCTTGTCGGGATCATCGCGGCCTTCCTGCAGCAGGTCACTATGACCTATGTCACGCAGGGAACGATGCTGAAGCTGCGTGATAGCCTGTTTGGCCACATGGAGACACTGCCGATCAAATTTTTCGACCAGCACGCGCATGGCGATATCATGTCGGTCTATACAAATGATATCGATACCCTGCGTCAGATGATCAGCCAGTCGGTGCCCATGCTGCTCAACAGTGCCATCACTGTGGTGTCGATTTTTATCTCCATGCTGACGCTGTCCATACCGCTGACCCTTGTTTCCATCGGTATGGTTGCGGTCATGCTGCTTGCTTCGACTATGGCAACGAAGGTTTCGGGGAAAAACTTTGTCGCCCAGCAGAAAAACATCGGCCGTCTGAACGGCTTTATCGAGGAAACCATGACCGGCGAAAAGGTGGTCAAGGTGTTCAACCACGAGCCGGAGACCATCCGGACGTTCGACGCACTGAACGAGGAACTGTATCAGAGCGCATACAAGGCAAACGCCTATTCCAATATTCTGGGGCCGATCAATGCCCAGCTGGGAAACGTGAGCTATGTGCTGTGCGCAATTACCGGCGGCCTCATTGCCATCAATGCGAACGTCGGCTTCACGGTCGGCGCCCTCGCCAGCTTCCTCACCTTCAATAAAAACTTCTCCATGCCGATCAATCAGATCAGCATGCAGCTGAATGCTGTCATCATGGCGCTCGCCGGCGCGGACCGGATTTTCCGGCTGGAGGATGAGCAGTCCGAGACGGATGAAGGGTATGTCACCCTCGTCAATTCCGAGAAAAATGAAAGGGGTGAAATCGTCGAGGCGGATCACAGGACGAATCACTGGGCGTGGAAGCACACGCACCAGGCGGATCATTCCGTAACCTATGTTCCGCTCGAAGGGGATGTCACCTTCAATCATGTTGATTTCGGATACAATGATGACAAGATGGTCCTGCACGATATTGTGCTGCATGCGCAGCCCGGTCAGAAGATCGCGCTTGTCGGCAGTACGGGTGCCGGCAAGACCACTATTACGAATCTGATCAACCGGTTCTATGACATTCAGGACGGCAAGATCCGGTATGACAACATCAACATCAACAAGATCAAAAAGGCAGACCTTCGCAGGTCGCTCGGCATTGTCCTGCAGGAGACGAACCTGTTCACCGGAACGGTTGCCGACAACATCCGCTATGGAAAACTGGACGCGACGGACGAGGAGGTCATTGCCGCGGCGAAGCTTGCCAACGCGGACGGCTTCATCCGCCGTCTTCCGAAGGGATACGAGACAGAGCTCACCGGAAACGGCGCCAACCTGTCCCAGGGGCAGCGCCAGCTCCTTGCCATTGCAAGGGCGGCGATTGCGGACCCGCCGGTCCTGATCCTGGACGAGGCGACGTCCTCCATTGACACCAGAACCGAGAAACAGGTCCAGGAGGGCATGGATTCCCTGATGAAGGGAAGGACGACGTTTGTCATTGCCCACCGCCTGTCCACTATCCGCAACAGCGACAAAATCATTGTACTGGAGCAGGGCAGGATTGTGGAGGAAGGAAACCACGAGGAGCTGCTGGCGAAGAAGGGCCGCTACTATCAGCTGTATACGGGAAAACGTCCCGAGCTGGCAGGGTGAAAGCTGCTGACGAAAGGCGTATGGAGGAAATATGCAGAACGCACAGGAAGTTTATGAAAAATGGCTGGAGACGGTTCCCGCCTCGGATCCGATGCATCAGGAGCTGGAGGCAATCCGGGGAGATGACGCCCAGATCACGGATCGCTTCTATCAGGAGATTGCGTTCGGAACGGCAGGCCTGCGCGGTATCTGCGGAGCCGGCACGAACCGGATGAATACCTATACCGTTGGCCGCGCGACGCAGGGTATTGCGGATTATATCCTGCGCTCCGGGGAAGACAGCACAAGGGGCGTCGTAATCGGTTACGACTGCCGGTATCACTCGAAGGAGTTCTCGGAGCTTGCGGCAGAGGTTCTTGCCGGCAACGGCATCCCGAGCTTCCTGTTCCCGTCGATGCGTCCGACACCGGAGCTTGCCTTTGCCATCCGCAGGCTCGGGGCGCTCTCGGGCATCAACATGACGGCCAGCCACAATCCGAAGGAGTATAACGGATATAAGGTTTACTGGCAGGACGGCGCGCAGATTTCCGGCGGGGTTTCCGATGGAATGATGCATTGCATCTCTTCACTTGACCTGTTTGGTCAATTCAAAAAAGCCTCTCTGGAGGAAGGCATCGGCAAGGGCCTGATCACCCTCCTTGGAGCGGATATGGACCGGGCCTATCTCGATTACGTTGCCGGCATGAGGCTGAGGGAGGACAGCGAGCTGGATCGAAAGGTTCCGGTTGTCTATACCCCCTTAAACGGCGCGGGAAGTATCCCGATGCAGAAGGCTGCCGCGGAGCGGGGCTTTGGCAATTTTACTGTCGTACCGGAGCAGAAGGACCCGGACCCGGAGTTTACAACCGTGGGCTATCCCAACCCGGAGGATCCGAAGGCCTTCCGCCTTGCCGAGCAGCTTGCGGTGAAGCAGAAGGCCGAGCTCATCATTGCGACGGACCCGGATTCCGACCGGATGGCGGTGGAAATTCTGCAGGAGGACGGCTCCTATGTTCCCCTGAACGGCAACCAGACCGGCGCCATGATCCTTGCCTATCGTGCGCAGAGTCTTGCGGAGCGGGGAAAGCTGCCGCACAGGCCTGTGATGATCAAATCGATCGTGACGGGGGACATGGGAAGGGCAGTCTGCGAAGATTACGGAATTGCCGTTTTCGAGGCGCTGACCGGGTTCAAGAATATCTGCGGACGGATCCCGGAGCTGCAGGAGAAGGGCTATACTTATTTCTTCGGCTATGAGGAGAGTATCGGCTGCGCTCCCGGTGATGCCGTGCGGGACAAGGACGGCATCAGCGCCGGCATGATCATGACGGAGATGGCAGCCTGGTGTGCCCGGAACGGGAGACACCTGCGGGACTATCTGGAGGAGCTGTACCGGAAATACGGCTATTTCGCGGAGAAGCAGGTGAGCCTTGTCCTGAAGGGTATCGAGGGATCGGAGCGAATCCGCAGGATCATGGACACGTTGCGGAACGGACAGACGGAGTTCTTCGGCGGGCTCCGCGTGCGGGAAAAGATCGATTATCTGCACGGGAACGGAGATATTCCCGCTTCCAATGTGCTGAAATTTATCCTGGAGGATGGCACGTGGTTCGCGGTCAGGCCTTCCGGAACAGAGCCGAAGATCAAGTTCTACTATTATACGGTAAGCAATGACGCGCAAAAGAGTGCGGAGGTGATTGCGGTACTGTCAAAGGCGGTCGATGAGCTTGCGGAAAGTATTGCCTGAAGAGAACAGGAAACAACTGAAGGAAGATGACGCCGCAAAGCGGGATCAGGGAACGGAAAAAAAGCATAAATCCACCGGAAAAAGCCGGGGCAGGAGGGCTGCTGCCCTGGTTCTGCTCCTTGCGGCGGTGCTGCTGACGGTTTTCGTCCTGATTCCCTCCTGGAAATATTACAGGGCGGGCAGGCTTGTGAAGGAGGGCTCCTACGAGGAGGCTGTGACGCTGTATTCCTCCCTGCACGGGTTCCGCGATTCCGAAGAGAAAATTCTGGAAGCCCGCTATCTTGAGGCCGATGACCTGCGCGAGAGGGGGAATTACGACCAGGCCATCGCCCTGTATGAGGAGCTGGGAAGCTACAAGGACAGCGCCGCGCAGATCACGGAAACGATGCTTGCAAAGGCACAGTCACTCGTCAACCGCTCCCGGTATCAGGAGGCACTGGATCTGCTGGATGGCATGGAGGACAGTGCCGGGGCGGAGGAGATCAGAAAGGCTGCGCGCTACGGAAGGGCCGATGCCCTCATCCGCGCCGGCAAGCCGGAAACCGCCGCGGCGGAGCTTCTGGACCTCGGAGATTATGAATACTCCGAAACGAAGTATCGGAATACGTGCTATGAACTCGCAAGAAACGCGCTCCTGACCTATGATTTCACGGCTGCGGAAAGCTGGCTGGAACAGGCGGGCCAGACGAAGGATGCCCCGCAGCTGCTGGAGCTGGTCCGGAACGCGGCGGACTATGTTTATACCACACCCTACCTGAAGGTGGCCGGCGCAGACGATGTCGGCACCAGCTACCTGTGGCTTCATTCCGTGCTCTCGCCCGGCAGCGCCGCAGCAAGCCTCATGATGCAGGAGGATTTTACCCTGGGGGAGCTCGACGGAACATTCGGCGGCGATCCGCTGGACTATTCGCAGAAGGACTGGAACGGGAAGCTTACCTGGTATTATGACTACAGCGGCAGGGAGGACGGCACGTGGATGCTCGGGGCGCTTTCGTCTGATTTCAAAAAGCTGCGCACGGAGCGTGTGGACGCGGACACCCATAAGAAGCTGGCCGCCTCCCCTCAGACACGCAACTGGAAGCTCGTGACGGTTCCGCAGACAGCGGACGCGGTAAGGGAGGGCTTCCGCACGAGGAAGAAGATCGAGCTGGCCAATAAGGGCAATGCCGCATTCTATTATATGACGGACTCGGCACGTGTGAACCATGTCTGCAGCGACACCTGGTGTACGAAATCGGGTATCTACAGCGTAAAGGACGCCGACACAAGGCGCTGGTACTGTGCGGATCACTATGAGGAATACACGCAGGATCCTGCCTATGACAGCGCTAAGGACCCGAACTCCGGCGCGGAAGAAAAGTCCGGCGAAGGTACGGATTGAGGGGCGGCGTATCCGGAAACATGCACTTCTGATATACTGAAACAGATGAAATCCAGAACGGAGAGAGGTATTGAATATGGCTATGGAACTTGAGAAGATCATCAGGGCGGCGGATCATACACTGCTGCATGTGGATTCTACCTGGGACGAGATCCGGGGGATCCTCGATGACGCGAAGAAGTACGGCACGGCAAGTGCCTGCATCCCCGCGGCGTATTGTAAGGAAGCGGCGGAATATGTGCAGGGCAGTGTGCCGATCACCATCGTGATCGGATTCCCCAACGGGTATGATACGACGGCGGCGAAGGTGTTTGAGGCAAAGGATGCCATCGCAAACGGGGCATCGGAGATCGACATGGTGATCAACGTCGGCTGGGTGAAAAACGGCTGGTACGACCGTGTGCTGGAGGAAATCCGTAAGGTGAAGGAAGCGTGCGGGGACCACATCCTGAAGGTCATCATCGAGTGCTGCCTTCTGACAAAGGAGGAGAAGATCCGGATGTGCGAAATCGTCACGGAATCCGGCGCGGATTACATCAAGACATCGACCGGCTTCTCAACCGGCGGTGCTACGTTTGATGATGTGAAGCTCCTCAGGGAGCATGTCGGACCGAACGTGAAGGTGAAGGCAGCAGGCGGAATCTCAACACTCGAGGATGCGCAGAAGTTCCTGGACCTCGGAGCAGACCGTCTCGGAACGAGCCGGATCATTAAGCTTGTGAAGCAGATGAAGTGACGGATGCAGAAGGACGTGATCAGATCCACCCGCCGTCGACGGTGACGATCTGGCCTGTGAGGTAGGCGGGTGCGGAGAGGAGACTTAAGGCACTTCGCGCGATCTCTGCGGCGGATGCAAACCTGCCGGCGGGGATCTCCTGTGCGAGGGCTTCCTTTTCCTCTGCGGAGAGGTTGTCATTCATGGCAGTGTCCACGCAGCCGCAGGCTATGGCGTTGACCGGAACAGCGGAGGGTGCAAGCTCCTTCGCGAGCGCGCGGGTCAGGGCGTTGATGCCGCCCTTGGTCGCGGAGTAGGCTGCTTCACACGAAGCGCCGACATTTCCCCAGACCGAGGAGATATTGAGGATGCGGCCGCGCACCGGTCCGATCCCGGACAGGCGCCCCGGATCGGAGAAGGACAGGACGGAATCTGCAGCAGGGGTACCTCCGCCGCAGGAATCAGCCGGGTCGTTCGCCAGAAAGAGCGGAATGGCGGAGCGGCAGGCGTAAAATACCGAGCTCAGGTTGGACCCGACGAGCCGGTTCCATTCCCCGTCGGAGAGATCCTGCAGCAAACCCGTGACGGAAATTCCGGCATTGTTGACCAGTATGTCAAGGTGACCGATTGAGTCAAAAAGATGCCGGACGGCATCGGGATCCGACATATCACAGGGAACGGGCGTTGCGCTGACGCCATAGGTTTCCTCGAGGGATCGGGCAAAGCAGATCAGCTCGTCCTGCGACCTGGCACAGGTGAGTGTGAGATTCATTCCCCGGGATGCGAGGAGCGCGGCAATAGCTCTTCCGATTCCGCGGGAGGCGCCGGTCACCAGAGCGGAACGCTGTTTCCTGTCATACATGGCTTATCACTCCGTATGTCATATTGTCTCGATGAATATTGACACCTTAATCAGGTAAATATCTTTCATAAAGCAAGCGTGAGCCGCGAAGTAATCCGCGGCCGCCCTGATTCAGTGTAGCACAAAAGGCAGGCGTCGATAGCATGCGTGCAGAACGAAAAACCGATACCAAAAACGGGATAGTGCGGCTCGTTTTCGCGGCGCTGGCAGTTGTCAGCCAGATTTACTGGATTTACGCGGCACTGGCGTGGCTGGACGAGTCCTATACCTGGATCAGCATGATTGTGCAGGTCCTGGCGCTGCTCCTGGTCATGTATATCTATGGCACGCACATGGACGCCTCAATGAAGATGCCCTGGGTTGTGCTGATTATGGTCGCGCCGCTTCTGGGATCGATCCTGTGGTTTCTCATGGGCAGGCGCGACGCGACGGCAAGGATGCGTGCCCGCTTTCAGAAGATTGACGCCGGGCTCATGCCGATCCTGGACAATAATCCGCAGGTGCAGGAGGAACTGAAGGCTGCGTCGCCGGATCCGGCCGGCATTGCCTGGTATCTGTCTCACACCTGCTGCTTTCCGCTCTACCGGGCGGAGGATGTCACGTATTATCCGGAGGCAGTGCAGGGACTGGAAGCACAGCTGGAGGACCTTGCAAAGGCGGAGCATTTCATCTTCATGGAATATCACGCCATCGAGGATAAGGAATCCTTCGCGAGGATCCGCGCCATCCTGAAGCAGAAGGCGGCAGAGGGTGTGGACGTCAGGGTATTTTATGATGATATCGGCTCCATCGGTTTCCTGAACGGCAGCTTCATCCGTGAGATGGAGGCGGATGGCATCCGCTGCCGTGTGTTCAACCGCGTCATACCGGTGCTGGCAATCTTCATGAATAACCGCGATCACAGGAAGATCACGGTTATCGACGGTACAATCGCCTTTACCGGCGGGTACAATCTTGCAAACGAATATTTCGGAGTGACACACCCTTACGGACATTGGAAAGATACGGGTGTGAGACTCACCGGAGCCTGTGTGCGGAGCTTCACTGTACTGTTTCTCGAGATGTGGAACGCCATTCACCAGGATGATGCGGATGACGAGGATTTCGAGCCCTATTTCCCCGAAATAAAGATGGCAAAGCCGGGCAAGGGCTTTGTCCAGCCCTATGCGGATTCGCCGCTCGACGAGGAACACACCGGCGAAAACGTCTACCTGAATGTGGCAAACCAGGCACACAGATACGCCTATTACATCACGCCGTATCTCATCATTACGGATGAAATGAACAGGGCGCTGACGCTTGCGGCGCGCCGCGGCGTGGATGTGCGGATCATCACGCCGGGCATTCCGGACAAGAAAATCACCTATGCGATCACCCGGTCCTACTACCGGCATCTCGCGGACAAGGGTGTGCGGATCTTCGAGTATGCGCCCGGCTTCTGCCACGCGAAGATGTGTGTGTCCGATGACGTCGTTGCGACCTGCGGCACGATCAACCTGGACTACCGCTCGCTTTATCATCATTTCGAGAACGGCTGCGTATTGTACGACTGCAGTGCGGTGCAGGAAATCCGCGATGATTTCCGCAGCCTGTTTCCGCAGTGCCGGGAGGTGACGGAGCATTACGCAACACACCAGAACGCCTTTATGCGGATCGTACGCTGCGTGCTGCGCCTTATCGCACCGCTTCTGTGAGTGAGGAACAGTAACACAGCAGGAATCAAGGGGTATCATTATGGCATTTTCATCCAACAATTATCAGCAGCTTGGTCTGGGGGACCGCAGTCTGTCGCTGGGAGACCGTGAGAGGGAGATGATTCAGAACTCCTGGGCAGGTGCGTTCGCGGACCGGATTTTCCCGCGGATTGAGGAGAAGCTGTTTGCGAGGCTGTATTCCCGGGATTCCACGAGCCCTTCGAGTCCGGTGAATGTGACAGTCGGACTGATGATCCTGGAGGAAATCTTCGGCCAGCATGAGCAGGATGCCGTGAATTCGCTGATCTGTGACGTGCGCTACCAGACAGCGCTGCACACTACGTCTGCCGTCGTGCAGCCGGTCAGCGTGCGGACACTGCAGCGCTTTCGCAAACGTGTAGCTGATTACCGGGCTGAAACAGGGACGGATCTGATCACGCAGTGCATCGACGGCTTCCATGGGGAACTGGATGCCTATCTGCAGCAGTATTTCCCGGAGAAGGAGCTCGATTACCGCGCCATCGGGGCAGGCATCACCAGGAACCGCTCCGTGTCCGGCTTCGATCCCTCGATCATTGATGATCCGGAGCGCTTTAAGGAAAATACCCTGCCGGCGCACTCGGATCACATCGCGTACGCGAGCCGCCAGGAGATGGAGGCTGATCCGGATGGCGAGGGAATTACGTCGCTGCGCTGTTCCCTGAACGGTCTGTGGAAGTTCTCATACGCAAATAATCCGCAGAGCGCCGTGCGCGGATTTGAGAAGACTTCCTATGACTGCAGCGGCTGGGATGATATCCGTGTACCGGCCCATCTGCAGATGGAGGGGTACGATGCACCCTCCTACTGCAACTACGAATATCCCTGGGACGGCCGCGAGGAGGTGGAAGAGGGAAAGACGCCGGTCCGTTTCAATCCGGTCGGCTCCTATGTAAAATATTTCACTGTTCCAAAAGCCTGGCAGAACCGTCCGGTGTTCCTGTCCCTGCAGGGGGTGGAATCCGGTTACGCACTCTGGCTGAACGGGACCTACGTGGGCTACAGCGAGGATACCTTCACTCCGTCTGAATTTGATCTCACACCATATTTGACCAGAGAAGTCAACAAGCTGGCTATCCGTGTTTTCAAGTGGACGTCCTCGAGCTGGCTCGAGGACCAGGACTTCTACCGCTTCAGCGGCATTTTCCGGGACGTTTACCTGTATACGATACCCGAGGTGCATCTGTATGATCTGAAGATCCGCACACTTCTGGATGACAGCTATGAGAATGCCGTGCTGGAGCTGAGCATGGATCTTATGACCGGAACAGTTAACAACGGTTCTGACCATGAGGGCACTCAGAACGTGCCGGCCCGGACGGGCGAAGCAGGAATTTCCCCGGACGGGCCTGCGGCGGATGCCCCGGCCCGGGAATCGTCCCGTCACAGGTTCGGCTATACGGAATATCAGCTGGTGCGGAACGGAAGGGTGATTCTGTCCGGCGAAATCGATAACATGCAGCACAACGAGGTGCGTGAGACGGCGGCCGCTCCGGAGCTGTGGAGTGCGGAAAATCCGGCCCTGTACGATCTGTACCTGACGCTGCATGCCAAATCCGGTGCGGCCTGCGAATTCATTCATGAGAAGATCGGTTTCCGGCGCTTTGAGATGAAGAACGGGCTGATGTGTCTCAACGGCAGGCGCATCGTTTTTAACGGTGTGAACCGCCATGAGTTCAACTGCGACACGGGACGCGCCGGCATGACGCGCGATATGGTGACCCGCGATCTCATTACCATGAAGCGGAACAACATCAATGCCATCCGAACGTGTCACTATCCGGATGATTCCAGGCTGTACCGGCTGTGTGATGAATTCGGCCTCTATCTGATCGCCGAGAACAACATGGAGACGCACGGAACCTGGGCTCTCTCGGAAGCGGGCATCACACCGAAGGACGCCATCATTCCCGGCGATAAGAAGGAGTGGCAGGACGTACTGCTGGACCGCGTTAATTCCTGCTACCAGAGGGACAAGAACCATCCCGCAATCCTGATCTGGTCCTGCGGCAACGAATCGTCCGGCGGCAGTGTGATTTATGAGATGTCGCGGCTGTTCCACAGACTGGATCCGGACCGCCTGGTTCATTACGAGGGGATCTTCCACGACAGAACATATAACGTGACCAGTGACATGGAAAGCCAGATGTATCCCTCTGTGAAGGCGATCCGGGAATTCCTCGCCGCGAATCAGGAAAAGCCATTTCTCTGCTGTGAATATTCGCATTCCATGGGCAACTCCAACGGCGGGATGGGGCTGTATACCGACCTGGCAGAGGAAGAGCCGCGCTATCAGGGCGGCTTCATCTGGGACTTCGTGGATCAGTCCCTGAGAAAGCGCGACCGGTACGGCGTTGAATATCAGGCCTACGGCGGTGACTGCCTTGAGAGACCGACTGATTATTCGTTCTCCGGGAATGGAATTGTCGCGGGTGACCGGAAGGACTATCCGAAGCTGCAGGAGGTGAAGTTCAACTACCAGAACGTCCGGATCCGGGTTGACAAGGACCGGTGCATCGTGAAGAATCTTCACCTCTTTACCCCGCTTACCGCTTTCGATTCGTTTGAGGTGCTCTCACGGAACGGAATACGGCTGCAGGAAGTCCCGGTGGACATCGGCACGGCTCCCCTTTCGGAAGAGGAAATCCGACTCCCTGTGCCGGTGCCGGATGAGGAGGGAGAATACACCGTTGTCATATCCGTGCGGCTGAAGGAGAAGACGCCCTACGCGGATGCCGGCTATGAGATTGCGTTCGGTCAGGGAATTTTCCGTGTGGAGAAACATAGCGGCACGGTGGCCGGACCGGCGCAAGCGGGCGCAAACCCGGCAGCGGCTGCCGCACAGCTGCGGGAATCCGTGGAACGCGGACAGCTTACTGCCGCTGCCGGCGCCGCAGCGAGGGAACTCCATATCATCCGCGGCGTCTACAATGTCGGGGCAGCAGGACGGAATTTTGACGCCCTGATCTCGTTCCTGAACGGAGGGCAGCTGACGGGAGGAGGGCTCACCTCCTACCGGTATGGCGGGAAGGAACTGATTGCGGTAACGCCGAGACTGAATTTCTGGCGGGCACTGACCGACAACGACAAGGGAAACCAGCTGGGTGCCAGGTACGGACAGTGGAAGCTGGCAAGCCTCTATCAGCATATCCTGCCCGCGGAGCCTGACCCTGCGGCAAAGACACAGGAGTATCCGAAGATCGCTGCCCACAGGGACCGCGTTGATGTGACGATGAAGGTATTCCTCAACACGGTTCCGCAGAGCACCTGTCTTGTCACATACAGCCTGGGTGCGGACGGAAGCGTCGGCTTCGCGCTGGACTATACCCCGGTTCCGGGGCTTGCTCCGATGCCGGAGTTCGGCATGCTGTTCCATCTGGACGCGGACTATGATCAGGTGGAATATTACGGAAACGGACCGGAGGAAACCTACTGCGACAGAGACCGCGGGGCAAAGCTTGGAATATACAGGACAACCGCCTCCGGCTCCATGACGCGCTACCTCGTGCCGCAGGAATGCGGCAATCATACCGGTGTCCGCTGGGCGAAGGTGACGGACCGCAGGGGAAGGGGACTGCTGTTTGCGGCGAAGGAAGGCACGGACATGAACTTCTCCGCGCTTCCCTACACACCGGATGAGATTGAAAATGCCATGCACCATACCGAGCTGCCGCCGGTTCACTACACGATCGTACGCGTGTCCCTGCAGCAGATGGGTGTCGGCGGTGATGACAGCTGGGGCGCGAGGACGCACGACGAGGACCTGCTCCCGAACGACAGGCCGCTGCATTTCGAATTCACGATGCGCGGCGTCTGAAACCCGTGGATTATTCCAGCTTCAGGTCCCCGTCCTTAATCCAGCCGATTTTCCGGAAAAAGGCGCCGAAGGCAGGAGTCAGGACAGCGGGGAGCACGAAGGAAATCAGGATCAGTCCCAGCCAGTCGAAGGCGGTAACTGCCGCTTTCGTTCCCGCGGCGATATCACTGATCCAGCCGGTGTAGACACCGATCTGGCCGACGAGGCCGCACGTACCCATCCCGGAGGAGACAGGTGCGCCGTCCATGCGCAGGTGAAATACACAGGTTGCCAGCGGACCGGTGATGGCAGATGCAAGGATCGGGGCAATCCAGATCTTCGGGTTCCGGATGATGTTGGGCATCTGCAGCATGGACGTGCCGATTCCCTGGGATACCAGGCCGCCCCATCTGTTTTCCTTAAATGAGAGAACGGCAAATCCGACCATCTGGGCACAGCAGCCCGCAACGGCAGCACCGCCCGCAAGACCGGTCAGTCCCAGCGCCGCGCAGATCGCGGCGGACGAGATGGGCAGCGTCAGGGCAATGCCGACGAGCACGGAGACGAGGATTCCCATGAGGAAGGGCTGAAGGTCCGTTGCCGCCATGATCAGGGCGCCGAAGCCGGAAGCGAACTTCCCGAGCGCGGGAGCCAGGAGCCAGGCGAAGAAGCAGCCCGTCAGGATCGTGACGATCGGTGTCACCAGGATATCCACCTTTGTCTCCTTCGATACCGCCTTGCCGAATTCCGCGGCGAGGATGGCAACGAACAGGACCGCGAGAGGGCCTCCGGCACCGCCGAGCTCATTCGCCGCCTGACCGACTGCCGCGAGCGTGAACAGAACGAGGGGCGGAGCCTGCAGGGCATAGCCGATGGCGATCGCCATCGCGGGGCCGGACATGGCGGACGCGTATTTGCCTACCGCAATCAGTACCGGGACGTTCAGCTGCGTGCCGAGCGTATTCAGGATGGTACCGATGAGCAGGGACGCGAACAGGCCCTGCGCCATAGCGCCCAGCGCGTCAATTCCGTACCGCTTCCAGGAAATAACAATATTCTTGCGTTTCAGAAATGCTTTGAAATTCTCCATAACGGGTGCTTCCTTTCGTTTCTTCATAATGAAAGAGCAATGATGTCAAGACAGGTGTCATGACACATTGCTCTCTATTGTAAAACCTGTTAATTCTTTGTCAAGACATTGAGACAGGAATTATGAAGCCGGATACGTCATTGCCCGAAAAGAAATCCCCTGTCCTTTAACTGCTTCCGTACCCGTTCAAAGGCATCCGGGGAGTCCGCGCGCAGATGGTGCAGATGAATACCGCCCGTCAGCTCACTGAGCGGGGGTGCATTGGTCCTGCTCACAAGGCGCAGGAATTCCGCCACATCCGAGCGGTCGGACAGATTCAGCTGGCCGATGAGCTGCCCGTAGACCGGATGCTCCACGATGACATTTTCCACATAACAGCCGTTGTCCACCATGATCTGCAGCTCTTCCTCCATCCGGTCGGAATTGTGTATGCAGGCAACGGTATCACTGCAGCGCTGCTTAGGGCCTCCCATGATATAACCGCGCGGAGTGGCAACGATCTGTGCACCCTGTGCACGCAGCAGCGCGATATCCCCGACGATGATCTGACGGGAGACTTCGAACCGGTGCGAAAGGCTGGTCGCGGAAACCGCGGAATGCGAATCCTGCAGCATTTTCAGAATCGCCTGCCTGCGTTCTTCAGCCTTCATGAACATGTTCCTTCCTCCCGATGCCTGATCCGGCAGGCATCCCATTCCGGGGACATCCGGATCCCTGCGTCATGATATCCCCGGCACGTGCTATTTTGCAAGGGAGGGTTCTTGACAGTCACAAAATGGGGAAATAGTATTACAATGTAAAAAGCCTGTAAAAAGTCACAACTATCAGTAAAGTTAATGAATAAAAGATATTGAACTGCATTACAGGCCCAAATATCCAATCATACGGGGGGAAAAAATGGATTACAGGGAGATTGCGGAGGAGCTTTTGCTGCTGCGCATGGAAGCATTTGGTCAGGAACGCCGGAACGCCCATTCGACCAGGGGCGAGGATGGCGCACTGCTGTGGCTTTATCTGCATGACGGGAAAGCAATTGCGGGAAGCCTGGCAAAAGCTTTATCATTGACTTCGGGGAGAATTGCGAATATCCTGAAGCAGCTGGAGACAAAGGGCTTTATCACAAGGTCAGCCAACAGCGAGGACAGGCGCAGAATCAATGTATTACTCACACAGAGCGGACAGGATTATATCCGCAGGCTGTATGAGGAGGACCTGGATACCTGTTCCCGGCTTCTCGAGAAGCTGGGAAAGACAGATGCGCAGGAGTACCTGCGGATCAGCAGGGAAATCACGGAGGTTTCCCTCCGGGACCGGAAACGGTAAACGTGCCTGCTGACGCAGACACAAAGAGGCAAGCATGGATTACGATACCCTGATTGTCGGCGCCGGTCTTTTCGGTGCGGTTTGTGCAAGGGAACTGAAGCAGAAGGGCCGCCGCGTGCTGGTCATCGACAGGAGGCCTCACCCCGCGGGCAATATTTATACCTGCAGGGTGAACGGCATCTGGGTTCATCAGTACGGCGCGCATATTTTCCATACTTCAGACAGGAAGGTCTGGGATTATGTCAATCAGTTCACGGAATTCAACCACTATATCAATTCGCCGGTCGCGCGCTACGGCGATGAGCTGTACAACCTTCCTTTCAATATGAATACCTTCAGCAGGATGTGGAATATCGCCACCCCTGCACAGGCGAAGGAAATCATTGACCGTCAGGTGGCGGAAGCGAAAAAAGACTATCATATCACCGAGCCGAAAAATCTCGAGGAGCAGGCGCTCTCCCTCGCAGGCCGCGATATTTACGAGAAGCTCATCAAGGGCTATACGGAGAAGCAGTGGGGCCGCGACTGCAGGGACCTGCCGGCCTTCATCATCCGCCGCCTGCCGTTCCGCTTCGTCTATGACAACAACTACTTCAACGACCGCTACCAGGGCATCCCGGTCGGTGGATATACGCAGATTGTTGAGAAGATGCTGGAGGGAATTCCCGTGCTCCTTCGCACGGATTACAGGAAGTCCGTGACGAAGAGGGACGGAGCGTTCTGCCTGGGACAAGACACATTCCGGGATGTAATCTACACCGGAATGATCGATGAATTCTTCGACTACCGTCTGGGACCGCTGGAATACAGAAGCCTGCGTTTTGAGACGCAGGAGCTGCCGGAAACGGACAACTTCCAGGGGAATGCTGTCGTCAACTACACGGAGCGCAGCGTTCCGTATACGAGGATCATCGAGCACAAGTTCTTCGAATTCGGGAAGGACAGCGAAACGGGGGAGCCGATTCACGGAACCGTGATCACCCGCGAGTACCCGGCTGCGTGGCAGCAGGGCATGGAGCCCTACTATCCCGTCAACGACGAAAAGAACGCGGCGCTGTACCGCAGGTATCAGGAGCTGGCACAGGGCGAGCCGCATGTCATGTTCGGAGGACGGCTCGGCATGTACCGCTACTTCGACATGGACAAGGTCATCCGCGCCGCGCTCGATACCGTCGCCGCGATGTAATTACTTGCGCCGGCCCTGTGTGCCTCGTGGTTCCCTTGCTCATAGAAAATTCGCCCGGGAATCCACGAGGCATCACGGACCGGCATTTTAACATGAACATGGCCTTGACACCCCATTCCCCCGGTGCTATTGTACTTAGGAGATTGTGACAGGTCTTTTTTTTATGCGTTTTTTTAGGAAGATCTGTCTGCCGGGAGGCAGGATTTGCCGAGTACCGGAGTATAGTTAACTTAGGAGGAAATAAACTATGCGTACAAGAATTACACTGGCATGCACGGAGTGCAAGCGCCGCAACTACGATACCACGAAGGATAAGAAGCTTCATCCCGAGCGTATGGAAGTCAGGAAGTACTGCAGATTCTGCAGAAAGCATACAGTACATAAGGAAACGAAGTGATCATCTGCTGTCGTGAACGATCAGCTGAAGTTTTGGAGGAAAGATGAGCGAAGGAACAAAGACCAAAGAGTCTAAAATCGCCAGATTCTTCAAAGGTGTACAGGCGGAATTCAGGAAGATCATCTGGCCTGACCGTGACGCGATCATCAGGGAGACTCTCGCAGTGGTTGTGATCTCGGTTATCGTCGGTGTGATCATCGCACTGCTGGACTTCGGTTTCCAGAATCTGATTGATGTTCTCACGACATTTACCCTTTCTTAATATGGTAAGGACAATCAGAAGAAGAGGTATATGAATGGCAGATAAAAAGGAAACTACCGTACGGGTCAGGGCAGGCGTGCTCCCCGGGGTCAGGCAGATCAAGAGACCTGACTTCACGAAGAAGGCCGCGGATATCGAGAAGGCCGAGGCCGAGCGCGTGCTCAAACAGGGCGACGGCGATGCGGTGCAGGACACTGCGGAGGCTGCCACGGTTGCGGAGGCAATCGCCAGGGAGGAAGCTGCCGGCGAAGGAGAGGGACAGCTCGATGAGAGCGCCATTTCCGATGAGGCCAAGTGGTACGTGGTTCATACTTATTCCGGATATGAGAATAAGGTTAAGGAGGGTCTGGAGAGGACCGTCGAGAACCGCCACATGGAGAACCAGATTTTCGAGGTCCGCATTCCGATGCAGGATGTCGTCGAGATCAGGAACGGTGCCAGAAAGGCAGTTCCCCGCAAGATGCTCCCGGGCTATGTGCTGGTCAGCATGGTGATGAACGATGAAACCTGGTACGTAGTGCGCAATACGAGGGGCGTCACGGGCTTTGTCGGACCGGGATCGAAGCCGGTTCCGCTGTCTGAAGCCGAGATGAAGCCGCTGGGCATCCGCACATCGAATGTCACTGTGGATTTTGCGGTCGGCGATTCCGTTGCCGTTGTGGCAGGTGTCTGGAAGGATACACTGGGAACGGTCACGAAGATCGATTACAACAAGCAGATCGCAACGATCAGCGTCGAGCTGTTCGGCCGCGAGACTCCCGTCGAGATTTCGTTCGCCGAGGTGCGCAGGACCAACTGACAGTATTCTTGCTTATCCACCGCGAAAGTGGTAGATTGATACAGCTGCGCGGGCATCCGCTCAGCAGGGATTTTGCGGGAGCAGCAGCCACTGCGTTCACCGCTAAGGAGGAAAAACATGGCTAAGAAAGTAGAAGGTTACATCAAATTACAGATCCAGGCCGGCAAAGCGACACCCGCTCCCCCGGTAGGACCTGCACTTGGACAGCATGGTGTCAACATCGTTGAGTTCACCAAGCAGTTCAATGCAAAGACGGCAAACGAGGGAGATATGATCATCCCCGTTGTCATCACGGTTTATGCAGACAGAAGCTTCAGCTTCATCACGAAGACTCCCCCTGCAGCAGTTCTTCTCAAGAAGGCAGCCAACATCCAGAAGGCTTCCGGCGAGCCGAACAAGACCAAGGTCGCATCCGTGACCAGGGCACAGATCAAGGAAATCGCAGAGAAGAAGATGCCCGATCTGAACGCAGCTTCCATTGAGGCTGCCATGAGCATGATCGAAGGCACTGCCCGCTCCATGGGTATCACTGTAACAGAGTAGGAGGTTGTTTGAGATGAAACACGGCAAGAAGTATACCGAAGCTGCGAAGCTGATCGACAGAACAAAGACATACGAGCCCGAGGAGGCGGTTGCTCTCGTCAAGAAGACCGCTACTGCGAAGTTCGATGAGTCTGTAGAATTAAATATCCGTACCGGCTGCGATTCCCGTCACGCAGACCAGCAGATCCGTGGATCCGTTGTCCTGCCTGCAGGCACCGGCAAGAAGATCCGCGTTCTGGTATTCGCAAGGGGTGCCAAGGCGGATGAGGCCACGGCAGCAGGCGCAGATTATGTGGGAGCAGAGGAGCTGCTTCCCAAGATCCAGAAAGAGGGCTGGCTCGACTTCGACGTTGTTGTTGCAACTCCCGATATGATGAGCGTGGTAGGCCGTCTTGGTAAGGTCCTCGGACCGAAGGGTCTCATGCCCAACCCGAAGGCCGGCACGGTTACCATGGATGTTACCAAGGCCGTCAATGACATCAAGGCCGGCCAGGTGGAGTACAGGCTTGACAAGGCCAACATCATCCATGTTACCATCGGCAAGGCTTCGTTCACCGAGGAACAGCTGCTGACGAACTACAACGCACTGATGGGCGCGATCGAGAAGGCAAAGCCCTCCACTGTCAAGGGCCAGTATCTGAAGACCATCTCCATGGCAACCACCATGGGCCCCGGCGTAAAGATCACTGCCAACAGATATTGATGGCGGTTCTGTAACTGATGATTTAATTCCAAACACACAACACACCAACACACAAAATTCGCCGGGGCAGATGCTCCGGCGTTTTTTTGCAGCACCAGGGCCACAATGGACGCCGTGCCTGCACGAGCGGACATTAGAGGCCTGCAAGAACAGCGGGAAGCTAAAAAGTACTTGCATTGCACGACGTACTGTGCTTTAATAGTTGAGGTTAATGACCAGCAGCCGAAGACAGCAGGTGCTGCACAGCAGCGCAAAGGAAGATCACCTGCCGAGGATGAATAAGATTGATTCTGTTCCCTCTGTCTATGCGGCAGAGGGATTTTTTCGTCTTATCCCCAGACGCTGTAAACAAATCTAAAAGGAGGTAAGAAATGGCAAAGGTAGAAGAAAAGGCCCCGATTGTCAAAGAGATTTCCGAGGCAATCGACGGCGCACAGACTGTTGTCCTGGTAGATGGCAGAGGCCTGACCGTCGTTCAGGATACCGAGCTGCGCAAGGCCCTTCGCGAAGCCGGCGTTACATATAAGGTTTACAAGAACACTTATATGAAGCGTGCTTTCGAGGGAACGGCTTTCGCTGATCTCGATCAGTATCTGGAAGGACCCACCGCTCTCGCAGCATCCAAGGAGGATGCTACTGCAGCAGCGCGTGTCCTGTACAAGTTCGCCAAGGATCACGACAAGCTTGAGATCAAGGGCGGTATTGTAGAGGGAAAGGCATATGACGCGAAGACTCTTGAGCCGATCGCGAACATCCCTTCCAGGGAAGAGCTCCTGTCCAAGCTGCTCGGCTCCCTGCAGAGCCCCATCACCAACTTCGCACGCGACATCAGACAGGTTGCGGAGAAGAAGGCAGAGGGCGGCGAGGCTGCTCCCGCAGAGGCTGCAGCACCTGCAGATGAAGCAGCTGCGGCACCCGCAGAGGCATAATTGATTTCAGAAAACACCCTGCAAACAGGGAATTGCAACGATGGCGGACACCGGCATGGGTCGGCAGGACGCCGCGAATCTAACATGGAGGAAAATTACGATGGCAAAGTTATCCACAGATGAAATTCTTGATGCGATCAAAGAGTTATCCGTACTGGAACTGAATGACCTGGTAAAGAAGGTTGAGGACGAGTTCGGCGTATCCGCAGCGGCAGGCGTTGTTGTTGCAGCAGGCGGCGCTGCTCCCGCAGCTGAGGAGAAGACTGAGTTCGACGTTGAGCTGACAGAGGTTGGCCCGAACAAGATCAAGGTCATCAAGGTTGCACGTGAGGTTACAGGTCTTGGCCTCAAGGAGTCCAAGGATCTCGTTGAGGGCGCTCCCAAGGTTATCAAGGAAGGCGTTTCCAAGGACGAGGCAAACGACATCAAGGCTAAGTTCGAGGCTGAGGGTGCTAAGGTTACCCTTAAGTAATCCGATTCTGAGAGCTTCAGACTGAATGAAGGGTCCGGAACGGCATGCATGGCATGCTGCTCCGGACTTTTTTTGCGCTGAATCCCTTGACATTTGCGTTCCGGGTCCGTAAACTATTATGCGCTATGTTCTGCAATTATGCCCTACTATGCTCTCCTTAAGGATTAAGTTCCGGAAGAGAAAGCGGCGTAACAGTGGACTTTGTTACATTAGGACAAGGGAAGACGCGGAACCGCGTTCCGCATTTTCCGATTCAACAACAGAACGAGGTGGATGAATGAGCAACAAAATCAGGCTTCATCCCGCCGGCAACGGCAGGAGTTTGCGAATGAGCTACGCCCGCGACAGGGAAGTCCTGGAGATGCCGAACCTTATTGAGGTTCAGAAGTCTTCGTATGACTGGTTCCTTACGGACGGACTGCAGGAGGTATTCGACGATATTTCCCCGATTGAGGATTACTCCGGACATCTGTGCCTGTCATTCGTGAGCTATGAGCTGTGCAGGGACGAGATCAAATATGACATCGCACAGTGCAAGGAGAGAGATGCAACCTACGCGGCTCCCCTGAAGGTGCGTGTTCGCCTGTACGATAAGGAGAATCCGAGCGAAGTCAAGGAGCAGGAGATCTATATGGGGGATCTTCCCCTCATGACCCGCACCGGGACGTTCGTCATCAACGGCGCGGAGCGTGTCATTGTTTCCCAGCTGGTACGTTCTCCCGGCATCTACTACGGAATTGATCATGATAAATACGGCAAGAATCTGTATTCCTGCACCGTCATTCCGAACCGCGGCGCGTGGCTGGAGTATGAGACGGACGCAAACGACATTTTCTACGTACGTGTAGACCGTACGAGGAAGGTGCCGGTTACGGTCCTGATCCGTGCCCTCGGAATCGGAACCGATGAGGAAATCATTGACCTGTTCGGCGATGAGCCCAAGCTCCGCGGCAGCTTCTCCAAGGATCCTGCCCATACCTATGAGGAAGGACTGCTCGAACTCTACAAGAAAATCCGTCCCGGCGAGCCTCTCTCCGTAGAGAGCGCCGACAGCCTGATCAATGCCATGTTCTTCGACCCCAGAAGATATGACCTTGCCCGGGTCGGCAGATATAAGTTCAACAAGAAGCTGGCACTGCGCAACCGCATTGCCGGCCACATCCTCGCGGAGGATGTTGTGGATGAGGCAAACGGGGATGTGCTCGGCTCCGCCGGCGATACCGTGACACGTGAGATGGCGGACGAAATCCAGAACGCAGCCATCCCTTATGTCTGGATCCAGACCGAGACCCGTGACCGTGTAAAGGTGCTGTCCAACCTGATGGTGGACATCACCCACTTTGTGGACTGCAATCCTGAGGAGCTGGGCATCACGGAGCAGGTTTATTACCCTGCTCTGCGCGAAATCCTGATCCAGTACCAGGACAACAGCAATCCCGAGGCACTGGCGGAGGCGATCAAGAAGAGCGTCCGCGAGCTGATCCCGAAGCATATCACGAAGGAAGATATCCTGGCGTCCATCAACTACAACATGCATCTGGAGTACGGAATCGGCAACAAGGACGATATCGATCATCTCGGAAACCGCCGCATCCGCTCCGTCGGAGAGCTGCTGCAGAATCAGTACCGGATCGGCATTTCCAGGATGGAGCGTGTTGTCCGCGAGAGAATGACGACCCATGACGCATCGGAGGAGATCAGCCCCCAGGCGCTGATCAATATCAAGCCCGTGCAGGCTGCCGTGAAGGAATTCTTCGGTTCCTCCCAGCTGTCGCAGTTCATGGACCAGAACAACCCTCTTTCCGAGATCACACATAAGAGAAGACTTTCCGCCCTCGGCCCCGGCGGTCTCTCCAGGGACCGTGCCGGATTCGAGGTTCGGGACGTCCACTACACGCACTACGGCAGAATGTGCCCCATCGAGACACCCGAAGGTCCCAACATCGGACTGATCAACTCGCTGGCTGCCTATGCGAAGATCAACAAATACGGCTTTGTCGAGGCGCCGTACCGCAGGATCGACCAGAATGATCCCAAAGGACCGCGCGTTACGGACGAAGTTGTCTATATGACAGCGGACGAAGAGGATAACTACCATGTAGCACAGGCATCCACGAAGCTGGATGATGACGGCTACATCGTTGAGACCTATACCTCCGGCCGTTACAAGGAGGAGACCTCTTCCTATCCCAGGACCGCGTTCCAGTTCATGGATGTGTCGCCCCGGATGGTTTTCTCGGTTGCGACCTCTCTCGTTCCGTTCCTGCAGAACGACGACGCGAACCGCGCACTCATGGGCTCCAACATGCAGCGTCAGGGTGTTCCGCTCATTACGACGGAGGCTCCCGTTGTCGGAACCGGCATGGAGGAGAAGGCTGCCCGTGATTCCGGTGTCTGCGTCATCGCGGAGAAGGCCGGCACGGTTTCGTTTGTGGACGCCACCCGCGTCATCATGGATTATGACGACGGCACGAAGGAGGAGATTCCGTTTATCAAGTACCTTCGTTCCAACCAGTCCAACTGCTACAACCAGAGACCGGTAGTCAATACCGGCGACCATGTGGAGGCAGGAGATATCCTGGCAGACGGCGCGAGTACCTCCAACGGTGTGCTCGCACTCGGCAAGAACCCGCTCATCGGATTCATGTGCTGGGAAGGCTACAACTACGAGGATGCCGTACTGCTGTCCGAGCGTCTCGTGAGGGATGACATCTATACCTCCATCAACATTGAGGAATATGAGGCAGAAGCCCGCGACACGAAGCTGGGACCGGAGGAAATCACGCGCGATGTTCCCGGCGTCGGCGAGGATGCCCTGAAGGATCTCGACGAGGACGGCATCATCCGCGTCGGTGCGGAGGTCCGTGCCGGTGATATCCTGGTCGGCAAGGTCACGCCGAAGGGCGAGACGGAGCTGACCGCGGAGGAGAGACTCCTGCGTGCCATCTTCGGCGAGAAGGCAAGGGAAGTCCGTGATACCTCGCTCAAGGTTCCGCACGGCGAATACGGCATCATCATCGATACAAAGGTATTTACGAGGGAAGCGGGCGACGAGCTCGCACCCGGCGTGAACAAGGCGGTCCGCATTTACATTGCCCAGAAGAGAAAGATCCAGGTGGGCGACAAGATGGCCGGCCGTCATGGCAACAAGGGCGTTGTTTCCAGGGTTCTTCCGGTGGAGGATATGCCTTATCTTCCCAACGGACGTCCGCTGGATATCTGCCTGAACCCCCTGGGCGTACCTTCCCGTATGAATATCGGACAGGTACTGGAGCTGCATCTGTCCCTGGCCGCAAAGGTCCTGGGCTTCGACGTAACGAGCCCGAACTTCGACGGCGCAACGGAGGATGACATCATTGACCTCCTGAATATGGCGAACAAGTATGTCAATGAGTCCTGGGAGGATTTCCGGAAGGAATACGAGGACAAGGTCGATCCCGAGGTGATGAAATACCTCGGCGAACATCTGGACCACCGCGCGGAGTGGAAGGGCGTACCGATCACTCCCGACGGCAAGGTTCAGCTGCGGGACGGCCGCACCGGTGAGTACTTTGACAACCCTACGTCCATCGGTTTCATGCATTACATGAAGCTGCACCACATGGTCGACGACAAGATCCACGCCCGCTCCACAGGACCTTACTCCCTCGTTACCCAGCAGCCGCTGGGCGGCAAGGCACAGTTCGGCGGACAGCGTTTCGGAGAAATGGAAGTCTGGGCGCTGGAAGCATACGGCGCTGCCTATACGCTGCAGGAGATCCTGACCGTGAAGTCCGATGATGTCATCGGCCGTGTCAAGACCTACGAAGCCATCATCAAGGGCGAGAACGTTCCTGAAGCCGGCATTCCCGAATCCTTCAAGGTTCTCCTGAAGGAGCTGCAGGCGCTGGGCCTGGACGTGGAAGTCCTGAAGGATGACGGTTCGGTAGTGGAGATCTCCGAGGATATCGATTACGGCGAATCCGCTTATTACAAATTCGCCATGGCCAATAACTTCAAGGACTCCGGGGATACGGATGACCGCTCCCTCGCAGACGGCGGAATGTCCGTCAAGGAATTCAACGCGGAAGGCGAGCTGGAGGACTCTGCCGGTGACGGCACTGCGGAGGACACCGGTGTACAGGAGAATTATGCAGAGGACTCCTACGACAGTGACGGCGATGAAGACGCCAGCTGAAGCGGATCCTGAACACTGCAACGGAAAACCGTATGTCAGCTGCTAGGCAGCAGAATTGAGGGTACAATGCCTAATACGAAAAATACTTATCAGCCTGTAACATTTGATGCGATCCGCATCAGGCTTGCAAGCCCGGAGAAGATCATGGGCAGCGCAAGGGACGGCAAGGGCTGGTCCTACGGCGAGGTTACCAAGCCGGAGACCATCAACTACAGAACGTTGAAGCCCGAGAGAGACGGACTGTTCTGCGAGCGCATTTTCGGACCCACGAAGGACTGGGAATGCAAGTGCGGCAAATACAAGAAGATCCGCTACAAGGGCGTCATCTGCGACCGCTGCGGCGTCGAGGTCACCAAGTCCTCTGTGCGCCGCGAGAGGATGGGCCACATCGAGCTGGCCGCTCCGGTATCCCATATCTGGTATTTCAAGGGAATCCCTTCCAGAATGGGCCTGATCCTGGATATCAGTCCGAAGGTGCTGGAGAAGGTTCTGTATTTCGCCAACTATATTGTTCTCGACAAGGGAACGACGGACCTCGAGTACAAGCAGATCCTCACCGAGAAGGAATATCAGGATGCCCGGGAGAAGTGGGGCAGCAAATTCAGGGTAGGCATGGGCGCGGAAGCGGTCAAGGAGCTCCTGATGGCTGTCGATATCGACACCGAGTATGAGGAGCTGTCTGCCGAGATGAAGGAGGCGACCGGCCAGAAGAGAGCCAGGATCATCAAGAGGCTCGAGGTGGTGGAAGCCTTCAAGGAGAGCGGCAACAAGCCCGAGTGGATGATCATGGATGCTATTCCGGTCATCCCTCCGGACCTGCGGCCTATGGTACAGCTGGACGGCGGCCGTTTTGCGACTTCCGACCTGAATGACCTGTACCGCAGGATCATCAACCGCAACAATCGCCTGAGAAGACTTCTGGATATGGGCGCACCGGACATCATCGTGCGCAATGAGAAGCGTATGCTGCAGGAGGCTGTTGACGCACTCATCGACAACGGCCGCCGCGGACGTCCCGTAACAGGACCCGGAAACCGTGCGCTGAAGTCCCTGTCCGACATGCTCAAGGGCAAATCCGGACGCTTCAGACAGAATCTTCTGGGCAAGCGTGTCGACTATTCCGGCCGTTCCGTTATCGCAGTAGGACCCAGCCTGAAGATCTACCAGTGCGGTGTTCCGAAGGAAATGGCGCTGGAGCTGTTCAAGCCCTTCGTCATGAAGGAGCTGGAGAAGAGGGGCATCTCCCAGAATATCAAGAACGCGAAGAAGCTCGTGGAGCGGGCCGATTCCAGCGTATGGGACATCCTCGAGGATGTCATCCGGGAGCATCCCGTAATGCTGAACCGTGCGCCTACCCTGCACAGACTGGGCATCCAGGCTTTCGAGCCTGTCCTGGTGGAAGGCAAGGCAATCCGGCTGCATCCGCTTGCCTGCACAGCCTTCAACGCCGACTTCGACGGCGACCAGATGGCCATTCACCTTCCGCTGTCTGTTGAGGCACAGGCGGAATGCCGTTTCCTCCTGCTGTCTCCGAACAACCTGCTGAAGCCTTCCGACGGAGGCCCGGTAGCGGTTCCCACACAGGACATGGTTCTGGGTGTTTACTACATCACCCAGCAGAGAGACGGCGAGCCCGGAGAGGGCATGTGCTTCTCGTCCCCGAACGAGGCGATGCTTGCCTATGTCAACCATGAGATCACGCTGCAGAGCAAGATCCGCGTGAGACTCTCGAAGAAGAAACCGGACGGCGAGGTGGTATCCGGTGTTGTGGACACCTCCCTCGGCAGACTGATCTTCAACGAGAAAATTCCGCAGGATCTGGGCTTTGTGGATCGCTCCAAACCGGAAAACTTCCTGAAGCCGGAAATCGACTTCATGGTCAAGAAGAAGGACCTGAAGAACATTCTGCAGGCGGTCATCGACACGCACGGCACGTTCAAGTGCGCCGAGGTGGATGATGACATCAAGGCACTCGGCTACAAGTGGTCGACTATTGCGGCACTGACTATTTCCATTGCGGATATCCAGGTTCCTCCGGAGAAGAAGGAGCTGCTGGACGAGGGCCAGGCAACCGTAGATAAGATCCAGAAGAACTACAGGAGAGGTCTGCTTACGGACGAGGAGCGCTACCGCGCCGTTGTCGAGACCTGGACGAAGATCGACGCCAGACTGACGAAGATCCTGCTGGATTCGCTGGACAAATATAACAACGTATTCATGATGGCTGATTCCGGTGCCCGCGGTTCGTCCCAGCAGATCAAGCAGCTGGCAGCCATGAGAGGCCTGATGGCTGATACATCCGGACGTACGATCGAGCTGCCCATCAAGTCGAACTTCCGTGAAGGACTGGACGTACTGGAGTACTTCATGTCCGCACACGGCGCAAGAAAGGGCATGTCCGATACGGCACTGCGTACCGCAGACTCCGGTTACCTCACCAGACGAATGGTCGATGTCTCCCAGGAGCTGATCATCCGTGAGATCGACTGCTCGGTCGGTAAGGAATCCATCCCCGGCATGACGGTTCACGCCTTCATGGATGGCAAGGAAAAGATTGAAGGCCTGCGTGACCGCATCCAGGGCCGTGTTGCCTGCGAGGATATCAAGGGCATGGACGGCACGGTGATCTGCAGGAAGAATCACATGATCACTCCTTCCCGCGCTGCCGCGATTATTGATCACGGTATGAACAGCAAGGGTGAACCGCTCGATCCCGAGAAGGACGGCATCAAGGTGAGGACCATCCTGACCTGCCGTTCCCATCTGGGAATCTGTGCAAAGTGCTACGGCGCCAATATGGCGACCGGCGAAATGGTGCAGGTCGGTGAAGCGGTCGGCATCATCGCGGCGCAGTCCATCGGTGAGCCCGGCACACAGCTGACCATGAGAACGTTCCACTCCGGCGGTGTTGCCGGCGGCGATATCACGCAGGGTCTTCCCCGTGTCGAGGAGCTGTTTGAGGCACGTAAGCCGAAGGGACTCGCGATTATTTCCGACATCGCGGGCAAGGTCACGGTCAAGGATAACAAGAAGAGCAGAACTGTCATCGTGACAGATGACGAGAGCGGCGAGTCCAAGGAGTACCCGATTCCTTACGGCTCGAGAATCAAGGTTGCGGACGAGCAGGTGATCGAGGCCGGCGATGAGCTGACCGAGGGCTCTGTCAACCCGCATGACCTCCTGAAGATCAAGGGTATCCGTGCCGTACAGGATTATCTGCTGCGCGAGGTACAGAGGGTTTACCGTCTGCAGGGCGTAGATATCTGCGATAAGCATATCGAAGTCATCGTCCGTCAGATGCTGCGCAAGGTTCGTGTTGAGGAGCAGGGCGATTCCGAGTTCCTGCCCGGATCTCTCGTGGACTTCATCGACTTCGAGGATACGAACGACAGACTCGTCGAGGAAGGCAGGAAGCCCGCGGAAGGCAAGCGTATCATCCTTGGCATCACCAAGAGCGCGCTGGCAACAGATTCGTTCATGTCCGCCGCTTCGTTCCAGGAGACGACCAAGGTTCTGACAGACGCGGCGATCCGCGGAAGAATCGATCCGCTGCTGGGTCTGAAGGAAAATGTCATCATCGGCAAGCTGATTCCCGCAGGTACCGGCATGAAGAGATACCGCTACACGCATCTGTCTACCGATGAGAGGATTGCGGCAGCTTCCCGCACGATCGACAGGGACGAGGAGGTTCTCGGAGATGATACCGACACCGCGGAGCAGACCGCTGCGGAGGAGACGCCGATCCTGACGGACGACGCTGATGCGCAGAAGCTGACCTCCGTATCGGACGAGGATCTCGTCAATGCAGCGGCAGCGTTCCTTGACTCGGAGGACAGCAAGCCGGAATGATCCGTCGATGCGGATCCTCCGAAGCATTGCCGGCTGCCGCAGGTAAAGGGAAGCCTGAGAGAACCATCACCGCTGCGAAGGGGTTTCTTCTTATATAATTAAGCAGTAAATGAGACAGAGGGCGACAGTCATCCGGCTGCCGCCCTCTTTGCATGATGGTATGATACCGCACTGTCCGGCCGCGCGAAGGTACGTTCCGGCGGGCGGCGCAGGCCCTTCAGAAAAGTGTTGACAACAGGCCGGCACAAACGTATTATTAACAAGGTGCGCTTTAGGCGCACACGTTAGTTCTGCAAAAAAACAAGGCAAGGAGGTGAAATAGAATGCCGACATTTAACCAGTTAGTAAGAAAGGGCCGTCAGGCTGCCAGCAGGAAGTCCAAGAGCCCCGCGCTTCAGGTAGGTTTTAACTCCCTGAAGAAGAGGAGCATCGATCAGAGCGCTCCCCAGAAGCGCGGCGTCTGCACTGCTGTGAAGACTGCAACCCCGAAAAAGCCTAACTCCGCTCTCAGAAAGATTGCCCGTGTACGTCTTTCCAACGGAATGGAAGTTACATCTTACATTCCCGGTGAAGGTCATAACCTGCAGGAGCACTCCGTAGTTATGATCCGTGGAGGAAGAGTTAAGGACCTGCCTGGTACCAGATACCACATCATCCGTGGCACGCTCGATACCGCAGGTGTAGCTAACCGCAAGCAGGCCCGTTCCAAGTACGGCGCTAAGAGACCGAAGGCTGCTAAGTAACAACTTTACTAAGTTGTAACACAAATGTTGGATTCTATGGAGCATGGATCGATTTTCTGTGCATTCATTGAATGCAGCATGGACACAGCAATTTAGTGAGTACCTATGAATTATCCATTGATAAGGAGGGAAGTATCATGCCGCGTAAAGGACATGTACAGAAAAGAGAAGTATTAGAAGACCCCTTATACAACAGCAAAGTCGTTACGAAGCTGATCAATGCCATCATGCTTGATGGCAAGAAGGGCGTAGCGCAGAAGATTGTATACGGAGCTTTCGCCAAGATGGAGGAGAAGACAGGCAAGCCCGCTCTCGAGGTATTCGAGGGTGCGATGAACAACATCATGCCTGTTCTCGAAGTCAAGGCAAGAAGAATCGGCGGTGCCACCTATCAGGTACCTATCGAGGTAAGGCCTGAGAGAAGACAGGCCCTCGCACTTCGCTGGATCGCAATGTTCTCCCGCAAGAGAGGCGAGAAGACGATGGTGGACAAGCTTGCCGGTGAGCTGATGGATGCTTACAACAACACAGGTGCTTCTGTAAAGCGTAAGGAAGATATGCACAAGATGGCCGATGCCAACAGGGCATTCTCCCACTACAGATTCTGATCGGTGCAGTTTTGCATGGATCCGTTTTACAGCTATTACTCAAAGTAAGGAGGAAAACCTGTGGCACAGTCAGAAACTAGAGAATATCCCCTGGACAGAACCAGGAACATCGGTATCATGGCACACATCGATGCAGGCAAGACCACTCTGACCGAGCGAATCCTGTTTTATACCGGTGTTAACTACAAGATTGGTGAGACACATGACGGCACTGCGACCATGGACTACATGGAACAGGAGCAGGAGCGTGGTATCACCATTACGTCCGCGGCAACGACCTGCCACTGGACGCTGGAAGACCACCACAAGAAGAAGGCGGGTGCTCTTGAGCACAGAATCAATATCATTGATACGCCCGGCCACGTAGACTTCACCGTAGAGGTTGAGCGTTCCCTGCGTGTTCTGGACGGTGCCGTGGGTGTCTTCTCTGCAAAGGGAGGCGTTGAGCCCCAGTCTGAAAACGTATGGCGTCAGGCTGACAAGTACAACGTTCCCCGTATGGCATTCGTGAACAAGATGGATGTGGTCGGCGCAGACTATTACGGCTGCATTGACCAGATCAAGACAAGGCTCGGCAAGAACCCCATCATGATCAACATCCCGATCGGTAAGGAAGATACCTACATCGGACTCATCGATCTGTTCGAGATGGATGCTTATTATTACAAGAACGATGACGGTACCGACATCGAAATCACGCCCGTTCCGGACGACCTGAAGGATGACGCACAGATGTATCATGACCAGATGGTGGAGCAGATCTGCGAGCTGGACGATGATCTTCTGGAGAAGTATCTGGAAGGTGGCGAAGAGGCTGTGACCGTTCCTGAGATGAAGGCCGCTCTGCGTAAGGCTACCTGCGACGGCAGAGCAATTCCCTGCTGCTGCGGCTCCGCGTACAAGAACAAGGGCGTTCAGAAGTGCCTGGATGCTGTCATCGAATATATGCCCTCTCCTCTGGATGTACCGGATATCCACGGTACGGATCTGGACGGCAATGACGTTGTAAGACGTGCCGATGATCAGGAGCCTTTCTCCGCACTGGCATTCAAGATCATTGCGGATCCGTTTGTCGGCAAGCTGGCATTCATGAGAGTTTACTCCGGCACGTGCAAGGCCGGCTCCTACGTTCTCAATTCCACCAAGGATAAGAAGGAAAGGGTAGGACGTCTCCTGCAGATGCACGCGAACCACAGGAAGGAGATCGACGAGGTCTTCTCCGGCGATATCGCTGCAGCCGTAGGCCTGAAGATCACAACAACCGGTGACACGCTCTGTGATGAGGCACACCCTGTTATCCTCGAGTCCATGGTATTCCCGGACCCTGTTATCGAGCTCGCCATCGAGCCCAAGACAAAGGCCGGTCAGGACAAGCTGACGGACGCACTCCAGAAGCTGTCCGAAGAGGACCCGACGTTCAAGGCACATACCAATACCGAGACGGGTCAGACCATCATCGCCGGCATGGGCGAGCTGCATCTGGAAATCATCGTCGACCGTCTGCTGCGTGAGTTCCACGTAGAAGCAAATGTCGGCGCTCCCCAGGTAGCATACAAGGAGACGTTCACGAAGCCTGTTGACCAGGAGTACAAGTACGTGAAGCAGTCCGGCGGCCGCGGCCAGTACGGACATTGTAAAGTGAAGTTCGAGCCCATGGATCCCAACGGCGAGCAGACTTTCGATTTCGAAAACGCTGTTACCGGCGGCAACATTCCCAAGGAATACATTCCTTCCGTAGGCGAAGGTATTGAGGATGCCATGAAGGCAGGAAACCTCGGCGGCTTCCCGGTTGTCGGCATCAAGGCAACGGTTTACGACGGCTCCTATCACGAGGTCGATTCTTCCGAGATGGCTTTCCAGGTTGCAGGTTCCATGTGCTTCAAGGAAGCTATGAAGAAGGCGGCTCCGACGCTTCTTGAGCCGATCATGAAGGTCGAGGTCACCATGCCGGAGGAGTACATGGGTGATGTCATCGGTGATATGAACTCCAGACGCGGCCGAGTAACCGGTATGGAAGATATTCCTTCCGGCAAGCAGGTCAATGGATTCGTTCCGCTGTCCGAGATGTTCGGATACGCAACCGATCTCCGCTCCATGACGCAGGGACGCGGCAATTACTCCATGTTCTTTGAGAAGTATGAGCCCGTTCCGAAGAACGTTGCGGACAAGATCCTCAAGGACGCGAACCAGGGCAGGGACGACGCACAGTAATCCGTGCCGGATACGCGTAATTCTTGCACTAAGCGTTTCAATCAAGTATAATATCTGCTGGTGGCCGAACCGGCAGTGATGCCTTCGGACCGGTCTGGTCCTTGGGCCACTGGCGACACAAACACTGTTATTATTTTCCATAGGAGGAAATAAAAATGGCAAAAGCGCATTTCGACAGAACAAAGCCGCATGTTAACATCGGCACAATCGGTCACGTTGACCATGGCAAAACCACTCTGACCGCTGCAATCACCGCAGTTCTTGCAGCAAGACTGGGTGTTGATCCCGCCGTTCCCTTCGATCAGATCGACAAGGCTCCCGAAGAGAAGGCACGTGGTATAACCATTAACTCCGCTCACATCGAGTATGAGACCGAGAAGAGACACTACGCACACGTTGACTGCCCCGGCCACGCTGACTATGTAAAGAACATGATCACCGGTGCCGCACAGATGGATGGCGCTATCCTTGTAGTAGCTGCTACCGATGGTGTTATGGCACAGACCCGTGAGCACGTTCTGCTTGCAAAGCAGGTAGGCGTTCCGAAGATCGTCGTATTCCTGAACAAGTGCGACATGATGGATGATCCCGAGCTGATCGAGCTCACTGAGATGGATATCAGAGACCTTCTCAACGAGTACGGCTTCCCGGGAGATGACACCCCTATCATCAAGGGCTCCGCTCTGCAGGCTCTCAACAATCCTGATGAGAAGAACCAGTGGACCGATGCGATCATGGAGCTGATGGATACTGTTGACAGCTACATCCCGGATCCGGTTCGTGATAACGACAAGCCTTTCCTGATGCCTATCGAGGACGTGTTCACAATCTCCGGACGTGGTACCGTTGCTACCGGCCGTGTAGAGCGTGGTATGCTGAAGGTTAACGATCCTGTAGAAATCGTCGGAATCAAGGAAGAGAGCCAGACCTCTGTTGCTACCGGCCTTGAGATGTTCCGCAAGACCCTCGATTTTGCAGAGGCTGGTGATAACATCGGTGTTCTGCTTCGTGGTATCAACCGTACTGATATCGAGCGCGGTCAGGTTGTAGCAAAGCCCGGCACTGTTACCTGCCACAAGAAGTTCACGGCTCAGGTTTATGTTCTGACCAAGGACGAGGGCGGCCGTCACACACCTTTCTTCAATAACTATCGTCCTCAGTTCTATTTCAGAACCACAGACGTAACCGGCGTCATCACTCTTCCCGAGGGAACCGAGATGTGCATGCCCGGCGACCACGTTGAGATGACGGTTGAGCTCATCCATCCCGTAGCCATGGAGCAGGGCGATACCTTCGCTATTCGTGAAGGCGGCCGTACCGTTGGCTCCGGAAGAGTCGTAACCATCATCGAGTGATTTAGTGAGCCACACACATGAATAACAAAGAAGCCCGCCGCATGCTTGCATGCAGGCGGGCTTCTTTTGCTATTCATGTACGCGGCGAACGCCGCGATAGTGCCGAAATGAGCAAAGCTCATTTCGAAACGGAGTGTGGCTCCCTAAATCACTCGCAGCCCCATAATCCCGTCCGTCATGCTACAATAGTTTCTATGAACTCCTTTCTTCGAAACAAGTGGAAACGGCACCTTATGGCGCTCGATCTGTGCGTCCTGATCTTTTCCACGATTTTTGCTCTCATCACGCGCTATGTCATCATCGGCAGCCCGTTTGTCCCATGGCAGGTCAACCTCTATACCACGCTGTTCCTTGTGGAACTGATGCTGTATGTGCTGATCTTCCTGTATCGCTATAACGTCAAGCGTGTCAATATGGTTCACGAGCAGGATCCGGCGGACAATCTGGTAAATGTCCTGAAAAACCAGATCCTGCTGGCTGTCTTCCTCATGATGTTCCTCGTTGCGACTCAGAATGCACAGAGGGTATCGCGCCTGTGGATGGTTTTTCTGTTCCTGTACAATTTTGTCTTCGACTTCGCGGTGCGGATGTGGTACCGCGCACGCCTGATCCGCAAAAATAAGGGCAGAGGCATCAGCCACTGGGTCCTGGTGGTTACAGACAGCACTCATGAGGCGCTCGTGCTCCGCCGGCTGCAGGCAGGGCTTCCCGCGACAACCGGCATCCGCGGCATCTGGGTGACAGATGCTGCCGATACACAGGAACAGACGGGGGAAGGCATTCCCTGCTTCCATTCCCCGGGGGAAATTCTGAAGCTTTCGGCGGATCAGGTGGCCACAGAGATCCTGATTGATCTTCCGGGATCAGATTCCGATACGGTGCAGAAGATAGCGGACGCATTCGCGGGCTCTCCGTTTGACGTTGTGATCGGACTGAACGATCACGGCAGTGCGGTGAGCAGGGACAGAACTGCTGAGATCGGCCGAAGACTCGGTGTGCTGCTGCCATCGCTTTATGAGCGCTGTGATGTCTGCGGGACACACTACTGTATCAGCAGCGTTGACTCTTCCGTGGACTATGTAAAGCGCCATGCGGCGGATCTGTCCGGCCGGTATGTCTGCTTCTCGAACGTCCACACCACCATGATGGCAAAGGATGACCCCGCCTTCCGCGAGGTCCTGAACCATGCGGCACTGACCTTTCCGGACGGAAATCCGATCGCGGCCGTCATGCGAAGACACGGCTGGCTGAACGCGCAGAGGATCGGCGGTCCGGACTTCATGGAAGCCATGTTCCGTGCGACGATGGACGGATCGGTAACCCATTATTTCTATGGCTCCACACCGGAAACCATCCGGAAGCTGAAGGATAACCTCGAGGCTAAATACCCTGGAATTATCATCAAAGGTCTGTATTCCCCTCCGTTCCGTCCCCTGACGAGGGAGGAGGACGAAACAGTGACTCAGATGGTCAATAATGCGGGCGCTGACCTCATCTGGATCGGCCTTGGCGCACCGAAACAGGAGAAGTGGATGGCCGGCCACGAGGGCAGAATCCATGGCGTCATGCTCGGAGTAGGGGCTGGCTTCAACTTCCACGCCGGCACTGTGAAACGCGCGCCTAAGTGGATGCAGAAGGTTTCGCTTGAATGGCTCTATCGTCTCCTGCAGGACCCGAAGCACCTCTTTACAAGGTATCTTGTGACGAACGCCAAGTTCCTGTGGTTCGTCCTGAAGGACCGGTTTCAGATGGAATTCGAAGACGGGCGCAGGAAGACGGATACATAATCATAATTCTGACCTGAATTCAAAAACCGTATTTCATGTGATCAGTTTTATGATAAGCCCTCTGCTATGATACAGACATAGCAAAGGGCTGCATCCATAAGGGTAGAAAGTGATCCGCTCGGAATTGGGAGATTCCTGGCGGATCACTTTGTGTAATCATAAACAAAATCATAAAGCCGCACTCATATGATCCGGTTTATGATAATTTCACTTTTCATTTAATAATTCTTCCGATATAATGAGGAGACAGTGAAAGGTATTTTACCGTAGTTTTACAGGAGTCAGAGGTTTTATGTCGGAAGAGACCATGAAAACACTGGAAGTTCGCATGCTGGGAGGATTCTCCCTGACCTATGACGGTGATGAAATTGTGCTTGGCCGCAATACGACGGCGAAATTCGTGCAGCTGCTGCAGATTGTCTGGCTCAGGGGCGAGAAGGGCGTATCGAAGAGCCAGATTGTCAGATGCCTGTACGACAATGACGAGCTTTCCAATCCCAACAACAGCTTCAACAACCTGATTTTCCAGATGCGCAAGCAGATGGTGGCGGCAGGTCTTCCCAGGATGAACTATATCGTCCGGGTGGGAAAGGTCTATGTTCCGGACCCTGACGTTGCGCTGCGCATTGACGTGCAGGATTTTGCCGACGCTCTGGAGAAGGCACATTCCGCGGACTCGGACGAGGACAAGTGGAAGGCCTATTCCGCGGCCTTCGATCTGTACCGCGGCGAGCTTCTGCCTGAGGCGTCTACGAGGACCTGGGTTATCACGGACTCCGTGCAGCTTCGGGAGAAATTCAATGAAGCTGCTTCCTGGCTTGGCAATTACTACAAGACGAATCACGATTATGACGCCATGTATCGCGTCTTTGAGAAGGCCAGCAGGATTTATCCCGACAATGACTGGCAGGCTTACCAGATCGAGGCTCTGATCCTGAAGGAGGACTACAAGGCGGCTTATCAGCTGTACGACAAGACTGTTCATCAGTATTCCGATGAAATGGGCCTGCCGCCGTCCGAGAAGATGCTGGAAAACTACCGGAGGATGAGCCAGAAGATCACGTCTTCCCCGGGAAGGATTACGGAGATCCAGTCCTCGCTGCAGGAGGATCCAGTATCCGGCGCGTATTACTGCAGCTATCCGAGCTTTATTGATACCTATCATGTCCTGGAACGCAACATGGAGAGAACAGGCTATTCGGTCTTCCTGCTCCTGTGCACACTGGTGGATTATGAAGGCAAGCCGATCCAGAACAGGGAAAAGCTGGATGAGCGCAGCAACACCCTGAAGGGCTGTATCGGAGTCGCCCTGCGAAGAGGCGACATTTTCACGAAGTACAGTGCCTCCCAGTACCTGATCCTGCTGGTCGGCTCGAACCGCGAGGGCTGTGATGTGGTTGCGAGACGTATCTCGCGTGAGCTGAAGGCGAAGGAGGGAACGCGGGCAGAGGTCAATTACAGCAATGTTTCGCTGGCTGACCTGCGCTCCTACTATCAGCCTGAGGTTTCCTGAACGCCCGGGAATACTTGCGGACGATATGATCAAATTTATGATGAGAGTTTTGCTATACTGTGACTCGTATTTTAGGGAAAGTATATGAGCGATAATAAGGTTGCGGGCAGGAACAAGCTGTTTGCTCCGAATCTTGTAGTAATTGGTATCGACAACAAATACGACGGTGACTATCAGGGCAGGATCTGGGATCAGTACCATCTGGAAGCGCAGAAATTCCGCAATTCCATGGAACTGCTGCGCAGGGTCGATGCGTTCCTGGATGATCTGGATTTCCCGCAGAGGTCCACTCTGCCGAGATCCTTTGCCGGCAAGGCTGTCCCGGAGGAAAGTAAATTCGGAAACCGGAAAGAGAGGCAGATGGTGATGAAAGACCTGGAAGGAAAGAACGGCAACATGGGCACATTCATTGTGCAGGTGAAATACAGACAGAACGCAACCTGGCAGGGGCAGGTAGTCTGGGCGGAGCAGAATCGCAAGGTCTATTTCCGCAGCGCACTGGAGCTCATGAAGCTCATTGATTCCGCCATTGATGAAGGGGAGCTGAAGGACGGGGCTGACGCACAGGACCCCCGGGAAGCGCAGGCATAACGGAAGGACAGGCGGACCTGTCCCGACCGGAAGGGAAGCAATTTTACCGGAAACAGTTCATTAAACGGCGGAAGTCTCTTATAATAAATAGGAGTTCTGCCGTTTTATTTTGCGCTTATGATGAGAGTAATTCTGGCAAGCGGCTCACCCAGAAGAAAAGAGCTGCTGCATACCATTTATCAGGACTTTGAAATTTTACCCGCGAAGGGTGAGGAAATCTCCGCGGCCAGGAAACCGGAGGACCGCGTCCGGGAGCTGGCGTGTCACAAGGCACGGGAGATTTATGGGAAAGAGACCGGCCCGGTCCTTGTGATCGGGGCGGACACTATTGTCGTGGCGGACGGCTGTGTCCTGGGAAAGCCGAAGGACCGGGATGACGCACACCGGATGCTCACCCTGCTGCAGGGAAACGATCACAGTGTCATGACCGGCGTGTGCCTCCTGTGGCGCCGGGAAGACGGCTCCACAGGTGAAGACGTCTTCTTTAGCGGGACAAAAGTCAGCGTCTACCCCATGACGGGGCAGGAGGTGGAGGACTATATCGCGACGGGCGAGCCGATGGACAAGGCGGGCGCCTATGGCATTCAGGGCACCTTCCGCAAATATGTGAAAGGTATTGAAGGCAGCTACAACAATGTAGTGGGCCTTCCGGTTTCCCGCCTGTACCACGAGCTTACGCGCCTTCAGCTCATTCAGGCTCCGCCGGGGATTCCAGGAGAAACCGGGGAGCATTAACCGGAGAGCTGTGTCTTCGGAGTGCCGGGCTCACACACCGGTCCGCGCCGTGGAAACAGACGCCGCAGAGAGTGCGGGCGTTTGCAGGAAGACCGGCGGACCCGGACTAACGAATTATTATGGCCAGAAAGAAGGAAAAAACAGAAAACATTCCGGATTCCGTACAGGAATCAACGGAGAGGATCCACAGCTACCTGGAGCAGCACGTTGACCTGCAGGATCTGCAGAAGCTGGACCTGAAGGACGTTTCCGCGGGGGAAGTGGAGGAACTCCTTGACCTGACCGGTCAAATGAGGGAGTTCCGTCAGCTGATGATGTATTACTCCTGCGCCATGAGTGAGACGCGCACGAAGCTGGAGGTGCTGGACAAGGAACTGTCGCTGGAGCAGAACCGCAACCCGTTTGAATCCATCAAATCGAGGCTGAAGACGCCTGCGTCCATCTTCGGCAAGCTGCGCCGCAAGGGGATTCCCTTCTCGGTGGACAATATCCGGGCCAACCTGAATGACGTTGCAGGCATCCGCGTCATCTGCTCCTTTATTGACGATATCTATAAGCTGAGAGACTGCCTGCTGCGGCAGGATGACGTGACACTGATTGAGGAAAAGGACTACATCCGTCACCCGAAGGATAACGGATACCGCAGCCTTCATCTGATTCTGGAAATTCCGATCTTCCTCACAGATGAAAAGAAGCAGGTCCGGGTCGAGGTGCAGTTCCGCACGATCGCCATGGATTTCTGGGCGAGTGTGGAGCACAAAATGAGCTACAAGCAGGAAATTCCCGATCAGGAATCCGTGACGGAGGAGCTGAAATATTCCGCCGAGCTGATCAACCAGCTGGATATGCGCATGCAGCAGATCCGGACGAGGATTGACCAGGGCCGTGATACCGCCCGGAGGGAGGAGTAATTCCGGCATCGGGCTGCTGCAGGGCTGACCGGGAGTGGTTGTTGATCAAAATGGTCAACATCCGTGGCGCCGCTTCAGCGGACAGCGATCCAGCGTCCGGAAGCCCCGCACGGCAGTATGAGCCCGCTGGAAGCAACCGGCAGGCCGATTTCGTCTGCTTCGACTGCTGCCTTGTGTGCGGGATCGAGTGACTCATGCAGCAGATAGGACAGAACGGCAGGCTGCAGACCGGTTGTGTAGGAATTGAGCAGCACGAAGAGAGGATCTTCGCTTAAGAGCTCCCGAATGAGCAGCAGGAAGCCGTAAATGCTGTCCTCCATCTTCCAGATTTCACCCTTGGGTCCGCGCCCGTAGGAAGGCGGATCCAGAATGACGGCATCATAGGTGTTGCCGCGGCGGATTTCCCGCTCAACGAATTTCGTGCAGTCATCCACGAGCCAGCGGATGGGCGCATCGGACAGGCCGGAAATCGCCGCGTTCTCCCTTGCCCAGCTGACCATGCCACGGGACGCGTCCACATGCGTCACACGGGCTCCGGCGGCAGCGGCGCTGATGGTAGCGGCACCGGTATAGGCAAACAGATTCAGGACCCGGATCCCGCGATCCGGGTTTTCTGCATGTGCCCGGGCTATGATCGGGGCAAACCAGTCCCAGTTCACCGCCTGCTCCGGGAACAGGCCTGTGTGCTTGAACGAAAACGGCTTCAGGCCGAAGTGCAGCTCGCGGCAGCCGGACGCACCCTGCCCGGTACTGCCTTCCGCGTCATCCGCGGACGGCTGCAGCTGCAGCGGATAGGAAATGACCCATTCCTCGGGAAGGTCGAAGAATTCCCATTCGCCGCCGCCTTTATGGCTCCGGTGGTAATGCGCGTTGATCCGATCCCACTCAGCAGACCGTTTCGTATTCCAGATGACCTGCGGATCCGGGCGGATCAGGCGATACGCGCCCCACTGCTCAAGCTTTTCCCCTCCTGACGTGTCAAGAACCTGATAATCATTCCACCGCTTCGCTGCCCACATAAAGGATTCCCCCTGCACGGCGCAGAAGGAGCTTTCCTCCTGCTGCGCCTGTTGTTTTCTACATCATAGCATGTCCGGGTTCGGGCGCAAAAGAAATTATGCGCTTTATCGTTGTAAAGTATTGAAACGGCCATCCGCATAAAGTATGATAGGTTCAATGCACAGAAGCCCGGCGGGGCGTCCGCCCCGCGTGCCGTCTGCGGCTGTAACATACAGCGTATGTAATACTTATTAGGAAGAAAGACGGGAGGAGAGAAAAAATTATGTCAGGCGAACAGATTGCCATGCTGGTCTCACTGGTCGGCTACCTTCTGCTGATGGTAGGCGTCGGGATCAAGCTGTCGGAAAAAAATGAAACGGTGGGAGATTTCTACCTGGGCGGAAGAAAGCTCGGACCGTTTGTCACCGCCATGAGTGCGGAGGCATCGGATATGTCCAGCTGGCTCCTGATGGGACTGCCGGGGGTTGCGTACCTGTCCGGCATTGCGGATGCGGGCTGGACAGCGATCGGCCTGGCTGCCGGGACCTACCTCAACTGGCTCATTGTAGCCAAACCCCTGCGCCGCTATACAGAGCATAACAAATCCATTACGCTGCCGGAGTTCTTTTCCAACCGCTACGGCGACCGCAGGAAGATCCTGACCCTTATTGCGGCTGTCTGGATTATCGTTTTTTTTGTCCCCTATACAGCCTCAGGCTTCGCGGCCTGCGGCAAGCTGTTCAATTCCCTGTTTGACGTGGATTACCACGCTGCCATGATCCTGTCGGCTGCAGTCATTATTTTCTACACGGCGATGGGCGGATTCCTTGCCGCCTCCACGACAGACTTCATTCAGTCCATCGTCATGAGCGCCGCCCTGGTGATCGTTCTCATCTTCGGCAATGTGCAGGCGGGCGGAATCGGCGCGGTCCTCGAAAACGCCCGTTCCCTGCCGGGCTACCTTTCCATGACCCACAGCTACGATCCGTCGACCGGGGGCTCCGTCGTTTACAGTGCACTGACCATCGTTTCGACCGCTGCCTGGGGACTTGGCTATTTCGGCATGCCGCACATCCTGCTCCGCTTCATGGCTATCGAGGATGACAGCAAGCTGAAGCTCTCGCGCAGGGTTGCGTCCGTCTGGGTTGTCATCTCCATGACAATTGCGGTCATCATCGGCATCGTCGGCTATGGCATGACGGCAGCAGGCAGGGTTGATCCCCTGCAGGGCTCCGCATCGGAAACCATCATTGTGGAGATTACACAGCTCCTCGCACAGTATGGTATTATTCCAGCGCTGATCGCGGGCGTCGTTCTGTCCGGCATCCTGGCATCGACCATGTCGACGTCAGATTCGCAGCTGCTGGCTGCATCGAGCTCTGTCTCCAATGATATTCTGTCGGAGTTCTTCCATTTCAGAATTGATGCGAAGAAGATGCTCCTTATCTCCCGGATCAGCCTTATAGTCATTGCCATCATCGGCGTGTTCATGGCCTGGGACCCTGACAGCTCCGTCTTCCAGATCGTGTCGTTTGCCTGGGCCGGTTTCGGCGCATCGTTCGGACCGATCGTGCTCCTCGCCCTGTTCTGGAGACGGTCGAACCGCTATGGCGCCATCACGGGCATGCTGACGGGCGGCATCCTGGTCTTCGTATGGAAGTTCGCGGTGCGGCCGCTCGGCGGGCTGTGGAACATTTACGAGCTGCTGCCGGCGTTCCTTATTGCACTCGCGGTCAACGTCGCCGTGTCGCTCGCAACGCCGGCGCCGGAGAAGGAGCTCGTCGACGAGTTCGATGCAGTCCGCGCAATGAAGTGATCCTTCCGCCGCCCCGGGCTTTAAGCTCCGTCCCAGCCGTCCGAAAGCGTCTGGTCCGGAACCAGAGCCCGGGGCGGCTTTGCTGTGACAGGTGCAGATCCGCCTTCTTCGCATTCCGGGTTCCGTCCCGGACGACCGAAAGCGTTCGTTCCGGGACCCGGAACACCGGGCGGCTATGTTTATGAAGATGACATAAGGGTCATAAGTACCAAATCGACTTCGGGCTTGCCCGAAAGGCGGATTTCGGATGTTTGCAGAATTGCGGAAGCAGCGAAGCTGCGAAGCAATTCGTATGTCATTTTGCCTTGAAAAATACTTTTGACACCTTAATCATGAAGAGATGCTCGAGGAAGGCTTCCCGCTTCGGAGCAAACGCTTTCGGCCGTTTGCAAAGGAGCGGGAAGCCTTCCCCGGGTTTACTAACTGCCCTGCGCAAAATCCGCCAAAGCGCTCTGCAAAAATTTGGTAAAAACGGAGAAAAAAGTTCTTGCATCGCGCCGGAACTTCGAGTATACTTATCATCGCTGTGACATGATAGCTGTGAAGCGAGAGGTTACCGGAGGGCGGCAATAGCCTGGAAATCCGGAAAACTCCGTGGAGCGAATGTCTGGGGGCAGTCAGCAATGACCTGGCTGACGTAATAGCCCTAACATATGACGACAAGTCACTGTACCATAGCATCCGAAAGGGTGGTTTTCCGTCTGCCCAGTGCAGAAACGACGTGATAAGCGTCCTGGTGCGGCTTCGAAGCAGTGCTGAAGCCGTTCTCTTTTTGAAAGAGACAGGACACGCACGGGAGTGTGTACAGTCACCGCTTGTCGTACTTCACTAAAAAGTGCGAATCAAGGAGGCGACTTTTTTTATGGCAAATCAGGTAATGAGAATCACGTTAAAGGCATACGATCATGAGCTCATCGATGCTTCCGCAAGGAAGATCATCGATACCGTGAAGAAGAGCGGGTCCCAGGTGAGCGGTCCTGTTCCGCTTCCCACGAAGAAGGAGGTTGTTACCATCCTTCGTGCGGTTCATAAGTATAAGGACAGCCGTGAGCAGTTCGAGCAGAGAACACACAAGAGACTGATCGATGTGATCACTCCTACGCAGAAGACGATTGATGCTCTTCAGCGTCTGGAGATGCCTGCAGGTGTCTACATCAACGTCAAGATGCAGACCCGGTAAGTCCTGCAAAGGACCGGAAACACTGTATGCTGACCGGATCCATCCGGTTTGCAGAACGCATTTCTTCCTATATAGAGATGCGTCACATAGAACCTCTACTAGAATGATATCCCCGGGGCAGGGCAACCTGTGAACGCCAGGCCTGCGGGAGAGCGAATGACACGAGGACAGCGGCAAGGTCAGCCGGCAGTCAGACAGCAGACTGGGGTCCCCGGGCAAGGAATCACACTTCCGGTCATCCGGATATCCGCTGTAGGGATTAACACCGCACGAGGTGTTACAACGCCACGGTAAATGTGGCAGAAAGAGGTAGAAAATGAAGAAGGCAATACTTGCAACGAAGGTCGGTATGACACAGATCTTCAAGGAAGACGGCACTCTTGTTCCCGTCACTGTCCTGGAAGCAGATCCCAACGTGGTGACGCAGCTCAAGACCGTTGAGAACGACGGCTATGAGGCTGTTCAGGTAGCTACAGTTGACGCGGTAGACCGCGCAAAGAGCAAGGATAAGAACGGCAAGGTCGAGGTTGCTCACCGTCATGGTGTGAACAAGGCCCAGAAGGGTCACTTCGAAAAGGCCGGCACGTCCAGCAAGAAGTACATCCGTGAGTTCCGTTTTGAGAACAGCGCTGACTATCAGCTTGGCGCTGAGATCAAGGCTGATATCTTTGCGGAAGGCGACAGAGTGGATGTTACCGCTACTACACGCGGCAAGGGATTCCTCTCCGCCATCCAGAAGGGACAGCACAGAGGACCTATGGGACATGGTTCCAAGTTCCATCGTCATCAGGGTTCCAATAACTCTTCTTCCGATCCGAGCCGTGTATACAAGGGCAAGGTTATGCCCGGCCATGTAGGCGTTACACAGGCGACCGTACGGAATCTTGAGATTGTCAGAGTCGACGCAGACAAGAACCTCATCCTGGTAAAGGGTGCCGTTCCCGGACCCAAGAAGGGCCTTGTGACAATCAAGGAGACGACGAAGGTCGAGGCCTGATCATTCGGAAGAAAGGAGGATTAACCAACAATGGCAAACGTATCTGTTTACAACATGGAAGGCAAAGAGGTCGACAAGATCGAGCTTGCTGATTCCATCTTCGGTGTAGAAGTAAATGAGCATCTCGTTCACATGGCAATTGTTCAGCAGCTGGCTGACAACCGTCAGGGAACGCAGAAGGCCAAGACCCGTTCCGAGGTTTCCGGCGGCGGCAGAAAGCCCTGGAGACAGAAGGGAACCGGCCACGCAAGACAGGGTTCCACCCGTGCTCCCCAGTGGACACACGGCGGTGTCGTTTTTGCTCCCGTTCCGCGCGATTATTCCTTCAAGCTCAACAAGAAGGAAAAGAGGGCTGCGCTGAAGTCCGCCCTGAGCGACCGCCTGTCCGGCGGCAAGCTGATCGTCGTTGACGAGCTGAAGTTCGACGCTCCGAAGACGAAGGATTTCGCGAAGGTTCTCGAGAACCTGAAGGCAGCCGGCAAGACCCTGGTTGTCACCGGTGATGCGAACGAGAACGCTTATCGTTCCGCGAAGAATCTTCCGGCCGTCAAGTTCTATGCAACCAACGAGATCAACACCTATGACGTGATGAATGCACAGTGCGTCATCCTGACAAAGGATGCCGTTTCCAAGATCGAGGAGGTGTACGCATAATGGCAGCACTTGGATATTATGATGTCATCCTGAAACCGGTTCTGACTGAGAAGTCAATGAACATCACTGCTGATAAGAAGTACACGTTCTATGTACATCCGGAAGCAAACAAGATTCAGATCAAAGAAGCAGTCGAGAAGCTCTTCGACGGCGTGAAGGTCAAGAGAGTCAACACCATTACGGTAAGGCCCAAGACCAAGAGAAGAGGCATGGTAGAGGGCAAGACTGCAAGAGGCAAGAAGGCCGTGGTTTTCCTGACTGAGGATTCCAAGGACATCGAGTTCTTCTCCGGTCTGTAAAAAAGCATCCGGGTGGAAGCCCCGGAACCTGAAATTCGATATTCTCCGGCGGAAAAGAACGGACGCGCGAAAACGTGCTGGAAGGTCGCGGATCCCGTGAAACCACAGAACGAACCAATGCGGACATTCAGTGATCGCCGGATGAATGCGGTGAACATATCAATACAAGGAGTTAAGAATCATGGGAATTAAAAAGTATACCGCTTATACCCCGTCCAGACGCAACATGTCCGGTTCTGACTTCGCAGAAGTAACCAAGAAGACTCCCGAGAAGAGCCTCATTGCTTCCAAGAAGAAGAACGCCGGCCGCAACAATCAGGGCAAGATGACTGTTCGGCACCGCGGCGGCGGAAACAGACAGAAGTACAGAAACGTAGACTTCAGGAGACTGAAGGATGACGTTCCCGCAACGGTCATTGGAATCGAGTACGATCCCAACAGAACCGCAAACGTGGCCCTGATCGTCTATGCAGACGGTGAGAAGAGCTACATCCTCGCGCCTCAGGGCCTGACCGACGGAATGAAGGTCATGAACGGAGCCAAGGCCGAGGTAAGAGTCGGCAACTGCCTTCCTCTTTCCGAGATCCCTGTTGGTACCCTGGTACACAACATCGAGCTCATCCCCGGAAAGGGCGGACAGATGGCAAGAACTGCCGGTGCATCCGCACAGCTCATGGCGAAGGAGAACGGCTACGCAACACTGCGTCTTCCCTCCGGCGAGATGAGAATGGTTCCTCTTGCATGCCGCGCAACCGTTGGTGTGGTTGGCAACATTGATCACAACCTGATCAATTATGGTAAAGCTGGTCGTATCCGTCACATGGGTATTCGTCCTCATGTCCGCGGTTCTGTTATGAACCCGAACGATCACCCTCATGGTGGTGGTGAAGGCAAGGCACCTGTAGGCCGTCCCGGTCCGAGCACCCCCTGGGGCAAGCCTGCTATGGGTCTCAAGACACGTCGTCACAAGGCTTCTGATAAGCTCATCGTCAGAAGAAGGAACGGCAAAGCCATCAAGTGATAGAGGAGGAAGAAAATGGCAAGATCACTTAAAAAAGGACCTTTCGCTGACGCGAGCCTTTTAAAGAAGATAGACGCAATGAATGCTGCCGGTGACAAGCAGGTCATTAAGACCTGGTCCCGCCGCTCCACGATTTTCCCGTCTTTTGTAGGACATACGATCGCTGTTCATGACGGCAGGAAGCATGTTCCGGTTTATATCACAGAAGATATGGTCGGCCACAAGCTCGGCGAGTTTGTTCAGACCAGAACCTTCCGTGGTCACAACGGAAACAACAAGAATGAGTCCGCTTCGGGCGCAAGGTAATCACCTTAAGCGGGTTCTACCCATAATTGAAAGGAGTTCAGACCTATGGCATTAGGACATAGAAGTCAGATCAAGAGAGCCAGAAATGCGGTCCATGAAACAAGACCTCACGCAAAGCTCACATATGCAAGAATTCCGGTACAGAAAGCATGCTACGTTATGGATGCCATCAGAGGCAAGGACGTAACGACAGCAATCGGAATCCTGCAGTACAATCCGAGATACGCTTCGGAAGTTATTCTTAAGTTATTAAATTCCGCAGTTGCGAATGCTGAGAACAACCTCGGCATGAACGCAGCGAACCTGTATGTTGCAGAGTGCAACGCCAGCAACGGCCCCATCATGAAGAGGATTCAGCCTCGTGCACAGGGCAGGGCTTACAGGATTCAGAAGAGAATGTCCAACCTTACGATCGTCCTTGACGAGAAGAAGGCGGAAGCTGCTCAGCCTGCAGAAGACAAGGCTGAGAACAAGTAATTAAGGATGATTGAAAGGAGCCTATAATGGGACAGAAAGTTAATCCTCATGGCCTGAGAGTCGGCATCATCAAGGACTGGGATTCCAGATGGTACGCCGAAGGAAAGAATTTCTCAGACGATCTGGTAGAAGATTACAACATCAGAAAGTTCCTCAAGAAGAAACTCCTGGCTGCAGGCGTTTCCAAGATCGAAATCGAGAGAACCTCTGAGCGCGTAAAGGTAACCGTTTATACCGCAAAGCCCGGCGTTGTCATCGGCAAGGGCGGTGAGGAAATCGAGAAGACCAAGAAGGAATTATCCCGATACACTTCCAAGAAGGTCGTTCTCGAAATCAAGGAGATCAAGAGACCCGATAAGGACGCACAGCTCGTTGCCGAGAACATCGCGCAGCAGCTGGAGAACCGTGTTTCCTTCCGCCGTGCCATGAAGTCCGCTATGACGAGAACCATGAAGACCGGTGCGCTTGGAATCAAGGCTTCCTGCGGCGGCAGACTCGGCGGCGCGGATATCGCACGTACCGAGACCTACTCCGACGGAACCATTCCGCTGCAGACACTGCGTGCCGATATTGATTACGGCTTCGCGGAAGCCGCAACCACCTACGGCAGGGTCGGCGTCAAGGTATGGATCTACAAGGGCGAAGTTCTTCCGGCGAAGAAGAACGAGCAGGCAGCTCCCGCTGCAGCAGAAGGAGGTGCTAACTAATTATGTTAATGCCGAAGAGAGTTAAATATCGTAAGCAGTTCCGTGCAAGACTGAAAGGTTCTGCACAGCGCGGCAACACCGTTTCCTACGGTGATTTCGGTCTGGTAGCTACTGAGCCCGGCTGGATCAGGGCCAATCAGATCGAGGCAGCCCGTGTTGCCCTGACACGTTACATTAAGCGTGGCGGCCAGGTATGGATCAAGATTTTCCCTGACAAGCCCATCACAAGACACCCCGCTGAAGCCCGAATGGGTTCCGGAAAGGGCGCCGTTGAGTTCTGGGTATCCGTTGTAAAGCCTGGCAGAGTCATGTTCGAGATCGCCGGTGTTCCGGAAGAGCAGGCCAAAGAGGCACTCCGCCTTGCAGGAACGAAGCTTCCCGTGACAACGAAGATCATCGCCAAAGAGACAGTGAAGGAAGGCGGTGCAAACGCATGAAGTCTACAGAATTTAACAAGGAATTACAGAATAAGTCCGCAGAAGAATTAAACGAGGAACTTACTTCCGCAAAGAAGGAACTCTTCAATCTGAGATTCCAGAACGCAACAAACCAGCTGTCCAACACTGCAAGAATCACTGAGGTCCGCAGGAATATCGCCCGGATCGAGACAGCGATCAACGCAGCGAAGAAAGCAAACTAAGGAGCCTTCAGGGATTTCGGAAAGGAGACAATACCGTGGAAGCAAGAAACTTAAGAAAAGTCCGCATCGGTAAGGTTGTCAGCGACAAGATGGACAAGACCGTCGTTGTTGCCATTGAGGACCACGTAAAGCATCCGGTGATCGGTAAGATTGTTAAGAGAACCTACAAGTTAAAAGCACACGACGAGAAGAACGAGTGCGGCATCGGCGATACCGTCAGGGTTATGGAGACAAGACCTCTTTCCAAGACAAAGAGATGGAGAGTCGTTTCCGTCGTTGAGAAGGCGAAGTAATTTCACCTTTCGCTGATTTCGTTTATCAGAAAGGACTAAGACATGATTCAGCAGGAAAGCAGACTGAAGGTCGCTGATAACACCGGTGCCAGAGAGCTCCTCTGCATCCGTGTGAACGGCGGCTCCACCAGAAGATATGCCCGGATCGGTGATGTCATTGTTGCAACTGTCAAGGATGCCATTCCGGACGGCATGGTAAAGAAGGGCGACGTTGTCAAGGCTGTTGTTGTTCGCACAGTCCGTGAGACCCGCAGAAAAGACGGCTCCTACATCAGATTTGATGAGAACGCAGCTGTTATCATCAAGGACGATCTGACTCCCACAGGAACGCGTATTTTCGGACCTGTAGCAAGAGAGCTTCGTGAGAAGAAGTTCATGAAGATCCTCTCCCTTGCACCGGAAGTATTATAAGGAGGACGGTATGGCAACCAGTAAGATTAAGAAGGGCGACACCGTTCGTGTGATCGCCGGCAAGGACCTCGGTAAAGAGGGAAAGGTAACCAGCGTCGATGTGAAGAACCACAAGGTTCTCGTTGAGGGAATCAACAAGGTTACCAAGCATAACAAGCCTTCAGCGCAGAACCAGAACGGCGGCATTTCCGAGAAGGAGGCTCCCCTGGATCTCTCCAATGTAATGCTGGTAGTTGACGGCAAGACCACAAGAGTCGGCTTCAAGGTTGACGGCGACAAGAAGGTACGTGTTGCCAAGGCAACCGGAAAGACCATCGACTGAACCGGGAAAGGAGGAAATTGCGTTGAGTAGACTTAAAGATCAGTACAACAATGAGATCAGGGACCAGCTCACGAAGAAGTTCGGCTACACGAACGTGATGCAGGTTCCGAAGCTTGACAAGATCGTTGTCAACATGGCAGTCGGCGAAGCCAAGGAGAACGAGAAGGTTCTCGAGGCAGCAGCTGCTGATCTCACAACCATCACAGGCCAGAAGCCTGTCTATACCAAGGCTAAGAAGTCCATCGCCAACTTCAAGATTCGTGAAGGCATGCCGATCGGCTGCAAGGTTACCCTCCGCGGCGAGAGAATGTATGAGTTCCTCGACCGGCTCGTAAACCTCGCACTGCCCCGCGTGCGTGACTTCCGCGGTGTGAACCCCAACTCCTTCGACGGAAGAGGCAACTACGCACTCGGCATCAAGGAGCAGATCATCTTCCCTGAGATCGAGTTCGACAAGGTTGACAAGGTCAGAGGCATGGACATCATCTTCACCACAACAGCGAAGACAGACGAGGAAGCAAGAGAGCTGTTAAGACTGTTCGGCATGCCTTTTGCAAAGAACTAAAAGGAGAGAAAAATGGCTAAGACTTCCATGAAGATCAAGCAGCAGATGAAGCCCAAGTTCTCGACGCGTGCCTACACACGCTGCAGAATCTGCGGCCGCCCGCATTCCGTACTGAAGAAATACGGAATCTGCCGCATCTGCTTCCGCGAACTTGCCTACAAGGGCGAGATCCCGGGCGTCAAGAAAGCATCCTGGTAAGGCAATTCAATCTCAGCGTCAAGACAATCTGAGCGAAAAACCGGACGGCGGACAAATGCTCGCATTTGGTCCGGCGGAGGGTTTTGAGCGAAGACGCTGCGAAGCAGCGAGGGCGTGAAACGCCCGTCCTTGTCGCAGACGCTGCGGGAAGGCACAAATCGGCTTTCCTGAAGGCAATGTGAACCCTTTTTTCATCGAGCGAGCTCCGCTCGCGAGATGCGCCCCCCCTGTTTTACGAGGAGAGAACAAAGCTTGTCGCGAGCTCCGCTCGCGAGATGCGCCCCCTGTTTTACGAGGAGAGAACAAAGCCTGTCGCGGGCTCCGCTCGCGGGATGCAGGCAAACAGATCAACCAATGCAAACTGGCGGACAGGTTCCGCCAAGTGCGAACAAACAGGATATCGCACAGAAAGGAAACAAAATTATGTCTATGAGTGATCCGATCGCTGATATGCTTACAAGAATCCGTAACGCAAATACAGCAAAACATGATACAGTTGTTATCCCCAGCTCCAAAATGAAGCTTGCCATTGCAAACATTCTGCTGGAGGAGGGATATGTAAAGGCTGTTGACCTTGTTGACAACGGCAGCTTCAAGGATATCAAAATCACCCTGAAGTACGGCACGGACAAGAACGACAGAATCCTGACCGGTCTTCGCAGGATTTCCAAGCCCGGCCTTCGTGTATATGCATCGAAGGACAACGTTCCGAAGGTTCTGGACGGACTCGGAACGGCCATCCTTTCCACGAACCAGGGAGTCATCACGGACAAAAAGGCACGTGAGCTTCAGGTCGGCGGCGAAGTACTTGCATTCGTCTGGTAATTTTCCATTTAACTGTATCAGCGGGGCCCGGAATTGACCCCCGGGCCGGCTGATTACATAAGAAGCAGCATACAGAATCAAACAAGAATTTAGGAGGTACGGGCATGTCACGTATCGGTTTAATGCCAATCGCTATTCCTGACGGCGTGAACGTCACGGTAGCAGAAAATAACACAGTGACTGTGAAGGGTCCCAAGGGAACACTTACAAGAACTCTCCCTGCAGAAATGACCATTTCCCAGGACAACGGAGAGCTGAAGGTAGCAAGACCCTCTGATGACAAGAAAGAAAAGGCACTGCATGGTCTGACCAGAGCTCTGCTGCACAACATGGTTGTCGGTGTAACCGACGGCTTCACCAAGACACTCGAGATCAACGGTGTCGGCTATCGTGCAGAGAAGAAGGGCAAGACCCTTGTACTGCATTTAGGATATTCCCATCTCGTTAACATGGACGACCCCGAAGGCCTTGAGACCAAGGTGGACGGAAACAAGATCATCATCTCCGGTATCAGCAAGGAAGCTGTAGGACAGCACGCCGCTAATATCAGGGCCAAGAGAGCACCGGAGCCTTATAAGGGCAAGGGTATCAAGTATGATTATGAAACTATCCGTCGCAAAGAGGGCAAGACAGGTAAGAAGGCCTGATTAAGGAGCGTGCAGAATGGTTACAAAGGAAAACAGAAAGTTAATTCGCGAGAAGAAGCATTTAAAAGTCCGCAACCGTTTTTTCGGTACGGCAGAAAGACCGCGCCTGTCCGTTTACAGATCCAATGATCACATCTATGCGCAGATCATTGATGATGAGGCCGGCAAGACCATCGTTTCCGCCGGCACCGTTGAGAAGGACGTGAAGGCTGCTCTCAAGAATACAGATGACACAGCAGCTGCTGAGTACATCGGAGACCTGATCGCAAAGAGAGCCATCGAAAAGGGCGTGAAGAAGGTCGTTTTCGATCGCGGCGGTTTCATTTATCAGGGCAAGGTTGCAGCACTCGCTGACGCGGCACGCAAAGCCGGTCTGGAATTCTAACAGGAGGAAATTTAGCAGATGAAGCGTTCTATCATTGATCCCAGCCAGTTAGGCGAACTCACCGAGAAGGTCGTTACCATCAAGCGTGTCGTTAAGGTAGTAAAAGGCGGCCGCAACATGAAGTTCTCCGCACTGGTCGTAGTTGGTGATTCCAACGGCCACGTTGGCGTGGGCCTTGGAAAGTCCACCGAAATTCCGGATGCCATCCGCAAGGGCAAGGAGGATGCCTCCAAGCATCTCGTAACGGTAGCCCTGGATGAGGTTGCTTCCATTACGCATGATTATGTAGGCAAATATGGTTCCTCGGAGGTTCTGTTAAAGAAGAGCCCTGATGGTACCGGTATCATCGCCGGCGGTCCCGCACGTACTGTCTGCGAGCTTGCAGGTATCAAGAACATCAGGACAAAGTCTCTTGGTTCCAACAATAAGCAGAACGTCGTTCTGGCTACCCTTGCAGGTCTTTCCCAGCTGAAGTCTCCTGAAGAAGTTGCAGCAAGACGCGGCAAGGCTGTTGCGGATCTGAAGGGCTGATTCCCCCGGATTCCCGACAGTACAGAAAGGAGTTTGAAATGGCTGAGACAAAGAAGTTAAAAATCACACTTGTTAAATCACTGATCGGCGCTGTTCCGAAGAACAGGCAGATCATTAAGTCCATGGGCTTCAAGAAACTTAACAGCAGCGTTATCCTTCCTGACAACGCGGCAACACAGGGACAGTTAAGACTCATCGCTCCCTACGTTAAGGTTGAAGACGCAGAGTAAGGAGGGACGACAATGGAATTAAATAATTTAAGGCCTGCTGAGGGCTCTACGCACAACGATTTCAGACGCGGCCGCGGCCAGGGCTCCGGTAACGGCAAACAGGCCGGCTTCGGTCACAAGGGTCAGAAGGCACGTTCCGGTCGTCCGAGAGCAGGTTTTGAAGGCGGTCAGATGCCTCTGTACAGACGTCTCCCCAAGAGGGGCTTCAAGAACTACAACGCGAAAGACATCGTTGCAGTTTCCCTCCGGAAGATTGATGAGACATTCGAGGACGGCGCCGTAATCGATGCAAAGGCTCTTCTGGATGCGGGCGTCATTGATCATGCCGGTGACGGAATCAAGATTCTCTCCGGTGACAAGGGCTCCGATAAGTTCAACCTGTCCAAGAAGTTCACAGTCAAGGTGAACAAGTACAGCGCTGGTGCCAGGGAGAAGATCGAGGCTGCCGGCGGTACCGCTGAAGTGATCGAGTAACTGAATCCTCAAATTCATGTATCATCACCGGGGAAAACAGGCTGTATTTCCCGGTGGTGATATCTTGTTATTTAAATAATTACTATCTGGAGGAATCCTATGTTCGAAACCGTAAAAAACGCATTCAAGGTAAAGGAAATCCGCAATAAGATTTTCTTCACCCTTGTCATGCTGGTAATAATCCGGTTTGGCTCTGAACTTCCGGTACCCGGTGTAAACAGAGATTACTTCGCCAACTGGTTCGCGGCCCACACGGGCGACGCATTCAGCCTGGTTGACGCTTTCACCGGCGGTTCCTTCCTGAACATGTCCCTTCTGGCACTCAACATCACTCCCTACATCACATCCTCCATTATCATCCAGCTGCTGACGATCGCCATTCCGAAGCTGGAGGAGATGCAGAAGGAAGGGGAAGAGGGCCGCAAGATGATGGTTTCCATCACCCGCTATGTGACGATCGGGCTGGCACTGATTGAGAGCAGCGCCATGGCAATCGGCTTCGGGAGACAGGGACTTCTGGAAACGTTTAATGCCATCAATGTGATTCTGGTTATTGCAGCCCTGACGGCCGGCAGCGCGTTCCTGATGTGGATCGGCGAGCAGATCACCGACAAGGGCGTCGGCAATGGCATTTCCATTGTCCTGATCATCAACATCATTTCCAGAATGCCGCAGGATATCACGAGCCTGTTCCAGCAGTTCGTCATCGGCAAGTCCATTGCCGTGGGAACGGTGGCTTCCGTGATCATCATAGCGGTGATTGTCGGCATGGTTGTGCTCGTTGTCCTGCTCAACGACGCGGAGCGCCGCATCCCCGTGCAGTACGCGAGGAAGATTCAGGGCAGACGCCAGGTGGGCGGAGCCAACTCCAGCATTCCGCTGAAGGTGAATACCGCGGGCGTTATGCCGATCATCTTCGCCGCGTCGATTATGGAATTTCCTGTTATCATCTCGACACTTGCCGGCTACAATGGAACCGGCGTCTGGAGTGAGATACTCCGGTACCTTAGCTCGAGCTACTGGTGCAATCCTTCCATGCCGAAGTATTCCATCGGTCTGGTTGTGTATGTGCTGCTGCTGATTTTCTTCGCATATTTCTATACCTCCATCACGTTCAACCCGCTGGAGGTAGCGGATAATCTTAAAAAGAGCGGCGGCTTCATCCCCGGCATCCGCCCCGGCAAGCCTACGAGCGACTACCTGAACCGGATGCTGAATTACATCATCTTCATCGGCGCGGTCGGCCTTACGATCGTAGGCGTAATTCCGTTCTTCTTCCGCGGTGTGTTCAACGCGGAAGTGTCGTTCGGCGGAACCTCGCTCATCATCGTGGTCAGCGTCGTGCTGGAGACAATCAAGCAGATTGAGTCCATGATGGTGGTACGGAACTATTCCACGTTCCTGTCAGAGTAAAAATTAGTACGAATGAGGTGAATATGAAAATCGTAATGCTGGGCGCACCGGGTGCCGGCAAGGGCACACAGGCCGCCATGATCTGCGAAAAATATAAGATTCCGCATGTATCGACCGGTGATATTTTCCGTTCCAATATCAAGAACGGGACCGAGCTTGGCAAAAAGGCCAAGGCATACATGGATCAGGGTAAGCTCGTCCCGGATGAGCTGACGATTCAGCTGCTGCTGGACCGCGTGGCGAAGGACGACTGCCGGGACGGCTATGTGCTGGACGGCTTCCCCAGGACCATTCCGCAGGCGGAGGTCCTGACAGACGCCCTTGCAAAGACCGGGGAGAAGGTTGACTTCGCCATCAATGTCGATGTTCCGGATGAGAACATCGTCAGCCGCATGTCCGGCCGCAGAAGCTGCCCGAAGTGCGGCGCATCCTATCACATTCAGTACATTCCCCCGAAGAAGGAAGGTATCTGCGATGTGTGCGGCAGCGCACTGATCCAGCGTGATGACGACAAGCCGGAGACCGTGAAGAACCGTCTGAAGGTTTATCACGAGCAGACACAGCCGCTGATTGATTATTACGAGAAGGCCGGTGTGCTGAAGACCGTCGACGGAACACAGGATAAGGACGATGTATTCAGCGCGATCGTCGGCATCCTTGGCCAGTAAGAGAGGAACTGCACAGTATGTCCAAAGCAGATGTCATTGAACTCGAAGGAGTAGTAGTAGAAAAGCTTCCGAATACCATGTTCCGCGTTAAGCTCGAGAACGGCGCCATCATCCTGGCCCATATCTCCGGAAAGCTGAGGCAGAACTTCATCCGGATCCTGCCGGGCGACAAGGTCACACTGGAGATGTCCACCTATGACCTGACGAAGGGCAGAATCGTATGGCGTGACAAATAATCCAATCTGACTGGTATAGCGCAGAAACAAAGGCAGCCGGCCCGGGAAATTTCCCCGGACCGGCTGCTTCATCGTTCGCACTGCAGCACAGACGCAGCATTGCAGGCAAATGGATTAAACAGAAATCTCCTGAATCAATTCCGTCGCGGCCGAAGGAATAATCAATAGCGAAAAAACGGTAATGACCAATACGGTCATTGACTCAAACGGTTACTGATACGTGCCCTTCAACGCGTCGCAAGCCTGGAATAGCTGTGCACGTAATGAAGATGCTCATAAATGGCCACCGCGGGACTCACTGCCTGGACGCTCCAGCCGCATCTTGCGAGGAGCCCCATCTGGCAGGCCTTGTCGAGAATCATGGCAAGGGCTTCCGCGTCCTCCCGGTTTTCGCCGGTAACGATGGCGCCTGTATTCCGCAGCAGTACAGCGCCGGTTGTCCCCTTAACAGCCCGCGCGATCGCCTCCGGTGACGCGTCTGCCCTTCTGACGGGGATTGCCGCGCCGACCAGCTGTGCCAGATCATCAACATAGGGAAGGAGAGGGATTCCGTAGGCGGAGTATTCCCTGATACAGGGAGCGTCTGTGAAAATGACGCACCCGGCTGCGGGCTTCGCGCGGAAGATCGCTTCGTACTCCGGCTGCTCCTTACTGCTGCCGCGCAGGAAGACCCTCCCGTGATCCCGCAGACTGTATGCCGGCGGCCGGCTGCCGGTGAGCTTCCCGTAGCGCCTTCTGCATTCATCCTCGAGCGTGTGCGCGACGCGGAACGCCTCCTCATAGCTATCGCCGAAGCAGACCGCACCGTGATTTCGCATGAGCACCGCGCGGGATGAGGGATGCCGGATGAGCTCCTCCTCGACATTGCGTGTCAGCGTCTTCGTGGAGGAAAGTCCATAGCGCGCGCAGGGAACACATTCGCCCAGAAGCTCCGATGCCGCGCCGCCGGGGAGGATCCTCAGGTTCCTGCCAAGGATTGACAGATCGGTCGCGTAGTTCTGGTGTGTGTGGATGACGAAATCCGCTTCCGGGTGCTGCCGGTAGACAGCGGCATGCACACCCTTTTCGCTCGAGGGCTTCACATCGCCCTCATAGGTGCAGTCCGCAATGCTCACAGCAACAATATCTCCCGGTGTCAGTGTCTCGTAGGGAAGGCCGCTCGGCGTGATCACGAACTGCGACTCCGAAATCCTGGCGCTCATGTTGCCCCAGGTGCGGGCGACAAGTCCGCTCCCGAGCAGCTCCTTTCCCGCACGGATCACCAGCTGTTGTGCTTCTGCAATGTCATAGGCCATCCTTTTCCTCCCGATGCGTGATTACGGATTGCTCTGCGGCTTCAAAGCTTCCATGATCAGCCATCTTACAGGCAGGTATGACGTGGGGCATGAGTTTGAAACCGTAAAAAAATCCTAAAATTGTGATTGAGTATTGAAAACCGTTGTGGTACACTATAACGGCGTCTGAAATGAACAGGGGTAACTCTGCGCATTTTGGAGATGTAAAAATTATAGCACAGGAGCTGTTACATAAAAGCTGTAATGTGGCTCCGTGTAGGAAGGAGAGTGCAACGTGAAGGTTAGAGCATCCGTAAAGCCGATGTGCGAGAAGTGCAAGGTCATCAAGCGCAAGGGCGTAATCCGGATTATCTGCGAGAATCCGAAGCATAAACAGAGACAGGGTTGATCACGGGCCATCGCTCTTTGATACCCATGGATTTCTCCCGGTTCCGGGAGCATCCTACGGAAAGGCCGGAGTTCCGTTACTTCAAGCCGGCTGGGCGAGGAGATGATTCTGATCGTCAGCTTTTTCGCAGAAAAGTGTCGCCCCAATCAAAAAGTAAATTTTCATTATTAAAGGAGAACTATTACAAATGGCTCGTATTGCAGGTGTAGATTTACCCAGAGACAAGCGCGTGGAAATCGGTCTTACCGCTATTTTCGGTATCGGCCGTGCTTCCGCGGATAAGATTCTCGAAGCAACAGGAGTGAATCCTGATACCCGTTGCAGAGACCTTACAGACGATGAAGTCAGAAAGCTGAGCGAAGAGATCGGCCAGCACTACATGGTAGAAGGTGACCTTCGCCGTGATGTTGCCATGAATATCAAGACCCTGACCGAGATCGGCTGCTACAGAGGTAACCGTCACAGAAGAGGACTGCCCGTTCGCGGCCAGCATACCAAGAACAACGCAAGAACACGCAAGGGCCCTCGAAAGACGATTGCGAATAAGAAGCAGTAAGCTTCAGGAAACTTATGTGGTCGCGCCCTGCCGGGGCGCATACCGGGGGCGGTTCCGCCGCCCGCATGGTATTTAATTACTTAAGAAAGGTTTTGACAGATATATGGCACAGACTAAGAAAGCCACCGCTGCTAAAAAGCGCGTAAAGAAGAACGTAGAGAAGGGCCAGGCACATATCCAGGCATCCTTCAACAACACTATTGTGACCCTGACGGACACACAGGGCAATGCACTGTCCTGGGCTTCCGCAGGCGGACTCGGGTTCAAGGGCTCCAGAAAGTCCACCCCCTATGCCGCACAGATGGCGGCGGAGACCGCAACGAAGGCGGCTATGCTGCACGGCCTGAAGACCGTTGACGTATTCGTCAAGGGACCCGGCTCGGGAAGGGAAGCAGCCATCCGCGCACTCAACGCAAACGGACTGCAGGTTCTGTCCATCACGGACGTAACCCCTGTTCCGCACAACGGATGCCGCCCTCCCAAGAGAAGAAGGGTATAAGATCGCATCAGGTCCGCCGATGCGGACCTGAAACGATACGCACACGGCACGGTGCGCCGTGTGCGGCACGTCGGAGAAACCGCCTTCGCGGATTTCTCCTCGTGCAGATCGCAAACGTTCCGCCGATGCGGACCTGAAACGATACGCACACGGCACGATGCGCCGCGTGCGGCACATCGGAGAAACCGCCTTCGCGGATTTCTCCTCGTGCAAATCGCAACGGTCCTGCCGATGCGGACCTGAAACGAAACGCACATCGGAGAAACCGCCGATGCGGATTTCTCCTCGTGCTTTTAGTAACCTGTAGACGTTGGAGGAAGCAGGCGGCCGCAGCCCCTGTGTAAACAACTCACGGAGCAGATGCTCCGATACCAGCCGAACCGGCTGCTACGAAAGGATAATGATATGGCAGTAGATAAGACACCCGTCTTAAAGAGATGCAGATCCCTGGATCTTGATCCCACATTCCTGGGCTATGACAAGAAGTCCAAGAGAACCCTGACCAGAAGAAGCAGGAAGATGTCCGAGTACGGCACCCAGCTTCGCGAGAAGCAGAAGGCCAAGTTCATCTATGGCGTTCTCGAGAAGCCTTTCCGCAACTACTACGACAAGGCAGACCGCATGAAGGGCATGACCGGCGAGAACCTGATGGTGATGCTGGAGACCCGTCTGGACAACGTCGTATTCCGTATGGGCTTTGCCCGCACGAGAAGAGAGGCGCGCCAGGTCGTTGACCACAAGCACATTCTGGTGAACGGCAGGTGCATCAACCTTCCCTCCTACGAGGTGAAGGCCGGTGACGTCATCGAGGTTAAGGAAAACTCCAAGACCATGCAGAGATTCAAGGACATTGCCGAGGTTACCGCGGCAAGACTCACACCGGAATGGGTTGACGTTGACAAAGAGAATTTCAAAGGCACAGTAAGTACACTTCCTAAGAGGGAGCAGATCGACGTACCGGTAGATGAAATGCAGATCGTCGAGCTGTATTCCAAGTAATTCACCGGAGTCTGCGACTTTGGTTTGCGGCGGACGCACCGCGGCCGCGGTGTGTCCGATAACCGGTATGAGCCTGCTGCGACCGGCAGACACATACCTTTTCAAGGAGGTAGACGCGTGTTTGATTTTGAAAGACCCAGTATTAAGGCTGCTGAGATCTCTGATGACAGGAAATTTGGCAGATTCGTTGTGGAACCTCTGGAGAGAGGCTACGGCATTACGCTTGGCAATTCTCTGAGGAGAATCATGCTGTCTTCCCTTCCGGGAGCTGCGGTCAGCCAGATTAAGATCGAAGGCGTTCAGCACGAGTTCAGTACTATTCCGGGTGTAAAAGAGGATGTCACGGACATTGTCCTGAACATCAAGTCCCTCGCCATCAAGAACAACAGCGAGACGGATGAGCCCAAGACCGCATACATCGAGTATGAGGGAGAGGGTGTTGTTCACGCCAGCGATATCCAGTGTGATCAGGACATTCAGATCATGAATCCCGATCAGGTCATTGCCACGCTGTCCGGCAAGAAGACCAAGCTCTTCATCGAGCTCACGATTACCAAGGGCAGAGGTTATGTAAGTGCGGATAAGAATAAAGACGCGGATACCAAGATCGGCGTCATTCCGATCGATTCCATCTACACTCCCGTTCAGCGTGTCAACGTGACGGTCGAGAATACGCGTGTCGGTCAGCAGACCGATTTCGACAAGCTGACACTGGATGTCACGACGAACGGAACCATCGCGCCGGATGACGCGGTCAGCCTCGCGGCGAAGGTACTGTCCGAGCACCTGTCAGTGTTCATCGACCTGACGGATCATGCGAAGGATACCACAGTGATGGTAAATCCGCCTTCTGACGTCAACGGCGGCAGCTCCAACATGACCATCGACGAGCTCGAGCTTTCCGTACGTTCCTACAACTGCCTGAAGAGGGCGGGCATCAACACCGTCGAGGAGCTGTGCAGCAAGACTCCTGACGAGATGATGAAGGTAAGGAACCTGGGCAAGAAGTCCCTCGACGAGGTTCTCGAGAAGCTGAAGTCCCTCGGACTCAAGCTCCGCACCGGCGCTCCGGAGGATCTGCCTCAGGACACCACGGAAGAACAGTAACCGGCAATATGCAACAGGTCCCGCGGCGGTAAGACCATAAGGCGCGCCAAGGGTCGGCACATCAGCACCCGGAGACGGATAAGTCCAAGGGCACCGTTTCCGGAACCATAAAGAGAGGAAAAGAAAATGGCTGAGTACAGGAAGTTAGGCAAGAAGACAAAGTTAAGGAAGGCTTTACTGCGCAACCAGGTAACACAGCTGCTGTATAAGGGCAGGATCGTTACTACGGAAGCGCGCGCGAAGGAAGTTCAGAAGCTCGTTGAGCCCATGATCGCCCTGGCTGCGAAGGAGAAGGACAATTACGAGGAAGTTACCGTAAAGGCCAAGGTTGCCCGCAAGGACAAGGACGGCAAGCGCGTCAAGGAAGTAAAGGACGGCAGGAAGGTAACCGTATACGATGAGGTTGAGAAGAAGATCAGGAAGGACGCTCCTTCCAGACTTCACGCACGCCGTCAGCTCCTGAAGTTCCTGTATCCTGTAAAGGAAGTTCCCGCAAAGGGCGCAGGACGCAAGAAGAACACGAAGGAAGTTGACCTTGTTGACAAGCTCTTCGATGAGTACGGCAAGAAGTACGCCGAGAGAAAGGGCGGCTACACCAGAATCGTCAAGATCGGCCAGAGAAAGGGCGACGCGGCGCTCATGGTTGTTCTGGAGCTCGTTTAATCTTCAGGCTTCCGAAAGGCATCAGCGGAATTCACAAATCTCCGGATGGGATTCGAACCATCCGGAGATTTTGCTGTATGCGGACTTTTCAATCCGGTTGATTTCTGCTAATCTCTTAGGGATGCATTCACGGCCTGTGCGTACTTCCCGTGCGATGCTGCGAAGCAATTCGTATGTCATTTTGCCTTGAAAAATACTATTGACACCTTAATCTTAATCTATGGATAACAGTATGATTAAAACCGAGCAGCTCGTACATGATTACGAGGTGCGGGATGATGAGGGAAATGTATCGGGCACCGTGCGTGCGGTGGACGGCGTGAGCCTCGATGTGCAGCCAGGCGAGTTCATTGCGGTCCTCGGGCACAACGGGTCGGGCAAGTCGACGCTTGCGAAGCACCTGAATGCCCTGCTGTATCCGACAGAGGGCGCCGTGTGGGTCGACGGCATGAAGACGGACGACGACCTGAAGCTGTGGACCATCCGGCAGGAAGCCGGCATGATCTTCCAGAACCCCGACAACCAGATCATCGGCCAGGTCGTGGAGGAGGACGTGGGCTTCGGGCCCGAAAACCTCGGTGTTCCGACCGCGGAAATATGGGAGCGCGTCGAGGAGGCACTGAAAACCGTCGGGATGTGGGAATTCCGCAAAAAGTCTCCGAACCGCCTCTCCGGCGGCCAGAAGCAGCGTGTCTCCATTGCCGGCGTCATCGCCATGCACCCCAAGTGCATCATCATGGATGAGCCGACCGCCATGCTGGATCCCGGCGGACGCCACGAGGTCATACGCGCGGCAAGGGCCCTCAATGATGTCGAGAAGATCACGATCATCCTGATCACCCATCACATGGAGGAAGCAATCTACGCGGATCACATCTTCGTCATGGACGAGGGGAAAATCGCCCTGCAGGGGACGCCGCGGGAGGTGTTCGCCCATGTGGAGGAAATGCAGCAGCTGCATCTGGATGTCCCGAAGGTGACGCTGCTGGCGCATGAGCTGCGAAAGAGCGGCATTCCCCTGCCCGAGGGCATACTGACGAAGGAAGAGCTGGCACAGGCACTGGGACTTTCAGGAGTGAGTGATGCTCAGGATCGATGATATAACCTATGTGTATGAACAGGGAACCGCCATGGCGGTCAATGCCCTGGATCATATCAGCGTGGACATACCGGACGGCCAGTTCATCGGCCTCGTGGGCCATACGGGCTCAGGCAAGTCGACGTTCGTGCAGATGCTGAACGGCCTGCTGAAGCCGACGACAGGACACGTGTACTGGGATGACCAGGACATTCACGCTGACGGATACAATAAGAAGGAGCTGCGCAGCAGGGTCGGACTGGTGTTCCAGTACCCGGAGCACCAGCTGTTTGAGACCGACGTGCTGACGGACGTCATGTTCGGTCCGAAGAACCTGGGCCTTTCGGACGCGGAATGTGAGAAGAGGGCGAAGGAAGCCCTGCGGCAGACGTTTCTGCCGGAGGAATTCTGGAAGGCATCGCCGTTTGACCTCTCCGGCGGACAGCAGAGGCGCGCGGCGATTGCGGGCGTTCTCGCCATGCATCCGCAGATCCTCATCCTCGACGAGCCGACGGCAGGCCTCGATCCCAAAGGCAGGGACGAGATCCTCGACATGGTCCGGGATATGAAGCGCAGCCTCAACATGACGATTGTCCTCGTCAGTCATTCCATGGATGACGTCGCGGAGTACGCCGACCGGATCCTTGTGATGAACGCGGGGAAAATCATGATGGACGATACACCGGAGCGGGTCTTTGCCCGCTACCGCGAGCTCGAAGGCATCGGCCTCGCCGCGCCCCAGGTCATGTATATCATGCAGTACCTGAAGGAGTGCGGCCTGGATGTGAATACGACTGCCCTGACGGTGGAACAGGCTGCCGCGGAGATTCTGAAGCATCGGAGAGAACTCAATGTTTGACGGAGTTACGATCGGACAATATTACCAGACAGACTCCGTGCTGCACCGGCTGGACCCGAGAGTCAAGCTGATCGGCACGTTTGTGTATATCATCTCGCTGTTTATCGTCAACACCTGGATCGGGTACCTCGCGGCAGCCGTTTTCGTTGCTGTGCTCATTACCCTGTCGCATGTGCCGTTCGGCTTCATCATGCGCGGCATGAAGCCGATCCTGCTGATCCTGCTCATCACGGTTGTGTTCAACCTGTTCCTGACGCCGGGAACGACGCTGGTTTCGTTCTGGAAGCTGACAATCACGTATGAGGGTCTCGACTTCGCGACCAAGATGGCGGTGAGGCTGATTTTCCTCATCATCGGTTCGTCGCTTATGACGTTGACCACAACGCCCAATCAGCTCACGGACGCGCTCGAGAGCGTCATGGGGCCGCTGAAGAAGCTCCACGTGCCGGTACATGAGATCTCCATGATGATGTCCATCGCTCTGCGCTTCATCCCGATCCTCATGGAGGAGACGGACAAAATCATGAAGGCGCAGATCGCCAGGGGCGCCGATTTCGAATCGAAGAATCTGATGAAGAAGATCCGCAGCCTTGTACCGCTCCTGGTGCCGCTGTTTGTCTCCGCGTTCCGCAGAGCCAACGACCTCGCCATGGCCATGGAGGCCCGCTGCTACAAGGGCGGCGAGGGCAGGACGAAGATGAAGCCGCTCGTTTACCGGACCGGTGACTATACCGCCTACGGAGTGCTCGCCGCTTATGCAGCGGTCTGCGTCGTTCTGCGTGCTGCGGGAATCTGAGGGAGCATAAGACCATGGCAGTCAGGCGCATCATGATCATCACCGCCTACGACGGGACGGACTACAGCGGCTGGGCGATGCAGAAGGACCCCGCCATCCCGACGATTGAGGGAGAACTGAAGAAGGCTGTCGAGGATCTCACAGGCGAGCAGATCAACCTCCAGGGTGCCTCCCGCACGGACGCGGGTGTTCACGCCCTGTGCAACTACGCGGTCTTTGATACGCACGCCGCCATCCCGCCGGAGAAATACGCTCCCGCCCTGAACACACGGCTTCCGCAGTCCATCCGGATCCGCAAATCCCGCGAGGTGGACCGCACGTTCAACCCGCGGGATGTGAGAACGCTGAAGACCTACGAATATCACATCCTGAACTGTCAGATCCCGGTCCCGACCATGACGCGCTACGCGGTTCATACCTATTTCAGGCTGGACGTCGGCCGCATGCGTCAGGGCGCGGAATACCTTATCGGTGAACACGATTTCCGCTCGTTCTGCAACGCGGCGACACAGGCGCAGACGACCGTCAGGGAGATCACAAATATCGAAATTTCGGAGCGGAATCTCCCCGTCCCGGCCATCCTGTACGGCAAAAAGAACCAGCCGGCGCAGCAGGACCTTGCCAGACAGATCATCCTCACGGTGCAGGGGAAGGGCTTTTTGTACAACATGGTCCGCATCATCGCCGGGACGCTGATGGAGGTCGGACGCGGGCTCCGGGAGCCGGAGGATGTGAAGACCATGCTGGAAGCGCGGGACCGACAGGCAGCAGGACCCACCGCTCCGGCGAACGGACTCATCCTGACGGATTACCGGATCCTGCCCTGAAAAAATGCCGGAGCCCGACATAAGAATTCCCTGCCGGATTTGTCGGACTGCCGCTGTCAAAATTCCCTTGCATTCCCTGCCGAAATGCTTTAAAATATCAAAACGTGTGCGGCAGGACCACATCTGCCCTTCCGGAGGCTCCGGAGGGATAGCGGGACTCCCCGGCCCCGTGAAAACTGTGCGCGCCTGGTGCGAACCGCATGCATGAGATTGACTTGAAGGTACTTTGAAAATTCGGAGGCAATATAATGAAGACCTATATTCCCAGCGCAAACAGCATCGAGAGAAAATGGTATGTTGTTGACGCTACAGATAAGACCCTGGGACGTCTCGCTTCAGAGGTTGCGAATGTCCTTCGCGGCAAGAACAAGCCTGTATACACACCCTTCCTGGACTGCGGTGATTATGTCATCATCACCAACGCTTCCAAGATCAGGGTTACCGGCAGAAAGCTGGACGAGAAGCTGTATTTCCGCCACAGCGCATATGTCGGCGGCAACGCATGGCACCTCACTCCTCTTCGTGAGCAGCTGGCCAAGAAGCCCGTATGGGTTGTTGAGCACGCTGTACGCGGAATGCTTCCTTCCGGAAAGCTCGGCGATCAGATGTTCACCAAGCTTCATGTATATGAAGGCGCTGAACACAACCACGCGGCTCAGAAACCGGAAGAGCTGAACTTCTAATCGCAGGAGGAGGAAAGATAAAATGGCCAAGACTACTACATATTACGGAACCGGCAGAAGGAAATCTTCTGTAGCAAGGGTTTTCCTTACCCCCGGTAAGGGCAATATCACTGTAAACAAGAGATCCCTCGAGGAGTACTTCGGACTCGAGACCTTAAGAAATCTCGCCGTTGCTCCCTTTGCTGCGACCAACACCGCGGATCAGTATGACGCGTATATCACGGTAAAGGGCGGCGGAACCTCCGGCCAGGCCGGCGCGATCCGTCAGGGCATCGCAAGAGCCCTCAACGAGGCTGACGAGGAGTTCAGACCCGTCCTGAAGAAGGCAGGCTACCTCACCCGTGATTCCCGCATGAAGGAAAGAAAGAAGTACGGCTTAAAGAAGGCAAGAAGAGCACCTCAGTTCTCCAAGAGATAATTGCCGAGCTTCTTCAAGAGAATATTCAAAAGCATACAAAGCTCCGGAAACCCCGTGTTTCCGGAGCTTTTCAAAATCATTCAGCCGATGGCCTGCCGGTTCAGACCATTGCGTTCAGACAAACGGGAACCATACCTTGCTGACACTCGACGCGAATCAATGGAATATTGTAAACAACCTCATCTATCACATCTACGCCGATATTGATGAGACGGATATGCGGAGGCGCTTCCTCGAGCAGCTCGCGGCGGTCATCGACATTGACGCTGCGGACTTTTTCCTGAGCGGGAAGGTATTCGGGGACGGGGCCTGCGGCAAAGAGGACAGAGAGAGCGAAGTCAGGGACTCACTGGTCCTGCCCGTGTACTACAAGACGCGCGGCAACCTGTCCGCGGAGTGCGACGACATCGATTACAGCCGCGGCATTGTGTACGGCGGAAAGGCAATCGTCTACCGCGACTCCGATATCATGCGCGACGAGGAACGGGTGGAGACGCCGTACTTCCGGAAGGTGTACGCGCCCAACCACTGGCACTATTCGCTGCAGATGGTGCTGGCTTCCGGCGGACAGTTTCTCGGTGCCGCCACGTTCTACCGGAAGGACGGCGCACCGGACTTCACCTGGGATGACGCCATGCTGGTGGACGGCCTGAAGGATCACCTGTCCCTGCGCCTTTCCCGGGACGCCGAGGAGCTAAGGCGTGAGCAGCAGGAGCTGTGCCAGGAGAAGCCCTCCGTCCATGAAGCAGCGCAGCTCTTTGACCTGACGCATCGGGAGGAGACGGTGCTGCGCAAGCTCATGGACGGGTGCGAAACCGACGAAATCTGCGCGCAGCTGTCCATCACCGGCAATACTCTCAAGAAGCATATCCAGAACCTCTACCGCAAGATCGGCGTCTCCGACCGGGTCGGTCTGTTCAAGACCATCCGCGAGAGAGAATGAGTCCGGTATGCAGGCGAAGGATCCTTCCGGATCTCACCCAAAAGTAGTAGAAAAATCGTAAAACCGTGCAATTGTCTGCCGCGCGCGGAATGCCTAATATAAAAGCATCCGCAGACGTGAATAAAGAGCAGGCAACGGGGCCGCATTCCTTTGAAAGAGGGGATACGGCCCCTTTTGCGCTGCAAAGGAGCATACACGGGAAAGCACCTGCGTGCATTTCCCGTGATGGGTGCCTGCTCCGCAGGCACAGGAGGAAATGTGATGGACGAATCATTGCGAATCAAGACACATCCGATCCTTGGCGACTACACCAAAGGGAAGCTGGTTCATTTCACCTATGACGGCAGGGACATGACGGGTTATGAGGGGGAGCCGATCGCGGCTGCCCTGAAGGCGGCAGGAGTCATGGTGCACCGCTATACGGCGAAGCGGCACACTCCGCGGGGCATCTTCTGCGCGATCGGACGCTGCACAGACTGCGTCATGGTAGTCGACGGCGAGCCGAACGTGCGCACCTGCATGACCATGCTGAAGGAAGGCATGAAGGTTGAGACACAGTACGGTGTCAGCAGCAAACCGTTTGCGGATGAGAAGCAATGATCTGTTTCAGACTCCGATTCGTTCAGACAGTGTGAATTGGCACGGAACCCGCCTTCGCGGATTTTCCGTGATAGATGCCTGCCGGCGCAGGCATGAAAGGTAAGTTGTTATGAAAAGATATGATCTCATCATTATCGGAGCAGGGCCGTCGGGATTATCCGCAGCCATAGAAGCCGCAAAGCGCGGCATGAAGGTCATCGTATTCGATGAGAACGCCCGCCCCGGCGGACAGCTGTTCAAGCAGATTCACAAGTTTTTCGGCTCGAAGGAACACAAGGCGAAAATCCGCGGCTTCGTTATCGGCCGCCAGCTCCTCGGGGAAGCGGAAAAGGCAGGCGTTGAAGTCAGGCTGTCCGCAACCGTCATCGGACTCTACCCGGACAAGGAGGTTGTTGTCCGCGAGATTCTGGAGCCGGAGGAAGGCACAGCGGGAGAGACCTCCGCAAAGGAAGCTGTGTTCCATTACAAGGGCGACGCCATCATCGTTGCAACCGGCGCGAGCGAGAACATGGTGACGTTTGACGGCTGGACGCTGCCCGGTGTCATGGGCGCCGGCGCGGCACAGACCCTGATGAACCTGCACGGTGTCCGTCCCGGCAGGAAGGTCCTCATGCTCGGCAGCGGCAACGTCGGCCTCGTCGTTTCGTTCCAGCTGCTGCAGGCAGGATGTGAGGTCGTTGCCCTCGTTGATGCGGCGCCCCGGATCGGCGGGTATGGTGTCCATGCCGCCAAGGTGGCAAGGACCGGTGTCCCGTTCTATCTGTCCCACACAATTAAGAAGGCAGAGGGCACGGACCATGTGACCGGTGTCACGATCGCACAGGTTGATTCCCGCTTCCAGTTCATCGAGGGAACAGAGAAGCATTTTGACGTGGATACGATCTGCGTCGCGGTCGGTCTCTCCCCGATGTCTCAGCTGCTGAAGATGGCAGGCTGCGAAATGGACAACAGCGGCAAGGGCGGCGGTCAGATCCCTGTTGTGGATGAGAGCGGAGCAACGTCCGTACCCGGCATCTACGCCGTCGGCGATGTCGCAGGCATCGAGGAAGCCTCCTCCGCCATGATCGAGGGACGCATGGCTGGTATCCGTGTCGCGGAATATCTGGGCTTCGACGACAAGGCCGGCGCCGACACCGCCTTTGACCAGAATGAGAAAGCCCTGGAGGGCCTGCGGCAGGGTATGTTTGCTCCCGGAAACCGCGGAAAGAAGATCGAGAAGACCGAAGAGGGAATTCCGGTATCGGAGAACCTGCTGACTCATGGGTTTGTCGCGGACGATGAGATTGAGCGCTATCCCGGTGTCACCCACAAGGCGGGTGTTCACCCCGTGATGGAGTGTACGCAGAACATCCCCTGCAACCCCTGCCAGGATGCGTGCCCGAAGCACTGCATCAGCATCGGCAGCAACATCACGTCCCTCCCGGTCGTCCTGAAGGATTCCGCCTGCATTGACTGCGGCATGTGCGTTTCCTCCTGCCCCGGCCAGGCGATCTTCCTCGTCAATGAGGATGCCGGCCCGGGGAAGGCTACGGTGACACTTCCGTATGAATTCCTGCCGCTGCCGGAGGAGGGAGACGAAGGATACGGCCTCGGAAGAGACGGATCAAGAGTCTGCGATGCAAAGGTTGTCCGTGTCCGCAGCTCGGGCGCGTTCGACCATACGGCTCTCGTTACGATCGAGGTGCCGGCAGAATATGCGATGAAGGCGAGATTCTTCGTCAAAGCGTGAAGCTTACATGAAACCGCCTTTAACGGGTTTCATGCGATGGACGCCTGCTGACGCAGGCATCACAGGAAAAGTTCCGAAAGGAGACTGGTGCGTTATGAGACAGGACAGGAACAGGGACCTGGGACCGTTTGTTCCCAGGGAGGGGGATGAGAGGATCATCTGCCGCTGCGAGGAAGTGACACAGGGCGAAATCCGCCGGGCGGTTCACGACGGGATGTATACGATGGCGGAGATCCGCAGGTATCTGCGCTGCGGCATGGGCCTGTGCCAGGGACAGACGTGCAGCAGGCTCGTCGCCGGCATCGTTGCGAGAGAACTCGGAATCAAACCCGCCGAGCTCGCACCGGCAAGCTCGCGCAGCCCGATGCGCCCCATCGAAATGAAGGTCTGGGCGGACGAGGAAACGGATGATTCGAAGGTGCGCAGGGCATAAACGCCTGCGCGGATTCCATTCGGGGAAAGAGCAAAGAGAGGAAACTATGAGAACAGCAGATGTAGTGATTTGCGGTGCCGGTGTCATCGGCTGTGCCGCAGCATATTATCTCGCGAAAAAGGGTAAATCGGTCATCGTGCTGGACCGGGACAATTCGATCGGTAACGGCGGATCCTCCCGCAACGGCGGCGGTGTCCGTCAGTCCGGAAGGGATCCCAGGGAGCTTCCGCTCGCTATGTACGGAATTCAGCACCTGTGGCCGACGCTCTCGGACGAGCTGGGAGTGGACGTGGAATATCATCAGGACGGAAATCTCCGTCTCGGTAAGAACGAGCGCCACAGGAAGATCCTGGAGGGACTCACGGAACGCGCTGTCAAGTGCGGACTGGACGTCCGGATGATCGAGGGCGATGAGGTCCGCAGAATCAATCCGTACCTCTCGGACGAGGTGGTATGCGCGAGCTGGTGCCCTACGGACGGACACGCGAATCCGCTGAAGACGGTGCTGGGCTTCTACCGCGCGGCCAGAAAGCTCGGCGCACAGTTCATCACCGGCGAGAGCGTCCTGGAGCTGAAGAAGGAAAAAGGCAGGCTGCGCTACGTCATCACCGATGCGGACACCTACTGCACGGAGAAGGTAATCGTCGCCTGCGGCTATGAGAGCCGCGCCATCCTGCAGACCGTCGGCATCGACGTTCCGATGACGAAGGACCTGATCGAGGCACTCGTCACGGAGGCGGAGCCCCCGATGTTCCCGCAGATGCTGGGAACGGCAGACGCCGACTTCTACGGGCACCAGACGAACCACGGCTCGTTTGTCTTCGGCGGCAGCGCCGGTTACGACGCACAGAACCTCGATTTCGGACATCTGGCGACGCAGAGCAACAACGCTCCCGCCATCTGCCGCGCGATCCTTCGCTGGGTGCCGAAGCTTGCGGACGCAAAGATTGTCCGTACCTGGTCCGGCTATGAGGACCTGTCAGCCGACAAGGTTCCCGTTATCAGCAATATCGATGAGGTGCCCGGCCTGATCGCTGCCTGCGGCTTCACGGGACACGGCTTCGGCATCAGCCCGATTGTGGGCGTGCTGCTGTCGCAGCTCGCCTGTGACGAGGAGCCGGTTCTCGACCTGTCGGCACTGCGCTACGACCGGTTCAGGTCCGCGGTATAAGCTGACTGCAGACGCAGGAAGAGGAGAGTATTTACATGCAGTCACGTGGCGTTCAACCGTCACTGCAGCAGCCCCGGGAACCCGCGGGACGTCACAAAGTCCGTACAGGGGAGTACGGGAAATTCAGAATCAACAGAAATTACTGTTCGGAAAGGAGCATTATGGATACGAAAATTGATTTCCTGTACCTGAGCGAGCCAGACATGATCAGGGCGGGCGTCAAGGATATGAAGGCATGCGTCGCTTCGATGGAGGAGATGCTCAAGCTCGTGAAGGAAGGGGACTACATGATGGGCGGCGAGAACCACAACTCCCACGGCTGCATGATCATGTTCCCGGACAACCCGAAGTTTCCCGGCATGCCGCGCAATACCCAGGACCGCCGCTTCATGGCGATGCCCGCGTACCTGGGCGGGAGCTTTCAGATGGCCGGTGTGAAGTGGTACGGCTCCAATATTGAGAACAAGGCGGTCGGCCTGCCCCGTTCGATCCTGATGATGATCCTGAACGACAAGGATACCGGTGCTCCGGTCGCCTTCATGTCAGCGAACCTTCTGTCCTCCTACCGCACCGGCGGTATCCCGGGTGTAGGTGCGAAATACCTCGCAAGGAAGGATTCCGAGAAGGTCGCCATCATCGGCCCCGGCGTCATGGGCAAGACGTCCCTGGCTGCCTTCGCGACCGTCTGCCCGAAGCTCCACATCCTCAGCATCAAGGGCAGGGGGAAGAAGTCCATGGACTCCTTCATTGATTTCGTCCACAGGGAATACCCGCAGTTTGACGAGATTCAGGTCTGCGAAACGGAGGAGGAAGCAGTGCGCGGCGCCGACATCATCTCGTTCACGACCGTCGCGCAGAACAGCGACAATCCGGACGTTGTCTACACTTACCCCTATGTGAAGGGAGACTGGGTAAAGCCCGGAGCCTTCATCTCCATGCCCTCCGCGGCTCGCTTTGACGATGATTTCCTCGAGAGGGCACACCTTGTCGTGGACAATATGGGCCTTTACGAGGCCTGGGAGGAGGAATATCCTTATCCCACGTATCCGAAGATGGGCATCATCGGCTGCAGGTTCACGGACCTTGTTTATGAGGGCAGGATCCGCCGGGAGGATATCCTCGAGATCACGGACATCATGAAGGGCGCAAAGCCCGGACGCACCTCGGACGACGAGATCTTCGTATACTCCGTCGGCGGCATGCCTGTCGAGGACGTCGCGTGGGGCACGACCGTATACCGCAACGCGAAGAGGCTCGGCATCGGACAGAAGCTGAACCTGTGGAAAAGACCGGAGATGGCATAAGTCACGGGAACTGCCGGAAAGGAGAGGAAAAGCGATGAGTGAGTTTTCCAAGATAGAGATTATCTGCGACATGTCAAAGTTTACGGACCTGAAGAAGACGCTGAGCCAGCTGAAGGTCGGCGGCATGACGTTCACGCAGGTTCTCGGCTGCGGCGTGGAAAAGGGCACGAAGGAATACGAGGTGGACGAGAATTACGAGATGGAGCTGCTGCCGAAGATCGAGGTCGGTGTCGTCGTAGCCACATCCCGCGTCCGGGAGATTACGGAGGCGGTGAAGAAGACGCTGTACACCGGCCACATCGGGGACGGCAAGATCTTCGTCTACAGCATCGACAACATCATCCGCGTAAGAACGGGTGACGAGGGCAGCAAGGCACTGTAACCGGTCCGGAGGGCTTGTACACGCCCTCCGTGTCTGCCGATGCGGTATATTCGGGCAGGCCGGGCCTGACAATGGATCTGCGTGCCCTGAACCGGAACCGGGGACAGCAGAGATTCAACAGAGGTATCTTATGGACGAGAAGAAGCTTGGACTCAAGGATGTGGTGTCCGTCTCGGTAGGTCTGGTCATTGCGACCAGCTCGCTGGTACAGCTGGGTCAGGGCGCCGGTGAAATCGGTGTGCTGTTTATCGCTGCCATGATCATGGCGTGCATCCTCAACATGATCACGATGGCGACCATGTCGGAGCTGAACAGCCTGATGCCCAACGTGACGGGCGGCCTTGCCCAGTACACACTGGCAGGCGTCGGTCCTGTGCCGACGATTGTGCTGATGGTCGGCGGCTATATGATTTCCAACATCCTCTCCTCCGGCGTGGAGGCGTCCATCTTCGCCTACGCGATGGGACAGGTGCTGGGCCTGCCGGTCCCGAACTTCTTCTGGACGCTGGCGGCCTCGATCGTCATCCTGATTGCGAACCTTCGCGGCGTGGACATGTTCGCGAAGGTGCAGGATCTGGTATCGTATCTGCTCCTCGGCTCCATGCTGATCATGGGGCTGCTCGGCGTGTTCCGGCTCGGCACGGTGACGCCGGTCACCCAGCCGGCCGTCATGAACGGAGACTTTAAGACCGTCGTCTCCATGACGGCCGTCGCGTTCTGGCTGTTTATCGGCGCGGAATACGCCATCCCGATTTCCCGCGAGGTGAAGAACGCGAGCCGGAACGTCCCGCTTGGCATGTTCCTCGGCCTCGGGCTCATCTGTGTGGTGCAGTCCATCATGGTACTGGGCTTCCACAACTATACGCTGTGGGCGGATATGTCGTCCTCACCGGCGCCGCACCTTTTGTACGGCGAGGCACTGCTGGGCCGTCCCGGCCAGATCTGGATGGCCTTCGTTGCGGCGCTTGCCGTCATCAGCACCCAGAACTCCACGGTGCAGGGCCTGTCCAGCATTTTCTCCGGCATGTCGAAGACAAACCTGATGCCGCAGTTTTTCGGCAAGGTGAACCGGCACAACGTCCCTTACGTCGGCGTCTGGTTCGTGACGGTCACGATCCTGTTCTGCGCCTGGATCAGCCAGGACTCCTCCGACCGCATCAGCTTCCTGATCCTCGTCGGGTCCGTGTTCTGGATGGCCTCCTACATCATGGCACACATTGACCTTCTGATTTTCCGCCACCGGCTGCCCAACGCACCGCGCAGGTTCCGGGTTCCGGGCGGGCCGGTGCTGCCGCTTGTCGGCATCTGCGGCACGGTCTACATGATCCTCAACATCTCCACGGACCCGGTGGAACGCAATCAGATCTGGCTTGTCGCCGGCGTCATCTTCGCGATCCTGTTCGTCTATGCCATCTTCTGGATTCACTTCAAGATGCGGATCCCGGTGTTCAGGCCGGTTCCCATGGAGAAGGTCCTTGCCATGGAAAACAGCATGTACTACCGGATCCGCAAAAAGCGCGGCATCTGGAAATAGAAAATGTGCGTTCTGTCCTGATGGCTGTCAGATACAGCAGGATAAGGATGCAATACTAATGTTTGGAAGGACACTATGGATGGGAATCCCGCATCCGGCCGACCGGCCGGGCGCGGGATTTTTCTTTTGCACGCGGTTGGGATACAATAAGGCCCGTAGCAGTCCCGGAATCGCCAGCGGAAAGCGCGAAAAGCATCAGGATGAGGGCGACGGGACAGGAAACAGCCGGGGGATGTCAGGGCTGTCAGAGGCTCTGCATCCGGGAGTAAACATACATGAAGCTTCAGGAATATTTAAAGAGCGGGAAGACCTATATCATCGCGGAGATGAGCGGCAACCACGGCGGGTCACTCGAGAAGGCGATGGAAATCGTGCACGCGGCGGCCGAGGCGGGGGCGGACTGCCTGAAGACGCAGACCTATACGGCGGACACGCTCACGCTGAACGCGCACACGGATCCGTTTCTGTTAAAGAACGGCCTCTGGGACCGGGAATATCTGTATGATCTGTACCGGAAGGCCTATACGCCCTGGGACTGGATGCCGCAGATCAAGATGGAAGCGGAAAGGCTCGGCATGGATTTCCTGTCGACGCCGTTCGATGAGACGGCGGTGGACTTCCTCGAGGGAATCGGCGAGGAGTTCTACAAGATCGCAAGCTTTGAGCTCGTGGACCTGCCGCTCATCGCGAAGGCCGCTTCAACCGGCAAGCCGCTGGTCATATCCTGCGGCATGGGAACGGAGGCCGAGATCCGTGAGGCGCTGGATACCTGCGCCGGCAGGGGCAATCACCAGGCTGTCCTTCTCAAGTGCTGCAGCGCCTATCCGACGGATTATGAGACGATGCACCTTCGCACCATTCCGGACATGAAACTAAAATTCGGCGTTCCGGTGGGGCTTTCGGACCATTCCGAGGGGACGCTCGCGGACATCACGGCCGTTGCCCTCGGCGCGCAGGTCATCGAGAAGCACTTCTGCATCTCGAAGGACGACAACACGGTCGACAGCGCGTTCTCCTTATCAAAGGAGGAATTCGCCGCCCTGGTGCGGGACATCCGCAATACGGAAAAGGCTCTGGGCCTTTCCGGCCCCGCGGCGAAGACGGAGGGCATCTTCTACGGCCCCGCGAAGGAGGAAGCGCAGAGCTATTCCCTGCGGCGGAGCCTTTTCGTTTCGAAGGATATCAAAAAGGGCGAGCCCTTCACGAAGGACAACATCCGGAGCGTGCGGCCCTCCGGCGGCCTGCACACGAGATACTACGAAGAGCTGCTGGATGGGAAGACGGCTGCCCGGGACCTGTCCTTCGGCGAGCCGCTGCGCGCGGAGGACGTCGAGGGAGGAATCTGAGCTTCCTCCCGGATCTTGAGAGGGGCAAGCCGACGGCGGAGCTTGGCAAGGCAATCTATCTGGCTAATCTCCTGGGGCTGGATGTTGAGATCAATCCGCGCGGAGATGATTTGCGCACAATTTGATTTTGTCTTATACTCATTTGGTAAAATCAGTCCGAACACAGGGGTAAAGCATATGGCTTTCGAGAAGAATGATAAATACGCGAGCATCCGGCTGGAGAACCAGCTGTGCTTTCCGCTGTACGCGGTCAGCAAAGAGATCATCCGCCGCTACAAGCCGTCGCTGGACAAGCTGGACCTCACCTATACCCAGTACATCACGATGATGGTGATGTGGGAAAACGGGACCATGAACGTCAAGGAGCTGGGCGGGAAGCTCTACCTCGATTCCGGGACGCTCACGCCGGTCCTGAAAAAGCTCGAGAGCAAGGGATATATCACGAGGAAGCGCTCGCGCGAGGATGAGCGGAGCCTCATTGTATCGATTACAGAAGAAGGGGAGAAGCTCAAGGACAGGGCTCTGGAGGTACCGAAGGAGATGGCGTGCAACATCCGGCTCACGGATGAGGAGGTCCGCTGTCTGTACACGATCCTGTATAAGCTCATCGGGGAGTTTGAGGAGAACTGACGGGGCAGCAGGCAGAAAAGAAGCGGCAGAGGAAACCCATTCCGGGGCCTTCCTCTGCCGCTTGTTGTATCACAGTCTTGAGTAGCCGAAGCCGTTCGCGATGGCGTCGACCGGAATGCCCTGCCTGCACAGCTCGCATTCATCGGCCTTCCACGTGCGGTAGTCCGGGACATCCGACTTCGTGAACAGGGCATTGACGGGATGCCCGTAGATCTTCGTCACGACGGAGAAGATGGCGGAGATGCCGCTCACCTCGCCTCCGTAGTATTTGATGGATTCCAGCGCCCTTGCGACGGTTTTGCCGGTCGTCGTGGACGCGAGGAGGATGAGGACGTTCTTGCCGCGGACCATCATGTCAGTGTTCTCACGGAAGATCATCTGGCCGGTGAGATCATATTCCGGCGTCACGATGTAGATCGTGCGGTGCGCGTTCTTCGACAGGATGCCGGCGTGCGTCAGCTCGTCCGCCAGGTAGGCACCGATGACCTCCGTGCCGTCCATGCAGATGATGGTGTCGACAACGGTTGAGGTCTGGTATGCCTCCGCCAGTGCGTGTGCGGCGTTGACAGCCTCGCTCCGGCGTGTCTTCATGGTGGTCATGTCAATGTAGTAATTAATGTGTGAGTTCGGCGTTACGAAATGACCGGGAATCACCTTCAGGAACACATCCGGATATCGTTTGGAATAGATCTTTGAATAATTCTGCATACTGCATACCCCCATTGGCAAAAGATGCAGGCGGCGCAGCGCCCCCGGGCTGCCGCTGCCCTGATTGAAATGACAGAAATATTATAGCACGGGAGAAGCTGATTCTGTCATTTCCGCGCAGTCCTGCGCGAATATTTCATGAGCCTGAGGCTGCTATTATTTCGGCAGGTGTGATTGATTCCGCAATAGCGCTGTGTTAAAATTTTAACGTTGTGGGACCATTCACTCTGTAAATTGGAGGTGTGCTATGAGTGCAACATCATTTGATGACATTTTGAAACAGGTTTCGGAGATTCCGACGAAGAAGCTGTCCGTTGCCGCCGCGCAGGACCTTCCTGTCATGGAAGCGGTGAAGGAAGCGTATGAGCGCAGAATCGCCATCCCGATCCTGACCGGCGATGAGGCGAAGATCCGTGAGATTGCGAAGGAGCTCGACTGGGATCTTGACAGGGACGGAATCCGCATCATCAATGTTCCTGATATTACCGAGGCTTCCCTGCAGGCCGTGAAGCTCGTTCACGACGGCGAGGCGGATATGTACATGAAGGGCGCGCTCGATTCCAAGACGTTCCTCCGCTCCGTGCTCAACAAGGATGTCGGCCTTCGCACCGGCAAGATGCTGAGCCATGTCTGCGTATTCCAGATCAAGGGCTTCAACCGCCTGTTCTTCCTGACGGATGTTGCTTTCCTGCCTTATCCGACGCTCGAGGACAAGGAGCAGATCATCAACTACACCGTTCGTGTCTGCAATGCCTGCGGCATTGAGAATCCGAAGGTTGCGGCGCTTGCTGCAGTTGAGGTTGTCAATCCGAAGATGCCTGTCACCGTTGAGGCGGATCAGCTCTCGAAGTGGCAGGATGAGGGCCGCATTAAGAACTGCATCGTCGACGGACCGCTGTCCATGGACCTTGCCATCGAGCCCGAGGCTGCGAAGCACAAGGCAGGTGCCCTGAACCGCAAGATCGTCGGCGACGCCGATGTCCTGCTGTTCCCCGATATTCACGCCGGCAACCTTGTTTACAAGACCATCGTGCATATGACCGAGTTCAAGAACGGCTGCATCCTGATGGGCACGAAGGCTCCCGCGATCCTGACGTCCCGCTCCGATTCGAAGGAGACGAAGATCAACTCCATCGCGCTCGCGGCGGTTGTCGCACATCACTTAAACGGCGGCTTCTAATCCGCGGCCGGATACGTTAAAATAGCAGTGGTGCCGCTTCGGGCGGCGCCACTTTTTAGGTTCTTACAGGAGAGGAAGCCCGGTGCAGGGCGCTTCCGGGGTAAGGGCCGATGCCTGCCGGCGCAGGCGTTGTATGAAAAAACACTATGGAGGTATAGCACTATGGCACTTCGCAGCCTGATCATCAATCCCGGTTCCACGTCGACCAAAATCGGCGTCTTCGACGACGAGGAGCAGATCCTGGATAAGACGCTCCGTCATTCGACCGAGGAGATCAACCAGTACGACAGCATTTACGCGCAGAAGGATTTCCGCAAGAAGCTCGTCCTCGACGCGCTCGGGGAGGAGCACATTGACCTGAAGTCCCTGAACTTCATTGTAGGACGCGGCGGCCTGCTGCGTCCCATTCCGGGCGGCACATACCGCGTGACGGACAAGCTCGAGGAGGATCTGAAGAAGGGCGTACAGGGCCAGCACGCGTCGAATCTCGGCGGCATTCTTGCAAGGGAGATTGGTGATTCGCTGGGTATCCCGGCCTATATCGTGGACCCCGTCGTTGTGGATGAGCTCGAGCCTGTTGCGAGGATTTCCGGCATTCCGGAGGTGGAGCGTGTGTCCATCGATCACCCGCTGAACCAGAAGGCGATGGCAAGGCGCTGGGCGAAGACCGTGGGCAAGACCTATCAGGACATCGATGTCATCGTCGTTCACATGGGCGGCGGCACGTCCATCGGCGCGCATAAGCATGGTAAGATGGCGGATGTTTACGCGGCTTATAACGGCGACGGCGCGTTCTCCCCGGAGCGTGCGAACGGCGTTCCCGCACTCGGTCTCGTGAAGCTGTGCTTCTCCGGTAAGTTTACCGAGGCCGAGATGAAGAAGAAGATCATCGGCGGCGGCGGCTTCAACGCGTACCTCGGCACGAACGACATGCGCGAGGTCGAGAAGATGGTTCAGGACGGGAACGAGAAGGCAGCGCTCGTGCGCGACGCCTTCATCTACCAGATCGTGAAGAACATCGGCGCCCTTTCCGCGGCTGTATTTGCCGGCAAGGTGGACCAGATCATCCTGACCGGCGGCATCGCCTATGACGATTACGTAACGGCCGAAATCACGAAGAAGGTTTCGTTCCTTGCTCCCGTCACGGTTTACAAGGGAGAGGCGGAGCTCCTTGCCCTCGCCCAGGGCGGTCTTCGCGTCGAGCTCGGCGAGGAGAAGGCGCAGGAGTATTGATCCGGCGAAGACAGACTGAGGCTTTACCATGAATTGATTTTGAGCGAGCGGACATTAGAGGCCCGCAAGAACAGCGAGAAGCTGTGCTTCGAGCTGTTCGCAGGTGCGAAAATCGAGTAGGGGATGAAATCCCCCTACTCGATCCGGGCGCCGCAGGAGCGGGGATCGGCTCCGTCCCCCGCCTGATTCCGGCGCAAAGGATTACCAGGCCTTGCCATCACTGCCCGGAACGTCCTCAAAATCCTTAACTCGCCTGGTGTCCTCCTGATATCTGACAGCTGTGAGCTCAGACAGGCGGATTTTTCGGACCGGGCAGCTCCGGCGTGGCGGGTAATCCCAAGCGCCTCCAAAAGGCGGAGGTCCGGGGCCGGTTCCCGCTCCTGCGGCGCGCCATGCAGGAATCTCCGGCGGGGGACAGCCTTTCACTCCAAAAGGTGGAATACCAGGAGCAGTATGCATAGAGAATTGTGCGGGCAGGGAGGATATGGTATCATAATGATTTGATTGCGCATTCGGGGGCGTATTATGCCCACGCGCAGGATTTTGATATGCCCGGGGAACCGGAATGCGCGAATAACCTTCATACGGCGCTTCGTGATCACAGATCACAGTCTGGTATGGAAGATATCCCGTCCGGACAGGTGTTGCCGGCATTCGGAAATGCCCGCCGACACAGGAATCAGGGCGAGTTATAAGAGGAAAACGAAACGTATGTCAAAAATTACTGATAAGCTGTTCGGCACACATTCCCAGCGGGAGCTGAAGCGGATCGCTCCGCTCGTGGATAAGATCGAGTCGCTGCGGCCCGAAATGCAGGCTCTGTCCGACGAGGACCTGAGGGCGAAGACGAAGGATTTCCAGAAGCGGGTACAGGAGGGCGGCGAGACGCTCGATGACATCCTGCCCGAGGCGTTTGCGGCCGTCAGGGAAGGTGCGAAGCGCGCGCTCGGCATGGAGCCGTTTAAGGTGCAGCTGATCGGCGGCATTATCCTGCATCAGGGGCGTATCTCCGAGATGAAGACCGGTGAAGGCAAGACGCTGGTTGCCACGCTTCCCGCCTATCTCAATGCCCTGGAGGGCAAGGGCGTGCATGTCGTCACGGTCAATGATTACCTTGCAAAGCGTGACTCGGAGTGGATGGGTCAGGTTTACCGCTTCATGGGCCTTACGGTCGGCTGTGTGCTGAATCAGATGACGTCCGAGGAGCGGCAGGAGGCCTACAACTGCGACATCACCTATGTCACGAACAACGAGCTCGGCTTCGATTACCTGCGGGACAACATGGCGATTTACAAGAACCAGCTCGTGCTGCGCGGTCTGCACTATGCCATCATCGATGAGGTCGATTCCATCCTCATTGATGAAGCGCGGACGCCGCTCATCATATCCGGCCAGAGCGACAAGTCGACGAAGATCTACGAGGCCTGCGATATCCTGGCTAAGCAGATGACCCGCGGCAAGGATGAGCAGGATGTGTCGAAGATCGACTACATCATGGGCGAAATCCAGGAGGAGGACGGCGACTTTATCGTCAACGAGAAGGACAAGCTCGTCAACCTCACCGCACAGGGCGTGGAGAAGACGGAGAAGTTCTTCCACCTGAACAATCTCGCGGACCCCGAGAATCTGGAGATCCAGCACTGCATTATCCTGGCCCTGCGCGCCAACTATCTCATGGCGAAGGACCACGATTACATCGTGAAGGACGATGAGGTTCTCATCGTCGATGAATTCACGGGCCGCGTGATGCCGGGACGGCGCTATTCCGACGGCCTGCACCAGGCGATCGAGGCGAAGGAGCATGTGCAGGTCAAGCGCGAGTCCAAGACACTTGCGACCATCACGTTCCAGAACTTCTTCAACAAGTTTGACAAGAAGTGCGGCATGACCGGTACGGCTCTCACCGAGGAGCGCGAGTTCCGCGAGATCTACGGCATGGACGTCATCGAAATCCCGACGAACAGGCCTGTCATCCGCAAGGACATGCAGGATGCCGTATACAAGACGAAGAAGGAGAAATTCAACGCGGTCGTGGAGCGCGTGAAGGAAGCCCACGAGAAGGGTCAGCCCGTCCTCGTTGGCACGATCACGATCGAGACGTCCGAGATGCTCTCCCGCATGCTGAAGAAGGAAGGCATCCAGCATGAGGTCCTGAACGCGAAATACCACGAGATCGAGGCACAGATCATCGCGAAGGCGGGCCAGCACGGCGCCGTGACCATCGCGACGAACATGGCAGGCCGTGGTACCGATATCAAGCTGGATGACGAGGCAAGGGCAGCAGGCGGCCTTCTCGTTGTCGGCACGGAGCGCCACGAATCGAGGCGTATCGATAACCAGCTGCGCGGCCGTTCCGGCCGTCAGGGCGATCCCGGTGAGTCCCAGTTCTACATCTCGCTCGAGGATGACCTGATGCGGCTGTTCGGCTCCGAGCGGATGATCAGCATGTTCAACGCGCTCGGCATTCCGGAGGGCCAGCAGATCCAGCACTCCGCCCTGACGAAGGCCATTGAGTCTGCGCAGAAGAAGATCGAGGACAACAACTTCGGCATCCGCAAGAACCTGCTCGACTACGACGAGGTCATGAACGAGCAGCGTGAGATCATCTACAAGGAGCGCCGCGAGGTGCTTGACGGCAAATCCATGCGGGATTCCGTCTACAAGATGATCACCGACACCGTCGAACGGTGCGTCAATACCGCGATCGGTGACGATCAGGGCTCGGATGACTGGGATCTGGCGGAGCTGAACGAGCTGCTGCTGCCGGTTATCCCGCTTGAAAAGATCACGCGCGGCAGGATTACGGACCGGACGAAGGACGGTCTCCTGCAGCAGCTGAAGGAAGAGGCGGTCAAGCTCTACGAGGCCAAGGAAGCGGAATTCCCGGATCCCGAGGGCATCCGCGAGGTGGAGCGTGTCGTACTGCTCCGGATGGTCGATACGAAGTGGATGAGCCACATCGACGACATGGAGCAGCTGCGCCAGACCATAGGTCTGCAGGCCTACGGCCAGCGTGATCCCCTCGTGGAATACAAGATTGCCGGCTATGACATGTTCAACGAGATGAACCAGGCCATCGTAGAAGACACGATCCGCGCCCTGTTCCACGTCCGTGTGGAGCAGAAGGTGGAGCGTGAGCAGGTTGCGAAGGTGACCGGCACGAACAAGGACGATGACAGCGCAAAGCGTGATCCCGTCAAGCGCATGCAGAAGAAGATCTATCCGAACGATCCCTGCCCCTGCGGCTCAGGCAAGAAGTACAAGAACTGCCACGGCAGGGGACTGGTGTAAAGGATTTCCCCGCAATCAAATCCGGGAAGCTTTTATATTATGCCGGGCATCCTGATGAATGTGATTCCCTGCCTTCCCTGCAGGGACAGGCAGGATAACGAAAAATCCGAGGTAACAAATGGTCGAATTAGACGCAATGAAGGTAGAACTGCAGAACCTGCAGGATTCGCTGCACGAGGCACTGGATGCGCTGAACCTCCCCTTCAAGAAGCAGAGAATCGAAGAGATGTCGCGCGAGCTGGAGGCTCCTGATTTCTGGAATGACGCCGACCGCGCGAATGAGAAGATGAAGGAGCTGAAGTCCTATCAGAAGACGGTTGCGGACGCGGACGCGATGTCGCAGCAGTATCAGGATATCCTGGACCTCATCGAGATGGGAAACGAGGACAATGATCCGTCCGTTGTTCCCGACGTGCGGAGCGAGCTCGACGACTTCGAGGAGAAACTCGAGGAGATCCGCCTCTCCACGCTCCTCATCGGTGAGTACGATCACAACAACGCGATCATCTCGCTGAACGCCGGGGCAGGCGGCACCGAGTCGTGCGACTGGTGCTCCATGCTGTACCGCATGTACTGCAAATGGGCGGACAAGAAGGGCTTCTCCGTCGATACCATGAATATGGTGGCAGGCGATGAGGCAGGCATCAAGTCCGTCGACTTCCAGATCAACGGGGAAAACGCCTATGGGTTCCTTCGGTCCGAGCACGGCGTGCACCGTCTCGTCCGGATCAGCCCGTTCAACGCGCAGGCAAAGCGCCAGACGTCCTTCGTTTCCTGCGAGGTAATGCCGGAGCTTGATACCACGATTGACATCGAGATCAAACCCGAGGATATCCGCATCGATACCTATCGTTCCTCCGGCGCCGGCGGACAGCACATCAACAAGACGTCCTCGGCTATCCGGATCACGCACTTCCCGACCGGCATCGTCGTCACCTGTCAGAACGAGCGGTCCCAGTTCCAGAACAAGGACAAGGCGTTCGAGATTCTGCGTGCCAGACTTTACATGCGCAAGCAGATGGAGGAGCAGGAGAAGCTCAACGGCATCCGCGGAGACGTCAAGGAGATCGCCTGGGGCTCCCAGATCCGCTCGTACGTCCTGCAGCCCTACACCCTCGTGAAGGACACCCGCACCCAGGAGGAAACCGCCGACGCGCAGGGCGTCCTCGACGGCAATATCGACCGCTTCATCAACGCCTACCTCAAGTGGCAGGCGAACAGCAAGGCCACAGAAGCAGCACAGGCCTGATCCCGCCGGGCCAGGCCTGTTCACAGTGATTCTTATCCGGGATTGTGCTGACTCATCTCCCGGATAAGAGAACTTATACATTTACCATCGGGATTTTTGAAGCTCTTCCCGCAAGGACTTCCCGGGCTCAGCCCGCGTACGCTTCCCAGCGCATAAGCTTCTGATAATCCTCGTAGGAGAAGATTCCCTTCAGCTCGCCGTCCTGCACCATGAAGCAGACCCGGCCGCGGTTCTTCTTCTGCGAGAAGAATCTGCGCATCTCCTCGATTCCGCTCTCATCCGCCGACAGTTTCGCATTGTGCTTCATCGTTGTTGTCATAGCCGATCCCTCGATTCCTGTTTCAGGTGCCTGCACCCGCAGACGTCTGAAACAGGTTCCTGTATAGTATCTGTCGGCTGAAATCACAATTGTATTACACTTTGCGAACCGATACGGCAAACATGATTTCCGCAATCTCCATTTTCTCTCGCCGTCCGTGCTATATCTTTCTCCCAAAACCCTTCCGCCTCAGATCCGCGAATGAATGAATTCCTATTGGCAGCTTCCTCATGCCGTACCTCCGGTCAGATAGACTAAGTCGTGCATCGATCAGACTTCGTAATTGCAGGCAGCAATCAATGCACCCCGCCTTCAGGCACCTTGAAGCCGGCAGCTTTCATGCCGGAAAGGAATTCGGTGAGAGGGATGCCCAATTGGTTTGCAGCATTTTGTGCGCTTATGCTGCCGTTCTCGACTAATGTGAAAGCAAATTTCATCATGCCCTGCTGCATACCCTGCTGGACACCTTGCTGCATGCCCTGTTTAAAACCCTGCCGGACACCCTTCTCAACATTCGCCTGATCGCGCTCTAAGAGTGTCATATAAGTTATCCTCCCTTCGTCATCATCGATTGCATTGCGGACAGCTGTCCGTATGGCGGCCACCAGATCCGAATCATCCGCATCCGCTGCCTGGCCGCCGACATAGGCGAGGAACTCCCTGAGCTCCGGCCCTGCCTTGGAGGCAGCCCCTGCGTTCAGGAAGATGCTGATGACGCCATCCCGGACTTCGACAGCCTGATCTTCCAGGCAGGTATTCCGGATCGTGTAGACCGGAAGGCCTGCCCCGGAGGGGTCATTCAGGCAGATGAAGATCACATACTGATCGGGGAGCTCGTTGTAACCCTGACCCGCCCTGCGGGATGACGACATCCGCAGCAGTGCCCGCCTCAATGATTCCTTTACTGCTGTTATCGGCGCCTGTTCTGCTGCAGGTTTTGCAGACAGTATTGTCGTCATCTCTGCCGCCGGATTTATGAACTGTGCTTCTGTGTGAACTGCTGCGTGAATGGTAGCTTGTTGTGCTGTTTCTCATGAAATATCCTCCTTAATGAGATGGCTGAAAGACGGCGTCCGCTGCCATCCTGACCCGGGCGGATATTCTGTAAGAAAAGTATAGCACGACCGGTGCGGAGAAATTCGACAGGCAGCATCAAATTGAGTGATCGACGCAGAGGAAGAATTTCAGACTCGAAACCAGAGTGAACAGCGAAACGCTATGATCGGGCGGATGAGGAACGGAATATGTCCGCTCCGCCCGGATGTGATATGGATAAAGCATAGCAGTCAGCAGCGCCGGCAGGCAAGAGGGAATGATCCACAAATCCGGGCCCGTGAATTGTGCAGAAACGCCATAAGGCTGCGCGCCTGCCGACCACAGGGACCACAGGTGCGGTCGGGAAAACATCCCCCGATGTCACCTCCCGGAGCCGCATAAGGCAGCACGCGATCATGTAAAGTTCATGTTAAAGTAAATGGAACCCGGCAGTTTTGCAAAAACGGCCTGTCTCAGCTTCCGAAAGGGAGCCGTGGCAGGCTTTTTGTTCAGCGAAATCTATCATTGAACGGG
>ONEK01000041.1 GCA_900316855.1 uncultured Lachnospiraceae bacterium | reverse complement strand
GGTTAAATGCAAGCACAAATGTGGCTCAAAGGCTTATTTTATGCGGTTCTCAACGAATTTATAGTTATGTTCCTAGTGATGAATCACGGGAACGCAGGTATCAATGTTCTGTTTGGAACCGCCGCAAAGGCGCGCGAGCGGGATTATCCGCGAAACGGCTACACACCTGAAAAGGATAGACAGACCTCGGAAATCACGGGCCTGGAATTCTTCAATATTAAGGACACTCCGGAGCTTCGCGCGGCACTGAAAAAGAACTGACCGGTCCGGCACAAAACGTATCTGCCCCGCGGGATCATCCCGCGGGGCTTTCTTTTGAAATGCGAAAAGGCACCTGCCTGAGAATGCCTTCTATACATCCGGCTTTTGTCCGATATATGATAGTAAGGCAGGCAGCGGTTTGCGGTACCAGTGCCTGCGGATGACGCTGGGCTCCGGGGAGCAGGGCGGCAGGAGGACAACTGTGAAAAAAGCATCGAAGCGGTTTCTACCGGTCTATCTGATTGCGGCGGCGGCGCTGCTGCTTTCTTTCATCGCACTGCATGCATACGCGCAGAGGGAGTCGCACAGGGTACAGGTCTTTACCTGGGACGCAGTGCACCAGACAATGCCGGGCGAGGGCAGCAGGACACCCTGCATTAACATGTCCATACCAAGTGACATGCAGTGGACGGACGAGGACAACCACGCATTGACGCCTGCCGGCGCGCAGTATGACTTCGTGCTTTACTATGATCCCGGGAGAAAGATCCGGGACTGGTCCGTGCAGCTGACATTCCAGGAGCAGCCGGTCATTGATTCATCGTGGAATGGTACGTATGAAATCAGCGGCAATACGATCACCTTCACGCCCGATCCCAACACGGATTACATGAAATTCGGCGTGCCGTTCCGCTTTGGCGCTGTCATGTACGGGAGGGAAATGCTGCAGCTTCAGAGCTATGTCCTTACAGGAGTGCTCGAGGTCAGCATGCAGAGCCTGCCGCTGTATCATGTCCTTACGGCACTCAGTGTGATCTGGGCAGTCCTGTTTGCCTCCACTGCCATCAGTTATGAGAGAGTCCGCCGCCTCGAGGCGCAGCGCGAGCGGGACCACCCGATGATCAGTCAGTCCATCACAACATTTACGAACTTCATTGACGCCAAGGACCCCTATACCAAGGGTCATTCCCTGCGCGTTGCCGCTTATTCGGAAGAGCTGGCAAGGCGCCTCGGCTATGAAGGAGACGCACTGAAGAATATTTACTATGAGGCACTGCTGCATGACGCCGGCAAAATCGGCATCCCGGACGCTATCCTGCGGAAACCCGGCAGGCTGACCCGGGAGGAGTATGAAACCATCAAGACACATACAACAATCGGCAGCGAAATCCTGAAGAACTTCACGGCAATTCCGGAAATCTGTGACGGAGCCCATTATCATCATGAACGATGGGACGGCAAAGGCTACCCGGAGGGCCTTTCCGCAACGCAGATCCCCCGGAATGCCCGCATCATCTGTGTCGCCGATTCCTATGACGCCATGAGTTCACACCGGAGCTACCGTGCACCGATTCCGGAGGAGAAGATTCTGAGCGAGCTGAGGAACAATTCCGGCTCGCAGTTCGACCCGGATATCGTGCCGGTTATGCTGGACATGATCGGCGACGGCTTTAAAAAGAAGGTACGGGAGCAGTACGGAGCGGAGACGGCGATGCCATGATCCGAAGGCATATGACAGTTTACGGGCAGGTGCAGGGTGTCGGCTTCCGCTATCAGGCTCAGCGCGCGGCGGAGCTTTTCGGCTGTACGGGCTGGGTCCGCAACGAGTGGGATGGTTCGGTTGTCATGGAGCTGCAGGGAAGCGGCGCACAGATTGCAAGAGTCCTCTTTACGATCAAGCGGAATCATTTCATCCGGATCGAGCGCATCGAGAGCGAGGATACGGCTCTCATCCCCGACGAGCGCCGATTCCGGATCATCGGATACTGAATCAGCAGAAAAAGACATTGACTGAAAAGCAATTCGTATGTCATGTTATACCAATTGGTACTTTTGACACTCAAATCATATTGTTCAGGTAAAAAAGACCAGCCACAACAGGAGGTATGAAACAAATGGCAGCATTAGACCTTGATAAAACAGTTTACGAGAACGCGATGGCAATCCCGGAATTTCTCGATGTGACGGATACGCTTGGACTGCAGCATCTGCGTGAGTGCCTGGTGACGAAGCCGGGGCCGAAGGTGATCAACATCCGGCAGCTTGCAGAGAATCATGACATCCCCATCGGGGATGTGATCAGGGCATTTGAATCCGCAGGGATCGAGGTTGTCGGGAAGTAACCCGTCGCTCTGGATCCCGGAATCATGAGGGCCTGACACTGGAGACAGCCGCCGGGATGAAAAATTCCGGCGGCTCATATGTGAGGTGATATTATGTTCTATTTCTTGCTGGCACCGATTCTGACTTACAACTGGATCCTGATTCTGGCGGCGGTTGTACCTGCCGTTTTCCTGATGGTGAAGGCTTACCAGTCTGACCGGCTGGAAAAGGAAAGCCCGGCTTTCCTGTGGGTCATGGTTGAGAGCGGAATCATTTCCACCATCATTGCCCTTGTGATCGAAAAGATCGGGAGCCTGATCCTTGACTCCGCGGTGCCTTCCGGTTCACCTCTTTACAATGTGATCCTTTATTTTGTGATTGTAGGCTTCGCGGAGGAGGGATCGAAATTCTTCATGCTGTACCGGCGCTCCTGGCATTCGCCGGAGTTTAACTGCCAGTACGACGGAGTCGTCTACGCCCTCTTCGTTTCGCTTGGGTTTGCGCTCTGGGAAAATATCAGCTATGTGCTGCATTACGGCTTTTCTACGGCGGTGGTCCGCGCAGTCACAGCCATACCGGGCCATGCGTGCTTCGGCGTTTTCATGGGAGTGTTCTACGGACTGGCCCGCGGCTACGCGTATCTTGAGAAAAACAGTCTGTCCTGCCTTTTCCGTGCGCTTGCCGTGGTGGTGCCCGCAATAATCCATGGAACGTATGATTATATTGCGTCTGTGCAGACACAGGAAGGCTCGCTGATTTTCCTTGGCTTCATCGCTGTACTCTTTATCCTTTCCTTTGCGCTGGTCAACCATATGTCCAGGAATGACCACTATTTCGAAATCGACCGGCACAGCTTTTTCTTCTGATTCACTGAGATCCGAATGTAATAGTTGACATTACATCAAGATCATGCTAACCTTTTGATGTAATCAAAATTAGAACAACAAAACGCGCGGATTCGTCAGGAGGCACGGGATGTTCGGAAGGGTATATGTGGAAAGACCTCAAAAGTCATACGATGAGAGCGTAGCGGATCTGAAAAAGACGCTGAAGGAATGTGACGCAGTTGTCATCGGTGCCGGGAGCGGCCTGTCGACCGCGGCGGGATATCGGTATACCGGGGAAATTTTTGAGAAGTACTTCGGCGATTTCAGGGCACGCTACGGCATCCGGGATATCTATTCCGGCGGGTTTTACCCGTTCCCGGACATGGAGACCTACTGGGCGTGGTGGAGCCGCCACATCTGGGTGAACCGTTACGCACCCATTCCGAATGATACCTATGCGAAACTCCTTGCAATTGTGCAGGAGAGGGATTACTTCGTCCTGACGACGAACGTGGATCACTGCTTCCAGCGGGCCGGCTTTGACAAGAGGAGACTCTTCTATACGCAGGGAGACTACGGCCTCCTTCAGAGTGTCAATCCGCATGGAGCTTCGGCGGGCAGGACCTATGATAATGAGGAGATGGTCCGGGAGATGCTGCTCTCACAGGGGTTCGAAATCGGAAGCGACAAAACCCTTGTGATCCCGCAGGAAGGTTCCATCCGTATGCGGGTGGATTCCGAACTGGTACCGGTGTGTCCCGATGACGGGGAGAAGCTGGTGCCGAACCTTCGCTCGGATGATACGTTTGTGGAAGACGCGGGCTGGCATGAGGCTGCCGGCCGGTACGCGGACTTCCTTTCGGAGCACGGAATCCGTGCACAGGGCTTCTTCACGGCGGACGGCAGACTGAAGACGGACCGTTCCTACAGCGGGAAGATCCTGTTCCTGGAGCTTGGTGTCGGCATGAACACCCCGGTGTT
>ONEK01000005.1 GCA_900316855.1 uncultured Lachnospiraceae bacterium | reverse complement strand
TGGCGTCCGTGTTCGTGACTTATATATCTGCAGTTTTCAAGGTCCGGTCAGGACTTATTTTTTTGGTCCGTTTTTTTCATAAACTACTGGACACTACCGTTTTTGAATATTTCAAGCCTTGTCAGCGGATTTGGTCAGGTCTCCCGGCGGCTCTGTCTGCTTTTCCTTATGTCCCTGACGGAAGAATGCGATGATTTGGTACTTTTGACCCTTATGTCATGTTTTCGCAAAACATTCGTGCTATACTGATTCCCATGGACAGCAGAAACAACACCTATCGCTCCGAAGTGAATACGCGGAACCGGGAAAAGCTTTCACGGCTGCAGCAGGAACTCCCCCGCTATGCCGTTGACTATCTGCTAGCGATCCGGGCGCACTGCGAGCTCTCCACCGTCGTCAGCTACGGCGAGGACCTGATGATCTTCTTCGAGTATCTGCGGAGGGAAAATCCCCTCCTGAAGGATACGAAGGTCCGTGACATCCCGCTCGAAATGATCGCGTCCCTGAATTTTCACGACATCAACGCCTTCATCTCCGAAATGAGCTATACAACGAAGGGCACCGTCAAGGGCAGGGAAATCGTGCACGACGCCGGCCGCAGCAGGAAACGCCGCATGCTGTCCTCGCTGAATGCCATGTTCAATTACCTGCGTGTACACGAATATATTGAGAAGAATCCCGCCGAGGGAGCGGAGAAAATCCGCATGAAGGACGACAAGGAGATCATCCGGCTCTCAACGGATGAGGCGGAGCAGCTCATGGATTCCGTGAAAAGACAGACCGTCACAGTCTCCAGCCGGCGCAGGAAATACGACCAGAAAACGGTTCTGCGAGACACTGCCATCTGCACCCTGCTCCTCAACACCGGAATGCGTGTGTCGGAATGCACCGGCATTGACCTGAAGGATATCGACTTCGATGAGCGCTGCATCTGGATCATCCGCAAGGGCGGCCAGCCGGACCGCGTCTACTTCAACGACAGGACCTCGCAGGCACTCACGGATTACCTGCAGTTCGAGCGGCCGCATTACGTTCCCGCAGGCGACAGCACCGATCATGATGCCCTCTTCCTGTCCATGCAGAAAAAGCGCATGAGCACCCGTGCAATTCAGTATATGATCCACAATTACGGCGAGTCTGTCCTCAGCCGGAGCGGCCTGTCACCGCATAAGCTCCGCAAGACCTACGGCACCGAGCTCTACAACCGGACCGGGGATATCAAGCTCGTCGCTGACATTCTCGGCCACCAGAACATGAACACGACCAAGAAATATTACATCGCGTCCGACCATAAGAAGTACGGGCGCGACCAGGATCTTTTCCAATAATGCAATTTGTATGTCAATCCGTACGATTGACGCACAAATCATTCCGCAGGGAAATGAAACTGACCCGGCGGGAGACTTTTTTCGCAGACAGAGGGAGGTAAAACCTATGGAATGGCGTCCGATGCGGCGGTTTAAGCAGCAGATTTCAGAGGAAGAATGCAGGGAGGTCCTGAAGACTGCTCCCCGCGGGGTCCTCTCCATCAACGGGGAGAACGGATACCCCTACGGCATCCCGATCGATTTCTATTACGAGGAGGCCGACGGGAGAATTTATTTCCACGGTGCCAGGCAGGGGAACAAGGCGGACCTCTTAAGCCGGGACCGGAGGGCCTGCTTCACGGTCATGGACGAGGGCTTCCGCCGGGAAGGAGAATGGCCCCTGAACATCCGGAGCGTCATCGCCTTCGGAACCCTGGAGGAGGTGAGGGACGAGGCTCCTGCCATGAAGAAGCTCTCAAGGCTGGCACGCAAGTACTACCCGACTATAGAGGCCGCTGACGCGGAGGTCCGGAAGGATGGTGCCCGCGCTATGGTGCTGGCCATGACGATCGATCACATGACGGGAAAGCTTGTCAAGGAATCCTGAGATCCGGATTCATACAAAACACTCGTTTGATCCCGTTCCCCGTTACGCCTTTTTCTCCTCCGGCTCCTTCAGGAGCGCCCGGAAGTCGACCCGTCTTGCGGCGAAGTCGGCGAGGTTGACGCAGGAGTTTCCGATTCTGCTGAGGGCTGTCAGGATGTTGTTGTACGACGCGGTCTTCTGCGAGTCGCACTCGCCCTTTGCCACGCGCTTCATGTGCTCGTTGCGGAGGGCGTCGTCCTGCTGCAGAAGGGTGATGCGGTCGGCCGCAAGGTCCTCCATGGGGATCGTTGTGCCGCCGGCAATGGACTCCATCAGGTGACTGTACAGCGCTTCCATCTTCGCTGCGGCGGCGTTGACCTCGGCAATCGCCTTCTTCGAGAAGCGCATCTTGCCGCCTGCAGCCTCATTGTCCGCGATCTGTCCCGCAAGGGAGGCGGAGCTCTGCGCGATCCGGTCAATATCGTTCAGGACGAACAGCACGCCGGTCGCCTGGGATGCCTGCTCCTCCGTCAGCGTTCCTGCGGCAAAGACCGAGGATACATAGTCATTAATCTTCCCGGAAAGCCCTGTCTCAAGACGTTCCTTCTCCGCAAGCGACGCACGGACCGCTTCCGAGCCTTTTCGGGTCAGCTCCGTGAGGGAGCGGAGCATCTCACCCGCAATTTCCGAGCAGTGCAGGATCTCCTTGCACACCAGATGCAGCGCCAGTGCCGGCTGGTGAATATTGGCTTCGTCCAGGAACCTGGGTCCGGACTCCTCCGCGATCTCCTCCTGCGTCTTCGGGAGCAGCTTCATGACAAGCTTCACCATGAGGCCGATCGCGAGCGTCCAGATCACCGTCATGGTCAGATTGAAGCCGGTGTGCGCATTCGCGATCTGGCGGGAGATGACATCCACCTCCGGCCCCTTGGGCGAAATGGCGCGGATCAATGCCGCGTATGGCTTCACAAACCAGATGAACAGCAATGCTCCGGAAATATTGAAGATACAGTGAGCGGCCGCCGTCCTCTTGGCGTTGCGGCTCTGCCCGAGCGATGCAAGGACCGCCGTGATGGTGGTGCCGATGTTGTCGCCGAGGAGGACCGGGATGGCACCGGCGAGGCCGATGATCGAGGTCTGCGTTCCCGGAACCGCCTGGGAGGCGAAGTTCTGCAGCACGGCGATCGTCGCTGACGATGACTGTACGACGAGTGTCATCAGTGTCCCGACGAGGACACCGAGCGCGGGAATCTGTGCGACCTTTCCGATCATGTTGACGAAGACAGGGCTCGAGGCCAGGGGCTTCATGACATCTCCCATGGTCTCAATGCCCAGGAAAAGGAGTCCGAAGGCAAAGATAGTCGAGCCGATGTACTTGGTCCTTTCCTTTTTGGCAAGGAACGAGAGAATGAAGCCGATGAAGATGATGATGTAGATGTAGTCGCTGATCTTGAAGGCGATGAGCTGCGCCGTCATGGTGGTGCCGATGTTGGCACCGAAAATGATGGAAATTGCCTGCGGCAGTGTCATGAGTCCTGCCGAAACGAAGCCGATCGCCATGACCGTCGTTGCGGATGAGGACTGCAGAACTGCCGTGACCAGGGCGCCCGACAGAACGCCCAGGAGCGGGTTCCTCGTCATGGCCCCCAGAACCTTCTTCATCTTCTCCCCGGCCGCCTTCTGCAGGCTGTCGCTCATGAGATTCATGCCGTACAGGAAGATCGCAAGACCTCCCACCAGTCCGAACGCTACCTTCAGATTCTCGTTCATATGTCTCCTTACGCTGCCTGTCCCCGGCAGGCATTGGTCCCGTGAAATTCTGTGACGATGGTTTCAATCCGTTCATCCGGCCCCATGTGCCGCTGAAATCTTTCTTACTCCCCGTTCAGCTGCTTCCATTCGGTGATCTTGCCGGAATAGATTTCCTGAAGCTGCCCGGTTGTAATGTCCGACAGGGGATGCCCCTCCTGCACGATCACGGCAATGCGGTCTTTCGCGACCGGCACGAAGGTCAGGAGTGTTTTCTCATAGTCCTTTGGATTCCTGGAGCACATGCCAAGGTCGTAGTCCCCGGAAAGGGCGGAATTGATGCCGGTGCCGGAGTCTGTTGTTTCCACGGTGATGTCCGCGTTGGGATTCAGCTGCATATAGGCTTGTGCCAGCTCCTCCATGACCGGCGCCTCCGAGGAGGAGCCTCCGATCCGGAGGGTACCCCCGGGCTTCAGCGACAGAAATGTTTCCTCACTGCCGACTGTTTCGAACTGTCTTCCGACGATGGACTGTCCGCTGCCCGTCACATAGGTGAGAAACTCCCTTTCAAGGTCGTCCGGCTCGCCTTTATAGGCCAGATACAACGTCCGTACAAGGGGGTATTTCGGATCTTCCGGAGATCTGCCGTCCACGGAGAGCACCCGGACCGTGGAATCCGCACTGCTAAGGGTAAGATATCCGATTGCGGATCCGCTGCCGGCAACCTCCTGCAGGACCTCCGCTGTGGAGCCTGCCCCGGTGAGGGTCTGTGCCTCACTGTCAATTCCCGCAAGGTCATCAAAGGCTGCCCTGGTTCCGCTCGAGTCTTCCCGCGTGATGGCCTGTATGCTGCCGAGCGCATCCAGCCCCGGAACCTGCTGTACCTTCCTGCCGCAGCCTCCCGCAGTCAGCGCAAGGGCTGCGATCAACACCGCGGCAAGCCGTCTTGTTCTGCCGTGTTTCATAAAACCTCCCTGGTTTCCTCCCGCATATCTTCCTGAATGCCTGCCTGCTGACGCAGGCATATGCGGAATCTGCACCTTCAGTGTACTAGGCGGAGGGGTTCTTTAATTTAAGAGGTTCTCAAGAATAGATCAAATCCATGTAAAGTGAGGATGTGGCCTGCCGGTTGTGCGCAGGCACCGGTCAGATTATACTGAGGACTGTGCGGCGGCTGCACGGTAAAGCATCCCGGTGTCATGGGCGGAAGCGTCGGGTCCAGCCCCGGGATACAGTCAGTGCCATACAGAGGAGGTTCCGGATTGGAGAGCATATACGGAGATCATCTGCCCGAAATGGAACAGGTCATGGGCGAGATCCTGGAGGAAATCAGTGCCGTCAGGGCTGAAATGAAGGAGAAATACGGGTCGGACCCCGTGGAGCACTGCCTGTCCCGGATCAAGTCCGAGGACAGCATGCGGGAAAAGTGCCGCCGCAGGGGCCTGCCGGAAACAACAGAATCCGCCCTGGTCGAAATTCATGATGCCATCGGAATCCGTGTCGTCTGCGCGTTCATCGATGACGTGTACACAATCCGCGACCGGCTGAAGGCCATGGACGGGTGCGAAACGGTGGAGGAGAAGGATTATATCCGGCACGCCAAGCCGAACGGCTACCGCTCGCTCCACCTGATCCTGCGCTTCCGGGCCCGGTATTACGCCGAGATCCAGATCCGGACCATCTCCATGGATACCTGGGCGGCGCTCGAGCATCATCTGAAATACAAGAAGAATCTGAGCGGAAGCACGGACCTCATTGTCGCGGAGCTCAAGCGCTGCGCCGATGAGCTCGCTTCCACGGACATGTCCATGCAGACAATCCGCGACATGATCCGCGGGGACAGCTGATCAGACCGGGAAGGTGCAGGTAAAGGTGATGACCCCGCCCTTCCAGTCCGCGCGGATGTCGCCGTGGTAGCGCTCCATGAGGCTCTGGGCGATGGACAGGCCGATCCCGAAGCCGCCTTTGTCCGTGTTGTGGCTTTCGTCTCCCCGGTAGAAGCGGTCGAAAAACTTCGTATAGTCCCTGCTGCCGCCTTCCTTGTACGGGTTGGAGACGGCAAGTGTGATGCTGCCTTTACGCCCCTTCTTCTCGGTGAGCGTCACGCCGATGGTTCCGCTCTCGTCGCAGTATTTGACTGCGTTGTCGACAAGGAGAGTCGCGAGCTGCCGGATGTCCCCCTCCTGCGCCATCATGAATATACCGTCCGTTATATCGGACGTGATGGCCTTGCCGTCCTGCTCCGCAACCGGCGCAAACGTATCCACCGTCTCCCGGACCGCGGCCGACAGGTCCGTGAGGATCCTGTCCTCCCGGGCATCCTTCTCCTGGGCCCTTGTAATGGCAACCAGGTTGCTGATGAGGCCCGTCATCCGGTCCACCTGCCGCATGGTGGATTTTGTCCACTCACTCTCCTGCCCCGACATCTCCTGCATCTCCGTATTGGCACGGATGACGGCAAGCGGCGTCTTCAGCTCGTGACTTGCGTTGGTGATGAAGGATTTCTGCAGCTCGGCGTTGCGGATTTCCGGCCGCACGAGGTGCTCGGCGACAATCCGGAGGATCAGGAAGGAAACCAGCAGTCCGAACCCGATGAGGATGAGGGAGATCATAATGATGCGGCGGGAAAGCTCAATCTGCGTGGAGCAGTCCATCACCGTGACGATGCTTCCACCGGACGGGCGCCGGGAAATCTTGTAATAATAGGTTCCATAGCTGCCGAACCGGAAGAAGCGTTGCGTAAGCGCCTCCGCAAGCTCCACCGCCTCCTCGTTCTCCACAGAGGCGATATGGGACGTGATCACGCTGTCCACATCTCCGTTCTCATTGAACAGCACACAGAAATACCGTGTCGCGAAGTAGAATTCCGGTGACTCGCTGAGCTCTGTGAAGCCGAACAGCTGCTGGATCTGCCCCGCAATGTCTCCCGGGTCCTCGTATTCCTCGCGCGCCTCGTGGGCTTCCTCGCTGCCCCGCTCCGGCAGCACACCGTCATTTGCCTCGATATAGGTGATGATGTGCCGGATCTGGGTCCTCGTCATGGACAGGTTGACGGCGTAAATACAGCCGGCAATAAACAGCATGACGAAAAAGAACGAGATCATTGCCGTCATGACGAATCTTCGCTTCAGCCTGTGGATGGATTTTTCACTCATGCCGTTTCCCCATCTCCCGCTTCAATCCGGTACGGCCCGCCCTGGCTTCCCCGGATCGTCACGCCCGAGCCGATATAGCCGAGCTTGTTGCACAGGAACCGGATATACAGCCAGACGGTGTCCTCTCCTGCCCCGTCCTCCCCGCTCCAGACATGGCCGGAGAGGTAGCTGCTGTCCAGCGGATGCTCGCGGTTCAGGATGAGCGTCCTCAGGAGCTCGAATTCCTTCATAGACAGGCGCACCGTATTGGCACAGGAGACCTCCAGCGTCTTCGCGTTGAGGTTCAGGTCACCGAACGACAGCGCGCTCTCACTGTAGTCCGAGCCGCGCCTCGTCATAGCCCGGACGCGGGCGAGCAGCTCCTTCATCGCAAACGGCTTTGTGAGATAGTCATCCGCTCCGGCGTCCAGACCCGCGACACGGTCATCGACCTCCGCCTTTGCCGTCAGCATGAGGACAGGCGTCACAATCCTCTTTTCCCGAAGCTTTGTCAGGACCTCGAGGCCGGACTTTTTCGGCATCATGATATCGAGAATCATTCCGTCATAGCCGTTCTCCAGCGCCAGCGCAAGTGCCTGCTCCCCGTCATAGGCACTGTCCACGTCATAGCCCTGCATGGTCAGCATCTGCGACACCACGCGGTTCAGATCCTTCGTATCCTCCGCAAGCAGTAATTTCATATCGGGTCCGCTCCTTATGTCTTTCCGTTCTTGTACGATAATACTACCGGGAGAGACTATTTTCACGTCATGGTACATGACGGATCATGGTGGATCATGGCTTCAACCGGACTGATTAATCCGTGAATGGAGAACACGGGGAGGAGAACATACACGATGAGCGAACTGACAGGAATAACCGGTAATTACTACAATACCCCCTACTCCGCGGTCAGCGCAGGCCGCAGGGCCGGGAAAAACGAAGGGGCGAAGAAGGCAGCGGAACCAGAAAGGACTGTGTCTTCGGACTCTGCATCCGGTGCCGCACAGCATGCCGGCGGCTCCGCAAGGCTTACCAGGGATGCGCTGGAGCAGGTGCGCAAATCCATCACCGGTGCCGGCTCGTTTACCGTGCTGACCGCGACGGAGAATGCAGAGATCGGCGGAAAGGCCATCGGAGACGTGAAGCTGTCGAAGGAAGGCCAGAAGTACTACGACCAGCTCCGCGCCAAGTTCGGAAACATGGACTTCATTCTCGTCAGCGAGGACAAGAAGGAAGCTGCCAGGGCTCAGGCTTCCCGCTTCTCCTCCCCGGGAAAAATGACGGTACTGATCGACGAGGCCAAAATCGAAAAGATGGCCGCCGACCCCGAATACAGGGATAAATACGAGGGCATCATCGCAATGGCTCAGATGCAGCTGCCCAGGATCCAGGACACCATGAGCTCCATGGGCCTTCCTAAGGCCGACAGCTTCGGCGTGTCTGTCGGCGCCAAGGGCGAGATGAACTATTTCGCCGTCATGAAGGAAAATACCGAAAAGACAAAGGAGCTAGCGGCCAAACGTGCCGAGAAACGGAAGGAGGCCAAAAAGGCGGAAAAGAAAGCCGCCGAAAAAGCTGCCGGCGATAAGGCGGAAGCCCGGAAGGCCGAAAAGGCCAAAGCCGCGGATCAGGCAGAAAAAACGGAAAAAGCAGATGCTGCGGAGGTAGAAGAAGGGGAAGAGCCTGTTTCCAACGGAGACGGCACCGTAACGATCCATGCCTCGTCCCTGGAGGAGCTGCTGCAGAGAATGATTGATTATGCCGGCAAAGCGGACGGAAAAGCCGGCGGTTATCAGCATATCGACATGCAGGCATAACAGAAAACAGTCCTATCTTCAATGATCCGGGTCCCGGGAACATATCACCTGCCGGCAGGCTCTTAAAAGCCTGTCTGCTGGTTTGTTCCCGGGGCTCTTTTATGTCCGGCCATCAAGAAAGTTTTTCTAAAGAATCTCCATTTGTAAAGCCAGTGTAAATTGTATGTAAAATACCGTTAATTCTCTCATTTTGTCCAAATATTTTATTATAATGAAGTGGCACATTACGTCCTCCGTCGCAGTGTCACCTGCGGTGTGGCGGACGGAAAGAGAGAATCCGATCATGACGAAAAAAACCCTGTTGTCTTTGCTTGCCTGTCTGTGCCTGCTGCCGGCCCTGCTCCTTGGCGGCTGCGGCAGCACGGACGGATCCGGAAGCGGCTCCGGCGGCGCCACCGTTCTCGGCAGCGGATCGAAAAAGCTCCGGATCGTGTCCGGCTCCGAAAACAAGGAGCTGGAGCCGATTCTGTCCGATTACGCGAATCAGAACCACCTCTCCATTGAAATGACCTACATGGGGTCCCTCGATATCATGCGCGCCCTGGAACAGGACGACTTCCCGTACGACGCCGTGTGGCCGGCGAGCAGCATCTGGCTGAACGCAGGCGATGAAAATCTGCACCGCGTGAAGCACGCCGAATCCATATCCATCACGCCGGTCGTCTTCGGCATCAAAAAGAGCAAGGCCGAATCACTCGGTTTTGTCGGAAAGGACGTGATGGTTTCGGATATCCTGGAAAAGATTTCCGGCGGCGAGCTGAAATTCTGCATGACGAGTGCGACGCAGTCCAACTCCGGTGCCAGCGCCTATATCGGCTTCCTGTACGCGTTATCGGGCCATCCGGATGTCCTGACGTCCGCCGATCTCGACGACAGAACCATGCAGGAGAACATGCGCGGGCTCCTGTCCGGCGTCGACCGCTCCTCCGGTTCGTCCGACTGGCTCAAGGACATGTTCCTCGCCGGCGACTACGACGCCATGGTGAATTATGAATGCCTCATGATCAGCGCGAACAATGAGCTTGTGAAGGAAGGGAAGGAACCGCTGTACATTGTCTACCCCTCCGACGGTCTGGCTCTTGCGGACTCACCGCTCGGCTATATCGATCACGGTGATTCCGATACGGAACAGCGTTTCCTCGATTTCCAGAACTATCTCCTGTCCGCGGAATGCCAGAGTAAAATCCAGCGGACCGGGAGGCGTTCCGGCTACACCGGGATCAATCCGGAGAATAAGGATGTCTTCAACACGGACTGGGGCTGCCAGCCCGACCGCGTCCTGTCGACGTTCAAGATGCCCGACACCGCCACGCTTGCCAAGGCTCTGACGCTGTACCAGACCGCCCTTCGCAAGCCGTCGCTGTCTATATACTGCATTGACTATTCCGGCAGCATGAGCGGCGAAGGAAACGAGCGGCTCGTCGAAGCCATGCAGCAGCTCCTCATCCAGGAAAACGCGCAGAAGAACTACCTGCAGGCGTCCCCGGACGATGTCAATATTCTCATTGCGTTCTCAGACTGGATTCAGGATGAATTCCGCGCCGAGGGAAACGGAAAGGAACTCGACGCGCTTTTTGAGGATGTGCAAAATGAGGGCATCGGCGGCGGAACCAATATGTACCTCGCCCTCGACCAGGCGCTCTCCGACCTGTCGGAATATGACCTCAGCCGATACACCGCAGCCATCATCCTGATGACAGACGGCGTTTCCGCGGATTACTACGATGATTTCAAAAAGGCCTACGAACAGAGCGGTTGTACGGTCCCCGTGTTCTCTATTTTGTACGGTGACGCGGACGATTCGCAGCTGCAGCAGCTCGCACAGCTTACCAACGGCAGGGTTTTTGACGGCCGCAAGGATCTGACCGAGGCCTTCCGCAAGGTGAAAGGATACAACTGATGAATACGAACACCCGGGTAATTCTGGCCGCGGCGGCAGCGGTGCTGCTGTTTTTCCTGTGGTACCTTGTCCTGCACTTTCCGGCCATGCTCTGCGCGGTTCTGGCAGTACTCGTGTACGGAGCTGTGTATTTTCTCCTTAATCCGAGGAAGAAAATCGGCGGAAAGGACGTGGAGGACATTCAGGGCGGCGAGTACATGGCCGGACTCCTTGACGAGGGCAGGGAAGATCTGCGGGAGCTTGAAAAGCTCGTTCCCTCCGTGAAGGACCGAAAGGTTCAGGGAAGCGTGGCACGGCTTGTGAAAACAGGGCAGTCCATCCTGCAGTGGCTCGAAAACCACCCGGACTCCATCGGGAAATCCAGCAGGTTTCTCAATTACTATCTCGATACCGCTGTAAAGCTCACGAAAAAGTACAACGAATTTGACGCCACCGGCCTGAACACCCCGGAGGTTCTTGAGATTCACGAGAAGGCCGCGGATGCCCTCGCCCAGCTCGGCCCTGCCTTCGATGCACAGTACACGAAGCTCCTTGGCGGCGAGATGATGGATGTCAGCGCGGACATCACCGTGCTGCAGAACATGATCCGCATGGACAGCGGCACCGCGGAAATCCACAAAAATCCGGAAAGTCCGGCGCAGCCGGAGGAAGAACCGCCGCAGGAAGACGGCTGAGGCAGAAAGGGCTGCGGAAGCCGGAGAAATTGCCAAAGAAAGGAAGTCAGCGCGGCGGCTCATCCCCGGAGCGCTGCAGGTAACAGCTATGAAGCATTCAAAGAGTATTCTCGCAGGACTGATTCTCGTCGCCGCGGTCATTGCCCTGACCATCGGATATACGGCATTTTCCACAAGCACGCGCGTCACGACCCTCTCCGGTTATGCCGGCGGTGAGAAAATCGGATTTCTCGAGGATCCGGAAACCACAGAGCTTCTGCAGAAGAAATACCACCTGAAGCTCGACTACAGCAAGGCCGGTTCCCTGGATATGGTGACGGCGGACCAGACCGGGCGGGACTTCCTGTGGCCCTCGTCCCAGACGGCACTGGAATATTACAAGCAGGCTGTCGGCAAGCCGGTCAAAAGTGAAATCATCTTCAATACGCCCATCGTGCTGTATACCAGAAAGGCCGTCTGCGACGCCCTGATGAAAAAGGGAATTGTGTCCACGGACGGAACCGTCTACAGAATCGATATGAAGCAGCTCGCCGCCCTGATTTCCAGCGGAACAAGCTGGGCTGACATAGGACTCACTCAGCTCTACGGCAACATCACCGTCGGAACGACCGATCCCACGAAGTCCAACTCCGGCAACATGTTCGCGGGTATTCTCGCGAATACCCTGGCCGGCGGCATCGCGAACGAGCAGAATATCGATGACGTGCTCCCGGAGCTTCAGGATATTTTCTCGAGGCTCGGCTACATGGAATCCTCCTCATCCGATATCTTTGACCAGTTCCTCCGGACCGGCATGGGCGCCAAGCCCCTTATCGCCGGCTACGAGAGCCAGCTTCTGGAATTTGCTGCCGAAAATCCCGACATCTGGTCCCAGATCAGCGGGGACGTCATCATGCTGTACCCGACGCCCACCGCGTGGTCGTCCCATGTCTTCATCGCAACGGATGAAGCGGCGGTTCCCGCAATCGAAGCACTGCAGGACAGGGATCTGCAGAAGCTCGCCTGGGAAAAACACGGCTTCCGCACCGGTGTTTCCGGGGCTGCGGCAGATACAGGCGCCTTCACCGGTATCAATCTTGCGGCAAATGTCGACAGCGTCGTTCCGCTGCCCGACTATCCCACCATGGCGAAGATTATCGCAGCGCTCAGGAATAACTCCTGACGGGGATGTTCCTTTTCCGGAGCCGGTGCGCATTCAGTAAAAGGCATCCTGCAGGACATTGACTCCTGCGGGATGCCTTTACTCCCGGTTTCATAACCGGGTATATGAATCGTCTGTGGATCAGCCGGTCTGCCGCCTGCGGTTCTTCCTGCGCTCCAGGTTTGCGGGACGGATATTGGAGCAGGTGATGAGGTAGGCCTTTCGCTTCTCTGACTCGGCAATCAGGCGCACCTCCATGCTGCCGGCATAGCCGTCCTGATTGAATTCCACACGGACCGGCCTTCCCGTCTTCGTGCATTTGCGCATACAGCCGCGGATCAGCTTCCGGTACGGAAGAGACGAATCATTGTCGCGCTCGTCCGCGTCCGCCACATGCTCAAGCCCGCGCTTTTTCAGGTAGAAGCGGCAGGCACTGTTGGCATAGAGCGTATTCTGCCGTCCCTTTTCGATCCGAACTATTGCGAGCGCATTGCCGGGCGTCTCGAAGGGTTCCTCCTCCTCGAGGGGCTGGATCGTATCCAGCACATTAATCCGTCCGATACTGCCGTAGAAATCGCGCTCGTCGGTTGTCTCCAGGCTGATGCTCCTGCCGGCAAGGATGTCCGCCAGCTGGTCCACGGGAACCGGCTTCGAGAAGAAATAGCCCTGCACGAGCACGCAGCCGATGTCCTTCATGAAGTCATACTGCTGCTGCGTCTCGACGCCCTCGATGAGGGAGAGGACCTTCAGGTGCTTCGTCATGTCAATGATATTCCGAAGCACCGCAGGCGTCTTCTCATTGGCCCTGCGCAGGAATTCCATATCGATCTTGATGCAGTCGAAATCAAAATGCTGCAGCGTGTTGAGTGAGCTGTAGCCGCTGCCGAAATCATCAAGCCATACTTCATACCCGTCCCTGTGGAAACGGTCGATGTGATCCCGGATTACCTCTTCGTTGTTGAGGAGTGCGGTCTCCGTGATCTCGATCCGGATCAGATCATGCGGTACCCCGTGAACATTCAGGATGGAATTGATCCGCTCGTGCAGATCCGGCACCTCCAGGTCATTGCGCGAAATATTGACCGAGGCGGGACAGTAGGGCTCGCCGTCGTCCTTCTTCTTGCGGATGTCCCGGCAGGCAAGCTCGAGGATATGCAGATCGAGCTTGTACAGAAGGTGAGCCTCCTCCAGCGTCTGAATGAAGGCAGCGGGATTGAGAAAGCCATAGACGGTATCGTTCCAGCGGGCCAGGGCTTCCACACAGCTGACCTTCTCGGAGAAGCTGTTGATGATCGGCTGATAATAGACCTTGATCCAGTCCAGTGAGATGGCGCGGTCAATATTGTTCGTCAGGTAGTCCTTCTGGACGAGCTCGTACTCCATCTGGGGATCATAACGGCGGTAATAGTCGTTGTAATCGTCCATGGCGGCGTCGCAGGCAATCCGGGCGCGGTCCACGGCCTGGGAGGCGGACAGTTCTTTGTCGTTCGGATCCAGCGGATAGATACCCGCACGGATCTCGATCCTGCTCGTCAGCATGAGGCTGTGAATCCGGCGGATTTTCTCCTCCGCTTCCGAGTCCTCGATGATGGTATAGAAATGATCCGCGTAATAACGCGCGACCTTGTTTTCCCCGATCACCATCGCCATCATCTCGCCGAGCTTGCGGAGCATGGTGTCTCCGTAGGCAAAGCCGTTTGTCCTGTTGATGAGCTTGAAGTTATGGATGTCAACAGTAACGACGCTGACATGCCTCTCAAACGCTCCGTTCCGGATCTCATCGATGAGATTGCGCAGGACCTGCACGAACAGGTTCATGCTGTAAAGACCGGTCAGGGAATCAATGCGCGATACGTTGTCAATGAACACCCGGCTGTCACGGTGCCGCAGAAGCATCGCGAGACAGTTGGCAATCATGCGCAGCAGTGACTTTCCGCCGCAGAGGTAGACCCGGTCCGGATTGCTCATTCCGGCAAAGCCCTTGAATTCCCCCTCAATGAAGATCGGCAGGACGAGGAGACGGTCTATATTCCTTAACTTCAGGGCATTCGCAAAGCCCGGATCCGCTTTCGAGTATTCATTAAGATCCGAAATCATATAGCACTCATTGGCGTGCAGTGCATCGCGGATTTCCGACGCTTCATCCCCGGAGGGCAGATCCAGCGCCGTAAGGAGTGCTTCCTTCATGCCCTCCCGCTTCCATTCGTAGGTGCTTTCGAAGCTGCCGGTGCCGGACTTCTCGAAAATGTAGGTACGGTCGGCGTTCATGATCATCCCTGCTTCCTTCAGGAATTCATGCACCGCGACATCCGGGTTCTTCTCCTGCAGGATCCGCGTCATGTTGCCCGTCAGAACGTCCATGTGCTGCGCAACGGACGTGTAATCCTTTAATTCGGTTGCATCGTACTCCCCTGGTATTCCGTAGCCTTTCAAGTTTATGCCATCCTTATAGTGTGATTTTGCCGGAGCAGTCCGCCTGTATCCGGAACCCGGATCTCAGATCAGTAATCCCGATGAATCCAGCAATGCAGCTGCCTTTATCTTAAGATAGATAAGGTTAAATGACATACGAATTGCCTCGCAGCGATTTGGTACTTTTTACCCTTATGTCATCTTACTGGGTTTCGGGAATTTTCGTCCAGTGAGAATTATCATGAAATCATACAGATTCAGGGTCGATTTTATAATGATTGTATTTTCAGAACATACCGTACAATTCTGCAGACTTTGGATGCATCGCTGTGACGGACCCATGGCAGAAGAGCCGTTCCATCAGCAGTTTCCGGGATAGACGTAGCGGAGGGTCCTGCCTGCGATGGCGGCAAGGTGATAAATGGTGCGGACCGGGGTAGGTTCGCGGTCCCGCCAGTCATGCCGCGGGAAGAAGCGGCTGATGTGGAGCGGCAGGTCCGCGCCATCCGGCTGATCCTGCGTGCCGGGGTGAAGGGAGGCAATCCAGCGGCACAACTCCTCCATCTCTTCGTCCGAGTCATTCATGCCGGGGACAATAAGCTCCGTCAGCTCAACATGGCAGGAGCGCACCGCCATGCGGATAAAATCCTGCGTCATGGCAAGGCTTCCGCCGAGTGTATCACGATAAACCTCCGGCGAGATGCTCTTGAGATCGATGTTCATCGCATCGATCCAGGGAAGAACCTTAAGCAGCGCGTCGTGACCCACACAGCCATTCGTGACAAGGACGCTGACCAGTCCCGCCTCGTGAATGAGCTTTGCACAGTCACGTACATATTCCCAGCCGATCATGGCCTCATTGTATGTGAAGGCGGCGCCGATATTGCCGCGCGCCCGTTCACGAACGGCCAGCCTGCACAGCTCCTCCGGTGAAATATATTCCGTGTGTACCGTGTTCTGGTCCGCACAGGAAATGGAGTCGTTCTGGCAGAAGGGACACCTTAAATTGCATCCAAAGCTTCCCACGGACAGTATCCGGGAACCCGGGCGGAACCTCGCGAGTGGCTTCTTCTCGATCGGGTCGAGTGCAAGAGCTGTTACCAGACCGTAATTGCTGCAGACAATCTGCCCGTTCCGGTTCATCCTGCCGTGACAGAAGCCCGTCTGGCCTTCTGCAAGGGTGCAGTGCCGGAAACAGGTCGTGCATGTAACCCTGCCATCCTCTGCACAGCCCGCACTGCAAGCATCCGGGAAATGTGCTTCCATACTTACCTCATTATGCCTGCGTCAGCAGGCATCCATCACGGGAAATCCGCGAAGGCGGCTTCCCGTGTATGATTCTTTTCCAGTTTACTGATGCCGCACTACCTCGAACCGCTCGAGTGACACACCGTCCTCGAAGTCACGGATGCCGGCCTTCTGCCGGGCGATCCGGATCTGCCGCTCCACCGTATCCACACCCTCCAGATTCGGCAGGAGAAGGCCGCGCCGCGATCCCTTCGTTACGATGACACCGTACCGCTTCACGTCCAGCTCCGCGGCGGATGCGATGTGTTCCGCAGGCCCCAGAACGTCCACGCTGATCTCCAGATACGGCAGCTCCCGCTCTTCAATGGGCGCGAACCGTGGATCCTGCGTCGACGCGCTGATGCCGTTGTGAATGATCTCCTCCGCGATATTGTCCTGCACCGCGGAAATGGTGCCGATGCAGCCGCGCAGTCTCCCCTGTTCATGAATGGAGACGAAGACACCTGCCCTGCTCCTCAGCATGTCGGGCGGAACCGCGCCGCAGGGCATCCTGCTGCCGGCTTCCGCAAGCGGCAGGACTCTCTTCTGCCTGACAAAGGACTCCACGGAAGCCCGGGCAAGCTGCACATAGGGATCCTCCCTCTTACGGCCTTCCCGGATTTCCTGTTCCTTCCGCTGCTGCCAGATCCGGAGACATTCCCGCTCCGGGTCGCGGCTTCCCGCAAGAAAGGTGCAGACGCCGTAGCCGACGCCGAACGGTCCCTCGTGCGAGAGCTTCCGGGCCGTGACCGACAGCCCGTCCAGGGCTCCCGCCATCTCCGTGAACGAGCGGTGGCCGCATTCCGCCGCCGCGTCGCAGAAGGCATCGTCGAAGTCAAACAGGCCTGTAAAGCTGCCGGAGCCCATGACTTCCATGATCCTCTCATCATAAACCGGCCCTTCCTTCGCATAGCCGTAAGGGCCGGATTCGAGGAGCTTATGCGAGAGGTCGCCGCTCGCAATCCAGACGATCCTCCTGTGCAGATGCTCTGCCGCCTCCGTGACCAGCTGACCCAGTCTGTAATGATCCGCAAGTGTCAGACCAGACAGCCCGATCCGCAGGATCCGGAGCGGCTTTTGATCCTCCCTCCTGCTGCCGTAAAGTGCCCTCTCCAGGAAATACAGCGGGATCAGGGTCCCGTGATCCAGAGAGGCATCGCGCTCGCCCTTCGTGCCTGCCGGCAGGCCCGCCTGTCCGGCAAGGAGGCAGAGCTCATCCCTGAGCTTTGTATCATATTCCGCTCGAAGCCGCACGTTTCCTGCCCGGAAACGGCCGAAGTCTCCCTCCGCCTCCGCTCCCGGGGAAATGTGAAAATAATCCGCGTACAGGACCGTATGCGGCGACGAAATGATATAGGTGTCCGGCTGCAGGGAGACAGCGAACTGCGCCGCCCTTTCATAGGCATCGATCGTCGCATGAATCTCCCGCTCCTCGCCTCTTCCGACCTCCGGAATGATGAGCGGCGGGTGCGGCACCATGATGCCGCCCGCAATACCGTAATGCATCTCCTCATCCATGACTGTATGCCTCAACTGCCTGCCCGTGCAAGAATGATCAGCACCGGCAGCTTCCTGTGATCGCCCTCCCAGTGAAAAGCGCGGTGCAGGATTCAGTGGCTCTCCTGATACTCGCGGAGCGCGCGGGATAACTGGTCCGGGCAGGACGTCTCCTTGAATCCGCAGCGGATACCGGACAGACGCTTAATAGCCTCGTCTACATCCATCCCCTGCAGCAGTGCCGCGAGCCCCTTCGTGTTGCCGTCGCACCCGCCAATAAATTCCACACTCTGAATCTTATTGTCCTCAATCTCGAAATCGATCTCCTGAGAGCAGGTTCCATGTGTTCTGTAATGTTCCATTTCATCCTCCAATGCCTGCTTTAGCAGGCATACATCGTGCAAAACGCGCGGAGGCGCTTTTGCACGTATGATCACGAGGGGGTACCCTCGTATTCAGAAGGCGGAGCATCGGCGACGCCTTCTGAATCACCCTCCAATGCCTGCTTTAGCAGGCATACATCGTGCAGAATCACTTCCCTGTCATCATAGCTCAATTCCGCGGATAAGCAAACGCTCCGGCATGGCAGAATCCTGCGGCAGAGGGCTTTATGCGGCGCAGGTTGTGTTATCATGGAGGGTGGGAAAGTAAAGCCGCTGCCGCGGATTTCACCCGGGGATGCTGCTGCGTCCGACAGGAGAATTCCATACAGGGCAGATAACTTTCCGGCCGCGCATTGGCACAAAGGTATCAAGGGATTGGGGGTTATTCAATGGAACGCTTTTTCGAAATCAATGAAACAACAGATCCTACAAAGGAAGAGGTGGAGGCTTTCGAGAAGACATTCTGGCACTACGAGGACCTCATCACGGTGCATTCCGACACGTACGACACGATCGCCTACCTGTCGCGGGACGGCATCATCATCACCATCAACAACTGGGCGCGGAAGTATTTCATTCCGTGGGCTGGCATCTCGTCCGTCACGCAGAAGGGGCAGGACATCAAGCTGCTGCTGCGCTACCGCTTCGTAAACGGTACGACGGAGCTGATGATTGAATGCCTGACGAAGGAGAAGGCGGACGCAATCTTCTTCAACGCGGTCCGCTGGATTCCGGATTCGAGGAATTAACGCCGCCATGCGTAAGGAAAATAGATGTTCAGCCCGTATGCGGCATATGTAATCTGATTGTCGTAAAAGCTGATGTACAGGTTGGGGGCCTGCTCAAGCCCGGATGGGGTTTCCTGTGTCTGGAAATACAGGCTGTAGGTCGGGCTGGTATCATCGTCCGCGCTCTTTTCCGGGTGAATCATATCCGGGTCCTGCAGAAGGGAAGTGTCCACGTGCTGTAGCGCGTCATCGAGGTCCGCGGGGCTCATCGACATGGTGATGCCTCCTGACGTCTTAAAATCAAGCTTGGTAAGGTCATACTCCGACTCTTCACTCGGGGTGATATCCGTTACGGCACAGGCTGCGGCCGGTGCGGAATCCGAGGAGTAATTCATGACGTCAACGTACATCCCGACGCCGTCCCCGTGGGAGAGATAGGCATCCTCGGTCTCCATGGCCGCAATCAGCGTTGTATCATCAACACTTTCCTCTCCCTCATCCGAGTAGGGCTCCGGGGCGAATGCCCAGCCGTTTTCCTCCAGCACCTGTATCGGAACCGGAAGCTGGTACAGAGTGCCTGCGAACTGGAACTGTCCGTCGGCCAGAGAATCCCCGAGCTTCTCCGGTGCCTCGTAAGGTACGTCCTCCAGGGTACCGTCGGCGTTATACGGATTTACCGGGTTTTCTTCTTCCCCGGAGTTTTCATCCGAATAATCTTCGGCGTCCTCCTCATCCTCGTCGTAGGAGTCGGAGTCAAAGTTGTCGATTGTCTCCTCGAAATAATCCCCGACATGCGTAATCAGTGAAGATGCCAGACTGATGAGCTGCGGAACCAGCCAGATCAGCAGGATAATGAGGATCAGTTTCTTCGAAACTTTCTTTTTCGGCTTTGTGCTGCCGCCGAAATCGGTTGTTTCCTCCTTCTGCAGTCCTGAGGCTGAGTATGGAGCTGCCCCGCTGCCCGTGTTCCCGGTTTCGAATGTCCCCGCGCCGAAAGGATTCGACCGCTCGGAGCGGAGCTGCTTCCTGAGCCAGTCCCCTTCGCCGAACAGACCGTCCGCCTTCCCCGGATTAACCGGTTTGCCGTTTACATAGATGCGCCTGTCGCCCTCTTTGCGTGTTTTCCCGATCTTCTCACTCATCTTAGTCCCCGCCTGATCCAGCCGCAATGGTCTTTGCTTCAGTCTCTTTCTAAAGATTAAGGTGTCAAACCTGACCCCTATGTCATCTTACCATGCCGGGAAAAGCGGTTGTTAAAGTCTGTGTAAACTTAAAAAAAGAGTGTACAGCCGCGGCAGCTGTACACTCCTTTTATTCTCCTCTTAAAATCAGGTTACAGGCTATGACAACACATCAATAATCCGGGGGGAATCCTTAAGCCAGCAGGCTGATGATGGATCTCGGTTCCCGGAACATCAATGTCTTGTCATACATGGCAACGCGCTCATTGTTGCGTGTCTCGAGGATCTGCTTCTGCGTCCTGCCGTTCTTCCCGGAGAGAGAGGCCGGCCTTGCAGCCGGTCCGGATACCTTATCTGTCCTGCTGCTACTGCCGGAATCCTGTGTCTGTCCTGCAGTCTGCGCAACCGCCGCAGCGGTTCCGTTGGTAACATTCTCACGACCGGCGCTGCCGGCAGCCTCCGACTTCTGTGCTGCCTCTGTGCCCTTCGCCTCCTGCGTCTTCTCCTTCTCCGCCTTGGGCTCGACGCGCTTCGGGATGACCCAGTTATGCTTGTCGAAGTAGGTGTGGATCGCGCCCGAGAGCTCGGACATCACGCCGTTTCCGATCCATTCCTCGCCCTGCGTGTACTGATCGGTACGTGCCTGGGCTTCCCTGGACTGCTCCTCCTGCTGCGCTTCACGGGCGTTCTCACCGGCCTTGTTGCCGGTCGTTCCCTGCTTCACAGGAATGATGTAGCGGTCCGGCAGGGGCTTCGTCGTTTCCTCAACCACGTTGCGGGTGGCCGTGCGGAACGCTTCGCTGTAATATCCGTTCAGATCATTGGATACGGCTCTGATATTCTCAATCATTCTGACGACCCCCTTTCCTTCGATTCAGGGTAACTGCAGACTGTTTTGAAAACCCGTCTGCGGGTCTTCTGCCCCATCTACAGTTTAACATTGTCAGAACTCTTTGCAAAGTGTCCCGCACTATATTCCGAAAAGACGTTCAATAATGGACAAATCCGCTGTGCATCACTTTCCGAGCCGGATCACATTAAACGACGCCTTGTGCAGGAGGCTTATCAGCTCCCCGTTTTCCACACGGGACTGCGTGGTATGAGCCGGTGCGACCTTCTCCTCCAGGGCACTGTTGACCGCCTTAAGGTCATCGTTTTCCAGAACGATGTGGTCCAGAACGCGGTAATCGCCGAACGAGCGGATGTCAGCTGTAAGGTCCGCGTCCCCGTCCAGTGTGCGGTTCACAGCAAAAATCGTGAGCTCGTCCTGCTCCCCGCTGTATACAGCAACGGACTCCACATCCGTGACATCCTCATGGGAGGACGTGCCGTGTGTCGTGCAGTGTACGGAAGGAACCAGTACGGTTCCGCGCCCATAGCGGGAAGTCAGCATGAACGGATAATAGATCGTCTGCTTCCAGGCTTTCCCACCGTCCGGCTCCGTCATGATCGGAGCAATGACGTTGACGAGCTGGGCAAGGCACGCCATCCTGACCCTGTCCGCGTGCCTCAGGAGCGTGATCATGAGAAGAGCAACGACCAGCGCATCCTCAAAGTTGTAGACGTCCTCCAGAAGGCCCGGGTGGTGCCTCCAGGGATGATTCTGCATGATATCATCGTCGGCAGCGTTGGAATGGAACCACACGTTCCACTCGTCAAAGCTGAGGTTGATGTCCTTCTTTCCGCGCTTTACAGCCTTTACATAATCGCAGGTCGCGATGACAGTCCGGATGAAACGGTCCATATCGTTGCTGCAGGCAAGGTAATCCAGCGAATCCTGGCTTCGGTTCCCGTAATAGTTATGAAGGGAAACGTAGTCGACATAGTCATAGGTTTCGGTCAGTGTGTGGGCCTCCCACTGAGGGAACGTAGGCATCTCCACGCTGGAGCTGCCGCAGGACACGAGCTCAATCGAGGGATCGATGAGCTTCATGGCTTTTGCGGTTTCCGCGGCGAGACGTCCGTACTCCTCCATGGTCTTGTGGCCGATCTGCCAGGGTCCGTCCATCTCATTGCCAAGACACCACACTTTGATATTGTACGGGTCCGGATCGCCGTGGCTGACCCGGAGATCGGAATACTTCGTGCCAGACGGGTGATTGCAGTATTCGAGGAGGTTGCAGGCATCCTGGATGCCGCGGGTACCGAGATTGACTGCCATCATGACAGAGGAGTCCGCCTTCTTCGCCCACTTCGAAAATTCATTGATTCCGACCTGATTGGACTCGGTGCTGCGCCACGCAAGATCGAGCCGCTCGGGGCGCTGCTCTCTCGGTCCTACGGAATCCTCCCAGCGAAAGCCCGATACGAAGTTTCCGCCCGGATAGCGCACGATCGGAACGCCGAGCTCCTTCACCATCTGCAGAACGTCTTTGCGAAAGCCCTGCTCATCCGATTCCGGATTCCCGGGCTGATAGATGCCGTCGTACACGGCGCGTCCCAGATGCTCGATAAACGAGCCGAATATCCGGTTATCCACCTTCGTCAGCTGATAGTCCCTGTCCAGGACCAGTTTGATTTTTGCTCTTGCCATAGTTTTCCTTCCGTGAATACTCTTATGATCAGAATGTCAGAAACGTCCTCCTGACATGCAGTGCGGACAGCTCCGCAAAATGCTCTCAGTTGTCAAATCCAAGCTTCGGACTGCCGTCCGGATTCCAGGCAACCTTCATCAGCATGGTGTGCCGGTTCGGATTATACAGGGGGTCACCCGTGATCTCCTTCTCCGTTCTCGCATGATACACCATGACAAGGTTTTCTTCCTCATCACTGACGAAGCAGTTGTGCCCGGGTCCGTAGATTCCCTTCTCCCCGCACGAGGTGAGGATCGGTGTGCGGCTCTTGGTCCAGCTTGCAGGATCCAGAATGTCAGCGTTTTCATCCGCACTGAGCAGCCCGATGCAGTAGTCCGGCCCGGTGTCGCTCGCGGAATAGGTCAGATAGAGCCTGCCCCCGTGACGGATCACGAACGGTCCCTCGTTGACCCAGAAGCCGTGCCGCTCCCATTCATAGTCAGGAGTTGTGAGGAGCTCCTGAATGGTCTTCAGCCGGTCCGCGGACTCCATTTCCCCGATGTAAAGGTTGGAAATCTGTTTCCCGCTCCCTACCTTTTCCGCCCAGACGTAGTAAGCTCTTCCCCTGTGTTCAAATACCGTGGCATCCAGTGAAAACTGTGTAAAGGAAAACTCGTCCCCTTGCGCCGCCTTCATCGGTCCAAGCTCCGTCCAGGGTCCCTCCACAGGGTCATCGCTGTCACAGCGCAGCACATACGGACGGATCTGCCAGATGTCATCCTTATCTCCGCCGGAGTAGTAAATATACCATCTGCCGAAAACATAATGCAGCTCCGGCGCCCAGATGTGAATGCTCTGGGGACCGCTCTCGTGCCGGTGCCAGATATAGCGCTCCGGCGCCTTACGCAGTCCCTCCAGGGAATCCGCTCTCCGCAGGATGATGCCGTCATAGGCAGGCACGGACGCGGTGAAGTAATAGCGGCCCTCCGGGTCCTTCGTAATGAACGGGTCCGCCCTCTGCATGATAAATGGCCTGTTGTATTCGATCATCCCTTTACGGCTCCCGCTGTCATGCCTTCGATGAAGTATCTCTGGAACGCTACGAACAGGATGAAGATCGGAATGATGGAGAAGAACGCACCCACGATCAGCAGGCTGTAGTTGTCCCCGTAGGGGTTGATCAGGGTATTCAGACCCATGGTCAGCGTATACTTTTCCGACGAGCGGATGACGAGCAGAGGCCACATGTAGTTGTTCCACGCGTTCATGCCGTTCAGAATCGCCATCGCGGCGAAGGCAGGCCGCATGATCGGCATGATGAGCCTGAAAAAGATTCCGTATTCCGTGGCACCGTCGATTCTGCCTGCCTCGATGAGAGACATCGGAAGTCCCTGCAGATACTGGTAGAAGAAAAAGATCGTCGACGCATGCGCGAGGAACGGCAGCACGATTGCCACATAGTTATCCATGAGTCCCCAGTCGGACATCTGCTGGTAGAGCGGCAGCATGATGACTTCAAAGGGTACGGACAGGATGGCGAGCACGATGACGAAAAGAATCCGTTTCCCCCTGAATTCATAGGCTGCAAATCCATAAGCGACAAACGAGCTGACCAGCAGCGTCAGGACAACCGTGATGACCGTCAGGATCATGCTGTTGCCGAACCAGAGCCAGTAGTCATGATCTCCGAAAAACAGCAGATTGTAGTTGGAAAGTCCCCACTTGCTGAACTCCGGGTCGAGGTTGAGTCCGTACTGCAGGAGCTCGTCGCCCGGTTTCCAGCTGGCGACAAACAGCGCGTAGATCGGAATGAGAATCAGGATCGCGAGAAGGATGAACAGGATCAGCATTGCGGCTGTCTGCACATGTTCGTGGTTCCTGCGGGCTTTTTTCGAGAGGGAAGCCTCGAGAGCAGTTGTATCCTGCATGATTTCAGTCCTCCTTCCTGTCAAATGTCCCGTTCAGCTTCAGCTGAATCAGGTTGATGATCATGACGAGAATCAGCAGTACGATTCCGACGGCGCATGCGTAACCCATGGCACGCTTCTCAATTCCCTGACGGTACAGATAGCCGACGATTGTCATACCGATGAAATTGGGCGAGTTGTTGCCCTTCCACAGCATGAACGATTCAAGGAACATGGAAAGACCTGCGTAGATACTGATAGTCAGCACATAAATCGTTGTAGGCTTTACGAGTGGTACGGTGATGAAGCGGAACTGACCGAACTTGGAAGCACCGTCAATTTCGGCCGCCTCATAGAGGTCTGCGGGAATCGCCTGGATTCCGGCGAGGAAATACATGATGTTGACACCGGTCCAGCGCCAGCAGCACAGAAGGACGAGGGCGAAGAACCCGGTCCCTCCCTGCTTCAGCCATTTGATCGGCTCCATGCCGAACAGGGCCAGCAGCTGGTTCATCAGCGACTCCGGCGCCTCACCGAACATCAGGCGGAACACCGTGCCGGCAACAACAACCGAGGTCAGTGCCGGCAGAAAATATATGGACTTGAAGAGGCCCGGCCTCTTCATTAATTTCGAATTCAGCAATACCGCGAACAGAAGCGGGAACGGAATCAGCAGAAGGCAGGTCACGACCATGTACTTCGCGCTGTTTTTTACCGCGATCCAGAAGATCCGGTCCGTCAGAAGGCGTTTGTAGTTGGCAAAGCCGACCCACTCGTCCTTCATGACATCCTGAAAGCTTAAGACAACGCCCTTATAGATCGGTCCGATCCAGAACAGGAGGACCGTAAGAACAAACGGGAGCACGAAGACATAAGGCGCCGCCTTGCGGGAATAGAAAAATTTCTTCATTGGGGATACTCCTTAATTTCAGGAAAGGGGCGCAGAACCTGACTGATTCTGCGTCCCTCTCCCTTAAGGCTTTGCTACAGAATGCGGAACATCAGGAGTTGAACTCGTTCTCAAGCTCAGCCTGTGCGTTGTCCAGTGTTTCCTGAATGTCTGCACCGTTATCATAGATGTTCGTCAGAACCTCAGTGCAGAATACGTTGTTGATGGAAGGCATCTTCTCATCCTGCAGGGACTTCAGGGATCCGATTCCATCCTGCATCTCCAGCAGGGTATCAAACGGCTTGGTTGTGAAGAACTGTACGAACTGGTTGTCAGGGTTCTCGGTCAGCTCCTTGTCCGTCCATACGGAGGTATTAACCGGATCGAAGCCGAGAACGTTCCATACTTCCTCGTTTGCCTCGGGAGAAAGCTTGATGAATGCCATAACCTTCGCCGCCAGGTCTGCGTTGGGGCTGGAAGCTACGATTGCCGTACCGGTTCCGCCGCCGCCGATCGTCCAGGTTGCGTCACTGTCGCCGAACTTCGGAACAGGGGCGATGGCAACCTTGCCCTTGAGATCGGTCATATAGGACGTGAAGCGGGAGGTCTGCCAGAAAGGCATGATCTGTACCGCGAACTCGCCGTTATTGTAGTGGGGATATGCTTCCTCGTTATCAGGCTGGCCGCCGGGTACGGTTGCGAGCGCTCCTGCGTCCTGCATGTCCTTGATGTACTGAAGGACTTCCGCTACCTTGGCGTTGTTGACGTCGAGCGAGCCGTCTTCCTTCTCGTAATCGCCGCCCTTCTGCGCGAGCATCAGGTTCACCATCCACATGGCAGTGGTCTCGGCGCAGGCGAAGTTGTTGCCGGTTGCCTCATGATACTTGATGCCGGCTTCCTTGAAATCGTCCCAGGTCTTGATTGTCGTATAGTCGATGCCGGCCTGCTTCAGCAGATCCTCGTTGTAGAAGGCAACCGTTGTTCCTACGTGGGTAGGGAAGCCGTAGGGCTTGCCGTCCTTGGAATAGATGTCCAGACGGGAATTGACAACGGTGTCCTTGTAGGGAGCGATGTAGTCCGTCAGGTCAAGGAGCTTGATATCCTTCTCAGCCGTGAAGGAAGGGAACTTGCCCAGCTCGATATCCGCGATATCCGGCGCGCCCTTGCCGGACTCCAGTGCGAGCGAAAGCTTGTTGTGCATATCGTCGTACTGCATGTTTGAGAGAACCAGCTTCACCTTCTGGTCGGGGTTCTGCTCGTTCCACTTCTCCGCCATGGTCGTGTAGAACTTCTGGTGGAGCTCAATGAACGTCCAGACGTTCAGTGTGGTAACGTTGTCGCCGGTTACCTCCATCTCGGTCTTGCCGCCCGCTTCTCCCTTTCCGGAATCTGCCGCCTGTGTGTCAGCAGAAGCGGAATCCTGCTTCGCAGAGGAGCCGCAGCCTGCCAGAGCGCCAACGGCCATCGCCCCTGAAAGCAATAACGCAATAAGTTTTTTCCTCATAATACCCTCCTTGATTGGAAAAAATTGTGTTAACCCTTTTCTATCTATTCGAAGCAGTGCGGACACTGCCCAAATATTCGTGATGAAAATCTGCCTTACAGCCGCTCCCTCATCCAGACGAGCATCTCGCCGGGCTTGCGGTTGCCCCAGGCAAAATAGGGAACCGCAGTCAGCGTCACATCCTGCAGAACCGATCTGCGGGTGCTGTAGAGCTCTCCCTCGTTCCAGCCATCCTGCGACAGGGCTTTCGCGCTAAAGCGAAGCTTCGGAAGGCCGCCGAAGAAGGCAGGATCCTTCTCCTCTGTAATCGAAGTATCCTGCGATACCAGCACCGCGTTAAGATTCGGAAAATTGTCCGTCTCCTCGAGGCAGTACACCAGAGGACCTTTGACGAGGGCAAGCTTTCCCTCGTCCGCACGGACCTGCGGATTTGCGTGGACGAACCGCGCCGCAACCGCCGCATGGATCTCCAGCTCGTCCCCATCCTCCAGGCTTCGGATCAGTACGTAGCCCTTTTCGATCTCCGGCTTTACCGGTGTACCGTTCCGGCGGATCTCAAAGTCCTCCGCGTAGTCCGGAACCCGGAGCGCCAGCTCCGCACCGGCGGGTTCCCCGCTGTTTTCCCTGCCCTTTTGCCGGATCCGGATGCGGAACGTTCCGTCCTCCGGAAAGCGGCCTTCCAGGACCGCCGTAAGCTCCGCGTCCCGGAAGCAGGCGTGGATTTCGCCGCCCACGTAGAGATTGAGGTAAAGCCTTTGCTGCTCCTCATCCGCAAAGCACACATACTGGCCGAACGACGCCAGCGTCCTTGCGATATTGGGCGGGCAGCAGGCAACGCCGAACCATTTCTGCCGGACTGCCTTGACGTGATCCCTCGAGGTGTGCGGGATACAGTTTGCAGGCCACACCTCCATGGGATTGACGTAGAAAAAGCTCTTCCCGTCGCTCGCGATGCCGGCGAGAACCGTATTGTACAGTGCACGCTCCACCACATCTATATAGGAAGCATCGCGCGTAATCTGTGCCATCCGCTTCCCGAACTGAGCCAGTCCTATGGAGGCACAGGATTCGGAATAGTTTCCGTCATTGGGCAGGTCGTAATCTGCCGTGAAGCGCTCCCCGGTTCCGGAAGAGCCGATGCCGCCCGTCAGGTACATCCTGCGCTTGGTGGTATCGTTCCAGAGCCTTACGCAGGACCGGAACAGCTCCTCATCGTCATATTCCGCCGCAAGGTCCGCCATCGCGCAGCACAGATACATTGCACGCACGGCATGACCTTCCATGGTCTTAAGCTGCCGCACCGGAACGTCCGCCTGGAAATAAGCCGGATCGTAGTCGCCCGGCGCCGCCCAGATCGGCCTGAACAGGGGCTGCTGCTCCTCCCGGAGGAAATAATTGTCCCCCGTTCCCCTGGTGTCGATGAAGTACTTTGCCATGTCCAGGTACCGGCGCTCCCCGGTAATCCGGTAAAGCCTTACCAGGGCAAGCTCGATCTCCTCATGGCCGGGATACCCGTGGCACTGGCCTTTGCCAGGTCCGAAATAATTACAGATGAGATCCGCCAGCCTCGTGACGATCGCAAGGAAGTGCTTTTTCCCCGTCGCTTCTGTATAAGCCACCGCGGCCTCGATCATATGTCCCGCTACATACAGCTCGTGGCCTTCCTTCAGGTTCGTCCACTTTCTGTCGGGTGCGTTGAGGATGAAATAGGTGTCAAGATAGCCGTCCGGCTGCTGTGCCCTGCCGATGAGATCAATCGTCTGATCTGCAAGACTCTCCAGCTCCGCGTCCGGACAGACACTGAGCGAATATGCGACGGTCTCCAGCCATTTCGCAACGTCGGAATCCTGAAAAACCGCTCCCTCAAAGCCTCCCTGCTCCAGTCCCGCAGCCCTGCGGAAATTCCGGATGCAGAAGCTGGGCACCGTGTCCTTCAGTTGATCGTTTAACGCCTTCCACTGGTAGGGGATGATTTCACGGCGGACGAGGTCTATGTAGGGACTCACGATGCAATCCTCGATATGAACTTGCTTGAGATCCAGACTTTTTAAGGGTTTCATCCTGTGATTTCCAAATAACTCCACTTCATTCCGGTGCACTGTTCCTGCCGTGATCTGTCTGAAAGTAATTGCTCAAATTATGTTTATCGTTTTACTTCCGAAGGAAAAAATAAAACGGGTTTGCTGCATATTCCGCGCAGCCCTGCCGTTCTTTGTTCGTCACATTGCTCAATATTTCGTGACTGTTTTCCTATCAGCTATTCAAAATGATAGTTCTTTTTGTTCTGAATTGCAACCGGATTCAGTTGGTAATGTTGCACGAATTGAATCGTTTTACTTTGTGCAACTTCTCCTAATGATCATAAAATAAAGGGATCTGTCGAAAATAAGTTAACCGTTTAATCGATGTGAAGCGGTAGATCTGCCTTCTCCTGCAATCCGCTGCGGATATCCGCGATGGAGTCGCGCAGCACCAGTTCGCAGGGAATGCTGTATACGATGTCGTCTTTGTGGCCGGTTGTCTTTTTCCACCGGCTCCGGATCAGGGTGTTTTCCTGCGGGCCGGAGGTTTTCCTGCCCGTTGTTTCGGGAAATTCGGGGGCTGTATCGTTCTCCTTGGCGCCGGAACTATCCTCGCCCAGCATTTCCAGCAGGACCACGGCGGAAGCATAGCCAATGTTGTGGAGCGGAAGCTTTACGGTTGAGAGGGCAGGATGGTAGTAAGCTGATGTCTGCCTGTCATCGTAGCCCGTAACAGAAAGGTCTCTTCCGGCGGTCAGCCCTTTTTCGTAGAGGCGGTCATAAACGCCGCCCGCCATAAGGTCATTCATGCAGCAGATCGCCGTCACGCCCTGCCGGAGCAGATCGTCGACCGCGTCATATCCCGACTGACGTTCCCAGTTGCCGACCTTCACGTGGTCCAGCAGAAACGGCAGGTGTGCATCGTAGAGTGCCTTCTGGATTCCCATCAGCCGCGCCTGCGTGTGAAGGGAATCCGCCTTGCCGCTGACGACGCCGATGTTGGTATGGCCGCTGCGGATCAGCTCGCTCATGATCTGATACGCCCCGTCCACGTCATCCACCACGACAGAGGGAATTCTGCTGCTGTGTGTATATCCGTAAGCCATCACCATCGGTATTTCCAGATCCTCCGGCAGACAGTCAAGATTCCGCTCATGGGCAGTCACATAAATAATTCCGTCCACCTTGTAGTTCATCAGGGTACGGATGGCGTTGCGGACCTGGTCAAAATAAAAATCCTGGTTGTAATAGGTATCATAGAAGCGTTTGAAGAGGCGCAGATTGGACAGGAGAATCTTATAATCCCTCCGGTCGCAGTAGTCCGTGATGCCATCCACAATATCCGGAATACTGAAGATTGTCATATCCTCCACGATAACACCGATGCTGCGGGAGGATTTCATCTTCAGGCTCCGCGCGACCGCGTTCGGGGAGTAATGGACCTTCTCGGCGTAGGCGAGGACCTTGCGCTTCGTCTCCTCGCTCGTCTTGCCCCTGTCATTCATGATATTGGAGACTGTTGCGGCAGAGACGCCGCAGGCTCTGGCGATTTCGCGGATTGTGACCATGGTACTATCTCCCGGGGAATGAAGTGATTCGGTGGTTAAACGTTTTAATGTACTTTATCGCTTTTTCCTTCCCCTGTAAAGAACCCTTTGATTACAGTGTCAAAACTCATGCCCCACAATCCGTAATCGCTTTTGACGCCTTAATCATATTATACAAATGCGGATTTCTGCGGCTTTAAGAAGGAAAAAGAAGATCTGACGGCAGCAGAGAACAAGGCATTAAGGAAGGGCTCCGTGCAAGGCGGGCTTTTGATTGGCACACTGCGACCCATGAATCGTCGTTTTCGTGAAAATCATTTACAATAGTTTCGTCGTTTTCGTGAATTATTGGCTATTTGAAATTGCCGATTTTGTGAGTTCGTGCTATCCTTGCATTACGTTGAGGGAGCTGAGCCATGCTTTTTAAAAGAAAAATCTATCAAAAACTTGTCGATTGGAAAAATCTTTCTCAAGGGAAAACCGCTGTCATGATTGAGGGGGCCCGTCGGATTGGGAAATCTACCATCGCTGAGGAATTTGCTAAAAATGAATATCAGGACTATCTGATCCTGGACTTTGCAAGAGAAAGCGAAGATGTGAAGCATCTTTTTACGGATTCTCTCGGGGACATGGCAGGCTTCTTCCGCCGGCTCTTCGTCTTCAAAGGAAAGTCCCTGCCCGAAAGGGAAGCTATTATTATCCTGGATGAAATACAGATGTTCCCGGAAGCCCGCCAGGCAATCAAATACCTCGTTCAGGACGGACGTTATGATTATCTGGAAACCGGCTCTCTGATCCGGATCAGGAAGACATCAAAGGAAATCCTGATTCCGTCCGAAGAAGAACGGATCAGCATGTTCCCCATGGACTTTGAAGAATTCCTCTGGGCTCAGGGGGATTCCTATAGCTATTCCGTCATTGAGGACGCTTTCCGGAATCGGGAGTCCCTCGGTGCTGCCATGCACAGAAAGATTATGTCGCGTTTCCGTGACTATATGGCAGTGGGCGGTATGCCTCAGGCCGTCCGGGCATTCGTTGACGGCGGAAACTACGAGCAGATTGATTATATGAAGCGGACCATCCTCAAGCTGTACGAAGAGGATCTCAAAAAATACGATGATGATAACAGAGAAAAGGCTTCCATCATCTTTAAGGCCATTCCGGAGCAGCTCTCCAATCACAACTCGCACTATCGTCTGTCAACCGTTGATAAAAATGCCCGCTACCGTGATTATGTCGAATCCGTCGGCTTAGTCGCCGAATCCATGATTGGAAATGAATGCATCGGAGTCACGAAACCCGCTGTGGATCTGGAAGCCTATGCAGACAAGAGCGACTTCAAACTCTATATGGGGGATACCGGCCTCCTGCTGACCGCAATGGCACGCTATGGAGATGATACGGTCGATATTAATGATATTTACCGCGCCATCATCTCCGACCACACCGGGTGGGATCTCGGCCCTGTAATGGAAAACATCGTCAGTCAGATGCTTAAATGCTCCGGGCACGACCTGTATTTCCACCGTTTTTCATACCAGCCGGAGGGAAATAACCGCCCGAATCCTTATGAACTGGATTTCCTGACTGTCCGCAAAAAAAAGGTCTGTCCGATCGAAGTGAAATCATCCGGCTACAAACGCCACGCTTCATTTGACTATTTCAAGGAAAAGTACCAGCTCAAGATGGAAGATCGCTTTATCATTTATTCAAAAGATTTCAAAGCAGAAGACAGTCTGATGTATATTCCTGTATATATGACAGGATGCATATGATTATTGTTCTCCAAATCAGGAGATCTTCAGCCGACTGTACCCCGGGGCTTGCCCCGTGGTACAGTCGGCTACAGGTTTCGGATGTTTGCTGTAAGCAAGCATATGAGAAATATATAAATGCAAAGTCAGGAAGCATTGTGTTTTTTCCAGAAAGAGGAGGCTCCAAATGTCTGGTGCTGGTCAATCGGACAGATGCGTACAGCGAGGCATTGCCAATGGCAGGAAAATTAACAAGAAGAAAACCCACTACACCATCGAAGAATTAAGAAAAGTAGTCCATCTGGAAGGTCTCGGCACAGATATCTGGGATCCTGCCGGGTATGACAATGTTACCTTCGACGGCATTTATAGCATGACACTGCAGGACCTGCAGGCAGCACTCGGCAGGTTTCGAGGCATCCGCGGCAGCATGTTCCTGTGGCGTGCTGCGCAAGAAACACCGGATGGCCATGCGGTTCGCCGCGCATCGGTGTCTGTTTTCCATCATTTTTCGGCATTGCGGGAGCAAGGCGTCTCGTGATGATCTGCACGTCGTGATCACGGATTGTGTCCGGGCCCTTTTCCCTGATATAGGCCTTGTCTTCGTCCGACAGGTGAAACCTCATCCGGAACTTCGACCGGGAGAGGCGGGCAAAAAGGTCCTGCATTAACCACTCCTCATGTGTCGGCTTTGCCGGGGCGGTCTCTGCCCCATATATTATGCCGGGCTCCGCAGCCATCATCTTTGGCGCAGCTTCCTGCAGCGCAGGCTTCCCGAAACCGGCTTTCGTTCCAGTGTATTCACGATCTGCAGTGGCATTACTGCCAGTACTGTCCGGGGCCTGAACTGGCTCCCACTCCGCAGGCATTTGTCCTGCAGGAGTTATTGACCTGTCATAGACGTCCACTGAAGATATGATCCCGATGTCTCCGGTCAGCTACCCCGGACTTTAGTCCGGAGTAGCTGACCGCTTGTCAAGTATCACACACAATTTGTTGACTTGCTAAAATAAATATTTTATATTTATTTCATAAATATTATGTATGAGGATGGAACATGTACTCATTCGAATGGGACGATAACAAAAACAAGATCAATCAGGCAAAACATGGCGTATCCTTTGAGGAAGCAGCTACAGTATTTTATGACGAAAATGCACTTCTGGAATATGATGAAAAGCATTCTTCTGACGAAGACCGCTTTCGTCTTCTTGGATGTAGCAGTTTCGGGCATATTCTGCTGGTTGTCCACTGTATTCGTGATGAATCGGTAATACGAATTATATCGTCAAGAAAAGCCACAGCATCAGAAGAAAGGAATTACGAAAGGAGCAATAATGAAGACCAGTAAAATAACCCAGACCGATGAAGAAATCCTGAACCGGGAGTTTGATTTCAGCAAGGCCATTATGAATCCCTATGCAAAACAGCTGAAGAAGACGGTTACCATCAATCTGTCTCCGATCGTCATTGAATATTTCAAGAAACAGGCTGCAGAAACTTCAATACCTTATCAATCATTGATCAACCTATATCTGATGGACTGTGTAAAAGAGGGAAGAAAACTTAATGTGAGCTGGGTATAGTTTTGTATACGAATAGCTACTGAGAACTGTGAGTGTCAGATACCACACAGTTCAAAGAAGAAGCTTATAATAAGAGCAGGACACCTCTGCCCTGCTCTTCTTGCTGTCTTCTCCCCAGCGTACGCTTGTTAATTCCTGTAATATATCAGCTCTGTCACTTTCTCGTGGGATTTTCCTGCAAAGTCCCGTTCTGCAACCTTCCTGAACTCTTTCAGTTCCAGTGTGCATTTTGTATCTGCAGGATAATGCCGATTCCAGTTGTAGACGATCAGTTCCTCTATTTTATCCTTATAGGCCGCAGGATCTGCAAATTCGCAGAACGCAAAATCACCATCCCCTGCTGCCTGCAGCTCCTGCGCCGTAAAGAACGGAACGTTGCCGTTAACGGCTTCGAACGAGTTGCCGGCAAACGCCGGCATGTCAGCGCTGGATAATGCTGCTGCAGCCTTGGCAGGGACAGGTACCAGCACTGTACTGAGGACAAGAGTGATTCCCTGTCATGCAGGGTAAAGCCTTCTTCCAATCGTTCCCGATCCTCTCATTTTCCGAACGTCAGCCGTATTGCTTCGTACATTTCCGTTTCACTATGCGCGATCCGGTCACTGAATTCCCTGCCTGCATCATCAGATGTTCCACGGTTGAACCAGATCGTATTCCAGCCGGCACGTTTCGCGCCGATGATATCATGGCTTAAGGAATCGCCGACCATCCAGCAGGTTCGATCGGTACCGCCGCCCGGAAGCCTGTTCACAGTCTGTTCAGCCGCCCGGAAGATCTGGATATCCGGCTTTGCAAACTCCAGATCACCGGATACGATGACATTCTTCCTCTGGATCCAGCGCTCAAGCCCCAGCATGTCGTACTTTTGCCACTGATGCTCCGAAGGGCCGTTTGTCAGTATGCCGAGGAAGATCTCAGCCGGCCCTTCCTGTCTTAAATCTGCCAGGTAGTCCATCATCTTCGCCATCACAGGAGACAGATTGATATGCTCCTGAAGATAAGTGTACCGGTCTGCGAAAGCCGCTCCGGTTCCTTCGGGAAAAGCTATACCCATCTCGTGGAAAGTTTCTTCCAGCCGCCAGACATTGGATTTCCATGCGGTGATCCGCCCGCTCTCGACATCAGGGAAATTCTCGTCGCTCTTTTCCAGGAAGATACGCATAAATCTCTCTTCCTGCAGGGAAATCCCCTGCGGAGCCACTTCCTTTGCAGCCTGCAGCAGCAGGCTTCTGCGGCTGTATAGTGTGTCGTCGATGTCAAACCAAAATGCATTCATATACGAAGCCCTGCAAGTCAGGGCCATATCCTTATCAGAACTTCCAGAGGCCAATGGCTTTCCGTCACAGGCAGTATCAACCTTCCCTTTGCAATATCATAAAGCTTCCGGGCAGTACCGTTACATGGGCCATAGGGTATCACCTTGTAAATACCGCCTGTATCAGGCTGAACGCGCAGTAGAACAGTGATACAGCCATCACGATGTTGATGATTTTTTCATATTTCCGGAAAAACTTCTGAAGTGCGGCGCCGGTGAAAAGCCAGGCAAGGTTGCAGACGGGTCCTGTAAAGGGCAGGAAAATGCCGACCAGAAGGAGTGATCCGAACGACTGCGTATAGGGCAGCACATACCCCGACAGCGCGGTCAGGCAGGACAGCATAATTTTAACGTTTGTGAGCTGGACGATGAGACCGGTGAGGAAATTACAACTCTGGCCTTCCTCCTGCTCCTCCCCGTCAGCATCATGCCTCTTCGGGAGCAGCGACCGTATTCCCATCCAGATAAGATAACCTGCGCCGATCCAGGCAAGGACACTGACCGAGTTGCCGAGTACCCCGCCTAAGAAATAGGTGATCAGCACCGAAGCAATGGAGACAATCCAGTATCCGGTGAACAGGCCCCTCCACTGCAGGAGGGCACGTCTTCTTCCGTATCGCATGGAAGCGTTAAGGGAACACAGATTGGCCGGTCCCGGCGTAATGCCGGTGATGAAGCAGTAGTACAGAAAGGAAGGAATGATGGACGCTGGCATACCCTCACCTCTTTGCAAAATAGTTCCGTCTGCATCCGTGCAGGCAGGCAAAAACATTAATATCTCCAGGCTAAAGATCCGCTTTCGATTCTAGCACAGCTGGCACCCCGGCCGTTTCCCAAGCTGTCAGAAGCTTTCGCCACAAATTATCACCATGAAAGTTTGATTTCATGTACTCAAAACGTTTTGAGTACACCTCGCACATTGAAAAGATTACAGTGTCAAAACTCATGCCCCACAATCCGTAATCGCTTTTGACGCCTTAATCATTTTTTCCTCGAGAGAGCGCAGAAGGTCCAGGCGGATCTTCGTCCGGTCCGTGAACTCCAGGGTGCCTGCCACCGGATCGATGAATCGCAGTTGCCCCTCTCTCATGCGGTAGGCGCCGCCCTCCTTGCGCTCGTCCGGCTCAAAGTACTCAATGCGGACCTCCGGGTGAAAGCCCGGATGCTGCTCCATCTGCCGGATGAGGGAGGCGGTTATTTCGTTCAGACGGCTCTCCTCTTCCTCCGAGCGCTCCCGGAAGGTTTCCGTGAGGCGCTCTGTCTCCTCCACAGCGTCGTCATATCCTGACAATGCCGCGAACGGGGAAAACTGCGCCGCCCGCTCCGTCATCGACATACGCGGGTGCGTCTGCGATTCATGATGCGGAAGATGGAGGATATCCTGATAGTCATTCATGGTCTGCCCTCGCCAGTGAAAGTTTGAATGATCCGCCGATGCGGATCATTCGAAACCCGGCCGGTGCCTGCGGCATCCGGCCTGTGATCATACACGGAAAACCGCATTCGCGCATTTTCCGCGATGGATGCCTGCTGACGCAGGCATCATAAGGTTAGGATGGTTATCATTTTACAGCACCGGCGAATACTTTTGATGCATGAATCGTTGTATACTTAAATACAGGTGACGGGAACAGAAGGACTGCTCCCGCCCTTTTTGAAAAAAATTTTTCACGGAGCAGAAACAGATGCAGCAGGATATATCCATTCAGGGAGTGAAGCCGGAAAAGGGTTCTCCGTTCGACATGCACGGGTGTCTTGACGTCAGCGGCGTGGACCTGATCGACGCGTCGGGACAGCCTTACAGGCTGCACGGCATCTCCACCCACGGGCTGCAGTGGTATCCGGAATATGTCAACGAGGCTACGTTCCGGTTCCTGCGCGATGAATGGGGCGTCAATGCCATCCGCCTTGCCATGTACACAGCGGAGGACGGCTACTGCGACGGGGATAATCCTCTTGCCTTCGAGCAGATCATCCGGACCGGTGTCGTGACGGCAAGACACCTCGGCATGTACGTCATCATCGACTGGCATATCCTGAAGGACAACGATCCGGACCTGTACCGGGAGGACGCGCTGGACTTCTTCGGCCGCGTGTCGGCGGAGTACAGCGGCGCCGGCAACGTCCTGTATGAAATCTGCAACGAGCCGAACGGTTACGGAATCGACTGGGAGCACGTCCGCAGCTACGCGGAGGATGTGATTCCCGTGATCCGCCGGAACGAGCCGGATGCCATCATCCTTGTCGGCACCCCGACGTGGTCCCAGGACGTGGATGCTGTAGCCGTCCACCCCGTAACAGCATCCGATAACGTCATGTACACCCTGCACTTCTATTCCGGCACGCACAAGCAGGAACTCAGGGATAAGCTGCTCCGTGCGCGGAGTGACGGCACTCCTGTCATGATCTCGGAATTTTCCATCACGGACGCCTCCGGCAGCGGACCGCTGGACCTGAATTCGGCCCGGGAATGGAAGGAGCTCATCCTTAAGGAGAACCTGAGCTGCTTCGCCTGGTCGCTGTCAAACCGGAAGGAATCGTCCGCGCTGCTTGTCCCGGAGTGCCATGTGCTCAGCGGCTTTGAGGACGAGGATCTGACGCCCGCCGGCCGCTGGATGCGGGATTTCATGCGGGAGCTGAACGCCCGCTGAAAAGACATCCGGAAGCAGTCCGGAAAAGAATTATGATACACGCCTGCTGTGCAGGTGAAACAGGACCATGTCTACTGCGCGGACGAAAGTCCGGGGATTCCGGGGCTAAGAAGATATCATTGAAGAGAATTAACTCTGCCGGGCAGAATTCACCTGCCCCGAAGGAAAAGAAAACAATCCGCATGCGCGATATCGCGGCAAAGCTGGGCGTCAGCACCGTGACGGTTTCGAATGCGCTCCGGGGAAAGCCCGGCGTCTCCCCGGAGGTTGCGGCGAAGGTCCGGGAGCTTGCGGTGGAGCAGGGCTATGATCTTGGCAGAATCCGCAGGGGACAGCGCCACGAGACGGGCAGCCGGATCCTGGTGTGGAGTCCTATGCCCTCCGATGACGGAACAGACAGGCTCTGGAGCATGCCCGAAGCGGCAGTACGTACGATCACCGGAGTACTGGAATCCAACGGTTTTACCGTTATTCCGTTTACCTCGCTGGATGAAGTCCGCGAAATGCCGCTTGGCGTGCTCCTCCTGTATCCTGCGGAGCGCGGGGTCCGCGGCAAGCTGGACAGAATGGGCATTCCGTGGATCGGAATCGGCTGGTATGACGCAGGAAGGGACGGCTGCTATCTTAGCGATGACGTCTTTCATGAAAGCGCCCGAATGACGGAGCTGCTGCTTAGGAAGGGAGCACAGAGCGTTGCCTGCGGGATCCCGTCCGGGGACAGGAACCCCCTTGAGCCCCGCTGCCGGATTCGCGATACCAGGCTTGGATATGAGCGCACGCTGTGGCACCATTTACTGCCGGGGCAGACAGCGCTGATCAATGACCAGAATCAGATTCAGGCGTTTCAAAAGACTCCGTTTCCTAATATCACGGCGAAACCGGGTCTCCTTCCGGAGGCGGTGCAGGGATGGATTCTTGGACACGATGCGTACCTTCAGGACGCACGGATGCACAGCCTGGAATCCCTGCAGCCAGAAAGCAGTCTGGTTCTTGAGGACGCTGCGGGCGGTGAGCGGATATACCTGAAAAAAGCCTTCCGCCTTCATTTTCCGGATCAGCAGATCGCAGACAGAACGCTGGAGCTTCTTAAGGAGCTGAAGTCCACCGGCCGCCTTCCGAAGGCGGTGGAACTGTTTCAGGGAGTGATTGAGTGAAAAGAGTCACGCAGAAAACCATCGCGGAGGAACTTCATACCAGCACGGTGACGGTGTCGAACGCTCTCTCCGGAAGGGGAGGTGTCAGCGAGCAGATGCGGAGCCGCATCCTGCAGACCGCCTGGAAGCTTGGCTATCAGACGACTGCCCAGGCGGCGGGCAGTGTGACGCTCTCCGTCGGCGTGATCGTCGCCGCGCGCTACATGGCGGTCGGAAAGTCCTTCTACTGGTCCATGTATCAGGAGCTCGTCCGTGCACTCTTCCCGGTGCAGGGAATCTCCATGCTGGAAATTGTGGAGCCGGAGGCGGAGCAGGGCCTGCATCTGCCGGCCGCACTGGAATCAGGGGATAATAATGCTCTCATCGTCATCGGTGCAATGTCACCGGAATACCTGACATTCCTGACCCGGTCAGCACAGATTCCCGTTGTCCTTCTGGACTCCCGGGATCCGGACCTTGACTGCTGTGCGGTACTCTCGGGCAATTACACCGGCATGTACCGCATGACACAGTGCCTGATTGACCACGGGTTCCGGAAAATCGGCTTTGCCGGGGATCTCACGGAAAACGACAACATCCTCGACCGGTATTTCGGATACCGGGCAGCCATGGAGGACGCAGGGCTTGCCATCATTCCGGAGTGGGTCATCAATGACCAGGATCCCGCGCTGGAAGCGCACCTGCCGGCCAGGCTTCCGGACGCCTTCGCCTGCTATAATGATCTGGCGGCAGTAAGACTTACCCGTGTTTTATCCCGAAGGGGAATCCGGATTCCGGAGGATCTTTCCCTCGTGGGCTACGATGACTACCTGGCAGACGATATTTTCAACCACACACTGACGACGTGCCATGTCGACATGAAGAGGATGGCAGAGCTTGCCGTGCAGCTGGCTGACAGGGGCGTCCGGGGACAGTGGACTCCGGGACAGCTCCTGCAGGTCGACTGTCCGATGATCGAGCGGAGCTCGGTGCGGGACCTGAGCGGCACCGGTACAGCCGGTAAGGAGTAGTAAGATCTATGGGCAACAGGGTCACCATGCAGACCATAGCGGACCAGCTTGGAATCAGCCCGGCGGCGGTTTCCAAGGCGCTGAAGGGCCAGAAGGGAGTCAGTGCTTCCCTCCGGCAGAAGGTTCTGGACCTTGCACAGAGTGAGGGCTACCAGCAGACCGTACACGCCGGCAGGAGGGATGACAGCTTTACCCGGATCCGGGTATTCGTTCCCGCAAGGTTTCTGGATCAGGAGCAGTCATTTTACTGGATGCTGTACCAGGAGCTCTCAAGGGCCGCCAGGCCCAGGCACGGCAATCTGTACCTGGAAGTCGTGGAACCGGACATGGAGCAGAGCTGCCTGCTGCCTCCGATGGGTGCTCCGGGCCGCACGGACGGCGCAATCATCATGGGCGCGTTCCACCCGGCTTATAAGCGGATGCTGTCCGGGAAGCTGAACCTGCCGTATCTGTTCCTTGACACGGAATGGCCGGACGGCGAGGGGGATTCCCTGATCTCGGACAATCTCGAGGGAGGCATGGAAATGACTTCCTATCTTCTGAGGCACGGGCACCGGAGAATCGGCTACTTCGGCACGCTTCTTCAGACAGAGAGCATCGACGACAGGTATTTCGGCTATTACAAGGCGCTCATGCACCACGGGATCGCACTGGACCCCGCACTTGTCGTAAACGACCGTGCACCGGACGGAATTTCCTTCCGGCCGGAGGACGTTGCCTTTCCGGACAATCTGCCGACGGCGTTTTTCTGTAACTGCGACGCGTCGGCGGACCTGCTCATCCGCGCGCTGGGGCTCCGCGGACTCCGGGTGCCGGACGATGTCTCCGTTGCCGGATTTGACAATTACGCCCCGCTGCCGGGCATCATGACACAGGTGACCACCTGGGAAGTGAGCCTTCCAGGCATGGCGCAGCAGGCCATCTCGCTCCTGTATCAGAAGCTTCAGGATCCCGCGTTTCACGCGGGCAGGAGCATCCTTCCCGGAAGGCTCATCGAGCGGGACAGCGTCCGCACCGTGGGCGATCCCGTCCCGCTGCTCATTTGAACCTGTCGCAGACATTTCTGCTCTCACGGTAAAGCTGCCCATGTCCGTCAGTCAGAACAAAACCTATATCGCAATCGATCTCAAATCCTTTTACGCCTCGGTGGAATGTGCGCAGCGCGGACTGGATCCGCTGACGACAAACCTCGTCGTCGCGGATACGAGCCGTACTGAGAAGACGATCTGCCTTGCAGTCTCACCCGCACTGAAGCAGTACGGAATCCCAGGCAGGTGCCGCCTCTTCGAAGTCAATGAGAAGGTCCGGGAAATCAACGCCCTGCGGCGGTCCCGGATCCGGCACGACTTCACCGGCGGTTCGGTCAGCAGCACCGAGCTTGCGGCGGACCCCTCCCTGAAGCTCGACTTCATCGCTGCAACGCCGCAGATGTCCCGGTACATACAGATCAGCACACAGATTGTCGGCATCTATCTGCGCTATATCGCGCCGGAGGATATTCATGTCTATTCGGTGGATGAGGTGTTCATGGATGTGACAGGGTATCTCGAAACCTACGGACTCAGCGCACATGACCTCGCGCGCAGGATGATCCGCGAGGTTCTGCACGAGACCGGCATTACGGCAACAGCGGGAATCGGGACGAATCTGTACCTGTGCAAGGTCGCCATGGACATCGTGGCGAAACATATCCCTGCCGATGAGGACGGGGTGCGCATTGCCGAGCTCGATGAGCGGTCCTATCGCAGGCAGCTGTGGGATCACAAGCCTGTCCGGGATTTCTGGCGGGTTGGACGCGGCATTGCAAAGCGGCTGAATGAGGTCGGCCTCGAAACCATGGGTGACGTCGCGCGCTGCTCCCTGGGAGGCCCGAACGACTTCTACAACGAGGACCTGCTGTACAAAATGTTCGGTGTCAACGCGGAGCTTCTCATCGACCACGCCTGGGGTTGGGAGCCGTGCACGATCAGGGATATCAAACGGTATAAACCGAAGGACAACAGCCTCGGTGCTGGGCAGGTGCTGTCCCGGCCCTATTCGTTCAGCGAGGGAAAGATCATCGTCCGTGAAATGGCGGAGGCGCTCTCCCTGCAGCTCGTGGAGAAGGGGCTCGTCACGGATCAGATTGTGCTCCATATCGACTATGATAAGTCAGGCCTGTCAGCAGCCGGCGGGGAAACATCCGCTGCAGGAGCGGCGAGCGGAAGCGGGGCGGTGCGGACATCCGGAAAGCCGCAAGGCCCTGCGCAGGCTTATCAGGGTCCTGTCACGACGGATTACTACGGAAGGCTGACTCCCAAACCCGCGCACGGCTCCTGTAACCTGCCGTTTGCCTGCAGCTCCATGAAGCAGATCGAGCAGGCTGCGGTCAGTATCTACGATTCCGTGGTAAAAAAGAACCTGACGATCCGGCGCGTTGTCATCACGGCAGCACATGTCCTGACGGAGGAGGAAAGCCGCAGAAAGCAGAGCGGGCAGGATGCGTATGAGCAGCTGGACCTCTTCACCGATTACGAGGCGAAGCGCCGTCAGGAGAAAGCGGTGAAGGAGCAGCTCGATCGGGAGAAACGTCTCCAGGAATCCATGCTCAGCATCCGGAAGAAGTTCGGGAACAACGCCATCGTGCGCGGCATCAGCTATGAGGAGGGTGCAACCGGCAGGCAGCGCAACGAACAGATCGGCGGACACAGGGCCTGACCGGTCAGTGCAGGGCCGCCCGGCCGGTCCTGCTCCGCGCGGTATTCATTCATACCGCAGGGCGTCAATCGGGTTCATCCTGGCTGCCTTCGCCGCCGGGTAGTAACCAAAGAATACACCGATTGCCAATGAGATCAGGAAGAAAATCACGATCTGCCGGACGGAGATGACCGGATCAATCATCTGCATGCGGCAGGCGACAACGCCGATGGAAATCCCGGTGATGATGCCGATCGCGCCGCCAATGAGACAGATAAGAACCGCTTCCGTGATGAACTGCCAGCGGATGTCGGAGTTCAGGGCGCCCAGCGCCTTCCTGGTGCCGATTTCTCTCGTGCGCTCCACAATCGTCACCGTCATGATGTTCATGACGCCGATGCCGCCGACGAGAAGCGCAATGGCGCCCAGCAGAGCGGACTGGAGATTTTTCTGCTTCACGGAGGCTTCCGCCTGTTCAATGTAGCTCGCGTTGTTGTCGGCGTAAACCTCCGCGTGCGTCTCTTCCGGCTGGAGGGACTGCAGGAACTGCTGCATTTCATCTGTCAGCTGGAAAACATCCTCGCCTGGCTTTGCGTTTACGGAGAAGTAGTTGACAAGCTTCTGGTCCTGGTACTGGGTCATTGCCTGCGCGTTCAGGTAGGGGACGTAAAGGTCGGTCATGACGTTTTTCAGGTCTGCCGCATTCTGCAGGTCCTGTCCCCCGAACTGATACTGGTACACCCCCGCGATCTGGTAAATGTAGGTCTTCTTCCCCGTATCCTCTCCGCCAAGGTCCTGATCGGAAAACTCGAACTCCACGTCCTGGCCGATCGCGCCTTCATAATCGCCGCCGAAGAGGTTGTCGACCAGCTTATCCGAGACGATGCAGCTCGTGGAATCCTCACCCATCTGATCTTTCTCGAACGGACCGCCCGCAAGGAACTGGAAGTTATTGGTCGGCAGGGCAAAATACCCGTTGTTCACGCCGGTCACGCTGACGTTGGCATAGGTATCCTCCGGCGCGTTCGCGGTGACAACCTTCGTGCTGGAGAGCCAGATCTGCATCATGATGCAGTCCAGCCTGCCGCCGAATTTGTTGACCATCTGGGTCATCATCTGCTTCGTGAACTGTGCCTTCTGCGAGCTTTCGCCTGTATCCGCCGCTGCTTCTTCCCCGGGCGCGATGTCCATGTCGTTGCTGTAGACATAGAAGTTGATAACGTTCGTTCCCATCTGGCTGTATTCCTTCTTCGTCTGCTCGACGGTGGAATTGCCGATGGTCGTGATGGAGATGACGGACGCAATGCCGATGATGATGCCCAGCATGGTAAGAAACGTGCGCAGCTTGTTCGCCAGGAGGGAATGCCAGGCAAGCTTCAGATTTTCAGCCAGCATAGGCGCCGCTCCTCTCTCCGGTAATCCGGCCGTCCATGAGAGTCAGAATGCGGCTTGTCTCCTCCGCCACGTGCTCGGAATGCGTAATGACAAGGAGTGTCTTGCCCTGCTCATGCAGGTTGTGGAAGATCTGAATGACCTCCTCGCTCGTCTCCCGGTCCAGGGCACCCGTCGGCTCATCGCAGAGGATGAGTGCCGGGTCATTCGCCATGGCGCGCGCAATCGCAACTCTCTGCTTCTGTCCGCCCGAGAGCTCGTCCGGCCGGTGGGTCATACGGTCGGCCATGCCGACCATCTCCAGCAGGTGCTCCGCCCGGTCCCTGCGCTGCGCAGGCGGCACATGGGCATACATCATGGGAACCTCGACATTATCGAGGGCGCTCATCCGGGGGATCAGGTTGTAGTTCTGAAACACAAAGCCGATCCTGCGCCCGCGGATCTTCGAGCGTGCGTGGTCACGCATGGTCTCCACGTTTGTCCCCAGAAGCGAATAGTTCCCGCTCGTCGGCTTGTCGAGGAGACCGATGATGTTCATGAGCGTCGATTTGCCCGAGCCGGACTCCCCGACGATGGACGTCATCTCCCCCTCGCGGATCTCGAGGGAGACGCCGTGCAGAACCTCCAGCTCATTCTCCGAGCCGATATAGTATTTCTTCACGATATTTTCGAGCCGGATAACAACGGAATCGTCCGCTGCGCTCTCTGTCGCTTCTTCGTTACTCACTGTAGATGCCCTCCAGCAGGGAGGCGTCGCCTCCGTCGGCCATGGAGCCGTCCATTCCGGACCCGTCCGTGCTCATGCCGGTTCCCTCGAGGGAGTCGCCCTCATTGATGTTGCCGGAGGTAATCTCCACCATATTGCCGTCGGTGGCGCCGGTCGTCACCTTGATTTCGCGGTAGTCCGGGGCTTCCGTTCCGTCCGTGCTCCCTTCCCCTGCTGCCCCGGCATCCGCTGCCGCATCCGGATCGAGCACGCGGACGAACGAGTTGCCCTTGTCATCCGTCATGATCGTATCTGCGGGAACAGCAATGACATCCTTCGCCTCAGAGAGGACGAAGTCCATCTTCGCGTTCATGCCGACGCGCAGCCGCGACTGGTCGGAGGTGATGGCCACCTCCACGCGGTAGTATACCTTCTTCTTGGTATTGACAAGGGTTGACGCGGTTCCGGACGAGCTGCTCCCCGAGCCGGACGATTCGCTGACCTCTGTCGGTGTCGCCGCGCAGAACGTCACCGTTCCGGTTACCGGTTCGCTTTCCGTGGAATCGGTCGTGAGGTAGACCTTCTGTCCTACGCTGATATCGGCAATATGCGCTTCATCCACATCGACGATCGCCTTAAGATCATCCAGGTTGCTGATGACGACCGCATCCGCATCGGAAAGTGAACGGCCCGGAGCGATGTTCACCTCCGTCACCGTGCCGTTCATCCCGGCGCAGATCGTGCCCTTCTCAAGCTGTGCCTGTGCCTTGCGGATGGCGTCGCGCATCTCGAGCGTACTCTGCTCGCCTGCGACGACCTGGGTCTGCAGTGCCGTATTGGCATCCGCCTCCGCGGTATTCTTGTCCCGGTTGCCGGTGCGGGTATCCGATCCTGCCTTCTCGAGATTGCGGACGTTCGTCTTCGTGTTGTCCCTGTCCGTCTCGAGCTGCTTCTCGAGCGCCTCGCGCTCCGACGTCGCCGTATCGAGGGCTGTTTTGGCATCTGTCATGGCGGTCAGTGCGTTTGCGAGGTCTGTCGTTGTCTGCAGGTTGTCCGCCTGTGCAATGGCAAGGGCTTCTTCCGCTTCTGCTGCAGCTTTTACTGCATCCTTGTATTCATCCGTATCCAGGAGATCGGCATACGAGCTCACGGATTTGCCGTCCGTATCTTCCTTCACGGTAATTCCCGCTTCGCGCAGCATCCGGGCAACTTCCGCTTCACGGACGGTACTGTCCGCCTGCGCGGAGTTGATGGCGGCCTGATTCGAGTCGGACTGCACCTTCAGGCTGTCATAGGAGGCTTTGGCCGTATCGTAGGCGGCCTGCGCCCTCTTCTCCTCGTCAAGCTTCTTCTGATAATCCGCGTTCGTTTTCAGCTGATCCTGAAGCGATTCGTCGGTATCCTCCGCGGCTTCCCGCAGTGTGCGGGTCGCGTCGTCATACTGCTGACCGGATACGTCCTGCGCGTCGGAGACCGCTCTCGCCTTCGCCGCCTGGTCGATGGCGTTCTGCCGCTCCTGCAGGGCAAGGCGCTGCTGATTCAGCCACAGGTCGTCCTTCACATTTGTCATGTCGATGGAGTAGAGGGGGTCTCCCATCTTCACCTTGTCGCCCACCTTCACGAAGACCTGCGCGACAATGTTGCCGGAGGAGGCATCGCCCGCGGCAGACGGACCGGTGGAAGTGCTGTCCGCGGAGCCTCCGGCGTCACCTGCGGAAGCGGACGAGGAGGCAGCCTCAGCGGAGGTACTGTCAGAAGAGCCTGCTGCCCCGATACCCGGCACCGCGCCCTGGGTTTCCTCGTCGCCGCTGACAATCCTGCCGTTAACCGTGAAGCTGTTCTGAATGTCCTGCCGGACCGCCATTTCAATCACCGGTCCGGAAGACATGGACATATCCATCTCCTGCTGCTTTTTCTTCTTATATTGCAGGAACCCGGCGATGCCGGCCGCCGCGGCAGCTGCCGCAATGACGAGAATGATGATTAACTTCTTATGCTTCATTAAACAATACCTCAGCTCTTATTCACGTCAGTTCTTCTGTCAGCAGGCGCCGTTCCGGATATCCTGCTGCTGAACTATCTTATTAGTGTACCAGTTCCGAGCCTTATACGGCCACTGAAAACGGATATTTTTCCGTTCAGCACAGGTCAGGAAACCATCTCTGCTTGACGTATGAAAACAGGGTGCTATACTGCAAGTGTACTAGCACTGCTAATACACTAATGACACTCTATCACTGTAGCCGTTAAACCGCAAGGCCCGCGCCGCGTACAGGTCAGAAAAACTTCTGACACCGGCAGGCTCCGGAAAGACTCATACAAGGAAGAACGCCATGAAACAGGTTGATTATCAGGATCCACGGCCAATCTATGAACAGATTACCGAGGGCTTCAAGGAACTGATTCTGAAAGGGATCCTGTCCCCGGACGAGAAGATGCCGTCCGTGCGCAGCCTCGCCGTCGAGCTTTCCGCGAACCCCAATACGGTGCAGCGGGCGTACGCGGAGCTGGAGCGGCAGGGCTTTCTGTATACCGTGAAGGGGCGCGGAAACTTCGTGAAGTCGGACGCATCCCTTCTGGAGCAGAAGCGGAGCGAGCTGGTACAGGAGATGAGGAGCCTCTTGCGGGAAGCGGAGGAGCTCGGCATCAGCCGGGAGGAGCTCCTTGCGGAAGCATCGGCGGGTGCATCTACAGAACAGGCTGTCCATATTGACAGCGGCAGCTCGAGGTCACCGGATGAGTATAGGAATCGCAAGTCCGGGTACACCGCATAATCCATCATGAATCCAGAAGAAAGGAAACGTCATGATTGAAACCCGTAATCTGACCAAGGTCTTCCACGGCGATCAGCCGGTGAAGGCGGTAAATAACGTATCGGTCACCATGAAGGACCAGGAAATCTTCGGCCTCGTCGGTACAAACGGGGCGGGCAAGTCGACACTCCTCCGGCTCCTTGCGGGAGTGCTCCGTCAGGACGAGGGTATGATCCTCATCGATCACCAGAATGTATTTGACAACCCGGATGTAAAGAAAACACTGTTCTTTGTCCCCGGTGAGCCCTTTTTCCTGCCGAACAGCTCCGCAAGGGCTATGGCAGCCTACAGCAGGGAGGTCTGGACCGGGTTTGATAAGCTGCGCTTCCTGAAGCTGTGCGGGGAATTCGGTCTTGATCCCGACCGGAGGATCGCGGAATACTCCAAGGGCATGAAGCGGCAGCTGTCCATCCTGCTCGCCGTGTGTGCCAATACCCATTATGTGCTCCTTGACGAGACGTTTGACGGGCTTGACCCCGTCATGCGGCAGGCGGTGAAAAGCCTGTTCGCCGCGGAAATGGCGGACCGCGGCCTGACACCGGTCCTCACGAGCCACAACCTCCGGGAAATCGAGGATATCTGCGATCACGTCGGCCTCCTGCACCAGGGCGGCATCCTGCTGTCCGAGGATCTCGAGGATATGAAGCTTGGCATCCAGAAGGTGCAGGCTGTCTTCGGGCAGGAGGAAAGCCGTCTTGCCGTGAAAAACGCCCTGTCTGTGATCGAGGAAACCAGAACCGGCAGGCTCTCCACGTTCACAATCCGGGGAACGAGAGAGCAGGTCGAAGCGTATTTTCGCGGTGCGGACACGGTTTACTTCGAAATCCTGCCGCTCACGCTCGAGGAAATCTTCATCAGCGAGACGGAAGCCACCGGTTACGACATCCGCAGGGTGCTGATGAAGGAAGCACAGGCATGATGAGAAATGAATTCCGGCGGAACCTGCCTTATACGGATTCCGCACTGTCCGCCTGCTATGTGGCAGGCACGGGAGGTAATCGTCCTATGACAGAAAATGAAGCGAAAAAGGATATGACAGCGGAGAAGGCAGAAGGAACCGGCACCCGCGGCAGAAAAGACAGCCGCACGCGGCAGATCCTGAAACGGCAGCGCAGGATATCCGCGCGCAGGATCTGGTGCGTCGGGCTCGTCTGGCTGTATTTTATTATTTATTACCCGATCGGCATGACGGTCCTTATTGCGCGCAATCGTTCGTTTGCGATGCAGCAGAAACTGTCCGCGGTGCAGCTGATGCAGGATCAGCTCCGCTCTGTCAGCGGCTGGATCGGCGCGCGGCAGTCCTTCGCATTCATGCATGTGATCATCGCCTCCGTCATCGGAATCAGTGGTTTTGCCTATCTCTTCGATCCCGTGAAGGTTGATTTCTACGGAAGCCAGCCGGTTTCGCGAAGGAGCCGCTTCCGGAGTCTTTTCTGGAACGGGATCCTGATCTACCTCATCCCGGTCGTTCTGTGTACGGTATTATCAACGGCCATTGCAGCCGGCATGCACGCGATGACAGGGACGCTGCTGCAGGAAATCCTCCTCGAAACGCTGCATCTTGTCATCGCGTTCCTTGCCTCATACAGCCTCGCCGTGCTGGCAGATGTACTGTGCGGGAACCTGTGGATCGCGGTCCTGCTGACCGCATTCTTTCAGCTGCTCGCGCCCGTTACGGTCTTCCTGTACGGCGGCATCGCGCAGGTCTTCTACCGGACTTATGCCGCGCCGTACCAGATCCGCTGGCTCCTCTCCCCGCTTTACAACACGGTCGCTGCCTACCTCAACATTGTCGCAAACGGCTCCGGTCAGCCCGGAACCCTGAACCAGCTCCGGCGCTTTACCGCCGAATACCGGACAGGGGACCTCGTGTCGCTGGTAACCGGCGTCGCAGCTCTTGTCCTTGCAAGGCACTATTTCCTCGGAAGGCACACCGAGGATGCCGGAAAGGGAATTCTCCATCAGCCGCTGAAGACATTCGTCCGCGTTTCGGTTTCCGCGGAAGCGGCCCTTCTTGCCGCGACAATTGTCTGGTCCGTTTTCAGCCTGGGCACAGGAAGGCAGGCATTTGGCGCGGGGCTTTTTGCTTTCTCCGTCGTAGTCCTTGCGGCCGCGTCCGTCATCCTGTGCGGGATCATCGAAGCTGTCTGCGATGCCAATATCCGCAGGTTTTTCCGGCGGCCGGCGGAAATGGCTGCCGCGTTTGGCCTCACGGTGCTTGTTACGGTGTTTTTCCGCTATGACCTGTCAGGGTATGATACACGGCTTCCGGACCCCGGTCTGGTAGAAAGTGCCTCTCTTGCTTCCTGGAGCAGTTCCTACAGCTACTACGGGCAGGATGTGGATGACATGAGCCGGTATGATTCAAGTTCGTACGCAAAGGACAACATGAGGCTCACTGACATCGCAGCGGTGGAGCGGATCGCGGAAATCGGCATGAAGTGCAAGAGGGAACAGAATCCGCTGCCGGATCCTGTGCAGGACGGGGCTTCCGGATGGGAAGCACAGGTTTCCTTCCGCATGAAGAGCGGCAGGGTCATGACGCGGAACATTGTAATCCCGTATGACATCGATCCGGCGCTCATGGACGCGGTCGTCGGCACGGACGAATACCGGGAAGGGTTCATCCCGATCTACGGCGCGGAGGATGAGGCGCTGCGCGAGGCGGAGCAGTCCCTTACCTTCAGCTACGACACCGATATCGCTTCCCGCACCGGGAGCGGCTCGCTGTACGAGAAGTTTGCGGAGGCCTACCGTAAGGACCTCTTGAAGTATAACTTCACACTGGCGTCTACGCAGAATCCGGTCGGCACCATCACGCTGCAGAGTACGGACGATGTTTACGGATATGGCTACATCAGCCAGCAGTTTCCGGTTTATAAGGAATTTACGAATACCATTGATTTCCTGATGGCCAGCAATCTGTGGGTTCCTCCCGCCGCGGACAGCATCGACAGCATCTCCTCCGTGAATGTTTACGTCTATGATGACAACGGCAGGGAAGCTTCCAGGACCTACACGGACAGGGATCAGATCCGTGAAATCATGGAGAGCGTGGACCTTGGCCTGTTCAGCAGCGATGCCTGGTCCATTCCGCAGCGCGAGGACTACATCTACAACGTCACCGCGGAATTTGATCCGGACCGCTATGAAAACGCCGGTATCCCGTCACAGTATGTCTGGAACTTCCCGGAAGGGAAGGTTCCGGCCTTCGTTCAGAAGGATTTCGGTAATCCGGAGCAGACACTGACCAACTGATGCAGCGCTTTCCGTCTGCGCCCCACTGCCCGCAATGTTTAGCCCGCAGACTGCTCATGGCCACTCCTGCGGCACGCATATACACAAGCCCCGCTGCCCGCTCTACGCAATACAAAAAAGCTCTCCCGATGGAGGTTTCGTCCATGCCAGACGGTCCGCCAACGGGAGAGCTTTCATATTTTATGGAAGGCATTCCGTTGCTTCCGGAGCTGTCCGGAAGCCACTGCCTGATCTTTGTCCGGAATCAGTTTTCGGATTTCAGACCTTTCTTTTTCGCGAGAACAATCCACGCCGCAAGTGCCGCAAGGGATGCCATGGAAAGCACCGCCCAGGCCGCGGGGTTCTTCTCATCGCCGGTTGCGACGCGCCTTGCGCCAAGGACAGCGGGTGCTGCGGGCGCTGGCCTTGAGGCGCCCAGTACCTGAGCCTGTGCAGGTGCTTCCTGCGGACGGGATACACCGAGAACCGCGGGGGTGTCCGGCGCTTCCGGGGACTCCGAAGGAGTGTCCGGGGTTTCCGAAGGTGTATCCGGTGTTTCCGGAGGGTTGTCCGGCGTCTCCGGAGGATTATCCGGTGTGGTCGGAGGCGTATCGGGTGTCTCCGGAGGATTGTCCGGGAGCTCCGGCTCCTCTGCGATGAACTTCAGAGGTCCATTCGATCCGATGCCGCCGCCGCGTGTCGCGACATTGCCCATGATGAGGATGCCGTCATTTTCCGCAATCCGGAGCGCTGCAAGTTTCTGAGCTTCCGTGAGGCCGAATTTGAAGGCACCGCCGCCCTTCGTCATGATCGCTGCAAGCTCTTCGTTAGTGAGAGGCTGATTTCCCTCCTGATAGCGGGGATTCCCCTTGATACTGATTCTTCCCATCAGCTGCCGGTCGTCACTGACACTTGTTCCGTCCTGATACCATGCATAGGTTCCACCGCCAAGCGCGGTTTCGGGAAGTCCGATCTTTTCCTCCGGTCCTCTATATGACCATTTCTTCGGTACGGAAAACAGGTCATCTCCTGCGTAGGAACCGCTGTGCTGCTGATTGTATTCATCCTTCGTCAGGTTGTTGTCAAAGATTGCTACTGACTTTTCTTCAGCAGAGATGCTGCCTGTCGGGCAGATCCAGATGCCGCCTCCAAATGCATTGTAGCTCTGCGGCCAGCGTCTGTCTTTGGAATAATTTTCATCCACACGGGCTGTGTTCCCCGTAATGGCTGTATTCCGGAAGACCGCATCCGTACCGTAATTCACATACACACCGCCGCCTTCGCCGTAGGTCTCGTTGTACAGGATCTTCCCGCGAAGGAACTGCGCTCCGCCCTCGCCGTTGATTTCGTAGCAGTTGACATAGACACCGCCGCCTGATGCCTGTGCGTTGTTTTTGAGCCAGAGCTTATTATTGTGAACTTTGCAAATGAGTTCCACTAAAAGTTCCATATTTCCAAAAAATTTCGAAAAGCCCAGGAAATATGCGGGCTGCAGGCATTGAAATAGCCGCTGCGAAGTGGTACATTTAGTGTAACGGTTACACTAAATGCAGGAGGCGTCATGTACCTCAATACCACAGTCAAAATTCCGGAAATGAAAGGGAAAATCATTTCCAAGAAGAAGGGCGGAACAACCTATATCCTGTACCAGTACGGAAGCGAATACAATCCGGACAAGCAGTATGCCATTCCTCTGCGGACAATTGTCGGAAAGGTATCTCCATCCGATGCATCGCTGATGTTTCCGAACGAAAAGTTCCAGACATATTTTCCGGATACTGTTATTCCGGATGAACTTCCTTTTGCTTACCGCAGCTGCTGCCTGAAAATCGGATCGTGTATCATCATCCAGAAGGTGCTTGATGAATACAGGCTTGTGCCGATGCTCAGGAAACGCTTCGGCGAAGATACCGGATTGATGCTGGATCTTGTGTCCTATCTGATCGTTGATGAAGAAAACGCCGGTCAGTATTATCCCGATTACGCCTACACTCATTCGCTGCTGACGGAGAAGATGACCATTTACAGTGATTCCAAGGTCAGCCGGCTCCTGAAATCGATCACTAAGGATCAGTGCATCGGATTCCTGGATGACTGGAACCGGAACCGGGATCATAAGAGCAGGATCTATATCTCCTATGATTCCACCAACAAAAACAGCGAAGCCGGCGATATCGACATCGTTGAATTCGGGAAAGCCAAGGATGATAAAGGTCTTCCGGTATTCAACCTGTCGATTGCGATGGATAAAACAAACCGTGTTCCGCTCTTCTATGAAGAGTATCCGGGTTCCATTACGGATGTTTCCCAGTTCACCTTCATGGTCGACAAGGTCATCGAATACGACTATAAGAAGATCGGCTTTATCCTTGACCGCGGCTACTACAGTAAAGAGAACATCAGGTACATTGATGAAAACGGTTATACCTTCATCATCATGTGCAAAGGCTGCAAGGCTCTGGTTTCATCATTAGTCCTTGAAAAGCAGGGTACTTTTGAAACAAGCCGGGAAGCAGCCATCAGGGCTTACAAGGTTTACGGTTTAACGGCCACTGCAAAGCTCTACGAGGATGATACGGAAGAGCGGTACTTCCATATCTACTATAACCCCTCAAGACTGGCCGCTGAGCGGGAGCAACTGGAACAGCGGATCGAGAAATTCCGACAGTTCCTCGACAAGCATGTCGGAAAGGATGCGAAATTCGGCAAAACATACGAGGAGTACTTCCGCCTCCATTATGACCGCAAAGGCCGCTTCTGCGGTGCAGATGAGCGGACCGATGTGATTGAACGGCAGCTGAAGCTCTGCGGCTACTTCTGCATCATCACATCCGAGAAGATGACGGCAACACAGGCGCTGGTCCAGTATAAGGGAAGGGACATCTCCGAGAAGCTGTTCCGCTCTGACAAGACCTTCATCGGGGCAAAGAGTGAACGGACCCACTCGTCAGCGAGTATGTCATCCAAGATCTTCCTGGAGTTCATTGCACTGATTGTCCGCAACCGGATCTATAACCTTCTCAAGGAGCAGATGATCCGCCTGGAAGCCAGGCAGAAGTATATTACCGTTCCGGCAGCGCTCCGTGAACTCGAAAAAATCGAGATGGTCCGCCGCAACAACAGTACCTATAAGCTGGATCACGCAGTCACAAGGATCCAGAAGACCATTCTCAGCTCATTCGGACTGGACGATAATTATGTTAAAAGAAGTGCTGAGGAATACAGCAGGATTCTGGGCACTGCGAAAACGTACACAACCATAGAGGAGGAATCGGAAGATGGCGAGGGAGACATCAACTGAAACAATTGATGCTGAGATCAACAAGGTCAAATCCGATATGTCCAGGCTGCAGGACCGGTACGATAAACTTGCGAAAAAAGCTAAAGGATCTTCAGGATCAGAAATGTCAGATTGAGGCTGATGCTATCATGGATGCATATCTCAAAAGCGGGAAAAGTCTCGAAGAGGTGATGACGTTCTTGAACCCGTGACTGCGTTTGGTGTAACTTTTTTGCAGAGTCCACAATATACCGCGAGACAAAGATAACCACGCTTGATACATGCTATCAGGCGTGGTACTTTATGCCCCGTCGCTGCTGATCGTCTTGAATCGTTCCAGCTCTTCAATGGAATGCGCATCAAGACCATAAATCTTTGTAATCCCGTCAACCTGATCCCAAAATTCCGGCCAGTAATGATATGATTGCATCTTAGATTCTTCGTTAATTTCCAGCGGGATATTCGTCTTACGGGCAGCTGCAATAATCTGATCTGATATTTCCGACATTGCATCTGTCCACTTCTTCTGCCTTCTGAAAATCCGGTCAGGGTGCGCTGCAGCTTGAAAATACCCGCTGTTAATTCCCTGAATTTCCGCATTGCCAAGAGCAATATATTCTTCGATATCCAGCCGATCATTACTCCAGGAAAACGTGTACTTGTTGGGAGCAGTCTCTGCCATATGCTGGCCAAGAAGTAAGATTTCTAATCCCGGATTCTCGCGTAATGTCTGATAATATCCATTCTGATCGAAATGTGGGAAATATTCGATTTCCAAACCAATATGTACATTAATTTGACTGGAATATTTCTCCTTTAGTCCAGATAAGGTGCCAATATATTCATCAAGTTCAGCATATCTCATCCGATTTCCGAACGGATCACCAGGGAAAGGTGCATGATCCGTAAACCATATACCAGATGCATTCAGGGATATAGCTTTTTCTATATATTTTTCATCAGGCACGTTTTCAGCATGACCGCAGCGAAAAGTGTGCACATGGAATATATCGCCCTTGTTAACGTTCAAGATCATTATCTATGTCGGACTGATGTAACGCATCCTGCAAAATTGCTATTTTTTTCTGAATATAATCTTTTTTATAAAATGGGAGCTTCTGTCTCCAATTATCAAGATTTAATGCACGGGATAAGATATCAGACGCTTTATTCTGACTATCATCTGGATACAGTATTTCCCCTTCGCGATTAATTATCGTAATACTTGCAAAACAATGGCTCTCTTCTATTTGCTGCAGACTATCCGCAATATTATTGACGGTAATGTCGTAAACATCTATTGGAACCAACCTTGGCGCAAGTCCCTGTGATTTTAACAATGATGCCCTCGACAGTGTTGATAACCACGCTTTTTCAGCATCACATGCGACAACAACAAGAGTAGGATTATATCCCTGGCTTTGAAGATATTTACATGTATTTATAGGGACATTTGGATTTCGTAATGTACCTTCTATGATTAAATTATAGCCGTTGCTGCCAAGATCAGTAATCAGTTTTTCGACTACTCTGTTACTGAATTTTTGTGTCCGTTCGGCATAATGTTCAGGATCCGTTTTGATTATATTTTGATAATTGGGGTGAAAACGCCTGTATTCATCTCCATTAATGGCAATATAATTCAGCAGATCATCACGCATCCGATAAAAACTGGATTTACCGGAACCCGGCTGCCCGCCCAATATGATCGTGCATTTTTCTTTTTCAGCAGCCTTTCCATGTGTCAAATCTGAACGAATCACCTGGTATATCTGCTCAAACTGTTGATCATTGACAGTATCATCTGCATAATCTGTATATGGCATATATGTTCTTACCCCCAAAAACTATCTCTTAATATTGCGGACCTTACAGATAATAACAAATCATTCCATTTCTTAAAATGAGCTTCATCTGTATAAATTCGCACTTCCATCCTGGCTTCAGACAGCTGTTCGTTTAAAACCTGTATCTCTTTTTTTAAATTTCCATTCACTGTTTGAGAATATTCATAGATTTTTGCCTGCATATCATTAATCAATTCAGAATACATTTCAGCTTTTAATACTATATCATCGGTCTTTATTTCAGGCATCATAGAGTCTCCTCTGCAAATCTGATATAAAATATCAACTGGCATATAAAAATAGTCGGCTATTTTTTTGTACATTGATATGCCGGCTGTTTCTGGCGAATGTTTCCCTGTAGCAAATTCAAATAGCGTCGAATAAGGAATACCCGTGTCTTTAGCACATTTATATAGAGAAACGCCACGGCTTTTACAAAAATCCTGTAACATCATTTTTTATCCTATCTATAGCAGTATATCGTCAACCCGTTATATCGTCAACACGATATATATAAATCAAATGAATACCTTTTTGCAATAATTGTGAACTCTGCAAATGAGTTCCACTAAAAGTTCCATATTTCCAAAAAATCCCGAAAAGTCCAGGAAATATGCAGGCTGCAGGACCGGTACAATAAACTTGTGGACAAGCTCAAGGATCTACAGGATCAGAAGCGGCAGATCGAGGCTGATGCCATCATGGATGCATATCTCAAAAGCGGCAAAAGTCTCGAAGAGGTCATGACGCTTTTGAACCCGTGAATGCGTTTAGTGTAACTTTTTTGCAGAGTTCACAATTATGGGAAATCTCCGCGTCCCTGCCGTTCAGGACGAAGGTGGTTTTCCTTCCCGGATCAGCGTATACCGCAACGCCGCCGCCATTGGTTCCTGCCTGGTTTCCGGTGATCTTACCACCGGTCATAATCATGGTGGAGTCGTTCCATACGCCTACACCGCCGCCCCAGCCATAGTTGATATTGTTGGAGATCTCACCGCCGGACAGGTTCAGGGTCCCTCCCTGATTCTGCTGACTGCCTCCGAAATAGCCGATGGACACCGTGCCCTGCTGAACATTCGCCTTATTATTGGTGATGCTGCCGCCTGACATGTTCATAACCGCGTTGTCTGCCACCTTGATGAGGCTGAGCTCCTGCAGCGTATTGTCGTGAATCGAGCCGCCGGATAAATTGAACTGCGCGCTCTCGCCCTTGACGTCAACCGCGGCACCCTCCGCATTATGCAAGCGGCTGTCATTATTATTGATTCCGGTAATTTCGCCGCCCTCCATATTGAAGGTGCCTTCGGTGTTAACCCCGCCGCCGTTCAGGATCGCGTTCTTTAAGGTGAGAATTGCACCCTTTGCGACATGGAACAGGTAGCTTATGCTGCTGATGCTTTGAAAGCCGCCAGCCGATTTGCTGATCGTTGCGCTTGCCTGATTGTCCTGACCGTCCGTATCCGATTCAAGGGTGATGCTGCGGTCTTCCCGGATCTCGAGCGTCTCGGTGGCATCGATATCTCCGGTCAGGATGACGCGTTCCGTTGCCGATGCCGCGCCCTTCTCCTCACTGCCTGCGGCACTTCCCGCTTCCTTCAGGAGCGTGCTCGCCGCGGCAACGTTGGTGTAATCTTTGTTCAGGAACTGCTTCAGGGCTTCGAAGCTTCCGATCTCATAGGCACCATCCTCTCTCTGCGTGTACAGAAGGGGCTCAGTAACTGCTTCCTTCAGGGCCTCCTCGCTGAGCGGCGCGGAGAGCATCGCTTTGGAAGACATTGCCCTGCGGGGCATTGCCACGGGTGCCGCAGCCGGAAGATCGGAAGGCTCTTCATCTTCGGGCTCAGCGGCGCTGATCTCCACGGAAGGAACTTCGGCCTCTTCCTCTTTCTTTCCGGCAGAATCCGTCTCAGAGGATTCTGTGGCAGCCTCCGGCTTCGTTCCTGTCTCGGCTTCAGCTCCCTTTTCCGGCTTCGTCTCAGCGATGACAGCTGCGGTATTTACCTTTTCCGGTGCAGGAGCTGCAGCCGTCTCTTCTGCGGATAACGCTTCTTTTGTGAGCGCTGCCGTGGAGTATACCTCTGCGGATGTGTTTTCGATGGAAGCGGTTACTGCAGCCTATTCCCCGGCAGAAACCTCCCGGCTTCTGTCAACATCGGGATCTGCCTCTGCCGCGGCTGCTTCTTCTGTATTGGATTCCGCATCTGCTGAGCTGTCTTCTGAGGAAGCAGTTTCAGAAGCAGCTTCTGCGGGAGCAGTTTCGGGAACAGCTTCTGATGACACCTGTGCTTCGGGTTCAGAGGGTGCATTGACCGCCTCTTCCGGCTCGTCCGAGCCTTCCGGTTCTGCAGGATCCTCCGTCTCCGGTGCGGATTCCGCGGGCGCATCATTGGAAGGAGCCGGAGCCTCTTCCTCTGTCTGTGCAGGAGCATCGCTCTCAGCATCAGATGCGTCAGATGCTTCACCGGATTCCGCGGCGTTTTCCGGTGCTTCCGCTTATACAGTCATCGGAGCCTCCGCTGTGAGTACGAAAGCGGTTCCGAGCAGTGCGATTTTGTTAAGTATACGATTCTTCAAAATGATTTCGTCCTTTTCTTTCTCCGGTCTTCGATGCCTGAAGCGTTATATATTTCACTTTCCGGTTGAAGAATATAGCACTCTGCCAATCACAAAAATCATTATAAGAAGGACAAAATTTGGTTAAAATTTTACCTGTTGCTTAAAATTTTACCCGTGACTTTTTGGAAAGAACAGCTCACTTTTTTCTTTGTCTGTGCCTGCTGCAGAGACTTTGCAGGGCAGCGCAGCTTAGAAAGCAGAAACAGGTGCACGAACGGTTGTTAGTCGGCCTTAATCATGATAAGATTTTTCTGTAATTTTAAACTTCAGAATGAAATACAGGTCGATGTGAGATATTCATGAGCCGGCCGATGTCTGTGCTGCAGGCTTGTCAGGGAGAAATCAGAGGAATACATGAAGGACAATATCGAGATCGTCGCCGTCACGTATGACGGCGGAGGGAAGGATATTCCCTACTTTGAGAAGACAAAAACATTCTGGGTTTACTACTATGTCGATGGAAAGCAGAAAAAGGACGAGCTCCTGGAGCTGTATCCGGATGACGGGGACGACCTGACCGCGCAGATGCAGAAGTCGATGATCGATAAGATCATCTGCAAGAACATCGGGCCGAAGGCACTCGCAGCGATGCGTAGGGCAGGGATCGAGGTGTACACGTTTGACGGAGCGAAGGGTGCCGCCATCCGCGCCTATAGAAGGAGCGAGCTGCGGCCGCTGTGATTCCGCTGCCCCTCACATCATCTTCTGGTCATTGATGACAAGGTGGAAGTGCAGCCCCAGGAATTCCGCGGCCTTGCGGCACATCAACATGCGGGACATGAAGATTTCGAAGTATTCGCCGATCTCCCCGTACTGCGGATCAACCGTAAGCTTTAAGGTGATGCCGTCCTTTTCCCGGTTCACACGGAGCTCCGATTTCGTGACGGAATAGTTCACACGGTCATGAATGTCGAATTTCTGAGGATCCCGCTCCTGCACACGGCTGCGGCGGACATCCGATTTATCCGCGAGGATGAGTGCCGCGCTGATCGTGCTGACCGGAACGCCGGTCCCCTCGTCATGATTGCCGATGGCACAGATGACCGGCGCAATGTCCTCCGGGCAAAAGCCAAGCCGGTTCAGGATCTGGAACGCCATCATGGCGCCCGACTGACTGTGATCGACACGGTTTACGATGTTGCCGATGTCGTGCAGACATGCCGCCGTCAGCGCAAGATCCGTCGTGTGGTCATCGGCGCCGAGATTCTCAAGGATATCGAAGGTACGCCTCGTAACCACGCCTACATGGGCAAAGCTGTGCTCAGTATATTCCAGGGCCTTCATGGATTCGTTCTGCTCCTGGATATACACGTTCACCGCGTGATCATTCCGCACCGCGGCATAAAGCGGAAAACGCTTCTCGTCCATCAAGGTTCCTACCTCTTCCAAAAAAGTTCCTCCAAAAGCACGTTTTCAAAATGAATAGTTAACGGTTGTGACAAAGGGCGTCCTCCGCAATGATGCTTGAAATGTTGGCTGACAAGGATCTTCAGCCAGCAGGAACAGACTTGTGATCCGCCAGCAGCCACTTCCAGGCTGGTATCATATTGACAGTGAGCCCGTCATCGTTGATCGTATCTTCCTCACTGTTGGTAATGAGAAGGCACTTTCCGCCGGAAATAAATTTTCTGAGCCGTGTGAATGCACGTATCTCTCGATTCATAGTTTCGCTCCATTGTCCTGCACGCAGGACAATTATTCCATATTTTTGTCCTGCACACAGGACAATTATTCAATATTTTTGTCCTGCTTACAAGACGGCATGCGCCTTTGTGTCATCCTGACGGCGTTCATGGTCCCGGAGACAGAGCCGGTCTGGTTAAGCGAGATCAGGATGGAGTTGCAGCAGCCAGGCTCAATGCGCTTTTCAGTCTCCCCGTGTTCGTGACGAACAGATCGCCGACGACGAGCTGCAACCTGCCTCATCCGCCTTTTCTGAGGGTGCCGTTTCCGTATTTCTGGTTGACTTCCCGGAGCATGGCATCGAGGCGGGTCTGCTTTTTCGTGCGTTCCTGTCTTTCCTGCTCCAGCCGTTCTCTCTGCCGCTGTTCCTGCTCCCGCTTGTGTCTTTTCTCTTCCTCCTCTTTCCTGGCCTGTTCCTGTTCCGCAAGATATCCGAACAGGTCCATCTGGCGGTTGGAATCATCCTCGAGGTTCGTCCCGCCGACGCCGATGAGGCGGATCTTCCGGCCCTTTGCAAACAGTCCCTCTTCGTCCCCGGAGCCGATGAGAAGCTTCGCGGCCAGCTCCTGCGCCGTGTCCGCGATCACTTCTTCCTCCTGTGTCGACTGCGGCAGCCGCGTCTGCCTCGAGAAGCGGTGAAAATCGTCCGTTTTCACCGAGAGCTCGATCGTTCCTGCATAAAAGTGATCCCTCTGCAGCCGCCTGGCCACCTTCGCTGACAGATGCCGGATCACCGGCACCGCGTCGGTGTTGAAGTTCGCGTAGCCAAGGTCATTGGCAAGTGTTGTCTCATTGGAATAGCTCTTGGCATCACCGCGCTCCGCGGTGACTGCGCTGGAAGCGATGCCGTTCGCACTATTGTAAATATACTGGCCGCCCTTTTCCCCGAGGATCTGCTGCAGCAGCTCCGGGTCCGCGTGGGCGGCATCGCCGATCGTGCGAATGCCGAAGTCGTTGAGCCTTGCCGCTCCCTTCTTCCCGCACCCGTACAGATCCCCGACCGGCATGGGCCACATCTTGGCGGGCACCTCTTCCGGCCAGAGGGTGTGGATCCTCCCGGGCTTCATGAAGTCACTCGCCATCTTCGCCAGGAGCCGGTTCGTGGAAATGCCGATGTTGACCGTGAATCCGAGACTGTGCCAGACCTCCTCCCGAAGCTCATCCGCCACAGTAAGCGGAAATACCCTGCTGCCTTCATCGAGAAAGGTTCCGGGATGGCCGCTGCTGCCCGGGATATGCCCGTCCCGCTCCTCCTCCATAAGAAAGCCTCCTGTCCCGGAGCAGATATGGGACGGATTTGCCGTCTCAGAACCAGTATTGACCGTTTCGGTCATATCCAGTAAAGCCTCATCGATCGAGAGCTGCTCCACGGCGTTGGCAGTGCGGCGCAGAATGTCCATCAGCGCATGCGAAAACTTCCGGTAAGTTTCAAAATCCGCGGGCACCAGCACGAGGTCCGGGCACATCTCGAGTGCCTTCACGACGGGATCAGCCGTATGAATGCCATATTTCTTGGCAGGGATGGAGCGCGCTGTGATAATGCCGTGTCTCGTCTTCACATCCCCTCCCACGGCGGACGGAATATCCCTAAGATCGGGCGCGTCCGGCTGTTCCTGCAGGCGATTTAAGGCGGACCAGGACAGAAACGCGGAATTAACATCCACATGAAAAATAAGAGGTTCTGACATTACTTCACTGATAGCTTAAAACAGGCTGTTTCGAATTAATTTCAGGTAAAAATTTTAATTAAATTTTCTCCCCAATCTCTTCCCTCAATGTTACAATCATGGTGCAGCCGGTGACCGGGACAGCATGCAGACAGCACGGCACTTCAGGTATCGCCGTGTTTTCATTCAGCTGCGGGAGACGCCGCCGTCGGCACATATGGGGATTCGCAATCACAATTTTACGCAGGAGGCGCCGCAATGTAAATGCGGCAGGCTCCGGACAGGAGGGCTAACAGGTATGCAGATCATGTCACTAGGCGGCACATGGGAAATGCTGTGTCCTGACGGGGAGAAGGTGCAGGGCGCCATTCCCGGCTCGGTCTACTCGTTTCTTCTTGCAAAGGGGAAGATGGAGGATCCCTATTACCGGGATAACGAGCTGAAGGCGCTCGACCTGGTAAAGGACGATTACACCTTCACAAGGGCATTTGACGTTCCGAAGGAAATCCTTCACGCCGCGCATCAGATCCTGCGCTTCGACGGCATCGATACGCTCGCGGATATCACTCTGAACGGGGTACTTCTGGGCAGCACGTTCAACATGCACCGCACGTGGGAATATGACGTCACCTCCCTCCTGAAGGAAGAGGGCAATGTCCTTGCGGTCGCGATCCACTCTCCCACCGAATATATTAAGGAACAGGACCGTGAATACCACCTCGGCGGCTCGTTCGAGTCCATGCGGGGCTTTTCGCACCTCAGAAAGGCGCACTGCATGTTCGGCTGGGACTGGGGGCCGCGCCTTCCCGACGAGGGCATCTGGAAAGACGTCTCCCTCCTTGGCTATGAAAAGTCCCGCATCACGGACATCCGCATCCATCAGGATCATACCCTGTCCGACGGGCGTCCCGCCATGGATGCGCCGGAGCATGCCGAAGAGGCCCATAAGGGAAAAATTGCCGTTGACGTCACGGTGACCGTTTTGCAGAGCGGCTCCGTACCGGTAAAGATTACGCTGACCTCACCGGACGGAAATTCCTACGGTCTCACGGACGGAAAGCCATTCCGCGTTCCGGATCCGAAGCTGTGGTGGCCGAACGGCCTCGGCGATCAGCCCCTCTATGAGCTGAAGGTCGAGCTGCAGGACCCCGCAGGCACTGAGACGAGCACGAAGCGCATTGGCCTCCGTACCTGCACGATCCGCCGCAGGAAGGACGAATGGGGCGAGAGCTTCGCGACGGAGGTCAACGGCAGGACGTTCTTTGCCATGGGAGCCGATTACATCCCGGAGGACAACGTCCTTTCCCGCATGAGCCCGAAACGGACACGAAAACTCCTCGAAATCTGCAGGAAGTCCCACTTCAACGCGATCCGCGTCTGGGGCGGCGGGTTCTACCCGTTCGATTATTTCTATGATCTGTGCGATGAGATGGGCTTTGTCGTATGGCAGGATATGATGTTCGCCTGCGCCAATTATCGGCTCACTGATGAGTTCGAAGCCAATATCACTGCGGAAATCGAGGAAAATGTAAGGCGTCTGCGCCACCACCCGAGCCTGGGCCTGTGGTGCGGCAACAACGAGATGGAATCGTTCGCCTCCGTGAAGGAATATGAGGGTGACGAGATCACCTGTGCGGACTACCTCGTGCAGAATGAGCATGTCATCCCGCAGATCCTGAAGAGGGAGGACCCGGATACGTTCTACTGGCCGTCCTCTCCTTCGTCCGGCGGCAAGTTCGTGTACCCGCAGGACCCGAACCGCGGCGACGTTCACTACTGGGAGGTATGGCACGGCGGTGTGCCGTTCACGGAATACCGGAAGTTCTATTTCCGCTACCTGTCGGAGTTCGGCTTCCAGTCGTTCCCGAACACGCTGACGATCGACAGCTTTACCGAACCGGATGAGCGCAATATCTTCTCCCGCACTATGGAGATGCACCAGCGAAACTCCGGCGCGAACGGCAAGATCCTGGAATATCTGTCCCAGACCTACCTGTATCCGAACCGGTTTGATCTCCTCGTCTACGCAAGCCAGCTCCTGCAGGCGGACGCCATCCGCTATGGCGTCGAGCACTTCCGCCGCAACCGCAATGATGACCGCTGCATGGGTGCCATCTACTGGCAGCTCGACGATATCTGGCCGGTTGCTTCCTGGGCATCGCTCGACTACTACTACCGCTGGAAGGCCCTCCAGTACGCGGCTGTCCGGTTCTTCAATCCGGTCATGATCTCCTGCGAGGAGGTCAATGAGATTACCGTCCGCGGCACCGTCAACGCAGAGCCCTCGCCAAATGTCTCGACGGAGCGCCTGTGCGTGACAAACGAGACCTGGGAGCCGGTTTCCGGCACTGTCAGCTGGGAACTTCGTGACCCCGGGAGCCGCATCATCGACTCCGGAAGCGAATCCATCACAGTGGAGCCGTTCTCGAGCCGATGGCTGGATAAGAAGGACTACTCCGACACCGCATTCCTGGACAACCACTTCACGTATCATTTTACGAAGGATGGGGAAGACAGACCGGTTTCGGAAGGGTCAGTCCTGTTCTGCGCGCCGAAGCATTACCACTTCGCGGACCCGCACCTGACCCTGTCCGTGTCGGACGACGGCAAAGCCGTCACCGTCACAGCGGACGCCTTCGCGAAATCTGTCGAGGTCTACGATGAAAACGGGTATGTGCGCTTCGACGACAACTTCTTCGACCTCGAGAAGGGCAGCCGCACGCTTCATGTGGAGGAAGGCGTCATCACCTCCCTGAAGGCACGCTCCGTCTACGATATCCGCTGATGCAGCGAGCCGTATCATCCTTATAAAACTTCATTGCTCCGGCCGCCCTGCAGTTCCCCCGCTCATAGAAAATTCGCTCGCAAAATCTGCAAGGCGGCCGAAGCCTTTTGTTCTGAAACCCCGCAGAATAACCGCGGCACAATTTGTATCAATTGATCTTATTCGAAAGTTAAGCGGCCGTCCCGCGGATCCCCGAACAAATTATCCATGGGTGAGGGGACCGCAGGACGGCCGCTGTTTCTTATTGTTGTATTTTCCGAAATCGGTCAGGTATCTGCTGTCAGCCCTTGACAGCGCCGGCAACCATGCCTTCGATGATCTTCTTCGAGAAGGCGAAGTACAGAACGACGATCGGCAGCATCGTGATCAGCATGCCCGCCATGATCTTGGGATAGTCCGAAGCGAACTGTCCCTTGAAGTTCGTCATGGCAAGGGGAACCGTCTGCAGCTTCTGGTTTCTGGAGCACAGAACCAGGGCGAACGAAAACTCGTTCCAGCACGAGAACGACTGGATGATCGCAACGGTCGTCAGGATCGGTCGGCTGACCGGAAGGATGATCGTTGTCATCGTATGGAGGAACGTGGAGCCGTCGATGGCGGCAGCCTCCTCGAGCTCAATCGGGATGGACCGGATGAAGCCCTCGATCAGGAAGATCGCGATCGGCAGTCCGAACGCCACATACGGGATGATCAGCGTATACCACTGGTTTGCCATGCCCGCCTTGTTGAACACGACATAAATGGGAACGAGCAGTGAATGTACCGGAATCAGCAGACCCATCAGGAAAATCGCGTACAGCGCGCGGTTGAATTTGAACTGCACTCTGGCAAGAATATAGCCGACGATGAATCCGAATACCAGGATCAGCAGCACGGACAGCACGGTCGTTCGCACGGAATTGACCATGGAGCTTCCGAGGTGGTAATCCTTGTTCGTCAGAACCTTGATATAGTTCGAGAAGGTTGGCTCCGTAGGAAGGCCGATGATGTCGGCGTTGAACTGCCTCTTCTTTTTCAGGGAGGAGTAGAACATCCATACGAGAGGATAAATGCACGACAGGGAGAAAATCCACAGGATCAGGTTGATGACCACGGCCAGCACACCGGTGCCGAACCGCTGGGCAGGGGTTCTTCCGCTTTTTACTTTCGTCTGTACAGCAGCCATTATTCCACCCCCTTATCCTTCATCAGGTAGTTCACGAGGGCACGGGAGCCCTGGATGACAACAAGACTGATGATGAAGATGCCGACAGAAATCGCGGAGCCGTAGCCCATGTTGGACTGCTCAAACGAAACCTTATATCCGTACAGCGCCATAACCATGGACGCTGTGCCGGGACCGCCCTCCGTCATTGTGTAGATGTGATCGAATACCTTCATGTTGCCCGATACGCACAGCGTAAGGCAGACGAGAATCATGGGCTTGATGAGAGGCAGGACAATATGCACGGCACGCTGGAACGCGCTCGCACCGTCAAGTTCCGCCACCTCGAAGATTTCCTTGTCAACCGCAGCGATGGCAGCAAACAGAATGACCATGTAATATCCGATGAACTGCCACACCAGCGGAATGGAGACAAACGCAAGAACCTTGGACGGCTCGTTGAGCCATACCTTGACCGTGTCCCCGTGCCCGGTAGCACGGAGAATGTAGTTGAGAATGCCTCTCTTGTAATCGAAAATCATCGTCCAGATCAGGCCGATATAAACCGCGCTGATCGTGCTCGGGAAGAAGCCGAACGTCCGGTGGATTCCCTTGCACTTGGCAAGTCTGGACTGAACCATCAATACCAGGATGAACGCAATGCCGACCTGGCCGATAATGCAGACAACAACGATAAACAGGTTATGACCGACAGACTGCCAGAATGTCGCGTCATGTATCAGCTTCGAATAGTTGGCAAAGCCCGTGAATGTCTTGCTGGGGCCGCCCTTCCATTCATAGAAGCTGTAGAACAGGGCCGTGATCAGCGGTACGAATACGGAAAACACGTACCAGACCACCGGGATGAAAAGCAAAGCCACGACCGTGCTCATTTTGGGTTTGATTGCTTTGAGCATGACTGAAACCCCTTTCCTCAATACTGCTTGCCCGGAATTTTCCCCCGAATTCCGGATTTTTCTTCCTTTAAAAGAAGCGGACCCCTGGTCGTCCAAAGGTCCGCTTCTGTCCAGGTACCTGGTTTAAAAAGAAACCGAATGAAACCCGGCTGCTTGCTTATTTCAGCTTGGAGAGGTAGTTCTCCTCATAAGCCTTCTGGATATCCGCCGCAACGGTCTTGGCATCGCCGTCACCGTTCATCAGGGACTGCAGCTCGGTGTTGCATACGCTCCATACTGCGGGATCTACATAGGAATCATAGATTTCGCACGGTGTCGTGGAAACGTAGGAGTAATCGTAGAAGTCCTGATCAACCTGAGAGAAGGAGGACAGATCAACATCCGCAACCTTGGTCAGACCGCCGAGAGCGTAATTGGTAGCTACATAGTTAGCGAAATCAGGTCCTGTTACATAGTAGCAGAAGTCAACTGCTGCAGCGAGCTTGTCGGGATCGTCCGCAACCTTGCTGTTGATGGCCATCGCATAGCCGAGGCCGATGTTCTGGGAATCAGGATCCTGTGTAGCGTCTGCGGGCTGAGGAAGAACCGCGAAGCCGAGGTTGTTGTAAGCCTCTTCATCGTCTTCCTTCAGGGTAGCAGCGATATAGGACTCATCCCAGTTGCCGCCGATGAACGCGGGATACTCGCCTGCGATGAAGTACTCACGTGCATCCTCGTTTGTTACATCGTTGTAATCCGGGTTGAAGATTCCGCTCTGGAAAATATCAGCCGTGAACTGCAGAGCCTTTACGAACTCGTCATCCGTAAATGCAGCGCCGGAGCCGTCGATGATGGACTGGAACCAGTCCTTGCCGGTATATCTGTCGCCGATCGTGGACAGGAAATCGGAGTTCGCCTGCCACTGGCCGCCGTTACCGAATGCAATGGTTCCGTCGTAGCCGTTGGCCTTGAAGTACTCGTCTGCCTTCTTGACATCTTCCCAGGTGGACGGGAACTTGTCGAAGCCCGCGTCCTTCCATGCAGCCTTGTCATAAATGACAACCGTGCAGGTACCACCGGTCAGAACCGGAAGACCGTACAGCTTGTCTCCGTCCTTGAAGGGTGTGAAATAATCCTGGTTGTAATCAGCGTAATAAGGGGAATCCTTGATGATATCGGTCATGTCAAGGATCAGGCCCTGTGCTGCCCAGGACTTCGTGTTCATGCCCTGCAGCAGGAATACATCCGGCAGATCATCAGCAGCTGCCATAGTAGCGATCTGAGTCTTGTACTCATCGTTAGCCAGCACGTTCTGCTCCAGATCGATGTCCGGATGAGCGTCCTGCCAGTTCTGGATCATGGTACGGAAACCATCGGAACCGCCGTTGCCCTCAGACTCCTCGGATGTGGAGTAGTGCATCAGGTTCAGAGTTCCCTTGTAAGCAAGCTCGCCGTCAGCCGCAGCCTCGGTTGCAGCCTCGGTAGCTGCCTCAGTAGCCGCTTCCGTTGCTGCCTCAGCAGCTGCTTCCGTTGCTGCTGCCGCAGGAGCCTGCGTTGCAGCGGTGTCAGAAGAAGAGCTGCCGCAGCCGGCCAGGATACCTGCTACCATGCTGGAAGCAAGTACACAACTTAATACTTTTTTCTTCATGTAATTTTTCCCTCCCTTTAGGAAATAATCCTTATTTTCGCTTTGGAAATGTTAAGTTTCCTAAAACGATTTCGTTTATTATATTACCCATAAATTGACCTTAAATCAATGTTTTCGCGAAAATTTATTGTTCATTTTGCTATGTTTGGGAGGTTTTACTAATTTATCGGGATTAATTTTGTTAATCTTTTTAATTAACTGACGCAAGGGTTGAGGAAACAAATCGCCCTCCGAGCTTGCTCGGAAGGGCGATTTGTTTTTGAAACCCGCTAAACATCCGGAAGAAGCGCGAAGCGAAGCGGTGCGCGGATTCCGAATGTTTATAGAATTGCGCAAGCAGCGCAGCTGCGAAGCAATTCGTGCGTCAGTTAATCACTTCAGAAGGATACCGCCCCTGAGCCTGCTCAAAGGGGCGGTTTGTATTCGAGACCCGCCAAACATCCGGAAGAAGCGCAAAGCGAAGCGGTGCGCGGATTCCGGATGTTTATAGAATTGCGCAAGCAGCGCAGCTGCGAAGCAATTCGTGCGTCAGTTAATCACTTCAGAAGGATACCGCCCCTGAGCTTGCTCAAGGGGCGGTTTGTATTCGAGACCCGCTAAACATCCGGAAGAAGCGCAAAGCGAAGCGGTGCGCGGATTCCGGATGTTTATAGAATTCGGTTTATTTTGTTTCAGATGGTTTCCGGCCGGAAGTCCCCGTATTTCTCCTTCAGCTTCTGCTTGTTCAGGTACATGCGGTTGTCCGCGAGAACCTCCGCGGCTTCGAGAGTTTTCGGCAGGCACTCGCCCACCCTGGCACTGCCGCTCGCAATACGGAGCGGCATCGCGGTCTCATGATTGTCATTCATCTCGGAAAGGTGTTCCCACAGCTTTAACAGGCAGGTCTGGTACCGCTCTTCCATGGAGGGGCCCGTCAGGAACAGGGCAAATTCGTCGCCGCCGGTGCGGTAGCACGTCCCGTCGCCCTGAAACGCCCAGGAAACTGCCTGTGCCGCTTTGATGATGAACTCATCTCCTTTCGCGTGGCCGAAAGCGTCATTGCAGCGCTTTAAGTTGTTCAGGTCCATCATGACCGCCATGGCGTCGTCCAGCTGTCCCGCCTTCAGCCTGGCTGCGATGTTGTCCTCCTCGCGCTTCCAGGCGGCGCGGTTGCCGATGCCCGTCAGTGTATCCCGGTAAACCAGCTGCTCCACCGCCTCCTTTTTGCCGGCTTCCTTCGCGTAGCGCTGGTGCATGCGCATAACGGAGACAAACTGGACCGCGGACAGGAACAGCAGCCCCAGTCTCACGAAAAAGGCACTGTCGACAAGGTTCCCCTTGGAGACAAGGTAAATCACAAAGTCAAGAAGGCAGGCCGCGGTAAATACCGTGACCGCCAGAATGAGGGTTCTGTTCTGATAATCGATATGCCTGTTCCTGCAGTAACGGTAGTCGGAATAGATCATGACAAAGATCAGAACGATGGCGATCATCAGCAGTACATGCGTGACGGGAAGCGTAGTGTGAAGATCCCGGTGAAACAGCAGGCGCTGGCCCCAGCTGACCGCGTTTGCGGCAAGGAACGTGACAAAGACGAGGTTCGGATAAATCTTTCTGCGCTCCATGGTGAGCGAATACAGGAACTGGATCATGGCATAGGGGGCCATCCAGAGTGCTTCATTTTCCAGCACCCGGAACAGCACTGCCTTGCCTGTGAAGAACTGCAGCATGGATGTCTCGACGCAGGACCACAGCCCCATGAGCATGACGCAGTAGCCAAGGGAGAAAATATCCACATCCTGTCCGGTCCCGGTCCGGCTGAAGCCGAAGTGGGCCACCATGCCGATCATTCCGACAAAAACCAGAAGGAGTGACACCAGAAGCGAAAGTCCGTGCTCACTCAGCATGATTTCCTGATACTCGATGCCGCCGCACAGATACATCTCGTTGATCCAGCCTCCGGTGTAGCCGGAGTAGGCAGGATACACCTTGAGGGTGATGACCTTGCCCTGTGCCTGGTTCGTGACGAGGGGAATGCTGTGATAGGACGAGCCGTAGCCTGGTCCCGTGATATTGGGTTCCGGGTGGTAGCTGTCCATAAGAACGCCGTTGACATAGGCGTCGTAGAACACGTTATGGGTGCAGAAATTGATGGTTGATTCCGGCCGGATCTGTTTCGGGAGTGTTTTATTGATGACGACGGAGCCGTCAGACGAATACCAGCTCTTCGCATGGAACAGGTTGCGCAGATCCGCCGCTTTCCCGTCTCTGCCTGTCCAGCCTTCCATAAAGGCTTCCGCCTTGTTCTCCTCGCGGAGACGCTTTGATTCCGAATCCAGGGCGTCCGTCGCAAACATCATTACGAAAAAAAAATGACGGCAAAGATCCAGTATATCTTTTTTACAGCCTGATTTTTCACACCAGGGCTCCCCCGCATCCCTTGGAAATCGTAATCAGATTTATTTTACTCTTTTTGGACCTTTTATGCATCGGTCAACTTCGCACAAGCTCTTTTTCGGAATTCATATTTTTTTTACCCCCTGCCGTCCCGGTTTTTGGTATTCTAAGAATGGCGATGTTTATCCCTGCATGAATGACGTTATTAGAAGAGGTTTCCTATGATCGAAATTCCCGGCTGGGCCGCGGTAAACGGCTTCACATTTGCGCTGATCTGCCTGCTGCTGGCAGTCAGCCGCGGTCCGGACCAGAACCGCAATAATCACAGACTGACTTACCTGCGGCTTGTTCTGCTGGTCCTCGCCCTGCTTGTCGGAGATACGTTCAGCCGTCTCCCTCACGAGGGCGGCACGAGGGAAATCGCCCTTCTGGGAACGTACTTCATCTTTGCCTTCGATCCGCTGGGATATTATTTCGCGCTCCGCTACATTGAATCCTGGATCGACGGAAAACGGAGTATCCGGGAAACTATCGTCCGTTCCGTCCTGATGTTCTACTCTGTCCTGAACATTGTCCTCGTCACGATTGCCCAGCTGACAGGGAGCGGCTGGTTCTATGCCTATCACGGAAGCGAATATATCCGCGGACCGCTCTATATTCCGAGGGGAATCGCAAACCTGATGTTCTGCATTGCCGTGGAGTTTTATGTTTTCCTGCGCCGCAGGCAGATCAACGCGACATACCGGCCGGCGCTCCTGTGCTTCCCGCTGTTCGTGTTCGCGGGCGGTGCCCTTCAGATCACTCTGGAAGGCTATCAGTTCGAATACGCCGGAACCGTCATGGCCCTGCTCATGCTGTACACGCAGGTCCAGATGAAGGATGTGAACCAGGATTTCCTGACGGGAACGTCCAACCGCCGGTATTTTGATACGGTGCTCGCGCAGAAGATCGCGGCGGGAAAGCCCTTTGCCGGCATTATGATCGACGTGGACTTTTTCAAGTCCATCAATGATACCTGGGGCCATACCGCGGGAGACGAGGCGCTGCGCAATGTATCCGCCATCCTGAGACGGACATTCCCGAACGCGTCGATCATTGCCCGCTACGGCGGTGATGAATTCTGCGTTCTGACGGATTCCGTCCTGCTGAACGAGCTGGTGGTACAGATCCGGGAGTTCGGAAACGCAGTCGCGGATTTTAACGCGCAAAACGGCGATGAGCCGTACAGGCTCAGCCTGTCTGTCGGCTCCGCGCTCTGGAATCCATCCTCCGGGGAGGACTATTCTTCCTTCCTCGCGCGCATGGATGCCTCCATGTACGAGGACAAGAAGCGCCATCACGGCGCCAGCGCACGGTAGCCGCCGCGAACCGATATTACGCCCTCTCCTGCATCCAGGAGAGCAGAACTTCATAGACGTTTTCGCGGTCCGTTTCGTTCAGGATCTCGTGCCGGTCGTTGTTGAAAAGGCGGATTGCGGCATCCTGCATGCCCGCTTTCTTAAATTTCAGGTACGCCGCCTTAACGCCCTCCCCGAGATCACCCACCGGATCGTCCATGCCGGACACGAACAGAACCGGAAGATCCTTCGGGGTCCGGTTCACATTTTCCGCCTGATTGTCATAGAGGCAGGCTTCGAGGAGGCCCCGGTAAGCCCCGAGGCTGAACTGAAACGTGCACTTCGGATCCTGATAATAATGGCGGACGTTCTCCACGTTTTTCGACAGCCAGCTGTTCTCCGGCTCTGTTCCGTCGAGGTTGTATTTTTTATACGGTTTGCCGTACATCAGGCCGGCCGTAAACGGGCTCTTATATTCCCAGCCGTGAAACAGCGCAAGGACCTGCAGCAGGAACAGCCCGAACCGGATCGTTCCGTCCGGCACCGTGCCTGTCCCCATGATGACGGCGCCCTGAATGTCACTGCTGTTTCCTCTTGCGTATTCCGCGGCATACCTTGCCAGGAACATGCGGAGCAGGTAGCTTCCCATGGAATGCCCAAGCATATAGAACGGGACATCCGGCCAGAGCTGCTTTCCCAGCCTCACATCCTGCAGCATGTCCGCCGTCATGACGTCCGCCGGGTGCTTCGCGTGCATGATGCCCCATTCCTCTGGCGACTGCACGGAGTCACCATGCCCGATATGGTCATGTCCGTACACGGCATAGCCCCGGTCTGTCAGCCACCCGGCAAACTCCCCATAGCGCTCAATATATTCCACCATGCCGTGCGTGATATTCAGAACCGCCTTCACACTGCCGTGATCCGGCAGCCAGCGGACGCCATGGATTGCCGTAACCCCGTCCGCTGACTGAAACGTATACTGTTCCTTCTTCGCCATCGCAGACCACCTCCCGCAGCACTGATTGTAGCATAACTCCCTCCTCATGCCTGTGTGAATCTTCCTGCGAATCTCCGCTCTGCAATCATAATTGCATCTGGCATTAGCGGATATTATAATAATTATGATTATTCTTTCGCGTCAGCGGGTGGGAAACGTCCCGGACAGGGACTATAATCATGACGTAAGAAGCACGGCAGGCTGCTCCCCTGCGGGAGAGAAGGTCCGCACTCAATCGGGGGATGAATCGTTGGTCGAAGCCGGTACGGAAAAAAAGGCAAAAATAAAGCGCTTCACCACAAGGCTCCGGCAGCTGCTGCTAATGGCCGGCATGCTGCTCCTGCTGTACAGCCTGTGGATGGTCTTCGGCGTGAGGGACATTCCGGTCTGCCGGCTTGACTCCTATATAAGTACTGATCTCGAACACGAGGGTGTAACCCGCCATTTCGATTCGAATGTATTCGATTCCCCCCTGGAGGGGGACCGTCTCACCTTTACCATCCGCCTTGAGGAAGCCGACGGCATACCCCGGTATCCCGTCCTTTGTTTTAGCAGCTACAACGCGGTGATTACTGTCCGGTGCGGCGGCGAGGTCCTGTACACCTATGGGCAGCACCTGGCGGACGACGGCTGGCCGACAGGACATGTCGTAGTGCGCTGTGCACTGCCCGATCCTGTTCCGGACACCGTCACTATCGAATACCTGGAGCTGGAGGATCATACCCAGACGAGGATCAGCGACGTCTGCCTGCTGCCCGCGGAAGTCGCGTGGCTCTATCCGACGACCACGTTCTCCGGGCAGGTGACGAACGCTGCGTTTGTGGTATTTATTTTCATTTCCATCCTGCTGTTTGTGGTTTTCATGATCATTAATCTGCGCGGCAGCAGAATGCTGCGCGGCTTCTATCTCACCCTGTTCTGCATCAGCATCACGCTCTGGGGCATGGGCTTTACCGGCGGCCTTTACGTCCTCTCGAACGATGACTGGATAGCTCCCTACGTCGAATACGTCGCCATCTTCCTGGCGCCGGTTTTCTTCTACGGATATCTGGGTGTTGAGGCAGCAGGCTGGATCCGGAAGGTGTCCCAGATTCTTGTCTCATTCTGTGGGACGATTTTCCTCATTGCCACGTTCTGGCAGTTCTTCCTGCCGTCCCACAACGGGTACCTCATCCTGCTGCCTCTGTGCTATGCCGACCTGATGGTTGCCGCGGTCTTCTTCATCAGCACGCAGTTCCACGACCGGACGGAGGGAAGTGAAATCCTGCGCGTCGGGATCGTCTGCACGTTTGCAGTCGGCATCCTTGAAGTTGTGCGCACCATGATCTCCCGCACGGGGGTCGCAGCGTCGAGCCCTGCCATGCGTGCGTTCTGCAGCCGGGTTCTCGCGCCGTATATTGTGCTGATCCTGGAGGCATCCCTTGCCATCGATTACATGGTACGCTGGTACCGCATCTACCAGCAGAAGGTGGAAATCGACCGGCTGGAGGCTGTTGCCTACACGGACGGCCTGACCGGATTGTCCAACCGGTTTTCGTTTGATGAACATGAGAGGGACAATCTGGAACGGAATGAGGAATACGCGCTGGCCTTCATCGACGCGGACGGCCTCAAACATGTGAACGACACCTACGGGCACCGTGCCGGCGATCAGCTCCTCAGGGAGGTTAGTCGGGCAATCCGCGCGGGTGCCGGAAAAACAGGGTGCCGTGCCTACCGCTACGGCGGAGATGAGTTCCTCATCGTTGGCGCCGATGCCGCTTCTGTACAGCATGCGGTAAACCATATGCAGGCGGAGCTGCTCAAAGCCAATGAAGCCGAAAGGGAATTCCCCCTGTCCGCGTCAGCCGGCATGGCGGCACACAAGGGGCCGGACGCTCCGGGGCTCGACGACATCATCCGCGCGGCCGACCAGAACATGTACGCCATGAAGCAGCTGCACCATAAGGCGCGGGAAGCCTGAGACATTGTCCGCATACACTTGTTCCCGTGCGAAAAAATCCCCGCTCCTGCGATCAGACAGAAGGAGCGGGGTTTTCATATTCTGAGCTGTGACCGGACCAGGCAGGCTGCTTACACAAATGCAAGCCCGATAAGCCGTACAAGAAACGCAGCAAGCCAGGCAACGGCGCACTGGAACAGGACCGTAAACAGAGCGGCGCGCGGCCCCAGCTCCCTGCGGATGGCCGCGATGGCAGCGACGCAGGGCGTGTACAGCAGGCAGAACGTCAGGAGGACAAAGGCGGTAAACGGTGTCAGCACACCCTCAAGTGCCTTTGTTGAACCGAACAGGACGGTCAGCGTCGAGACGACGCTCTCCTTGGCCATGAAGCCCGCGATGAGCGCGGAAGAGATTCTCCAGTCCGCAAAGCCAAGCGGCCGGAAGATGGGAGAGATCAGTCCCGCAATCAGGGCAAGAAGGCTCTCCGACGAATCCGTTACCATATGGAGCGAGGGGTCAAACGTCTGCAGGAACCAGATGATGATGGTCGCGATGAAGATGACCGTGAACGCCTTCGTAATAAAGTCCTTTGCCTTCTCCCACAGGAGCTGTCCCACACTCTTCGGACTCGGGAGCCGGTAATTCGGCAGCTCCATGACAAACGGCACCGCCTCCCCCCTGAAAACCGAATTCTTCGAGATCAGGGCCATCAGGATTCCAGCCGCAATCCCCATAAAGTACAGAAGAACCATGACAAGCCCGCCGTGGTGCGGGAAAAACGCCGCCGTGAAGAACGCGTAGATCGGAAGCTTCGCGGAGCAGCTCATGAACGGAACCATCATGACGGTCATCTTGCGGTCGCGCTCCGAGGGGAGGGTGCGGCTCGACATGACAGCAGGCACAGAGCAGCCGAAGCCGATCAGCATGGGCACCATGCTGCGTCCGGACAGACCGATCTTACGGAGGAGCTTGTCCATGACAAAGGCGATGCGTGCCATGTAACCGGTATCCTCGAGAAGCGAGAGGAAGAAGAACAGCACGACGATGATCGGCAGGAAGCTCAGCACCGAGCCGACACCATTGAAGATTCCGTCGATCACAAGGGAGATGACGACCTGGTTCACATGAGCGGCTTGCAGAAGCGTCCGCACTGCCTGCGACAGGGTGTCGATTCCCGCCGCCAGCAGGTCCTGCAGGAAGGCGCCGACCACATTGAACGTCAGGTAGAAGATGAGCGCCATGATCCCGATAAAGGCAGGAATCGCCGTATACCTGCCCGTCAGGATCCGGTCGATGTTGCGGCTCCTCTCGTGCTCCTTACTCTCGCCGGGCTTGATGACGGTCTGTGCCACAACCCGGTTGATGAACGAAAAGCGCATGTCCGCGATGGCGGCAGACCGGTCGAGGCCGCCCTCCGCCTCCATCTGCTTCACGATATGCTCCAGCATCTCCTGCTCGTTCTGATCAAGGCCCAGTGCCTTCAGGACGCGCGAATCCCCTTCAATGACCTTCGTCGCGGCGAAGCGGACGGGGAGTCCCGCCTTCTTCGCGTGGTCCTGGATGAGGGAGCTGACGCCATGGATTGCGCGGTGCACGGCACCGTTCCGGTAGTCCTCGCTGCAGAAGTCGTTCCTTCCGGGCCTCTCCTGATATTTTGCCACATGGATTGCGTGGTCGATAAGCTCGCTGATGCCCTCGTTCTTCGCCGCGGAGATCGGGATGACAGGAACGCCGAGCTCCTGCTCCATGCGGTTTACCAGGATGGAGCCGCCGTTGCCCTGCACCTCATCCATCATGTTGAGCGCAACGACCATCGGCACGTCCAGCTCCAGCAGCTGCAGCGTAAGGTACAGGTTCCGCTCAATGTTCGTTGCATCCACAATGTTGATGATGCCGCGCGGCTTCTCATTGAGGATGAACTGGCGGGAGACAATTTCCTCGCTGCTGTAGGGAGACATGGAGTAGATGCCGGGCAGGTCCGTCACCTCCGTCTCCTTATGGCCGCGGATGACACCGCTCTTGCGGTCAACTGTGACCCCGGGGAAGTTGCCGACATGCTGGTTTGCACCGGTCAGCTGGTTGAACAGGGTCGTCTTTCCGGAATTCTGGTTGCCGGCAAGCGCAAAGGTAAGAACCGTTCCCTCCGGCACGGGATGCTCGGTCTTCCTGTCATGGAAGCGGCCGCCCTCGCCAAGGCCGGGGTGCTCCTGAACCCTGGTGCCCGCAAGCTTTCGCTTTGCCTCGTTCTGCTCCTGCTCCCGCTGCCTTTTCTGTTCGATTTCCTGCGCGGTCAGCTTCACCGCGTCAATCTGCTGCGCTTCCTCAAGGCGCAGCGTCAGCTCGTAATCATGAACCCGCAGCTCCATGGGATCTCCCATGGGCGCGAACTTGACAAGCGTGACCTCCACATCCGGAATCAGTCCCATATCGAGGAAATGCTGCCGCAGGGCACCCTCGCCCCCGACTGCAAGAATCCTCGCGCTTTCGCCCGCCTTTAAATCGCGTAATGTCATGTTCTCAGTGTCCCTCCTGAATATCCCGGATGCTATGCGACAGGAAACATGCAAATGATTTCCTGTCATCGCGGTTAGTTAAAATAAACTTGTAACTTCCTGCGTTTTCGAAGAGTTGCAAGCCAATCCTGTCTTACCGGACTCTTTGTTCTCACAATTCCTAAGTAAAAGTACTCTCACCCTTAACCAGTGTCAACTTGCAAAGTGCAGAATCGGGCAGAATGAAAAAAGGGGCTCCCGTCGAAGTGACGGAAGCTCCTTCCCGAAATGCTGTGAGGCTATTTTTGACACTGTAATCTAGTAATTACCGGCGGTCGATCGGCACATACGCGCGCAGCGGCGCGATCGACTTGTAGGCCGGGCGGATGATCTTGCCGTTGTTGGCAAGCTCCTCCATGCGGTGGGCGCTCCAGCCGACAATGCGCGCCATGGCGAAAAGCGGAGTGAACAGCTCCCTCGGCAGCCCCAGCATGGAATAGGCAAAGCCCGAGAAGAAGTCGACGTTTACACAGACGCCCTTGTACATGCGTCTTTGTTCCGCAATCACCTTCGGAGCAAGACGCGCCACGCGCTCGTACAAGGCATATTCCTGCTGCCTTCCCTCGAATTCCGCGAGCTTCTGTACATAGCCGCGGAAGATCTCGGCACGCGGATCTGACTTCGAATAAACGGCGTGACCGACGCCGTAGATCAGGCCCTTGTGGTCAAAGGCCTCGCCGGCGAGGAGCTTTTTCAGGTAGTCTGCAATCTCCTCCTCGTCCGTCCAGTCGCGCACATTGACCTCCAGGTCGTCAAACATCTGGACAACCTTGATGTTGGCTCCGCCGTGACGGGGGCCCTTGAGGGATGCCAGCGAGGCCGCAACTGCCGAGTAGGTGTCCGTGTGCGTCGAGGTCACGACATGCATCGTGAAGGCGGAGTTGTTGCCTCCGCCGTGATCCATGTGCAGGATCAGGGCCATATCCAGTGCCTTCGCTTCCAGGTCGTTGTACTTCCCGTCCGGCCGGAGGAGGTGGAGGATATTCTCCGCGATGCTGCCGTGGTCCAGCGGGTTGTGGATGATGAGCGAGTCATTTTCCTCATAATGCCGGAACGCCTGGTAGCCGTAAATCGAGAGCATCGGGAACAGGCTGATGAGCTGCATGCTCTGGCGCAGCACGTTGGGCAGCGAGATATCCGACGCGTGGTCATCATAGGGGTAGAGCGTCAGGACGCTCCTCATCAGGATGTTCATCATGTCGGTGCCCGGCGCCTTCATGATGACGTCGCGCACGAAATTCTTGGGAAGACTCCGGTAGAACAGCAGCTGGTTCGAGAACCGGTCCAGCTGATCCCTTGTCGGCAGGTTCCCGAACAGCAGGAGGTAGGCCGTCTCCTCGAAGCCGAATCTCTGATCCTCCTTCAGGCCGCGGATCAGGTCATGGATTTCATAGCCGCGGTAATACAGGCGTCCGTCGTCGGACACCTCCTCTCCGTTTTCGACCTTCCTTGCCCTGATTTCCGCAATGTTCGTCAGGCCTGCCAGGACGCCTTTGCCGTTGACGTCGCGAAGGCCCCGCTTTACGTTGTAATCGATGTACAGCTGCGGATCGATCTGGTCAGACAGCTTTGCCTGTTCCGCATCCGCCCGGATTTCCGGTGTGATGAGGGAATAAACATTTTCCTCCCTGCTGTTTAATGCTGGCATGAGGGCCCTCCTTTAAACCACTTCTGCAAGGTGTACTTTACTTCTGTATTGCTTTATTGTACCAAAATATTGCACAGTGGTGTTTACCCAGTCACAGGAGAATGTCCCACCCTCGATTCCGGTAAATTCCTCTTGACTTTTCAATGATTTTTCATTATTCTTCGAGCTGGGTTTTCGCTGGCCGTGCAGGATGCTGCCGGGAAGACGGAAATCTGCAAAACCCAATACTGGTAATACGGCTTAACAGCAGGAATGAGGTACCGCGGGAGGATAATAACCCGGTATGTTGTTCCTGCTTTGTTTTATCTCCGTGTCACAGCTTCTGACGGTCTTCGGGCAGTCCTGCCATCCGGCAGGGAAGCTGACACACCTGCAGCTTTATTTGGAGGAAATACCCATGCAGCATGACCTGGCCAGCGGAAAGCTTTCCGCCATCATGATCCGTTTCTCTGTTCCGTTCCTGGCCGCAAGCTTCCTGCAGACATTCTACGGGCTGGCAGACCTGTTCATCACGGGGCAGTTCAACGGCGCGGCAGCAATTTCCGCCGTCTCGATCGGGTCGCAGGTCATGCACATGCTGACGGTCATGATTGTGGGCCTCGCGACAGGAACGATGGTCATGCTGAGCAGGAGCCTGGGTGCGAAGCAGCCCGCGGAGGCAGCGCGGAGCATCGGCAATTCCATTGTGCTGTTCCTTGCCGTTTCCGCCGTCAGCGTCGCCGTACTCCTCGTCCTCGTGGATCCGATCATCCTGGCGCTGCAGGCGCCGGCGGAATCCGTAGCGCAGACAAGACAGTACCTCTCGATCTGCCTCGCCGGTCTTCCCTTCATCATCGCATACAACGTCATCAGCAGTATTTTCCGCGGAATGGGCGATACGAAAAGCCCCATGATCTTCGTCGCCATTGCGGGCGTCATCAACATCGTGCTGGATTACCTCCTCATCGGTCCCTTCGGAATGGGAGCCGCCGGCGCCGCTCTCGCGACCGTGGTGTCCCAGGCCATCTCCGTCCTCACCTCGCTCTTTGCACCGAAAAAGGCTCTGTCCGCGATCCGCCTGACAAGGCGGGATCTGCGTCCGGAGTCTTCCATGATTCACAATATCCTGATGATCGGCGTGCCGATTGCCGTGCAGGAGGGCCTGATCCAGATTTCCTTCCTTATCATCACCGCCATCGCCAATACCCGCGGTGTGCAGGTCGCAGCCGCCGTCGGCATCGTGGAAAAGGTCATCAGCTTCCTCTTCCTCGTTCATTCGGCGATGCTGTCCACGGTCTCCGCTGTCGCTGCCCAGAATATGGGTGCCGGCTTCCACGAAAGGAGCCGTCAGGCCCTGTTTCTGGGTATCCGGATCTGTGTAATTTTCGGCGGTGCCGTCTTCATCCTGTGCCAGATCATCCCGGAGGGCATCGTCGGCCTGTTCGTGCACGGGGATCCGGAGGTCATCCTGCTGGGTGCGCAGTACCTTCGCGCCTATTCCCTGGACTGTGTCTTCGCCGGCGTACACTTCTGCTTCAGCGGGTATTTCTCCGCATACGGCAGGTCCCTGTACTCCTTCGTTCACAACATGATCTCCGTCCTGCTCGTCCGTATCCCGGGCGCGTGGCTGGCAACCGTGCTGTTTCCGCAGACCCTGTACCCGCTGGGGCTCGCAGCGCCGCTTGGGTCGCTGCTGTCCATCGGGATCTGCGTGGTCCTGTACCGGCACGGGCGGAAATATTTCGGACCTTCGCAGAGTGATGCGAAAGCATAAGGGCGGGAAGCATCGGGCTGCTGCCGCCGCCCTGTTCGTATCACACAGGCCTTGGCTTCCGCAGGGAAGAGAGACATCTGCCGGATGATACGGATGCAGGGGGCTCAGGGAAGAACGCAGTCAAAGCGGACCGCCTTGCCCTGAATGGAGTAGGCGGGCCTGACACCGCCGGCATAGGGCCCTTTGGGAGGGCGTTTGATCACGATTTTGCCGGGGCGGGCATTCAGTGCCGCGTGAAGGAGCACCTCTTCATCCAGGGCGGGTCCTTCCAGCAGGTGCAGCAGCTGGAACTTCTTCCTGGTCAGTGCGCTCTTGTCCCGTTCCGGAAACATGGGATCCAGATAGATGACATCCGGTGCCTTCTCTTCCGGAATTGCCCGCAGTGCCTCCACACTCTCGCCCTCGATAAGCGTCATGCGTCCCGCGGCCTCCTTCAGCTCCGGAACCTTCTTCGCCCTGCGGATCGCGTCTCGGCACAGGGCCGCGATAACGGGGTTTCGCTCATACAGCGTCACTTCAAAGCCTGCTGCCGCAAGGAGCATCGAATCCTCCCCAAGGCCCGCCGTACAGTCCAGGGCGGTCGGGATGTGATCCGGATCCTTCAGCCTTGCCGCCTTCACGAGAAGTTCGTGCTGCCAGCGGTTCTGGTCAATCCGGTGCACCATCCGCGTGAAATCACCGTTCAGGGCAAGGTCACCCCTGCACAGGAACAACCCCTGCCGGGTCAGCTTCAGGACAAGAGCGTCGTCCGCCGGCTTGTCCGGCGCTTCCACCGCAGATACGCCAAGATGCCCTGCAAGGGCCTGTCCCTCCTCATGACGGCGCGAATCCTCTATGCAGACCATGAGCCGCGGCGCTGCTGTATCATCCATGGTATCTTCCTCCTGCGCGAATCCCGTGACCACTTTCACAATTTAGCGGACGTCCGGAATCCGCGTACCGCCTTCACAGGAGCCTCTCGTCATAAATGGCGCGGGAGCCGCCGACATACTTCGGCCTTCTCCTCGCGCAGGTGATCACCGCGTTTCCGATCGTCTTCCGGCTGATCCGCACCGGCACCACCACCGGATGGATGTGCATGCCGATGAGCGTCTGACCGATGTCCAGTCCCGCGACCCCTCTGGTTCAGCGACTCCACGAGGACCGGATCCTGAAATTCCTGATAAGCCACCGTACCGAACGCGCCGCCCGCGTGATTGGGCTGCGGGATGGCGTTCACCTGCTCGAGGTCATATTGCTCCTGTACCCTGCGCTCCACAACGAGGGCGCGGTTCAGATGCTCGCAGCACTGCGCTGCAAGGTCAATGCCGAGCGGCTCCAGCACCTTCCGGGCGCCGCTAAACAGGGCGCCCGCGACATCCATGTTCGTGTGTGTGCCGATCCGGTCTCCCTGTACCTCACTCGTCGAGCAGCCGATCGATTACGAAAAGACTCCCCTTCTTCAGACGGGCGGCATCCACAATCTCCTTCACCGCCTGCTCACATTCCGATTCCAGTTCCTGAAGCTCCATGACCTGCCTTCCTTCCATTAATCTTGATCCGGACGCCGGAAATGACTGCCAGCATCCGGACGGCGCCAGACGTTCCCTAAAGCCCGCCGTTCTCTATCTTACACCAATCACGCCGGCACCGGTCACAGGACTCATTTTGACACGGGTGTGGATTCGGGCTATGATGTGGATTCGAAACCAATCCCCGGACGAAAAATATGGAAAGCGTGGACTTTCATGATACGCGAGAAGCAGTTTGCCATTAATGAAAAAGGTTACAGCATCCAGTGCCGGATCATCGCCGACACGGATCTGAGGGAATACGACCGCGCGGTGCTGTGTACCCACGGCTTCGGAAGCAATAAGGACATCGCCAGCATCACGAGATTTGCGGAGAAGGAAACGGCCAAGTACAAGAGGGACGCCGTCGTCGCCTTTGACTGGCCTGCCCACGGCAAGGACGCGAGGAAGAAGCTGGAGCTGCCGGAGTGCATGGAGTATTTGACCATTGTAGTCAATTACGTGAAGGATGTTTTCCACGCCAGACATGTGTTTATCTATTCCGTCAGCTTCGGAGGGTACCTGACGCTGAAGTATATCGCGGAAACAGGCTGTCCGTTCGAAAAGATCGCCCTGCGCTGCCCCGGCATCCATATGTACGACCTGATGAGGAAGAATTTCACCCCGGACGAGCTCGAAAAGCTGCGGAAGGGGAAGGAGATTCTTGCGGGATATGAGCGCAAGATGAAAACAGACCAGAAGCTCCTCGACGGCCTGAAGGCTTCCGATGTTACAAAATACGAATATTTCGACTACGCGGACCAGATGATAATCCTCCACGGAACCGCGGATACGGTTGTTCCCATGGAGGATTCCCGGGCCTTCGCGGAAAACAATGTCATCAGCTTCCTTCCGGTAGAGGGTGCGGACCATACGTTCCGCGACCCGAAGAAGATGGACCTTGCGATCCACACGATCATTGAATTTTTCGCACCGGACAATTAATCCGCGGCAGTATCCGTGCCGCCGGGCCGACGCATCCGCTGTCCTGCGGCGGTAATCATCTCCTGAATATCCAGGTAATCCGAATACACTGCCTCTCCTGTCGCAAAATAGCAGGTAAACGGCGTTTGTTCGTCGATGCTGCGGATGGCAGAGAGCGTTTCCTCCACCCTCAGGCGCAGCTGCTCCACCTCGTCCCTCGAAGCACAGGGCACAGCGATTTCGAATCTGCCGCTCATCGCTCTCCCGACAACTGCCTGAATTCCTGCCGTCTGCTGCAGCAGGATACCGATTTTTTCCAGCAGGGCTGCATATTTGTCCCTGCCCCAGATGTTCCGGACGGGTGCCAGTCCCAGAATCTGAACACAGATAAAGCCGAAATCCAGCTGCTCCGCCTGGTAAAGCCTCTCGCGGTGCAGCAGGGCGTCTCTCATTTCATTTTCGTTGAGCAGCCCGGTCAACAAATCGTGGTCCTGCTCGCGGTCGTAGACATCCACCAGCTGCGCGACATTGGAGATATCCACGAAGTAGCCGACGAGTCCGACAATTTTGCCCCTGCGGTAAACCGGAGCCTTAAAGGCCAGGATTTTACGGACCTCTCCTTCCACGACGCAGGCGCCGACCGCGTTGGTGATAATTTTCCCTTCCCTCAGAACGCTTTCCTCGTCCTTCTTGAACGGGATCGGGTCCGGGTGCCATCCCATGTCCTCGTCATTTTTGCCGACGATATCGCTCAGGGTCATTCCGTAATAGTGCAGGAAGGCTTCATTGGCCCCGATAAACCGCCGGTCCTTATCCTTCCAGAAAATTCCCAGCTTCTCCTGATGGGTCAGGGCGGACCAGAGCGCGTCCTTGCGGATCCCCACATCCAGGTGCCGGTCGGTATAGATGTCCGATGGAATGCCGACCTGCTCCAGCAGTTCCTGCATGTGGAAGCTGTCCCAGCCTGCCACGTTGCGGCAGATGCACAGGAGGAAATATTCCTGCCCCTCCTCATCGTGCATGGCAGTGATTACAATTCTCTTCCATTTGTACGAACCATCGGACGCCTTCAGGTGGAAAAAGCCGTTGATGGCTCCGTTAGGTGTCTCCCGGATTCTCGAAGAGAGAGTCGGAACATCCAGGAAGCGGATATAGGACTCCTGTTCGGTGGGGGAAACCGACTCCGCGGCGTATCGGCGTACCACTTCCGCAAGGCCCAGCTCCTCCGGATTGCCATAATCCTGAAGCTCACCGTACAGATGGACCATCCTGCCCCTGTCCGGATAGATTTCGTCAATCCCGTCAAACAGTGAAAAAATATCCTTCGCACTCTGCCCGCGGAATTCCGCGGTATCGCGGACATTTTCGATCCGCACCATCCGTGCCAGGAATGCGCGCCTCTTCCCGGACTTTACAATAAAGGAAACAACGAGCCGGCCGCTGACTTCCTTCCAGATAAAATCATAGGCTGCTGTTTTGCCGGTGTGCTCCGCCTTATCCGAAAGCTCCAGAACCGTTTTCCACAGGAACACCTTCCGGAGATTTCCCTCCTGAAGAATTTCCTGCCAGGGGCGGCCCACCATTTCGGTGAAAAATCGCACGCAGGCATCGTTGGCGTACAGCACCTTCTCCCGCTCCGGATCCAGCTCATACAGAAACAGAGGCAGCTCCTCATGCGCATCGCTGTCGGCAGGATTGGTCCAGTTCAGGATATTGACTCTGCCAATCGCATGATAGAATGCACGGTCGCGAACCGGCATGACGCCTCGTTTCTGAATTGCCTCATCCGAAACGAGCTCCTCATACGGCCTTGGCTTCGAGAACAGGTACCCCTGCGCAAGGTTGCAGCCGATCGCCCGCAGCAGATCGAAATCTTCCTGCGTCTCGACGCCCTCTGCAAGCGTATTCATTCCGATATGCTTCGACATATCGACGATGCTCTGCATCATGAACGGTGTGCGGGCGTTCCGCTTGCGCAGGAACAGCATGTCCATTTTGATGCAGTCAAAATCATAGTTCTGTATTGTATTCAGGGACGAGTAGCCGCTTCCGAAATCATCCAGCCAGACCTCGTAGCCCTCCTGATGAAACTGCTGCAAATATTCCTGTACGATTCCCTCGTTGGAAATCAGCGCAGATTCCGTAATCTCAAAATGAAGCAGCTCATGCGGAACATAATATTTCCGTGTGATGGCATCGATGCGTTCGTGGAGGTCGGGCAGCTCCAGATCATGACGGGAAAGGTTGATGGAATACTGGCAGCTGTCCCTTCCCGCTTCCAGTTCAGACGCGATGATGCGGCAGACCTGTTCAAGGACGAAGAGGTCCACCTTGTACAGAATCCTCGCGTGCTCCAGGGTGCTGATGAACTGATCCGGGCTTAAGAACCCGTAGACCGGATCAATCCAGCGCGACAGGGCTTCCGCAGCGAGGATCTTTCCCGTCAGGGTATCGACCACCGGCTGATAATAGACACGGACCCAGCCCTTCTTCAGTGCCTCATCCACATGAGAGATCAGGTAGGACGCGATCTGCAGATTCTTCTCCATCTCCGGAGTGAACCTGCAGTAATAGTCGTTATAATCATCCCTGACCCGGTCGCAGGCAAGCTTTGCCCGGTCAATGGCGTGCCGGCCGTTCTCGGACGTGCCGGTCAGGGAATAGATACCTGCATAAATATGCGCGCTCTGCGTCCCGTTGTCCCGCAGGGTATCATGAATGGACCGGATCGTATCCTCCGCCCTGTCCTCCTGTACAACAAAACAGAACCGGTCGCCGCTGATCCTGGCTACCAGCTCTGTCTGTGCCGCGTCCCGGATAATACCCGCAACCGTTTTCAGCAGAGAGTTTCCCGCCGCATATCCGTAGTTGTTATTGTAGACCTTGAAATTGCCTATATTCAGATAGACAAGTGCCCATCCGCCCCCGATTCTGCCGCTGGCAAGACCCTCCACGAATCTGCCGAACATTCCCAGAAATGTGGTGTTGGTATAAACTCCCGTGAGGGCATCGAACTGCCCGTCGTCGGCAAGCCAGTCCCTGTTCAGTTGATCCCCGTTATGTTGCATGGAAACACCTCGCGCAGTAAGCGGCAGTCCCATCCCGGTCAGCCGGCCCTGAAAGTGATTATGAAAGCCCCCGTCCTAACGATCCAGCAGGGCGGGCGTCTCTGCGTACATTTCGCGCCTGCCGTCTCCTCCCAGATAGCGCATCCTGACATCGAACTGATGTCCCGCCAGCCGGTTCTGCCGCTGCGAAATGCGGTTGCTGCTGGTCCTTGCCTGCTGCATGCTGTCGCACACCCACTCGCGGAATGTGCTGCTCTCATTGTTGACTTCTTTAGTCATCATCGAGAAGCTCAGGCTTGCCCTCCTGATCTGCTCCTTGTAGGAATCGCTGATGAAGACATAGGATATCTGATCTCTCTCATCTTTCTCCAGCAGCGCAAGCGGCCGCCCGCCGAGATCCGGATGCTCGGACGTGGGATCTGACATGAAATTAATGAGGCCGAAGCTGTCATAGTAGGTGTGCTCCGTGATCGGCTCATAGCCCTTGGGGCCGAGCTGCTGGGCATACCGGACCATTTCGTTGAGCGGCACCGGTTTTGAGAAATAATAACCCTGTGCGATTTCGCAGCCGATTTTCCGCAGAAACTCGAACTCCTCCTTCGTCTCCACGCCCTCGCAGAGTGTGTGGATCCCGAGCCGCTTCGCCATCTCCACAACGGAAACAATGATTGTCCTCGAAGCGGGATTCGTATCGAACTGCCGCAGGAAGCTCATGTCGATCTTGAGCCAGTCAAACTGGTAATTCTGCAGTACATTCAGAGTCGAGTAATCGGAGCCGAAATCATCCATCCAGATGCTGTAGCCCGCATCGCGGAATTTCTTCAGTGCAGACTTCAGAATGGCGGGCTCCGACGCGAGAATGGACTCCGTCACCTCAATATGCAGGTAAGAGGCCGGAATGTCATATTCCGCGCGGATTTTCTCAATTTCCTCGAAAATATCGCATGCCGTGAAATCCACCCTCGAGAGGTTGACGGATATGGACTGCGTCAGTACATGCTGATCAAGAAAGCCGCGCAGCGTCCTGCACACCTGCCGGATAATCTCCAGATCCAGCAGATGAATGAGATGGGCATCCTCCAGAGGCTTGATAAACACTGCGGGAGGGAGCAGCCCCTGTACGGGATCAATCCAGCGGGAGAGTGCTTCGCTCCCGCACAGTCTCCCCGTCAGTGTCCGGACGAGCGGCTGATAGTACGTCTGGATCCAGCCCTTATCCAATGCCTCCCGGAAATGGCTCAGGACATAGTCCCTCTGACTGTAATATTTCTGCACGGACTCATCGTAGACCTTCAGGTCGACGGTGCGGTCATCTCCGATGGCATTCTGCGCCTGTCTTGCCTTATCCATGGCAGAGATCGCGGTATCGCCGCTGCTAGTACAGTAGTAGACACCCGCCTTCACACGGACAGAGCCCTTGTTCAGGCGTCTGGGAATCTGAAGGTTGATCCTGCGGACGTCATCAATGGCGTTGACACTGTCCCTCTTCGTAATGACGACAAAATGATCCTCCGAATAGCGGACCACCAGATCGCCCGGAAACGACTCCTGCAGAATCTCTCCGACGGTCCGCAGGAGGTGATTTCCCTCTTCATAGCCGAACCGTTCATTATAGGCATGCATTCCGAAGACGTCCATGAAGATGACCGCAGGAATGCCGCGGTGCTCCTGAATCTCACCGATCCGTGCATCCGCAAACGTATTGAAATAGCTGATGCTCGGAAGGCCCGTAATGGAATCGCGCAGATATTCCTCGTTCTTGCCGGCCATGTACTCGCCGTACATCTCGTTGGCAATGGCGTCCGTATCAGTCAGATCCAGAAGATGTGCCATGACGATTACGGAGCCGTCCTCCATCCTCTGCTGCTTGCCAAGGCAGAGGATGTTGTGATATTCACCGTTGATGGAATGCCGGTAGATCATGCTGGCTTCTTCCCGGTCTGCCATGCTGAGCATACCCTTGCGGAGCCGCTCGGCGTCATCGGAATAAACACGGGACATCGAATGTGTACCCAGGTAAGTCATGAGCTCAGACCTGGGCTGTCCCATCATTTTGCAATAGCCGTCCGAGATCAGCAGCACCTCATACTGTCCGTCCAGGATCTGGTAGTAGAACATCGGATAGCCGGAATGCTCCACAAAGCGCTTGATCTCCGGAGAGAAATGGTAGAGCCTGCCGGATTGGTCCGCCTCGTCTGCGAAGCGGTCGGAATAGACGCTGATGCGGTTTCCGCCGAAGCGTCTGGAATGAAACAGTGCCTTGTCCGCCTTCTGAACCAGACTCCCGAAGGTCTCACCCTCACCCGCTGTGCAGGCAATGCCGCCGCTGACCGTCGCAGCAACGCGCTGCAGCTCCCGCTGCAGTTCCAGCTCCTGGCGGATTCTCTCGGCCAGTCCTGCCGCCGTATCCGCATCCCCTGTCATCAGGATGCACAGAAACCGGCTTTCTCCCTCGAAGCAGGCATAGAAATCCTGCTTCATGAAGGAATGGAGAACGTCCGCAATACAGTCCAGCACCTTCCGGCTCTCTTCTTCCCCGTAATATTCCCTTCCATAAGAAAAATCATCCACGTCCATCACCAAAACAGACATAGGATGATCCTTCGCCTTCAGGGCAACCGCCTCCAGCGTTGTGCGGGAATCCAGCCGGCTCTCCGGCGAAGGCTCATTGCCCGCGGAAAAGCTGTTCTCCGGCGTTGTATTCTCTTTTCGTAACTCCCGATCCATCGGCATGGCAGCAGGTATCCTTCTCAAGAAGATGACATAAATCCATTAACAATATTAGGCCAAAATCCGGATAAAAGATAGATGCCGGCGGTAAAATTTACGTAAGCCGGCAGCCGGAGGGCGGCGCGTCACGGGCGCCTGTCAAATTTCTCCGAATCGTCCTCGTTCAGCAGGAACACATAGAAAATATCCCCGTAATATTCATGGTGGATTTTCCTGCCGACGTCGATGAGGCTGATGATGGTTCCGTCCTTTCTGCGCGCGCGGTAGACGAGATAGTCGCTATGAAGCGTATTGGCGGGGTCGGCCTGCTGCCTGCGGATGCTCTCCTCCGCCCAGGCGGAATCCTCCGGATCAACGAGGGTCCTGAAGCTCCCTCCTGTGTTGGACATAAAGTCCGCCAGCGAATCACACCCGAACAGATGCACGCACATCTCGTTTGCGAACAGGATCTCTTCGCCGCGGTCCGCCTTGTAAATCAGCACCGCACCCGGTGCGCCGGCAGAAAGGTCCTTGAAATTAAAGCCGATCTGTTCCCGCGGCTCCCTGCTCATCTGGTCCGAGTAGAGCCAGAACCGGCTCTCCGGGGAGGTTTTGGCATGATAGAGCGCGGTGTCCGCCTTGCGGTAAAGACCCGCGAAATCCGTGTCCTGGTCCGGGTAGACCGCGCAGCCGCCGGATACATTGTAGAGGTAGTCCTTCCCGTGGTAGAGGAAGGTGTGGGACCGGTTGAAAAACTCCCTCAGCTTCCGCTCCCAGTCTCCCTTCGGATTCTTAATCAGGATCTGGAACTCGTCGCCGCCGTTGCGGGAGATGATGCCCGACCGGCCGACGAGACTGTGAAGCTCCTGTGCGAAGTCCTTCAGCAGCTCATCGCCGTTGTCGTGCCCGTACAGGTCGTTGAACGTCTTGAAATTGTTGATATCGATGGCGACAATCAGCGCCCGTTCGGTCCGCTTATCCCCGGCCATATCACGCATCGCTCTGTCAAAGCCGCGTCGGTTCCGGAGCCCTGTCAGGGCATCCGTCAGCGTGGAATCAACGAGGGAACGGTTCCGTGCGCGAAGCGCGGCAATGAGGAAGCTCAGGACAAACATGGACAGCGCAAAGCCGTAATAAACCATCCTCGAGAGCCGGCGGAAACCCGGCTTTACGTAGAGGTTCCACGTCTTGTCCTCGAATTCCATGGACGAGAGCACCCCCTGCCCTTCCGGCAGACTGCCGTCGACATAGACCTCCTCGCCGTTGACAACTGCCGTCAGCCGGTAGGAATAGTTGAATTTCCCGATGGAGTCGAAATCGGCGTAGTCCAGAAGCCGGTCCATGTCGGCAACGACGATCGAGAAGCCCCAGAAGCTGGAAATATCATCCGGAATGAGGTAAACCGGCTGCCGGATCGCAACTCCGAAGCCGCCCTGCTTCAGCGTGAAAGGGCCCGCCAGCATCAGGTTTCCGGAATCGCGTGCCGCAATGGCTTCCTCCCTGCGCTGCGGGTCCGCAAACAGGTCGATTTTGCCCGCTTCGTTTCCCTCCTCGGGATAAACGTAAGTCACTTTGCCCTGCGGTGCGAGCTGTACACTGCGGATCGGCGCGTCGGTGGAGTTGTAAACACTCTCGATGAGCCAGTCCGGGTCCTTGAGCCTGCCCTGGTTCAGCCGGATGACCTCGGCGAGCGACCCGGTCGTATTCGTACACATCGTGATGGCCTGGCGCAGTGCCATGAGCCTGGACTCGCCCTCTGTCGCCGCATTCAGCTCATAGCCGCGGAACAGGTTCAGCCCCAGCATCACGGTCAGGACAGCCGCACCGGCAAGGCAGACGGCAAGCGTCGGAAGATCGAGTTTTTTACTTACGCTGTAGGCTCTGCCGGATTTCCGTTTCATGCAGGCTCTCCCGTGACATTCTTATTTTCTGAACTTCTGAGGCTTTCTTATCGGCTGCTTCCCTCTGCTGCTTCCCGCTGTGCCAGGGCAGAGAGAAACATTTCGTACGCATCGTCCTCGTAATTGAGGAGCGGCGAGTTCTCGCCGCCTCCGTTCGTACTGCGGCGGATCGCCGCGTAGGACGACTCTCCGTATTCTATCAGATCCATTTCATATAAGGGAAGCCCCGCTTTCGTGCTGATGTCGCAGAAGTCCCTGATGGGAGTATGCGACTGCCGGGTCGCAAAGAGCTGCCCCTTAAGCTTCTCATCCTGCAGCGCCTTCTGCTGCAGCAGTTCCAGTGTCTGTGCTACATCCATCGCCATATCCGAATTTCCTCCTCTTATAAACGAAACAAAGAGGCACCGGTCATCAGTGCCTCTTTGCATAGTCCGGTATTCTGTTCATTCCTGCTTCAGAGTCAAATACCCCGCCGCAAGCAGCGGGGCATGACTTAACATCTATCTGATCCTGAGCGCCCCAAGGGCGGGGCATTTGACCCTCGCGGACGTCGCCGCATGAACATGCAGGCATGTTCGCGTGGCTCGTGCCTCGCGGGAATAAAAGCCGCCGGGGCTCCCTTCAGGAACCGGAAAGCAGGTTCAGATCTCCGCCTTCCAGAGTCCGTGAAGGTTGCAGTATTCATAAGCAGCAACCGGCTTCTCGCCCTCCGCAAGGGCGAAGACCGCCTCCGGCTTCTCGCCGGGCTTTAAGTCCTTTTTCTGATAACCGTGTTCTGTCTCCAGAACGACGAACTGGATATAATGAGCCTCCAGCATCGGGTGCTCCGCGGCACCGATCTTCACGGTGACCTTATTCCCCTCCACGGTCACAACCGGTACATGCTTCTCACCCGCACCGTCCGACGTGTTCGGAACGAGCTCTGTCATTGTCTCGCCGCAGCACTTGGGTGTGCACGCGGTTTTCTCCGTGAGGAACGTCACGAAATTGCCACAGCCCTGGCACCTGTAAAACAGCATAGTGTAACCTCCTTGAACAAAAATCTGCACCGCGGCGCTCCGCGGTGATGTCCGTCCGCACAGGCGGACGGATTTCACTACATCTCTATCATACGCCCTGAACATAAAAAATGACACAGGCAGGCCCCGAAATCAGATCCGCCGCAGGGTCATTTCCTGAAATACCCCGGAACGTGATCCCGCGGAGAACGATTCCCGGACACGCGTCACGACGAGCTGTCAGCCGCAAGCGAACGGAAGAAGGCACATTCCTCGTCATTGCAGACGGCGGCCTCCCTGAGCTTCAGGTTCACATGAAAGACATGTCCCATAAACAGCTGATGCTTCTGCCCGTAAATATGGAGCGACGTCTTCACGCCGAGAGCCTTCAGGTGGTCCGCCATCGGCTCCGCACACGGGAGCAGGAAATCGTTTGCCGCGCTCATGATGAAGGCGGGAGGGAAATCCTTTGTCTGATGACCGTATGAGTCAACCAGTTTCAGCGTAAGCTTGCGGCTATCCGACTCTTCCGCAAGTTCCCCGAGGAAATGCAGGAAATACGAGTCCACTTCGTTTACCATATTGGTCAACACATCGTAGACGCCGCAGTTCAGCGCGACACCTCTGACATGGAGCCGATCCGCAGGGACTGTAAAGCCCGTCCGCTCATCCGGCACCATGCTGTCCTCCGGAATGTCCTTCCACAGTCTTTCGGCAATCCCGGCCTCCCCGTACTGCTCCTTCGTAAAGGGAACGGCCTGATGCCGCGCGCCCGCAAGCGGGAACGAGGAGGCGTACAGCTCCCGGAAGGACGCACTGGTCAGAAGGGTCGCGTACCACGATGCCATCTGCGCCCCCGCGGAATCCCCGACGATGAAAACGCGATTCCGGTCCAGATGGAAGCGTTCCCCGTTCCGTGCAATCCAGGCAAACATCCGGTTCACGTCAAGGAAGGCTGCCGGGAACGGGTCCTCCGGTGCGAGGCGGTAATTAAAGCTGACAACAGCAAAGCCCCGCTGTGCAAGGCTCATGCAGTACGGCCGGTACAGCTCCTTGTCCCCGTACTGCCAGCCTCCTCCGTGGATACTGACGATGACAGGAAGTATTGCTTCCTTCCCGTCCTGCGCCTTCGGCAGATAGATGTCGAACAGGTTCCAGTGCCCGTAAGGGCCGTAGAGAAGGCTGCGGATACTCTTTACATCCCCTGGAAGCTCAAGCCCCTCGTCCCGAAGATCGTCGGAAATCTTCCATCCGGTGCGGAGCTTCTCCGCTTCCAGCAGTGCTTCATCAAACTGTTCCTGTGTCACGTTTCCCTCCGTGTTCCATGCAGCTTTGCCATCCTGTGATCCCCGGCCCGATACCGCACGCCGCCCGTCTGCGTCAGCTCCGGATCAGCAGGGCTCCGGGCTTACCGGACAATCAGCCGGAACAGGGAGGTGTCCGCATAGGCGAGGCCCGGCAGATGCATGAACAGAACCGCCCCGTCCTCCGGGGCGGTGATACGGCTCTTCTCCGTTCCCTCATAGGGGTCTGTGAGGATTGCCAGCAGCTGCCCCTTCCGGACAGGATCCCCCGCCTTCACATAGGTTTCGAAAAACCCTGCGCAGTCTGCACGCAGGTTCAGCAGGTTCTCGTCGTGCACAACGAGCGGCCCCGCTCCCTGATCTTCCTGTACAGACGTCTTGGCACTGCCGCCCCGGACGACCCCGATTACGCCAAGGAACCGGATGATCGCTTCCACAGCCCGGCTTGCACTCACCGGATCGATGGACTCGGTTGTCGTTGTATAGAGCGAGAATGCACTCGTGTTCCAGATCTGCCAGTTGTAGTTCAGTGTTGTGGTATCAAACGGGCGCGGCTTGCGGATGACGACATAGGGAAAGCCGAATTTCATGGCCATTCCGACGTCCTCGAAGCCGGTTTCCATCATCCGCACATGCGGTGCAAACGTTCCCTTCAGATAGAAGGAAGCGAACTGGATCCCGCAGGAATACTGCTGTGCGCTGCTGAAAATACCGGCTGCAATCCGCTGCGTGGTTTCCCCCTCATTATATCCCGGGAACATCCGGTTGATGTCCGTATTGTCAATCGTCCAGAAGCGCTTGGAGATATTGACGGAATATGGGTTGCAGCAGGGGATGACGAGCACCTCCTTTGCAGGGTCCAGCATGCCCCGGCTCTCGAGCTCGGAGAGGCGTTTTACGATGCGCGAGCTGATATACAGCTGCTGCTGCTCATTTCCCCGCATGGCTCCGACAATGCAGAGCGTTTTCTCTCCTTCGCCGAACTGATAGCCGCGGACCCGGAAGTCATCCCGGTAGATGGATTTTATGGTAAAAACATCAAATTCTTTCATGGCATGATCCGGTTGTCAGATATTCTCTTCCTGCCTGTCCTGCATGCTGACGTGATATTCCTTACCGCGCAGGATTCGTCCCATGAGGGACCCCTCCTGTACGACAGGATACTCACGGATTGTAAACAGCCACCCGTCGCACGGAGCCGTGATGTCCTGAATTATCTCACCGGACAGCGGATTGACGAGTGCACCGATCCGGTCTCCCCGGTGCACGTTTGCACCTGCCTCCAGGTTCTTGATGAACAATCCGCTTGCCGGGGCATTCAGGAATACGACGTCCTGCGGATCACGCGAGATCATCGGCTTGCGGACAGGGCAGGTCCGGCCGCTCCACATCCCCAGACCCTTCATGGTCTCCAGAATTCCTTCTATCAGCTGTTCACCGTATCCGCGGGTAATCCGCATGCCGACGCCCATCTCGACGACCAGCGTCGGAACCCTCCGCGAATTCATGGTGTATGCAAACGTGGATTCCAGAACAGTCGCGTTCTCATGAATCCAGATGAAATCCACATTCATGGTCGATGCAAGCGGCAGGAGCCTCCTTTGCGTCAGGATATTGATCCGGATCTGCGGGACCTCTGTCAGATAAATATTGCTCGCATGGATATCGATGGCCAGATCCGATCCCTCGACGTCCCGGACAATGGCGTCCGCGAGATGCTCGTACATGTCACCCGCCTCATCCCCGGGAAAAATACGGTTCATGTCCAGATCGAAATCCGGGAGTCCCCGCGTGATCGTGTCGATCCCCATCGGATTCATGGCAGGGTAAATGTCTACAATCCCGTGCAGTGCCTCCGGCTGCCGTCTGATCCGCTGCTGCAGAGCATAGGCGACGTACTGCCCCTCGAGCTCATCGCCGTGGATTCCCGTCACGATGCTGATCCTCTTGAGCTTTTCCTTACCGGCGGATCCTTCCGTCCCCTGCCCGCAGTCCGGATCCGTCAGGGACACCGGAACAATCCTCTGCTTACGAATGCGCAGTGCTTCATCTGCCGGCAATTCCACGGATGCTATTGTCTCAATCATATTATGCCCTTCCCGCTGGTTTACAGGCTTATAATTCCTGCAGCAGGGAGGTCACGGTCTGCGTCTGGTGAAGAAGACCTCCGTCTGCCGCGAACAGAATCCCGCGGTTGATCTCACAGTCGCCTGCGTCCCTCCCGCAGGATAGTACCAGATGACGGCGGTCCGCCGGGATCTCGTTCGTCGGATCATACCCTGTCCAGCCGTCCTCCTCCCATACTTCAACCCAGGCGTGGGATGCACCTTCTCCGGAAAGAATTCCGCAGACATAGCGGCAGGGAATTCCCTGCAGCCGGAGTATCGCCAGCATGATGTGCGCGTAATCCTGGCAGACACCCTGCCCTGCTGCCGCCGCTTCTTCTGCGTCCGTGTCAATCCAGGTTCTCCCGGGTGCGTAGGTCATATAGCCATGCACCGCACGCATCACGCAGGAAGCAAAGTCATGTACATCCCCGGCTGACCCGGTCAGCCGGCAGGCGTTTGCCGCGCTCTCAAGGAGTGCACGGACCGCAGGTCCTGCCTTTGTCAGCGTCGTCGGATATTTCATGAGGATGACATCCGTGGCGTCCTTTCGCGGGTCTGAAGTGCGGCTGCCTGCAATCTGCGCTTTTCCGCTGACCGCGATGTTCAGATGGTCATGGACGTCCCGTATATAGCCCATGGCCTTACGGTTCCCAAACCCGTCCCCGCCGTACCAGACCGGTGTAAGCGGGTCCACCTGAAAGTTTATATCCGTAACCGTCTGTCTCGTGCTGGAGGCCGGTATGCATTTCAGGGTAAAGTGGTGCTCATGAACCAGCCGGTCAAACGCAAGATTCATCCTGTAAGCAAACTTTATCATGATTTAGTTTCAGGCTTCCCCCGTAGTTTCCTGAAGATGTCAAAAAAGATTTTCTGCCCGAACTACTATATCGTGATAATCCAGCGGAATGTTGTCAAGATATTTTTCCAGTCCTGCAGCCTTTTCACTGCTGCCGTTTCCGAAACCGGTGACGAGCTTGTCATGGACAAGCCTGCCGATTGCCTCCTTCATTTTGCCGCTCTCGTAATGCATCCTCGCATACAGATCCACCCGCTCGATCCGTCTGCCAAGGCGGATCAGGTCCCGCACCTGCGGGGAGCTGCCGTCATCGATGATGCCCCAGAACGCCAGAATATTGTCACAGACCTTCTGCAGCTCAATGACCGGCGCGTCGGAGCGCGCCGCCTTGTGGATCGCGTAGACCGCAAGCTGGATATAGGCCAGGGAATCCGATCCGATCACCTCGCGCAGAATTATCGCGTTGTCATACCCCCGCTGCAGGTTGCTGGCCAGAGAGTCCGGATTCGATTCGTCATAGCCGTACCGCTTCACGAAGTCCTCCCGAGACGCGTAGATATTCGGAATCTCCATTCGGCTGCAGAAGTCCGCGAAGAGATTTGCACGCTCAATCATTTCATCATAATAACGGATATAGAGGTGAATCGTCGTATAGACCCGCTCCGTGTAACGCCCGAGCCAGAACAGCTCATCCATCTGTGCTACTGAGACAGTACCCATGTATCCTTGAAACCTCCTCCCTGGGACGAATTGACAATGTAGGAATCCGGATTGGTCGTGAACCTTGTGAGACCGCTCTTCCAGACAACCGGCTTCTCCCCGTACAGGACAAACGCGCGCAGGTCCGCTTTTCTGGGAACATACCCGTCCCCGCTGCAGGTCTCGATCTCCTGAAAGTCCACGACCCTCTGTGCGATGAAACGCCGCGGCTCCTTTTTAAGAAGCCGGATGAAATCCTCCTTTTCCCCGGCGGTCATGGTGTTGGCGAACCGCACGCCGTAGCCACCTGCCTCCGCCACATCCTTCAGGACCAGCTCGTCGAAATGCTCCAGAACATACTTCATATCCTCCCCGTAGAACGGCAGGAACGTCGGCGCGTTCTGCAGGATCGGCTCCTCATTCAGGTAATAGCGGACCATCTTCGGAACAAAATAATAAATGCCCTTGTCGTCCGCGACGCCGTTGCCCGGCGTATTCATGATAGCAACATTGCCCGCGCGGAATGCATCGAAGATATGCGGCACGCCGATGAGCGAATCCGGGCGGAAATTCAGCGGATCCAGGAAATCATCGCCAAGCCTCCGGTAAACCGCACCGACCCGTTCCTTCCCTCCGTCAAAAGTCCTCCTGTACAGAATATTGTCCTCCACAAACAGGTCCTGGCCGGAGACAAGTCGGGCGCCCGTTTTCTCCGCAAGATACGAGTGCTCGAAATAGGCGGCGTTATAGCGGCCGGGCGTCAGGATCACGGGTACGCCCTCCGTTGACACATAGTCCATGACCCCGCGAAGCAGCGCCGCATAATCCCGGTTGTCCTCAATCTGGTACTGCCGGAACGTCTTCGGGGAACACCGCCGCTCCAGCTCCCTGGCAATCATGGGATAGGAGGCGCCGGACGGAATCCGGAGATTATCCTCGAGGACGTACCACTCCCCGTCCTTGCCGAGCACCAGGTCGATGCCTGATATATGGCTGCACACGCCCTTCGGCGGCTGCATGCCCTCACACTGCGTAAGGTACCCGCTCCCTGCGAAGACGAACTCCTCCGGCACCACGCCGTCGTGAATGATCTGTTTTTTCCCATAAATATCCAGGATGAAGGCGTTCAGCGCCATGACGCGCTGCGCAAGTCCCTTCTCAAGAAAATCCGCGTTTTGCCGGTCGATGACCCGCGGAATGGGATCATAGGGGAACAGCTGCTCATGGAAAACATTGTTCCTGTAAATACCGAAGCGGACACCGTAACGGGCAAGCTGCTCGTTCATCGTCTCCTTATGCCTTAACAGGTCCATTTCATGAAGATCCATCATTGTCATCCCTCTGCTCGATTTTCGCATCTGCGAACAGCCCAAAGCAAAGCTTCCCGCTGTTCCTGCGGGCCTTAATGGCCGCCCCGTGAAGGCACGGCGTCCATTATGGCCCTGGTGCTGCAAAAAGGCGCAGTGGAAGTTCCACTGCGCCTTTGCATATACAGATTTTAGGAAATTGGCATCTGCAAGTCAACCTGTTTCCCCGAGAGGATAACGTCAGGGAATGTATGTCATTCTGACCCGGTATGCACCTTTGACACTTTAATCATGGCATCAGATTTCCACTGTCATGGCAGATTCCGTGAATTCCGCCTTCACGATCCTGCCGTCCCCGGTGTAAACCTCAAGCTTTGCGCCGGACAGTTTTCCGTCCGCGGTGAACGACACTTCATTTCCCCTGCGGACCGCACACACTTTCAGGACGGTCTTTCCGTCGAGGTCGGGAACCTGTACCTCCTGCGGCTTATCCTCCTCCGGCAGGTAATAGCGGATCGTAACGCCGTCCGCATAGTCGTAATCCGGCTTTTCACCGTTTGAACCGACTGCCAGCAGGGTGTTGCCCTTCACAAAGACGGGCAGGTCGAAGTAGTCGTACTTCTTCGTAAACCAGCGTCCGCCCTCCAGGATCTCGTGATCAATGAGTCCGATCCATTTTCCGTCCGGCAGGTAGAATCTTCCCTCCGACCGGTCGTTGAAGATCGGAGCGACCAGAATGGAATCGCCCAGCATGTACTGCAGGTCCAGGTACTGGCAGGCAGGATCGCCGGGAAACGCGAACGGCATGGGCCGCATGACCGGCGTGCCGTGCTCGTGCGCAATCTCCGCCATGCGGAACAGGTACGGCATCAGCGTGCACTTTAACGACGAGAAGAACCTCACCACATCGTTGGACTCTTCATCAAAGATCCACGGAACACGGTAGGTATCCGAGCCATGCAGGCGCGAATGCGTGGAGAAGATACCGAACTGCACCCACCTCTTGTACAGGTCCGGCGTCGCCGTCGACTCGAAGCCGGAAATATCATGACTCCAGAACGCGAAGCCGCTCATTGCAAACGACAGCCCCGCGTGCAGCGTCTCCGCCATGGACGCATACGTTGCGGAGCAGTCGCCGCCCCAGTGCACCGGGAACTGCTGACAGCCCGCTGTCGCGCTCCTCGCGAACAGGACGGCGTTGTTTGTGCCCTTCTCCTGCTCGATCGTGCGGAATACGGTCCGGTTGTACAGATAGGTGTAAAAATTGTGCATCGCGACAGGATCGCTGCCGTCATGGTACCGGACGTCAATCGGGATGCGCTCGCCGAAATCGGTCTTGATGGCATCGACGCCAAGTTCCAGAAGGCCCTTTACCTTGCCGGCGTACCAGGCTGCCGCCTCCGGATTTGTGAAGTCCACGACGGACAGGCCCGGCTGCCAGTTGTCCACCTGCTTGATACCTTTTCCGTCCGCACGCATCAGGAAATAGCCCTTCTCCTTCCCTTCGCGGAACATCTCCGTGTCCTGTGCGACATAAGGGTTGATCCAGCAGCAGATCTTCAGGCCCTTCGCGTGATACTTGTCAATAATCTTCTTCGGGTCCGGGAAAGCCACCGGGTCCCAGGTGAAATCACACCAGTGAAGGCCTCTTAACCAATAGCAGTCGAAATGGAATACGCGGAAGGGAATGTTCCTCGACTGCATGCCTTCGACGAGCTGGTCCGTGGTCTTCTCATCATAGGAGGGCTTGAAGGACGTGGACAGCCACAGGCCGAAGCTCCAGGCGGGCGGAAGCGCGGGGCGCCCCGTCAGGGCAGTATATACGTCAAGAATGTCCGCCGGTGTCTTACCGTAAATCAGGTGGTAGCGAAGCTGTTCGCCCGGAACCGAGACACCGACATACTCGACCTTCTCCGAGGAAATTTCCACGGAAGCCTGCCCGGCGTGGTCAATGAACACGCCGTAGCTTTCGCTGGACATGTAGAAGGGAATGTTCTTATAGGAAACGGTGCTGGCAGTACCGCCGTCCTCGTTCCACAGATCGACGACCTGTCCGTTTTTCACAAAGGGCGTAAACCGCTCGCCGAGTCCGTAAATGGTCTCTCCCGGCTTCACGGACAGCTCAGACACCATATAGGGCTGATAGTCCTGCCCGAAATAATGCAGGTCCATGTTCAGCTTTGTCGGAACCTTGTCGACACGCATGTAGCCAAGATTGCGGAAACCGGATGTCGTCAGGACCCTTCCGTCCGCCTCAAACTGGTAGCACCAGCTCTTCCTGTTGACTCTCACGGTCAAATCCCCTGCGGTCATGACCGCTTCCTCGTCCGTCACCTTCACGGTCACCGGATCCGGATCCTCATTCAGCGGGAAGCGCGGCTCCTTCGTGTCATAGCCCGCGAAGTGCGTCGCTGTAACAGCGATGTCATTGTGACGGCAGCTGACGAAGTCAACGTACAGCACCGTCATGTCCAGTGCGTCCGCCCTCGTCAGGATCGGCCGCTCCGGCGCCGCGATACGCATTCCGTTCGGAATCTCCTCCACCGTAAAAGCCTGCGTCGCATAGGACGCCTGCACATTCTCCTTGCGGAGCCAGTAACCCTCTGTAAATTTCATGCTGCATTTCCCTCCCTGAAGTCAATGAAATCTGTACTGCTTATTGAGGCACAACCGTTTGTGCCTGTTTCAATCGAGTAGGGGGATTTCATCCTCCCAACTCGATTCGGCTACGCCGCTATCATCTCGAGTCTTTCAGACTCTCGATGATGAGCGGTCACCACAGAGCCGTCTCTGCATGCGAGCATGCAGAGGCGGCTTCGTGGCTCGTCGCCTTCACAAAAGGGCGGAGGAAATTTCTCCCTCCGCCCTCAATTCCTCTGTTCCGCATGCTGCGGTCAGCTGCCGTACCGCTTACTGTGCCTGCGGTCCGTCAATGGAAGCCCACTGCTCGTCAAGTGCTGCCGCTGTTTCTTCCCTGGTTGCGGTGCCGGCGATATAAGCCTGCACTGCCTCACCGAATACCTGGTTATAGGCATCTGTGGAATCTACAATGGCAAGCTCACCGGAGCCGTTCGCAGATGCTTCTGCCTTGCCCTGCTCGATGATGGTGAACTCCGACTTCGCATCCGACTGAATCGGAGGTACAACACCTGCCACATCCGTGAACCAGCTCTGGCCATAGTCAGAAGTATACCACCAGTTGATGAAATCAAGTACTGCCTGAAGGTTCTCAGAATCCTTGTTGATACGAAGGGCCTGATCGGAGCCGGTAATAACCTGGCAGTCCTCAGCCTTGTCATCTACAGGATAGCCCTGGAAGCCGATCTGGATGTTCGGATCGATTTTCAGTACGTCCGCTTCCACCCAGGCGCCCTGTCCCAGCATGAATGCTGCCTGACCGGTTGCGAATGCCTGCTCCTCGCCTGCAAGATCGGTCTCGAGCGGCTTGTCATCACCGTACTTCACGGCAAGGTCAATGAAATCAAAGAAGTTGTTGTACGCAATCGGATAGTCTTCCAGCTTCTTCTCGCCGTTCTGGATGGAGGTTACCAGCTCTCCTGCCGTGATGCCCGCTTCTTTGGCTGCGGCATCCAGGAAATGCTGTCCTATATGCTTGTAAACCCACCATTCCATGAATCCTGTTGTAAAGGGCTTATAGCCGGCTGCGGAAATCTTCTCGCAGGCTGCCTTGAGCTCGTCCATGGTTCTGGGTGCCTCAACTCCTGCCTTGTCCAGGATGTCCTTATTGTAGATGAGACCGAAATAATTGCCCTTGATGGCAATTCCATACATTCCCTTGCCTGTGGAAGGAGATGCCATGGCAGAAGCAACACCGGGATCGATCACATCCATCAGGGGCTGATCGGACAGATCCAGCGAGTAATCCATATAGGTATCGATTTCCTTGCCGGAGGTGGAGGAGAAGATGTCCGGAACATCTCCGGAGTTGATCTTGGCCTTCAGCATGGTCGGATAATCATTCTGTGTTGTCTCGTAGTTGATCGTTACATTCGGTGCAACACTCTTATACTGGTCAATCAGGGTATTGATCGCATCCGCATACTCGGGTGATGCGATGAACATGTAGATTTCACCGGAATCCTGGGAAGGATCGCCCTCCGCGGGCGCCGCTGCCTGTGTTGCGGCTTCAGCCGCCGGCTCTGCGGCCTCCGTAGCGGCGGCAGGTGCCTGCGTGGATGCCGGGGCACTTGATGTGTCACCGGATGATCCGCATCCGGCGAGCATGGTACCGGTCATTGCCGCAGCTAGAACCATGGATAACAGTTTTCTCTTCATTTGCATTTCCCTCCTTTGCCATTCCCCATATGGCTGTATGATGTTGGGTGTTTTTTATTTCAGGACAGGCAGCGCCAGTGCAAAGCCAGTGCAGAGCCTGTCATTGAAATCCTTGAAAATCCGCAGCAGGCGTCAGCCTTTTACAGCACCGGCTACAACGCCTTCCACGATATATTTCTGAAGGAAGATAAACACGATGATAGACGGGAAGACTGCCATCACCATACCGGTCATGGCGTACTGCCACTGCGTGTTCATCTGGCCTACAAAGGTATATGCCGCCAGGACCAGCGTCCTCGTCTTCGTGTTGGAATTAACCATCAGAAGCGGAAGCAGGAAATCATTCCATATCCACATGACGTCCAGGACAACGACCGTGACCGTAACGCTCTTCAGCAGAGGAAAGATCACCGAGATATAGGTCCTCCAGGTCGAAGCTCCGTCAATGTGCGCGGATTCATCCAGCTCCCTCGGGATCGTTTTCATGAAGTTATAGAAAATGAACGTCGCCATCGGGATTCCGAAGCCCCAGTACTGGATGCCCAGACCCACCCTGGAATTGTTCAGATGAATGATATTCATCGCCTTCAGCAGGGTGATCATAATGGTCTGAAACGGGATCAGCATGGGTGTGATCAGCAGAGTATAAATGAATCCCGTATATTTATTTCTGCGCCTGTCGCAGATGTAGGCTGCGACAGAGGAGAAGAAAACAATTCCGACAATACCAATTGCTGTAATCAGTACATTGTTGCCAAGGAGTTTCCAGTAGCTGATCTTGTCCGCAACATAGCGGTAGTTCTCAAATGTGGGCTCCTTGGGCAGTGATACCGGCGTCGCGATGACTTCCCCGAACGGTTTCAGGGAATCCAGGAACATCAGATAGACCGGATAGATATAAAACACCGCTGCAATCGTCAGAACGGCCAGCATGATTACTTTTCCAAGAATCCTCTTCTGCTTTCTCGTCATCACAGATCAACCTCCCTTCTGGACATACCGCGCAGGGTTATCTGCGTAACAGCCAGTACGAAAAGGAAATACAGGATTGCCTGTGCAGAGCCGAGACCGTAATTATTTCGCGTAAATGCTTCGTTATATATAGCCAGGGTTGCGGAGTACGTTGACTGCCCGGGGCCTCCTTTGGTGAGAGCAAGGATAATATCAAACACCTTCAGGCCGTTCGTCAGTGACATGAAAACACAGGTTGTCATGGAGGGACCCAGGAGAGGAAGCGTTACCTTGAAAAAGGTCTGTCTCCTTGACGCTCCGTCGACATAAGCCGCCTCGATCACATCTCCCGGTACCGCCTGCAGACCCGCAATATAGAGGACGATATAAAACCCGAGTGACTGCCAGATCCCGACCAGCGTCACACTCCAGAACGCCATGCCGGGATCACCCAGCCACGATAGGTTCCAGAAGCCCCATCCCGTCGCGTCATAGAAGGTCTTGAATCCCGAAGTGAAAATAAACTTCCAGATAAAGCCGACAATCGTCATGCTCATGATGTAGGGAATGAAGAAGATACCGCGATAGAAATTGGAAAGGCGGAACTTTTTAGTCAGAACAACCGCGAGCGCCAGCGCTGCAACATTTGACACGATAACGAAAAAGAACGTGTAACGGATCGTGAACCACAATGCGGCGAGAAAGCTGCTCTTGCCGGTGAAGATGTCCGCAAAGTTTTTCAAACCGATAAAAACAGGTTCCTTGGCGATGCCATTCCATTGTGTCAGCGAGTAATAGCCGCTCATAACAAAGGGAATGTACATCATCATGCAGACCAGGATGACTGCAGGAATCGTAAACAGGAAATTTTCCAGCTTTTCTTTTCTTTTTCTCCTGGAATGAACCATAATCGGCCTCCTCGGGCGGAATCTCTCTTTCCCAATCGGACAATCACAGTATATTTTGTTCATGATGCACAATGAATGGAATAAATTGACCGGAAGAATGGAAATTATTGACATTCGTCCAGGCAGATATTTCTTAGCCGGACCAATAAGATGTATGATAGCTTTGATATGAAAACCGGTATGTTGTGCAATCTGCAGCTGAAAATCAAAAGGCTCCTCGATAAGACCCCTCTGTGGCTCAGCTTTGTTATCATTGCCGGCAATTTTCTGTTCCTGCTGACGCTGGTGCTCTCCTATTCCAATTATCTGTGGAACCGGAATCGGCTTCTGGCTTCTTACGCATCCTCCATGGAACGGACGCTGGATCTGAAGACCGCCTCACTGGAGCAATATCTGGATGATCTTTCCGATTTTGCCGTACTGCCGGTAAATGACAGGGATTTTTATTATGAGCTCCATCAGACTGCGCCGCTTTCCGAGCAGGCCCTGCAGCGCATGAGACAGACGGTCTCTATTTACTACTACACGAGAAGTGACCTCGTGTCCTATCAGCTATACCTGCTGCAGCAGGATATCGGAATCGGAAGGTTTGCCAGTGATCAGCGCATGAAGCTTTTCGCCTCAAAAGGCGTGACAGGCAGCGACGGTTATATCGGCTGTATCCATTCGCGGACCGGCTCCTGTCTTCTTCCTGCCGGGGACGGTGCTCTCTTTGCCTTTTACCACACGATGATCCGGATCAGCGACCGGCATCCGATTGCTCTCGTTGGCATCGAAGTAAATGACAGCTTCATAAAATCCGGAATGTCCGGTCTCTCCTACGCTCTGTACCGTAATGACGGGACGCTTCTGTATACGAACGCTGCAGGAAGTCTCTCCGATTTCCTGAATACACCAGGTGCCGCAGCACAGCCTGACAGGGAGCATATCATTTCAGCAGGTGATGCGCGGTATATCTACGCCACCTCCAGCGGCAGCAAGTACGGTATCCGTCTTGTCAGCTACACTCCTGTTTCCGCCGTTACAGATTCCCTGCAGAATATCCGCAGCAATTCCATCCGGCAGGGAATTCTGTTCCTGGTGCTTTCGCTCGTGCTGGTCTCCTTTATTCTGCGCTTTCTGACCGAACCGCTTGATGCACTTGCAAGGAGCCAGGCCAGCTTCGGAAAGGGCAACTTTTCCAAAATCAGTCTTGGCCGCAGCAGGGAAGTGAGCGAGCTGACAAGCAGCTATAATGAGATGTCCGAGCAGATTCAGAATCTTATTCAGGAGAACTATGTTTCAAAGATTAACGAGAAAACAGCTCAGCTTACCGCACTTGAGGCGCAGGTGAACCCGCATTTTCTGTACAATACCCTGCAGGCGATTGGCTCCGAAGCACTGCTGAATGATGAGAACGAAATTTATGAAATGCTGCTCGCACTTGCCGGTAATCTTCATTATTCCATAAAGGCTCCGAATATCAATTCGCTCCGGGATGAGCTTACTTTCACTCAGAATTATGTCCGCCTGCAGAAGCTCAGGATGGGCGAGAAGCTATATGTGTCTATTAATATAGACGATTCTCTCCTCGATGTTATGGTTCCAAAATGCAGTCTCCAGCCCCTGGTCGAGAATTCAATCAGTCACGGCATTAAGGGCGACAGGAGCACGATTCACATCCATGTTTTCGCAGAGCAGTCCGATAATCTCCTGTGTATTCACGTAAAGGATGATGGCGCGGGAATGGACGCGGATACGCTTCTTGGCATCCGTCAGACCATTCAGGAATCTCCTGTCGGCCTTTCCGGCAAAAGCATCGGGCTCGCAAACCTTTATCATCGGCTGCGGCTCATGTACGGCAGTCAATGCGATCTGCTGATTGACAGTAAGCCTGAGCTCGGAACTGAAATCATATTGAAGCTCGTACTGCCGCCGTCACATATGGCATAGTCTTCGCAGCTGACTCTGCGTACGGGGATCATGTTTTACCGGAATATGTCTGAATGGCAGGAGGTCCGTCATGCATAAGTGTCTCGTTATTGATGACGAAAAACCCGTTTTTATTGCAATAACAAAGCTCGGCCACTGGTCTTCCTATCATCTGGAAAAGCCTCTCTATGCGGAAAACGGCAGGGATGCCATGGAGATTCTGCGACGTGAGAAGCCCTCTGTTGTTTTCGTTGATATGCAGATGCCTGTCATGAACGGGAGCGAATTCCTTCGTGAGGCCTCCGGATTATCCAGAAGCACCAGCTTTATTGTTGTCAGCGGCTATGATGAATTCCAGTATGCTCAGAATGCAATCCGATGCGGGGCAATGGATTATCTGCTGAAGCCTGTTGCTGAGGATGCCCTGAATGAGGCAATCGATAGGACAATGCATACCCTTTACCCTGAAGAAGACTTTAAGGAAGAGGAATCAGCAGGTGAAATGAGTGCACAGGATGTGGTTGCCCTGCTTCATGATACGATCGAACGGAATTATACAGACAATATTCGTCTGCAGGATTTCGCGGATGAATATTTCTTTTCAAAAGAATATCTGTCGCGCCTGTTCAAAAATACCTACGGTATCGGGGTATCCGAATATCTTACAAAGGTACGTATGGAAAGGGCCTCCGAGCTGATCCTTCGGCAAGAGATCACAATCAGTGATATTGCCTCTCGTGTCGGATATTCTGATAATGCCTATTTTTCCAAGGTTTTCCGCGCTTATTTCGGTAAAACTCCGAGCGAGTACAGGGCCTTATACCTTAGCTGAGCTGTACCTTTAAGCCGTTCTTTCTATGTATGGCTTGTTTTGCTTAGCGTTGACTGCTTCGGTCATCATTATTGCCATCCAGACCATGCCAGAGCAGTTCATTATATTTAGCGTTGTAGTATTCCGCCTTTTTCTTCCCGATCCATCGGTCGCGATCATCGCAGATTGCCAGCATCTCGTCCGCAATTTCTTCCGCGGAACCAGGATGTGCCTGGCTGAGATACCCCAGCATTCGTGACATCGATTTCTCCGTACCCAGACCGGAAGCTATAGCGGCGCCAAATTCCGGGGGATACCCCATTTTGTGCAGCTTCGCAATCAGCAGACTACAATATTTTGTTTTTTGCGCATCATGCAGATCCATGGTATAAATATGAGTATCTGATCGCCAGACCAGAACATTACGTTCGATTCAGGAGATATTCTATGCTTGCTGCCGGTACCAGGCGCTGGAATCTTGATGCCATATTGGCGAGGAACCTCGGCGAAGAAACACTTTCCATTCATGATATCACGATCCATTCCTCACTGTTCAAGGATTATTCATTTCAACCGGATCGGGATATACATGACGAAGTTTTGAAGTACGAGCGCTTCGGGCAGCTCCAGAATCTGGTTATTGAAAAGAATGGATCCGAGTATTCACTGCTCGGCCCTTTTCTTCCCTTCCTTGCCGCCAGACAGTTAAAGGTTGATCAGATGAAGTTCACGCTTCGGAGGGGGGATGATCCCGTCATCCAGCACCTGATCTCTATACGTCTTAATGCATCCTACAGCAAATTATCGCCTCTTGTATATTCTAGACATATAGACACATTGACAAATATATTTACCGTAATTAAAGAGAAATATATGGTCTCTATGGGCGGCAGGCGTGAATGGATTGCCGGGCAGCTGAATATATCTCCTTCCGCGGTTTCCCGGTATTTTTCCATACAGAAAATGCCGGTATCCATTCAGCTTCGCTGCAATGAGAAACAGTTTCCCTATACGCGTCTGCTTCCGGTGAAAAGCTTAAATCAGAATGCATGGAATATCCTGGAGCAGCTGTTATTTGATTATGACATGCACCACGGCAATATTGTAATCCCTGCCGGCGACCTGGATCAGCTTGTTCAGATGGCTAAAGCTGATGTCGATAACACAGACAGTCAGTCAGGCCATGAATCTATTTCCCTTTCTGATGAAACTCTAACAGATATTCCTGCTTCTGATTCATCCGTGATGACTGAGATGACTGACAGGAATTTTACGATTTCCGCTGATGCAATTCACAAGTCAGCTAATACTGATCCTGCCCTTTCCGGGTTTATCTCACTTATGGAGTCATATGAAGATGACAGCAATTATACACGATGGACTCAGCTTTTCCAGGCTGAAATGAACCGCCGCTCTGAAACCGCATCAGACCCCAAAGATGTATTTTATGTAGCTGCACACAACGGATTCGTAATATCGGATTCTATCCTTCGTGACGCTGCATTCAGGCTTTATGTCCTGTCTCACATGAATTTTACGCAGGGACAGAAGGCCTTGAATCAGTCTTGCATGAAAATCATTCTCCAATCGCTTTATACTATATATAAGTCTAGTTAATCTATATTTATATTTATTTAAATGTCTATGTTTTAACTTGTTGTATATATGTATCTCTTTATATTTGTCTATAATATCATTCATTATCTATAGTGTAATAATTATATCCATTTATAATTATATTTATATATTCTCATATATGTATATATAGTATTATGTATATACATATTACTATATATATTATTACTGATTTGATATATGTCATTATGAATATATTTCATTAAATATATATGTCTATACTGATAGATTAATATGGTTTGATTAGTTTCAGTTGTATATTCATATATTTATAGTGTTATATATTAATATATATGTAAATATGTCTATGATGATATAGCTTAATATATCTATAAATATTTCAGTAATATATACCTTGATATTTATATTACTATATATTAATATAAACACTGTAAGTCAATAAATGCAATCAGGAGCGTGTATGGTAGTTATTGCAATCGTAAATCAAAAGGGTGGTGTCGGTAAGACAACCACGGTAATCGAAATAGCTCACATCCTGGCCGAAGACGGCTATAGGGTTCTTGCTATAGATTTCGACTCTCAGGCGAATTTCACTACATATCTTGGTGAAGATAAGACCTCGGATAACAACATCTTCCGGGTGCTGAACGCTGATATTCCGGTAGAAGATGCCATCAAGCATGTTGACGGATATGATTTCATATGCGGCTCAAAGGCATTGTCCAAATCAGACAAGACATTTATAGAATATGACGACGTCTTTCTGCTGAGTGACGTTTTGGAATCCGTCAGGGACAAATATGATTTCGTGCTGATCGATAATGGCCCCTCAAGATCAACACTGCTTACCATGAGCTATGTAGCTTCCGATTATATTGTTGTTCCCTGCAGCTGTGATGACGGCGGAACAGATGGTGTTGAGGAGGTATATAACGATCTGCAGGAGATGCGATCTGCAAGACACACGATCTCCCATGCAAGAATATTGGGAATTATCCTCACCGCATACGAAAAAACCAATATGCACGCGGATGCCTGGGACCGGATCGAGCAGCTGCAGAATAATATAGAAGAAAAGCCCTTTATCGATAAGGTAAGGAAGGCAATTACGGTATCCGAAGCCAAGACGGCACGCGAATCCCTTCAGCAGTACGACAAATATTCCAATCCGGCGATGGATTATCGCAGAATTGTAAAGGAAATAATAGAGAGGACCAAATAATGGCATCGAAAAGAGAAAAGCTGGCCATGATGAGGCTGCAGAACGAAAAGAAGAAGGAAGAAGAACAGAATGCAGAGGTCTCTCTTGTTACCGAATTTGTTGAGAATGTAAAGGCAGAAGAGAATGCGCCGCATAATGTTCCAGTTTCCGGCAGCTCTTCTTCCGAAACCGGGCAGACCTACGCTGGAAATACAGATGCAGTCCACCAATTAAATAGTTTACCAGATCATAAAGACCCGCTTCTAAAGACGAATGAAAAGCCTGAGGATCCGGTAAAAGCTGTATCCAAGCGGGAGAGAGCGCAAACAACCATCCTGCTGGACCTTCATGATCCTGATAAGAAGGAATTTCTCGAATTTATGGCCCGCTCCAAGAAAATGACTATGACAAAATATATCACCAGTCTCATAGACAATGATTATGTCAAGTATCAGGAGGCTTTTCAGGCTTATAAGAAACTCACAATTCTGATGCGTCAGTAACAGCAACGTTATAAATTATTGACAAAACATAATTTTTATTGTTTAGAAAATTCGTAAATGCCTTATATACAGGGGTTTGCGCTGTCAAGGACCGGAAAGAACAGCTTCAAACTGGAACAGGCCCTGCCGGGAATTGGAACAATTGAAACCTGAGAAAGGAATAAGAGCTGCCGGAAACTGGAACGAAAAGATTCCAGTTCCGCGCAGCTCTTTTGCAAATCACTCCCCGCAATGGAGCAAGATCTGCCGATCTGTGGAAGCAGCACTGCCTGTAACCGGATTCCGGATCCGGGAGGAAGAAAATCAGAAATAAGGCGGAAGAGCTGCCGGAAAATGGAACAGGAAAGGTTCAAAATTGGAATGAAATCCGATTGAAACAAATGAAGAGCAGCCTTAATCTGGAACAAAGACCTGCCTGAAATCGGAACGAAGCGCGGCAGAGATTTCCAAAGGAAAGCATCGGCCGAAGCGCCTGAATCAAGCGAAAAAAATGAGGAATGCCAATTAAGAAGCACCTGTTTCCGGAATAAAGATCTGCCGCAAAATGGAAGGTTCTGTCAAAGAACTGCCCGAAGTTGGAATGAAGCTCTGCCTGTGATCGGAATAACGCCGGAACAGCCATCGCTTTGATACAGCTGCAGAACAAGGATAAATGAACATCAATGAAAGGAGAGGGACAGTAATCGAAGTATTAAAAAGATCTGCCTGAATATGGAACAAAGGTGTGCCTGAATCCGGAACGGACGGGAGAAACTGAAAATATAGTTCTGCCAAAAACTGGAAGATAGAGTTGCGACATTTTGGAATTCATGTATAATGGGTCGTGTGGCAGAAGATCTGCGAAAAAGTGGAAGATACATTCAAAGCTCTGCCGGAAATTGGAATTCATTACAATCCGGAATACACCATATAGTATTTCGGTACGGGTTGCTTGCACAAGTCAGCAAGTCAGAAAGTTTCGCCGATGCGAAACTTTCATAACCCGGTCGGGTGCCTGCTGACGCAGGCATGAGAGGTAAGTTCGGGAGACGCCAGAATGGCCAGAAACAAACAGACAGGCAGTGAAGAATTTGAGCTGTCAACCTATTCCAAATCAAACCGGATCATCAACGCGAAAGGAAAATCCACCGCATTGGGATTGAAACTGTTCGCCGTCGGAATCCGTGAAGCCAGAAAGAATAAGGACGGGACCATTACAGCGACCGTTTCCGGCACTCAGCTGCGCAAGCTGTTCGGCAACAATAACGGTTCGTTCTATACACAGATCAAGGATCTGATCAAGCCGGAGGATGAGGCAAAGCCTTCCATCCTGGACTGGCGAATCTATATACAGAACGATGAAACCGAAAAAATCGAAGGCATCAACGTTGTCAATGACGCGAAATTCGAGAACGGCGAGCTTTCCCTGACATTCAACCGCAAAATTGAAAATGATATCTACGGTCTGCGGGACAATTATGCAAGACTGTCGCTGCAGACTACTATTGATCTGCAGTCCCCCTATTCCATCCGGCTTTATGAAATCTTCAAGGCTTTCATGGACAGGGAGAGGGCAGTGACGAAAAATCCGGGTCCCTACTACATGACCTATCAGTATGATGATTTCAAACAGCTTCTTGGCCTGCTGAATCCGGCAGTCGATACGGGCTCGGCGCGCAAAACCAGGAAGAAGGAAATGTTTCCGGATTATACGCATTTCCGCAGAGGTGTTCTGGATAAGGCTCAGAAAGAGCTGAATGCCATTTCGACCGTTCATATGGAGTATGAACCGATCCGTACAGGGCGCGGCGCCAAGGTGACGGCACTGAAATTTATTCTGACGAGACAGGAAGGTTCCGGAAGAGATTCCCAGGAGCAGAATAAATCCGGAGAAAGGGTAATTGATACTTCGTCCAGGGAAATGACGGACGAGAAATTTGCGGTTATTTCCCGGGTGAGCGGAATGTTCATGAAGCTGGGACTGTCTCTCATCGATATCAAGGCGGTGTGCGATGCTGCGGAATATAATGAGGACAAGCTCAGATCCGCCTATGAGCTGGGGTGCGTTGCGAAGAATGTTGACAACATGACCGGCTGGCTGATTGCTGCCATCCGCGGCGACTATAAACCTTCCGGAAAAGCCGGTTCATCCGCTGCGGCATCTGATTCTGCGGATGTTCCAGCCGCACATTCCGGGGCGGGACAGAATTCTGCCGGAAAGAAATCCGCCAGGATCCGGAGCAGGAATGAGTTCAACAACTTCCAGCAGAATCAGTATGATTTTGATGATCTGGAGTCGAGATTAATAAACTCTTGACCGAGATGGTTAATACATGAAAATGGAAGAGCTGGATCCGATTCTGAAGGATCTGATTGCCAGACGCCATGGTTATCTCCTGATCAAGGATGTGGAGCAGAGGGAGATACCGCGTTACCTGGCCTATATCTGGCTGTCAAATACCAGCATGAAAAAGGTTGCAAGCGGTACGTTTGCGCTGCAGGAGTGCGAAACGGACTGGATGTTTGTACTGCAGTGTAGATTGACTGAATCGGTCTTTTCACACCGGTCGGCGCTTCTGCTGCACAGCTATATTGACCATGAGGATTTCATGACCATCACCGTTCCGCGCGGGTATTATCACAGGGAGGTCCTGGATAAGGGAATTCAGGTGATCCAGGTGCAGCGGGATGTCCTGAATCCGGGCATCGAAAATGTCCGCTCATCCTCCGGAAATGAAGTGAGGGCATACAACATTCACCGGACGATGGCCGAGATCATCCGAAGGAACGATGACCTGACGGAGGACGAGTACCAGGCGGTGCTGGACCGGTATTTTCACGGCCCGGACTGCGACCTTGCGCAGCTGTCATACTACGGGGAGATGCTGCACGCCAGGCTGAAGGTTGAGAAGGCCATACACAGTCTTAGATGACAGAAAGGGAGATCAGAAAATGGGGAACAGGAAATACGAAATTGATACACCGGAGAACAGAGAATTTCTGAGGGATCAGGCGGCACAGCTCATCCGCTTCGGAAAGGCTTTTCCTTCGCCCGCAGGAAGCTCGTACTGGCTGGGAGACGATGGAACTGCCTGGAAGGACCGCGACCGGCAGACATGGATCACGGCAAGGATGGCCCATGTTTACAGCCTTGGTACCTTCCTTGGAATCGAGGGGAGCAGGGAGCTCGCAGCGAAAGCCATCCATGGACTTCTGACCGAGCTGCACGATGATGAACACGACGGCTGGTACGCGGGAGTACATGCCGACGGGACGCCTTTTGGCACCAAGCAGTGTTATGCCCACGCGTTTGTGATTCTGGCTGGCTGCAGTGCAATGCTTGCCGGAATTCCGGAGGCAGCGGAGCTTCTTGAAAAGGCGGAAGCGGTTTACGACCGGTATTTTTGGGAGGAGGAAACCGGACTATCCCGGGACACCTGGAATATGGAGTTTACGGAACCGGACTCCTACCGCGGACTGAATGCCAACATGCATTCCGTGGAAGCCTTCCTTGCGGATGCGGATATTACCGGCAAGGGATATTACAGAATCCGGGCCGGCAGAATCATTGACCATGTCATCGCATGGGCTTCGGCTAACGAGTGGAGGATTCCGGAACATTATACGAGTGACTGGGAAGCGGACCTCGAATGCAACAAAGACAGGCCGGATGACCAGTTCAAGCCTTATGGCGCAACACCGGGACACGGGATTGAATGGGCAAGGCTCATCACCCAGTGGGCGCTGTCGAGCTTTTGCGGGGACAGAGAAGGCGCCGCCCCTTACCTTGGCGCGGCGCAGAACCTTTACAGGAGAGCTGTTGAGGACGGGTGGTACGCGGATGGGGCGCCGGGCATCGTTTATACTACTGACTGGAACGGTCAACCTTTAGTACACGACCGTATGCACTGGACTCTGGCGGAGGCGATCAATACCTCTTCGGTTTTATACCATGTTACCGGCAGGGAGGAATACGCGGCGGACTACGCGGCGTTCCTTGCTTATCTCGACGACAAGGTGATTGATCACGTACATGGCTCATGGTTCCACCAGCTGGATCAGAACAATGCGCTGCTGGAAACTGTATGGCCCGGCAAGAGCGACCTGTATCACGCGACCCAGGCAATGCTGATCCCGACCTCAGACTGCAGCGTTTCCATAGCGAAGGCGGTCCGCGATTCCATCACAGCCTGAGCCTGCAGCATGAGGGAATCTGCCGGGCAGTCCGGCGTACCGGAGAAATGATGACATGCCGGAGGAGATCATAACAAAACAGATTCGGGTTTTCGGGATTGTGCAGGGTGTCGGATTCCGGCCGACCGTCGACAGGATTGCCCACCGCTTCGGTATCAGGGGAACAGTGTCCAACCGCGGCTCTTTTGTTGAGATATTTGCCAGGGGAGACCGGAAGAGCCTGGATCTGTTTCTGGAACAGCTAAAAAACGATCCGCCCAGGCGCTCCGTGATCCTGAATATGGAAGTCCGTGATGTCAGAACGGACACACAATACACGGATTTCCGGATTACGGAAAGCAGTCACACAGGCGGGGAGATCTTCATCTCTCCGGATATTGCCATCTGTGAAGACTGCAGGAGGGAACTGTTTGATCCCGCCGACCGGAGGTATCTCCATCCGTTTATTAACTGCACGTGCTGCGGACCGAGGCTGACAATCCTGGACCGACTGCCGTATGACAGGGAGCGCACCTCCATGAAGATGTTCCCGATGTGCCGGCAGTGCGCCAGGGAGTACCGGGATCCCCGATCCCGCCGCTACGATGCGCAGCCTGTCTGCTGCAACGACTGCGGGCCGGAGGTGTATCTTTTGGGATCCGGGAACAGCATTAAAGGCAGGGATGCCATCACCTTCGCGCGCAGGGTCCTGGCGGAGGGCGGCATAGTAGCGGTGAAGGGAGTCGGAGGCTTTCATCTTGCCTGCGATGCCGCTAACGACCGCGCGGTTCAGAGACTCAGGACACTGAAGACAAGGCCGATGAAGCCGTTCGCCGTCATGGCGAAGGACCAGGAGACAGCAGAAAGGGAATGTGAAATCAGCCCTGCACAGCAGGAAGTCCTGACCGGTCATCAGAAGCCGATTATACTGCTTCCGCGGAAGCGGACAGGGACACGCGTCTCGGAAGCCGTGGCACCCGGCCAGCCCTGTCTCGGGATGATGCTTCCCTATGCGCCGATCCAGCTCCTCCTGTTCACGTATGACGATAACATCGCTGTCCCTGATCTTCTCGTCATGACAAGCGGCAACCGCAGGGGAGCGCCAATTGCCAGAGACGACAGCGATGCGCAGCGGGATCTGGCTCCGCTCTGCGATGCGATTCTGTCCAACAACCGGCCGATCCGTGTGCGTGCGGATGACTCCGTAACGGATTTCTACCGCGGGGAGCCATACATAATCCGGCGCTCGAGAGGCTACGCGCCGCTGCCGGTCAGAATGAGTGAGAACTTTCATGGCAGGGTTCTGGCGATCGGCGGCGAACTCAAAAACACCTTCTGCCTGACAAAGGATCAGGATTTCTATCCCTCGAGCTATATCGGCGATCTTGCTGACCCGCGTGCCGGCATGGTTCTGCGCGAATCCGTGGAACGCATGCAGACGCTGCTGGAAATGCAGCCGCAAATCATTGCCTGCGACCTTCATCCCGGCTATCATTCTTCGGAAATCGCACAGGAGCTTGCCGACAGGGAGCACATACCGCTGCTGCGGATTCAGCATCATTACGCGCATGTCCTTTCCTGTATGGCGGAAAATGATTTGACTGATCCGGTCATAGGCGTTGCACTGGATGGAACCGGATACGGAACAGATGGAACCGTATGGGGCGGGGAGATTCTTGTCAGCAGCCTGACGGGCTTTGAAAGGCGGGCCTGCATTCATCCGTTTATCCAGCAGGGAGGCGACCTTGCAGCCCGTCAGGGCTGGAGGATTGCGGCTGCCATGCTGCAGGAGTCAGACACGGATACGGCAGCAGAGACAATGGATCGCCTGGGACTGGCAGATCGTCAAGTGACCGAAATGGTCATCAAATCAATAACCAATTCGGTCAACACAATGAAATCCACCAGTGCTGGCCGTCTTTTCGATGCGGTTTCCGCAATCCTCGGCATCCGGAAAGAGTCAACCTATGAGGGCGAGGCTGCGTCTGCCCTGATGAACCGGGCCGTTCATTTTCTAGGGGAGAACAGCATCGCAGAGGACAGCGCAGATGGCTTTGCCGGACTTTGCGGATCCCGGAGAGCATCCGCTGAGGATCTTTACAGCGACCTGCAGGAGGAAGCCGGGAAGCGGAATACGTCTGAATGGAATCATCGGGAATCCGACAGACCGCGCCTTGTCCGGACCGATCTCCTGGTAAGAGTTATTACGAAATACAGACTCCGCAGCTTGACGTTACCGAAAGCAGACCGGGACAGGGAGAGGGACCGGCTGGCATATTTCTTCCATACGGCGCTTGCGGACCTCATCAGCCGGGAGGTGCTGCAGATCAGCCGGGAGACCGGTATATCCACTGCGGCACTCACCGGAGGCGTCTATCAGAACCGTCTTCTCCTTGCGCTCACACAGACACAACTGGAGCAGAACGGCCTCCGTGTCATCCGTCATCACCTCATTCCGCCCAACGACGGCGGCATCGCCCTCGGCCAGGCACTGGCTGCAGCCATAAAGTTAAAAGAAGATAAGTAATGACCAGATAGGTCAAGATATAGAAAGTAATGACCGATATGGTCATTGACGTACTCGGTCAAAACTGTCTCAGCCTGTCATCGGATGGATCAGAAAGGATCATACAAATGGAAACCAGGATCGCTGTCATTTCCATACTGATAGAAAACAGCAATGCTGCGGAAGCAGTGAACGAAATCCTGCACGAATCGGCTCAATATGTCATCGGCAGACTGGGCGTTCCTTATCGGGAGAAGTCGGTCAACATCATCAGCATCGCCGTGGATGCTCCTCAGACACTCATCAGCTCAATATCCGGGAAGCTCGGCCAGCTGAACGGCGTTCAGTCTAAAACGGCTTATTTCGCCGAACGCCCTGTCAACACGTCTGATCCCGGCAGGGACGGTTGACGAATGACCGGCTTGCTATCATAATAAATAGGCGCGCGCACGTGAACGCAGTAAAGCGTCGCAGTGCCAAATCAAATAAGCGCATTCTGTAATAAGTCATCAGTCATTAAGGAGCGGTTTCCGGCAGAATCTGCAATCAGAACCGGGAATCCGATACGGGGGACTAAATTCATGAAAAACCGGGGGACTTTTCTGCTGTCTGCAGGGCTGGGAATTGTGGCGTTTTCCTGCCTGCCGGGACTGTGTACATTCGCGGCGGAGGCCGGCGAAGCCATTCCGGACACACCGTTCTACGAGACATTCTGGTCTCTTCTTCCTCCTGTCATTGCAATTGCATTGGCGCTCATCACGAAAGAAGCGTATTCGTCCCTGTTTGTCGGAATTGTGGCCGGCGGTCTCCTGTATTCGAATTTCAACTTCGAGGGGACACTGCTCCATGTGTTTTCTGATGGAATTGTGTCTGTTATATCAGATCCCTACAATGTCGGCATCCTGGTATTCCTTGTCGTTCTGGGAATCATGGTCATGCTGATGAACCGCGCGGGAGGCTCCGCCGCGTTCGGGCGCTGGGCTTCCGGACACATCCGGACACGAATCGGCGCACAGCTTGCGACGATTGCTCTCGGCATCATGATTTTCATTGATGATTATTTCAACTGCCTGACCGTCGGCTCTGTCATGCGGCCTGTCACGGACAAGAGCCGTGTCTCACGGGCAAAGCTTGCCTACCTCATTGACGCGACGGCGGCACCGGTCTGCATTATTGCTCCCGTTTCCTCCTGGGCCGCGGCAGTTGCCTCCTATGTAGACGAAGGAAACGGACTGCGCCTGTTCATTCAGGCAATTCCCTTCAACTTCTACGCGATTTTGACGATTGTCACCATGCTGTATCTGGCATTTGCCAATTATGACTTCGGCCCCATGCGCAAATATGAGGATATCGCCAGAGACACCGGCGATGTCTTTGCGGGGAAGAAGGATGAACAGGGAGCCGGACTGGAAGAGGTGAATCCCAAGGGAAAGGTAGCGGATCTGGTTTTCCCGATCCTGGTTCTGATTGTCGCCTGCGTCATCGGCATGATCTATTCCGGAGGATTTTTCGACGGGGAGAGCTTCATCAATTCGTTCTCCAATGCCGATGCTTCGGTAGGCCTGATGCTTGGCTCGGCGGTCACGCTTGTCATTACCATGATCTATTACCTGGCGCGGAGGGTGCTGACGTTCAGGGAAATCACAGGATGCATCCCGGACGGCTTCAAGTCCATGGTGCCTGCCATCCTGATCCTCGTATTCGCCTGGAGTCTGAAGGCGATGACGGACAGCCTGGGCGCGAAGCAGTTCGTGGAGACGGTAGTGCAGAATTCCGCCGGAAGCTTCCGGTCGTTCCTGCCTGCGATTGTCTTCCTGATTGCCTGCTTCCTCGCCTTCGCGACGGGAACGTCGTGGGGGACGTTCGGCATACTGATTCCGATTACACTGGGCGTCTTTCCCCTTACGGATCCGCTTGGTGTCGTCTGCGTCAGCGCATGCATGGCGGGAGCCGTCTGCGGAGATCACTGTTCCCCGATTTCGGACACTACGATTATGGCCAGCGCCGGCGCGCAGTGTGAGCACGTCACACATGTGTCGACACAGCTGCCGTACGCAATCCTCGCGGCAGCGGTCAGTGCGGTCAGCTATGTGTTTGCAGGCTTCGTGCCGAAGGCGTATATCGCGCTTCCGTTTGCGATTGTGCTGATGGTCATGACTCTCACGGCGATCCGGAAATTCGATCCGGATAAGCCGGAAGCCGCGGGCAGCAGGAAGTAACGGCCTCAATGGACGCCGTGCTTGCACGAGCGGACATTAGAGGCCTGCAAGAACAGCGAGAAGCTGTGCTTCGAGCTGTTCGCAGGTGCGAAAATCGAGTGGGGGATGAAATCCCCCTACCCGATTACAATACAGGATAGTATTGATTCGCACGTATGTTCTATGTAAAATGATATAAGGGTCAAAAGTATCAAATCGCAACGGGCAGGCTCGTACGAGCCTGCCCGAAAGGCGGTTTGTATCCGGGACCTGCCAAACATCCCTGTTCCGGACCTGTCCGGAAGCCGATGAAATCCCGTGATTTGCAGGAGAAACCAGTGCCACATTTTACAAGGTCGGATCTTCGTTATCGGCAGAAAATCTATCACAGTGAGCGCCTGCCGTTCGGCGGGCAGTCCCGGCCTGCGGACCTGCCCGTGCCGGACGATACGTCCCTTCCGGACGCAATCCGGAGGGCGCGCGACTATGAGCGCAGCGAACAGGCCTGGTCCCGGTCCCCGGAGGAGCAGTTTTACGAGGAGGGAAAGCTCCTGGAGGACTGTACGGATGACTACCGCTATTCCGGCGAGGTGCGGCATTACTATCCGACCTACCGTGCCTTAAGCAACGCGGAGCTTCGCGGCTACCTCGGATGGCGGAGCCGCTGGCGGCAGGGAACGCAGGAGAAGACATCACTCTCCTATGCCTACCTCTACATCTACGAGCTGCTGAATCAGCTCGGCTGCAGTGATACCGAAGACGGCTATCAGAAGCTGATGTCCTTCCGGAGGGACTACGGCACCCTCGACCCCCGGATCTGCAGCTATCTTGATCTCTGGACCAGGGACTATATCATCTATTATCAGATGGATCCCTCCCTGCTGGCTGGCAGGAGGGAGGCTGTGACGGATCATGCGCTGTGGACGCTCCTGCATCTGACGGAGCACACCGATGAAGAGATTTTCGAGGCTGTCTGCGGCCTTTCGGGCACCACGATAGAACGCTCCGTCTTCGTGCGGCAGAACAGGGACCTGTTTGCCTTTGTGCTCGCCGGTGTACTTAAGGGCGTGGAGGAACATTACAGGAAGCACACAAAACGCACATGGACGGAGGACTACTTCGGCGCGCCGGCACATGCACAGGCCCTGCTGTTTTATGCCGCGGTATTCTATGACCGGCTGCGGGACCGCACCCTGGACTACACCGTGGATGAGCTGTGTCAGTATCATTGCCGGAACGGAGTCTGGACCCGGAACTATTTCGACACGGCGGGCGTCCGCAGGAACCGTCTGGGGACACTCCTCCACACAATTGACGCGAGGCTTCGCAGCATCTTTCATGATCCGCATCCGCTAAAGGTGGAGGACGGTACAGTTCCGCGATGGCTGGACGAGCTGATCTCTTTGCGGGCCGACGCCTGGCAGCAGGAGCTGCTAAGGAGGAAGCACCGCGAATTTCACCCGGATCTGTCCTCCCTGTCCAGGATCCGCACGGATGCCGACTATACCATGGGCCGCCTCATGACGGACGAGGAGCGGGACGAACCGGTACGTCCGGCAGCTCCGGACCCGCAGCCTGGTGAAACGGCGGGACCGCCGCAGGACGAGCTCCCGACGGCCCGGCAGGAGGGAAGAACCCTTGCGAACGCTCTTGTGGAATCCCCCGGAGTCCCGAACGGGAGTTTCGACACGTCGGATCTAGGTCCGGAATCCAACAGCCCGGACAGAGCGGCTCCGGAGTCTGACGCAGCTTCAACGCCGCTCTCGGAGGACGAACGGCACTATCTGCACTGCCTCCTGGATCATCTGGATCTGTCGTGGCTGCGGGAACAGGGCCTCCTGCCCTCCATCCTCGCGGACGGGATCAATGAGAAGCTGTATGATCATTTCGGCGATATCGTCCTCGACGAAGACGGCGTCATAGAGGATTACGCACAGGAGCTGCGTACATTGCTGCAGTAGCCCGGGAACCGTGAAGCAGCGCGGCGATCCCGTAAAAAGAATGACCTGCGGCTCCGGCAAAGGAATCATATGAATATACCAAAGCGAATTGCACAGTCACTGATCAATTCCCTGAAGGGCGGCGTCGTTCCGCGCACCGGGCTCCCCTATATTGCGGTCGGACGCAAAAATGAGATCGACGCCCTGCTGCATGATGTGGACATTGTGGCGGACGGAGGCGCCTCGTTCCGTTTCATCGTGGGCAACTACGGGAGCGGCAAGAGCTTCCTGCTGCAGACGATCCGCAATTATGTCATGGCGAAAAATTTCGTCGTAGTGGATGCGGATCTCTCCCCCGAGCGGAGGCTTGCGGGCACGCACGGGCAGGGCCTTGCAACCTACCGGGAGCTTGTGCGCAACATGGCGACAAAAACCCGTCCGGAGGGAGGTGCCCTCACCCTCATCCTCGACCGATGGATCAGCTCCCTGCAGCAGCAGGCGATGGAGGAGACAGGACTTCCCGTAGGAGACCCCGGACTTCCCGCCGCGACACAGCGTCGGATCGCGAAGGTTGTGCTCTCGCTCAACGAGCTGGTGCACGGCTATGATTTTGCCCGCCTCCTGACACTGTATTACCACGCCTGTATGGACGCTGACGATGAGACGAAGGCAAAGGTCGTACGGTGGTTTCGCGGCGAATACAATACGAAGACGGAAGCCAGACAGGACCTTGGCATCAACCTGTGCATCACGGATGAGGACTGGTTCGACTATCTGAAAATCTTCGCGGGCTTCCTGCAGCAGGCCGGTTATGCCGGCATGCTGGTCCTCGTTGACGAACTTGTCAATATTTATAAGATCCCGAATGCCATCACACGGCAGAACAATTATGAGAAGATGCTCACCATGTACAACGATGCCATGCAGGGCCGTTCGCATTATCTGGGAATGATCTTCTGCGGCACACCCCAGTGCATGGAGGATCCGCGAAGGGGTGTATTCAGCTACGAGGCACTGCGCTCCCGGCTGACCGAGGGACACTTCACCTCCTCCGGCGAGTATAAGGACCTCCTCTCCCCCATGATCCGGCTCCAGCCGCTCACGCGGGAGGAGCTTCTTGTCCTGACCGAGAAGCTGACCGGGATCCACGCTGTCCTCTACGGGTATGCGCCCATCCTGACACAGGAGGACCGGATCGCGTTCCTGCAGGTTGAATTTGACCGGGTTGGCGCGGACTCCCATATCACGCCGCGTGAAATCATCCGGGACTACATCGAGGTTCTTGATATCATTTACCAGAATCCCGATCTGAAGGTGACACAGCTCCTTGGTTCCGACCAGTTCAGCTACGCGAAGACGGAAGTCGAATCTCAGGAGGCAGGGGAGGAATTTGCGGAGTTTACGCTATGAACGCTTTCGACCGGTATGCCCCGTTTGTACAGGACTATATTTATAGACATCACTGGGAAGACCTTCGCGCGGTACAGGTTGCCGCGGCCGATGTCATTTTCAATACGGACGAGAATCTGCTGCTGACCGCGTCCACGGCCTCCGGCAAGACGGAGGCAGCCTTTTTCCCGATTATTACCCTGTTTTCCGAGGACCCGCCCGCGTCGGTCGGCTGCATCTATATCGGCCCCCTTAAGGCACTGATCAACGACCAGTTTGACCGGCTGACGGACCTTTGCGCGGAAGCCGATATTCCGGTCTGGCACTGGCACGGCGACGTCGCCGCGAGCCATAAGCAGAAGCTCATGAAGCACCCTTCCGGTATCCTGCAGATCACGCCGGAATCGCTGGAAGCGCTGCTGCTGCACAAGCATTCCGCAATTCCGAAGCTGTTTCACGACCTCCGCTTTGTTGTGATTGACGAGGTCCACTCGCTGCTGCGCGGAGACCGGGGCGGTCAGACTCTGTGCCTGATCGAGCGGCTGAGCCGGCTCGCAGACTGTAACCCGCGCAGGATCGGTCTGTCCGCGACCATGGGCGATCCGGAGGCAACCGGTGAATTCCTCTCATTCGGAACCGGAAGGACCACAATCATCCCGCAGATGGAGGCGAAGGGCGCCAAATGGCGCATCTCCATGGAGCACTTCTATGTGAAGGGAGGAGAAGCGGCGGATCCCTCCCTTGATTCTCTTGCCGGACCGGCTCTGCCGGACGGGGACGCCGTGCCTGCCATCCCGGAGACGGAGCAGGAGGACACAGCAGCAAACGCGCCGCTTGCTGTCCTGGATGGCGCAACAGATCAGGCACCGGCACACGCGGATCCGGGCCTTGCCTATATTTTCGAGCATACACGGGGGAAGAAGTGTCTTGTCTTCGTAAACTCCCGTGAGGAGTGCGAGGCGGTCACCACGACACTCCGGAGCTACTGCGAACACATGCATGAGCCGGACCGCTTCCTGATTCATCACGGCAATCTGTCCGCTGCGTACCGCCAGACGGCGGAAGCCCTGATGAAGGACGACAGCAGGAGCCTTACGACGGTCACAACCTCGACACTGGAGCTCGGGATTGATATCGGAAGGCTTGAGCGTGCCTTCCAGATTGACGCGCCGTGGACGGTCAGCTCGTTCCTGCAGCGAATGGGCCGCACGGGAAGGCGGGGGAATCCCCCGGAGATGTGGTTTGTGATGCGCGAGGATGAGCCGGAGGCGCGCGCCATGCTTCCGGAAACGATTCCCTGGAAGCTGCTGCAGGGCATCGCGCTGGTACAGCTGTATGTTGAGGAGCGCTTTGTGGAGCCTCCGCGCCTTGACAGGCTTCCCTACAGTCTTCTGTATCACCAGACCATGAGCACGCTCGCATCCGGCGGCGAAATGTCGCCCTCCGCGCTGGCGGATCATGTCCTGAAGCTCCATTTCTTCCACCGCGTGAGCCAGGAGGATTTCCGGCTTCTGCTCCGGCACCTGGTGCAGGAGGACCACATCGAGCAGACGCCCGAGGGCGGTATTATTGTCGGCGTAAAGGGGGAGAGGGTGGTCAACTCCTCCAGGTTCTACGGTGTTTTTCAGGAGAACGAGGAATATACGGTGCGCAGCGATTCCGAGGAGCTCGGAACGATCGTCTCGCCGCCGCCCATCGGCGAGAAAATTGCCATCGCCGGCCATGTCTGGCGCGTTCTGGATATTGATCACAGGCGGCACCTTGTCTACTGCGAGATGATCCGCGGCAAGGTGCCTGCCTATTTCGGCGAGTGCCCCGGGGACCTGCATACGAAGGTTCTGCAGCGGATGCGGGGCGTCCTGGATGAGGACCGGCCCTACCCCTATCTCATGCAGAACGCTGCCGCAAGGCTCTCACTGGCCCGCGAAACCGCACGCTATTGCGGCGTGACGAAAAAGCCGCTCATCAACCTCGGCGGCAGGATGTGGTGCCTGGTTCCCTGGGTGGGAACCTATACATTCTACGCTCTGGAGCGGTTCCTCCGGATCAAATGCGGCAGCAGGCTCGGCATCCGTGCCTTTGACAGCGCAAGGCCGTTCTATATGCAGTTCACGATGCAGGCCGATGAGGAGACGTTTTATCAGGTGGCAGCGGAAGAGGCCGCGAAACCGATCGATCCGATGACCCTGCTGTTCCCGAAGGAGCTTCCTGTCTTCGACAAATATGACGAATACCTGCCGGATGAGCTGGTGAAGAAGGGCTTCGCGTGCGGCGTGCTGGACCTGGACGGCATGCGGAGCACCGTGCAGAGCTGGCAAAATACGCTGTCCACTACCCCCGAGTCATAGAGGGCAGCTGCGTCCGCAGAATTAAAGCATATGAATACTGCCATTTCCCGGTGAAGGAGGATGAGGATTGAAGAGATGACCTGATGGGCAGACGGAGGAATGGCATGCAAAAAACACCGCCGCCGATAATCGGCAGCGGTGTTTTCTGTGTAATAAAAACCTGACGATTGCGGCACCTGTCCTGAATCAGCAGGCAGCAGGATTCAGTTCTGCTTCGTCGGATCAATGCCGCTGCTCCAGGCCTGCGTCTCGATGTTGCGGTTGATGACCGAGGTTGCTGCGGCAGCAGCCTTGCCGCCCGCGCTGGTCTCCTCATCGACGCAGGGGTCCGCCTTGGGAGCCGGAACCGGCTTCGGGGAATGATCGACGGGTGTTGCATCGCCGATACCGAGCGCTTCACCGGCTACACCCAGGTTCGACACGATACTGGAGAGGTCGGAAGGCATATAGATCTTGGTCGCGCGGCCGTCCGCAACGGTCTTGAGGGCCTCGATGCCCTTGAGCTTCAATACGGATTCCTTGGCATTGGCTTCGTTCAGCGCGCGGATACCGCCTGCCTCCGCTTCATAAACGAGGGAAATGGATTTTGCCTTACCTTCGGCAAGGGCGATCTGAGCGTCACGCTCTGCCTCGGCAGCGAGGATCTTCGCCTTCTTGTCACCTTCCGCACGGGAGACAACCGCCTCCTGATGCGCCTGTGCCTCGAGGACGGTCTGACGGCGTTCACGCTCGGCGCGCATCTGCTTGGTCATGACCTCCTCGATCTCCTTCGGAGGCTGGATGTTCTTGATCTCGACACGGGTCACCTTGATTCCCCAGGCATCGGTTGCCTCGTCCAGGATCGTCTGCATCTTGGCGTTGATGGACTCACGCGAGGTGAGCGTCTGGTCGAGCTCCATGTCGCCGATGATGTTGCGCAGCGTCGTCGCGGACAGGTTCTGCAGGCCGGAGAGGGGATTCTCGACACCGTACGTGAACAGCTTGGGATCGAAAACCTTCATGAACACGACGGAATCGATCTGCATGGTGACGTTATCCTTCGTGATGACGGGCTGCGGCGGGAAATCCAGCACCTGCTCCTTTAAGGACACCTGCTTGATGACGCGCTCGATGAACGGCGTCTTCACGTGAAGGCCTGCCTCCCAGGTTGTCTTGTACCTGCCCAGACGCTCGATGACGTAGGCATGTGCCTGGGGCACGATCCGGATATTGGCGAAAATCAGGATCAGGACAATAATGAGCAATATTAACAGGAAAATACTGAAACCAGACATGAACGGGAACCTCCTTATTCACGAATACCGATGATAGCGCCGCTTCAGATACTGCGGCCGCTGTTCCTATTATACAGGAATTCGTTCGCCCTGTGGCAGACCTTACCGGATTCTTACAATACATTACATATTCCGTACAATATGGTGTACAATTCACCATTGTCTGCGGACACACCGGCAGAATCACAGTAAAGGATCACAGCAAAATGACACGCAATATGGTAACAGGATCTCCGCTTCGGCTGATCCTTTCATTTTCACTGCCGCTTCTTGCGGCGAATCTGTTTCAGCAGTTTTACAACATGGTAGACGCCGCGATCGTAGGAAGGACACTCGGGGCAGCATCGCTCGGTGCGGTCGGGGCGACGTCCTCGGTCCAGTTCCTGGTCCTCGGCTTCTGCACGGGCTCGTGCGTGGGCTTTGGCATTCCCATCGCGCAGAAGTTCGGTGCGGGGGACTTAAAGGGCATGCGCTCCGTCATCTTTCATTCCGGGGTCCTGGCGGCCGCGATCGCCGTCGTCATGACAGCCGCAACCGTTATGGGGTGCAACGCGATTCTGCACATCCTGCAGGTTCCGCAGGATATCTACAGGGAGACGTACCAGTACATCATTGTGATCTTCCGGGGCATTCCGTTTACGATCCTCTACAACCTGCTGGCTTCCATACTCCGCTCGGTCGGAGATTCCAGGACACCGTTCCTGTTCGTGATGTTCTCGTCTGTGCTGAACATCTTTCTGGATGTTTTCACCATCGTGGTTCTCCACTGGGGTGTCACAGGAGCGGCAGTGGCAACGGTTTTCTCGCAGGGGCTGGCGGGGGTTCTGTGCCTTGTCACGATTCTCCGGCGTTTTCCGGTTCTGCACCTTGACAGGGAGGATATGCGCTGGGACCGCGATACCGGCGTGAAAACCGCGCTGATGGGGATTCCGACGGGTCTTCAGTACTCCATCACGGCCGTCGGCTCCATGATCATGCAGTCTGCCAACAATTCGCTGGGAACACTCTATGTCTCCGCGTTCGCGGCAGGCATGAAGATCAAGCAGCTGGCGCTGTGCCCGTTCGACGCGTTTGCGTCGGCAACGGCGACCTTTGCGGGTCAGAACTACGGCGGAGGCAGGATGGACCGCATCCGCGAAGGGCTGAAGGACGGCCTTGCGATCTCCGTACTCTATGGAATCGGAATCGGAATGGTGCTCATCTTCACCGGGAGGCTGCTGTCCGCTGTTTTTGTACCAGCAAGCCAGGGCGATGTGCTGGATGCTTCCGCGGAGTATCTGCGGTGCATGGGATACCTGTTCTGGCTGCTCGCTCCGCTCTCGACACAGCGCCAGGTTGTCCAGAGCCTGGGCTTCCCGGGCCTTGCCATCTTCTCCGGTGTGGTGGAGATGATCGCGCGGGGCATTGTCGCGACCGTATTTGTGCCGAAGTTCGGCTATGACGCGATCTGCTGGACGGATCAGACCGCCTGGGCGACAGCGGCGGTTTACATCACGATCATCTGCATGGTCGTGCTGAGGAAGGTTTCCGCGATCCTCGGGCCGGATTCAAAAGTATTTGTCAGGACAAAATGACATACGAATTGCTTCGCAGCCTGGCTGCTTCCGCAATTCTGCAAACATCCTGGTACTTTTGACCCTTATGTTATCAAAAATTAATTGCAGTTTTTGCCAGACCGTGTTAATATATCTGCGTTCGCGCTAAGAACGAAAATAACCCTGAAGTACGATGGGACTGAAGGGAGGGTAGAAGATATGGCAAGTGTTGTTGTAAAGGACAATGAGACTCTGGATAGCGCCCTGCGCCGGTTTAAGAGAGCTTATCAGAAGGCTGGCATTCAGGAAGAAATCCGCAAGAGAGAGCATTACGAGAAGCCCAGCGTAAGACGCAAATTAAAGTCTGAGGCTGCCCGTAAGAGAAAGTTCAAATAATCTCATTCATCAGATCATGAAATCCCGGATCGGAATCGATCCGGGATTTTTGCATACCTTTATTCCCGCGAGGCACGAGCCACGCGAACATGCTTGCATGTTCATGTGGCGACGCCCGCGAGGGTCAAATACCCCGCCCCTTGGGGCGTTCAAGATCAGATAGATGTTAAGTCATGCCCCGCTGCTTGCGGCGGGGCCTTTGACTTATCCCGACAGGGCCTTTTATCCCCGCATTATACTATGCAGCACCCGGACAGGCCGGATCCAGGGCAGGTGGAACAGGTCAAAAAACCCTTGCCGGACGCCGCATTGTGGAATACGAAAAATGTATCAATATTCAGTACAGAAAAATAGTGGACAACAGGTGGAAACACGTTTAATATCTTCTAGTGAATGCTAATTATTTAGTGTCCGGGCCATGCCGTCTCGTTTCCCCCGTAGATCCGGCGTGGCCCTCTTTTTTTACCTGCTATAGAATTCAAGCCTGAGATTTGTTCTTCCTGGCGGCGAACATCTGCAGTCAGGCTGCCTGCAGGCTAACGTTGGTAAACTCCGGCGAAATCCCGCTTTTTTGCGAACATTTCGCCGGAGTATTCTGTCTGAATGCCATATGCTTCATTTAATCGTGATTGTGTTTCCGGTACCAGAGGCTTCCGAGGACGGAGAGCGCGCCGATCACGACGAGGACGACGAGAAAGATCTCGTAGCGCTCGCTCTGCAGAGCGCTCCCGGAGAGAGCGGACAAAAGGATGCTGGGGAAGCGTCCGACCGCGGTGATGAAGATCCAGTCCCTGAGCGAGAGGTCCGTCAGTCCCACGAGGTAGGACAGGATATCCTTGGGCGTTCCCGGAATGAGGAACAGCAGGAAAATGATGAGCCGGGAATTGTCCGTCGTATGAAGAATCTTTACTTCCCGGAGCTTCTCCTCCGTAACGAACAGCTTCACGAAGCGCATGCCGAATTTTCGTGACAGCTGGAACACACAGATACTTGCAAACGTCATGGCCGCGTCGCACAGCAGTGCGCCCGGCAGGACACCGAACGCGTAGCCCGCCGCGATCTCGAACGGGCCTCCCGGAACGATGGCGGCGAACACCTGCAGGATGACGAGCAGCAGGAACCCCAGCACGATGAGAGGCTGATGGGAGCTCTGCGAGAGGGCCGTCCTCAGCTCCTCCGGATTGCGCGACAGGGCAAGGAGCGGCCGTGCCATCAGTCCTGCAATCAGCACCATCACTCCGACAAGCCCCGTCAGGATCAGTATTCCGATAATCCGCTGTTTCTTCTGGTTTTCCATAATAGCTTTACAGTCTGAAATTCCGTTTACAATCCTTTACAGTTTTACTGTAGTATGCTGCCTGACGGACGGCAAGTAAATAATGCTTGCATAATCCGTGGAATGCGTTTATACTGGCGAGCAGTTAGATAAAACTAATTGTAACCCCCTCAAAGGCTCCGGGCGATTGGGATTGTTCCGGACAAAGCTGGCGGCAGGATGTGCGCAAACACCTGACGCCATAAAAAAGGACTTAAGGTTAGATTAAACTAACTTTAGGATAGAACAGGCGGCTCGAAAACCAGGTGCCTGTGACAACGAAAGGAGAAACTAACATGAGCAAGGTAGCAGTCGTTTACTGGAGTGGAACGGGCAATACCGCCGCGATGGCGGATTCCGTGGCAGCAGGCGCCAAAGGCAAAGGAGCTGAGGTATCTGTCTTTCCGCAGGCTGATTTCAAGCCGGACCAGGTCGCGGAATTTGACGCGATTGCGTTCGGCTGTCCCGCCATGGGGGCGGAGGTCCTCGAGGATGCGGAGTTTGAGCCGATGTTCACGAGCGTGGAGGGCTTCCTGAAGGACAAGAGGATCGGTCTGTTCGGCTCGTGGGGCTGGGGCGACGGCGCCTACATGACAGACTGGAGAAGCCGCTGCGTCGATGACGGGGCAAAGCTTGCCCTGGAGCCGGTGCTGTGTCAGAACACACCGGACGATGCTGCACTTGCGGAGTGTAAGGCACTCGGGGAAGCCCTTGCGTAGGAATCCTGAGCCATGCCGGAAGAAGCACTGATCGAAAACTGTTCGCCGGTTCTTGCCGGGCTGAAAACCGCCAATCTGTTCAGCATCTGCTGTACCGACCGGGAAGCGGTCCGCAGGGATCTGCGTGAGATGAACGCAATCTTCGTGCGCAAGGGTCTGCGCGCAATCCCCCTCGGGCAGACCGGGACACACACCCTGATCTATATTTATAGACCGAACCGCCTACAGGAGGACCTGCGGGATGAACGGGCGCGTGAAATCCTGAAGGAGCGGGGGTATCATCCGGAGGACGCGGGCAGCTGTGTTATCCGGATGATCCGGAAACTGAGGGAAGCGCCGGGAGAATTCCCGCACGAGATCGGACTGTTCCTGGGGTATCCCGCCGAGGATGTGGAGGGGTATATCCGTGACCGCGGGAAGCACCCGAAGCTGTCCGGCTTCTGGCAGGTTTACGGCGATCCGCAGTATGCGCAGTGCACGTTTTCCAGGTACAGGCGCTGCATGAGCTGCTACGATAAGGCTTATGAATGCGGCTTCAGCATCGACAGGCTGACGGTGCCTGCGGCAGGGAGGAAGACGAAGGCCGGGACATTTCCTTCTGCCTGACTTTGTTACTAAGCCGGAATGATTTCGTCTCTAGCTGCGGACCATGCTGCATACACGAACAAAAATGACCGGACAGGAGATACCATTCTCCTGCCCGGCCGTTTGTAGTAACAGGGCTTCTATGCACGCCGTGCCTGCCCGAGCGGACATTAGAGGCATGTCCTGCTTTAAGCCTGCTTCTCGAACTCGGACTTCGGAACGCCGCAGAGCGGGCATACCCAGTCGTCTGGCAGATCCGCGAAGGCGGTTCCGGGTGCGATGCCGTTATCCGGGTCGCCCTTCTCGGGATCGTAAACATAACCGCAAACCTTACATACATACTTGTCCATGTCAGTTCTCCTTCCGGCGCAATGTGCGTTGATCTGTGTCACGGGTCCTGCGACCCTGATGCACTCATTATACAGCACTGAAAATCACGGCAGTCACAAACAGACGCAAAAAATAGTGACAAAGAAGGGCATAAAGATTTATGAAAAATTATAAAAAAGATCTATTAACGCAAAAACCGCCAGCTGATATGATTTTACTGCTCAGAAGAAACATATTCTGCGCATAAAATAGTAAAGCTTCCAAAGACGGGGGACTCTCATACGGGGTTCTGCGTCTTTTTTTGTACGGCAAACAAGGCCGCGGAAGAAGGCTGTGGGAAATTCATTCACAGGAATTCTTCCGCTGTCCGGCATTAAAAGGCAGGACGGAGACAGGAGCAGGAAAGAGGGCAGGAGTATATGAAGAAGGGTAAAAATACCAAAACAGAAGAAACACGACGCACACCTATGAAAGTAAGACTGCAGGAACTGGAAAACAGAAGTCCATCGTCAATCAGGTCCTGATGGTGATCGTACCCATCATTGCGATTGCCATTATCTTCTCGATTCTGTTTCTGTCGCTGAACGCGCAGAAGATCATTGAGCGGGAGGCGGAATACGGGCTGCAGGAGGAAACGGATTCCAACGCCCGCGCGATCGGCATGGAAATCGACAGGGTGCTGTCCAAGGTGGCGGGCAGGCTCGACCTGATCTCGAAGGAAACGTTCACGGACGACGAACAGATATCCACAGCCATGGAAGGAACGGATGACATTCTGGCCTATATTCCGACTGGAATTTACGGCGGCACCTCGGACGGAGCGTATTTCGACGGGACACACTGGAAGCCGGACGCGGATTACGTGCCCGCGGAGCGTGACTGGTTCAAGGCAGGTAAAGATTCAGATGAGTTCGTGAGCGGTGCTCCCTATGTGGATTCCGAGACGGGAAATCTCGTTGTTTCATTCTCCCGAAGACTCGTGCTCTCAGACGGCAGGCAGGGGGCGGCTTCCTGCGACTTCACACTCGACAGCATCGTGAAGGACGTCTCCGGCTATCAGCCTTTAAAAACCGGCTCCAGCATGCTGCTGGACGGCGACGTCATTCTTTCCTATAAGGATGGAAGTCTCAACGGCCAGAATGTCAGCGACCATACGGATGATGCATTCCTTACCGAGATTGCGCAGGCGGCGAAGGCAGGCAGCCAGGATCCCGTCGATGTGAAGGGGTCGGACGGCAAGACGTACACCGTCGCGTGCCAGACCATTCCGGGTCTGACCTGGACACTGATTTCCGTTGTGGACAAGGCGACGGTTCTCAGGGACTTCTACCGTTTCCGGAATATCTGCTACATATTGATGGCGATCATGGTAGCGGCGATTTCCCTCATACTGGCCTTCATCCTGCACAACCTGATCACGAGGCCCGTTCATAAGCTGACCACCGCGGCGGACGGCATTGCAAACGGCTCGTTTAATGTCAGCCTGGATCTCAAGAGCAATAACGAGGTTGGTTTCCTCGCCGACGCGTTCCGCAGGACCATCGACCAGCTCAAAGGCTACCAGGGCTATATCGATGAGCTCTCGAGAGCCATGTCCGAGGTGGCGCAGGGGAATCTCACCTACCGCCTGCAGGGCGAATACGCGGGCCAGTTCCGCGACCTGAAGGTGAACTATGACAATCTGGTGAAGAACCTCAGTCTCACGCTCAGGGATATCTACGAATCCGCTTCCGGCGTGGACAGCGGTGCGGATCAGGTCAGCAGCGCGGCGCAGAACCTGGCGCAGGGGACAACCGAGCAGGCGGGCACCATCGATGACCTCGCAAAGCATATGAATGACATTACCGTCAAGATCCGGGACAACGCGGACCGCTCCCAGAAGGCGACGGAGCTTTCGAAGTCCGCGGGCTCCGCGGTGGAGGTCTCTAACAGCAGGATGGAGGAGCTCGTGGAGGCAATGCGGCAGATCCAGGAGCGCTCGGAAAAGATCAGCAGCATCATCAAGACCATCAACGACATTGCGTTCCAGACGAATATTCTGTCCCTGAACGCTTCCATTGAGGCGGCGCGTGCCGGCACCGCCGGCAAGGGCTTCGCCGTCGTCGCGGACGAGGTCGGGAATCTTGCGAAGCGCTCCGCGGAAGCCGCCAGGGATACGGAAGAGCTCATCAACGAGTCCAAGGACGCGGTCGACCGCGGCGTTGAGATCACGCAGCAGGCGATGGACGCGATGAAGACCGCTTCACAGGATACCTATGGCGTACAGAACATCATCACCGATATCTCCTCGGATTCCAGGGAGCAGTCGGAGAGCGTCTCCCAGGTGAACGTCGGACTCGATCAGATTTCCGCCGTCATCCAGACGAATTCCGCAACGTCCGAGCAGAGCGCCGCAACCTCGCAGGAGCTTGCCACCAGGGCATCCCGGATGAAGCAGCAGGTCGGACATTTCCGGCTCACGGAATAATCCTGCACCGCAGGAGGGAGCTTCCGGAGAAAGGACCGGACGCGCTTCATAGCCCCTCCGCAAAAGATCCTGCAGATACAGCAGCCGGCAGGCCGCGCGCTGATTCAATCAGCCGTGACCTGCCGGCTTTTGCGGCATCGGAATCCGGGCATTACCGCGCCGGACGAATGACGTCTGCCCCCGCGGTGCCTTGGAGGACGCGGACCGCGGCACCGCAAAATTCGTTTCACTGAACTAATACATTTGTGCCACACTCTATTAGTGAACATAAACTAATAGGCGTGCCGCGTTCTGCTGTTTCATTGCGGCAGCAGGATGCCCCGTCATGCCGCAGGACAAGAGGAGGTTAGACAACATGAGTGCATGGAAAACAGTCAGAATGATTACCTATGGATTTCTTCTCGGGACAGCGGGTGTGAAGCTGCTCTCCAGTAAGGATGCCAAGTCCGCGTATACGCATATCACCGCAGGCGTGCTTCGCTGCCGCGATCAGGTCGTAAAGGACGCGACGGTTCTGAAGGAGAACTGCGGAGACATTGTCGCAGACGCCAAAGCGATCAACGCAAAGCGCGCCAAGGAGGAAGAGGCACGTCAGATCCGCGACGCCGAGGAGGTTTTAAAGCGCGCCGAGGAGAAGAAGCAGGCAGCGGCGGCAGCAGAGGCGTGAAGCAGACGTCAGAAGATAAAGAACCGGCATCATTATGAATTGCACAATTTTACGACTCTTCTGGCATAGGTGTGAACCTATAAAACGGTTCAAAGCTTTATGCCACCTGTGATAAAGCCTCTTTTGGCACTGGGCGATTTGGAAGCGGAATT
>ONEK01000007.1 GCA_900316855.1 uncultured Lachnospiraceae bacterium | reverse complement strand
GCGGGTCCCAAGTCCAAATCGCCTTTCGGGCAAGCCCTTACGAGCTCGCTCTTACGGGCTTGCCCGTTGCCGATTTGGTACTTTTGACCCTTATGTCTTACAGAATACACAAGCAGATGCATGAAAGCCGCAGGCGCGGACACAGCCGTCCGCCGGAGGAACTATGGCGAAGGATAAGATTCAGGAAAATACACAGGAAAATCCGGACGAAGACATGAGCGTCGAGGAGGCGTTCGCTTCGCTTCGCGAGCTCATCGCACACATGGAGCAGGAGGGAATCTCTCTCGAGGATTCGTTTGCGGACTACGAGAAGGGAGTCAGGCTCCTGAAGCTCTGCAATGACAAGATTGACCGCGTGGAGAAAAAGGTGCAGAAGATGAACGCAGAATGGAGCCTCAATGATTTCGAATGAAGCAGAATTCAAAAAGGAGCTGGCGCACCGGCAGCAGGAGACTGAGGATGTGATCCGCGCATTCCTTCCGAAGGAGGAGGGATACGCAGAGCGTGTGATTGAGGCTATGAACTATTCCGTGGAAGCGGGAGGAAAACGCCTCCGGCCGCTTTTCATCCGGGAGGTGTCCCGCATGTACGGCGTGCGGGCGCAGCTCAGGGAGCCGTTTATGGCGGCGCTCGAGATGATCCACACGTACTCGCTCGTGCACGACGATTTGCCCGCTCTCGACAATGACCAGTACCGTCGCGGCCGGAAGACGACGTGGGCGGTCTACGGCGATGACATGGCCGTGATCGCGGGCGACGGTCTGCTCAATTACGCCTACGAGACCGCACTGAAGGCACTGCGGGAAGCGAAGGACCGGGAGGAGACGCTGCGCGTTACGGCCGCACTGGAGCTGCTTGCGAAAAACGCCGGTATCTACGGCATGGTGGGCGGCCAGTGTGCCGACCTGCAGACCGACCGGGACCCGTCGTCCGTGGACGAGGAGACGCTTCTGTATATTCACCGGAACAAGACCGCTGCCCTCATCGACTCGGGACTTGTCATCGGCGCGGTTCTCGGCGGTGCTCCCGAAAGCGACGTCCGCAGCCTTCACGCGATTGCGCAGAACATCGGCCTCGCGTTCCAGATCGAGGACGATATCCTCGATGTCACCGGAAACGCGAAGGAGCTTGGCAAGTCCGTCGGCAAGGATGCACAGGAGGGAAAGGTGACCTATGTATCCATGCACGGACTGGACGCATCCCGGGAGCAGGTACGGAAGCTGACGGACGAATCCCTGAAGCTTTTCGATTCGCTGTCTGTCTCCGATGATTTCCTGCGGGATGTACTGGAAATGCTGGTAACGAGGACCCGGTAAGGGCCCGCCCGGAGGGGGGAAAACATGGGCGTTCTGCTGGATAAAATCAATAAAACGGGGGATATCAGGAAAATCCCGCCCGAGCAGTACCGGGAGCTTGCAGCCGAGATCCGTGAATTCCTGATCGAGAAGGTCAGTGTCACGGGCGGACATCTCGCGTCAAACCTCGGCGCGGTCGAGCTGACGATGGGGCTGCACCTGGCGCTGAATCTGCCGAATGACCGGATCATCTGGGACGTGGGGCACCAGTCCTATACTCACAAGATCCTGACGGGACGCAAGGACCAGTTCGATACGCTTCGCCAGTACCAGGGCCTTGCCGGATTCCCCCGCAGGAGGGAGTCGGACACGGACAGCTTCGACACGGGACACGCCAGCAATTCCATCTCGGTGGGACTCGGCTATGTCCACGCGAGAGATACACTCGGCGAGAAACGCACGATTGTCTCCGTCATCGGGGACGGAGCACTGACCGGCGGCCTTGCCTACGAGGCGCTCGACAACGCGTCGCGCCTCTCCTCGAACTTCATCATCGTCCTCAATGACAATAACCGCTCCATCTCGGAGAGCGTCGGCGGCATGAGCGGCTACCTGAACGACATCCGCTCGTCAAACAAATATCTCGACCTGCGCGACCGGATCTTCAACTCCATGAAGGACTCGAACCCGGAAGCGGTGCAGCGCATCCGCCGTGCCAAGAACATCGTGAAATCCCTGTTTGTCCCGGGCATGCTGTTCGAGGAGCTGGGCATCACCTATCTGGGACCGGTCGACGGCAACAACGTCGAGGAGGTGCGCCGCGCCATCCACGACGCGAAGCGGATCCGCAAGGCTGTCGTCGTCCACTGCATTACGAAGAAGGGCGAGGGGTATCTCCCCGCGGAGAAGCATCCCGCGAGGTTCCACGGAACCGTGCCGTTTGACATCGCGACCGGTCTTCCCAAGAAATCGTCCCGTGTCTCCTCAACGGACGTATTCTCGACCGTCATGATCAAGATGGCGCAGCGCGACCCGAAGGTGGTGGCCATCACCGCCGCCATGGCGGACGGTGTCGGCCTGCGGAGGTTCCGCAATATTTTCCCGAACCGCTTCTACGATGTCGGCATTGCGGAGGAGCATGCCGTGTCGTTTGCTGCGGGACTGGCGGCAGGCGGGCTGAAACCGGTCGTCGCCATTTACTCGACGTTCCTGCAGAGGGCGTACGATGAGATATCGTCCGACGTCTGCCTGCAGGACCTGCCGGTCGTGTTCTGCATTGACCGCGCGGGACTCGTCGGGGCGGACGGCGAGACGCACCAGGGTATCCTGGATCTGTCGTATCTGTCATCCATTCCCAACATGGTCGTCGCGGCGCCAAAGAACAAATGGGGTGTCTCGGACCTCATCAAGTTCGGGTTAAAATACGGCCATCCCATCAGCATCCGCTATCCGCGGGGTGCCGCCTACGAGGGGCTCGAGGAATTCCGCGCACCGGTGGAGCTGGGCAAATCCGAGCTTATTTACCAGGGACAGGACGTGCTGCTGTTTGCAGTCGGTTCCATGGTGGAGACGGGCGTCACTGTCCGCGAAAGCCTGGAGCAGCACGGCATCCGCGCAACGCTGGTCAACGCACGGTTTGTGCACCCCTTTGACACGGAAATGCTGGAGAGGCAGCTGCCGCAGCACCGCCTGCTCGTCACAATGGAGGAGAACGTCGCATCCGGCGGCTTCGGGGAGCATGTGGAAGCCTGGGTTGCGGAGCACCACCCGGGACAGCAGGTTTTAAGAATTGCCATTCCCGACCGTTTCGTCGGTCAGGGAAACTGTGACATTCTCAAGAAAGAGGTTGGGATCGACGCGGCGTCCATCACGAAGCGCATCCTGGATTCCCTGGATTGTTCCATGGAGTGATTCCCGGTGATTTGCCGGCGAATGGTTCGGAGCAGATGAAGAAGCGACTCGACGTACTGCTGACGGAGGGAGGCTACGCCCCCTCCCGCGAAAAAGCGAAGATCATGCTGATGTCCGGCATTGTCTATGTCAACGGACAGAAGGAGGACAAGCCCGGCCAGACGTTTGACCCGGAGCGTGCCTCCATCGAGGTCCGGGGGAGCGTGCTCCCGTATGTCAGCCGGGGCGGCCTCAAGCTCGAGAAGGCGCTGAAGGTTTTCCCCATTGACCTTCACGGGAAGGTCTGCATGGACATCGGTGCCTCGACGGGCGGCTTTACGGACTGCATGCTGCAGAACGGCGCCTCGTACGTCTACTCCATCGACGTGGGCTACGGACAGCTCGACTGGAAGCTCCGCCGGGATACGGAGCATGTCAGATGCATGGAAAAAACGAATTTCCGCTACCTGAAGCGCGCAGATCTTCAGGATGTCAGGATTCCGGAATTCGCTTCCTGCGATGTCTCGTTCATCTCCCTGTCGAAAATCCTGCCCGCCGCCTTTGAAATCCTGCTTCCCGGTTCGCAGATGGTCTGCCTTGTGAAGCCTCAGTTTGAAGCGGGGAGGGAGAAGGTCGGCAAAAAGGGCGTCGTGCGGGATCCCGCAGTGCATGAGGACGTCATCCGCAGCGCGCTCGGGTATGCCGAAGAGAACGGCTTTGAAATCCTCGGACTCGACTATTCCCCGATCCGCGGACCGGAGGGCAACATCGAGTACCTGATGTACCTGCGAAAGCCCGCGCAGACCGGAAGCGGGCAGACCGCATACCCGCAGACACCGGCACGGGAGACGCGCCCCGGGGGAGGCAGCCTGCCGCAGGATGCTCCCGCTGCCCGCAGCTTTACGGACGCGGACATCACAGGACTCGTGAAGCAGTCGCATGCCGCGTTTGCCGCGGCGGAAAGCCTATGAAACATTTCTATGGTGTGACCAACAGCATCAAGGATCCGGACCTTACGTTCACAAAGGAGGTCGCCGGCTTTATCTCCGATCACGGGGGGACGTTTGCGTGCGGCGGGGAATGCCCTGCCGACGCGGAGTGTGTCCTGGTTCTCGGCGGAGACGGCACAGTGCTGCAGGCCGCGGCGGACACCAGATCGAGGCAGCTGCCTCTGCTTGGCATCAATCTCGGGACGGTCGGTTACCTTGCGGAAATAGAAAAAAGCGGCTGGCAGCAGGCCCTCCTGCAGCTTATGGAGGGTACCTGCGGCATCGAGGAACGCATGATGCTGGAGGGACACGTGGAACGGGGCGGCGGTGCGGCCGATCCGGGGCATCCCGGCAGGGACATGCCCCATTACGCACTGAACGACGTCGTGTTCGCCAGAACCGGTCCCTTACGAATCCTCAACTACGACGTCTACGTCAACGGCCTGTTCCTCAATTCGTTCAACGCCGACGGCATTATTGTTTCCACGCCGACGGGTTCGACCGCGTACAACCTGTCGGCAGGGGGGCCCATTGTCGAGCCCGGTGCCCGGATGATCCTCCTCACGCCGATCTGTCCGCACACTCTGAATAACCGCTCTATCATCTTCTCCGCTGATGATTTCATCACCATTGAAATCGGTCATACCTCGAGGGATTCGTTCCTCATGGCGGAGGCAGACTTCGACGGAACGCAGAACGTCGCACTGCGAACCGGCGACCGGATGGTGATCCGGCGTGCCGGCATCACGACAAGGCTCATCAAGCTCCGGCAGCGGTCGTTCCTGGAAACGCTGCACCGGAAGCTGGCGTGAGGGGAATTCTGTTTCATGTTTAAAGGAGGTGCCGCATGGCTTCCAGAAAAAACCGCATGGAAAAAATCCTGCAGATCGTCTCGGCGAAGGAGATCGAGACCCAGGGCGAGCTGGCCGCCGCCCTGCAGGAAGAAGGCTTTCAGGTGACACAGGCAACCGTGTCGAGAGATATCCGCGCGCTGCGGCTCGTGAAGCGGCGCGGCCCGTCCGGGCGTCAGCATTACGCCGTACCCGAGACGGAGCTGTCCGAGATGACGGACAAATATATCCGCGTCATGCGTGACGGCCTGCTGACGCTCGAACAGGCCCAGAACATTCTCGTCGTCAAGACCGTTTCCGGCATGGCCATGGCGGTCGCAGCGGCCCTCGATGCGCTGAAATTCCCGGAGATTGTGGGATGCATCGCGGGCGACGATACGGTGATGGCGGCGGTCCGTTCGGCGGATGAGACGGCGGAGCTGATCGCGAAGATTCATGAACTGGTTCGCAAATAGGAGTTGAAATGCTGCTGAGCTTGCATGTGAAAAACCTCGCCCTGATCCGCGAGGAGCAGGTGGATTTCACGGATGGCCTCAATATCCTGACCGGTGAAACGGGTGCCGGCAAATCCATCATCATCGGCTCCGTGAACCTTGCCCTCGGGGCGAAGGCGGACAAGGGCCTCATCCGGACGGGCGAGGAATACGCCCTCGTGGAGCTGATCTTCGGCCTCGACAATGAGACGCAGAAGCGAAGGCTTACGGAAATGGACCTGCCGGTCCCGGAGGATGGCACCATCCTTGTAAAGCGCAAAATCTACCCCGGAAGATCGCAGTGCACGATTAACGGAGAGACAGTGACGCTCACGCAGCTGAGGGACATCTCGCGGCTCCTCATCGACGTTTACGGGCAGCGTGAGAACGGCGCGCTCCTGCAGAAGAAGGCACAGCTGTCCCTTGTGGACTCGTTCGCGGGAGAGCAGGACGAAGAGCTGCGTGCAAAGGTGCGCGAGTCCTGTGCACGCTATCAGGACCTGAAGCACCGGTGGGAGACGGATGACCTCGATACCGCACAGCGCGCGCGGGAGGCAGACCTTCTCGCCTACGAGGTGAAGGAGATTGAGGAAGCCCGGCTGAAAAAGGGCGAGGACGACGAGCTGGAGAAGGAATACCGCCGCCTGTCCAACTTCCGCAGGATTTCGGAGGCGGTATCGGCAGCGGGGAGCCTTGGCAGCGAGGAAGAGGAATCCGCGGCCGGGCAGATTGAGCGGGCCTTAAGGGATCTCAACGCGGTGAACGGGCTCGACGAAAACCTTGACAGCCTTGCAGGCCAGCTGTCGGACATCGACTCGCTTCTGTCTGAATTCGGCAGATCCCTGTCTGACTACGTCGACAGCCTCTCGTTCGATCCGCAGCATTTTCAGCAGACAGAAGAGCGGCTGAACACGATCAACCGCCTGAAGGACAAGTACGGCCCGACGATCGGGGCCATTCTGGAAGCCGGTCAGAAGAAGCAGCAGCGCCTGGAGGAGCTCGAAAACTACGATGCCTCGAGGCAGAAGCTTAAGAAGGACCTGCAGGCACAGAAGGAGCAGCTCCTTGGCCTGTGCGGAGAACTGTCAAAGCTTCGCCGGGAAGCGGCATCCGGACTTGCCCGGCTTCTTACGAAGGAGCTGCTGGACCTCAATTTCAACCAGGTCGATTTCCACGTCGAGTTTGCCTCCGGCGAGGAGAACCTCTCGGCAGCAGGATACGACGATGTGACATTCTATATTTCCATGAATCCCGGCGAAGCGCCGCGTCCGCTCGACAAGGTCGCGTCCGGCGGCGAGCTGTCCCGCATCATGCTGGGTCTGAAGACAGTCTTTGCGGGCAAGGATGACATCCACACGTTCATCTTCGATGAGATCGATTCCGGCATCAGCGGACAGACCGCCTGGAAGGTCGCCACGAAGATGGGACGCCTTGCGGGCACGCACCAGATCCTGTGCATCACCCACCTGCCGCAGATCGCGGCCATGGAGGACAGTCATTACCTCATCCGCAAGACGACGGACGGGCAGACAACCCAGACCCATATCAAACGCCTGGAGGACGGGGATTCCGTGCGTGAGCTCGGCAGGATGCTCGGCACGAGCGAGGTGACGGACGCTGTCCTCGAAAACGCGCGGGAGCTAAAGCGAAAAGCAGCCGCGGAAAAGGGCAGAAAGCTGCCTGCGGCATCCGACCTGTGATCATACACGGGAAACCGCATCCGCGGATTTCCCGTGATGGATGCCTGCCGGCGCAGGCATATGGAATATAAAGCATGAGTATATACGATACCTTAAACAATCAGCAGCAGGAGGCGGTATTCCACACTGCGGGACCTGTCCTTATCCTCGCGGGGGCGGGATCCGGCAAGACACGTGTCATCACGCACCGCATCGCCTATCTCATGGAGGAGGAAGGCGTCAATCCCTGGAATATCCTCGCCATCACGTTTACGAACAAGGCGGCGGGTGAGATGCGCGAGCGCGTGGACAGGCTGATCGGCTTCGGCTCGGAATCCGTGTGGATCTCGACATTCCACTCCATGTGCGTGCGGATCCTGCGCCGCCATATCGACCGGATCGGCTACGACTCCGCGTTCACCATCTATGACACCGATGACCAGAAGGCGCTTATCCGCCAGATCTGCGCGCGGATGAACATCGACACGAAGCAGATGCGCGAGCGCTCCATCCTGGCAGCCATCTCGCAGGCGAAGAACGAGCTGCAGACACCCCACATCTATCAGGAGACGCACCGGCAGGATTTCTATGAGCAGAAGATCGGCGAGGTCTATGAGGAGTACCAGAAGGCGCTCGCCGGCAACAACGCGCTTGACTTCGACGACCTGCTGATGAAGACGGTCGAGCTGTTTCAGGCGCATGAGGAAATCCTGGAGGGTTACCAGGAACGGTTCCGCTATATCATGGTCGACGAGTACCAGGACACAAACGCGGCCCAGTTCGAGATCGTGCGCATGCTGGCGGCGAAGTACCGGAACCTGTGCGTTGTCGGAGACGATGACCAGAGTATCTATAAATTCCGCGGCGCCGACATCCGCAACATCCTGGACTTCGAGAAGGTGTATAAGGATGCGCTTGTCGTGAAGCTCGAGCAGAACTACCGCTCGACCCAGAACATCCTCGACGCGGCGAACGCCGTGATCTCCCACAATTCCGGACGCAAGGACAAGAAGCTGTGGACGGACCACGGAAGCGGGAACAGAATCCATCTGCGTCAGTTCAACACCGGTACGGAGGAGGCCTCGTTCATCGCGCAGGATATCGACCGGCACCTTAAGGAGGACCACCGGCTGAATTACGGCGATTTCGCGGTTTTGTACCGGACGAACGCCCAGTCGCGGCTGATCGAGGACCAGCTGGTGCAGAACTCCATCCCCTACAACATCGTCGGCGGGCACAACTTCTACGACCGCATGGAGGTCCGCGACATCCTGAGCTACCTCCGGACGATCAATAACGCGCGTGATGATATCAACACGCTTCGCATCCTGAACGTCCCGAAGCGCGGCATCGGCAGGACGACGCAGGACCGCATCCTGCAGTTTGCACAGGAGGAGAATGTAAGCTTTTTCGACGCGCTGGAGCAGATGGACCGGATTCCGGAGATCGGAAGGGCCAGGTCACACTTAAAGCCGTTCGTCGAGCTCATCCATACGCTGCGCGCCTTCGCGGCCGAAAACAGCGTCGAAGACCTCATCAAGCAGGTCGTGAAGCTCACGGACTACGAGAATTACCTGCGCGAATATGACGACGAAAACGGCGAGGACCGCATTGCGAATGTGGACGAGCTGATCTCCAAGGCTGCTTCCTACGAGGAGGAAGCGCTGGAAAACGAGGAGGAAGGAGGCACCTCCCTGTCCGGGTTCCTTGAGGAGGTCTCGCTGGTCGCGGACATCGACCAGGTCGACGAGAGCACGCCCCGCGTCCTTCTCATGACGCTGCATTCCGCCAAGGGCCTTGAGTTTCCCTATGTGTATCTCGCGGGCATGGAGGACGGCATATTCCCCGGATACCTGTCCATCAACTCCGACGACCCGGACGCGATTGAGGAGGAGCGGCGCCTTTGCTACGTCGGCATCACGAGGGCGAAGCAGGACCTCACGCTGACGTGCGCGAGGGCGCGGATGATCCGCGGCGAGGTGCAGTACAACGCTGTCAGCCGGTTCGTCCTGGAAATCCCGGAGAAGCTCCTCGACGAATCACCCCGGCAGAACGGCGGCAGCTATGGAGAGGACGGGGAGGATGAGATGCCGTTCGCGGATCCGGACGGGGGATTTGCCTCCTTCGGCTCCGGCAGGGCCTCATCTGACTCCTACGACTATGGCAGGCCTTACGGCGGAAGATCCCGGTATGTCTCCCGGGGGAAGGAGAGCACTGCCGGCAGGACATACCATGGCAGCGGAAATTCCGCTTACACCGGGACCGGCTACGGCTCCACGAGCTATCCCGGCATGTCGGAACGAAACGGCGGCAGGAAGGCCCCCGACACCCGTCTGAAGGCTTCGTATACGCCGCCCCATACCAGCGCGGACAAAAAGCCCTATATCGCAAAGGCGGGTCTTGCGGGGCTCACGAAGGGAATGCCTGCCGGCTCTGCGCCGGACTATACAGTCGGAGACCGCGTGCGGCATATCAAGTACGGAGACGGCGTCGTGGAGTCCATCGAGAAGGGACCGAAGGACTACAAGGTGAAGGTCAGCTTCGATGAAGCGGGGACAAAGATCATGTACGCTGCCTTTGCAAGACTTGAGAAACTCGACGGCTGAAAAACAGCCGGGATCATGTTATAGTTAATTCATTCGAAGTGCACAGGCCAGGCAGGACGGAGGGCCCTGCCGATCACAGGAGGTAGCTATGGATAGGAAGATCAACGATGTTCTGGACGAGCTGAAGAGGGTAACGGCGGCGCAGAAGGAGAAGAAGGATTCCAATACGCTGGTTGTTGTCTTCGCCGTGATTGGAATTGTGGCAGTCGCTGCGGTCATTGCCTATGTGGTATACCGTTTCCTGCAGCCGGATTATTACGAGGACTACGATGACGAGGATGTCTATGACGATAACTATGACGACCTGGAGAAGGACGCCGGTATCGATGATCCCGAGGGTGAGGAATAAATCCTGACCGGGACAGACACACATTGACATTGAATGAATGAGAACCGGCGGTGCGGGAGCAGTATGTCCGCGCCGCCGGTTTTCCGTGCTTGCACGAGCGGACATTAGAGGCCCGCAAGAACAGCGAGAAGCTGTGCTTCGAGCTGTTCGCAGGTGCGAAAATCGAGTAGGGGATGAAATCCTCCTACTCGATCGAAGGCGGCGACCGCGAACATCGAACACGGAAAGCGTGTGAGATGCAGGCGGCACAGCGGCATCGGGCAGGGGGTGGATGAAATCCCCCTGCCCGATCAGGGAAAACGATATGAAAAAAGGCGAGATTTTTACCGGAAGGGTAACCGGGATCCGGTTTCCCAATAAGGGCATCGTGGAAACACAGGACGGGCAGAGCTTTATGGTGAAGAACGCCCTGCCGGGACAGATAGTCGAGGCAAAGCTTACGAAGAAGCGGAACGGTCAGGGAGAGGGCCTGCTCCTTCGCGTGCTGGAGAAGGCGCCGGATGAGCGGGAATCGCCCTGTCCGGTCTTTGGCAGGTGCGGGGGCTGCCTGTACCTGACGCTTCCTTACGAGCGGGAGCTGCATATAAAGGAGGAGCAGGTAAAGGGACTCCTCCAGCAGGCAATTGACGGGAGCGGGACGGAAACGGACAGCGTGGATTCCTTCTGGGAACCTGCCCATGCAAGCCCTGTCACAGAAGGCTATCGCAACAAGATGGAATTCACGTTCGGGGATTCGTGCAAGGGCGGGCCGCTCACCCTGGGCATGCACCGGCGCGGAAGCTTCTACGACCTCGCGGATGCGTCATGCTGCGCCATCGTGGACGGCGATTACCGGGCGATCGTGCGCGCGGCGTGTGACTTCTTCGCAAAGAGGCAGATCCCCTATTTTCACCGTGTGCGGCACGACGGGTATCTCAGACACCTCCTCGTCCGCAAGGGCGCTCACACCGGGGAAATCCTTATAGACCTCGTGACGACATCCCATACGGAAGAGTTCTATTGCGAGAATCCGGAAACAGTCAGCATCCTGCGGGACCGTGAGAAGGCAGCCGGACATGCGGAGCAGGCCGCCGGAGACAGGAAGGATACAATGAATGCCTTCACCGGCAGTGAGGAGGAGCTTCTCCACGCCTTCACGGACTGCCTGCTGGGCCTGAAGCTCGACGGAAATATTACCGGTATCCTTCACACGGTCAATGACTCCGCGGCGGATATCATCGAGGACCAGGGCACGCAGACGCTTTACGGGAGGGCTTACTTCGAGGAGCAGATCCTGGGCCTTAAGTTCCTCGTGACGCCGTTCTCGTTCTTCCAGACGAACAGCTACGGAGCGGAACTGCTGTATACGATCGCGCGGGATTACATCGCCGGAACCGGGGAAATGACAAAGAAGCCGGTCGTCTTCGACCTTTACTGCGGAACCGGCACCATATCCCAGCTCGTGGCGCCCTCCGCGTCGAAGGTTGTCGGCGTCGAGATCGTGGAGGAGGCCGTCGAGGCGGCGAAGCAGAACGCGGTCCGCAACGGCATCGCGAACTGTGAGTTCCTCGCGGGTGACGTCCTGAAGGTGCTGGACACCGTGCAGGAGAAGCCCGACCTCATCATCTTAGACCCGCCAAGGGACGGAGTCCATCCGAAGGCTCTCCCGAAGATCCTCGCGTACGGCGTATCGTACATCCTCTACATCTCCTGCAAGCCGACGAGCCTTGCCAGGGACCTGCCCGCATTCCTTGCCGCCGGCTACCGCCCCGTCCGCGCGACCTGCCTGGATCAGTTCCCCTGGACGAGCGGTGTTGAGACCTTGATAATGATGCAGCGGCAAAATTGAAGGGGCCTGAAATAAATCCCGAAAAGGTGATATGCCCCGGAATTTTGCTGTGAGCCGTGGGATGGATGTGATATGATAAGGCAGTATTAATTCTGAATCTCATGAATGCAGGAGGAGCATTGCGATGGCATGTTTTCTGGTACCGACCGCGGAAGCGGTAGTTACGAGCCTTGTAACAAAGGCTGAGGAGGCGAAGGAGCAGAAGGCTCCGGCCCGGAAGAGGGAGGATTCTTCCATTGCGGTGAAGATTCCGTTCTCGAGGAAGCTGCACTGGCTGAACCGTCTTCTGGCCGGCGGAGCCGTGCTGCTGGCGTTCGAGCATCTGTGGCACGGGGAGGTTGTGCCGTGGTTCCCGTTCCTGACGGCGGCGAGCGATCTAGCGGACACCGCGGTCATGCTGCACGAGATGTCGACGGTCGGTGTGACGATGGCTGTCCTTGTCACGGCGGTATGGGGCGTGATGTGCGTTGTTGCGGATTCCATGGCGCGCCGCGAGAACGAGGCGGCTGAGCTTCAGACGGAGGGCACGGCGAAATGACATTGCTCATCACGGTTTTTGCAGCGGTGATCAGCACGGCAGTCTGGTATAAGGGCATGCCGAAGGACGAGATGAAGACAGGCATTCTGTGCTGGCTGTACTGGGGTGCTTCCATCATGTGGTTTGTGGACGCCATCTTCGAGTACGGCGAGCTTCACGCGGCGTACTTCACACCGGCTCCGGAGGACCTGCTGAACGATACGTTCCTTGGCCTTGCGGTTGTCGCGCTCGGCCTGATCATCTGGGTAGTGCGTCTGCTTGTCACGGATCCGAAGGGCGTCATCCGCGGCGCACTGTTCCATAAGGACACGAAGTCCGCACAGCACAGCCGTTCGTAAGGAAGAGGCCGGCGGCACCCGGGGAGAGAATCCGGGGAATTTGTGCTGCGTCTGACCGGTTTACGGAATCGGCGCATGAAATGGTCAGTCTCATATCGAGTGCCCGGCAGCAGTATGCCGGGTACTCGATATTTTCGTACAGGGAACAAGGTAAACCAGGTACTGCCATGCTGCTGGAAATCAGGGACGGAACCATCTCCCGCGGAGGGAACGTGGTTCTGGATCACTTTGCATTTGAAATCCGCGGAACGGAGAAGATTGCCGTCGTCGGGAAAAACGGCGCCGGCAAAAGCACGCTCCTGTCGGTGATCACGGGGGAGAACAGCCTGGACCCGGATGAGAAACATCCGGATGCCGGGCTGTTCCGCGCACGTTCCTTTACGGTGGCGGAGCTTGGGCAGACGGCGGTTGAGCATTCGCAGCAGACGGTGGAGGCGATGGCGGATGAGGTGCTGGCGCAGCGGTTTCCGGAGGAGGAACGCTTCTGCCGGGAGCGCGGCGAATACCGCGCGCAGTTTGACCGGATGTTCACGGAGCTTGGCTTTCATCTGGAGGACAGGACAAAGAAGCTGGGTCAGTTCTCCGGGGGTGAGCAGGTGAAGATCCTTCTCATCCGTCTCTTTCTGCTGTCTCCGGAGGTGCTGGTTCTGGACGAGCCGACGAACCATCTGGACGTGGAGACGTCGGAGTGGCTGGAGGAGAGGATCCGCAGCTACCCGCATGCCGTCGTCATGGTGTCGCACGACCGGTATTTCCTGGACCAGACGGCAGAGGTTGTCTACGAGGTGCAGAACGGGAAGCTTACGCGCTATGCGGGAAACTATTCCGCCTACCGGCAGGAGAAGCAAAGGCGCATGCAGCGGCAGCTGAAAGCGTATGAAGCGCAGCAGCAGGAGATTCAGCGCCTGGACGCCCTGATTGAGAAATTCAAACACAAGCCGCGCAAGGCCGCCTTCGCAAGGTCGCGGCAGAAGATCCTGGACCGCATGGAGCGCGTGGAGAAGCCGGATCAGGATGACGCCGTGCTCCACAGCGGAGAAATTGCACCGCTGCGCACCGGCAGCAAAAACGTCCTCGAGTGCGAGGATCTGGAGATCGGGTATAGCGACACCCTGCGGAAGCTGTCCCTGCGGATCCGCCGGGGGCAGAAGATCGGCATCTTCGGCCCGAACGGCACCGGCAAGTCCGCGTTTGTCAAGACTGCGGCAGGGCTTCTGCCTCCGCGGAAGGGAAAGCTGAAAACGGGCGAAAACATCGACATCGGCTATTTCGACCAGATGTCTGCCTCCCTTGACTCCGAAGAGAGCGTTTTCGACTGGTTTCACGGAAAGTTCCCCGTTCTGGAGGGGAAGGAGATCCGCAGGATTCTCGCGGGGTTTCTGTTTCACGGCGACAGTCTTAGGACGAAGGTGCGGGACCTCTCCGGGGGAGAGAAGGCAAGGCTTGTCCTTGCGGAAATCCTTGAAAGACGTCCGAATTTTCTCGTTCTGGATGAGCCGACGAACAACATGGACATCCCTGCCAGAGAGACGCTGGAGTCCATTTTCCGCGATTATAAGGGCACGATCCTGTTCGTGTCGCATGACCGGTATTTCCTGTCGCATACCGCGGATTCACTCCTTCTGTTCCTGCCGGGGACGCGCGAGGTGCAGTATTACCCCGCGGGGTATGAGAACTACCGGGAGCGGAGACGCCGGGTCGATGCCGGAGAGGACACCTCCCTTGCGAGAAGGAGCGAGGAGCAGCGCCTGATCGAGGGGCTTCGCAGCGTCCCGAAGAAGGAGACCGGGATGCTGCGCCGGCCAACGACGGAGGAGTCCGTGCGCGACTGGCAGTTCCGGTTAAACCGCGGGGAGCGGGAGAAGGCGGAGCAGGCCTTCCGCGAGGCCTTTCCGGCGGAGGCTGCGGATTCCGGAAGGCCTGTCTCCACGGAGCCTGTACTTCCGGAGACTGCCTCCATTGAGCCTGTATCCGCACAGGCGGATACGGCAGCGGCCGCTGAGAGTCCGCATCCCATGGCTCCGGACGAGGACGCGCTGTGGGAGCAGCATGAGAGGGAAAGTGCCCTGGAGCGCAGGCAGATTGAGGAAAAGCGGGATGCCTGGACGAAGCAGTGCCTTGACTGGTACGATCTGTGGCAGGAGACGCAGGCCTGAAAGGCGCCGCTGATGCGGCTTCTTTCAAGCCCGGATCGATGCCTGCCGGCGCAGGCATAATGAGGCAGGCATATTGAGGTGAGCATGAACATCTGGATCGCAAGACATGGACAAACCGACTACAATAAGGATATGCTGATGCAGGGGCGCTCCGACGCACCTCTTAACGAGAACGGAATCGCGCAGGCGAAAGCCATGCGGGCGATGATCGGGGACGTCCGCTTCGACGCGGTGTACTCCAGCCCCCTTGTCCGCGCGAGAAAGACCGCACAGATCCTCGGGAATGTGCCGGAGAGTGAGCTTCACATCGACCCGCGGATCATTGAGGTGGACTTCGGCCGGTACGAGCTGCACCGGTATTATCTCCTGGGTCCCCGCATGATCAGCTACTGGCTGCTGCCGGAGCTCCTTCCCGCGCCGAAGACCGTGGAACCTGTTTCGTCCATGGTGGAGCGGAGCGTCTCATTCCTGAAGGAGCTGGAGCAGCAGGATTACGAGAACGTCCTGGTCACCTGTCATGGGGGAATCATGCGCGCGCTGTGCGGATACCTCGACGACAGGAAGAGTCAGCTGATGTGGCGGCCGAAGCCGCACAACTGCGAGATCCGCGTGTTCGCATCCGCAGACGGCGCGCACAGCTATGTGAGGGATTACCGCCTGTAGCGCACTCTGGCAGCAGACAGAGCGGGAAGATGCGCGGGAGCAGGCTCTCAGGGACACCGGGGGAGAATACGCTGTGACAATCTACGACTATAAAACCTTCTATCTCATCATCAACGTCGTATGCTTTGGTACGATCGGCATCCTGCTGCTGAGAACATGGGGGGATATCGGCAGGTCGCTGTCCAAGAGGTTTTTCACCGCGGCGGTTCTGGGGGAGATGGTTTTCATGGCATCCGACACCATCTGGACACTGCTGCTGTTTTCAGCATTGCCGGTGCCGCCTGCCGTCCCGGACGCGCTCAAGTTCATTTATTTCCTTTCGACGGTGGGGATGTGCTACTGCTGGTACATGTTCGGCCAGACACTCCTCGGGATTGATACGCTGAAGCTGAAGAAGCATGCCGTTGCAGGCGCAGCCCTTGTGTACTGCGAGGCCGCGCTGCTTATGGGGAATATCCCGGGACACTACCTGTTCTGGACCGAAGCCCCGAACCGTTACCACCGGGGACCGCTGTTTGCCGTCACCTGGGTTTTTGCCTATATTTACATCCTTCTCGTGAGCGCGCAGTGTGTCAGGAGAACGCTTCGGGAAAAGGATCCGGCTGACAGGAAAAAGTTTCTGTCCTTTTCGGTGCTGCCGGTCTTTTCGCTCGCCGGCGGCATCGTTCAGTTCTATTTTCCGAGGATTCCGGTTGTGTGCGGAGCGCTCGTCTGGATGACGCTGGTGCTGTACCTTGATTCCATGGACCTTCTGATTTCACTCGATCCGCTGACGGGACTGAATAACCGCAGGAAGCTCGTGCAGGTGCTGGGGGCGGAATTTGACGGGACGGCTCCGAGGGAGAGGCTGTTCCTGATGATGATGGACCTGAATTATTTCAAGAAAATCAATGACACCTACGGCCACCTCGAGGGAGACAGCGCTCTCGTCCGCGTGTCCGGTGTGCTGAAATCGGCCGCCAATGAGACGATGAAGGGGCGGCCGGTCATTGCCCGCTACGGCGGGGACGAATTCCTCATCCTTGCGGAGGGGAGCCGGGAGGACATGGAGCGGCTGCGGCTCTCGATCCGCGAAAAGCTGCAGAAAGCCAACGACGAGGCTCACGCGAAATATCCGCTGACGCTTTCCTATGGAATCGCCTCCGCACAGGAAGCCGCGGATCCCGCCTCCTGGATCGAGGCGGCGGATCAGAGGCTCTACGAGGACAAGGACAAGCAGAGATCCCACCGGGAGGCAGCTCAGAGCTGATCCCCGTCGGACTCCTCGTATTTCTCGTCGCAGTACTGACAGCGGTAGGTTCCCTTCTGCTCGTCCGCCAGGTAGAAGACCTGCGGCAGTCCACGCTCGACGGAGGTGATGCAGCGCGGATTGTGGCAGCGGATGACGTTCGTCATCTTCTTCGGCAGCGGAAGCTGCTTCTTTTCCACGATCTCATTGTTCTTGATGACGTTGACGGTGATGTTGCGGTCAATGAAGGCGAGGACGTCGAGGTTGAGGCTGTTGATGTCGCACTCGACCTTGAGAATATCCTTCCTGCCCATCGCGCGGGAGTGCGCGTTCTTGATGATGGCGACCGCGCAGTCGAGCCTGTCCAGGCCCAGACTGTAATAGATTTTCATGGCCTTTCCGGCCTTGATATGATCGAGGACGAAGCCCTCCTGGATTTTACCGATATTGAGCGTGTATCTGCCGTTGTCCTTCCTGGACGCGGCGTTTACTTCTTCCTTTCCCATTGCTTTCTCCTGATAGCATGCAGAATTGCGGAAGCAGCGAAGCTGCGAAGCAATTCGTATGTCATTCTGCCTTGAAAAATACTTTTGACACCTTAATCATTACACCTTTACAGGGTGACATGCAAATTGCACCGCAATTTGGCAGACATCCGGATGACTGGTATCTGTGACCCTTATGTCATGACACGTCAATGCCGAGCAGCGTCAGGATCAGTGCCATGCGCACATAGACGCCGTACTGCACCTGGCGGAAGTAGGCAGCCCGCGGATCGCTGTCGACGTCGACGGAAATCTCGTTGACGCGGGGCAGGGGGTGCAGGACGTAGCAGTCGGGCTTTGCCAGCGAGAGCTTCTCCTCGTTGAGGATGTAGAAATTGGCGAGTCTTACGTAATCCTCCTCGTTGAAGAAGCGCTCCTTCTGGATGCGCGTCATGTAGAGGATATCGAGGCGGGAGATGGCATCCTCGATCCGGATGCACTCCTCATAGGAGATGCCCTTCTCGTCGAGCATGTCGGTGATGTAATCCGGAACCTTCAGCTCCGGCGGAGAGATGAAAACGAAGTGGACATTGGGATAGCGCACGAGCGCGTTGATCAGGGAGTGGACGGTGCGGCCGAATTTCAGGTCGCCGCACAGGCCGATGGTGAAGTCAAAAAGGCGGCCCTTGAGGCTGCGGATCGTGGAGAGATCCGTCAGGGTCTGGGTCGGGTGCTGGTGGCCGCCGTCACCGGCGTTGATAACCGGGATGGTGGCGTACTGTGCGGCAACCGCAGCGGCGCCTTCCTTGGGATGCCGGATGACCATGATGTCGGCAAAGCACGAGATGACGCGCGCCGTATCGGCGACGGTTTCGCCCTTCGTTGCGGAGGATACGCCCGCATCCGGAAAGCCCATCGTGCGCCCGCCGAGGTTCAGCATGGCGGTTTCATGCGACAGCCGTGTCCTCGTCGACGGCTCATAGAAGCAGGTCGCCATCTTCCTGCCGTCACAGGAATGGGCGAACCGCTCCGGATTCAGCCGGATCCGGTCCGCCAGGTCGAAGAGCTGATCCAGCTCCTCAACGGAGAAATCCAACGGAGTTATCAGGTCTTTCTTTTTCAATGCTCAAGTCTCCTCATCATACTCGATTCCTTTCGCGGAAAGGAACCGGCCAACCGTTTTATCCCAGACTGCATCCGCGCTTCTGTCCAGGGTAAATGACTTCATGGAGACACCGGTCACGAGCTTCAGGCCGGACGAGTCCAGACGGATATTGACAAGAAGCGCACCCACAGCGTCAGAAAGACCCCTGCCCGCGCTGTCTTCCTCCGAGAGTGTGGCAGGCACATATTCCGGCTTCAGCTGCAGCACAAGGCGGAACTGCGAGGGAGCCTTCTGCCCCTTGATGAGGTCGCGGCACGTAAGGCGCGCCTCACTCCAGGGGATGAGGTCGTAGGGCCTAAGCTGCCGGTCGTCCCATTCCGCTTTGCTGTAGAAATCCTGATTCAGATGTCCGTCGATGGTGATGGTGGTGGATTTGCTGATGTGTGCCTCTTCCATGAGGAAGGAGTCAAAACACGGTGTAGAGAGCAGCTTTGACATGAACGGGCCAAGGCCCCTGATGGAATATGCAGTCATATCGGTCAATACCCTCTCCGAACCCTGACGGTGCCAGTCCTCTGACAGCGCGGGTTCAGCAAACACAGTGTATCATAAAAACGTGATTTCGGAAGAGGCGGCGAGGAACAGCAGAATCAGCAGCAGCCACAGGACCAGGATGAGCGGCATACCGATCCGGAAATTCAGCTTCCGGGTCTTGTGATGGAACAGCACCATCCCGAGGATGCTGCCGATTACGCCGCCGATCGCGGCTTCGATGAACAGGACGGATTCCGGCGTGCGGAACAGATGCTGCTCCGCCTTGTGCTTGTCCCTGCCCATGCTGAGGAACGCGATGAGACTGACTGCAATAAAGTAGACCGCGAGCACGCTCTGCACGCTCACGGTCTGTGTGAAATTGGCATAGGCTTCCCGGATTGCTTCCATGTCTTACAGCAGCGACTGCCAGTTCTGGATGTTGTTCTTCTTCGCGACCTCCTGCATCTTCATGGCGCGTACCTTTGTGGAAAGGCCGAAGAGGTTGATGAAGCCGTTGGCATCCTTGTGGTCGTAGAGATCGCCGGTTTTGAACGAGGCAATGGACTCGTTGTACATGCTGTAGGGAGAGGTCTCGCCGGCGCGGATGATGTTGCCCTTGTACAGGCCGAGCTTCACGGTGCCGGTGACGTATTTCTGCGTGCTCTCGATGAAGGCCTGCTCCGCCTCGCGAAGAGGGGAGAACCACTTGCCCTCATAGATGAGTTCCGCGAACTTCTTCGCGATGATTTCCTTCTCGATCGTGGTTTCACGGTCGAGGCAGAGCTCCTCGAGCTGCTGGTGTGCCTCATAGAGGATGGTTCCTCCGGGCGTTTCGTATACGCCGCGGCTCTTCATGCCGACGACACGGTTCTCGACGATGTCGATGATGCCGATGCCGTTCTCGCCGCCGAGCCTGTTGAGCCTGCGGATGATGTCGGATAGCTTCATCTTCTCCCCGTTCAGGGCGACGGGAAGACCCTTCTCGAAATCGAGCGTGATAAACGTGGTCCTGTCGGGCGCCTTCTGCGGAGTGTTCGACAGCATAAGAACGTGATCGTAGTTCGGCTCGTTCGAGGGATCCTCGAGCTCGAGGCCCTCGTGGGAGATGTGCCAGAGGTTGCGGTCACGGGAATAGGACTCGTCCGCGGAGAACGGCAGATCGATGCCGTGCTTATGCGCGTATTCGATCTCGGATTCACGGGAATCCAGCTTCCAGTTGGGATCCCGCCACGCGGCGATAATCTTCAGGTCCGGCGCCAGAGCCTTGATGCCCAGCTCGAAGCGGATCTGGTCGTTGCCCTTGCCGGTAGCGCCGTGGCAGATGGCGACAGCGCCTTCCTTCCTTGCAACCTCGACGAGCTTCTTCGCGATGAGCGGCCTTGCCATGGACGTGCCGATGAGGTATTTGTTCTCATAGACGGCGTGTGCCTGGATGCAGGGTGCGACGTATTCGTCACAGAATTCGTCGATGACGTCGAGGATGTAGAGCTTGTCCGCGCCGCAGTACTTCGCGCGTTCCTCCAGGCCGTCGAGCTCCTGCTCCTGCCCGACGTTGATGCAGCAGCAGACAACGTCGTAATTGTAGTTCTCCTTCAGCCAGGGGATGATACAGGTGGTGTCAAGACCACCGGAATAAGCGAGCACAACCTTTTCTTTTGCCATGACAAACCTCCGGATAAATGATTGATAATGTGGGGCGCAAGTTTTGACGCTGCAATGAATATACAACAGCACATTCCCGAATGCAACTGTAAAATTATGCACATATTGCATGGATATACGAGATCATGCTGTGAATAAAGTATAACAATGCGATGAATAATGTATAAATATGAATCCGGGACTTGCATTTTGCGGGGACTGGCAGTAAGGTAGTCTGCGGTACATGCTGTAAGCTGAACAGAGGAAAGAACTGCTTTGGAAGGAAGAACGCTGATCCGCCCCATGAGGGCGGAGGATTATGACAGGGTCCGCGCCCTGTGGATGACGATTCAGGGCTTTGGAATCCGCGCGCTGGATGATTCCAGGGAGGACGTGGTGCGGTTTATTCAACGGAATCCTACGACATCCGTTGTCGCGGAGCGGGAGGGCGAGATTGTCGGCTCCATCCTGTGCGGGAACGACGGCAGGCAGGGAACGCTGTACCATGTGTGCGTGGACAGCCGCTGCCGCAGGCAGGGAATCGGGACCCAGATGGTCGGCTACTGCATGAAGCGGCTGCGGGAGGAGGGCATCAACAAGGTGACGCTCGTCGCCTTTACTTCCAATGAAATCGGAAACGTCTTCTGGAACAGAATAGGCTGGAAAAAGCGGGAGGATTTCAACTATTATGATTTCATCCTGAACGAGAAGAACATCACACAGTTCATAGGGTAAGGTTTTCAATGCCCGCTTAAGGGGCATCCGGAGGAAGCAGTATGGTATTTGCAGAGGGCGGCGTGACTGCCGCGAAGGGTTTCGAAGCGGCTGCGGCAGCAGCAGGCATCAGGTATCAGGGCCGGGATGACATGGCCCTTGTCTACAGCCGTGTTCCATGTGTGTCGGCCGGCACGTTCACATCGAACGTCGTGAAGGCGGCGCCGGTTCTGTGGGACCGGCAGATCGTGCGCGAATCGGATCAGCCGGTGCAGGCCATTGTCGTCAATTCCGGCATTGCCAATGCCTGCACGGGGAAGGAAGGCCTTGACCTGTGCCGGAAGGAGGCGGAGGCGGCGGGCGCGGCTCTTTGCATTGATCCCGGCGCGGTGCTCCTGGGTTCTACGGGCGTCATCGGGATGCAGATCCCCATGGATCGCGTCGGTAAGGGCATCGCGGAGCTTGCCGCATCGAAGGCGGCGTCCGCGGATGCCGGCGAGAAGGCGTCGAAGGCCATCATGACGACGGACACGCACAACAAGCAGATCGCCTGCACATTAGAGCTTGGCGGTGTGACGGTCACGCTCGGCGGCATGTGCAAGGGCTCCGGCATGATCCACCCCGGCATGTGCACCATGCTGGCATTCCTGACAACAGATGCCGCTATCGACAAGACGCTGCTGCAGGAAGCGGTTTCGAACGTTGTGACGGATACGTTCAATATGATTTCCGTCGACGGGGATATGTCTACGAACGATACGCTCCTCGTCCTCGCGAACGGCCTTGCGGGCAACGCGAAGATCACAAAGAAGAACCGGGATTATGAGGCGTTCCAGGACGCCCTGTTCCGGGTGTGCCGGCATCTTGCCATGGAGATGGCGGGAGACGGCGAAGGCGCAACGAAGCTTATTGAGTCCGTCGTTGTGAACGCGGATACGAAGGAGCACGCGAAGACGCTCGCAAAGTCCGTCATCCAGTCCAACCTGACAAAGGCCGCCATTTTCGGCAGGGACGCCAACTGGGGAAGGGTGCTGTGCGCGCTTGGCTACAGCGGCGTCACGTTTGATCCCGATCACGTGGACCTGTATTTCGAGGCGGACGGGAAAAAGCTCCTGATCTTCACGAACGGCTCCGCAGCTGACTACTCCGAGGAGGAGGCAGCAGAGCTTCTGTCCGGGGAGAAGGTCGATATTGTCTGCGACATGCATATGGGCGATGCAGCGGCAACGGCCTGGGGTTGTGATCTCACCTATGATTATGTCAAAATAAACGCGGACTACCGCTCGTGAGCCTTATCCGGATCACAGGAAGTGTTTTGCGGGGCCGGGGCGCAGTCCATACACAGGAAAACAGAAAATGGAAGAGTATCAGATCGAAGCACAGAAGAAGGCGGAGGTCCTCATTGAGGCCCTGCCCTATATACAGAAGTTCAACCGCAAGATCATCGTCGTGAAATACGGCGGTTCCGCGATGTCGAATCCGGAGCTGCAAAGGCAGGTCATCCAGGACGTCACACTGCTCAAGCTCGTCGGCTTCAAGCCGATTATCGTCCATGGAGGCGGCAAGGCCATCTCGTCGTGGGTGAAGAAGGTCGGAAAACAGGCGCAGTTCGTCAACGGCCTGCGTGTGACGGATGCCGAGACGATGGAGATTGCCGAGATGGTCCTCGGCAGGGTTTCGAAGAATCTCGTGACAATGGTCGAGGAGCTGGGCGTCAAGGCGGTCAGCATCAGCGGCAAGGACGCGGGTCTCCTGCAGGTGAAGAAGCGCCTGTCCGGCGGTCAGGACATCGGCTTTGTCGGAGAGATCACCGGCGTGAACCCGAAGGTCCTGTTCGACATGCTGGACAATGACTACCTGCCGATCGTGGCTCCCATCGGGCTGGACGAAGACTTCCAGACGTACAACATCAACGCGGACGAGGCTGCCTGCGCGATTGCGAAGGCCGTCGGCGCGGACAAGCTTGTGTATCTCACGGACGTGGAGGGACTGTACCGGAACTTCGAGGACAAGTCCACGTTTGTCTCCCGGATCAGCGTATCGGACGCGGAGAAGCTGATTGCGGACGGACTCATCGGCGGCGGCATGCTGCCCAAGCTGTCGAACTGCACGGAGGCCGTGCGCGGAGGCGTCAACCGCGTGCATATCCTCGACGGCAGGATTCCGCACAGCATCCTTCTGGAAATTTTCACGAAAAAGGGCAACGGAACCATGTTTTACCGGGACGACGACATCGATCTGTAGAATAGCCGGGGATCGGGCAGATGCCCGCAGAACGGGCATCCGGGAGGAAACCATGTCAGAGAAAATGCAGGCACTTATTGACCAGGCGGAGGCGGATCTTCTGCACACCTATAACCGCTACCAGATCGTGTTCGACCACGGCGACGGGGTTAATCTGTACGATACGGACGGCAAACGGTATCTGGATTTTGTCGCCGGGATTGCCGTGTTCGCCCTCGGCTACAACAACCGGGAATACAATGATGCCCTGAAGGCGCAGACAGACAAAATCCTGCACACCTCGAATTATTTCTACAATGCTCCGGCCATTGAGGCCGCGCACCGCCTCAAGGCGGTTTCCGGCATGGACCGGGTCTTCTTCACCAACAGCGGCGCGGAGGCCGTGGAAGGTGCGCTGAAGGCGGCCATCAAATATTCCTACTTAAAGGACGGAAGGTCGGACCACGAGATCATCGCGATGGAACACAGCTTCCACGGCAGGACGTACGGTGCGCTGTCGGTGACGGGCAATCCTGCCTACCGGGCACCGTTCGGGCAGATGCCCTGCGATGTGCAGTTTGCAAGGTACAATGACCTTGATTCCGTCGCTGCCCTCATGAATGACAGGACGAGCGCGGTTATCCTGGAGCCTGTGCAGGGTGAGGGCGGCCTCGTCCCCGCGACGAAGGAATTCCTTGCGGGTGTCCGCAGGCTCTGCGATGAGAAGGGCATTCTTCTCATTTTCGACGAGGTGCAGTGCGGAATGGGCAGGACCGGCAGCATGTACGCCTGGCAGAAGTTCGGCATCCGTCCCGATATCATGACGACGGCGAAGGCACTGGGCTGCGGCGTGCCGGTCGGCGCGTTCCTCCTTACGGAGGAGGTGGCACAGAATTCCCTGAAGGCGGGAGACCACGGCACGACGTACGGCGGCAACCCTTTTGCGTGTGCCGCCGTCTGCAAGGTGCTGGAGCTGTACGAGAAGGAGCGCATCGTGGAGCACGTCCGCGGGATCACGCCCTATTTCGAGCAGAAGCTGGACGAGATTGCGGCACAGTTCCCCTGCATTCAGGAGCGCAGGGGAAGCGGGCTGATGCAGGGACTCGTCTTTGACAGGCCTGTCGCAGGCATCATTCAGGACGCCATGGACCACGGTCTTGTCCTCATTAACGCGGGGCCGGATATCCTGCGGTTTGTCCCTCCGCTTGTCATCACGAGACAGAACATAGACGAGATGGTATCCATCCTCGTGCCGGCCATCGAAAGGCAGGTCTGAAAAGCTTCGGAGCACGAAGGAATCAGATAAGGTAAAAGTATGAGTTTAAGGGCCAGATTATTATCTGCGGTTGTTATTATTGCGCTGGCAGCGGGGCTGTTTGCAGTTTCCCTGTTCGGTACAGGGACTCCGGGGGGTGCTTCGGAGTCCCTTTTTTCCAGCAGGACGACCCTGAACCTGTGGTACAGCGATGCGGACCTGATGGATTACCTCAATGACGCGGCGGTCAGCTACAACAATTCCCAGTCGAAGGTGCGCGTCGAGCCGAAGCTCATGGATGCCGCGAATTATTTCCAGGAGATCAATGACGCCTCCGTGCAGGACCGCGATCTGCCGGATGTGTTCATCATCGGCAACGATTCGCTGGGCAGGGCGTGGCTTGCGGGCCTTGCGAGCCAGGTGGTGAATGATTCCCACTTCTCCAGCACACAGACCTATCCGCAGGCCGCCCTGGACGCTGTGACCTACGAGGGCAATTACGTCGCCTATCCTCTGTGCTTCGAGACGGGTGCGCTGCTGTACAACAGGGACTATCTTGCGGACATGGCGGACGCGGCAGGCGTTGCCGCCGGCGATGCCGTCCCCGGGACCATGGTGGACATCATCAACATGGCCAACAGCTACGATGCTCCGGAGGAGGTCAGCGCTGTCCTGAAGTGGGACGTGAGTGATATTTTCTATAACTACGGATTTGTCGGTGCCTACATGGACGTCGGCGGCAGGGCAGGGGACAATCCGGACAAGCTGTCCGTCTATAACGACAAGCTCATTTCCTGCATGCAGGTCTATCAGCAGCTGAATTCCTACTTCGCCATCGATACGGACACGGACGATTATGAGGACGTCATCTCGGACTTCGCGGACGGCAGAATCGTCTTTACGTTCGCAACGTCCGACGCGGTAAAAACGATCCGGGACCGGATCGCCGCAGGGGACAGCAGCATTGATTACGGCGTTGCCGCCATTCCGGATTCAACGGCGGAGCTGGCCACGAAGACGATGTCCGTGACACAGTGCCTTGTGATCAACGGCTACAGCACGCATTCCGCCGAGGCCGGGGATTTCATCCGGTACCTTCTGTACCAGCACATGCAGGACTTCTATGACCGGACGGGAAAGCCGCCGGCACAGGCGGGATATGCCTACAGCGATGAGCACATGAACGGCTTCTACGACGCCTACACCGACTCCGTCCCGATCACAAAGCTCCGGGAAGCTTCCAACTTCTGGATGATGCTGGAAAATGCGTTCTCGCAGGTGTGGAACGGCGCGGATGCCAACAGCACGCTCCATGATCTCGACCAGCAGCTGATGGTGCAGATCACGGGAAACGAGGAGTACAGGGTCGACACGCTTCCGGATCCGGAGCCGGTCAATATCAGCAGTGAGCTGACGGGCATGGACTGATCCCCCGGACGGATTGTTCGGGATCATGGCTTTGGCGAAGCCAATCTGCCCGTTGAAGTGGCGGATTATTTTCGATAAAATATCTGTAATGCGAAGCGGGATCCCCGGAAGGGAGCTTTGCATGAAGAAAATTTTACTGATCATCGCCATGATTGCGGGAGTCAACCTGACATTCATGGCGTGTGCGGACGAGCCGGTGCTCGAAGATACGGCCTCCGCAATAAGTGCTGCGGAAACGGCAGACACCGGCGCGAATGACGCCGGGAACGATGCCGGGAACGCGGGCGGTTCTTCGGAAACGGCTGACGCCGCGGCGCCTCCCGCAGGGGAGGAATCCGCATCCGGCAGGCCCGAAGATATCCCTGCGGCTCAAGCGGAGCAGGTTGTCGTCTATGTGTGCGGCGCGGTTGTGAGCCCGGGCGTGTATACGCTCGAAGCCGATGCCCGGGTGTATGAAGCCGTGGAGGCCGCGGGCGGTTTTGCCGCTGATGCGGACCGCGACTATGTTAACCAGGCGGAGAAGCTTTCGGACGGCGTACAGCTCATTATTCCCACGGCTGCGGAAACGAAGTCCCGGGGGGAAGCGGGGAGCGGCACGGCGGCTCCGGCAGCCTACGGGATCGTGACCGGGTCCGCGGCTGACTCCGGCAGTACGGCAGGCATTGCTGCCGCGGGCAGCGATACCGTTCACGGAATAATCAACATCAACACTGCAAACGCAGGCGAACTGGAGCAGATCCCCGGCATCGGGCAGAGCAAGGCACAGGCTATTGTGCGCTACCGGGAGGAGCACGGCCCGTTCCGGAGCCCCGAGGACATCATGAACGTTCCGGGCATTAAAGCCGGAAGCTTTGCGAAAATGCAGGGAGCGATTACGACACAGTAAGGCAGCAGGAGTTAAAGGCAGCAGGATACAATGGCAAAGAAGATACTCGTTGTAGATGATGAAAAACTGATCGTCAAGGGCATCCGCTTCTCTCTTGAGCAGGACGGCTATGAAGTGGATGCAGCCTATGACGGGGAGGAAGGCCTTCAGAAGGTGAAGGATTGTCACTACGACCTGGTTCTGCTGGACCTGATGCTGCCGAAGATGAGCGGTCTGGACGTGTGCAGGGAGATCCGTTCGTTCTCGACGGTTCCTGTCATCATGCTGACGGCAAAGGGCGAGGACATGGACAAGATCCTGGGCCTCGAGTACGGTGCGGACGATTATATTACCAAACCGTTCAATATCCTGGAGGTCAAGGCGCGCATCAAGGCGATCCTGCGCCGCGCCGGCACGAAGTCCGGCGAACAGGACAGCTCCTCCTCCGTGATCGAGAGCAGGGATATGCGGATCGATACGGACAACCGGAGTGTGACCATTTCCGGCCGGGAGATCAACCTGACGTCGAAGGAATTCGAGCTGCTCGAATATCTGGCGTCCCATCCGGGCAGGGTATTCAGCCGCTCGAGCCTGCTTGCGACGATCTGGGGCAGGGACTATCCGGGCGATGAGCGGACCGTGGACGTCCATGTGCGGCGCCTGCGGGAGAAGATCGAGCCGAAGCCCTCCGAGCCGACCTATGTGCAGACGAAGTGGGGCGTAGGATACTTTTTCAAGGTCTAGTTTCAGGCTTTCGCGGGAACTGCAGCAGTGCCGGTCATGGCAGAAAACACGCAAAACACGTTTCGGCATAAACTCCATGCCCTCGGCGGAAAGCTTCCCTTCCTTCGAAGCCTGCGCCTGCGGCTCTTCCTGCTGATGTTTGCCGTGGGAATCATTCCCTGTCTCATCTTAAGATACGCGATCCTGTCCAATTACGAGACGCGTGTCGTCAGCTCCAGAACGAGCGAAGCACAGACGCAGCTCCGGGTTCTGGCAAACCACCTGATTATTTATGATTATCTGAACGATCCCGCATCCGCTGTTGTGAACGCGGAGCTGACACAGTTCGCGTCGTTTTACGACGGGCGGGTGCTTGTCATCGACGACTGTCTGCGTGTCGTGAAGGACACGTACGGAATGTCCGACGGCAAAACGGTTGTCTCCGGGGACGTGGTACGCTGCCTGAAGGAGGGGAGTGAAGCCATTTCCTCCCGCTATGACAGGACGGATCAGTACATTGAGGTGATCATGCCGATCGCGGAGACAAAGGATCTCGAGGACACCGATTCGCTCGGGGAGGTGACGGACGGTGTCGAGCAGGTCTACGGCGTGCTGCTGTGCAGCATTTCGACGGATTCCATCGCGGCAACGCTCTCAAACCTCGGAAGAAGGGCGACGCTCCTGGAAATCATCATGTTCCTCGTCGTCTTCTCACTGTCGTTCATCCTGTCGCAGGCACTGCTGAAGCCGTTCGACCGGTTGACGAGGGCCATTCAGGATGTAAGGAGCGGCTTCACCACCTCCGCGATCCGGGTGAATGACTATCTCGAGACCGAGCACATCGTGGACGCGTTCAACCAGGTGCTGGGCAGGATGCGCGCCCTCGATGAATCGCGGCAGGACTTTGTATCCAATGTATCCCATGAGCTGAAGACGCCGATGACATCCATGAAGGTGCTGGCGGATTCCCTGCTGGCACAGAAGGGTGCTCCGGAGGAGATGTACCGGGAATTCCTTACCGATATTGATCACGAGCTGGACCGCGAGAACAACATGATCGCGGAGCTGCTGTCCCTGGCGAAGATGGACCGCAAGCAGGTTCCCATGAATATCAGCAGCGTCAACATCAACCAGCTGCTGGAGATAGTCATGAAGCGTGTGCGCCCCATCGCGCAGCAGCGCGATATTGAACTGACGCTTGTTTCCGAGCGGGAGGTCACGGCAGAGGTTGATGAGGTCAAGATGACGGCAGTCTTCACGAACCTCATCGAAAACGCGGTGAAGTACAACAGGGACCATGGCAAGGTGCGCGTGACCATCAATTCGGACCACAAGAACTTCATCCTGACCGTGGAGGACACCGGTATCGGGATTCCGAAGGAATCCCGGCAGAGAGTCTTCGAGCGGTTCTACCGCGTCGATAAATCCCGGTCGCGGGAGGTCGGCGGGACCGGCCTCGGGCTTTCGATCACCAAGAGCGCGGTTCTGCTGCACAAGGGCACCATCACGGTGGATTCACAGGTGAATGCAGGGACGAAGTTTACGGTGACGATCCCGCTGAACTACATTTCCTCCGGGCAGCCGGAGCCAGAGGGGAAGAAGGACAGCACAGCATGAAGCGTCAGGAAACAGGCGGCAATTTCATAGGGCTTTTCCTGCGGCTGGTGTTATGCGGAATGATCTGCCTGTTCCTTGCCGGCTGCCGGAAATCAGCTGCCGGGCAAAGCGGCGCCGGGGCACAGCAGGACGCACCGGAGCAGATCTGGTACCTGAACGGTGACAGGACCTCGCTCCTTCCGGTGGAATTTACACCGACCGCGGAGGGAACGGAGGGCAGGATTTCCGAGGTGCTGAACGCGCTGAAGAACCCGCCGGACCCGAAGCTCGCCGCGGTGACGGACGGTTTTACGGTCACGTCATTCGTACTCGGTGACGGCCAGGTCACGCTGCAGCTGTCCGGGGATTACGCACTGCTCGATCCGACGACGGAGGTCCTGACCCGTGCCGCCATTGTGTCGTCCCTTACGGAAATCGACGGAGTGGACGCGGCAGCTTTCTATCTCGCCGGGGAACCTCTCACGGATGAGAACGGAAGGGCGGTCGGTGTCATGACGGCGGACAGCTTCATCAATAATTCCGGGTCTGAGATCCAGAACTACGAGAAGACGCGTCTGCACCTGTACTTCGCGGATTCAGGCGGTGAGCATCTCGTCCACGCCTATCGGAACAAGATCTACAACAGCAATGTCTCCCTGGAGCGGGTCGTGGTGGAGGAGGTCCTGAAGGGGCCCAACAGCGAGGTCGTGTTCCCGACGCTGAATCCGGATGCCAGGATTGTGTCCGTGACGACAAGAGACGGCGTCTGCTATGTGAATTTCGACCAGGCGTTCCTTAGCGAGCCCTATTCCGTGACGCCGCAGGTCGCCGTCTACTCACTTGTCAACTCCCTCACGGAGCTTGCAAGTGTGGATTCCGTACAGATTACGGTGGACGGGAAACCCACTGCGAAGTTCATGGAAACCGTCAGCCTGCAGAGTCCCCTGCGCTCCAATCCCGGGCTGGTAGAGAACTGATACCTGACAAATCAACGATTTCAGCCGTCCTGCCACCACTGGGAGGTGGCACATTTGCGAAGGCCACTGGCATTTGCAGTTCTTGTTTTTACCGCTGCGGTTTTTCTCGTGCTGCAGCTTCATCCGGTGGAATTTCCGGATTACACATCCTGCAGCGGGCAGGAGGCACAGATTGAAGGAACGGTCCGTGACTGCACGGTGAAGACCGCGCGGGACGGCGCAGGCTCGCTGCTGCTGTCTGTTGCGGATGTTGATTTCACAGCCTTCCCTCCGGATAACGGAGTGAGAGAGGACAAAGGCGCCCGGGTGCTCGTACAGATCCCCTGCGGGAGCGCGGAGGAAGCGAAGACAGACTCCGGGCGGTACCTGCCGGGATGCCGCGTCAGGGTGCACGGAAGCGTCTATGCCTTCGAGGCAGCCTCCAACTACGGCGGCTTTGACGCCCTGCTGTATTACAGAACGCTTGGCTATGCGTTCCGCATGGTCCGCTGCAGGGCGGAGCTCCTGCCGGACAAGGATGCCGGAAGGACAGCGGGCGGGCAGATTGTCCGGGCACTCGCAAAGATCCGCGGGGCTCTTTCGGATGTCCTGGACCGGTGTCTTCCCGCGGAAGACGCCGCAATCCTCAGGGCAATGCTCCTTGGCGAAAAGGGGACGCTTCCCGCACAAACGAAGGATCTGTATCAGTCGGCGGGCATCATCCACATCCTCGCGATCTCGGGGCTTCACGTCGCTCTGCTCGGCATGGGACTGTACCGGCTGCTCCGCAGGTCTGGGCTGCCTTCCGCCGCCTGCGCCGCGCTTCCCATGGCTGTGATGGTACTGTACGGGTTCATGACAGGAATGGGAGAGAGCGCGGCAAGGGCGATTGTGATGTTCCTGCTGCAGATGACCGGAAGGCTTCTTCACAGGACGTATGACCTTCTGACCGCGCTTTCTGTCGCAGCGCTTCTTCTTGTCGTGTCCAATCCGCTGCTCCTGTACAGCACCGGCTTCCTGTTTTCGTTCGGATCGGTTCTGGGTATCGGGGCCGTACTGCCTTCCCTCGGGACGAAATCGGGCAGGATTCTCGCGGTTCCCGCTGTGACGCTGCCGGTGTATTACGCCTGCTGCTACTCGTTTCCGGTCTGGTCCGTTGTGCTGAACCTTGTGGTGCTGCCCCTGATGAGTGTCGTCATGGGAAGCGGCCTGCTGGTTCTGGCGCTGGGGCTTGTCAGTACCGGAATGGGAATGCTCGCGGGTCTTCCCTGCCGGTTCCTGCTGCTGTTTTACCGCGCGATTGCGACGGCGGCACAGCATATTCCGGGACACGCCGGTATCGCGGGAAAGCCCGGGGCCTGGCAGATCGCGGTTTATGCCGCCCTGCTGACCGCGATGGTGCTGCTGAGGGAGAAGCTGCCTGCCCTTGTGAAGGACCTGTGGATTATGGCAGCCATGCTGCTCCTTACGGTGCGGACCGCATCGGGACTGAACCTGCATGTCCTCGATGTCGGTCAGGGGGACGGAATCTTCCTGTCCTGTGACGTGGCGGGGAGGCAGGGCGTCCGTATTCTCGTCGACGGCGGATCGACGTCCAAGGAGGAGCTTGCGCGTTACACGCTGGAGCCGTTCCTCAGGTATCAGGATGCGGCGGATATCGATTATGCCATCCTGACGCACGAGGATGAGGACCACCTGTCGGGGCTGCTGGAGCTGATCCGGCAGCAGGACGAAACCGGCATCCGCATCCGGTGCCTCGTCCTGCCGGACATCGACCCTGCTTCGCAGGGGGAAAACTACCGTCTCCTCAAAAAATGCGCCCTGGAGTGCGGTATTGCCGTCCGCACGATCGCCGAAGGCGGCAGGATCACGTACCATGCGTCCGGCCGGCCTGCCCTTTCCGTCATCTGCCTGCATCCGGAGAAGGGGGAGAGGGATCCGGAGCCCAACGGGTACTCCACGACGCTGCTCGTCACCTACGGGCAGTTCCGGGCTCTCCTTACGGGAGACCTGGAGGGAGAGGGTGAAAGCCGCTGCCTTGCCCGCATGAGGCAGCTGCCGGATCTGTTCCCCTGTCTTGCGGCAGGAAAGGCGGAGGACATCACGGTCCTCAAGGTCGCGCACCATGGCTCGTCCGGCGCGACCTCGGACGAATTCCTTGCCGCGGTATCGCCGGAGGTCTCCCTCATCTCCTGCGGCAGGAACAACCGCTATCATCATCCGCATGAGGAGACGCTTCTGCGGCTTAACAAAGCGGGCTCCCGGATTTACGATACGCGAAGCGGCGCGCTGAGGGTGCAAAGTGACGGACAGCATTTTCGCCTGTACCAGGTGCGGGCAGGAAAATGAAAGTGAAATTCGTGTTCCGGCGCCCGGGGGAGTATGATAGGGAGCAGAAACAGTCCGGCGGCGTGCAAAGCCCCGGCAAAAGTGCGGAAAACACAAAACAGAAAGGTAAGGGGTCGATCGTGGCGAAAAAAAGCCGGTCAGGCAGTTCCTTCACAGAACTTCATAACGAGCTGGAGCGGCAGATCCGGGAGCAGGATTTCCGCCGCGTCTACATGATCTGCGGCGGGCAGGATTACCTGCGCTCGCGGTTCAGAGACGAGCTCCGGAATGCCGTCACCGGGCCGGAGGACCAGATGAATACCGCACTGTTTACAGGAAATGAGTTCAGCCTGCCGGAGGTTGCGGACCTTCTGCAGACGATGCCGTTCCTGGCACCGAGGCGTCTTGTGATCCTCGAGAATTCCTGGGTTTTCGGAAAGGGCGGGGACACGGATCCCCTGCTGAAGGCGCTTGAGACCATACCGGATTTCTGCACGCTCGTCTTTGTGGAGCCGGCTCCCAACAAAACAACCGCCCTGTACAAAAGAATTGCGAAGCTCGGCTTTGTGATGGACTGCAGCGCACCGGAGGAGGGCGTCATCCGGGATTTTGCAAGGAAGGAATTCGCGGATGCCGGCATGTCGATTTCCGGGCCTGTCCTTGCCGGATTTCTGAAGCGGACCGGCACGGATATGCTGAATATCCAAAGCGAAGCTGGCAAGCTCATCTCGTACTGCGGGGACCGGAAGGAGGTCACAGGCGCGGACGTGGAGGCGGTCTGCTCCGTTGTGGTGCAGGACCGGATCTTTGACATGATCAGCGCGATTGCGCGGACGGACCGGAAGGAGGCGCTGCACATCTACATGGACCTGATCCGGCTGCAGACGCCGCCGCAGGTCATCCTGTCACTGATGATCCGTCAGTTCAACCAGCTGCTGCAGATCGGGGAGCTGATGCAGAGGAGGACTCCCCCGGGGGAGATCGCTTCCATACTTCACATCAACCCGTGGGTTCTCGAGAACCGGCTGCAGCCGTGCCTTCGCGGCTACACGCAGCGCGGTCTCATCCATGCGCTGCAGGACTGCGTGCAGGCGGACACAGATTACAAGCGGGGCAGGATCGATGCACGGCTTGCCGTGGAGAAGCTCATCGTCGTATACTCGGGAACCAAGTTCTGAGGACAGAAAAGAAGGAAGTGCCATGCGTCAGGAAAATCCGAATGGGTTCGAACAGTTTGTGACAAAGGACGGGAAACACATCCAGGTCCTGCTTGCGTGTGAGCGCGCGGAGGATCACGAGAAGCTCATCGTTTACCAGGAGCTGTCGGGGCCGATGCGCATCCTGGCGGAGAACAGGGAGCGGTTCCTGCAAAGGGCAGTGCCTTTTGTGCCATCCGGAGAGGAAACCGTGAAAGCGGCTCCGGCGTCCGTCAGGCCGCAGGAGCCGGTGCGGGACGGGGAGACTTCTTCCGGGAGCGGGCAGGCAGATGACTCCGGATATGTGCTCGATCCTCTCGTGGAGAAATTTCTCGATGCGGGGACAACAGATGAAAAACTTGATATACTGAGTGAGCTCCGTCCGAGAGTTACGAATGACATGATTGACACCATGGCGCTCGCTTCGGGGCTGGAGATTGACAAGGGCGATGTCGCTGCCCGCTTCGACGACCTGAAGGAATGCCTGATCACAATCCGCAGATACGAGGTGAAACCATGAAACTTCTGACGTTAACCGTGCCCTGCTACAACTCAGAGGCCTATATGTCCAAATGCATTGATTCCCTGCTCGTCGGCGGGGATGATGTGGAAATCATTATCGTCGACGACGGGTCGACGGACGGGACAGCGAGGATAGCGGACCAGTACCAGACGCTGAACCCGAATATCGTCCGGGTCATTCACAAGGAGAACGGCGGCCACGGCTCGGCGGTCAATACCGGCATCGCGAATGCGACGGGACAGTTTTTCAAGGTAGTGGATTCCGATGACTGGCTCAGGGAGAGCTCCTACAAAAAGGTGCTCGAAAAGCTGCGCGAGCTCTCGGGCGGTGCGCCGCAGCTCGATATGATGATCTGCAATTACGTATACAACAAGGAGGGCGAGGAGCGGCACAAGGTGATGCAGTACCGCGGCGCCCTTCCGACGGACCGTCTGTTCACCTGGGATGAGGTGGGTCATTTCCGCAAGGGCCATTACATCCTGATGCATTCGGTGATCTTCCGTACGAAGCTGCTGCGCGAGTGCGGCCTGCAGCTGCCGGAGCACTGCTTCTACGTGGACAATATCTATGTGTTCGATCCCCTTCCGTATGTCCGCAGCATGTATTACATGGACATCAATCTGTACTATTACTACATCGGAAGGTCGGACCAGTCCGTGAACCAGAAGGTGATGATCGGCAGACTGGACCAGCAGATCCGGGTGAACAGGCTCATGATCGATTACTTCACGGACCGCGACAATCAGGCCCGCATCAATGCCCACCGCGCGTGCCGGAACTACATGTACAATTATCTCGAGATCATCACCACGATCTCGTCTGTCCTCGCTCTGGTCTCCAATACGAAGGAGAACCTGCAGAAGAAGGACGAGCTGTGGAAGTACTTAAAGGAAAAGGATTACATTCTGTACATGAAGCTTCGCTGGGGCATTTTCGGAGTGGCCATGAACACGCACAACCGCGGCGCGCGAAAGCTCACCGTCGAGGCCTACAAGATCGTGCGGCATTTTTTCAATTTCAACTGACGAAGGCGAACCGGAGAAAGGATCCGCATTCACAGGAAAGTGGATGCGGATCCTTTCTTATGAATTCGGCGGAAATTACTGCCCGGAGATAAAATCATACAGGCCTGACGCGGGGTGTCACGCATCGAGGAGGGTTTCGCGCCGCTTTCTGGATACGAGGATAATATCATAGCGGTAGACGAGGACATATGTGCACGCCATCATAATGAACGCACACACAACGTCGAGGACGGAGTGCTGCTTGATGAACATGGTCGAGAGGATGATCAGGATGCCCAGGATGTTCATCGGCCAGCGGTAGGCACGGCATTTCGCGAGGTACTGGTTTCCGTGCGCAAGTCCTGCCAGGATGCACAGCGTGTTGTAGACATGGATGCTGGGGCAGATATTCGTCGGTGTGTCACCCGCGTACAGCCGGGTTACCATCCGGGTGAAAATATTGTCGCGCGGCATGACCTCCGGCCTCAGGTACTGGATGTTCGGAAACACGATGGACACGATGATCATGACGGACATGCCCATAATGAGCGTTGACGCCACGTTGTGGTACATTCTCCTGTCGTAGAAGTAGAAGTAGGCGACGTTGAAGATGATGAACGGAAACCACAGGAAATAAGGGATGACGAACTGCTCCACAAACGGGATGCTGTCATCGAGCGCCATGTGGATAACCGTATAATGGAGCCGGTTCACCCGCTCCAGAAACGTGAAGGATGTCATGTAAATCCCGAAGAACAGGAACATCGTCCAGGACTCCCGGGAGTATTCCCAGGCCATCCGGATCCTCTGCAGCAGGGGCTTTCCCCGGAAATCTTTTCTTGTATAGATACAAACCGTTCTCATAGCTTCCTTCCCTCCGGTGCAGTCCGCTGGCATTCAAATCACCTGTATGCCCGCGCCGGCAGGCATTTGCCGGGTGAAATCCGCGAAGGCGGTTTCACACACAGCAGCTTTCTTAACGGGTATCTTAAAACTTTTACCAAAAATGCTCAAGCTTTTTTGGTAGATTTCACGAATTCTGTATGTTGTTTTATCCCGGCAGATACTTCTGACACCCTGACCCGAACATGACAGGGAATGTGCTATACTGAATCAATGTGCAGCCTGCCGGAGGAGGCAGGAACCGGAAACTGAAAAACCCAAAGGAGGGCAGTAAATGTATTCACTCGATGAAGTCAGGAAAGTGGACCCCGAGATCGCGAAGGCGATTGAGGACGAGATGCGGCGCCAGAACGATCATCTGGAGCTGATCGCATCGGAGAACTGGGTCAGCAAAGCGGTCATGGCAGCCATGGGCAGCCCCCTGACCAACAAGTACGCGGAGGGCTATCCGGGACACCGCTATTACGGCGGATGCCAGTATGTGGACGTCGTGGAAACGCTTGCCATCGAGAGGGCGAAGGAGCTGTTTCACTGCACCTGGGCCAATGTTCAGCCTCATTCCGGCGCACAGGCAAACCTCGCCGTGGAGTACGCGCTGCTGGAGCCCGGCGATACCCTGATGGGCATGAACCTGTCCCAGGGCGGTCATCTGACGCACGGCTCGCCGGCCAACATTTCCGGACATTATTTCAATGTCGTTCCCTACGGTGTCGATGAGAACGGCTTCATCGACTATGACGCGCTCAAGCGCATCGCGATTGAGACGAAGCCGAAGCTCATCATCGCGGGCGCCTCCGCTTACGCGAGGACGATCGATTTCGCGAAATTCCGTGAGGCGGCAGATGCCTGCGGCGCCATCCTGATGGCGGATATCGCGCACATCGCCGGCCTCGTTGCCGCAGGGCTTCATCCGTCACCGTTCCCGTGGTGCGATGTCGTGACCACGACAACCCACAAGACGCTGCGCGGACCCAGGGGCGGACTCATCCTCTCGTCTGAGGAGTTCGCGAAGGAGCACAAGCTGAACAAGGCCGTGTTCCCCGGCATTCAGGGCGGCCCGCTCGAGCATGTCATTGCCGGCAAGGCTGTCTGCTTCAAGGAGGCTCTGGATCCCTCATTCCGGACGTATCAGGAGCAGATCCTGAAGAACGCGAAGGCGCTCGCAGCCGGTCTCATGAACCGGGGCGTCGACATCGTCTCCGGCGGAACCGATAACCACCTCATGCTCATCGACTTAACGAAGGATGACCTGACGGGCAAGGAAGTCGAGACATGGCTCGACGAGGCACACATCACCGCCAACAAGAATACGATCCCGAACGAGAAGCGTTCGCCGTTCGTGACGTCCGGTATCCGCCTCGGCACCCCTGCCGTGACGACGAGGGGCCTGAAGGAGGACGATATCGACCGCCTTGCACAGGCCATCGCCGTTGTCATTCATAAGAAGGAGGACGGCATTGAGGAGGCGAAGGGCATCGTTGCCTCCATCACGGCGAAGTACCCGCTCATCTGAGGCAGATTGCTGAGCAATTCGTATGCCGCCGCAGGCCATCAGGCTTCCGGACACAAACCGCTTTGAGCCTGCCAGAAAACACTGCATAGGAAATCCCGCGGGAGACCTGTTGTCACGGGCTCCCGCGGGATTTTCATACTTACCTCCCATGCCTGCGTCAGCAGGCATCCATCACGGAAAATCCGCGAAGATGGTTTCCTGTGTATGGTCACGAATCAGGCAACGGGCCTTTCGGTTTCATCCTCCGGGTGAAAGCTTTCTGCCTCCGCTTCCTGCCGCTGCAGGTTTTTCACGGCACCTGCCAGGAGGAGCTTGATGCGGTTGAGCTGGTTGACCTCGGATGCGCCCGGATCATAATCGACGGAAGCGATGTTGGCTTCCGGATAGAGCTTTCTCACCTTCTTCTGTACGCCCTTGCCGACGACGTGGTTCGGCAGGCACCCGAACGGCTGGATGCAGATGATGTTGGGCACACCGGAACGGATGAGCTCCACCATCTCGCCGGTGAGGAACCATCCCTCGCCGGTCTGGTTTCCGATGGAGACGATCGGCTTTGCGTAATCCACGAGCGTGTAGATCGAGGAAGACGGCTCGAAGTGCCGGCTCCTCTCATACGAGCGGTTGATGGGCCGGAGCACGACGTCCTCGATGAGGTGGATGGCGGCGCTCATCAGGAGCGACGTCCTCTTACTCGTGCCGAGATATTCCGCCTTGTAAATCTGGTTGTAGAAGCAGTACAGCATGAAGCCCATGAGGTCGGGCACAACTGCCTCCGCTCCCTCGCGCTCGAGCGTCTCCACGAGGTGGTTGTTCGCGGCGTAGGAATATTTCACCAGGATTTCGCCGACGACGCCGACCCGGGGCTTTTTCAGGCTCTCATCGATGGGGATGGAATCGAAGTCGCGGATCATCTCATCGCACATTTTCTGCACCCTTTTAAGAGGCAGGCCCTTCATGCCGACGAGGAAGTCCGTGCAGGTCTTCAGCCACTTCTGATGCACGGCGTCCGTCGCACCCTTTTCAAGCTCGTACGGGCGTATCCGGTAAATGCATTTCATCATGACGTCGCCGAATACAACGGCGAACGCAAGGCGTGTCACAAACGGGAACGTGATTTTGAATCCCGGATTGCTCTCAAGGCCGGAGAGGTTTGCGGAGATGACCGGAATCTGCTCCATGCCCGCCTTCTTCAGCGCGCGGCGGATAAAGCCGATATAGTTCGAGGCGCGGCAGCCGCCGCCCGTCTGGGACATGACGATCGCCGTGTGATCAGGGTCATATTTGCCCGAATCCAGCGCCTCCATGAACTGTCCCACGACGTAGAGCGACGGATAGCAGGCGTCGTTGTTGACATATTTCAGGCCGTAATCGACCGCCTTGCGGTTGTCGTTTTTCAGGACGACGAGGTTGTAGCCGCAGGACCGGGCCGCAGGCTCGATCAGGTCGAAGTGAATCGGCGACATCTGCGGGCACAGGATCGTATATTTCTCCTCGAACATCTCTTGCGTGAACGGGACCTTCCGGATCGCGGATGAACGGATCGTGCGCTTCTTGTTCCTGCGGTCGCGGATATGGATGGCGGCGATGAGGGAGCGGACGCGGATCCTCGCGGCGCCCAGGTTGTTGACCTCGTCGATCTTGAGGCAGGTGTAGATCTTGTCGGAGCCGGACAGGATATCGTTGACCTGGTCCGTTGTGACAGCGTCAACGCCGCAGCCGAACGAATTCAGCTGAATGAGGTCGAGGTCGTCCCGCGTCTTTACGAAGCTTGCGGCAGCGTAGAGGCGGGAGTGGTACATCCACTGGTCGAGCACGGTCAGCGGGCGCTCCGGCTTTGCCAGGTGCGAGATCGAATCCTCGGACAGCACCGCGAAGCCGTAGGAGTTGATCATCTCCGGGATACCGTGGTTGATTTCGGGGTCGAGATGGTACGGGCGGCCTGCCAGGACAATGCCCTTTACATGGTTGTCCTCCATGAAGCGCAGGACCTTCTCGCCTTCCTGCTGAATATCCCTGCGGGTATGGCCGAGCTCCTCCCAGGCATCGCGGGATGCGGCGATGACTTCCTTCTCGGGAAGGTCCGGAAACGCGCGCAGCAGTCCTCCCGTCACGGCCTTCAGGTCGGTGAAGGCAAGGAACGGATGCACGAATTTCACCTCGCCGTTTACAATGGCCTCGACGTTGTTCGCGATGTTCTCCGGATAGGAGGATACGATCGGGCAGTTGTAATGATTGTCCGCATCGCCGAACTCCTTGCGCTCGTAAAACAGCGAGGGATAGAAGATGAAATCCACGTCATGCCGGATGAGCCACTCCACATGGCCGTGCGTGATCTTGGCGGGATAGCACGCGGATTCCGACGGGATGGATTCAATGCCCATCTCGTAGATCTTATGGGTGGAGGGCGGGCTTAACACCACCCGGTACTGCAGCTTTGTGAAGAACGTGTACCAGAAAGGATAGTTCTCGTAGATGTTGAGTACGCGCGGGATGCCGACCGTGCCGCGGAGCGCTTCCTTTCGCGTGAGCGGCTTGTAGCCGAAAATCCGGCGCATCTTGTACGCGTACAGGTTCGGGATGCCGTTGCCCTTGAGCTCGAGACCCAGACCCCGCTCACAGCGGTTGCCGGATATGAATTTGCGCCCGTCGCTGAAATGAATGTTCGTGAGGCGGCAGTTGTTATTGCACCGTCCGCAGTTCGAGAGCGTCGTCTCGTACGTCAGGTTTTCGATCTCCTCAAACGAGAGCATCGTGGAGGGCTTTCCCTCCTCACAGCGCTCCCTGGCGATGAGAGCCGCGCCGAACGCGCCCATGATGCCGGCAATGTCCGGACGGATGACGTGTCCGTTCGCGATTTTCTCCAGGGCGCGCAGCACGCCGTCGTTGTAGAACGTGCCGCCCTGCACGACGATATTGGCGCCGAGCTCCTCCGCCGACGATACCTTCATGACCTTGAACAGCGCGTTCTTGATGACGGAATAGGCAAGGCCCGCCGAGATATCGGCAACGGAAGCGCCCTCCTTCTGTGCCTGTTTCACCCGTGAGTTCATGAAGACGGTGCAGCGTGTGCCCAGATCGATCGGATGCTCCGCGAACAGGGCCGCCTTCGCGAAATCCTGCACGGAATAGCCGAGCGATTTCGCGAACGTCTCGATGAACGAGCCGCAGCCGGACGAGCATGCCTCGTTCAGGGTGACGGAATCCACCGCGCCGTTCCGGATGCGGATGCACTTCATGTCCTGACCGCCGATGTCGAGGATGCAGTCCACGTTGGGATCGAAATAGGAGGCGCCGTAGTAGTGCGCGATGGTCTCCACCTCGCCCCAGTCGAGGCGGAACGCGGATTTGAGCAGCGCTTCGCCGTAGCCGGTCGAGCAGCCGCCGCAGATCGTCACACCCGCGGGCAGCAGGTGATCCAGCTCGCGGATCGAACGGATCGCGGTGTTGATGGGCGAGCCGTTATTGCCGGAATAGAACGAATACAGGAGCTGGCCGTCTTCACCGACGAGCGCAAGCTTCGTCGTCGTGGAGCCGGCATCAATCCCGAGGAAGGCGCGGCCGCGGTACTCCTTCAGGGCGCCGGTCTTTACCTTATACTGGTCGTGGCGTGCGCGGAAGGCACGATATTCGTCCTCGTCCGCAAAGAGCGGGTCCATGCGCGCCACCTCGAATTCCATTTTCATGGGGTGGCTTGCGGCCTCGATGAGATCGTCAAGACGGAAGCTGACGTCTTCCTTCGCGTTCATGGCGGAGCCCATGGCGGGGAAGAGGTGGGAATTTTCCACCTCGATGATATGCTCGTCATCGAGCTTCAAGGTGCGGATAAACGCCTGCTTCAACTGTGTCAGGAAGTGAAGCGGTCCGCCGAGGAACGCAACGTGCCCGCGGATCGGCTTGCCCTGCGCGAGGCCGGAAATCATCTGGATGACGACGGACTGGAAGATGGAGGCCGCAAGGTCCTCCTTCGTCGCCCCGTCGTTGATGAGCGGCTGGATGTCGGACTTGGCGAACACGCCGCAGCGGGCCGCAATGGTATAGAGCGACTGGTAATTCTTCGCGTACTCATTGAGCCCCTTCGCGTCCGTCTGCAGGAGCGAGGCCATCTGGTCGATGAAGGAGCCGGTTCCGCCGGCGCACGTGCCGTTCATGCGCTCCTCGACATTGCCGTTTTCGTTGAAGTACATGATTTTGGCGTCCTCGCCGCCGAGCTCGATGGCGACGTCGGTTTTCGGCGCGATTTCCTGGATGGCCGAGGCTTCCGCCACGACCTCCTGGATGAACGGGATTTTCAGGTAATTGGCAATGGACAGGCCGCCGGAGCCCGTGATGACGGGGTGAACGGTGATATTGCCGTATTTGTCATGGATTTCCAGAAGGATCTGGTACAGGGTCTGGCGGATTTCCGCATGGTGGCGGCGGTAGTCGCCGAATAACAGATGGCGGCCGGAATCGAGCAGCACCGCCTTTACGGTGGTGGAGCCGACGTCGATTCCGAGGGTATAATCTTTGCTGATCACGTTTGCTGTTACCTCAATGATGCATGGAGGAGCCCCGCGCGCAGCGGGATCCCTGCCGAATATGATTTCTTACAGGTATGGAAGATAATTCTACTTATTTGTTATGACATAAGGGTCAAAAGTACCAAATCGGCAACGAGCGAGCTCGACATCCGAAAGTGAGTATGAAAGATGTCACTTACGCTCCATCTTTCATACTACGAGGTGATGCCTTCGGCATCCCCTCGGTATTGTGTAAACCGGATAGAGGCGCGCGGATTTCGGATGTTTGCAGAATTGCGGAAGCAGCAAAGCTGCGAAGCAATTCGTATGTCATTTTGCCTTGAAAAATACTTTTGACACCTTAATCTTCTAATTGGTTAACTTCCGGACTATCCGGCATTTTAAATCGCGCACAACCTTAAGTCAACGGAACAAAGACGTCATTGTGTGGCATACACAGGGGCAGATCCGCAGGATGCTTCGTGGACATTTCGGGCCCGGAATGATACTCTGAAGTCCGAAACGCAATGAGGAAACTGCCATGAACTGGTTTGAGAAAAAATTCGGAAAATACGCAATCGATAACCTGCCGCTGATGATGATCATCTGCTACGGCTTCGGATATGTGCTGCAGTATGTGAACGCTTCGTTCCTGAACTACCTGACGCTCAATCCGTACGCCATTGTGCACGGACAGGTCTGGAGACTTGTGACGTGGGTTCTCGTGCCGCCGGATTCCACGAACGTGTTCCTTGTGCTGGTCGCAATGCTGTTCTATTACTCCATCGGCACGTCACTCGAGAGAACGTGGGGAAAGGTGGCCTTCAACGAATATATCTTCCTGGGACTTCTGTTTACCGTGGCAGGCGCCTTCGTCATGATGGGCGTCAGCTATCTTGTCTACGGATCCGTGCTGGAAAGCGCCGCTGTGCAGTATTTCGATGCGGTATCGCAGTGCTTCAGCACATACTATGTCAGCATGTCGATCTTCCTCGCCTACGCGGCGACATTTCCGGACGCGGTCGTCCTGTTTATGTTCATCCTGCCGGTGAAGGTAAAATGGCTGGGAATCCTGTACGCGGTGCTTCTGGGAATTGATTTCGTCCGCGCGGCGGCGGGAGGCGGTTTCTATATCTGCATTGCGATGCTGGCGTCGCTCCTGAACTTCGCGGTCTATTATCTGCGCTCGAGGGATCTGAAGCGGTTCCGCCCCAAAGAGGTGAAGCGCAGGACGGACTTCCGCAGGGCAGTGCAGGGCACGGGACAGCACAGGGGCGCACCGGCTCCTGCGGGGAAGATGCGGCAAAGGAGTGCCCGCCATCGCTGCGCGATCTGCGGCAGGACCGAGCTGGATGATCCGACGCTCGAGTTCCGCTACTGCAGCAAATGCGACGGCAATTATGAATTCTGCCAGGACCATCTGTTCAGTCACGTTCACGCGAAGAACGGCAGCGCGCCGGTTCCGGCGCAGCAGACCGTTGAAATCACACCCGGTCCGCAGGACGCCGGAAAGGAATGAAGAACCCAATGACGGAAAATATGAAACAGGAAAAGGAACTGATCCGCGATGAAAATTTCGTCCGTGTTCTGGAAGCAGTGCTGAAGGCGGCAGGCAAAAACCACAATGTCGTGACGCAGGCACAGCTGGAGAGGGCATTCGGGGATTTTCACCTGTCATCTGCGCAGATGCAGACCGTGAAGGATTACCTGACGTCCAATCACGTCGGTATAGACGAGCCCCTTCCGGAAGAAGAGGTGCTGTCACAGGAGGAACATAACTACCTGAAGGATTACGAGCAGATGGTCCGGTCCATTGAGCAGCCTTCGGAGGGGGAGAAGGAAGCTCTGTGCCTCAATGCGATGGCGGGGGATGATAAGGCGCAGAAGCATCTTGCGGAGTGCATGCTGGGCGACGTGCTGGATATCGCAAGGCTGTATCTGGGACAGGGCGTCTTTGTCGAGGACCTGATCGGCGCCGGCAATGAGGAGCTCATGCGCTCCGTCAGGCTCCTGGGTCCCCTGGAGGGACCGCAGGAGGTCGAGAGCTTCATCGGGCAGAGGGTCATGAATGCCATGGAGGATCTCATCGCCGCCAACCTCGATGACAAGGCAAAGCAGACGGATGCGGCGGACCTCGCTAACAGGGTGAAAAAATACGCGGACGGGCTGCGGGATGCTCTGGGCCGTAAGGTTACGGTTCTGGAGCTTGCTGCCGAGGGGGACGTGACGGAGGAGGAAATTCTCGACGCCATCCGTCTGACCGGCAACCGGATTGACAGCATCGATTATCAGCAGTAAGGAACCATTTTTCCGAAAAAATCCATGAACGATTTGCAGAACGCGCTCCCTCCGCAGGACGGACCGGAGCAGGATTACAAGTATATTCTCGACAATCTGTCCTTCGTCCAGATCGGGTCTCACTATACCTATGACGAGCTGGAGGAGAATATCGACCTGTCCTATAAATACCGCTGCATCATCAAGCAGATCCTGCTGCAGGAGGTGGACGGCTCCACGACGCTAGAGAGCCACCTGTATTACATGAAGCCGCAGGAGGAAAGCACGAAGGTCTACGCGAGGCTGAAGGTGAAAATCCGCGCCTATTACCCCGTTACAAGAGATAAGAAGAACGGAGAGCGGCAGACCGTGTACCGCGAGAAGGTGTTCAGGGCAGAGGAGCTCGCCGCCCTCACACCGCAGGAGAAAAACCGGCAGGGCCTGATCATCAGCGAGATCCAGATCCCCAAGGTCGGACTCATGACCTTTGTGCTGTGATGTAAACAGGTGTCTTCGGAGCGTTTTTCGGCAGTCTGTGCCACAAGAGGGGCGCATCTGTGATAGAATGGATCTGATTTCCAAGGGACATGCCGGACGGCGAAGCACCGTTCCGGTTTCCTCCGGGTTCTTACGGCGTGTCCATCCGCAGCTCAAAACACCGGCATGCTCCGCCCTCGCGGAACATCCGGAATAAAATCAGGCAAGGGTAATTGCAAACTGTCCGGCGGGATGTTATAGTATGAAGAGAACGGATGTTCGTAACGCCTGTTCGGGAAAGAAGATAAGGGGAAATGTTATGAGTGATCTGAATCATGAGGATAAACTGAAAGCGCTGGACGCGGCGATTTCGCAGATTGAGAAGGAATACGGCAAGGGAGCGGTCATGAAGCTCGGAGATCCCGCTTCCCGCATGAATGTGGAGACAACGCCCACCGGCTCGCTGTCCCTGGACATCGCACTGGGACTGGGCGGTGTGCCGAAGGGAAGGGTTATCGAGGTCTACGGACCGGAATCCTCCGGTAAGACAACCCTGACACTCCACATGATCGCCGAGGTGCAGCGCCGCGGCGGTATCGCGGGCTTTATCGACGCGGAGCACGCGCTCGATCCCGTCTATGCGAAGAATATCGGCGTCGATATCGACAATCTCTATATCTCGCAGCCGGATTCCGGCGAGCAGGGACTGGAGATTGCCGAGACCATGGTGCGCTCCGGAGCGATTGACATTGTGGTCATCGACTCGGTTGCGGCCCTTGTTCCCAAGGCGGAAATTGACGGCGAGATGGGAGATTCCCATGTCGGACTGCAGGCACGGCTGATGTCCCAGGCACTGCGCAAGCTTACGGCGGTCATCTCGAAATCCAACTGCACGGTCGTTTTCATCAACCAGCTGCGTGAGAAGGTCGGCGTCCTGTTCGGCAATCCCGAGACGACAACGGGCGGACGTGCCCTGAAGTTCTACTCCTCCATCCGGCTCGATGTCAGGAGGATCGAATCCATCAAGCAGAACGGCGAAGTCATCGGCAACCGCACCCGCGTCAAGGTGGTGAAGAACAAGATCGCTCCGCCATTTAAGGAAGCGGAGTTCGACATCATGTTCGGAAAGGGTATTTCCTACGCCGGTGATGTGCTCGACCTCGCCGCGAAGGTGGACATCATCAACAAGAGCGGCGCCTGGTACAACTATCAGGGCAGCAAGATCGGTCAGGGCCGTGAGAACACGAAGAAGTACCTCGAGGATCATCCCGATGTGCTGTACGAGGTGGACCGTGCGGTGAGGGAGCACTACGGACTCGATTCGGACGGTGCACGAAAGCCCCATCCCGGCACAGAGGCACCCGCGGCAGACGACGCAGCGAATGCTGCAGCGGATGCGGCTGCGGAGGGTGCTGTTAAAGAGGAATAGCTGACACAGGCATAAACGAGGTAAGTATGCAGGTTACGGATATCATCCGGCAGTCGAAGACCAGGGTACGCATCACAACGGATAGGGGAGATGCTTTCGCGCTGCCTCTGAGGGAATGGGAGGCTTACGGCATCGCGGACGGGGACGAGATTCCGGAACCGGTATGGCAGGAACTTGTCAGCAGCCAGAGGAGCACGGTACTGAAAAAATGCGGCTCGCTCCTTACGGGCACGGATTATACAGGAAAGGGCCTCCTGGATAAGCTCATCCGGGCAGGCTATCTGCAGGAAGTCGCCGAAGAGGCGGTCGGCCGGATGGAAGAGGCTCACTATGTCGATGACAGCCGGTACGCTTCTCAATACATACGCGCTCACGCCGGCGACAGGAGCCGGCTGAAAATCCGTTTGGATCTCCAGGGCAGGGGACTGTCAAAGGACGTCATCGAGGAAGCCCTTCGGAATTACGAGGAGGAGAGCGGGGAGGACGCGCACCTGCAGGAACTCGAAAATGTGCACAAGCTCCTCGCCAAAAGGCATTTTGACCCGGAGACGGCAACGCCTGAGGAACGGCAGAAAACCTGCGCTTATCTTGCAGGAAAGGGCTACGGGAGCGAAATCATTCGTGAGGCGATGCATTGACAGGGAACTGATTTGCATTTAATATAGCTTTGTTGTCTTTTGTCAATTAGAGTGGGTTTTTGCGGAGCCTGACCCCTGCCTGGGGAGAAATGCTTCGTCACTCTTTTTGGAGATAGTACAATGAAAACTGAATAAGGAGGTGCTCCTGTATCATGCTGGTTGCAATCATCATTGCAGTGGCTGCAACCCTGGTGATCGCCGTTCCCGTCACGTCCAAGATTACTTCTGACAAGCGCAAAGCGGAAGAACAGAAGAAGATCGGCAGCGCGGAGGAGAAGGCGAGATCCATCATCGACAACGCACTGACCGAAGCGGAGACGAAGAAGCGCGAGGCTCTTCTGGAAGCAAAGGAAGAGAACATCAAAGCCAAGAATGACCTTGACCGTGAGATCAAGGACAGACGGGCCGAGATGCAGCGCAACGAACGTCGTGTCCAGCAGAAGGAAGAGGCGGTCGACCGGAAGACAGATACTCTCGAACGCAAGGAACAGAGCCTGGCATCCAGGGAAGAATCACTGCGCAAAAAGCAAGAGGAAGTAGCGAAGCTTAGTGAACAGCGTACACAGGAACTCGAACGAATTTCAGGTCTGACCTCTGAACAGGCAAAAGAATACCTTTTAAAACTTGTTGAGGACGATGTAAGACACGATTCTGCCGTCATGATCAAGGAAGCGGAAGCCGAAGCAAAGGACGAAGCGGACAAGAAGGCAAGGGAAATCGTGATCGGCGCCATCCAGAGATGTGCCGCGGATCATGTTGCCGAGGCCACTATTTCCGTGGTGCAGCTTTCCAGCGATGAAATGAAGGGAAGAATCATCGGCCGTGAGGGACGCAATATCCGCACCCTCGAAACACTGACCGGTGTCGATCTGATCATTGACGATACGCCGGAGGCGGTTGTCATCTCCGGATTTGATCCGATCCGCCGTGAGGTTGCCAGAATCGCACTTGAGAAGCTGATTGTGGACGGACGTATTCATCCGGCCAGAATCGAAGAGATGGTGGAAAAAGCCAAGAAGGAAGTGGAGTCCGTCATCAAGGAGGAAGGTGAAGCCGCAACCCTCGAGGTTGGTGTGCACGGCCTTCATCCCGAGCTTGTCAGACTCCTGGGCAAGCTCCGTTACCGTACGAGCTACGGACAGAACTGCCTGAAGCATTCCATTGAGGTTGCGCAGCTGACAGGCCTTCTGGCCGGTGAGCTGGGACTGGACGTCCGCATGGCGAAGCGCGCAGGACTGCTGCACGATATCGGCAAAGCGGTCGATCATGAGATGGAAGGCTCCCACGTCCAGCTGGGCGCGGAGCTGTGCCGCAAGTACAAGGAATCCCCGGTTGTCATCAACGCCGTGGAATCCCATCACGGCGACACGGAGCCGACGAGCCTCATCGCGTGCCTCGTACAGGCAGCTGATACTATTTCGGCGGCAAGGCCGGGCGCGAGAAGGGAAACCCTCGAGACCTATACCACAAGGCTCAAGCAGCTTGAAGAAATCACCAACAGTTTTAAAGGGGTTAGTAATTCTTATGCCATCCAGGCAGGCAGAGAAGTTCGTGTAATGGTAGTTCCCGAAAAGATCAGTGATACGGATATGGTATTGCTGGCACATGACATCAGCAAAAAGATCGAGGACGAGATGGAATATCCCGGACAGATCAAGGTGAATGTCATCCGTGAGTCACGCGTCACAGACTACGCTAAGTAATCTGCTGGCAAAAAGTTAAGAGCAAACATGTTTTAAGGGCGGTGCGCGCAATGCGCACCGCCCTTTGCGTTTCTGCCCATCACATATCCGCGGCAGAAAACGTATCCGGCAGTGCAAAAATTTAGCAGCATATGAGGTTGATTCGATCCTCCGGGTGATGTAGTATAAAAAACGGCGCCAGGATTGTATACAATAACACAAAGATGACGAATGCTGCGAAGCAGCGAAACAATCCGTAATCTTTTATGGCACCTTAATCATGCAAAGCAGGAGGTATCCATCATGTCACTGGAACTGTCACAGAAAGCACTGCAGGTAAAACCTTCATCCACGCTGGCTATCACGGCGAGGGCGAAGGAATTAAAGAGCCAGGGAGTCGATGTCGTCGGTTTCGGAGCCGGAGAACCCGATTTCCCCACACCCGGGAACATCTGTGAAGCGGCGAAAAAGGCCATTGATGATGGATTTACGAAATACACGCCGGCAGCCGGAACACAGGAGCTCCGGAAGGCGGTGGCACAGAAGTTCGAGACCTTCAACCATGTGCATTATGATCCCTCCCAGGTCATCATCTGCAACGGCGGCAAGCATGCCCTTACGAATATTTTCACCGCGATCCTGAATCCGGGCGATGAGGTCATCATACCTGCACCTTACTGGCTGTCATACCCGGAGATGGTAAAGCTCGCGGGCGGTGTGCCCGTGTTCGTTTACGCGGACGCGGCAAACGGCTACAAGGCGACGGCGGCACAGATTGAGGCCGCTGTGACGGACAGGACGAAGGCGCTCGTTCTCAATACCCCGAACAATCCGACCGGCGCTGTTTACAGCAGGCAGGAGCTGCAGGCGATCGCGGATGCGGCGGTCCGGAAGAACTTCTACGTCGTGGCGGATGAGATGTATGAATACCTGATCTACGGAGACGAGGAGGCAGTGTCCATCGCTTCGCTCGGCGAGGAGATCTACAGCCGCACCATCACCTGCTCCGGACTGTCCAAGAGCTACGCCATGACCGGATGGAGGGTCGGGTATCTCGGCGCTCCCGCCCCGATTGCGAAGGCAATCTCCGCCGTGCAGTCCCACCAGACGTCCAACATCAACTCCATTGCCCAGAAGGCGGCACTGGAGGCACTCACCGGTCCGCAGGATTTCATCCCGAAGATGAAGGCCGCGTTTGAGCAGAGAAGGGACTACATGGTCGAGGCATTCCGCAGGATGCCGCACGTTTCGCTCTCCGAGCCGCACGGCGCGTTTTACGCCTTTGTTGACTGCAGTGAGGCTCTCGGGTTATCTTACAGGGGAAAGAAGCTTGAAGATACGACGAACCTCGCCAGGATCCTTCTCGACGAGTATCATGTTGCCGTGGTTCCCTGCCCGGACTTCGGATATCCGCAGTTTATCCGTCTGTCCTATGCTCTGTCGCTCGATGACATCAAAAAGGGCATCGGCAGGATCGGCGATTTCCTGAATGCCCTGAGCTGAGAGGGCAGCACGGGGGAAAAATTTTATTCATGGCAAACGGAAAGTATGAGAGAATTGACCGCACCCTGATTCATCGGGGTGCGGTCATTGACGAATATGTGGATTCCATTTCCCTTCCCGACGGAAGGATCGAGAAGTGGGACCTCGTCGACCATAAAGGCGCTGCGGCGGTTGTTCCCGTCCGGGACGACGGCAGGATCCTGATGGTCCGGCAGTGGCGCAATCCCTCGGGGAAGGAGCTGCTGGAGATCCCGGCGGGCAAGCTTGATGCACGGGACGAGCCCATGGAGGAAGCCGCGGCGCGCGAGCTGAAGGAGGAGACCGGGTATTCAGCCGGGAAGCTTTCGCTGCTCGTTGATTTTTGCCCGACGGTCGCCTACTCGAGCGAACGCATCGGGATTTATGTCGCGGAGGATCTCGTCCGCGGCAGGCAGCAGCTCGACGACGATGAGTTCCTGGACGTGGAAGCCCGGGATGCGGATGAGCTGGTACAGCAGATTCTGCGCGGCGAAATCACGGACGGCAAGACGATCGCGGGCCTTTTTGCGTATGTTTACCGCAGGGACCACGGATCGCTATAGAGACAGGGAGTGACAAAAAGATGTCTTTTACGTTTGTACAGGAGCTGCCGACACCGCGGGAAATCCGGGAGGAATATCCGCTGCCGGTTCCGTTTCAGAAGCTGAAAAAAGAGAGGGATCAGGAGATTGCCCGTATCCTCAGGGGCGAATCCGACCGGTTCCTCGTCATCGTGGGGCCGTGCTCGGCCGACAATGAGAGCGCGGTCTGCGAATACGTGGAGCGGCTTGCGAGGGTCAACGAGAAGGTGAAGGAGAAGCTGTTCCTGATCCCGAGGGTTTATACGAACAAGCCCCGCACGACCGGCGACGGCTACAAGGGCATTGCATCCCAGCCGGACCCGGAGGGGAAGACGGATTTCCGCGCGGGCCTGATCGCCATGCGCAAGATGCAGATCCATGCCATCGAGGTCTCCGGGATGACTGCCGCGGATGAAATGCTGTACCCCGACAACTGGGGCTACGTCGAGGACATCCTCAGCTATGTCGCGATCGGCGCAAGAAGTGTGGAGGACCAGCAGCACCGCCTCATCACGAGCGGCTTTGATGTCGCCTCCGGCATGAAGAATCCGACGTCGGGCGACTTCCACGTCATGCTGAACAGCATTTACGCGGCGCAGCATCCGCATGAATTCACCTATCGCGGATATGAGGTCAGGACGGACGGGAATCCTCTCGCCCACTGCGTGCTGCGGGGCGCGGTCAGCAAGCGAGGCAACAATACTCCCAATTACCACTATGAGGACATCGAGCGTCTCATCCGTCTGTACGATGAGAAGGAGCTGCTGAACCCGGCGGTCGTCATCGACACGAACCATTCGAACTCCGGCAAGCAGTACCTGCAGCAGATCCGCATCTGCAAGGAGGTCCTGCACAACCGTCAGGAGTCGGCTGCGATCCGGAAAATCGTCAAGGGCCTCATGATCGAGAGCTACCTCGAGGAGGGCTGCCAGAAGATCGGCGAGGGAATTTACGGCAAATCCATCACGGACCCCTGCCTTGGCTGGGATGACACGGAAAGGCTCCTCCTCGAAATCGCGGATGAGGTGTGAGAGCGCTTCCCGCCGCCGGATGCGGACAGCCCCTGCGCGGCCTGTTAAGGCAGCTTCCGATGCGGTATAATAAAACCGCATCGATGGACGGGCAAAGCTTTCCGGGGTCAACCGATCCTTCGCTGCGGCACATATGATGGGGGTCTTACGATATGAAAAATATTTTATTCGTCGCGTCAGAGGGTGTTCCGTTTATCAAGACCGGCGGTCTGGCCGATGTGGTCGGCTCGCTGCCGAAGGAGATTGACAGACAGTATTACGACGTGCGGGTGATCATGCCGAAGTATTCGTGCATGCGGCAGGAGATGAAGGACCGCATGGAATACATCACCAGCTTCAACATGGACTTCGACTGGAAGAGTATGTACGTCGGCCTGCTCAAGTCCGAGGTGGACGGTGTCACCTATTACTTCATCGACAACGAGGACCTGTTCAACACCTACAAGCCCTATACCGATGATCCCTTATTCGAAATCAAGCGTTTTGCCTTCTTCTCGAAGGCAGTGCTGTCTGCCCTTCCGACGATCGGCTTCCGGCCTGACCTCATCCACTGCCACGACTGGCAGACCGGTCTTGTTCCCGTCTATCTCAAGGAGCGCTTCCAGGACAACGCCTTCTATCAGGGCATCAAAACCGTCATGACGATTCACAACCTGCGGTTTCAGGGCAAATGGGGTGTCAGGGACGTTGAGGAGATCACCGGGCTGTCAGGGTATTATTTCACGCCGGACAAGCTCGAGGCCTACAAGGACGCCAACCTGCTCAAGGGCGGCCTCGTCTATGCCGATGCCATTACGACCGTGAGCCCCACCTACGCGGAGGAGATCAAGACTCCTTACTACGGAGAGGGTCTGGACGGTCTGCTGAACGCGAGGGCACATGACCTGCGCGGTATCCTGAACGGCATCGATTACGACACGTTCAACCCGGAGACCGACGGGAGAATCCCGCACCGCTACAACGCATCCAACTTCCGCAGGGAGAAGATCAAGAACAAAATCGACCTCCAGAGGGAGCTGGGACTGAAGCAGGACGAGAAGTGCTTCATGATCGGCATTGTCTCCCGCCTGACGGATCAGAAGGGACTCGACCTCATCGCCTACGTGATGGAGGAGATGCTGTCGCAGGACGCTATCCAGGTTGTGGTTCTGGGAACCGGCGAGGAGCGGTACGAGAACATGTTCCGCTACTTCGACGAGAAGTATTCCGACAAGCTGGCGGCGAACATCTACTATTCCGAGGATCTGTCGCACAAGATCTACGCTGCCTCCGACGCGTTTCTCATGCCGTCGCTGTTTGAGCCGTGCGGACTGTCGCAGCTCATGGCCCTCCGCTACGGGACGCTTCCGATTGTCCGCGAGACCGGCGGCCTCAAGGATACGGTGGAGCCCTACAACGAGTTCGAAAACAAGGGAACCGGATTCACATTCCGGAATTACAACGCCCATGAGATGATGCATTCCGTCCGGTACGCGGAGCAGATCTATTACGACCACAAGAGAGACTGGAACCACATCGTGGACCGCGCGATGGCGGCAGACTTCTCGTGGAAGAAATCCGCCGGCGAATACCAGCTCATGTATGACTGGCTGATCGGGTAATTGACACAGGTGGAACAAAGCAGCAAAAACGGAGTATTGGTACAGGCCGGGATCCTTGCGGCAGCGAGCATGATCGTGAGGATCATCGGCCTGTTGTATCGTGCACCCCTGACCGCCATCATCGGCGACGAGGGAAACGGCTATTACGGCACGGCCTACAACATCTATACCATCCTGCTGATGATCTCTTCGTACAGCATCCCTTCCGCTGTTTCGAAGCTGATGGCGCAGAAGCTGGCAGTAGGAGAGAACGGGAACGCACAGCGGATCTTTCACTGTGCACTTTTTTATGGTCTGATCGTGGGAGTCGGCGCATCGGCACTGCTGTTTTTCGGAGCGGGCCTCCTCGTTCCGCGTGTTGCGGAAAATGTGCTCCGCGTGTTTGCGCCGACGGTGTTCCTGTTCGGCATCCTTGCGGCCCTCCGGGGGTATTTCCAGGCGCAGGGGTCCATGGTGCAGACCTCCGTTTCCCAGATCCTGGAGCAGCTCGCAAACGCCATCGTCTCCATCGGGGCAGCGGCAGCGCTCATGCGCATCGCCGCAGGACAGTCACAGACTGTGCAGGCGCAGTACGGCGCGGCGGGCTCCGCGCTCGGAACGGGGAGCGGCGTGCTGATCGCGCTCCTCTTCATGGCGGCATGCTACGCAAAAGAGCGCCCGCACATGCTGCAGGGCATCCGGAACGACCGGTCGAAAGATGCTGACTCCTACGGCCGCTGCATGCGGGAAACCATCGCGGTCATCACACCGTTCATGCTGTCCGGTTTTATCCTGAACCTGACGACCTCCCTGAACCAGACCCTCTATTACCGGATCATGATCGGCGTCAGGGGAATGGACGAGATTGCTGCCACGACGCAGTACGGCATATTCTCGAACAAGGCGGTCGTGATTTCCAATATTCCGATCTCCATCGCGACGGCCGTTTCCAGCGCCATTATTCCGGGCATCTCCGCTTCGTTCGCAAGGGGAGATCTCGCGGATACAAGACGCCGCGCCGCCAATGCCTCCCGGATCACGTCCATGATTGCGATTCCCTCTGCGGTCGGGCTCGCGGTCCTCGCAAAGCCGGTTACCATGCTGATGTTCCCGCAGATGGAATCGCTCGACGAGGCGGGAAGGCTCCTGTCGCTCCTTGCGGTGACGGTTCTGTTCTATTCCGTGTCCACGATCACGAACGCGGTCCTGCAGTCGATCGGCAGGATGAACATGCCGCTGGTCTCCGCCGGGATCGCACTGCTGATCCAGACAGCGGTCCTGTGGGTTCTGCTTGCTGCCACGGATCTGTCGGTTTACGCGCTCGTTGCCGTGAGCGTGATCTACTCCGCCATGATCTTTATTGTGAATGAGTTTTTCCTGAAGAAATACCTGGGACTGAAGAGGGACTGGGGCATCCTGCTGATCCGGCCGCTCTTTTGCGCTGCCGTCATGGGAGCAGCGGCGGTCCTGGTCTACCGCATATTCCGCGGCATCCTGTCCCATACAGGGCTGCGGCTGTATTTCGTCAATTTCGGGGCAACGCTTGCGGCTCTTCTTACGGCTGTCGTTGTCTACTTCTTCCTCCTCATCCGCTCAAAGACCATGACAAGGGAGAACATCGGGAGTCTGCCGAAGGGGGAGAAGATCGTGCAGGTCCTGCACCGGCTGAAGTGGCTGTGATGTGCCGCGCGGGAGGGATATTGTGCCGGCTTCCTGCCAGGATTGGTACGGATGTCTCCTGTATCAGGTGTTCTGCAGCTTATTCCGCGGGCTTCAGGCCGGGGTCATCGGAGCTGACGTTGATGGAATAATTGGTGTAGTACACGACAAAGCCCGGGCGTGCGCCGCCCGGCTTTTTTACGTTGCGGCGCTCGAGGTAATCCACCTCCAGCTTGCCGGTTCCGCGGGCGCTGCTGTAATAGGCGGCAAGGGAAGCCGCCTCGAGGAACGCACGGTCCGGGATCTGCTCCATGGGCTTCCCGCCGGTGCACAGGATGACGTGGGAGCCCGGGATATCGTTTGCGTGGAACCAGATGTCCGTGGGCTTAGACTTATGGAACGTCAGCTCATCGTTCTGCGTGTTGTTCTTGCCGACATAGATGTCGTAGCCGTCGCTGGATACAAAGTGGAGAGGCAGCGGGACAGGAGTCTTTGCGCGGCCCTTTGTTTCCTTTGCCGTGTGGCGGTGCAGGAAGCCGGACTTCACGAGCTCGTCCCGGATCTGGGCAAGGTCTCCCTCTGTCGTGGAAAGGTCCAGCGAGGTGCGGATGGTTTCGAGCTGGTCGATCTGGGCTTTTACCTCCTTCGTGATCTTCTCAAGCTCCTCGCGGGTGCGCTTCATCTTCGTATAGCGCTCGAAGTAATGCGCGGCGTTCTGCGCGGCACTCCTGGCCGGGTCGAGGGGAACCGTGACCTTCTCATTCGTGTAATAGTTGTCGAGAACAGCCCTGTCGGCTCCCGCCGGGATGCTGTAGCCGTAGGTGTGGAGAAGTTCCCCGTACAGGCGGTATTTCTCCCTTTTGTCCGTGTCCTTCATCTGCCTGCACTGCAGGTCGTATTTGTGGATGTCGCGCTCGAGGATGGTCTGCACTACCTTGCGCAGGTCCGCCGATTTCTGCCGGATGCGGGTGAGGGCATTCTTCTCCCGGTAGTAGCTTTCGAGAAGTACGGAAACCGATTCATAGCGCTTCACCGGCAGGTCGCGGTACATGGTCAGCGGCAGGCAGGCGTACTCGAGAGGCTCTCCCTGCGCGATGGTGTCGGCGGCACCCAGGTGATAGTAAACCGCGGGAGAGAACCGGCCCTCACTTACATCCTCCAGCACCAGACGGAACACCCGGTAAAACTGCTCCTGCTCCCTGGGCGTGAATCCGGAGACGCTGCGGTCCTGTCCGAGGTGCGTGCGGAACGTGACCTCCTCCGCCATCACATTGGAAAACCCGGTATAGGTCTGCACAAGAAAGCGCGGCGCGGGCACGCTGCAGGACGAAAGGGCTGCAAGGAAAGACTCTCTCGTTTCGGCAAGCGGGTCACGCTTGCCCTGTGTCTTGGGGATAAAGTACGGACGTCCGGGCAGGACCTCCCGGATGGAGGAAACCATCTGCGATACGTGACGGATGGAATCGAGAATGATATCCCTGCCTTCGGCGCTGCCGTTTTCCGACTGCTCGTCGATGAAGATTCCGGCGCGGTCCGCCTCGGCCGCCGGCGTCAGCAGGATGATGTTGGAGTGCTTCCCCATGAGCTCGATGACGAGAACGTGGTGACACAGATCGCCCATTTCGTTCAGGTGCTCGATTTCGATGCGGATGATGCGCTCGAGCCCCGGCTGCGTGACGGAGGTGATGCGGCCGTTCTGCAGGTATTTGCGCAGCAGCATGCAGAACGTCGGCGCGCTCTGGGGCGCGGGCCTGGTGTCCTTGGTGAGGTAGCACAGGGGGAGGCTCGGATCGGCCGAGAGTGTGAGACGGACCTGGCCGCCGCCCTTTTCCATCATGGGGCGGATCGTCAGGAGGAGCTCGTCGCTCTCGGGCTGCACGATGCGGTATATGCGTCCTCCCGCAAGCTTATCATTGAGTTCGCGGACCAGTGCCGCTGTTGTAAATCCATCGAATGCCATAGCGTACCTCACCTTTCCCCCAGACTTTTTTAGCACAATCGGGAGGAAGGCACAACCGGCGGGGCGTGTGCCAGAAGCTCCTGTGCATGGTATACTGAATTTGCTATTAAAAATGACCGGGGGTGTTACGTAAGAAATGGCAAAAAGTATGACGGGATATGGCAGGTGTGAGCTGGAGGCGGACGGGAAGCGGTTCACCGTGGAGATCAAGTCGGTGAACAACCGCTACCTGGACCTCAACATTCATCTGCCGCGGCAGCTCAGCGCGCTTGAGTCCGGGATCCGCAATGAGCTGAAAAATTACCTGTCCCGCGGCAAGGTGGAGATGTTCGTCTCCCTGGAGAGTCTGGGGGAGGAGACGGGCAGGGTGACCTACAACCGGGAAATTGCGCGCGCCTACGTCGCGCACCTGAAGGAGATGCAGCAGGATTTCGATCTGCCGTTTGACCTGACGGTGTCACGCCTTGCGGGTTTTCCGGACGTGCTGACGACAGAGCAGGATGAGGAGGACGCCGAAGCACTGTGGGAGCCGCTGAAAAAAGCGGTGGATGGAGCAGCGAAGCAGTTCGCTGAGGCGAGGACGAAGGAGGGCAGCTTTATCACGAATGACCTCCTGCAGAAGCTGGATGAGATGCAGGAAGGCGTGGATTTCATCACGCGGCGCGCCCCCGGAATTGTGGAGAACTACCGCGCCCAGCTGAGCGCGAGAATGCAGGAGGTGCTGCAGGACACCGCAATCGACGAGCAGCGGATCCTCCAGGAGGCGGCAATCTATTCCGACAAGGTCTGCATCGACGAGGAGCTCGTCCGGCTGAACAGTCACATCAGCGCCGTCAGGAGTGCCTTAAAGAGCACGGAGAGTGTCGGCCGCAAGCTCGACTTCCTCGCGCAGGAGATGAACCGCGAGGCCAACACCATTCTCTCCAAGACAGACGATGAGGAAAGCGCTTCCCGCGCCATCGAGCTCAAGACCGTCATCGAGAAAATCCGGGAGCAGATTCAAAACATTGAATAGCACTGAGCCGGGCCGGCAGACGTCCTGAAGGATTCCGTGAGCTCGCTCACGGGAATCCGGAAGGACGGCCGCCGATCGGGCGAACGCCCGGCAAGCGAGCAAAGGAAAGCACGAAGTGCGGTTTGCGAGCTTGAGGTCCGGCGAAGGATAAGCAGGACGGCCGCCGATCGGGCGAACGCCCGGCAAGCGAGCAAAGGAAAGCACGAAGTGCGGTTTGCGAGCTTGAGGTCCGGCGAAGCGCGGTTTGCGAGCCTGCAGCCCGGCGAAGGATTATTTTATGGAACTGATACACATAGGCTTCGGCAATATCGTGAATGCGGACAAAATTGTTGCCGTGGTCAGTCCGGACGCTGCCCCGGTGAAGCGGCTCGCAGTGAAGGCGAAACAGGAAGGCAGATGCATTGATGCGAGCGCCGGGCGCAAGACCAAGGCGGTCATAGTGATGGAGAACGGGTCTGTGGTGCTGTCCGCACTGCTGCCGGAGACCATTCGAGGGAGGACAACGCAGGATGAGGACGGCGACGAACAGTAAGGGGAGCCTTACGGTGATTTCGGGATTTTCCGGCGCGGGCAAGGGCACGATCATGAAGGCCCTGCTGAAGAAGTACAGCTGCTACCAGCTGTCGGTTTCCGTGACAACGCGAAAGCCCCGCCCCGGCGAAGTGGACGGGAAGGACTATTTCTTCCTTACCCAGGAGGAGTTTCAGAGAAAGGTCGACAACGACGAGCTTCTGGAGCATGCGGGCTATGTGGATCACTGCTATGGCACACCGCGCGCCTTCGTGGACCGGAAAATTGCCGAGGGAAAGGATGTCCTGCTCGAGATCGAGGTTCAGGGGGCGGCGATTGTGAAGAAAAAGCGCCCTGACACCATTCTGCTGTTCGTGACGCCGCCCTCCGCGCAGGTCCTCCGGGAGAGGCTCACCGGGCGCGGCACGGAGTCCCCGGAAGTCGTGAAGGAAAGGCTCGAACAGGCAGCCCGGGAAGTGAAGCAGATCGGGGACTATGACGCACTCATCGTCAATGACGATCTCGACAGGGCGGTTGAGACGGTACACCAGACCATCCAGATGCTCAAAAACACGCCCGCAAGGCAGCGGGAATTCATCGGGAGCCTGAAGCAGCAGCTCGATGATCTGAACAGGGAGCTTGAGAATTCGTGAAAATGGCCGGAGAGTTCTGCCTTCCTTGACAGAATAGAGTATGATGGTTAGAGTGCAGTGAGTGATTTCCGGCAGACGGAACTACGAAAGGTCAGGTATTTTTGTATGATTCATCCTTCTTATGTAGATCTGATGAAAGTGGTAAACAAGGATGTGGAAGAGGGGGAAACCCCGGTCATCAACAGCCGCTATTCCATCGTGATGGCAACGGCCAAGAGAGCGCGTCAGATTGTGGACGGCGATGAGCCCATGATCGACGATGCGGAGGGCAGGAAGCCCCTGTCGATCGCGGTTGAGGAGCTCGAGCAGCAGCAGCTCAGAATCCTGCCCGTGGATGAGAGTGAGATCGAGAAGATGGAGGACCGTGACCTTCAGGCAGCCAAGCAGATGGAAGAGGACCTGATGCTCAACAGCGTTGCGTCCGCGGATGAGGATGATTCCCAGGACAGCATCGACGAGGAAGTCACGCCTGAGAAGTCCACTGATGACGACAACTGATGAAGGTTGCATTTGTATCACTCGGTTGTGATAAAAATCTGGTAGATTCCCAGCAGATGATGGGATATCTGAAAGGCACAGGAGACAGGTACACCCTGACGGATGACGAATCCGAAGCGGATGCAGCGGTCGTGAACACCTGTGCCTTTATTGATTCCGCGAAACAGGAATCCATTGACAACATTCTGGAGATTGCCCGCTACAAGAAGACGGGTCACCTGAAGGCACTCGTGGTTACGGGCTGCATGGCGCAGCGCTACCATGACGAGATCCTGAAGGAGCTTCCGGAGGTGGACGCGGTGGTCGGAACGACTGCGGAGGATTCGCTTCCTGCGGTGCTGGACCGGATCTTTGCGGGGGAGAAGGCAAACGAACCCGTTCTGCAGGATGTCAGCCGTGCGCCCGCCGCTGATGTGGACCGCGTACTGACTATCGGGAGTCATGTCGGCTATCTCAAGATCGCCGAGGGCTGTGACAAGTGCTGCAGCTACTGCGCCATTCCCATGATCCGCGGGCATTACCGCAGCGTTCCCATGGAGAAGCTTGTCGCGGACGCAAAGCGGCTCGTCAGCCTCGGCGCGCGGGAGCTGATCCTCGTCGCGCAGGAGACCACCCTGTACGGGACGGACCTGTACGGGGAGAAAAAGCTTCCGGAGCTGCTGCGCAGGCTGTGCCTGATAAGCGGTGTGAAGTGGATCCGCGTGCTGTACTGCTACCCCGAGGAAATTACGATGGAGCTGGTACAGACCATGAAGGAGGAGAAGAAAATCCTCCCCTATATCGATATGCCCGTTCAGCATGCCTCGGACCGGATCCTGAAGCGCATGGGCCGGAGGACGACCCGCAGGGAGCTGGAAGCGATGGTGCAGACGCTTCGCAGGGAAATCCCGGACATCTGCATCCGGACGACGCTGATTTCCGGTTTTCCCGGGGAAACAGAGGAAGACCACAGGGAGCTTCTGTCGTTTGTAAAAAAGATGAAATTCGACCGTCTGGGTGTCTATACCTATTCCCGCGAGGAGGGGACCCCCGCCGCAAAATTCGACGGGCAGGTTCATCCCGGAACCAGGGAGCGCCGGCGCAGGGAGCTGATGCTGGCGCAGCAGGAGATTGCCTTCCATGCCGCCGGGGAACAGGTCGGCACGACACTGGAGACCGTGATCGAGGGAAGGCTTCCCGGAAAAGCCCCCGACGGCAGGGATGTCTATGCGGGCAGGACGTACCGGGACATCCCGGATGTTGACAGCAATATTTTCGTAGCGACAAGGCGTGACCTGCTGTCCGGCGAGTTCGTCGACGTAAAGGTCACCGGGACGGACGGCTACGATCTGACAGGAGAGATAGACTATCATGAATCTTCCGAATAAGCTTACGATGTTCCGCGTGATCCTGATTCCGTTCTTCGTAGCGGTGATCCTGGCAAGGCCGTTCGGTAATGCCAGCGACGCCGCCGCGCTGGTCATTTTCGTTGTTGCTTCGCTGACGGATGCGCTCGACGGAAAAATCGCGCGCAAGTACAATCTCATTACGGATTTCGGCAAGTTCATGGATCCGCTTGCGGACAAGCTTCTCGTCTGCTGCGCCATGATCTGCCTCATTTCACTGGGCAGGATCCCTGCCTGGGTGGTCTGCATCATCATCGCGCGGGAGTTCGCGATTTCCGGCTTCCGTCTGATCGCCGCCGAGAAGGGCAGGGTCATTGCCGCGAACTACTGGGGCAAGTTCAAGACGACGTTCCAGATGATCATGGTCATTCTGATGATCGCCAATATACCGGCGCTGTCCGTGCTGACGACAGTCATCATGTGGATTGCGACGGCGCTGACCGTCATCTCCCTCGCGGTCTATCTGTGGCAGAACCGCGGCGTCATCGATACCGGCGACATCTGAGTGGGGGCAGATGCCTGCTTTCGCAGGCATCAAGAGGAAAGTTTGAATGGACGAGGAAGACATAGCACAGAAGCTTGTTGCACTGCTGATCGAACGGAATATGACGGTTGCGACGGCGGAGTCCTGTACCGGCGGGCTCCTTGCCGCACAGTTTACGTCGATCCCGGGGGTGTCCGCCGTATTTGCGGGCGGGTTCGTCACCTACGCGACGCCGATGAAGCACAAGCTGCTGGGTGTGCCACGCAGGGTGCTGAAGACGCAGGGCGCCATTTCCAAGAAGACAGCCAGGCTCATGGCGGAGGGCGCCGCGAAGAAGACAGGTGTCGACTGCGCGCTTTCCATCACGGGTAATGCGGGTCCGGACGCGGACGAGGGCAAGCCCGTCGGACTGGTCTATATCGGATGCTTTATTGACGGTAAGACAACCGGCCGCAAATTCCTGTTCGAGGGGGACCGCGGGTCTATCCGGCAGCAGGCCGCGGATGAGGCCATGCAGATGCTGTATCGCAAGCTGCTGGCGTAAATTTGTGTTCATCGCAAGGTGCGGGACAGTCAGGCTGTCCTGCCGGATCAGGGGCTTGCGGCGCCCCGTTCAATCATTCAGAGGTGGAGCTTGAATAAATTACTTAAGCAGATTGCGCGGTTCGGAATCGTCGGGGTGATCTGTTTCCTGATCGATTTCGGAATCTATACGGTCCTGAACCTGCTGTTCAGGGCAACCGGCTTTGCCGGCAGCTTTCCGCAGTATTACCTCGTGTCGCAGTTCATCAGCTTCATTATCTCGACCGTGGCGAATTACCTGCTGTCGATGAAGTATGTGTTCGTGCGCAGGGATGACCTGTCGAGACAGAAGGAATTCCTGATTTTCTTCATCCTGTCGTGCATCGGGCTTGTGATCAACGAGCTCGCCCTGTTTGTCGGCATGGACGTCATCTACGGCAACTGGCAGTGGATGCGCTCCTGGATGTCGACGGGCATGGCGGAGACGTTCTGGAAGCTGTTCGCGACCGGTGTGGTCATGGTCTATAATTTCATTTCGCGCAAGATGACGCTGGAGAAAAAATCCTGAAGTTTCCCCGACGGGGTGCTTCCTGTACAGGCTGGTGCTATGAGTGATGTTCTATATTTTGTAATTCCCTGCTACAACGAGGAGGAGGTGCTGCCGGAGACGGCGAAGCGCCTGAAGCAGAAAATGCATGCCCTGATGGACGCCGGGAAGATTTCCCCGCAGTCTCATGTCCTGTTTGTAAACGACGGGTCAAAGGATGGCACCTGGGAACTGATCCGGGGCTTTCATGAGGAGGATCCGCTGTTCTCCGGACTGAACCTGTCGAGGAACCGCGGTCACCAGAACGCGCTCCTTGCGGGGCTTATGACCGTGAAGGATTTCGCGGATATGGCAATTTCCATGGACGCGGACCTGCAGGATGACATCGACGCCTGTGACGCCATGATTGACAAGTACCTGGAGGGGAAGGACATCGTCTACGGCGTCCGTTCCGCGCGCAAAACAGATACGTTTTTCAAGAAGACCACAGCGGAGGGCTTCTATAAGGTCATGAACCGCATGGGTGCCCAGACGGTTTATAATCACGCGGATTACCGGCTCATGAGCCGCCGCGCGCTGCAGGGCCTTGCCGGATTCGGGGAGGTGAACCTGTTCCTTCGCGGCATCGTACCGATGATCGGCTATCCCAGCGATGTCGTTTATTACGAGAGGGCGGAGCGGTTTGCCGGCGAGTCGAAATATCCGCTGAAGAAGATGGTTTCGTTTGCGGTCGAGGGCATTACGAGCCTGTCAACAGAGCCGATCCGCATGATTACGAACCTCGGCTTTTTCGTATTTCTTGTCAGCATCATCATCCTGGTCTACTCGCTCGTGCGGCATGCCATGGGCGCCACCGTCGCGGGCTGGACGTTCCTCAATGTGTCCGTCTGGGCGATCGGGGGCCTGATCCTGCTGTCGCTGGGCGTCATCGGCGAGTACATCGGGAAAATCTATCTGGAGTCCAAGGGAAGACCCAGGTTTATCATCGAGCAGTTTCTGGATACGGAGCACGGATATACGACCCGTGACTTTCCGGAAAAGCAGTAATGAATGAAGCGGCGGGGCCTTATGGCTCCGCCGTTTCAGACATCAAGCGTATCCCCGTTTTCGCAAAGCCACCGGCGGGATGCCTCGTAGTCCGGCAGGATGGAGGCGACGAGGTCCCAGAACGGTTTCTGGTGATTCATCTCGCACAGGTGGCACAGCTCGTGCACGACGACATAGTCCAGCACCTCCGGGGGTGCGAGGTATAGCTTCCAGTTAAACGAGAGCGTCCCCTTCGACGAGCAGCTCCCCCAGCGCGTCTTCTGTGCGCGGACGCTGACCCGTGTGATGGGCCGGTGCCGGGAGGGAAGCAGGGGCTCGTAATACGCGATTCGTTCCGCGAGCACGGGGCGGAGCAGACGCACCGCGTTCCGGATGGTGCGCGCACGCTCCTCGGGCGTGAGGGAGGGACGGAGGCTTTCGCGCTCGCGCATTCTGTCCTCCATGCGCTGCAGGTTCGTGAGAATCCAGGAAGAGCGCTCCGCCAGGATGCGGTCGATGTCCCGCTCCGCGGCACGAAGCGGAACATGAAGCGTCAGCTTCCCTTCCGCGGAGATCACAAGGGACCAGGTTGTGCGCCTTGCGCTGCGCGACAGTGTATAGGGGACGCGGACCGGCTCTCCCTCCGGGTCTTCTGTGACAAAGAGACGCTCCTCGCGCACGATGCGGTTTTTCGTCCGGTTCGTTCTATACAGATTCATGTTCATGGCATTCGACTCCTGCCCCTTCGCCATTGTATTGTAGCATGAATGCGCAGCCGGGACCGGGATCATCCTGCTGGGATGAGTAAGACCGGAGCGGGAATTCATTTCGTACCGGATGAAAGTGACAGGAGAGGAAAGCGGACCCCGGACAGGCGGGAAGCGGACAGAATCAGGTAAGGAAAACCATGGGAAAATGTCTGATCATGTGTGCCGGTGAATTTTCACCGATTGCGATGGACCGGCAGGAGGATGACTTTGTCATCGCAGCAGACAACGGGCTGACATACCTTACGAGGATGGGAGTCGTTCCGGATTTTATCATCGGGGATTATGATTCGCTCGAAGAAGAGGGACGGCAGGTCCTGCGGGAATTCGAACAGAGCCGGCCCGACTGTGTCCTGCGCCTTCCCGTCGAGAAGGACGACACGGATACCATGGCGGCGGTCCGCGTGGGCCTTGAACGTGGTTATACGACGTTTACCCTCTACGCCGCGCTCGGCGGCAGGCTCGACCACACGCTCGCAAATATCCAGACGCTGAATTTTATCCGCGCTCACGGCGCGAAGGGCTATATCATGGACGCGTCGTGCATGATGTTCGTGATCCGGGACGAGACACGAAACTTCGCCCCGGGCTTTCAGGGGTCGTTCTCACTGTTTGCTCTGGACGGGAAGCTTACCGGCGTGACGCTGCGGGGCATGAAATATGAGGTGACGGATGCCGTGATCACGAACGATTACCCGATCGGGGTTTCGAACCGCATCGAAGGCGACAGGCCCGCGTCCGTCACCGTGGAACACGGCAGTGCTCTGTGCTATGTGGCGTGGTGATCTTCTGACACAGCGAAATGTGTCGTGACGCAACGGATAGTCCCGCTGCTTCTGCAATTCCGCAAACATCCGGAATACGCGCACCGCACCGCTTTGCGTCACTTTTTGTAATGGTCGACGGAGACGATGACGCGGTACGCGGCATCGAGCTGATGGAACCGGTCCCTGAGGTAGCGGACGATTTCCTCATCCGTCATGCGGGTGCCGAACGGAACGTTGACGTCGAAGAGAATGCGCGTGTGGCTTTCGCCTTTTACAATGCGGAAATCATGAAACAGGAAGTCGGGACTGAGGTAGTCCAGAAACTCGATCAGCTTCTCGCGGAGCTGCTGCGTCAGCCGGTCATCCCGGTCGACAGGGTCGATGTGGATGACGGTTTCCATGTGAAACTGGGCGTTCAGCCGCTGCTCGAGTCCGTCGATCAGCTCGTGCGCCGCAACGAGCGTCATGTCGGAGGGGACCTCGGCGTGCAGGCTCACCATCCTGCGGCCCGGGCCGTAGTCATGGATCACGAGGTCGTGCATGCCAAGGATCGGATGCGTGCCCGTCACAACGGCGTTGATGCCGGAAACGAGCTCCGGATCCGGCTCCTGGCCAAGGAGCGGATTGATGGTATCGATGACGGATGTGATGCCGGAGTACAGGATAAAGGCAGCAACCGCAAGGCCTGAGATGCCGTCGAGGTTGATGCCGCTGCCGGAGGCGCTCCGGGATGTGAAGTAATACACAAGCTGTGCCGCAAGGACGGCTGTGGTTGCGATGGAGTCATTGCGCGAGTCGGAGGCGGTGGAGGAGAGGGCAACAGAGCCCAGCTTCTTCGCAAAGGCGCGGTTGTAGGAATACATGTACAGCTTCACCGCGATGGAGGCGGCGAGGATGCCGCCGATGAGCGGGCTGAACGAAACCGGTGAGGGGTGCAGGATCTTCGCGAACGACTCCCTGCCGAGCTCGACACCCATCATGCAGATGATGATGGACACGATGAGCCCCGTGATATATTCCACGCGGCCGTGACCGAACGGGTGGTCCGCGTCGGGCTTCTCGCCGGAAATCCGGAAGCCGATGAGCGTGATGATGGAGCTGCCCGCGTCGGAGAGGTTGTTGAACGCGTCGGAGATGATGGAGATCGAGGACGACAGAAGGCCAGCGAGGAGCTTGCCGGCGAACAGAGAGAGGTTCAGGATAATGCCCACGGATCCGGAGAAAATCCCGTAGCGCTCCCGGACTGCCGGATCCTCCACGCGGTCGCAGTCAGGAACAAATTTTTTCAGTAAAAAGCGGATCATGTGCCAAGTGTAGTTTTGAAATCCGGCCTTAGTCAATGCTAAAAGTACAGTGTATTATCCCTGCAGGCTGATTTTCATTACAGTCGGAATGTGTTATAAAAGGGATGTTTCATGGTGCCCGGAACCGGGACCTGTCAGGAGGATTCATGCAGAAAATCGGTGAAGAGTGCGGTGTGTTCGGTATCTGGTCCCCGGCACGCAGTGACCTCGCGTTCACGGCGTATTACGCGCTGTTTGCGCTGCAGCACAGGGGACAGGAGGCCGCAGGCATCGCGGTTAATGACGACGGCGTGTTCCATTACCACAGGGACCTGGGCCTCGTGCATGAGGTTTTCGACCGCGAGGAGCTGACAAAGCTCGGCCCCGGCAATATCGCGGTGGGACATGTGCGCTATTCCACGAGCGGCGTATCGAACCGGAGCAACGCGCAGCCGGTCGTGGTCAAGCATATCAAGGGCGCCATGGCGCTGTGCCACAACGGCAACCTCGTCAACTCCTACGAGCTTCGTTCCGAGCTGGAGAACGCGGGCTGCATCTTCCATTCCACGACGGACACGGAGGTCATCTCCTACCTGATCACACGGGCAAGACTCCACACCGGGTCCATCGAGGAGGCGGTGAACGAGACCGTCAGCAGGATTCACGGCGCGTTTTCTCTGGTTCTGATGTCTCCGACGAAGCTGATCGCCGTCCGCGATCCGCACGGCTTCCGGCCGCTGTGCTACGGCAAGTGTCCGGACGGCTCCGTTGTATTCGCGTCCGAGACCTGTGCGCTCGACGCGGTCGGTGCCACGCTCGTGCGCGACTTAAAGCCCGGCGAGATCATGGTCGCTGACCAGAACGGCGTCCGTTCGATCGAGGATCACTGCGGGGAGGCAGCCCCGTCACACTGCGTGTTTGAGTATATCTATTTCGCAAGGCCGGATTCCATTGTCGACGGCGCCAGCGTGCATGAGGCACGGCTTCGCGCAGGCTCGTTCCTGGCGCTGGAGCACCCGGTGCAGGCGGACGTCGTCATCGGCGTTCCGGATTCCGGTCTTGACGCGGCGCTCGGCTACGCGCGGCAGTCGGGCATCCCCTACGGAATCGGCCTTCTGAAAAACAAATATATCGGCAGGACGTTCATATCGCCCGGCCAGGCACAGCGCGAGGACCTCGTGAAGATCAAGCTGAACCCGATCGCGGAGACGATCCGGGGCAAGCGGGTCGTCCTGATCGATGATTCCATCGTCCGCGGAACCACGTCCGAGCGCATCGTGCGGCTCGTCCGGGAGGCAGGCGCGAAGGAGGTTCATTTCCGCGTGTCCGCCCCGCCGTTCATGAATCCCTGCTACTACGGCACGGATATCGATTCACGCGAGCACCTCATCGCGTGCCATCACACGATCCCCGAGATCGCGCAGATCATCGGCGCGGATTCCCTGGGCTATCTGTCCGTGGAGAACGCAAGGAAGATTGCCCGGTCGACGATTCTGCATGATACGGACTACTGTGCGGCCTGCTTTGACGGAAGGTATCCGACCGAGATTCCCTCGGAGACGTCCAAGGACCGGTTTGAGAACAAAATCCCTAAGGAGTGGATCGAGAAGCACAAAAGGAAAGATTCTTAAACTTTTCTAAACCGGTGAAGAATCTGTGAAAACTACATTTTCGGGTGGCCGGTTCTGTTACAATATGCCCGCGATGGATGCCCGCTTTACAGGGCGTCAGGAAGGAGAAAAAACATGAAAAAGAGAATTCTTGCGGTTCTTATGGCGTCGGTACTGGGAATGTCCCTTGCGGCCTGCGGAAGCCTGAACGCGGATCCGGTACTGAATGTGGAGGCAAAGGCCGGGACAGGCAGCACAGACGCAGCGGATGAGGCGGACACGGAGGAAAGCGCCACAGAGGCTGCGACACTGAAGCTGACGGACAATGCCGCGAAGGAGAAGAAGTCCTCCGCAGACGAGGCGGACACGGCGGATTCCGGGGATTCGCTCAATGAGGCGAAGGAGAAGATCATCGATGCGCTGAAGAAGGCGAAGGACAAGTCACAAAAGAGCGGCACGGAGGACAGCGAAGAGTCCGCGGACGCTGACGCTAAGGACGAGGAGTCCGGGAAAAAGGACAACGCATCCGATGAAAAAGACGGGGAAGCAAAAGGTGAGGCTGCGGATTCCGATGAGGACACGGTTGTATCCGCCCAGGTGTCCGGCAAGACCGTAACCGTTGTCGCAAGCGAGTCTGTTGACGCGGTACCGGACACGACGGAGATTAACCTCGGCGTGACCACGACCGGGGACAGCGCGCCGGCTGCGCAGGACGAAAATACCGACACCGTGAACACGGTGATCGACAAGCTGAAGGAGCTTGGCGTGGACGAGGAGGACATCCAGACCTCGGATTACAATATTTATCCGCATTACGATGACAGCGGCAGCAGCATTGACGGCTATACCGTATCGACGACGCTCAGGATTTCCGGTCAGGATATCGCTGACGCCGGAAAGCTGGTTTCCGAGGGCATTAAGGCCGGCGCGACGGACGTCAACGGCATCAATTTCTCGTCGAGCGACTATGACAGTGCCTACAGGGAAGCACTGAAGGCGGCGGTTCAGACCGCGAAGGACAAGGCGGAAACGCTCGCGGAGGCGGCTGACCTGTCGCTCGGCGATGTCGTCTCCATCACGGAGGGCTATCAGGATGTCTCCGCAAGGACGCAGGACCAGAGCATCTACATGAGCAGCATGAAGGAGGCTGCGTCCGACATGAGCGTCATGCCCGGAAACCTCGACGTGACCGCAACCGTGACCGTTACCTACGAGCTGAAATAAATGATGACATGCAGAATTGCGGAAGCAGTGAAGCTGCGAAGCAATTCGTATGTCATTTTGCCTTGAAAAATACTTTTGACACCTTAATCAAATGATTACTGAACAGGCAAGAATACGGAATTTCTGCATCATTGCGCATATCGACCACGGAAAATCCACCCTGGCGGACCGGATGATCGAAAAGACCGGTGTCCTCACGGAACGTGAGATGAAGGACCAGGTGCTGGACAACATGGACGTGGAGCGCGAGCGCGGCATCACGATCAAGTCGCAGGCCGTTCGTCTGATTTATAAAGCGCAGGACGGGCAGGAATATACGTTCAACCTGATTGACACACCCGGCCATGTCGATTTCAACTACGAGGTATCCCGGTCACTGGCTGCCTGCGACGGGGCTCTTCTCGTCGTCGATGCCACGCAGGGCATTCAGGCACAGACCCTGGCCAATACCTATCTGGCCATGGAGCATGACCTGGAGGTGTTCCCGGTCATCAACAAGATTGACCTTCCGAGCGCCCGCCCGGAGGAGGTGAAGCAGGAGATCGAGGACGTCATCGGCATTGAAGCCGCCGACGCGCCGGAAATCTCCGCGAAGAACGGGATCAATATCGAGGCGGTGCTCGAGGAGGTCGTGAAGAAGATACCGGCACCCTCCGGCGATGCAGATGCGCCCCTGAAGGCGCTGATCTTCGATTCCCTGTACGATTCCTACCGCGGCGTCATCGTCTTCATCCGTCTCAGGGACGGCAGGATCCGCAAAGGCACGCGGGTCCGCTTTCTCTCAAGCGGAGCCGCGGAGGAGGTCGTGGAGGTCGGGTATTTCGGCCCCGGCCGGTTTATTCCCTGCGAGGAGCTCTCCGCGGGCATGGTGGGATATTTTACCGCTTCCATCAAGAACATCCGCGACGCGAGGGTCGGAGACACAGTGACGGAGGACGGGCGGCCCTGTGACAAGGCTCTTCCGGGCTACAAGCCCGCCCAGCCCATGGTATACGCGGGTCTTTACCCGCAGGATACGGCGCGGTATCCGGAGCTGAAGGACGCGCTGGAGAAGTTTCAGCTGAACGACGCCTCGCTCTCGTTCGAACCGGAGACGTCGCTCGCCCTGGGCTTCGGCTTCCGCTGCGGGTTCCTCGGCCTGCTGCACATGGAGGTTGTGCTGGAGCGCCTCGAGCGGGATTACGACCTGGATATTATTTCCACGGCGCCCGGTGTCGTATACAAGGTTTATAAGCAGGACGGCACGATGCTGGAGGTGACGAATCCCTCGAACCTGCCGGACCCCTCCGAGATTGAGCACATGGAGGAGCCGATCGTCTCGGCCGAGATCATGACGACGGCGGATTACATCGGGCCCATCATGCAGCTGTGCCAGTCGCGGCGCGGTGTTTACCTGTCGACGGAATACATCGAGGCGACGCGGGCGATCCTGAAATACGAGCTCCCGCTCAATGAGATCATTTACGACTTCTTCGACGCGCTGAAGTCGTGCTCGCGCGGGTACGCTTCCTTTGATTACGAGCTGAAGGGCTACGTTCCCTCGCGCCTCGTCAAGCTTGACATCCTTGTCAACAGGGAGCAGGTTGATGCCCTGTCGTTCATCGTCCACGAGGACGGAGCCTATGAGCGCGGCAGGAAGATGTGCGAAAAGCTCAAGGATGAGATCCCGCGGCAGCTGTTCGAGGTGCCGATCCAGGCGGCCGTCGGCGGCAGGGTTATTGCCCGCGAGACGGTAAAGGCCATGCGCAAGGATGTGCTCGCCAAGTGCTACGGCGGCGATATCACGCGCAAGAAGAAGCTCCTGGAGAAGCAGAAGGAAGGCAAAAAGCGCATGCAGATGGTCGGCAGTGTGGAGATTCCGAAGGAAGCCTTCATGAACGTGCTGAAGCTGGGAGATACGAAATAAAACGACGATGGAACTCTATGTCCATTACCCGTTCTGTGTGAAAAAATGCAGATACTGTGATTTTCTGTCAGGGCCTGCCGGGGAAGAAACCCGGCAGGCTTATCTGTCTGCGCTGGAGCGGGAGATCCGTGGCTGGGGAAACGCCCTGAAAGAGCAGAAAAACCCGGAGGGCGGGGAACCGGTGATGGTGACGAGCGTCTATTTCGGCGGCGGGACCCCGTCTCTTATGAGCGCGGGGGAAGCGGATCACCTGATGTTCCTCCTTGCGGAGAATTTCACAATTTCCCCGGAAGCGGAGATCACGATGGAGTGCAACCCGGGAACGGCGGACGCCGGGAAGCTGAAGGCGTTCCACGACATGGGCTTCAACCGGATCTCCCTGGGCGTACAGTCGTTTGACGACGGGGAGCTGGCGCTCCTCGGACGGATTCATACCGCCCGGCAGGCTGCCGAAGCGGTTTCGCTCGCTCGGGATGCGGGCTTCATGAACGTGAACCTGGATCTCATGTCCGCCCTCCCCGGGCAGGATCTGCGGCACTGGATGAAGAACCTGAAGACCGCGGTGAGCCTTGAGCCCGACCATCTGTCGTGCTACAGCCTTATCCTCGAGGAGGGCACGGAATTTGCCGGGATGCAGGAAGCAGGGACGCTCCCCGCATTTCCGGATGAGGAGCTGGACCGCAGGATGTACCACGAGACAGGCGCCTTTCTGTCCTCCCGGGGATACCCCCGTTACGAGATTTCCAATTACGCCGGGCCGGTCTATGAATGCCGGCACAATACCGGGTACTGGCAGGGAGAGGAATATCTGGGGCTGGGCCTCGGCGCGTCCTCGTACCTTTCCCTTCCGGCAGGAGAAGGCGGCGGGCTCCGGAGGGTGCGCTTCCGGAATCCGGACAGTATTAAAGAGTACGTGGCACGTGATTTCCGGAATGTGTCAGAGAGCGCTCTGCGGGAGGGACATGTGCAGACGCCGGACGATGAGATGGAGGAATTCATGTTCCTCGGCCTGCGCATGATCCGCGGGATCGATACGGAGGAATTCCGGCGGAAATTCGGACAGCCGATCGGTGAAATCTACGGGGACGTGATCCGGAGGCATGTGGCGGACGGGCTGCTTTGCCGGGAGGGGACGCGGATGTTCCTGTCGGAGCGCGGTCTGGACCTTGCCAATACGGTCATGGCGGACTTCATGCTGACATAGGGGGACGACCCCGCAATTCGCATTCCCGTGCTGCTGCGCATCACTTCATGCTCATTGCGGGGATGCGCCAGGTATTTCCGACGCTTCGTTCAGGCAAGCCTGACGCAGCGTCGAAAATGTCTGGCGCAAATATTACGAGAATATTACAAAAATGTTGACACTGACGCAATGATTATCTAAAATAGTCAATATGACATAAGGGTCAAAAGTACCAAATCGCGACGAGCAAGCTCGCACGAGCTTGCTCGAATAGCGATTTGGACTTGGGACCCGCCAAACATCCGAAAGTAGCGCAAAGCGAAGCGGTGCGCGGATTTCGGATGTTTGTAGAATTGCGGAAGCAGCGGAGCTGCGAAGCAATTCGTATGTCATGTTACACCAATTGGTACTTTTGACACCCAAATCTCAATACAGTGACCGGGTAAAATCATGATGGCCCGGGATGTTTGCGGGGTATGCTATGAAATCTTTCGGGAAGAATGTGAAGCTTACACTGATGACGCTGGCAGCGACACTGGTTCTTGTCCTGTCGCCGAAAGCGGCCTCCAGCGCACAGGCTGCGACGCTCGGAATCGATGTCTCTTCGTATCAGGGCACCATCGACTGGAACGCCGTCGCGAAGAGCGGTGTGAAGTTCGCGATGGTCCGCGTCGGAAATACGGCGTACGGTCTGGATTCCATGTTTGCCTACAACATGAACGGGGCGGCTGCGGCAGGACTGCGTGTCGGCTGCTACGTTTACAGCTACGCGCAGAACGCGACGCAGGCAGCGGCGGACGCACAGCTTGCCATCAACGCCATGGCACCGTTCGGCGTTTCGTTCCCCGTAGCCATTGATATTGAGGATCCTTCCCAGGTGAATCTGTCGACCGCGCAGCAGCAGGAAATCATCAACACGTTCTGCGCCATGATCTACAACGCGGGATATACGCCGATGGTCTACTCGTACAAGAACTGGTTTGCCACGAAGCTGGGTGCGGTTGCCTGGGACAGCTGGGTTGCCAATTACTCCAGCAGCATGGGCTATCCCGGCACGATGTGGCAGTGGTCGTCCAGCGGAAGCGTTCCCGGCATCAGCGGCAGGGTCGACATGAACTACGTCCTGAAGGACTATTTCACGGAGATCCAGGCGAACGGGCTTGTGGAGCGTAACGGCAAGCAGTATCTGTTCAGGAACTACAAGCGCCAGGTCGGCCTGCAGAACGTGAACGGTGTCAATTACCTGTTCGGTGCGGACGGCGCCATGGTGAAGGATGCGACCGTGACGGACGGCGCAGGCAACATCATCCGTATGAAGAAGAACGGCGAGGTCGTCATCATCACCATCCAGGCACAGCAGCTGGCTGTGCAGACGCAGACCGCCTATGACCAGGCCAAGGCGGTATTGGCACAGGCGCAGGCAGACGAGGCAGCTTATCAGGCGCAGCTGCAGCAGATCGTCGCGACGCGGGATGCCGCGGGCGCAAACGTCGCGGCAGGCATCCCCGGCTTTGATGAGGTGTACGCCATTGCACAGACACAGGCAGATACCCTGACGGCACAGACAAACGCGGCGCATGCGGCAGTACAGACGGCACAGGCTGCACTCGCACAGGCAAAGGCAGCCAATGACGCGGCCCAGGCGGCGATCGTCATCCCGCAGTAACAGGACGGATCTGCAGCCAAGGAAGCGCCTGTTCCGGGATACGCCCGGGAAATTCTGACAATCCGCGAACGCGGGAATCCGCATCCGTCAGATCTATCAGAGGTTTCAAAATTATAATGAACACGTCAGCTCCACTTTCCAGGGGAGCCGGCGTGTTCTTTTCTTTTGCCGCGGAGTATGGTATGCGCGGTCCTGTCTTTCGCGCGGCCCTGTCCGATCTGGTGCGGCGGTTTTCTCAGGAGTATGGGGGATTTTAATGTTCAGTCTGGTGACATCCGGAGCGGTAATCGGTGCTTCCAGCCATCTCATGCAGGTCGAGACGGATCTGTCCAGCGGTCTTCCCGGATTTTCGATGGTGGGATTTGTATCGGAGCAGGTGAAGGAGGCGGGTGACCGCGTACGGGTTTCGCTGCGCAACTGCGGCTACACGCTGCCGACCGGGAAAATTACAGTAAACATTGCGCCCGCCGACCTGCCCAAGCGGGGGATGGTGATCGACCTGCCGGTCGCGGCGGGAATCCTGTGCTGCATGGGGGAGCTGGAGCAGATATCGCTCGACGGCGTTCTGATCCTGGGCGAGCTGGGCCTTGGAGGGGAGGTGCGGCCGGTCCGGGGTGTGCTGCCCATTGTCGAGGAGGCAGTGCGGTGCGGCTTCCGTACGTGTCTGCTGCCGCAGGGAAACGTCCTGGAGGGAGCTGTGGCGGGCGGCATCCGCTGCGTCGGCATCCGGGACCTTCCGGAGATGATATCGTACCTGAAGGCGGACCCTGAGGAACAGGCACGGCGCTGGCCGGACCGGGAGATCGACGTGGAACAGCTCCTGGAAACGGCGGATGATGCGCCGCCCGCCGACTTTGCCGCCGTGCACGGGCAGGAGGGAGTGAAGAGGGCCATGGAGATTGCGGCGGCCGGCTTCCACAACCTTCTCATGGTGGGGCCTCCCGGCTCGGGCAAGTCCATGATGGCGAAGTGCCTTGCGGGCATCCTGCCGCCGCTTTCGCGGGAGGAGGCACTTGAGGTGTCCCGGATCTACAGCATTGCGGGAAGGCTCCCGGAGGGAGAGCCTCTCATCACGCGGCGGCCGTTCCAGGCGCCGCATCATTCCGTCACGGTGAAGGCGTTCTCGGGCGGAGGCGCGGTTCCGGTCCCCGGCATCATTTCACTGGCTCACCGGGGCGTTCTGTTTCTGGACGAGATGCCGGAATTCGAAAAGGATGCCCTCAATATTCTCCGGCAGCCCATGGAGGACCGGCGGATTGTCATATCCAGGGCGTCCGGAAGTGTCACGTTCCCTGCCGGCTTCCTCCTTGTCGGTGCCGCAAATCCCTGCCCGTGCGGCTATTACCCGGACCGGAACCGGTGCCGGTGCACACAGGTGGAGATCGAGCGCTACCAGAAGCGGATTCCGGGGCCCGTCATCGACCGGATCGATCTGTGCGTGGATGTGCCGCGCGTTCCCCTGGATTCGATTCTGGGAGAAGCGAAAGGAGAGTCGAGCGCACAGATCCGCGGCCGCATTCTGGAGGCGAGACTGAGGCAGAAGCATCGCTTTGCGGGGACGGGGACGGAATTCAACGCGGATATGACGAATGCCCAGGTCGAACAGTACTGTCACCTCGGGGGGCCTGTGAAGAAGCTGATGAAGCAGATCTATGAGGGGCTGGGACTAGGCGCGAGGGGATATACGAGAATGCTGAAGACAGCGCGGACGATCGCGGACCTTGCGGGAAGCGCTGACATTCAGGAGCAGCATCTGGCAGAGGCTGCCGGATACCGCTTCGGCGGGCAGTAGAAACCGGCGGCAGCCCCCGGCGAAAGGCCGGAGGGCGGTATTTTGCAGAGGTAATTATGACACCCTATGATCTGTGGCTTTGTTACGCACTTGGTTCGGGCAGCGGTACGGTCCGGGCCCTGTATGAGGCGATGAACCGGGAACCGATTTTTGCGGAAATCCTGTATCACATGAATCCGGAGAAGAGGCAGCGCCTTCTTGAGACAGCTCTGCAGGACGCGGGGAAATCTGTCCGGAGTGATCCGGAAAAGCGGATGAAGGAAGCCATGACACGGGATCCGGACGAGCTGTACGAGAAGATGGTCAGCAGAGGCATTCATGCCATCTCCCTGGCAGATCCCGGCTATCCGCGGCGTCTGAGAATGATACCGGATCCCCCGTTCTTCCTGTTCTACATAGGGAGGCTTCCGGTCGATGACCGTCCTTCGTGCGCGATTGTGGGCTCGAGGCAGTTCACGGCATACGGGAAGGAGATGGCGGAATATTTTGCGGGGAATCTGGGAGCGGCAGGAATCCAGGTCATCAGCGGCATGGCATCCGGCATTGACGGAATCGCAGGGCGGGCGGCGCTTGGCGCCGGAGGCCTGAGCGCCGCGGTGCTGGGGAGCAGTGTGGAGTTCTGCTATCCGAAATCCAACCGGGACCTGTATGAGAGCCTGAGCCAGCGGGGAGGCATTCTCTCGGAATATCCGCCCGGAACAGAGCCTGTCAGAGGTCATTTCCCGGCACGGAACAGGATCATCTCCGGATTATCGGACCTTGTCCTCGTCATTGAAGCCAGAAAGCAGAGCGGCACCAGGATCACGGTAGACTGCGCACTGGAACAGGGAAGGGAGGTTTACGCGGTTCCGGGCAGGGTAACGGACAGCACCAGCTCCGGCTGCAATGAGCTGCTGCGGGACGGCGCATCCCCTGCCATTGATGCCAGGGATCTGCTGGAGACACTTCTCCGGACGCAGGTGACGGATGAGACCCTGCAGATTCAGAAGAGACAGCAGGAACGCAGAAATCAGACGGCAAAAAAGGAGCGGCAGGCGGACGAAGCCGCACCGGATGAAAGAACCCGGGCCCTGATGGATTCCCTGCAGCAGAAGCAGAAGCGTCTCGAGTCCCTTCACCGGCAGAAGCTTGCCGCGATGCCGAAGCTCGACGCCGCCCTGTACGGAGCACTGGACACCTCGACCCCGAAAAGTCTCACGGATGTCCTGGAGGGTGTTTCCGGTCAGCTCGGCAGGAGGATCAGCTACTCGGAGCTTGCGGGGTGCGCGACGCTCATGAGCGTGCGGGGTGAAATCCGCGATATCGGGTTCGGAAAATATATAGCACTGCGCTGAAAGTGGAAAAGTCAGACTTGAGAAAAAAAACAATCGCGATACAATAATTAGGTCTGTATTGCTTTAAAACAGAATAAATTCATCTCTGACTGGAGGGCAACGTTGTGGGAATTATTGAGTTTCTGATTTTCTTCCCGTTTGTTGCTGCTGCGCTGCTGTACCTTCTGGGAAACGGCGAAAAAATCTACAAGGCGCGGAAGGTGATCGTCAAGGGGAGCAGCCTCGTGATCATGGCCTCCGTCATCTATCTTGCGGTGCGCGTTCTTGCAGGCAATGAAAGCGGCAGTTTTCTGACGGAAGCGAACATCCCGAATTATTTCGTGATGGGAGGGGAACTCCTCCTCATGGTGCTGGTAACCTATTATGGTTTTCATTACCATAAGGCTTACGCAGCGGTTCTGTCCTGGATCGGTACGATTCCCGTCCTGTGGCTGGACATTTCCGGCTATGCCGTCGAGGGCCTGCCGCATTTCCGCGTGGATAACCTGACGGTGATCATGTGCCTCGTCGTCGGGATTGTGGGCGGCTTCATCTGTATCTACGCAGTCGGCTACATCAAGGACTATCATCACCACCACCGGAATTTCCCGGAGCGCTCCAACTGGTTCCTGGCGATGCTGTTCGTCTTCCTGGGAGCGATGTTCGGCCTGCTGTTTTCCGACAATCTCGGCTGGATGTATTTCTTCTGGGAAATCACTTCCGTATGCTCGTTCCTGCTCATCGGCTACAACAAGCTCCCGGAGTCCATTAACAATTCCTTCAAGGCATTGTGGATGAACCTCCTGGGCGGCTGCGGCTTCATGGCAGCGATCCTCTATGCCAATATCAGGCTGGGGGCCTGCAACCTGTCCCAGCTGCATCTGATGGGGTCCCAGTCTTCGCCGGGACTCATGATCGTTGTGACGCTTCTTGCGTTTGCCGCGCTCACGAAGAGTGCGCAGATTCCGTTTAACGGCTGGCTTCTGGGCGCCATGGTAGCGCCGACCCCGACGTCCGCGCTGCTGCACTCCGCGACGATGGTCAAGGCAGGCGTCTACCTGCTCATCCGGATCGCGCCTCTCATGGCGGGAACGATGACCGGCGTCATGGTGACCCTCATCGGCGGCTTCACCTTCTTCGCGGCGTCGCTCATGGCGATCGCGACATCGGACGGCAAGCGCTTGCTGGCCCATTCCACGGTTTCGAACCTGGGTCTCATCGTCGCCTGCGCGGGTGTCGGCCACCCCGAATCCGTCTGGGCGGCGACCATGCTGATCATTTTCCACGCGGTTTCGAAATCACTCATGTTCCTGTGCGTCGGCGCGGTCGAGAACGAGACCGGCTCCCGCAACATCGAGGATATGCACGGACTGATCGTAAAGATGCCGAGGATGGCCTTCGTCATGATTATCGGTATCTGCGGCATGTACCTGGCTCCGTTCGGCATGCTGGTCGCGAAATGGGCTGCATTGAAGAGCTATATCGATTCCGGCAGTGTATGGCTGGTGCTGTTCCTGGTATTCGGCACCGCTTCCACGAGCTTCTACTGGGGCAAGTGGCTCGGCAAGATCATGGCCGTCATCCATAAATCCCAGGCCCTCAGGGACACGACTCACATCGGCGAGTGGGAGGCTATCTATCCGCTGGCGGTCCTGGTGGTCATGATGTGCATGCTGTTCCCGTTCATTTCCAGCTACCTGATCCAGCCGGTGCTGAATCAGATGTTTGACACGATTGTGCCGCCTGTCATCGGCGGGTCGGATATCGGCGTCATGCTGCTGATGCTGTCGCTCGTCATATCGATCCCCATCGCGGGAGTTGTGGTTTCCCGGCACAGGAGCGGCATCACGGATCAGAACACACGTTCATACATGTCCGGCATCAACGCGGGAGATGACCGTCATTTCCTGAATTCCTACGGCGACGTGCAGCCGCTGTATATGTCGAACTGGTACATGATCGACCTGATCGGCGAGCTCAGGATCCTGAAGCCCTGTCAGATGATCGCGGCTTCGATTCTTGTGATTTTCATGATCATTATTATCGGAGGTGCCATCTGATGAGAATACTACTGGGATTCCTGATGATTCTTGTCGCACCGTTTGCCGGTGCGATCCTGTCCGGCATCGACCGGTTCTGCAGCGCCAGAATGCAGAGGCGCGTCGGGCCGCCGATCCTGCAGCCATTTTATGATTTCTACAAATTCACGCAGAAGAAGGCCTATATCGTCAACGGCCTGCAGTGGCTCCTGGTATGGGGGCACTTCCTGTTCGTCGTTCTGTCGATCTGGATTATTTACTCGGGAGAGGATTTCCTGCTGGCGATCTTTTCCCTGACGCTCTCGGAGATGATGCTGTGCCTCGCGGCGTATTCCGCAAGCGCTCCCTACTCCAACATGAGCGCGCAGAGGGAGCTCCTGCAGATGGCCTGCACGGAGCCGATGCTGCTGCTTACGGCGATCGGGTTTTACCTGAACTCACATTCGTTCATGGTTTCGGATATTGTATCGTGCAGCACCCCGGCGATTCTGAGGGCACCCGGCATGTTTGCCGGACTGCTCGTCATCCTGCCGATCGAGCTGCGCAAGTCACCGTTTGATGTCAGCTCATCCCACCACGCCCATCAGGAGATGGTCAAGGGCGTCACGACGGATATTTCCGGCCGCACCATGGCACTTGTCGAGCTGACGGAGTGGTTCGAGATTTTCCTCATGTGCACGTTCGTAGGACTGTTCTTCGCCTATGACAACTCCCTGACCGGGTACCTGATCGGCATTGCCGTGGCCCTGGCGGTCATGCTGGTGATGACGCTGACGGACAACGTATTCCCTCGTGTAAAGTGGGAGAGGATGCTTGCCATCACCTGGAGCACCACGTTTATCGCGGCGGGCGGAAACCTCCTGGTGCTGACGCTGCTGCAGGCGTGAGGCTGGCGCAGGCATGAGAGGAAAGTTTGAAAGACGCCGCCGATGCGACTTCTTTCAAACCCGAACCGGTGCCTGCGGCACACGGTTCGGGATCATACACGGAAAACCGCCTTCGCGGATTTCCCGTGATGGATGCCTGCTGGCGCAGGCATAATGGGGAAAGTTTGAATGATCCGCAGATACGGATCAGAGGTAAAGGAAAACAATGAAAATGACAAAATCTCCCTGGGTCCTGCATTACGACGGATCCAGCTGCAACGGATGCGATATCGAGGTGCTGGCATCGACAACACCCCGTTATGACCTGGAGCGCTTCGGTATTATCAATACCGGCGATCCGAAGCACGCGGATGTATTCCTGATTACGGGCGGCATCAACTTCCAGAACCGGATGGTGGTTCAGCAGCTTTATTCGCAGATGCCGGATCCGAAGGTGGTGGTTGCCGTCGGCATCTGCGCCTGCGACGGAGGCGTCTTCAAGGACTGCTACAACATTCTGGGCGGTGTGGATAAGGTAATTCCGGTGGACATTTATGTACCGGGCTGTGCCGCGAGACCGGAGTCCATCATTGAGGGCGTCGTGAAGGCCCTGGACATTCTCAAGAAGAAGCGCGACCGCATGAAACAGGGTCTGCCTCCGGAGGAGAAGGGCTGGGCGATTGCCAACATCAGGGACGGCAAGGCCCTGGCAGCACAGGAGGCCCGGATCAACGCGCAGCTGAAAATGGAGGACGAGGCGCGGGAAGCAAGGTACCGTGCCCATGAGGAGGCACATAAGGAATAAATGAATGTCTGCTTCGCAGGCATTTTGGAGGAAGAGATGAGTGAACAAACAGCCAAGATGGATATCCGGGAGGTTGAGGTAAGGGACCTGTTTTCCGAAGCCGCCCTGATCAGGCATGACAACTGGAGGCTGATCCAGATCTGTGCCACGAAGACCGCGGATGACCTCTATGAGATTCTGTACACCTTCGGGCGCGGCTATGAGTGGAAAAACCTGAGGATCACGGTGCACGGGGATGACAAAATTCCTTCCATCACCAAGATCTACGAGATTGCCTATCTGTATGAAAATGAGATCCACGACTTGTACGGCATCGAAATTGACCTGATGAATTACGACTTCCAGGGCAGACTGTTCCGTACCGGCGTCCAGTATCCGTTCCGCTGAAAACACAGTTCGAGGTTTATTATGGCAGATAATTCACTTAAGAAAATCAGTATCGTCCCCTTCGGACCGCAGCACCCGGTGCTGCCGGAGCCGATCCATCTGGACCTGGTACTGCAGGATGAGAAGGTTGTGGATGCTTTGCCGTCCATCGGCTTCGTGCACCGCGGCCTGGAGAAGCTGGTCGAGAAGAGGGACTTCAAGGAATTCGTCCTCGTTGCGGAGAGGACATGCGGCATCTGTTCGTTCGGCCACAGTCTCGGCTATGTGGAAGCGATCGAGAAGATCATGGACATCGAGACGACGCCCCGCACGAAATACTTAAGGACCATGTGGGCTGAGCTTGCGAGGATGCACAACCATCTGATGTGGCTGGGACTTCTGGCGGACGCGTTCGGCTTCGAATCCCTGTTCATGGAATCGTGGAGACTGCGCGAGAAGGTCCTGGACCTTCTGGAGCTGACAACCGGCGGAAGAGTGATATTTTCCGTCAACAAGGTCGGCGGTCTGCGTCGGGATGTAACGCATGAGATGCTGCAGACCATTCTGCAGACACTTGATGACCTGGAGAAGGAGTGCCGTGTGGCGACGGATACGTTCCTGGGCGATAAGGACGTGTTGTCCCGTATGGTGGGCGTCGGCAAGCTCTCACCCGAGCGCGCCGAGGAGCTTGGCTGCTGCGGACCGTTCCTTCGCGCGAGCGGCGTCCGCCGGGACGTCCGCATGCTGGGATATGAAGCCTACGGCGACCTGGACATGGAACCGGTGACATCCCTCGAGGGAGACTGCTACGCACGGTGCAAGGTCAGGATCGAGGAGCTGTACCAGTCCATGGATCTCATCCGTCAGGTCATTGCCAAAATGCCCGGTGGACCGATCGAGGTGCCGGTCAAGGGCAATCCGGACGGGGAATATATGGCGCGGATCGAACAGCCGCGCGGGGAGGCACTGTACTATGTCAAGGCAAACGGAACGAAGAACCTGGTGAGATACCGGAACCGCACGCCTACATTCAGCAATCTTCCCGGACTCATTGAGACAATCCGCGGCGCGGAGCTGGCAGACGTGGCAATGATGATCCTGACGATTGACCCCTGCATCAGCTGCACGGAGCGCTGAGAAGGTACGCCGGTTTCACAGGACACATACACCCGCAGAGGGGAACTCCGATTTACAAAGGACAACGATATGGCTTTCGTCAATTATATTGCATATGAAATCAGGAATCTGTTCAGCACTCCTGCCACGGAAAAATTCCCGAAGGAGCCCGCAAATTTCACAGAGCGGTACCGCGGACATATTGAGAACGATATCTCGAAATGTATCCTGTGCGGCATGTGCATGCGCACGTGTCCCTCGAACGCCATCACGGTTTCGAAGCCGGATTACAGCTGGTCCATCCGGCCGTTTTCCTGCGTGCAGTGCAAGGCCTGCGTGGACGTGTGCCCGGTGCACTGCCTCTCCATGGTAAACAGCTACACGGAGCCAGGCGCGGAGAAGACGCAGATCACGAATCATTACTCCGAGGAGCAGGTCGCGAAGGAAGAGGAGAAGAAAAAGGCAATCGCCGCGAAGGTAGCTGCCGCGAAGGCAGCCGCGGCCGCAAAGGCAGCCGCTGCGGCACAGCCCGCACCGAAGGCCGGGACAGAAACCGCCGCGGCGCAGCCTGCTCCCGCGGCAGGAGCAGAGCCTGCCGGAACAGGGGAAACACCTGCACCGAAGGCTGAGGCACAGCCTGCCGCGGTGCAGTCCGTGCAGGGAGAGGCATAAGATGTGTGTAGCATATCCCGGAACTGTCATTGCGACAAAGGATGAGGGGAAAACCGTTACGGTGGATTTTTCCGGCAGCGTCGTGGACGCGAGGACAGGGTTCCTGCCCGTGAAGGAAGGAGACCATGTGCTGGTTCACGCGGGCTATGTCCTGCAGGTGCTGACGGAATCCGATGCAAGGGCCATGGAGGAGGTATTCAGCGATATCGCCGAAATCGAGGGGCAGAATCCCCTGTATCAGGAGGACCTGGCGGTGTCCGGGGCAGCAGATGGAACGGCTTGACGCGATCAGGAGCTTCCTGAAAAATTATGACGGCCCGGAATGCAAGATCATGGAGGTCTGCGGAACCCATACGGCGGCGATCGTAAGGAACGGGATTCCTTCCATGCTTTCCCCGAAAATCACGCTGATTTCCGGACCCGGGTGTCCTGTGTGTGTGACGGTGACGAGTTACATTGACCGGCTCGTGGAGCTCTCGGACGACAGGAGAAATGTCATTCTGGCCTTCGGGGATCTCCTGCGGGTGCGGGGCTCGGTGAAAAGCCTTTCTGAGGCGAAGGCAGAGGGCGCCGGCGTCCGGATGGTCTATTCGCCGATGGAGACGGTTGACCTGGCAGAACAGGATCCGGAGCACAATTATATTTTCGCGGCAGTCGGCTTCGAGACGACGACACCGGCCTATGAGCTGATGCTGGAGGAAGCATCCCGCCGCGGGCTTTCCAATGTTCAGGTGCTGACATCCCTGAAGACCATGCCGGAAGTGATCCGCTGGCTATGTGAGAACGACCGGGGGAAGGAGCACCCCGTCACGGGCTTCATTGCACCGGGGCATGTCTGTGCGGTGTCGGGATATGAATTGTACCGTCCCATCGCGGAACAATATCACATCCCTTTTATTGTGTCCGGATTTACCGGTGAGCAGTTGCTGTGCACGATTTACGGGCTCGTCCGGGAGCGGGGAAAGGGCACTGTCCGCAACTTCTACCCACAGGTGGTAAAGAGCAGCGGGAACCCTGCCGCGCGGAAGGCGGTGGAGTCCATGTTCCGTCCCTGCGATGCCGCGTGGCGCGGCATGGGAGTCATCCCGGGCTCCGGGATGGAACTGAAGCCGGAGTTTGCAAGGTTTGACGCCGGATCACAGGGGCTTTGGGAGGATCATACCGGAAACGGGTGCCGCTGCGCCGACGTCCTGATGGGACGCATCCGCTCGCAGGAGTGCCCGATGTTCGGCACTGCCTGCACGCCGCAGAATCCCATGGGAGCCTGCATGGTATCCCAGGAGGGCAGCTGCTTCAACTGCTATCAGGCGGGAATGTGAGGCGGGACAGCCGAAATTTCAGGAGAAGTATGGATAAGATCACGATGGCGCACGGTTCGGGCGGAGAGTCCACCGCGCGCCTTATTGATGAACTGTTTGCGAAGGAACTGGGCAATCCCTACCTGGCACAGATGGAGGACTCCACGGTAGTGCCGGGGAGCGGGAGACTTGCGGTGACGACGGATTCGTTCGTTGTCACCCCCGCGGTATACCCGGGCGGGGATATCGGCAGACTCTGCGTCTGCGGAACGGTCAACGACCTGCTCATGAGCGGCGCGGTTCCGAAATACCTGACGCTCGGCGCGATCCTTGAGGAGGGACTGCCCCTTGATACACTGCAGGCCATCGTTCACTCCATCGCGGAAACAGCAGCGGAAGCGGGCGTTGCGGTCGTTGCCGGAGATACCAAGGTTGTGGAAAACCATTCCGGCGAGAACGGAGGAATCCTGCTCAACACAGCGGGTGTCGGCTTCCTTAAGGATGACGCACCGCTGCTCACTCCGGACAGAATCAGGGAGGGTGACGCGGTACTGGTTTCCGGAAACCTTGGCGACCATCATGCCGCGATCCTGGGCCGGCGGATGGATATCACGAACCGGATCCTCAGCGACAACGCACCTCTGACAGATATGGTGCGAAGCCTTACCGCGGAAGTGGATGTCCACGAGATGCGGGACGTCACAAGAGGGGGACTTGCAACCGTCCTTCATGAATTCGCGAAAGCCGCGGGGATGCAGATCACCCTCGAAGAGGAGGCTCTGCCTGTCAGCAGCGATGTGAAGAGCTTCGCCGGAATCCTCGGCCTCGACCCCCTCTATATGGGGAATGAAGGCAAAATGACTGCCATCGTCGCAGCTAAGGACGCGGACCGCGCACTCCGCATCCTGCAAAGCAGCCGCTACGGTGAAAACGCAGCCATCATCGGCCGCGTGGAGCACAGCGAAACGGGAAGCGGTACCCTCATCCTGAATACCGCCATCGGCGGCCAGCGCGTCCTCGGCCCCCTCTACGGAGAAGGACTGCCAAGGATATGCTGAAACAGGGGCGAGAAGTTCACCCGGCTCCCGAGCCCGCTCGGGGAGCCGGGTGACCTCGAGACCCGCCCGGACACGAGGATGAAGCGCGAAAGCGCGGAATCCGAGTGAACGGGAGCATTGCGGAAATCGCGAAGCGATGAAGCAATGCGTGTTTCAGCATATCGACTTCGACGATTGTGCTTGCACAAATCGCCGGCTGACTTTGCGACCCGCCCGGACACGAGGATGAAGCGCGGGAGCGCGGAATCCGAGTGGACGGGAGCATTGCGGAAATCGCGAAGCGATGAAGCAATGCGTGGTTTAAGCATAACTGGCCAGCTTCAGAATTTCCGCCAGCATTTGTTTATCAGAAATGGTTCGACCACTGAGACATCGTTCGTCTCATAAAAAGCAACCAGGAGATTTTTGAACTCGGGTACATGCTCTTCAGGAATGACGAGGAGACCACCGCCATGCGCGATCAGGTAGTGGTTTGCGAAGATGACGGACGCACGCTTATTGCCGTCAATAAAGATCTGTGTTCTCATGCAGTACAGACACAATGCTGCTGCCGTATGTATCGGGTCATTTCCGGAATCCAGGATCCCGGAAATTCTTTCCTTTACTTCTGATTCAATGGGCAGTGGTGGTACATATGCGCAGCCGCCGATCGTAACGGGAATACCCCTGATCCTTCCTCCGTTGTCAAAGAAGCCCTCATTAACCAGGCGGGCGATGTGGCTCAGCATATAATAATCAGATCTGGACTGAATAACATCACGATCCAGAATAAACTCCCATGCGTGCTTCAGATTCAGTACCTTCTGAATATCGGATGCTGTCATGCCGGAGACAATTCCGTTTTCGATGATTTCTTCGGTTTGCGGGAAGGATGTTGCCACTCCTTCAAGTACCGCCTGATCATAGATATTTGCCTTCAGGTTTGCCCTGGCGAAATCCAGATTATTCAGAACGCGTTCTGACAATTCCCCTTCCGCATATCCGAGTCTGGCCAGAGCCCGATTGATCTGTCTGATGTTTTTCCTCAGTTCCCTTGCTTCACGTGCGTAACGGAGGAGTGCGTTATAGAGTTCTTCTGAAAAAAGGCCGACATAGGTTGTCGTCAGTTTGCCTGCAACCCTTTTACGGATATACAGGTATTTTCCGTTTTTAACATCCTTGATTTCAGGGGTTCCATCATATGGGAGCAATGATAGCCGCGCATTATATTCGGCTCTCTGATTTAATAACTCTTGTATCTGGCTGAAATTATTGTTCATGGTTTGCCTCTTTGCCCGTGCATGAGCTGCGTGGTTGGGGAACATTTTTTATAATATTATAGCAAAAAATTCCCCAACAGGATTTCCAGGCGTTCATGAAACTGTTTTGACACCTGCGGTGATTCATTGTATCCTTGTTTAGTTGACCGCGCGGGTGCAGGCTTTCAACGCCGGCGCGGGAATGAGAGGAAGAAAAAAGGGTACCTGCTTCGCAGGTACCAGGAGGCAATTCCCGATTGTGACGCTGATGCGTCACGATCGGGAATACGAACCCGGCAAAGAGAAGCCGGGTTCGGCGGATCATACGTGCGAAACCGCCTGCGCGGATTTCGCACGATGCAAGCCTGCATGCGCAGGCTTTGGAGGTGTAATGTCACTGACAAAAAAGCCCGTCAGGGGAATGAAGGATATTCTTCCTGCGGAGATGGAGCTGAGGCAGTATGTGCTGTCCGAGATCCGCAGGACTTACCGGGAGTTTGGCTTCACGGAAATCGAGACTCCGGTTGTGGAGCACATCGAGAACCTGCAGAGCAAGCAGGGCGGGGATAATGAGAAGCTGATCTTCAGGGTGATGAAGCGCGGTGAGGAGTTCACGAAGGCGTACGAGTCCGGCGAAACAGATTCGCTGTGCGACAGCGGTCTGCGCTATGATCTGACGCTGCCGCTGTCCCGGTTCTATGCACAGAACCAGGCGCAGCTCCCGAGTCCGTTCAAGGCACTGCAGATCGGCCCGGTCTTCCGTGCGGACCGTCCCCAGAAGGGGAGGTTCCGCGAGTTCGTCCAGTGTGACATCGATATATTCGGCGACGGCTCCAATGTGGCGGAAATTGAGTTGATTCTGGCGATTTCCACACTGCTGAACCGGATTGGCTTCGGACAGAAATATCACTTCCGCATCGTGATCAATGACCGCGAGATCCTGCGCGGCATGCAGGCTTATGCGGGGTTCCCCGCGGAGAAATTCGAGGAGGTATGCATCAGCCTCGATAAGGCTGACAAGATCGGCAATGACGGAGTGAAGGAGGAGCTGCTGTCGCTGGGCTATGAGGAAGCGGCTATTGATAAGTATCAGTCACTTTTGTCCGCCATCGGTCAGGATGCGGCAGCCATCCGCGCGCTGGGAGAGCAGCTCTCCGGCGTGATGGATCCGAAGATCACTGAAAATCTCGCGGAGATTGTGGAGGCGGTATCGCGCGTGGAATCCGTGGACGTACGGGTGGATTTCGATCCGACGCTGGTGCGCGGCATGGGATACTACACAGGACCGATCTTCGAAATTCGTGCGGAGGGCTTTCCGGGGTCCGTCGGGGGCGGCGGACGCTACGATAAGATGGTAGGCAGGTTCACGGGCCAGGACACTCCCGCGGTCGGCTTTTCCATCGGTTTCGAGCGGATCATCACCATCATGACGGACGCCGGCGAGAAGGTTCCGGGCAGTGCGAAGAAGACCGCGTTCCTGCTGGAGAAGAGCCTTGGCGCCGACCAGAAGGCAGAGGCCCTGAATGAAGCCATGACGCTTCGCGCAAAGGGCGAAACCGTTCTGGTGGAGCAGATGATCAAGAACAAGAAGCACCAGAAGGAGCAGCTCACAGCTCAGGGCTACGGGGAGATCCGGGAGTTTTATCAGAATCCGATAGGATAAAAGGGTACCTGCTTTCGCAGGCTTTGGAGGGTGATTCCCGATTGTGACGCTGATGCGTCACGATCGGGAATACGAACCCGGCGAAGGGAAGCCGGGTTCGGCGGATCATACACGGGAAAGCGCCTTCGCGCATTTCCCGTGATGAGGTTCCTGCGCAGCAGGAACCAGGAGGTAATTATGCAGCATCGTACACATACGTGCGGGGAGCTTCGCATTGAAGACGCCGGCAAAAAGGTTCAGCTGTCGGGATGGATGGAGAATATGCGGATCGTCTCCGCGAATCTCGCGTTTGTCGTGCTTCGCGATTTCTACGGGACGACACAGGTTGTGGTTGAAACCGAGGAGATGATGAAGCAGTTCCGGGACATCACGAAGGAGTCCACGATTTCCGTGACGGGAACCGTGCGGGAGCGTTCGTCCAAGAATCCGAAGCAGGCGACCGGCGACATTGAGGTGGTGCCGGATTCCGTCGAGGTTCTGGGCAAATGTCAGCACGACGCCCTGCCCTTTGAGATCAATCATTCCCGGGAGGCGGACGAGAGTGTCAGGCTGAAATACCGCTATCTGGATCTTCGGAATCCTGCCGTGAAGAATAACATCATCCTTCGCTGCAATGTGGTTGCCGCCTTAAGGAAGGCAATGACGGACCACGGCTTCATGGAGATCACAACGCCGATCCTGACCGCGAGCAGCCCGGAGGGCGCAAGGGACTACCTTGTTCCCGCAAGAAAGCATCCCGGAAAGTTTTACGCCCTGCCGCAGGCGCCGCAGCAGTTCAAGCAGCTGCTGATGACAGCCGGGTTTGACCGCTATTTCCAGATCGCGCCGTGCTTCCGCGATGAGGACGCGCGCGGCGACCGTTCCCCGGGTGAGTTCTATCAGCTGGACATGGAGATGGCTTTTGCCACCCAGGAGGACGTGTTCGCGGTACTCGAGGATGTACTGCCTCCGATTTTCGCAAAATACGGAACGTATAACCGCGCCAGCAGCGCGCCGTTCGTAAGAATTCCCTACCTCACCGCCATGGAGAAGTACGGCTCCGACAAGCCCGACCTGCGCATTGACCTGACAGTGCAGGATGTCACGGACGTCCTGAAGGACAATGGCTTCGGCCCGTTTGCCTCCACAGCAGAGGACGGGTCTGAGACGAACGTCCGGATCAAGGCAGTTGTTGTCAGCAATTTCGAGGGAACGAGAAAGTTCATCGACAAAACTCTTGCCGATGTCGAGGTCCAGGCCGGCAGTAAGCCGTACTGGTTCCGCGTGGATGAAAACGGAGAGCTTGTCGGAGGCATTTCGAAGTTCGTGGCACCGGTGAAGGAGCAGGTGATCTCCGCACTTGGATTAAAGCCGGGAGACTTCGTCGGGTTATCCGCGGGGAAGCTGCCGCAGGCACAGAAGACGGCCGGCGTCCTCGTGAAGACGCTCGGCGCCGCGGTTCCCGGACACATGGATAAGGAGCAGTACGCGTTCTGCTGGATTGTCGATTTCCCGATGTATGAAATCGGCGAGGAATCCGGCGAGCTGGAATTCTGCCACAATCCCTTCTCGATGCCCAACGGCGGACTGGAGGTACTGCTGAAGGCGGAGCGGGGAGAAATCGATCCCCTCACCATCATGGCAGACCAGTATGACCTCGTCTGCAACGGCGTGGAGCTCAGCTCCGGCGCCGTCCGCAACCACGATCCGGAAATCATGGTCAAGGCGTTTGAGCTCGTACGTCTGGGCGAGGAGGACGTGAAGAAGCGCTTCCCCGCCATGTACAACGCGTTCAGCTACGGCGCACCGCCGCACGCCGGCATTGCGCCCGGTATCGACCGCATGGTGATGCTGCTGTCCGCGGAGGATTCCATCCGTGAGGTTATCCCGTTCCCGATGAACAAGAACGCGGAGGACATCATGATGGGCGCGCCTTCCGAGGTGACGGGGCAGCAGCTGGACGAGCTGCACATCACGGTCACGGCGCACGAGGACGCGCAGAAGGAGTGACGCGAACGATCGCGGAAGACCTGAGTCCGCAGTGTGTTCTGAAAAGCATAGTGAAAAAAGACGGCCGCAGGGGAAATCCCGGCGGCCGTCTTTTTCTGTAAAATCAAGTTTTCTGTAAAATCAAGTCCTTAACAGACACCGTGCCTGTACGGGCGGACATCAGAGACTGTGACTTCCGCAGTCCGTGACACTGCTTCCGCGCATTGGCCGCACCGCGATCGCCATGCAGTAGCCGGGCTCCGGAGGCTTTGGCTCCTCGAACGAAGCGAGGACCTCCGCGGGATGATCCCTGCTGCGGATGAGGCGGGCATCGAAATCAATAGTGAAATAGCGGATGCCGCGGGTCAGTCCGTCGCCGGTGCATTTGACGAAGGCTTCCTTGACGGACCACAGGCGGAAAAACAGCGCCTGCTTTGCGGCGGTATCCTCCATGTCTGCAAGGAGTGCCGCTTCCTCCGGTGTGTAGAAGCGCTTTGCCATGGCATCGATGCCGGCACGGACCGGGACGATTTTCTGCAGGTCCAGGCCAAGACTCCGGATCCCATCCCGGGAGTCCGCGGCGGCAAGTGCCGCGTAGCTGCCCGAGTCGCTGAAATTGTAATGGAAGTCAGGAAGAGAGGGGAAGTACGGCTTGCCGTGCGGACCCTTCTGCTGCAGAGGTACCTCCGCACAGTCTACGAACAGGAAGCCTGCATCCGAGAGCGCCCGCGAAAGAAGCTCCTCCTGCGCCCTCCGGATAGCAGCCCTTTTGTCCCTGCCTGTCAGGGACTCATCCATCGACTGAACATAGATTTTCATGATTTGCCGGCGGCCGGTCCTTTCCCTGCTGGCCTGTCACCCGTATGGGCCTGCCCCGGGTATACGGGCGTTTCTGAGTCCGCACTGTCATGCCCTGCGGGCTGTGAGACTCTGACCGCGTCCTGTCCCCTGGAGGAACCTGCGGCTTCCGGGCGCTCTCCGGTGACAGCGGTTTCCTCTTCCTCAGGGGAATCCGGCGCTTTCCGGAAGCGGATCAACACCTTGACGATCCGGTTCTTGCGGATGCCCTTGACCTGCAGCTGGGTGCCGTCTGCAAGGACGACCGCTTCCCCGTTTGCCGGCAGGCGTTCAAGCTGCTCGATAATGAGGCCGCCGATGGAATCGTAATCGTCGGAGGCAAAACGGCTGCCGATCTGATCGTTCAGGTCGTCGAGCTTCATGGCTCCGTCCACGAGATAGGTCAGCTCGTCGTAGCGGCGCACCTGCGTCGTTTCGTCAGCGTCATATTCGTCCCGGATATCACCGACAATTTCCTCCACGAGATCCTCGAGCGTGATCATGCCGACCGTCGAGCCGTATTCATTCAGTACAAACGCGACACCGAAGCCCTTCTGCTGCATTTCCTTGAGCAGATCGGCTGTTTTTTTGTACTCATAGGTGAAGTAGGATTCCCGGATCATGGATTTCATGCTGAAGCGGGAAGGGTCGGTCAGCAGGATGAAATCCTTGACGTTGAGATGCCCGATGATGTGGTCCGGATCGCCGGAATAGACGGGAATCCGCGTGAACATTTCCCTGCGGAAGAGGTTCATGACGTCTTCCAGGGAAGCGGTATCGCTGACGCAGGCCATGTCGATGCGCGGCACCATGATGTCGTGCGCGACGGAATCGCCGAAGTCGAATACGTTGTAGATGATTTTTTTCTCGCGGTTCTCGATCGCCCCGTCCTCCTGACCGACCTCGACGTAGGTGCGAAGCTCGGACTCCGTGAGGGGCTTCTTCTCGTTCCTGTCGACGCGCAGAAGCTTCAGAATCTGCCCGGAGAGGAAGTCGATCACCACAATGATGGGCGTCAGGACCACCATCATGGCGCGGACGGTCCTCGCGTCCTTCAGGACGATGGATTCGGCGCGGATGGTGGAGAGATTTTTCGGCGTGATTTCGCCGAAGAGAATGATGAGCGTCGTCAGGACCGCGGTGCCGATCGATACGGCGGACGCGCCGAACGCCTCAATAATGAAGCTGGTCATCAGCGCGGAGGCGGACAGGTTGACGACGTTGTTCATGATCAGGATTGCGGACAGCATCTTGGAATACTGCGACAGCACGAGCAGGGCGGAGGAGGCCCTCCTGTCTCCCTTGTCCGCGAGCGTTTTCAGACGAACGCGGCTGACTGTTGAGAACGCGGTTTCCGCGCTCGAAAACCACGCGGACAGTCCGATCAGGACGAGCAGGATGAACAGCTGAACGGTGACGGATTGCATCCGGAAATCCCCTTTCGATATACCTGTATCTGACACCGGAATCCGGCGGTGTCCGTATTCCCTATCATAACACGCCGCGCGGCTCCTGACTGTGCCGGGTCATAATTTACAATCACAGCGGGATTGCGCTATAATAACCAAGTTAGTGTGCTGCAGGCAGTTCTGCGCTTTTTCGGGCGGCTGCCGGAGGGCACAGTGCAAAGGAGATATGTGTTATGAAGAAAAAGAAAATCCGGGCAGCGGTCGGGCTTGCCGCCCTTCTTGCGGTTCTGGTCGGTCTGCTGTACCTTGCCGTCTTCGGAATAGGCATAGACGGCGAAGGCTCCGCAGCCAATATCCGGCTGGGCCTGGACCTGGCAGGCGGTGTCAGCATCACCTATGAAGCAGCAGGCGAGGAGACTCCGTCCGACGAGGACATGAATGATACGGTGTACAAGCTGCAGCAGAGAGTGCAGCAGTACAGCACCGAGGCCCTTGTCTACCGCGAGGGCTCGGACCGGATCAATATCGAGATTCCCGGCGTAACCGACGCAAACGGGATCCTGCAGGATCTGGGAAGACCGGGCTCCCTGTACTTCATCCGCGAGACGGCGGATGACGGCAGCAAAAACTACGAGATCAGTCCCCAGACCTATTCGTACCAGCTCTCCTCCGGCAAGACGATCCAGTCGCTGGAACAGTCCGGCGATATTGTGCTCGAGGGCACGGACGTCGCCAACGCGGAGGCCGGCTACCAGTCCGACAATATGAACAACCAGCAGATCGTGGTTTCGCTGACGTTCACGGACGATGGGCGTAAGAAGTTTGCTGACGCAACCCAGAGAGCCTACGACAAGGGTGAGACCATCGGCATCTACTACGACGGACAGTTCATCTCCGTTCTGAGAGTCCAGTCCGCAATCACAGGCGGCCAGGCAGTCATTACGGGTGAGGAGACCATTGAGGACGCGAGGAACCTTGCTTCCACCATCCGCATCGGCGGACTTTCCGTAGAGCTGCAGGAGCTGCGCTCCAACGTGGTCGGCGCACAGCTGGGCCAGGATGCGATTGAATCCTCGCTCAAGGCGGGAGCGGTCGGCCTGATCCTTGTCATCGCTTTCATGTGCGGTGTCTACTTCCTGCCCGGCGTTGCGGCGTCCCTGGCACTGCTCATCTATATCGGACTCGAATCCATCATTCTCGTCGGCTTTGACGTCACACTGACCCTGCCGGGCATTGCGGGTATCCTGCTGTCCGTCGGCATGGCCGTAGACGCGAACGTCATCATCTTCGCGAGAATCCGCGAGGAGTTAGCAGGCGGCCGGAGTGTGAAGGAAGCCATTGATTCCGGCTATCACAAGGCTCTGTCCGCCATCATAGACGGCAATGTGACGACACTGATCGCCGCGGCGGTCCTGGGTGTCCTGGGCTCCGGTACGATCAAGGGCTTCGCGCAGACCCTCGCCATCGGCATTATCCTGTCCATGTTCACGGCACTGTTTGTGACAAAATGGTTCATGCATGCGTTCTATGACCTGTTCGCAAAGGATAAGAAGTGGTACGGCGTGGGGAAGAAGTTCAAGCCCATTCACTTCGTGGAGAAGAGGAGAATCTTCTTCACCATATCCATCTGCGCGATTCTCACCGGCTTTATCGCGATGGGCGTACATCATGTGAAGGACGGACAGGCCCTGAATTACAGCCTGGATTTCGTCGGCGGCACCTCGACGAGTGTGACATTCAATGAGGACTACACGCTGGAGGAGCTGGACCGGCAGGTTGTGCCGGTCTTCACCGAAGCAACGGGCGATTCCAACGTACAGGTACAGAAGGTTGCCGGCGGCAATCAGGTCATCTTCAAGACGAAGACCCTGAATGTCACGGAGCGTGAGAAGCTGGATACGGCACTGGAGCAGCAGTTCGGCGTATCGGAGGACAATATCACCGCCGAGACGATTTCGTCCACCATTTCCGGCGAGATGAAGCGGGATGCCATCGGCGCGGTTGTCGTTGCCCTCATCCTGATGCTGATCTATATCTGGTTCCGGTTCAAGGATATGCGTTTCGGTGCTTCCGCGGTGCTGGCACTGGCCCATGATACGCTCGTCGTCCTGATGGTGTATGCCGTTGTACGGATCAGTGTCGGCACGACGTTTATCGCCTGCATGCTGACGATCGTCGGCTACTCCATCAACGCGACGATTGTCATCTTCGACCGCGTGAGGGAGAACCTGCGGATCCGTCAGAAGAATCCGGACCTTGTGGAGCTCGTGGACCGCAGCATCACGGACACCCTGTCCCGTTCCCTGTTCACGTCCCTCACGACATTCTTCATGGTGTTCACACTGTTCCTGTTCGGAGGAAGCTCCATCCGGGAATTCGCGCTGCCCATCATGTCCGGTATCATCTGCGGCTGCTACAGCTCCGTCTGTGTCACAGGCCCCCTGTGGTATGTACTGCGTCAGCACTTCAAGCCGAAGCACGATGACTCCGGCCGCTACCAGGAGCAGAAGAAGGCCAAGGACCGGGAAGAACGCAAAAAGCAGCACGAGGACACCGTGCGTAAGAAAACGGTCGTATAATCTGTTTCAAATGGAAAGAAGGGATGCACCGCGGTGCATCCCTTTGTTTTCGGCTGTTCGCGGGTTCGAAAATCGAACGGGGGAATGCAATATGCCCTGCCCGATTAACAGGGCCTCCATGGATGCTGTGCCTGCACGAGCGGACATCAGAGGCACGCAAGGCTGCTGTCCGGAAAGGAAGCGTAAGAATACCCATGGCAAAAAAATGGCTTGTCGCCGCGAAGAAGGCGGATTTCAATCAGATCGCGCGGGACTGCGGCATCACGCCGGTTCTCGCGAGGCTGATCCGGAACCGGGATGTGGAAGGCTCCGCAGCAACAGGGAAGTACCTTTACGGCACACTAAGGGACCTTCACGATCCGATGCTGCTGCACGATATGGATGCGGCCGCAGTGCTCCTCAATGAGAAAATCCGCACCGGTGCGAAAATCCGCATTATCGGCGACTATGACGCGGACGGCATCTGCTCGTCCACGATCCTGTGGAGGATGCTGACATTCCTTAAAGGGAATGCGGACGTGCGGCTGCCGGACCGGGTTCGCGACGGCTACGGCATCAACGAACGGCTCGTCAGGGAGGCCGCAGCGGACCATGTGGACACGATCCTGACATGTGACAACGGCATTGCGGCCAGGCAGCCCCTTGCGCTTGCGGATTCCCTTGGCATGAGCGTCATTTTGACGGACCATCATGAGATTCCCTATGAGGACAATCCGGACGGAACGAGACGCTACCTCCTGCCGCCGGCGCTCGCCATCGTGGAGCCGAAGCTGGTGAACGAAAGGACCGGAAAAACCTGGTATCCCTTCACGGAAATCTGCGGGGCGGAGGTTGCGTACAAGCTCGCACAGGTCATGCTGGACTATCCGGACATCTCCGGTGAGCCCGGGGAGACGGAAACGGACCGGCAGAAGCTCCTTCGGGAGCTTCTTGGCTTTGCCGCCATCGCAACGGTCTGTGACGTCATGCCCCTTGCGGATGAGAACCGGATTGTGGTGCGCTATGGCCTCCGGGAGGTGGAACGAACGCGCAATACCGGACTGCGGGCGCTGCTCCTTGCCAACGGCCTCGGCGGAAAGAGAATCACCTGCTACCACGCGGGCTTCATCATCGGACCCTGTCTCAACGCGAGCGGGCGGATCGATTCGGCGCAGAGGGCACTCGACCTGTTCCGCGAGACGGACGAAGCCAGGGCAGCTTCGGAGGCGGCGCTCTGCAAAGAGCTCAATGAGAGCCGCAAGACCATGACGCAAAAGGGCGTGGAGGAAGCGGAACGCTATGTCTCAGGACTCGACCTTGCGCATACGAAGGTGCTGGTCATACAGCTGAACGACTGCCATGAATCCATTGCGGGGATCGTTGCGGGGAGAATCCGGGAGAAATATACAAGGCCAACGTTTGTCCTGACGAGGACCGGGGAAGGCATCGTCAAGGGCTCCGGCAGGTCGGTCGAGGGGTATGACATGTACGGGGAGATGAACCGCGTCAGCACCCTGTTCCTGAAATTCGGCGGGCATAAGATGGCGGCGGGCCTCTCCATGGAGGAGAAAAACGTCGACGGTTTCCGAAGACAGCTGAACGCCAACTGTCCCCTGGACATTGAGGAAATGCAGGACGTCCTGCATATCGATATGGAGCTGCCGATGCGGCTCATGGACGTGGATTTCGTGCAGAGCCTTTCGCTCCTTGAGCCGTGCGGCAACGGAAATCCGGGACCGCTCTTCGTCACAAGAAACCTTTTGCTGACGAATACGGGAATTTACGGGTCGGACAGAAACGTTCTTAAATTCCGGGGCACGGATGAGACGGGCCGCTCGTTTGACCTCGTCCTGTTCCGGAAAGAGGAGGATGCCGCGGACCTTCTGTCACACCCCGTGCACGCCCACGTCGTGTACGAGCCGGGGATCAACGAATACCGCGGCAGTATTTCCCTGCAGTTCACGATCCGGGACTACCGCATCCTGTGAGGAAACAGGGCGGAATGAAACGAACAGCCCCGGAAACCTTGCGGCTTCCGGGGCTGTTCTTCTTATGAGGGGGGAGATAGTAGTCTGTGCCGCCGGATTGGAGTCGCGGCGGACAGATAGGTAATGAACTATCTTGATTCCTATATTAAAATGGAAATGTGTTCAAATTATGGACGCAATCTAACGAATCTATAAAAATTGTTATGTTTTTATAAAAGTAAGGAGCAACCATGAAATTACAGGAGCTGCTGGAGGGACTGGACTATGACCTTCTGGACGCGCAGGGACAGGCCGTGCCGGAGCCTTCGAGACGGCAGGAACAGCTGAAGACCGACGTGACCGCCATCACGAATGATTCGAGGAAGGTGCGGGAGGGCGGACTGTTTTTCTGCATTATCGGGGCGAATTCCGACGGACACTCCTACGCGGCGGACGTCGCGGAAAAGGGCGCGTCCGTCCTCGTTGTATCGAAGCCGGTTGACCTTGGGGGAGAGGCAGCGCCTGTCATCGTGCGCGTTGACAATACGCGCCACGCCATGGCCTGTATCTCGGCCGCGTTCTACGGGCAGCCGGCACGCAGGATGAAGATGATCGGCATCACGGGAACGAAGGGGAAGACGACGACCACGTACCTCGTCAAGTCGATTCTGGAGCACGCGGGAGTGGATGTCGGCCTCATCGGCACCATCGAATCGACGTACCATGACGTACATATCCCGTCCAACAACACAACACCGGAATCCATTGTCCTGCAGAAAACGCTGAAGGACATGGCGGATGCCGGCGTACAGGCCGTGGTCATGGAGGTCTCGTCCCAGGCGCTCATGCTGGAGCGGACCGGTGCCATCCTGTACGACATCGGCGTTTTCACGAACATTTCCCCGGACCATATCGGTCCGAACGAGCACGCGTCGTTCGAGGATTACATGCAGTGCAAGGGAAGGCTGTTCCGCCAGTGCAGGATCGGCATTGTAAACGGCGACGATCCCCATACCGGCGACGTGCTTAAGGGTCATACCTGCGAGGTGGAGACGTTCGGCCTGAAGGCGGCGGACGACCTCTACGCGGAGCATGAGGAGCTCATCAAGAAGCCGGGCGAGCTCGGCATCCGGTTTGACGCGAGGGGAATGGTGAACCTGACGGCAGAGGTGCCGACCCCGGGCAACTTCTCCGTCTACAACGCGCTGTGCGCGATCGCGATCTGCCATCACTTCGATGTCACGCCGGAGGAAATTGAAAGCGCGCTCCTTGGCGCCCGTGTGAAGGGAAGGATCGAGATGGTGAAGGTTTCGGATGACTTCACACTCATGATCGACTACGCGCACAACGCCGTCGCCCTGGAGAGTCTTCTGACAACGCTCCGGGAATATCAGCCGCACCGGCTTGTGACGCTGTTCGGCTGCGGGGGCAACCGCAGCAGGCTCCGCCGCTACGAGATGGGAGAGGTTTCCGGCAAGCTCTCGGATTTCACGATCATTACCTCGGACAATCCGAGATTCGAGGAACCAATGGACATCATTGCCGATATCGAGACCGGCATGAAGAAGACGGACGGGGCCTATATCACCATTCCGGACCGGAAGGAAGCGATCCGCTACGCCATTCACCACGGTGAGCCCGGCGACATCATCGTACTGGCGGGCAAAGGTCATGAGGATTACCAGGAGATCAGGGGCGTGAAATATCCCATGGATGAGCGGGTCCTGATCGCGGACATCCTGCGGGAGGACCGGGAAACCAGATGGCACAATACGCACAGATCATCATAGACATCTCGCACGAGAAGCTGGACCGGCCGTTTACCTACCGCGTGCCGGAGAGCCTTACAGGCGTTCTGCGCACCGGCAGCAGGGTCTTAATTCCCTTCGGGGCGGGCGGCCGGCTTAGGACGGGCTATGTCATCGGATTTACGGACACCTGCAGCGTTCCGCCGGAGAAGGTCAAGGACGTTCAGGAGGCGCTGGAGCAGGGCACGGACCGCACCGGACAGAACGCGATCGCCCTCGCTGCCTGGATGAAGGAGCGCTATGGCTCCACCCTGATCACCGCGCTGAAAACTGTTCTCCCTGCGAGGAAGAATGCAAGACCCGCAAAAGTGCGGGAGGTCGCCCTGAAGCTTTCCCCGGACGAGGCGCGGCAAAAGCTTGCCTTCTATCATAATAAGCATCAGGTCGCGAGGGAGAGGCTCATTGCCTCACTCCTTCAGACGCCGTCCCAGCCTTATTCCCTGATTACGGAGAAGCTCCATGTGAATGCCGCGACGCTTCGCGCACTGAAGGATCAGGGAATCCTCGATATCAGCAGCCGGACGCTCCTTCGCAATCCCGTCTGTGTCCCGGACGAAGGCGTGGACCGCCTTGCGCTAAGCCCGGAGCAGCAAGGCATCGTGCGGGGCGTTCTCGCGGATTTCGACCGCCTGCAGCGGGGAAAGACAGGCCCTTCTGAGGTTTCCAGGGATCCTTACGGAAAAACCGCCGGGCAGCCGCCTGCGGAACCGGAATGCGATCCCGGGAGGGTGTCGCTCCTGCACGGCATCACCGGCTCCGGCAAGACCGAGGTCTATATCTCCATCATCGAACAGATCGTCGCAAGAGGCCGCCAGGCCATCATGCTCATCCCGGAAATTTCCCTGACGTATCAGACGCTGCTCCGGTTCTACCGGCATTTCGGGGACCGGGTGTCCGTCATGAACTCGACGCTGTCGGAATCCGAGAAGGCGGACCAGTCCGAGCGTGCCAGGCGCGGCGACATCGACGTCATCATCGGGCCCAGGAGCGCCCTCTTTACGCCCTTTCCGCACATCGGTGTCATCGTCATCGACGAGGAGCACGAGAACAGCTACAAGAATGAACAGATGCCCAAATATCACGCAAGGGAAGCAGCCGTGCAGATCGCACGGATGCAGGACGCCGTGGTCGTGCTGGGAAGTGCCACGCCTTCGCTTGAGTCCTATTATCAGGCACAGCTTGGCCATTACCGGCTCTACACGCTGAAACGCCGCCTCACAGGCGGAACGCTGCCGGAGGTGGAGATTGCTGACCTTCGACAGGAGCTGAGGGCAGGAAACCGGTCAATCCTTTCAGGGAGGCTTAGGGAGCTTCTGACGGACCGCCTTGAAAAGGGCGAGCAGTCCATGCTGTTCCTGAACCGCAGAGGGACATCCGGCTTCGTATCGTGCAGGAGCTGCGGCCACGTCATGAAATGTCCCCACTGCGACGTCGCGCTCTCACTGCACCGCGGCGGCAGGCTGATGTGCCATTACTGCGGCTACGAGGAGCCGATGCCGGAGAGGTGCCCGGAATGCGGCTCGCCGTATATATCCGGCTTCCGCGCGGGGACGGAGGCCATTGAGAACGGCATCCGGAAGATGTTTCCGAAGGCGCGTGTCCTTCGCATGGACGCGGATACCACAGCGAAAAAGGGCGGATATGAAAAGATCCTGTCCGCCTTTGCCAATGAGGAAGCGGACATCCTCATCGGCACGCAGATGATCGTCAAGGGCCATGATTTTCCGAATGTTACGCTCGTCGGCATCCTTCTCGCGGATCTGTCCCTGTATTCCAATGACTACCGCGCGGCGGAACGGACGTTCCAGCTCCTGACGCAGGCGGCTGGCCGGGCAGGCAGGGGAGACCGGAAGGGGAGTGTCGTCATCCAGACGTACGAGCCGGAGCATTATGCGGTCGAACACGCCTCGCACCAGGACTATGAGGGCTTTTACCGGGAGGAGATCCAGTACAGGAGCCTGCTGCAGTATCCGCCTGTCTGCCATATGCTGGCCGTGCAGATCACGTCCCGGAGCGACGACCACGCGCAGGCGGAGGCGGGGATCCTCAGGGGACTTCTGGGGAAAATTACCGGTGAGACCGCAGGGCAGCCGGCTGGCGCTGCCTCCTCCGGAGGCGGAAAAATCGCGTCGGCGCACGGCGTCATTCTCATCGGACCCGCTGCCGCGTCCATCGGGAAGCTCCGCGATACCTACCGGTATGTCATCTATATTAAATGTGCGAAATATGATATATTGGTTGATTGCAAAGACCGCTGTGAAGCGCTTCTTGACTGGCAGAAGGCACAGCCGGGGGGAGAAGCGGGCAGCGTTTCGGATGTCTATGTGGATTTCGATTTTGATCCCGTGAATCCGTTCTGAACAGGAAAAAGGCCTGCGCCGGCAGGCATGCATAACAACACAAAGATGCCCGCCCGGCCGGGCATCCGGGAGGAATAATGGCACTTCGTACGATACGTGTGATCGGGGACCCGATCCTTGAGAAAAAGGCAAAAGAGGTGAAGGAGGTGACGCTCCGTACAAAGGAGCTGATCCGCGACATGCTGGAAACCATGTACGACGCAAACGGCGTGGGACTTGCGGCTCCGCAGGTCGGGATTCTGAAGAGGATCGTCGTCATCGATGTCTCGCCGGAGCAGAACGATCCGCATGTATTCATCAATCCGGTGATCGAGGAATCCACCGGCGAGCAGGAGGGGTACGAGGGCTGCCTTTCCGTGCCCGGCAAGTCCGGCTGGGTGAAGCGCCCGCAGTATGTCAGGGCAAAGGCTTATGATGAAGACATGAAGCCTTTCGAGATCGAGGGTACCGACCTGTTCGCGAGGGCCATGTGCCATGAGTTCGACCACCTGGAAGGGAAGCTGTATGTAGGCCTTGCCGAGGACGGACTCGTGGACAACGAAGAGCTGTATAAGGACGAGGAAGACGCTAAGGAAAATTAACGGCCGCAGAGAATCCCGGGCAGCACCGCTTCGTCTGCTGCCTGTGAAACCGCAGGCATAGGGGGATGTGATTGAAAATCATCTACATGGGGACTCCGGATTTCGCCGTTCCGGCGCTGGAGACCCTTGCCAATACGAATGAACACGAGGTCTGCCTCGTTGTGACCCAGCCGGACAGGCGCCAGGGCCGCGGCGGGAGGGTCTGCAAATCCGACGTGAAGATCTGTGCGGAGAGCTATGGCATCCCCGTATTTCAGCCCGCCCGGATCAAAACCCCGGAGGCGGTTCGGGTACTGCGGCAGCAGGGCGCCGATATCATCGTCGTTGCTGCCTACGGACAGATCCTTTCGCAGGAGATTCTGGACCTGACGCCCTGCGGCTGCATCAACATCCACGGGTCGCTCCTGCCCCGCTACCGCGGCGCGGCGCCGATTCAGTGGGCTGTCCTGAACGGGGAGAAGGAGAGCGGACTTACCATCATGCAGATGGATGCGGGTCTCGATACCGGGGACATCCTGCTGCAGGAAGCGGTGGAGCTCGGGAAGAAGGAAACCGCGGAAAGCCTGTATGACAAGCTCTCGTGCATGGGAGGACCGCTCCTTCTGAAGGCGCTGGAGGCCATCGGAAACGGCACGGTCAAGAGAACGCCGCAGGACAACGCGAAATCCAGCTATGCGAAAATGCTGAGCCGCGAGATGGGCAGCATTGCGTGGAGCGTGCCCGCGGTGCATATCGAGCGGCTGGTGCGCGGGCTGAATCCCTGGCCGAGCGCCTACACCCATTACGACGGAAAGCTCATGAAAATCTGGGACGCGGACGTTGTCCCCGGGGCTTCCATCGGGGATCCGGGCGAAATCATGGACATCGGCAGGGATTACATCCGGGTCGCGACAGGGGAAGGCTGCCTTGATCTGAAGGAGGTACAGACCGAGGGCAAGAAGAGGATGCCCGTCTCGAGCTTCCTTCTGGGATGCAGAATGAATAAAGGAGAATTTTTCAACTGATGTACGGCGGTTATTATTACGGATTTGACTGGACTTATATTCTGGTTCTTGTCGGCGCGGTTCTGTCCATGGCGGCAAGCGCGCATGTCACCAATACCTATCGCAGGTATTCTTCCATCCGGAGCCTCTCCGGCATGACCGGCGCCGAGGTGGCAAAGAGGATACTGGACATCAACGGGGTGACAGACGTGGAGGTCTGCCACATCGCCGGAAACCTGACGGATCACTACAATCCGGCGAAGCAGGTTGTGAATCTTTCGGACGCGGTATACGGAAGGTCCTCGGCTGCCGCGGTCGGTGTCGCCGCGCATGAGTGCGGCCACGTGATGCAGCATGAGCAGGGATACCTGCCCCTGCAGGTCCGCACCGCACTGGTTCCGATCGCAAACTTCGGCAGCAACGCCGGCATCTGGATCGTGCTGATCAGCTTCCTCCTGGGTCTGTCCGAAACCCTGACCATGGTGGGAGTCATCCTGTTTTCCTTCGGAACGCTGTTCCAGATCGTGACGCTTCCGGTGGAGTTCAACGCGAGTCATCGCGCACTGGTCATGCTGCAGGAATACGGGATTCTGCAGCCGGATGAGGTGAAGCAGTCCCGTGCCGTCCTGCGTGCAGCCGCGCTGACGTACGTCGCGGCCGCCGCGTCGAGCATCCTGCAGCTGCTGCGGCTGCTGCTCCTTGCGCAGGGCAGGAGGAAAAAATGAAAGGCAGCGCCGATGCACTGCCTTTCATTTTCGAGGTGGACGCCGATGGCGACCCCCTCGGTGATCATACACGCGAAATCGCCTTCGCGAATTTCGCGTGATGGACGGGTGAAAAATGAAAGGCAGTGCCGATGCACGCGTGATAATCGGGTGAAAAAATGAGAGACGAACGGGAGATTGTTCTCGACATTCTCATGGAGCACGAGAGGAAGGGAACGTATCTCAATGTATTGATACGAAATGCGCAGGATCGCTGTGCGGAGCTTCCTCTGTCACAGCGGTCCTTTATTAAACGCCTCGCGGAGGGAACGCTTGAGCGTGAGATCGAGCTGGACGCGAAGATCAGGCCGTTCCTGCGCGATCCCTCCATGAAGATCAAGCCGCTCATCCGGTGCATCCTGCGGATGAGTGTCTATCAGATCTACTACATGGACAGTGTGCCGGATTTTGCCGCGGTGGATGAAGCGGTCCGCCTGCTGAAAAAATGCGGCCAGAAGCAGGCCGTCGGCTTCGTAAACGCGGTGCTTAGGAATGTGTGCCGCGCAAAGGCGGCTGCGGGAGAAAAAATCGCCGGCGAAGGAACGGGGCCGGCTGTCGTCGTAAAGAAGTCACTTTCGACCCTGTATTCCATGCCGCAGGAGATCATTGATCTGTGGGAGGAAGCGTACGGCCGGGAGAAGACGGAGGCGCTCCTTGCCGCCCTGATGGAGATCCGTCCGGTCTCGATCCGCATGGACGCACGGGTGCCCCGTCAGAGAGCGGAGGCAATCCTGCGCGGGATGGAAGAGGCCGGTGTCAGGCTGAAGGATGGCCATTATCTGCCTTACTGCCATTACCTGTCCCGTGTCCCCGGAATTCCGACACTCCCCGGCTACGCAGAGGGCGCGTGGTCCGTACAGGATGAGAGCTCCATGCTGGCGGTGGAAGCCATGGAGCTTAAAGGAGACGAAACCGTTCTGGACCTGTGTGCCGCACCGGGAGGAAAGACGCTGCACATGGCATCGCTCCTTCCCCGCGGTGAAGTTTTCGCCTATGATCTTTCCCGGGCGAAGACGGACCGCATCCGCGATAATGCTGCGCGGATGAAGCTGACCAATGTGACGATCGCGGAGCGTGACGCGGAGGAGCCCGATCCTTCCCTTTTTGAGAAGGGGGATGTCATCCTGTGTGATCTGCCGTGCTCCGGACTCGGCGTCATCACGAAAAAGCGCGACATCAAATACAACGTCACTCCGGAGAAGATCCGTTCCCTGACGGCACTCCAGAAGCGCATCCTCAAAAACGCGGTGCGCTATGTGAAACCGGGCGGCACGCTCCTGTATTCCACCTGCACCATTGACCGCGAGGAGAACGAGAAGATGGCGGATTTCATTGAGAAGAGGCTCGGCCTTGCCCCGGCGCCGCTTGCACAGGCACTGCCGCAGGGCATTCCGGGCATCGAGGGAAACCGCCTGCAGCTGCTGCCCAGCGTGCACCACACGGACGGGTTTTTCCTCGCGAAATTCCGGAAGCCGGTTTGAAAGACGCCGCCGATGCGGCTTCTTTCAAACCCGAACCGGTGCCTGCGGCACACGGTTCGTGATCATACGCGTGAAACCGCCTTCGCGGATTTCACGCGATGTATGCCTGCCGGTGCAGGTATAAAAAGATTAAGATGTCAAAAGTGATTACGGATTGTTTCGCTGCTTCGCAGCTCCCACAATCCTACCCACAATTCGCATTTTCGTGGTGTTTCACACCACTTCATGCTCATTGTGGGGCGTGTCAATAACTCATCGCCCCACTTACAAGCAAGCTTGACGTGGGGCATGAGTTTTGACACTGTAATCATAAAAATCATGGATCAGATCGATATCAAATCATTCAATAAGGAAGAGCTTACCGCTTTTGTCACACAGGCAGGGCTGCCGAAGTTCCGCGCAGACCAGCTGTATCAGTGGATGCATCAGAAGCTCGCGGCATCGCCGGATGAAATGACGAACCTGCCGGCGGCGATGCGGGAGGACCTGAAGCGGCACTGCAGCTATGCCACGCTCCGGATGATCGACAGGCAGATCAGCAGGCTCGACGGGACACAGAAATTCCTGTTCGCCATGCCGGACGATGCCCTTGTCGAATCGGTTTTCATGAAGTACCGGTTCGGCAATTCCGTCTGTATCTCCTCCCAGGTCGGCTGCCGTATGGGCTGCCGGTTCTGCGCCTCGACGCTGGACGGCCTGCAGCGCAGCCTCCTCCCCTCGGAGATGCTCGAACAGGTCTACTCCATCCGCCGGATTACGGGAGAGAAGATTTCACACGTTGTCGTTATGGGGACCGGGGAGCCGCTGGACAATTATGAAAACCTCGTGAAATTCCTGCGCCTTCTGACGGATGAGAACGGGATGAACCTGTCCCAGCGCAATATTACGGTGAGCACATGCGGCATTGTGCCCCGCATCCGTGACCTTGCGCGTGAAAAGCTCTCCATCACGCTTGCCCTGTCGCTCCACGCGGCGACGGACGAAAAGCGGCGGGAGATCATGCCCGTTGCACAGCGCTATACGATTGCGGAGCTCATGGATGCCTGCCGGTATTATTTCGAAACGACGGGCCGCCGGATCACGTTCGAGTACTCGCTCATCGCCGGCGTGAATGATTCGGCACAGGACGCGGAGCAGCTGGCTCATCTTGCGGGGGACGCCGGCGCCCATATCAACCTCATTCCCGTGAACCCCGTGAAGGAGCGGGGCTACGTGCAGCCTGCCATGGACGCGGTTTACGCGTTCCAAAATAAGCTTGAAAAACATGGAATAAATGTTAGTATTAGGAGAGTATTGGGCAGAGATATTGACGGTGCCTGCGGGCAGCTGCGTCACAGACATCTGGGCGTTCCGGGGTAATCCTGAGACGCTTTTTTCAATTCAGAGGGAATGGACGGTTTCATGATCAGATCGTTTTCCATAACCGATATCGGGAAAATGCGGAAAATGAACCAGGACTATATCTTCTCCTCTGACTCACCGGTCGGCCGACTGCCGGATCTTTACCTTGTCGCGGACGGCATGGGCGGTCAGAAGGCAGGAGACTACGCTTCGCGCTACGCTGTGACGCAGCTAGTCCGGGAGGTGCAGGATTCCCGGGAATCCAGACCCAGGGATGTTCTGGAGATCGGGCTGCATCATGTCAACCGGAGTCTGCACCGGGAATCCGTGCTGAAGAAGGAATACGAGGGCTGCGGGACGACCATGGTCGCGGCAGTAATCGCGGACCATCAGCTGATTGCCGCCAATGTCGGTGATTCGCGTCTGTACCTGGTCCACACCGGAAACGATGGCCGTTCGATCCGTCAGGTGACGGTGGATCATTCCCTGGTCGAGGAAATGGTCCTTGCCGGCTCGCTCACGGCGGAAAAGGCGAGAAACCACCCCGAGAAGAATGTCATTACACGAGCAGTCGGCGCAGAGAAGGATCTGGACGTCGACTTTTTTACCGTAACACTGCAGGAGGGGGATGTCGTGCTCCTATGCACGGACGGCCTCACCAATATGGTGGAAGACGGGAAAATTCTGGAAATCGTCAGTGAGAAAACCGGGCTCGGGGACCGTGCCCGTCACCTGGTGCAGGAAGCCAATGACTGCGGCGGCAGGGACAACGTCTCCGTAACCCTGATAGAACCCTTCCCACAGGAGAACAATTTTGGTTAAGATCGGAATGCTGATTGCGGACCGCTATGAAGTGCTGGAGAAGATCGGCACGGGCGGCATGTCCGTTGTTTATAAGGCAAAAGACCATAAACTGAACAGATTCGTTGCTGTCAAGATCCTGAAGCAGGAGTTTTCGGACAATGCGAACTTCGTGTCGAAATTCCGGGCGGAGGCGCAGGCGGCAGCAGGGCTGATGCACCCCAACATCGTCAACGTCTATGACGTAGGCGAGGAGAAGGGGATGAATTATATCGTCATGGAGCTTGTTGACGGCATCACCCTGAAGAAATACATCGAGAAGAAGCAGCGCCTGTCCACGAAGGAAGCCATCAGCATCGCCATACAGGTCTCCCAGGGCCTGCAGTCCGCACACCATAACCACATCATCCACCGGGACATCAAGCCGCAGAACATCATGATCAGCCGGGACGGCAAGGTGAAGATCGCGGACTTCGGCATCGCGAAGGCGGCGACGTCCAACACCATCACGTCCAACGTCATGGGCTCCGTGCACTATACCTCGCCGGAGCAGGCCAGGGGCGGATACTCCGACGAACGCTCGGATATCTATTCCCTCGGAATCACCATCTATGAAATGCTGACCGGCCGCGTCCCCTTCAACGGGGAAACGACGGTCGCCATCGCCATCAAGCATATTCAGACACCCATGCCCTCACCCAGGGATCTGGTGCCCGACGTGCCGCATTCCGTGGAGCAGATCGTCCTGAAATGCTGCGAGAAGAGTCCGGACCGGCGCTACCAGAGCATGGAGGAGCTGATTGCGGACTTAAAGCAGTCGCTCATTCATCCCGAGGATGATTTTGTGAAGGTCATTACACCGGATGAGGAGGGTGCTACGCGCATGGCATCCGGCAGGGAAACCCAGGCCATCCGCAGGAGAGACCTGAATTACGCCCCGGAGGATTACGAGGAGGTTCCCGAAGGGGAGGAGTCCGGCTATGAGGAGGATTATGCCCCTTACGAGGAGCCGGCACCGGTACGCGCGGGTGAATCATCCCGCAGACCGGACAGGCGCGTCCGCAAACGCTATGACGAGGATGACTATACCGACGATTTCGATGACGGCAGGACATACAGCCGCGGAAGGGACCGCAGAATCACAGTTTTTTCCGTCATCGCGGCAATCCTGATCGGCGTCATCATTATCGTGATCGCCGCCGTGAAGCTGGGCGTCATTACGCCGGGAGGCGATGCCTCAGCGGAGGCGGTGAGTGCCGTACAGTCAGGAGAGACCGTATCCATGCCCGACGTCGCCGGGAAGGACGCGGAGGAAGCCAGACAGCAGCTGCAGCAGCTGGGCCTCGTCGTGGAGACGACATGGGCGGAGTCGGATCAGTATGATTCCGGCCTCGTGATCTCGTCCAGCGTGGAAGCAGGACAGAGCGTGGCGGCAGGCACCAGCGTCGTCCTGACCGTAAGCGCGGGTCAGAACGGTATTGAAGTGCCGTATGTCACGGGACTGACGCGCCCGGAGGCTAAAGCGACCCTGGAGAAGAAGGGCCTGCGCGTCGACGTGCAGGAAGAATTTTCGGACACAGTTGAAAAGGACAGTGTACTGTCGCAGGATCCGGCGGCAGGCGTTTCCATTCCGTCCGGGTCGACGGTGACGATCACCGTGAGCAGCGGCCCGGATACGGAGGGGAAGATCGCGGTGCCGTCCCTCTACGGCATGTCCGCGGATGAAGCACGGCAGGCACTTGAGAGCGCCGGCCTTGCCATCGGCAATACCACGACACAGGATACGGATGACGACACGCTCGTTGACAAGGTCCTGTCCCAGGATATCGTGAAGGATACCATGGTTGATCCCGGCACAGCCGTCAGCGTTGTGATCGGCACGGGCACCGCGAAGGCGACGTACAGCTACAGCGGCAGCATCCCTGCCCCGACCGCGGAGGAGGCCCCGGACTATGTGCCGGGAACGCAGGTCTATATCGTGCTGTTCGCGGATGACGGAACGAAGCTCCTCGATACGACCACGACGGAGTTCCCGTACGGCCCCGTGAGCTATGTCGGGCTCTCGAGCGCGTCCGGCACGCTGTCCATGAGCTATGTCTCCGCGGCAGGTGACGCGAACGGCGGCTCGAAGACCATCCAGCGCGTGATTCAGTTCACGCCGGAGCAGTAATGGCAGTCCGCGGGAAAATCATCAAAAGCATTGCCGGCTTCTATGAGGTTCATACCAGTGATCCCGCTGCCGGCAGCGTCACATACCGCTGCCGTGCCAAGGGCGTGTTCCGCGCCCTGAAGCAGAAGCCCCTCGTCGGGGATGACGTGGAAATCGAAATCACGGATCCGGTATCCGTGCCGCCGGAGGGAAATGTTGTGAAGCTCCTTCCGAGGAAAAACGATCTCATCCGCCCCAATGTGGCGAACGTGGATCAGGCTCTGCTGCTGTTTGCCATCACATATCCGGTCCCCAGCTACAACATGGTGGACCGGTTTCTCATTACCATGGGGAGAAAGGATCTCCCTGCCATCCTGTGCTTCAACAAGCAGGATCTCGCACGCCCGGACGAAATCCGGGAGCTTCGGGAAACGTATGAAGCCTGCGGCTGCAAGGTGCTGTTCCTCTCGGCGCTTGACGAGATTGGAATCCGGAGCGTTGGCAGGATTCTGGAGGGAAAAACGACGGTCGTCACCGGCCCCTCCGGAGCGGGAAAATCCAGCCTCATCAACCGTCTGTGCCCGGATGCCCGCCTTGAAACAGGCGAGCTCTCGAAAAAGATCGGGCGGGGCAAAAATACCACCCGCCATGTCGAGCTTTTCTTTGCCGGTAATGATACCTTCCTCGTGGACACTCCCGGCTTCACCTCGCTCTCGCTCTTTGACCTGAAGGCGGAGCAGATCCGCAATTTCTATCCCGAATTCGAGCCCTATGCACCGGAATGCCGCTTCCACGGCTGCAACCATCTCACGGAGCCCGGCTGCGCCGTCCGGCAGGCAGTGCAGGAGGGCCGGATCTCCCGAATCCGCTATCAGAACTACACGGAAATCTTCGCCCAGCAGAAGGCAGTCAGGCCTGACTACGGGAAACGGGATCCGCGTTGAGAAAAAAGAGGAAAAGTAATATACTGTCAACTCGTATGACGTCGTTTTTGTAAGGAGATAGCTGCTATGAAGCTAGGTATTGTAGGTCTGCCGAATGTCGGCAAGAGTACACTGTTTAATTCCCTGACCAAGGCAGGAGCGGATGTCGCGAACTATCCGTTCTGCACAATTGATCCCAATGTGGGTGTGGTAGCTGTGCCGGATGAGCGGATCCGGAAGCTGGGGGAGATGTATCACTCGAAGAAGGTCACCCCGGCCGTCATTGAATTCGTGGACATTGCGGGTCTCGTAAAGGGGGCTTCCAAGGGAGAAGGACTCGGAAACCAGTTCCTTGCCAATATCCGGGAGTGTGACGCCATCGTTCACGTGGTCCGCTGCTTCGAGGATGACAATATTACCCACGTCGACGGGTCCATCGATCCCATGCGGGATATTGACACCATCAACCTGGAGCTGATCTTCGCGGACCTCGAGGTGCTGGAACGCAGGATTTCCAAGGTTGCCAAAACCGCAAGGATGGATAAGGACGCGGCGAAGGAGCTTGACCTGCTCAACAGGATCAAGGCGACGCTCGAAGCCAATAAGCCCGCGTCCGCGCTCGAAATCGACGACGAGGATGAGAAGAAGCTGATGAACGGCTACCAGCTGCTGACGTGGAAGCCCGTCATCTATGCCTGCAACGTTTCGGAGGACGATATACCGGATGACGGCGCGGGCAACGCCGGCGTGCAGGCTGTGAAGAAATTTGCGAAGGAAAACGGGAGTGAGGCGTTCGTTCTCTGTGCCGAGATGGAGGCGGAAATCGCCGAGCTCGACGATGACGAGAGGAAGGCGTTCCTCGATGACCTGGGTATTGAGGTGTCCGGACTGGACAAGCTCATCCAGGCCTCCTACCACACGCTGGGACTTATGAGCTTCCTGACGGCGGGAGAGGATGAGACCCGTGCCTGGACCATCAAAATCGGCACGAAGGCGCCCCAGGCTGCCGGCAAGGTCCATACCGATATGGAACGCGGCTTCATCAAGGCGGAGGTCGTCAACTGGAAGACCCTCCTCGACTGCGGCTCGCTTGCCGCTGCCAGGGAGAAGGGACTCGTCGGCATGCAGGGTAAAGACTACGTCGTCCAGGACGGCGACGTATGTTTATTCAGGTTCAACGTGTAATCCCAGGGGAGCAAGGTACACAGGACGCATGTGCTTGCACAATGCGGACTGTGACTTTGCGACCCGCCAAAACATGAGGAAAAAAGCGGCCGGAGGCCGCGATTTCCGAATGTTTTGCAGCATCGCGAAAGCCGCGAAGCGGCGAAGCGATGCGGAGGGGATTACACATGAGCATAACGCGGTGATCCCGCCAGCATCGCGAAAGCCGCGAAGCAAGCCGCGAAGCGGCGAAGCGATGCGGAGGGGATTACACATGAGCATAACGCGGTGATCCCGCCAGCATCGCGAAAGCCGCGAAGCGGCGAAGCGATGCTGGCGGGATTACAATACAGCTTTTTCATGAGGATAACCCATGCAGGATCTGATGGGCGATATGGACATCGCCTTCCCTCATCTTCATATCTATCTTACGGACGTCCCGAAGAGCTTTATGATCGGGAATTTCTCCATCGCCATGTACGGCATCATCATCGCGATTGCGATGCTGTGCGGCATGCTGATGGCGGCGAACATCGCGAAGAAAACAAAGCAGGATCCGAACCTGTACTGGGATATCGCGTTGTGGCTGATCATCTTCTCGGTGATCGGCGCACGGATTTACTATGTGATCTTCTTCTGGGACGCCTACAAGGATAACCTCTTCCAGGTATTCAATCTGCGGGGCGGCGGCCTTGCCATCTATGGGGGCGTCATCGGCGGCGTCCTGACAGCAGTCGTTTACTGCAGAATCCATAAGCTGAACCTGTTCCGTGTTCTCGACACCGCGGCCTACGGCCTTGTCCTGGGGCAGATCATCGGCCGCTGGGCGAACTTCTTCAATCGTGAGGTGTTCGGCGAATACACGGACGGGCTGCTCGCCATGCGCCTTCCGCTGACCATGGTGCGGGAGCGCGATATCACGGCGGACCTTGCGTCGCATATCGCAGCCGGCACCAATTATATCCAGGTTCATCCCACGTTTCTGTATGAGAGCCTGTGGAACGTCGGCGTGCTGGTTCTCATGCTGCTGTGGCTGAAGCATAAGAAGTTTAACGGGGAGATCACGCTCTGGTACTTCGCGGGCTACGGCATCGGCCGCAGCTGGATCGAGTACATCCGCACGGATCAGCTGTATCTGCCGGGGACCGCGATCCCCGTCTCCATGGTGCTCGGTATCCTGATGGCAGCCGTCTCCATCCTGATCGACGTCATCGTGAGGGTATTTATTGCGAAGGGAAGACTTCTTCCCACGAAGTGGGAGGACGACGCACCGGTGAAGAAGCCGGAGGAGGCGTAAGCTATTCCCTGTGGGAAATTGTCCCACCCAATTCCAGGAAAATTCATTTTGAGGCACGAAGCGGGTTCCGCTCCGTGCCTTTTCCTGTGCCGCAGGGGCAGGGAGGGCTCCCGATCTTCCGCCTGATTTCGGCGCAAGGATTTCCAGGCCTAGGCCCCTGACCGGTTACCGCAGTCGCAGGGAGGGCTCCCGATCTTCCGCCTGATTTCGGCGCAAGGATTTCCAGGCCTTGCCTTCCCTGCCCAGAGCGCCCTCAAAATCCTTAACTCGCTTGAAGTCCTGCTGTTGACGGGAAGCTGTGCGCTCAGACAGGCGGATTTTTCGGGCAGGGCAGTTCCGGCCAGGCGGGAAATCCTAAGCGCCTGCAAAAGGCGGAAGTCCGGGACCGCTTCCCGCTCCTGCGGCGTCAGGCGGGCTCCCGTTCTGCTGCCGCAGAGCCGGGCAGGATCCCGTCCCCGCGGCATACGGATGACCGGATGACAGGGCGGGGCTGCCCTAGCGCCACGTGGCGAAAAAATTTCCACGGACCATCGTCCCCAAGATATGGTGTCCGCAAATCATTCCGTCCCCCACATCTTCCAAAATATCCCCTTTTTTACAGCAAGTTTACTGAAATCAGTCCAGATCGGGGTATTGATTTTAGCTGTTTTACTGGTTTAGAATATGGCTTGTCGGTGGGACGAATTCCCATGATTTACCATTTAAGTGGTATAAAGTGGAGCATTCGGAAGCATGTCGAAGCATTTCACGGGAGAATTTCATCATTCGCTGGACGCGAAGGGCCGTGTGTCGGTTCCGTCCAGCTTCCGTGATCAGCTCGGCGGCACGTTCTGGATCGGGAGGGGACTGGACCCCAACTGTCTCGTCATCTATGACGAGGAGGACTGGAACGCCTTCTCGGAGCGGCTGGATGCCATTCCCTACAACAACAGCAGGGCCAGGGAGCTGGTCCGCTATTTCCAGACGGGAACCATGAAGGTGGAGATCGACCGGCAGGGCAGGATTCTGCTGTCACAGCAGCTGCGGGATTACGTTCATATCGACAGAAACGTTGTCTTCGCGGGAAACGGCAAACGTGCCGAGCTGTGGAGCGAGGAAGCCTACAACGAGTACAGCAGGAAGCTCACGACCGAGAACATGCAGGAGATCGCGGATGGTCTCCTCGCGGAAGGCTTCCAGATCTGACACCTTAATCAGCATATGGAATTCGTGCACGTACCGGTCCTGTTTCATGAGACCATCGATCAACTGAACATCCGGCCGGACGGCATATACGTAGACGGAACACTGGGCGGAGCGGGTCATTCGCATGAAATCGCCGTGCGTCTTACGGAGGGCGGAAGGCTGATCGGCATCGATCAGGACCAGGATGCGGTAGCAGCCGCGGCAAAACGCCTTGAGGACGTGAAGAAACGGGTCACCATCGTTCATGACAATTACGAACACATTCCGGAAATTGTCAGGGGTCTCGGGATTGATAAGGTAAACGGTATTCTGCTGGATCTGGGAGTTTCGTCCTACCAGCTGGACAATCCCGGGCGGGGCTTTTCGTATAACAGCGATGAGCCGCTCGATATGCGGATGGATCAGGAAAGCCCCGTCACCGCCGCGGTGATCGTGAACACCCGCAGCGAGGAGGAACTCACAGGAATCCTCCGGGACTACGGGGAAGAAAAATTCGCATCGAGGATCGCAGCGAACATCGTGAAGGCAAGGGAGCAGAAGCCCCTGGAGACCACGGGCGAGCTCGTCCGGATCATCCGGGCATCCATCCCGATGAAGATGCAGGAGAAATACGGAAATCCCTGCAAGCGGACGTTTCAGGCGGTGCGGATCGCCTGCAACCGGGAACTGGATGTACTGCAGGACTCCATTGACAGTCTCATTGACCTGCTGGCGCCGGGCGGCCGGCTGTGTATTATCACATTCCATTCGCTCGAGGACCGGATCGTCAAGAACGCGTTCCGGCGAAATGAAAATCCCTGCACCTGCCCGCCGGAGTTTCCGGTGTGTGTCTGCGGGAAGAAGTCAAAGGGCACTGTGATCACGAGGAAGGCCATAGTGCCGACCCCGGAGGAAATACGGGAAAACAAGCGCTGTGCCAGCAGCAAGCTGCGGGTGTTTGAGAAAATTACCGGCGAACCGGTAAACGGACGGCCGGGCGGGAGATGATCCCGGATATACCGCAGGCCGGGCAGGAGCAATGCCCGTGCGGTCAGGCAAGAGGGAAGACATGAGAGGGGTCAGGTACGATAAAACTGAATACAGTCCGGGCCGGTACGGCCGTGAGCCCTATGTTTTCGGATCGGCGGCGCCTGCGTTCTATGACGGCAGCACGGCAGGGGAACTCCTGCAGGACGATGCGTACGACTACGACGACGGCTACGAGCGGGAAATGCGGCAGCGCAGGCGCACGGCGCGCCGCGCAGGCAGAGAGAGGGCCGCACACTCCAGCCCGGCGGCCATCCTGGGAATGCTGGCTGTCGTTGCCATCATGAGTATCGGTCTCGTGAAGTACATCGGCCTTCAGTTCGAGGTGACGCACGCGGTCGGTGAGATTGCATCGCTGGAAAGCCAGCTGACGGCGCTGAAGGCTGCAAATGATGAGACACTCAGCGAGATCAACTCAAGTGTAAACCTGGATGAGGTCAAGTACAGGGCGATGACGCAGCTGGGCATGAAATATGCCGATCAGGACCAGATTGTCACGTACGACAACGGAATGGGGGATTATGTCACCCAGGTGAAGGAAGTCGGGAAATAGAAAAGCGAGCTTTCCCGCTGTTAACAGCTTTTAATGGACGGCCATATAGTAAGGAATCCTTTTCTCTTTGAAGCCATGTGCGATATCACCGGCATGCGGATGTCCGCGGACCGGCGGTGCCTCACATGGCTTTTGCTAAACAGGGCCGGGGGCGCCGTGTTATAGTACACACAATGAAAAACGCTGGAAAAAAATCCGGAAAAATTAAATTACTGGATGCGCTGATGAAGCGCAAGCTCCGGACGCTCTTTGTCATTCTGACGATCCTGTTTGCCGCGCTGGCGGGAAGGCTGCTTTCCATCAACCGCACAAACGGGGAGGAATACAAGAAGCAGGTGCTGAGCCAGCAGGCGTATGACTCCAGGGAAATTCCGTTCAAGCGCGGAACGATCACGGACGCGAAGGGCACCGTGCTGGCGACGTCGGAGCTGGTATACAACGTGATCCTGGACTCGTGGCAGGTCAATTCCGGCACGAAGAGTGACGGCACCAATCCGTACCTCGAGCCGACGCTGCAGGCTGCCGCGGAGCTGGGACTCGACCGCGAGACCATTGCGGGCTATATCAAGGACCATCCGGATTCCCGCTACTACATTGCGAAGAAGAATCTGTCCTACGTCGACAAGACTGCCTATGAGGACAAGCTTGCCGCTCCCGCCAAGAAGGTCGGGAACATCAGGGAGCAGCTGAAGGCGGAGCAGGAGAAGCCGAAGGCAGAGCAGGACGAAGCAAAGATCACCCAGATCCAGGCACAGCTGGATGCCGCAAACAGGGAAAAGGAGAACATGGACCTTGTCACCGGCATCTGGTTTGAGCCGGCCTATATCCGCTCCTATCCGAACGGCACGGAGCTGTCAAACGTGCTGGGCTTTGCCAACAATTCCAATGTCGGCATGACAGGCCTCGAGGAATATTACAACAGCACGCTCAACGGAACTCCCGGCAGGGAGTACGGCTACCTCAATGACGAATCCAATCTGGAACGGACGACGATCGAGGCGACCGACGGCAACAACCTGGTGCTGACGATTGACTTCAATATCCAGAGCATCATCGAGAAGTATCTGAAAAAATTCAATGACGAGCAGGCGGACAAGGTCCGGGAGGGCTACGGCGCCAACAATGTCGGCTGCATCATCCAGGACATTCATAACGGCGATATTCTCGGCATGGCAAGCTATCCGAACTACGACCTGTCGGACCCGTATGATCTCTCCCGTATCGTCGGGATGCCGGTACTCGATGATAAGGACAATCCCACGGACGAGTATATGACGCAGGAGGATGTGGATGCCCTCACAACCAACGAGCAGAAATCACGCTACCTGAACGCGCTGTGGAGGAATTTCTGCATCTCGACCTATTTCGAGCCGGGATCGGTCGCGAAGCCGTTTACACTGGCGGCCGGCCTGGAATCAGGAAAGATGACCGGCGACGAAACCTATTACTGCGGAGGCTCGCTCGAGGTCGGCGGGTGGGAGATCAAGTGCCACAACACCGACGGAGACGGTGTGCTGACGGTGGATCAGGCAATTGAGCGCTCCTGCAACGTCGCTCTCATGCAGATGGCGCAGCAGATCGGCGTCGAGGATTTTGCGAAGTTCCAGAGGATCTTCAGCTTCGGTCTGAAGACGAATATTGATCTCGCGGGGGAAGCCAGGACGGATTCCATGATCATCCCGGCGGACAAAATGAGCGTTTCGGACCTTGCGACGAATTCGTTCGGCCAGAACTTCGACGTCACGATGATTGAGATGATCACCGCGTTTTCCTCGCTCATTAACGGAGGCAATAATTATCAGCCGCACGTCGTATCGAAGATCACATCCCCCTCGGGTGCGACGATCCGGAATATTCAGCCGCGCCTTGTGAAGAAGACGGTGAGCGAGTCGACGAGTGCGAAGATCCGCGAGGCGACGCTTGCCGTTGTCGCGGGTGCGAACGGCACCGGCCACTCCGCACGTCCCGCGGGTTATATGATCGGCGGCAAGACCGGCACCGCGGAGACGTACCCCAGGGGAAACGGCGAGTATGTGGTATCGTTTATGGGCTACGCGCCCGCGGATGACCCGCAGATTGCGATCTATGTCGTCATCGACCGGATCAACGACTCCCCGCAGGATCAGACCGGCAAGGCGACAGCCCTCACGAGGGAAATCCTGACCGAGGTGCTGCCCTATCTCAATATCTACATGACGGAGCCCCTCACGGAGGCCGAGGAGGAAGAGCTGCAGAAGCTGAACCTGGCCAACACCTACGCCTATAACGCGGACAACATCGGGGAGGCTCCGGTGGAGCTCATTAAGAACCTTGACTCCGATGGGGACGGCGTCATGGACAGCGTCGACGGAGACGGAGACGGGAGTGCGGACCTCGAAATGGATGCCGACGCGGACGGCGTCATGGACTGTGTTGATACAAACGGAGACGGCATTCCGGATCTGTTTGATACGGACAACGACGGCGTGGTGGATTCGAAGGAGCCGCCCGAGGATGTTGTCGATCCGACGATCCTCCCGAAGACCTGGACGCAGTATGAACGCGATCCGGTGACCGGCTATTTTATCAATCCGACGACAGGACTCCTCATTGACCCGGAGACAGGCTATACTTATTCCGATTCGACAATGGGCGAGGACAACGCGGGCGCGACGGTCATTGAGGACAACGCGGGCGCGACGACACCCGATACCGCGCTTGAGGAAGCCGGCACAGCCGGCGCGGGGACTGCCGTGAACACGGAAGCGGTGCCTGCGGATGCCGGAGGCGGCAATGACAGCGGCGCCGCGGCAGCAGAAGCTGCAGCCAATGATGCCGCAGCCGGTGAAGCCGCTGCAGATGAAACCGCGGAAGGCGGGCAGGCCGCGGAACCGGCCGGATCGCAGACCGTACAGGACAAAGAGACACAGACGCAGCAGCCAGGCAGCGGTCCGGTCGAGGCACAGCCTGTCACAGCCTGGGACGGAACCGCAGCGCAGTAAGGAAAGTTATATAAGGTATAATCGCCACAGGGGGCAGAGAAAGCGGATGAATATTGACAAGGCGGCAATTGCAAATGTGGTCCTGCCGATGCTGATCGCGTTTGTGCTCAGCGCGGTGACGGGGCATTTCCTGATTCCGGAGCTTATCCGGATGAAGGCGGAGCAGACAGAGCGCGCGCTCGGACCCAAATCACACCAGAGCAAGACCGGAACCCCCAATATGGGCGGCATCATGATTATCCTCGCCTTTACGGTGACGGGACTGCTGTTTGCCTCACGCAATCCGCAGATCCTGCCGGTTGTGTTCATGACGCTGGGCTTTGGCCTGGTCGGCTTTACGGATGATTTCATCAAGGTGCACAAAAGGCGCTCGGAGGGTCTGACAGTGAAGCAGAAGTTCCTGTTCCAGATCCTGATTGCCGTGGTGTTCGGACTGATTCTCGTCTTTTACAATCACCTGTCGCTCGATATGGAAATTCCGTTCGCGGCAGAAGCGGTTCTTACGCTCGGTGTTCTGTCGTTTCCGGCGCTGGTATTCATTTCCGTTGCGGTCGTAAACGCCACGAACCTGACGGACGGCGTCGACGGACTTCTGGGCTGCGTTACCATCGCGGTCACGCTGTTTTTCACCATCGCGGCCGTGCTGAAGGGGCAGGGTGTCTCCGCAGCCGGAGCTGCCATGATCGGGGCTATTCTCGGATTCCTTCTGTACAACGCAAATCCCGCGAAGGTATTCATGGGAGATACCGGCTCGCTTGCCATCGGCGGGTTTGTTGTCGGCATGGCCTATGTACTGCATCTGCAGCTGTTCATCCCGATTGCCGGCATCATCTATGTGCTGGAGGTCGTGTCCGTGATCCTGCAGGTCGGTTATTTCAAGGCAACGCACGGAAAGCGCCTGTTCAAAATGTCGCCGCTGCACCATCATTTCGAGCTGTCCGGCTGGGGAGAGGTACGCGTTGTGACGCTCTTTACCGTGATTTCCGTGATGGCGTCCGCCCTGGCGCTTATGGCACTGAACTTTTGAGCGGAATAAGGGCCAGAATCCGCCCGCCGCGATATAATACCTTTCACCCTTATGCCGTTTGCGGCAGAAAAGCAAGACATGGCCAACCAGATTGCAAAATCTAATATCCGCAGAAGGCAGCCCGGCCGGTCCGCACAGCCTGCGCACCTGAAGTTCGGCGGACAGAGCACGGACTACAGCATGGTATTCATCGTGCTGTTCCTCGTGACGTTCGGTCTTGTCATGCTGTATTCCACGAGCTCCTACGAAGCGGGCATCGAATTCGGCGACGCGGCCCATTACCTGAAGAAGCAGCTGTTCGCGACGGCACTGGGGCTTGGAGGCATGCTGTTCATGAGCCGCGTCCCCTACCTGGTATGGGAGAAGCTCGCATGGGGGATCTACATCGCATCCGTCATCCTGGTCCTGATGATCATTCCGTTCGGAACGAGCGCGAACGGCGCAAAGCGCTGGATCTATTTCGGACCTGTTTCCGTCCAGCCGGCAGAGTTTTCGAAGCTGGCGGTCATCATAGTCACCGCCATGCTGATCACCAGGTGCGGTCCGCAGGGGCTGCGCTATCTGAAGAACTGCGGGCTGGTCCTCCTGCCTGCCGTCATTCAGGCCATCATGATTTATTTCATCACGAGGAACCTGAGCTCCGCCATCATCATCCTGGCCATTGCGGGCGGAATGCTGTTTGTCGCGGCAAGAGATTACTGGAGGTTCTTCGCCCTGTTCGGCCTCATCGCGGTTGCCGCGGTCGGCGCGGTCGCGCTGGCACTGGAGACATCGGTGTCGGATTCCAATTTCCGCTTCAAGCGCATTCTCGTGTGGATGGATCCCGCAAAATATGCGGATGACACCGGCTTCCAGACACTGCAGGCGCTGTACGGCATCGGCTCGGGCGGGCTGTTCGGCAAGGGGCTGGGGCAGAGCATGCAGAAGCTCGGCTATATTCCGGAAGCGCAGAATGACATGATCTTCTCCATCATCTGCGAGGAGCTGGGCCTGTTCGGGGCGGTTTCCATCATCCTGCTGTTTGCCATCCTCACCTGGAGACTGCGCGATATCGCCATGCAGGCGGCGGACCTGTACGGGTCCCTTCTGGTGACGGGAGTCATGACCCACATCGCCGTGCAGGTAATCCTGAACATCGCGGTTGTCACGAACGCCATTCCCAACACGGGCGTGACGCTGCCGTTCTTTTCCTACGGCGGTACGTCGGTTCTGTTCCTTCTGGCGGAGATCGGGCTTGTGATCAACGTCTCGAGGACGCGGCTTGTCATGTCAAAACCTGCGGACCGCAGAAGGCAGGAGAACCGGAGCGGGAACCGCCGCAGTCACGCAAAGGGAAGTCAGAGCAGGGCCTGAGCCTGCGGGAAGAGCGTAAGGCTGCAGGCGTATTTCCTGAAGAAGCGGTCCTTTAAAAGCAACACGGATGAGTATTCGAAGAGAAGATTATGAATCGGCTGCGGATTACGTGCAGGCGACGATCCGGCACAGAAGGCGGATGATCCGTCTCCTTTGCGGACTCATTGCCGCGGCACTTGTCGCCGCGGCGGCGTTTTGGTATGACTATTATTACGTCCGGCGGGTCTATGTGGAGGGGAGCACCCACTACACGGACGAGGAGATCGGGCAGAAGGTGATGAGCGGGTTTCTGGGACACAACAGCCTTGTTCTGGGCCTGCGCTACCGGGACAAGCCGATCCGGAACATCCCCTTTATCGAGAGCATGGACGTTGCCGTCATGTCCCGGGACACCATCAGGATCACGGTCTATGAGCGATCCCTGGCAGGCTATGTGAATTATCTCGGCAGGTACCTGTACTTCTCGCGGGACGGCACGGTTGTGGAATCCTCCGGGGAGAAGCTCGACGGCATCCCGGAGGTCACCGGCTTATCGTTCGACCACATTGCGCTGAACGAGAAGCTGCCGGTCGCGGACGATACGGTGTTCGACCGGATCCTGAACATCACGCAGCTTCTGGGCAAGTATTCCCTCCTGGCCGACCGGATCTTCTTCGACAGCTCGGGGAACGCGTCGCTGTTTTTCGGGAACATCCGCGTGAATATCGGTTCAGATGATTATCTGGACGAAAAGCTCGCCAGTGTGCAGAAAATCCTGCCGTCCCTTACAGACCAGAACGGCACGCTGGAGATGTCCACGTTCACACCGGAATCGAAATACATCACGTTCACATCGAAGGACGGTTCGATCCGCAGGGACAAAGAGGGGTTCTCGAACGCGCCGGAGACCGCCGGAGAGCAGACCGGGGAGCAGGAGACAGCGCCGGAAACCGGCGCAGCGGAAGACGATTTCGTGGACCAAGGCGGTCAAGATTTTATTGCGCAATGAATTAAATAATTGTATGATATGACATAAGGGTTTCAAGCATCAGATCGGAAGCGGAGCAATTTGTATGTCATTTTGGATGGCACAGCTTACTTGACACCCTTACCCTGATATTGTGAAAAAACTCTTGAAGCAGCAAGGGTATTTAAGGAGGCACCACCGTGCTGGAGATTAAAACTGACGAGAACGAGACAGCCTGCAAGATTATCGTTGTCGGAGTCGGCGGAGCGGGCAATAACGCAGTAAACCGGATGATTGACGAGCAGATCTCGGGCGTTGAATTCATTGGCGTGAACAGTGATGTTCAGGCGCTTCAGAGATGCAAGGCGCCCAAGCTCCTGCAGATCGGGCAGAAGCTGACGAGAGGCCTTGGCGCGGGTGCCAATCCGGAGGTCGGCAAGAAGGCGGCGGAGGAGAGCTCCGAGGAAATCACGGCAGCCTTAAAGGGCGCCGATATGGTCTTCGTAACCTGCGGCATGGGCGGCGGCACCGGAACCGGCGCGGCCCCTGTTGTGGCCAAGCTTGCGAAGGACCAGGGCATCCTGACCGTCGGTGTTGTGACCAAGCCGTTCAGCTTCGAGGCGAAGGCGAGAATGTCGAAGGCAACGAGCGGCATCGAGAACCTCAAGCCCAATGTAGATACGTTAATCGTGATCCCCAACGACAAGCTGCTGGAGATCATGGACCGCAGAACCACCCTTCCGGACGCACTGAAGAAGGCGGACGAGGTGCTGCAGCAGGCAGTACAGGGCATCACGGACCTCATCAATGTTCCGTCCGTCATCAACCTGGATTTCGCGGATGTGCAGACGGTTATGCGAGGCAAGGGCCTTGCCCACGTCGGCATCGGCTATGGCAAGGGCGACGACAAGGCGAGCCAGGCAGTCAAGATGGCCGTGGAGTCTCCGCTTCTGGAGACGACGATCGACGGTGCTACGGATGTCATCCTGAACGTAACCGGCGATATCAGCCTGTTCGACGCAAACGACGCCGCTTCGTATATCCGTGATCAGATCGGCGACGATATCAATGTCATCTTCGGCGCGATGTATGACGATTCCGATGCGGACGCATGCCATGTGACCGTCATCGCGACCGGCATCAAGGACGCGGAGGAGCAGAAGAAGGACCGCGAGAAGGCAGCGCAGAAGAATCAGGGCAATCCTTTCGGACGGGCTCCGTTCACACCGCAGCCCGCGTTCGGCGCCGTACCGCCTGTGCAGGGATACGGCCAGCAGCCGCAGGGCCCGGGATTTGCAGGCGCACCCCAGATGGGAGCGCAGCCGTACGGCCAGCAGCCGATGGGGCAGGCCCCCGCTTACGGAGCACAGCCCGGATTCCAGCAGGCTCCGCGGTACAACTTCAATCCCGCGAGCGCAAGGACGAACGCGACGGACACGCAGAATATCACCATTCCTTCTTTCCTTACCAGAAAATCGACCGGCAGCAAAAATGACGAGGATACTCTCGACTGATCCTTCATAAATGAACAGGTCCCGCATCGGATGGAAGCCTGGCCTTCCGGATTCATAGTCCGGAATGGCAGCTTCTGCCGGTGCGGGGCTTTTGGTTTTCCGCAGGCGGGAAAGTCTCCGGACGGAGCCTGTCCTGACCTGCGATGCCGCAGATTGCGGCGGGGTTTCATGGACATTAAGCTGACAAAGCGGCAGAAGCAGTTTCTGCAGCAGGAATTCGGAATCGATCCGGAAAAGGCGGATACGCTTTCCGGGGATGAATGGTATACGATCCAGGACCGGTGCTTTGACATCGAGCTGGAGGGCGACCTTGCGGACGGCAGCAAAATGCCGGACCGCTGCGGCATCGCTTCGGAGCTCGTGTCACTGATCGCGGAGCTGTAGGCAGGCAGAGGGTGCAGGACGATTCCGTGCCCGCCCGCCGTCTTAAAGAGGTATGGTATTTCAATGCCTGCAGGAGCAGGCAGGGGGTAAAGCACAGTCACAGAGGTCTGCAGGGCAGGCTTTTGCAGGGGACAGCTTATTAAGGTACAGGGGGATTTTGCTATGAAGCAGGAAATGGTTGCCATGATACTGGCCGGCGGACGGGGCAGCAGGCTGAAGGACCTCACAAGCCGCGTCGCGAAGCCTGCGGTTTCTTTCGGGGGGAAATACCGGATCATTGATTTCCCGCTGAGCAACTGCGCCAACTCCGGCATTGATGTCGTGGGTGTCCTCACGCAGTACGAGTCTGTTCTGCTGGGCAGCTATGTCGCCGGGGGCAGGAGCTGGGGCCTTGATACGCGCGGAGGCGGCGTGTATGTGCTGCCGCCCAGGGAGAAGGCGGATTCCGACCTCGACGTCTACCGCGGAACCGCGGACGCCATTACGCAGAACATCGATTTCATCGACAGCTACGATCCGGACTATATCCTGGTACTGTCGGGTGATCACATCTACAAAATGAATTACTCCGACATGCTGCAGGCACATAAGAAGGCAGGCGCGGACGCAACGATCGCCGTCATCGGTGTCCCGAAGAAGGAAGCGTCCCGCTTCGGCATCATGAACACGGACGAGACCGGCAGGATCACGGAATTCGAGGAAAAGCCCGCGAATCCGAAGTCGAACCTCGCCTCGATGGGAATCTATATTTTCACCTGGAAAAAGCTCCGTGCCCTCCTTGTGAAGGACAAAACCGATGCCGCTTCCCAGCATGATTTCGGCAAGAATATCATTCCGACCATGCTGAAGGCGGGAAGCAAGCTCATTGCCTACCAGTTCAGGGGCTACTGGAAGGACGTCGGGACGATCGACTCGCTGTGGGAGGCCAACATGGACCTTCTGGGCCACAGAAACGAGCTGAATCTCGCGGACGGCAGCTGGATCATCTACTCCGAGGACGCGGTTGAGATGCCGCAGTTCATCGGGCAGGACGCGAAGATCAATGTTGCCTATATCACACAGGGGTGCCGCGTGAACGGTGAGGTGGACCACTCCGTGCTGTTTACGAATACACTGGTGCGCGGAAAGGCGAAGATTGTCGACACGGTTCTCATGCCGGATACCGTTGTGGATGAGGATGCCGTAGTAACACGCGCACTGGTTGCGCCGGGCGTCCATATCGGGAAGGGCGCGAAGGTCGGCAGGAAGGACAGCAGCAGCATCCTGCTGGTAGCGCATGATGTGCGGGAGGGGGAGACATTATGATCAACGCACTGGGAATTGTTACTTCGTCCAACGGCAGGTATCATGTGGCGGGTCTTGAGGATTACCGTCCTATCGGCGCGTTCTCGTTCCTCGGCAGATACCGGATCGTCGATTTTCCTGTTTCGAACCTGTCCAACTCCAACATCGACCAGATTCAGGTCTATGTGAGCCAGAACCCGCGCTCGCTCGCCGAGCATCTGGGAGGAGGCCAGCAGTACAACATCAACAGCAAGCGGGGCAAGCTGCAGCTCCTGTTCAACCAGGATTCCCGCGTCAACGAGATCTACAATACCGACGTCGCGGCGTACATGGACAATATCGGAATCCTCGAGCGCAATCACATGGATTACGTCGTGATCACGCCCGGGAACATGATATTCAAGCAGGACTACCAGAAGCTCCTGCAGGCGCATGTGGATTCCGGCGCCGACGTGACGCTCCTGTACCACAAGGTGAGTAACGCGAAAGTCCATTACCGCAGTACGGCGATCCTTCAGCTCAACCGGCAGAAGGGTGTCAAGAGCATTGCACGCAATGACGGCACGCAGGACAACCGGAACATCTTCATGGACACCTATGTCATGAAGAGGGAACTGTTCATCCGGCTCATCCGGGACGCCGCGAAGACGTCCTCCATCTACAACCTGGCGGACATCCTGAACATCCGCAGTGAGGAGCTGGATATCCGCGGCTATCAGCACAGGGAGGATTACCTGGCGGCTGTCTATGACTTCACGAGCTATTATCAGGCAAACCTGGACCTTCTGGACTTCCAGAAAGCATCGGCACTGTTCAGCCCCCAGTGGCCGATCTACACGAAGACGACGGACTCCTGCCCCGTGCAGTATGTGGAGGGATCAAGGGTAACCGACTCCATGATTGCGAACGGCTGCCTTGTGGAAGGAACGGTCGAGCATTCCGTCATCGGCCGCGGTGTGAAGATCGAGAAGGGCGCCGTCGTGAAGAACTGTGTCATCCTGGGTCATTCCGTCATCGGAAAGGACGTATATCTGGAGAACCAGGTCGTGGATAAGTGGGCGAAGGTCCTGCACGTCGGCGAGCTCGTCGCTCCGGCTGACCGCCCCGGGTATGTGCGCAGGGAGGATGTCCTGTAAAGCCTCTGCCGCGGGAAGTTTTCACCCCACGTTTTAAAATCTGACGGTTTCCCGCAATGTAAAATCTGCTGTTCATTTTAAACATTTAGCGGTAAAATAGTTCTACAAGTAAGCCTTTGACATCTTTGCGTTGAACCACATGGATGGCAAGGGCTTTTTTTCGTTCAAAACTGGCCTATGGAGAGAAAATGTTATGAATATTACCGACATCAGACTCAAAAGAATCGAAGGCGCCGGCAATCTGAAGGCAGTAGCATCGATTACCATTGACGGCGAATTTGTCGTCCATGATATCAAGGTGATTCAGAGTGAAAACGGATTGTTCCTCGCCATGCCAAGCCGCAGGAAGGAGAACGGAGGGTACGCGGATATCTGCCACCCGATCACGAGTGATGCGAGAAATGCGATTACGAAGGCAATTCTTGACATGTATGAGCACGCGCCGCAGGAGCAGCCGGAATAGGCTTTGCAGGAGGGCCCGGGCAGGCGGAAGGGATTGCACCGGCGCTGCCTTCGCTGCGGCAATGGATCGGGGAATGAATTTCAGAAAGGATGGCGAAAGGCCGGCATCGTGCCGCGGGACGAATGTCCCGGGGTGCGGTGCCGGTTTTGCTGTGTGCCTTTTGCGTGACGGCAGGCAGGACCCATGCCCTTCCGGCAGGCCGAAAGCGTCCTTGCGGGCACATCCCCGCCGGCGCCCCTGCATCCTGCTGCGGCCTTGCTTGACCGGGGAAGCGGGCGGAAACTATAATGGATACTCAGGGTACTATGCCGCGGGGCACGGGACAGGGAGCCGGAAAGGAAGGTCCGGGCCAGGGCGTGCCCCGAGGATCCAGACGGAAGGTTTCAACCGGCGGATATAAATCATGAGCAAGAGTATTTCGTGGGCGGCGGTATTGCTGGCGGCTGTGCTGGCAGTGACGGGCTGCAGCAAAAATAAATCTGCGGATGAATCGGATACGGCGTCGACGGCGGACGATGCATCAACGGCGGACACGGCTTCGGTGGGGGCTGCATCAGCCGGTTCTTCGGATGCAGACGCAGGCGACCCTTCGCTCAACAGTGAGCGCAGGTTCTACGGGGAAGCGCCTGCCTCAGAGTGGATGCCTGCCTATGCGGGAGAGCTGGCAAAGCTCTATGACAAGGATCCGGATGTATGGTCGAAGGCGCAGTACGGCATGATCTACGTTGACTCTGACCGGATTCCGGAGCTTATCGCCTATGATCCGACGAACACGGAGCAGTCTGTGATCTACACATACCATGCAATAGACGGCATTTCGAAGATCAAGGCTCCCTCGTTCGCGCAGGCAGGAGATGACACGGACCAGCAGGTGCTGCATATCGTATACCGGGAGAAGAGCAACGAGCTGGCGTTTATGGCCTACACCTACAACCAGCCGGACAAGGGACCGGACGTGGCGTCGAAGGATGTTTTCTACCGGATTAAAAACGGCGCCTGGGAGAAGATCGAGAAGGGCAAGCACGACATGAACGCCGCAGCCTCCGACGGGATAGAGTCGTTCAAGTACGGAAATGATCAGGTCAGCCGGCGGGAGTATGACTCGTATTTCGACCCGGAGGGCGCCTATACGTGGTATTCCGGCTTTACCTACGACAACGCGCTCGCGCTGCTGGACCCCGCGTGCCTCAAGGCGGATGATCAGACGCTCTATCCTTCCCTGTATAACGACCTCATCCAGACATCGGATGACAAGAAGAAAACGGACCGCTACGCGGTGATCAATATCAACCGGGACGACGTGCCGGAGCTGATCATGGTGAACTCGCAGAACGGCAAGAAGATGCTGTACACCTGCTATCACGGGGTGCTGTGCCAGCTTCTGACCACAAACGAGAAGTCGGGACATTCCGCGGACGGCTTTTTTAAGCAGGGCAACGCCCTGATGATCAATGAGAACAGCAGCGGAAACGGCTATTCGAAATACGCGAAGATCGACGGCGGGCAGCTGATCCTGACGGGTTATTACGAGTGGTACAGCGGCAAGAACGGGCCGGAGCTCGACTGGAAAAATGACCGGCTCACGGATTCCGGCGACGACGTCTATACCGACCTCGAGCAGGATATCACCGGGGATTTCGTCAATTACGATGATATTGACCTGCTGACGCTGCCGCAGTTCATGGGCGAGGATACGTCGGATCCTGCGGAGGGAGACACCAGAACCTACAGCGCGGGCGATGCCGCCACGCTCGATGAGGAGTACAGCGGCAACGGAATCACGAACGGGTTTGCGACGAACGAGGACAATCCGCTCCTTACGCAATATACGGATAAGGACTACCAGTTCGAGAACCGGGACCTCATCCTGTATGAGGATTCGGATATCACGATCCGCATCAAGGGATATCCCACGTACGACTACACCGCGGACTATACCTACTACGAGATCCAGGTACAGAACCATACGAACCGGGAGATCGGACTCGACAATATCGCCTCGGACGGAACACAGATGCCGGTGGAATACAACGGCATTCCGACGGACAAGCAGGTTTCCACGATCGTTCCGGCCAATGGCTCCAGCAATATCCATTTCGAAGTGAACAAACGGGAAACGGACGCGCTGGGCATCGGCTACCTGACGGATATTTCCATTCCGTTCTGCATCTATCATCCGCTGGAGGATGATTACGTCGAGGTGCTCAGGCAGATCAACCTGAACTTCAGCACAGACCTGATTCCGGGTGATTCCGTATCGACGTCCGGCGGCTCCGGTTCCGCGAATACAGCATCGGCAGGATCGAAGCAGGGCAATGCCGCATCGACGGCTGCCGCGACCGGGACCAGTGCGAATAAGCCGTCCGCCGCTTCGCCTGCCGCGACGAACGGGTCATCGAATGCTTCGTCAGCGGCTTCCTCCGGATCGTCGAATGCTTCGTCACCGGCATCCTCCGCCTCGACGAAGAGCACCACCGGCACGACTGCAAAGAGCAGCAGTGCCTCCACCGGCAGCACGGGGCGCAAGTCCAATACGGCTGCCGCGTCCCAGAATTCCGGGACGGGAGCCGGAAACTGAGACGGTTCAGGTAAATGTCCATCCTGCACCCCGCAGCGGGTGACGGGATAATTGCGGGAGTTGTCAGCGGATGATCGCCAGCATCATGAATGCAAAATGGGAAAATATCATGGAGAAGGCAGGCCTGGAGAAGCAGGGCTCCGTGGAAACGGACCAGCTGACAGGGTGCCTTACGCTGGGCTCCTTCCGGGATATTGTATCCAGGGATCTTAAGCACACTCCGGGCAAGCGCGACGAGTCGGTCATTCTCTATTTCAATATCGAGGGCTTCAAGTCCTACAACGAGCGCTACGGGTTTGAGCGCGGCAATGAGGTCATTGCCGGTCTTGCCGACCTGCTGATGCGGGTTTTTCCGGATCATTTCATCAGCAGGACGGGCGGAGACCAGTTTACGGTTTTTGCTTCCGAGAAGGAGTCGATCGACGGCATCGAGAACGTCAATGAGAATTTTCCGGCGGTCTGCCAGGGCATGCCCCTGGACCTGCGGTCGGGAATATTCCGTCTGGACGGACAGGACATCGACGTTGCCACAGCCTGCGACCGCGCGAAGATTGCCGCGGATTCCATCCGGAAGCAGTACGGCGTTCATTACCGTTATTTTGATAACGAGCTGAACCAGAGCATCGTCAAGCAGCGCTATATCATCCAGAATATCGACCGGGCGATTGAGCATGACAACATCAAGGTCTATTATCAGCCGGTGGTGCGCACGCTGACGGGAGAGGTGTGCGGCGTGGAGGCACTGGCACGCTGGGACGACGCGGTGTACGGCCTCATGGCACCGGATATCCTCATCAACACACTCGAGGAATATCACCTGATCCACAAGCTGGACTCGTTCATGATCCGCAAGGTGTGCCGCGACTACGCCTATTCGCGCCGTGCGGAGATTCCGCTCGTTCCGGTTTCGTTCAACCTGTCGCGGCTGGACTTTGAGCTGTGCGACATCTATTCTGTCATCGAGGAGGCGGTGACGTCCAACAGGATTCCGAAGGATATGATCCATATCGAGATCACGGAATCTGTTTTCACGCGCAATCCGGAATTTATTAAGGAGCCGATCCGCCGTTTCCATGAGGCGGGCTACCAGGTGTGGATGGATGATTTCGGCTCGGGCTATTCCTCGCTGAATATTCTGAAGGACTATGATTTCGACCTCATCAAGATCGACATGCTGTTTCTTAGGCGGTTCAATCAACGCTCCCGCGAGATCATCACGGCGATCGTGGACATGGCGAAGCGCATCGGCATCCGCACGCTTGCCGAGGGCGTCGAGACGAAGGAGCAGCTGAGCTTCCTGAAGAGTGTCGGCTGCGAGAAGGCACAGGGATATCTCATCGACCGCCCGGAGCCGTATCACATGATGCTGGACCACCTGAAGAATCTCGGCTATGAGTTTGAGGACCTGGACCGGAAGAACTATTACGACGATCTGGGGAAAGTCAACCTCCTGTCCACGAAGCCGCTGGAATTCAATCTCAGCCATACGGTGAACGACCCGGCGGAGACGGAGACGCAGGGAATTCCCATCGCTATTTATGAATTTCACGGCTCAGAGGGGCATTTCCTGCTTGCGAACGATTCATTCCGCGCGCTTCTGGACGGACTCGGCATTCCGTCTGTGGAGCACGCCCGGAGTTTCCTGAACAACCCGGGCACGCCGCTGTATGAAAAGCTGCGCTCCTACGCGAAGCAGCTCCAGGCTTCCGGGGGCATTGCGTCCATCGATACGATTGTGAACGGCAATTACTGCCTCCTGCAGGCCAGGCTGATCGCACAGTATCAGGGCGGCAGCTGTTTTCTTGCTACCCTCATGAACCTGTCCGGAAATTTCGGCTTTACGAAGAAAGAGAAGATGAACGAGGTACTGCCTCTGCTGTATACCGCCTATGAAATGGTTGATATCGTGTATCCGGAGGAGGACCGGGATGAGCTCGTCTACAGCTCGGCGGAGCGCTATACCAGCGAGGCGGAAACCGCTTCGTTCCGGGAAAAGGTCCGCCGCGTTAACATCGCCAGGATTCACCACGACGACCGCGGCAGGTACCTGAAGTTCATGAACCCGGATGACATGTGGGAGAGGCTGAAGGCTTCCGAAACCGGAATCCTGGATGACTATTTCCGCAGCAAGACGGGGAGCGGGAGGTACTGCTGGGTGCAGGCGGTCCTCAGCATCGCAAAGAACGACCGCACGCACAGGGTGCTGTTCTGCCTCCGCAGGACGGAATCCGACAAGCTCACCGGCTACATGGAGCCGGACATCGGCAGCATCACACCGCACATCGTGAAGGACCTGAAGTACCTTTCTGCCCAGAAGGATGAGCTGCTGTAAAATTTTTTAAAAAAATTTCAAATCCACCCTTATATTCCCCGAAACACGTCCGATAAATATAGTGACAAGTGAATCAAGGCTTCGTTTCGGATGGCATTCCGACTCCCCCCTGGATCGGAATCCGGACCTCCAGAAGCTGCAGACCAGAATCCCTGCCGTGAATTCTTACCAACACTTCCGCGACAGGCTCCCCGGTAACCTGAAATCCGTTCTTACCAACAAAGAACAAAGCGGGCTGCAGCAGGTCGTGCGATACGGATGCCGGATCACTTGATTCCACAACCGTATGCAGGTACAGGCCTGCAGGATGAACCGATACCGGATCATTTTTCGCCATGTGAAGGTAATCGAAGCAGCGCTTTTCCATCAGGAAACCGAAGCGGGATTGTTCATCCTGCGGAAACAGGCACAGCTCGCTGAAGGGAGCCGCCTGGATCCAGGACTGCAGCGTTGTATTTTTCCCGGCAGAAGCTTCGCTTCTGTCTATTGATGTTTCCTTTTTGCTGTTGGAAACATCCGAAAGCTCGGGCAGTTCCGTATCTTTGATGGTATAGAATTCCTCATCATGATGTACCCATAGATTGCCTTTGTTGTAGGGAGCGGAGAGTATCCGGTCCCCTTTTTCACGCGCATAATCCGCGAGCAGGCGCTGGTAATCGATCTGACCGCACTTTTCCTCGTACTTGTCCATCATCCGCCGGCCGAGCCTTTCGGGCGCCTCCTGCTGCATCATGGAAATCGAGTCCTTCAGCGGAAAATCCATGCTCCGGTACTTCATGCAGGTCACGAGATCGAGGATATCTTCCGCGGAATAAGTTCTGTACTTACTTCCGGGTATGCGGTCCGGCTCGATGACATGCTCCTTTTCGTAGAAACGTATGGTTTCCGAGGGCATCTGCAGGAATTTTGACACCTGTCCGATCTTGTAATTCATCTCAATTTGCCTCCCAAAAGTCTGCAGTTACTACAAGGTTTATACCTCCAAAGAGGGAATGTGTCAATTCACCGCGTAAAATCAATCAAAACCGGAAATTATTTTTTGACCGGAACAGATAATGTGATAAAAAATCCGGCGGCCGAAATGTGCAAAAACACCGAAAAAACAAGGCTTTCAGGGCAAAAAAAGATGTTTGACTTTGTAGTGACTTTATATCTTATATTTAGCATGTTGGTAAGAATATCATATCGGCGGTGTGAGCGAACATATCAGGCGACTGGTATGACTGCCCCTATGATAGGTAAGGAATAGGTTACAGGGGGACTTTTCATGAACGCAGTGAATTTTATCACTCCCATGCAGGGGTGGAATTTCACCAGGATGTCCGGCCTCTCAAGAGGTTCGGCTCCGTCATCTCTTGCGAGCCAGCAGGCCACTCAGGCCTCGCAGGTTAATTCCACAGATACCTCAATCGAACAGAACCAGCCTTCCGAGGGCGCCAATATGTTTGCTGACGTCGTCAAGGGCGTGGTTGACAATGTAAAGACCACCCAGGCCGACGTCGAGCAGAAGCAGTACGAGCTCGCCACCGGCCAGCTGGACGATCCCCACTCCCTCCCCATCGCTGAAGCGAAGGCCCAGGTCAGCCTCGACATGATGATCGCCCTCCGCAACAAAGCAATGGAATCCTACAACGAAATCATGAAGATGAGCGTTTAATCACAAGCCGAAAGAGCCGAACCCGCAGCCGGTGCTTGCACCAGGATGCGGGAGCGGCCTTTCGGCGACGACACGGACACGAGGAAATAAGCGCGTGAGCGCGTTTTCCGAGTGTGCGGGTCGAGGATCGCGGAAGCTGCGAAGCAGCGAAGCGATCCGGTGATTAAATATACACAGCGCATGGATCCCCGATCGCGGAAGCTGCGAAGCAGCGGGCGATCCGGTGTGATTTGCTTCATCTCAGAGCACGAGCAGCTCCTGACGGGACGTCCGACGGGTGCTTGCACACGGCAGGACGGAGCGGCAGGAGATGCCCGGGCGAGCGCAGCGCTCTGAGATGAAGCTATAGCAGTACAGCCATACAGTAAGGAATGCCGGAGAAAAGGACCCCGCAGGGGGACGATCCCTCTTATGTGAGCAGTAAGAGGCGTCACTCCCATCCCCCTTAAGGGGTCCGTCCGACACGTAAGGGTGAAGGCATTGGATAAGATCAAGGAATTCTGGGACAAACTATCTCCACAGGCAAAGCGGATCCTCATCGGAAGCGTCATCGGCGCTGCCGCTTTTGTCATCATCGGCGTCATTCTGCTGAATCTCAACAACAAGACCGAATATGCCACGATGTTTACCGGCCTCTCGCAGGACGAGGCCCAGCAGATCGTATCTTATCTGCAGGAGCAGGCGGTCGAATATAAATATGATGCGGCGAATGGTGCCATTCAGGTTCCGTCCGAGCAGGTCGACCAGACAAGGGCCGAGCTCCTGTCCCAGGGCTATCCCAAGAGCGGCTTCACCTACGACATGTATATCAACAATGCCGGGCTGATGACGACGGAGTCAGACAAGAAGCAGTACACCATGTACGATCTGCAGGATCGCCTGGGATCCACGATCCGCCTGTTCGACGGCGTCAAGGACGCCAAGGTCACGATCGCGAAGGGAACACAGTCCACGTACGCGCTTGATGACAACAAGGTTCAGGACGCCTCGGCTTCCGTTGTTGTCACCATGCAGGCCGGCCAGAAGCTCACCGACGAGAACGCGGCAGCCATCAAGAACCTGATCGCCCGTTCCGTGGAGGGCATGAACTTCACGAACGTCTCGGTCTTCGACGCTGACACCATGATGGAGGTCGGAGCCGACACCGCGGCGGACGGCAGCAGCGTCGACACCGGCGAGGACGGCGCGACGCTCCAGCAGCTGACGAATCAGGTGGAAGCCAATATCGCGGGAAATGTAAAGCATGTCCTTGCCCAGCTGTACGGCATGGACAATATCGCTGTTTCCGTCAAGGGAACGCTCAATATGGACCGGCTCATCAAGGAGTCGACCCAGTACACCGTCCCGGAGAAGATCGACGAGGAGGACAAGGAAGGCCTCCTTCACACGGAAACCGTGACCGACGAAGCCTCCGGTACGACCGCCAATGACAGCGGCGACGTCGTAGGAACGGACGCGGACGCGGAGACACCCCGTTATTCCACGGATGACGGAACGGGAAATACGATAGATTCCTATTCGAACTCGTCCGCAACGAGGGAATGGTTATATAATGAGTTAAAGCAGCAGACACAGGTGGCACCGGGAGTCCTCGAGGACGCGACCGTTGCCGTCGTGATCAACACGGAAGATACGACCGTGGATACGAACGATCTCATCAACCTCGTGGCGGACGCTTCCGGCATCAACCGTGATGACGCGCCGGACAAGATCACGATCATCCGGGGCCTTGGCGTCGCGGAGGCAGCTCCTGAGGAGCCCGAGCAGCAGCTGAGCATTCTCGACCGCTTCCCGATCATCCCTGTGATCATCGCCATCGTCGCGATGCTGGGTCTGTTCCTCATCGCGGCGCGGATCTTCCGCAACCGCATGAAGAAGAAGCAGGCGGAGATGGAAGCCCAGTTCGAGGCCATGCAGGCAGCGGAGGAGGAGAAGCTCAAGGCAGCCCGGGCGGAGCTCGAGGCAGCACAGGCAGCCATTCCGAGCCAGGACGAGCAGGCGTCCGATGCTGACGTACAGCGCGGCCAGAAGCTAAAAGACAACATCGGCGGCTTCGTCGATGAGAATCCGCAGGTTGCAGCGAAGCTGATCCAGAGCTGGTTAAGAGAGGACGACGTAAGCAATGGCAGACAGCGCCAGAGGAGCTAGAAGCCAACTGAATATGCCGGACAAGACCGCGTCCGGTGACATGACCAGCGCCCAGAAGGCGGCGCTCGTCATTGTCTCACTCGGCGCAGACCGCGCCTCCCAGGTATACAAATACCTGAATGAGCAGGATATCGAGGACCTCACGTTTGAGGTCGCCAAGGTTTCGAAATCCACCAATTCCCAGGTGGAGGGAACGCTGGACGAGTTCTACAAGCTGTGCCTGACGCACAAGATGATGACGGAGGGCGGCCTGGACTACGCGAGGAACGTCCTGGAGAAGGCGTTCGGCGAATCCACGGCGAGGAGCCTTCTCGACAAGGTTTCCAAGACCCTGCAGTCGAGACCGTTCAACTTCTTCGCCAAGGGCGATCCCAAGGCGCTGATCTCGATCCTGCAGACGGAGCGGCCGCAGGTCATCGGCCTGATCATGTCGTACCTGGAGCCGGAGGTGTCCGCGAAGGTTCTTGAGAACCTGCCGGAGGAAAAGCGCCTCCCCACCCTTTCCGCCATGGCGAAGATGGACCGGGTTTCGCCCGAGGCCATCAAGATCGTCGAGGACGAGATGAAGCGCAAGTTCGCGACGATCATAACAAGTGAAGACAACATGAATATCGGCGGCGTCGACTACGCGGCCGATGTCATGAACCATATTGACCGGAGTACCGAGAAGAAGATCTTCGACGAGATGGACGAGGTCGATCCCGACCTTTCCGCGGATATCAGGGACAAGATGTTCGTATTCGAGGATATCCTCACGATGGACGACCGCTCGGTACAGAGATTCATCAGGGACTGCGATACGAAGGATATCGTATTCGCATTGAAGACCGCTACCGACGACATGAAGGAAATCTTCTTCAACAACATGTCGAAGCGTATGGCCGAATCTGTCCGAAGCGACATGGAGACCGCAACCCATGTACGTCTGAAGGATGTTGAGGAAGCACAGCAGAGAATCGTCAACCTGATCCGCAAGCTCGAGGATGAGGGCGAAGTGATCATCAACAAGGGAGGCGGCGAGGATGACATTCTCGTCTAGTAAGGTAATCCATCCGGACGAAGGCGTCAGGGTCAGAGGCTTTTTCGGAAACCTTCCGGATCTTGCGGATGAAAACGAGGCCGACGACGATGACAGCTTCGAGCTGCTGAACTTCGAGACACCGAAGCAGGAGACGGAAGAGGGCAAACCGCAGGAAAATACGGAACCTGAAGTCAGGGAGGAGCCAAAGCCCGCGGAGCCGACCGTTCAGGACAAGCTGATCGAGGAAGCGGAGAAGCGCGCGGAGGAAATCCTGGAGGAAGCGAATCAGAAGGCGGAGGAGATCCGCCGGCAGGCGTTCGAGGACGGGTTCCGGCAGGGCCTCTCCGAAGGAAGAGAAAAGGGCGAAGAGGAAGCGCGGAGTGAAGTCCGTGCGCAGTCCGAGGCCGCGGCGAAGAAATTCCACGAGGACACGGCACAGGCACTCGATGAAATCTCCGCCATCAAGGAGGAAGCGGTCCGCCGGTATCTGGACGAGCTGCGGGACGTCGCCATTGCCGTTGCCGAAAAGGTCATTCATGTGAGCCTGTCCTCGTCCGGCGAGGTCATCGGCAGGATGATCCTCAATGAGGTCGAGAAGAAGAAAAAGACCGCGTGGATGAAAATCTACATCGACAAGCAGGATTACGACATGATGGTCAAAGCCGACGCCGATGTCGCGGATGCCCTTTCGAGGGTTTCCGATAACGTGAAATTCGTCATCATGGAGAACAACCCGCCGGGATCGTGCATCATCGAGACACCGGAGGAAATCGTGGATATCGGGGTCGATACCCAGATCGCGAACCTGAAGGACAAGCTGGACGGAGCGCCGCTTGATATGGAGCTGGAGGAAGCCTGAGAACGCACCATGTACCGGAACCTGCTGTCAGTCATCGAGAAAGCGGAATGCGCGGAGCATGTCGGACGCATCGAGAACATCGTCGGCATGGCCATTGAGGCATCGGGCGGGAGCTCGAGCATCGGCGATATCTGCATGATTTCCAACAAGGAGCTGGGGCGCGAGGTGCCTGCGGAGGTTGTAGGCTTCCGCGGGGATCACATCCAGCTGATGACATACGAGGCAACGAGCGGCATCACCTCGGGATCGTTTGTAAGGAATACGGGACACCGCTTAAGGGTCCCCGTCGGGGATTTCCTGAAAGGGCGCGTCATCGACGCGCTTGGGAACCCTCTGGACGGCGGCGAACCGTTTGAGACGAATCAGTATTACACCGTGGGGGCAGGCTATTCGAACCCCCTGTCCAGACCTCCCATCCGTGAGAAGCTGGACTTCGGCATCAAGGCAATCGACGGGCTGAACACCATCGGCAAGGGACAGCGTATCGGAATCTTCGCGGGCTCCGGCGTCGGCAAATCCACACTGATGGGTATGATCGCGAAGAACGTGAAGACGGACATCAACGTCATCGCCCTCGTGGGAGAGCGAGGCAGGGAGGTCCTGGAATTTGTCCAGAAGGACCTCGGCGAGGAAGGCATGAAGCGCACCGTCCTCGTCGTCGCGACGTCGGATACGCCCGCCATGCTGCGGCAGAAATGCCCGCTTGTCGCGACGACGATCGCGGAGTACTTCCGCGACCAGGGCAAGGACGTCCTCCTCATGATGGACTCCCTCACACGATTCGCCATGGCGCAGCGCGAGATCGGACTCGCCATCGGAGAGCCCCCGATCGCAAGAGGCTACACCCCTTCGATCTACGCGGAGTTCCCGAAGCTCCTCGAGCGGTCGGGAAAGTTCAAAAAGGGCTCCATCACCGGTGTGTACACGGTCCTCGTCGAGGGCGATGACACGAACGAGCCCATCGCCGACACGGTCCGCGGTATTCTGGACGGCCATATCGTCCTGTCGAGACAGCTCGCGGCGGAGAACCACTACCCCGCGATCGACATCGGCGCCTCGATCTCCCGACTCATGGTGGAGCTCGTGGACGAAAGCCACAGGAAATACGCATCCCGCATGCGCAACATCCTGGGTCTGTACCAGAAGAACGCCGACCTGATTTCCATTGGCGCCTACAAGAAGGGCACGAACCGCGACCTCGACATCGCCGTCGACAAGTATCCGGCTATCAACCGGTTCCTGATGCAGGGCGTGAAGGAGAGCTTCTCCTACGAGGAAACCGTCGATCAGATGCGGCAGATCGTCGGAGACCTCGGCTGAAGCCCGGGGCTTTAAGGCAATTCCGGAGGCTTCCGGAACAGGAGGCAGTAAATGAAGAAGTTCAGATACAGTCTCCAGACGGTTCTGGATTACAAGGAGCAGATCCTCGACAAGCTAAAGGGCGAATACGCACAGCGTATGGCCCTCGTCCACGAGAAGGAGCGCGAGATCGAGGCACTGCAGAACAAGCTCGCGGAATTGAGCACCGCCTTTGACGAATGCAAGCGGGAGGGCGGAACGATCGATAAGTTCCTGATGTTCACGACCTCCATTGAGAATACGGAGAAAGCCATCGGGCGCGAGAAGGAAAAGCTCGCCTACCTGCAGAAAAAGGCGGATGAAAAGAAAAAAGAAGTCATCGAAGCCAATATAGACGTCAATAAATTTGATAAACTGAAGGATAAGAAGATCGCCGCGTACAAAAAGGAAGTCCAGAAGGACAACGAGAACTTCATCGACGAATTCGTATCCAACGCGGCAGCCCACAGGGCAGAGGCATAAGCAGGTTCCGGGAGGGAACTCCCGTTAACCATAAAGGTCCGGAAGGGAAAAGGAAGCTTTCAGAAACCGGAAGGATCCGCAGCAATCAAAATTTCACAGGAAAGGAGGAACAAAGATGGAACAGATGAAGGTAACACCGAACAGGGGAACGGACGCAGCGGCTGCGCTTGCTTCGAAGCGGGCAAAGTCCGAGGGCACCGGCTCTGACTTCATGAATCTTCTCGGCTCCGTCGTATCCGGCAGGACTGCTGAACCCGCAAAGGCCGCGGACAAAGCGCCGTCAGCTTCGAAAACCGGCCGCAAGGACCCGGTAAAGAAGGACGACACGAAGACAGCGGACAGGGCTGACACGGAAAAAGCGCAGAAGACGGACGATACGAAGGAGACCGGAAAGGCAGCAGGGGAAAAATCCGAAACAAAGGCTGCTTCGAAGGACGGGAAGAAGACGGATGCCAGGGACGCGATCCGCGGGCAGAGCGAGAATGAGATGACGCTCATCGCTTCGATGGTAAATCCCGCGGCAGTCACCGAGGACGGCACGGCGGTAGAGCTCGTGAACGCGGCAGCAGGCGGGGGAGACCTCGTGGAGGCAGCGGTCAGCATTACTGAAGCGGCCGGGACGGCAGAGGAGGCAGCGGATGCAGCCATGACGATGGAAGCGGCGGCAGACGATGCAGGCACTGCGCAGGCGGTTCCGGAAGAGCACAGCGAAACGGCAGAGACGGCACTGGATGCCATGACGGAGTCAGCGGCAGCAGGAAATACGGAAACCATCGCCGCGGCACAGACGTCCGAAACCAAAACCGGATCTGACGACGCAGAGGCAGACGCTGATGCGGACGCCAAGGCAGGCACGGCTCAGAACGCGGCAGTCACGGCGGCAGCAGGCCAGACCAGTACCCAGACGGCTGACAAAGCACAGAGCGTGCAGGAAACTGACGCGGCACAGGCACCGCAGACCGCGGCAGCTCATACGCTGCAGACGACGGACGAGACGGTGGCAGAGGATACCGCGAAGCTCCTTGCGAAGAACTTCCCGAGGGACAACGGAAGCCTCGAAATCCAGCTCGAGCCCAGAACGCTCGGCAGGATCACCATTCAGGTGACGTACACTTCCGGCAGGGCGTCGGTCGCGATCGCGGCATCCAACCCCAGCACCGTGGACCTGTTATCCCGGAGCGCGGACGCGATGGCACAGATCCTGCGGCAGAACACCGGCGAGGACACCACGGTCATCGTCCCGCAGGCGCAGCAGGCGTCTTCCGAACAGAACCAGCAGCCTGATGCCAACGCACAGAGTGCGAACAAGCAGGACATGAACGAGGAAGAGCGCAGCCGCCACGAGCAGGCAAGGCAGAATGAGAAACAGGATCAGTCCGAATCCTTCCTCATGAAAATGAAGCTGGGCCTGGTCTAGAAAGGAAAGGAGGTAAAGAATGGCAGACAGTGTAAGCAGCGTCAACTCCGCGTCTTCCACACCGTATACGGCGCAGACGTACGACGCGGCGCCCAACAAGAAAAACACACTGAGCATCGAGAGCTATTTCAAGCTCCTCGCGGCACAGCTGGCCAATCAGGACATGAGTAATCCCATGGATACGAGTGACATGATGAACCAGATGTCCCAGATGGCAATGGTCCAGTCGCTTACGAGCGTCACAAGCGCCCTTAAGAGCCAGACAACCCTGTCGAATCAGACATACGGCGCGGGCATGGTCGGAAAGACGGTCACCGTCAATACGCTGATCGCGGGAGATGAGAACACGACGGCAGGAACGAAGACCGGTGTCGTAGCCTCGGTTTACTTCTCCGGTGACAAATCCACGGTGAAGCTCGAGGGAGATGCCACGGAATATCCGATCGGCAACATCGTATCCCTGGAGAACGCATCGGGGACCACGCTGAAGACAGCAGCCGGAACGGAGGACACCGAAGCAGCGGATTCCACGGATACCGTCACGGCGGAGGACGCCAACAAGGTCATCAACACCCATTACGTGGAGAACGAGGAGAGCACGGCGAAGAGCGGTGCGGCAGCGTCCGACACGGAAGTTACAGACATTGACACACACTATTCCGAAGACAGCACAGACGAAACCACGGAGGCCTGATTCATGGGAGCAGAAACAGACACAACTTTAAACAGTGTCCGGAATCCCCTGCTTCAGAGCGGCACCGTAAACCAGAACCCTGCAAGGTCCGTAAAGGAAAGCAGGACGGAGGATGCTTCCTCCCTTTCGTTCCGCAGCCAGCTGCTGACGATGCAGCAGGCAAAAAGCGGACAGGAAGCCGGAGATTTAAGCTTCTCCAAGCACGCCGTGCGGCGCATGGATGAGCGGGGAATCGAAATGAACGATACCCTGAAGGGAAACCTCATCGAAGCCGTCGACCGGGCAAGGGAAAAGGGAGCGAAAGAGGTCGCCGTCATCGGAAGGGACGGTGTCTTCATCGTCAACGTGCCGCACAATGTCGTGGTTACCACCATGGGACAGGACGACATGGACAACGGAATCGTAACAAACATTGACAGCGCGGTCATCCTTTAAGAGCAGGACCTTTCCAGGATGTTCGTTCCGGACCAGAAGGATCCGGGACCATGGATGAAGCGCAGAAAGGACAGGAAAAATGTTAAGAGCAATGGACTCGGCAGTAGCCGGATTAAGAGCACACCAGAACAAGCTTGACGTCATCTCCAACAACATCGCGAACGTCAACACCAACGGCTTCAAGGCGCAGAACTACACGTTCAAGGACACTATGTACCAGACGTCCAACGCCTCCGCGGGCGCAAGCGATGATAAAGACAATGCAGTCGGCGGTACGAACGCTTCCCAGTACGGCTACGGCTCCGTCATGGGATCGATCTCCCTCGATATGACGACCGGTACCCCTTCCTACGTCGGCGGATTCAACGCGGCCATCGACGGCTCCGGATTCTTCATCACGAATGTATCCAATGCAGCTGGCGATCTAAAAACCGGGAACTACGGTTTCACCCGCGTCGGTCAGTTCAACGTGGATTCCAGCGGAAACATCGTCAACGCGGACGGAAGCTTTGTATACGGCTATGCGGCTACAACCGGTACAAACGCCCAGGTGACATTCGATACTAAGCTGGCTGCATTAAAGGTTGACTCTTCGAAGTTCCCTAAAGCCACTGGCAGCACAGCCGATGCAAACCAGAATGCGCTCCAGAGCGTGGAAATCGATAACCAGGGAACCATCAAGGGTGTTACGACAGGCGGACAATCCGTCACGATCGGCCGTGTTGCCATTGCCATGGTCGAGAACCCGAACGGTCTTACCAAGGGCGGCAGCAACACCTTCAACACCAAGCCCGGCGACAACGCCGGCGACATCACTGCCGTTCAGCCCGGCGGAACCCATCCCGGACTCATGGCAGGCTACCTCGAATCCTCCAACGTCGACATGGCGAAGGAATTCTCGGACATGATCACAGCCGAGCGTGGCTTCCAGGCCAACTCCAAGATCATCACCGTCTCCGACGAAGTCCTCCAGGAACTCGTAAACATGAAGAGATAGTGAGGATCTGCGACCGCATGAATGACAGGGCAGGCAGCTGCTTGCAGATGCAATGCCCTGTCATCAGGCGGTCATTGGACGAACGTCCATCATCGAAAAAAGCGCGAGCGCAGCGAACGCTTTTTGAGATGAAGCAGATCCGAACGTCAAAACCCCGAAGGACCTGCGACCGGCTGACCAGCATGCCAGGCCTATGCTTGCATAAGGCATGGCATGGAAGCGGACGGCTATTGGACGAACGTCCATCATCGAGAAAAATGCGAGCAAAGCGAGCATTGTTCGAGATGGAGTTTGAAAGTTCCGCCGATGCGGAACTTCCAAACTACGAGGTGACGCCTTCGGCATCCCCTCGGGATCATACGAACGAAACCGCCTTCGCGGATTTCGTTCGATGCATGCCTGCTGGCGCAGGCATTGCCAGGGAAAAGCAGGTCCGAACGCCACAGCAATTTCCCTGCTTTTATGTTAGAATTGTAAGGATTATTTATCTGGCCGGACGTTTTACCCGCGCCCCGAAGGAGCTGTTTCGTAATGGATATCACTACACCGCTTGGATGGATCATAGCTGACGTGCTGATTATCATCAGTATCGGCGTCAGCAACATGGTAAACTTCATCGATATCCCGTCCGTCGAAATCGTAGTAGGCGGAACCATAGCGGCCATGATCGCCTGCTACCCGATCCGGATGCTGAAGGATATCCCGAAGCACATCAGCGTATGTCTTCGAGGCAATGCCTACGACGTGCCGAAGGTCGTGGACCAGATCGTGGATCTCGCGACGATCGCGAGGGCACAGGGACTGCTGGCTCTCGAAGAGAAGGCGAACGAGATCGAGGACCCGTTCTTCAAGCAGTCGGTGCTGATGATCGTCGACGCGAATGATCCCGACCGTGTGCGTTACCTTCTGGAACGTCAGGTGGACGATATGGCATCCCGCCACGGCGAGGTGCAGGGCATGTACCTGAAGGGCTCGGCCCTGGCGCCTGCCTTCGGTATGATCGGTACGCTCGTCGGACTGATCAACATGTTAAAGAGTATGGATATGTCGGGCGGCGGCGCGAGTGACCTGGGTCAGAGCATGGGTACCGCGCTCATTACTACGTTCTACGGCAGTTTCCTTTCCAACGTTCTGTTCCACCCGATCGCGCAGAAGCTCTCCGTGCGAGAGAACGAGGAGGAGCTGTACTGCTATACCATCATCGAGGGTGTCATCGCCATCCAGGCAGGTGAAAACCCGAAATATATCCGCGAGCATCTGTTATCCTCGCTGAAGCAGAAAGATTCGACGAAGCTGATCGAGCAGGGAGGCGGAGGCAGCTGATGGCCAGAAAGAAAGGCGGCGGAGGCGGCGAGGGCGGCTCCTGGATGGACACCTATGGTGACCTGGTGACGCTCCTGCTGTGTTTCTTCGTTTTACTGTATTCGATGTCCAGCCTGGACCAGAGCAAGTGGGAGATCTTCGTGCGAAGCATTTACCCGGGTGCCCAGGATGAGACGCAGGAATCGGTCCAGATCGGCGGCGAAGCCACGACCATGGAGGAAGGCAAGGCATTCGGCGCACCGGAGGCTTCGGAAAACGACGTCAGCGACGCCGATGTCAGCGATCTGTACCTGCAGCTCGCGAAGGGCCTCGATGCCGGCGGCGTCGAGGGCGCGACCGTATCCCGCGGCAAGGACTATACGTTTGTTGTTTTCCGTGACAAGGCCTTTTTCGAGGGCGACAGCACGGGGCTGACGCTCGAGGGCGAGCGGATCATGGATATCTTCTGCAACGTGCTGGCACCGGTCGCGGACCAGGTTTCCCAGATCAACATCATGGGACACACCGCGCAGGGATCGCCGGACCATCCGAACAATCCCCGAAACGACCGGCTGCTGTCCGTCATGAGAGCGGCAGAGGTCAGCATCTACATTCAGGACAAGAATATCGTAGATCCGTCGGAAATCGTGGACATCGGCTACGGCCAGTACCGGCCCATCGAGTCCAATGACACCGAGGAGGGGCGCAGCGCCAACCGCCGTGTGGAGATTCTCCTCATCGACAAGAACGGCACCGTCCAGGATCTCGATAAATATTACAAGGATATGATCAATGGCACGAACGCCGATACGACCATCGTAACGGACGGAAATGCCGAGACACTCGATACCGACCAGGTATCGGACGCAGCGAAGGAAGCCGTGAAACAGCAGGCCGAGATCAACGCTGCGAATGCCGCTCTGACGGCCGGAATGGAATCCGGAGTCACAGACGGCGGGAACGGAGACGCACAGGCTGCAGAAGGAGATGCACAGAGTGCCGGGAAGGAAAGCGGCGGTTGAGACCCGCCGCCAGATGTGAGCTATGGCAGATGTCCTTTCGCAAAGTCAGATCGATGAACTGCTGAAATCGATGCAGGATTCGGTACCGGATGAACCGGCGCCGGCGCCCGCAGCTGCTGCAAGTGCGGTCAGCAAGCCTGCTGACAACTACAACAACTACGATTTCTACAGCCCGAGAAAGTTCACAAAGGAAAAGATCAAGCTCCTGCGCAGCATCTTCGAAAACTACGCGCGAATCCTGACAAGCCAGGTCAACGGTATTTTCCGGACGATGACGGATATCACCGTCATGGAGCTTCGGGAGAGCCGTTATTACGAATATGTCAACGCCTTCCACGAGAACGACTGCATGACGGAGGTCGAGGCGGTCGTTCCGGACAAGGGCAAGAACAACGTCCCGATGATGATCTACGTGACGCCCGGCCTCATCATCACGCTGACGAACCACATGCTGGGCGGCGGCGACCAGGTCATCAAGGTCGAGGAGAACTACCGCTACTCCGACGTGGAGATGGCGCTGTACAAGAGGGTCCTGGAATATATCATCCACGCGCTCTCGGACGGATTTTCCAACTACATCAACATCGACTTCAAGATGCTGAAGGTCGAGGAGAACCCCTCGATGGTGCAGGAGGTCGGACTCGACGAGACCGTTGTCATCGTTCTTCTGAACGTCGATGTCACCGGTATTTCGTCCGAGAAGATCCGGATCTGCCTTCCGGGAACGCTCCTGGAGCACATCTTCAAGATCATCGACAACCGGAAGCACATCGCGAGAGGCTTCGCGTACGAGAACAATTCCGATACGATCATGCAGCACATCAAGACGACGGACTTCCCGCTCACGGGTGAGCTCGGGACGATCCGCCTGAAGATGGATGACCTGTATCATCTGCAGGTCGGCGACGTCATTGATCTCAATAAACCGAAGGACAGCCTTGTGACCCTGTACGTGGGCAAACAGCCCTGGTTCCTGGGCCGAATGGGTGTACATAAAAAGAACATCGCCATCCGCGTCGAGAAGCGGGTTCACGGGGAGGAGGACGGCCTTCCGGACGCGCAGCCTCTCAACAGCCCGCCGGATACGCAGGACGAGGAAGAAGGGACTGTGGAAGACCAGAGCCCTGCCGGGAACATGGAGGTTCCCGGGGAAGAGACAAGTCAGGCAAGCTGAAGCAGTAGCATAGAAATAAACACAGGAGAGTACGAACATGGCAAAGATTATGCTGGTAGATGACGCTGCATTCATGAGGATGATGATCAAGAACAGCCTCTCCAAGGGCGGGTTCGACGGCGCAACCTTCGTGGAGGCACAGGACGGACTGGAGGCCTGCAAGAAGTACGAGGAGGAGAAGCCCGATCTCGTCATCATGGATATCACCATGCCGAATATGGACGGCCTGCAGGCCCTGAAGAAGATCCGCGAGGCGCATCCGGACGCGAAGATCGTGATGTGCACGGCCATGGGCCAGGAGAGCATGGTTGTCGAAGCCATCAAATCCGGCGCGAAGGACTTCGTCGTAAAGCCCTTCGACGCGGAACGAATCACGTCAACCGTCAAGAAGATTCTGGGGTGAAGACATGTCATTTCTGGGTGCATTTGATATCAGTGCCTCGGGCCTGAGTGCCGAGAGGGTACGTCTCGACATCGCTGCCGAGAATATCGCAAACGCGAATACGACGCGGACGGAAGCAGGAGGTGCCTATCAGCGCAAGCTCGTCTCGTTCGAGAGCTACGGAACGGATTCGTTCCGGGACGCGCTGAAACGGGCGTCCGGCAAGCGGAGCGGCATCACGAACAAGGAGGCGCAGGGCGTCGGTGTCCGTGTCTCCGCCATCACAACGGATGACCGGGAGATGAAGCGGGTCTATGAGCCGGACAACCCCGACGCGGACGAGGACGGCTATGTGGAATATCCGAACGTGGATGTCCTGAAGGAAACCGTGGATTCGATGTCCGCCACGAGGTCCTATGAAGCCAATGTGACCGCGCTGAACGCGATGAAGACCATGGCCCAGAAGGCGATGGAAATCGGCAGGTAAGTGAGCATTACCTGACCGAGCGGCCGGTCTGCTGCCTGTGAGCAGGGGAGCAGATCTGTAAGCCGCCGCGCCGTGAACGCAGTACAGGCAGGTCAGAAGCAGATAAGGTGTAAGGGTATAGTAAGGAGACAAGGCAATGGGTGCTACCACATTTAGCGCTATGGAAATCGATGCCATAGGCGAGATCATGAACATTTCGCTCGGATCCTCCGCCACGGCCGTTTCCAATATGCTGGGCACGCCGACTAACATCACGACGCCGGTCGTGAGCATTCAGAAGAGGGATGAGTTCCAGTTCAAGGACCTCGAGCCCGCCGTCGGTGTAGAAATTTCCTATGTCAAGGGTCTTTCGGGGACGAACGTCATGATGTTCTCCCGGAACGACGTGCGCATCATCGTGGGCATGATGATGGGCATGGAGATTCCGGAAGAGGACTTCGAGATGGACGAGATGAACCAGAGTGCCATCCGCGAGGTCATGAACGTGATGATGGGATCGTCCGCGACCGCATTGTCTGAATTCCTGGGCTATACCGTCGATATTTCCACGCCGGTTTCCTACGAAATCCCCAACGAAGAAGCATTCAAGGATAAATATTTCATGGATCCGGATACGCAGCAGGTTGTTGTGCGGTTCACACTCGAGATCGCCAACAAGCTCTCGTCCGAATTCCTGAACATCATGTCCGTAGACCTCGTCAAGCGTCTGCTCGAGCCGTTCAAGGAAAGCCTCGGAGGCATGATGGACGGCGCGGAGGGAACATCCTCACAGGAAGCGGCTCCCGCACCTGCGCAAGAAGCTCCCGCGGCGGAGCCTGCGCCTGCAGCGGAGGAGCCCGCGGCCCCGTCCGGCGATTCCGGCAAGCTTGACCAGTCCGCGATCGATGCGCTGTTAAACGGCGGCGGTGATTCCGCACCGGCCCCGTCCGGCGATTCCGGCAAGCTTGACCAGTCCGCGATCGACGCACTCTTAAACGGAGGCGGCGACAGCGCTCCGCAGCCCGAGCCTTCCCCGGCTGTGTCCGGTGATTCCGGCAAGCTCGATCAGGCAGCCATCGACGCGCTGTTAAACGGCGGCGGTGACAGTGCCCCTGCCGCAGAGCCCGCAACCTCTGCCGAGGACCAGGCGAAGATTGACAGCGTATTAAAGGAGAGCAAGCCCCTCGATCAGGGTGAGACAGACGCAATCCTCGCAAGACTGCAGCAGGAACAGGCAGCCGCGGAGCAGGCGGCAGCCGCTGCCCCGACACCCGCACCCGCGCCTCAGCCGCAGATGCAGCAGCCCATGCCGCAGGCAGCGCCCGCGTACCCGCAGGGCATGCCCGTTCAGTATGTCACGGCACCCGCAGGCCCCGATCCTGTGACCCTGCAGATCCTGAATCAGATGCAGCAGTCCCAGACCGAGATGTTAAAGCTCATCAAGGACATCGAGGACGACAAGAAGAAGGCGGCGGAAGCCGCTGCCGCGGCAGCTTCGAAGCAGGGAGCCGGCTCCGGCAATAGCCTCATTCATTCCATGAATCCCCAGAACTTCGCGGATTCCGGTCAGCCCGGCACAGAGGCGGACGCAAACCGCGAGATGCTGATGAAGGTTCCGCTGGAGATCTCCGTCGAGATCGGCAGGACGAAGAAGTCCGTGAAGGATATCCTGGAGCTGACACAGGGGTCGCTTGTCGTACTGGACAAGATGGCCGGCGAGCAGGCGGACCTGTATGTAAACGGCGAGATCGTCGCACACGGCGACATCGTTGTCGTAGAAGATAATTTCGGTATTCGTATCACGGAGATCCTCAACAAGGACCTCTACGCGGAGACATTACATGCCTGAGAACAGTATGCTGTCCCTCGTGACGATCCTGCTGGCCATGGTGCTGATCCTCGTGCTCGCGTACTACGTCAGCAGGGCTCTCGGCAGGGGATGGAACCGCAGGGCGGCAGGAAAATACCTGAATGTCATTGACCAGATGGCCATCGGCCAGGACCGCGCTCTGCTCATCGTGTCGGTGGGGGACGAGCACTACCTCGTCGGCAGCGCCTCGGGCTCCGTCACACTGCTGGCAAAGCTCGACGGGGAGTTCCCGGAGGAGACGCCCTCGAAGGAGACGAAATCATTCCGTGATTTTCATGCACTGATGGAGAAATACAACAGGAAAAATGAGTGAGCTTCTGTCCGGATTGAACGGCGGCAATGTGCCGGCGCTCGAACTGATCTATACCATAACGCTGGTAGCGCTCCTGCCTTCCATCGCCGTGATGATGACGTCCTTCACGAGGACGATCATCATTCTGTCGTTTACAAGGACGGCCATGGGTGTGCAGCAGACACCGCCGAATACGGTTCTCGTCGGCATTGCGGTCTTCCTGACGCTGTTCATCATGCGGCCGACACTCGACGCCATCAACACCGAGGCGTACCAGCCCTACAAGGAGGGCAGGATCACGCAGGAGGAATGCATAGACCGGGCGCAGGTGCACATGAAGGAATTCATGCTGCGCAACACCGAGAAGGTGACGCTGGACAAATTCGTGGACATGTCGGGTGTTGCCGTGGAAGAGGACGTGACGCAGTATCCCATTACGGTTGTGACGCCTGCCTTCATGACGAGCGAGTTAAAGAGAGCGTTCACGGCGGGCTTTCTCATCTACCTGCCGTTCCTGTTAATCGATGTGGTTGTGTCGACGACCCTCATGGCCATGGGCATGGTCATGCTGCCGCCGACCATGGTGTCCATGCCGTTCAAGCTGCTGCTGTTTGTCACCGTGGACGGGTGGGACCTGCTGTTTTCCAACATCGTGCAGAGCTTCCGGTAAGGGAGCCGGCGCGGACATTCTGTGACTGCTGACGCGGACACAGGGAGGTATTCATGGAACCGACCGAAGCGCTGGATATCATGCGCCAGATGTTTCAGATGGCATTGATGACGTCGATGCCGTTCCTGCTGGTCAGTATGGTTATCGGTATCATCATCGCCGTCTTCCAGGCGGCGACGCAGATCAATGAGCAGACACTCACGTTTGTTCCGAAGCTCATAGGGATTGTTGCCATGCTGGCCATTCTCGGCAGCACGATCCTGCAGCAGCTGTCGGATTTTACGAAGCAGATGTTCGGTTATATCGCAAGCGGAGTCTGAAAATTTAACGGGATCAACAGATGTTTATACTGTTCGCACTGATTGTCATGCGGATGTCAGGCGCGGTGGTATTCAACTCCATCTTCGGCCGAAGCGGCGTTCCCGGTCAGGTAAGGGGTGCGTTCATCCTGGTCCTCTCCCTCATGTATTACGTGTGGCTGGGAGGAACGATGGAAAATCCGCCCGGGACGCTCCTGGAGTTTGCCGTCATGCTGCTGAAGGAGCTGATGCTGGGATTCGCGCTCGGCTTCGGCATGGAGATCAACTTCATGATCGTCCGGTTCGCCGGCTCCATCATTGACTTCGCCATGGGACTGTCCATGGCACAGGTCTTTGACCCGCAGTCGAACACCCAGGTGACGGTGACGTCGAACCTGTACAACACGCTGTTCATGCTGATGATCTTCACGACGAACGCGCACCTTCGGTATCTGGAGATCCTGTTCACCTCGGCGGGAAACATCCCGTTCGGCCAGGTACAGATCACAGCACAGCTTGCGCAGTATATCCTGCAGTACTTCTGCCAGTGCATTGTCGTGGGGCTGCAGCTGTGTTTCCCCATGATGGGACTGCAGCTGTTAACCGAGGTTGCGATCGGTCTCCTCATGAAGGCCGTGCCGCAGGTCAACATCTTCGCCGTCAACTTCCAGATCAAGCTGATCATCGGAATGGCGATGCTGCTGATCCTGTACAACCCGGTCGCCGAGAAGATCCAGAGCTTCGTCGGAGGGGAGCTGTTCGACACCCTGTACCATATTGTCGGCCTGATGGCGCCGTGATATAAGAACCAAAGCGATTAAAGTGATATATCCGGAAGGATGCCTGCATCCGGACGGATATATCACCTTAATCGCCCAGACTATGAGGAAAGAAGCGACGCAATGCGGCGCGATTTCCGAATAGGCTGGAGGCTTGCGGTAGCTGCGCAGCAGCGGAGCAAGCCGTGGTTCTTGATTTACAACATCTTCAGCGGGTAATCTGCCGTGGCAAACGATGACAAAACCGAGGAGCCTTCCAGCCATAAGCTGAGCGAGGCGCGCAAAAAGGGACAGGTCTTCCAGAGCAAGGAGCTCTCGACGGTGGTGATCCTGCTGTCAGCGTTCCTGATGGTCCGGATGATGCTGCCGAATATCCGCAAATGGGTGCAGGAATTCCTGATGCTGATCCTGAACCTGGTTCCGGAGGAGCAGCCGCTCGGGCAGCCGATCCTGACAAGGTTTATGATCACGGCGCTGATGAGCAGCCTGCCGATCCTCGTTGTGGTGTCGGCGGTCAGCATCCTGATCCACGGCATCCAGACACGGTTTATCAACAATTTCTCGACGCTGAAGCCGGATTTTGGCAAGATGAATCCCTTAAACGGGATCAAGCGTCTGTTCTCGCTCCGGAACTTCGTGCAGCTGGGCGAGGGCATCCTCAAGATCATCATCCTCGCGGCGGTGGTCTATACGACGATCAGGGATGATGTCCTGACGTTCGCGAAGATGGTGAACATGCCTCTCGAGGGCTCATACCAGGCGCTGCTGTCGCTTATGTGGAGCATGATCGTGAAGCTGATGGCGCTGTTCGCGGTCCTTGCGGCTGTGGACTGGGTATATCAGAAGCGTCAGTTCCACAACGACATGAAGATGACGAAGCAGGAGGTCAAGGACGAGTACAAGCAGATGGAGGGAAATCCCGAGATCAAGAACCGCATCAAGAGCACGATGCGCCAGAAGGCGCAGCAGCGTATGATGCAGGCCGTTCCCTCCGCCGATGTCGTCGTCCGCAACCCGACGCACTTCGCCGTCGCCTTAAAGTATGATCCGGATGAGGGCGGTGCCCCCGTCGTCGTCGCAAAGGGCCAGGAGCTCACAGCCCTGCGCATCGCGGCCGTCGCCGAGGCAAACCACGTCCCGACGATCGAGAACGTACCCCTTGCCCGCGGCCTGTATGCCGCGTGTGAGATCGGGGACGAGATCCCGCCGGAATATTACGAGGTAGTAGCGGAGCTTCTGGTTTACATTTACCGGCAGGAGCACCGGGAAGCCGCATTGGGCTGAGGCGTGATTCCATCCGGCACAAAAGCCGGGTCTTACGATTCAGGCATAAATAGGAAAGCATGGCAGTTAAGTTACTGAAAAATTACGCAGTGGTGCTGATGGTCATCACCATCATCCTGCTCATCATCATCCCGATGCCTCCGGCACTGGCGGACGTCGCCATTCTGGTCAACATGGCGCTGTCCATGATGATCCTCGTCATCACGATGACGATCCACAGCCCGCTGGAATTCTCGATCTTCCCGACATTGCTGCTCATCACGACGCTGTTCGGCCTCGGCATCAATGTTTCCACGACGAGGAACATCCTGTCTAACGGCGGCGGCTCCGGACAGATCATCGCGGCGTTCGGCAATTTCGTCCTCGGCGGCAACATCGTCGTAGGTCTGATCATCTATATCATCATCGTATTGATGAACTTCATGGTCATCAACAAGGGCGCCGAGCGTGTGGCTGAGGTTGCTGCCAGATTCAACCTGGACGCCATGCCCGGCAAGCAGATGGCCATCGATTCCGATATGAGCGCCGGCCTCATCGACGAGCGCGAGGCGGCAAGACGCCGCTCGGACGTACAGCGTGAGGCGGATTTCTACGGCTCCATGGATGGTGCCACGAAGATCGTCAAGGGAGACGCGGTCATGAGTCTGATCACGACCGCAATCAACCTGTTCGGTGGTATCATTATAGGTATGGTACAGGGCGGCGGCGACCTGCAGACCGTGTTCCAGACCTATTCCATCGCAACGGTGGGCGACGGTCTCGTGGGACAGATCCCGTCGCTTCTCGTCTCCACGTCGACGGGCATGATCGTAACGCGTGCCGTCGCGAAGGGATCCCTGAACGAGGATATCTCGCAGGAATTCCTGCAGCAGCCGAGAGCGTTTACGATTTCCGGTATACTCGTCGCGGTGCTGGCGGTCATCCCCGGCATGCCGATTGTGCAGATCCTGCTCGTTGCGGGAGGCCTCATCGGCGCGGGCTATTACCTGCAGAAGCAGCAGGCTTCTGCCGCGACATCGGAGGATTTTCCGGCGTTTGCATCCGCACCGGCCGCGCCTTCGGGCGGCGGCAGGACAGCCGCGGCCGCCGCGGAATCCGGCGGCACCGGGAAGCAGGAAGAGGAGCAGCCTGCCGAGCAGACGGCGAAAAATACGAAGGAAGAGGATTATTTCAAGGACGTCAACAACGTCTACCGGCTCCTTGTCGTAGAGCCGATCGAGCTGGATTTCGGCTACAGCCTGATCCCCCTCGCGGATGAGTCCGTCGGAGGACGGCTCATCAGCCGCATCGTTATTTTCCGGCGGCAGTTCGCGCAGGATATGGGCTTCGTCGTTCCCAGCATCCGCCTCCGGGATTCGTCGAATCTCGGGACGAACGAGTATGTCATCAAGATCAAGGGGGAAGAGGTCGCAAGGGGTGAAATCCTGACGGATTATTTCCTGGCGCTCGAGCCGGACAAGCCGGAGAAGGACATCGACGGCATCGACACCATCGAACCCGCCTACGGCATCCCCAGCAAGTGGATCAAGCCGGAGAACCGCGAGAAGGCGGAGCTGTACGGCTACACGGTCATCGATCCTCTGTCCGTCATGGTTTCCCACCTGTCCGAGGTCATCAAGGTTCACGCCTATGAGCTGATGACAAGACAGGAGGTCGTACGCCTTGTCGACAACCTGAAGCAGACGGCGCCGGAGCTTGTGCAGGAGGCGATTCCGAACATCGTGTCGTATTCGCTGCTGCAGAGAGTGCTCACGATGCTGCTGAAGGAGGGCGTCGCCATCAAGGACCTCGAGACGATCCTCGAGAACATGGTGGAGACGATCACCGACACCGGCCTTCCGGTCAAGGATATCGACAATGTCGTCGACAAGGTGCGCGTCGCCTTAAAGCGCACCATCACGAGAATGTACGGCGAGGACGGAACCATGCGGGTCATCACGCTCGATTCCGACCTGGAGCGGACCATGGTGAATTCGCTCACGAAGGGGGAGAACGGCTATTATCTGGCCCTGACCCCGGACGTGCTGCAGAGCGTGGTCCAGCAGGTGGCCGCGGAGATCAGAAAGTTCAACAATCTGTCCCAGACACCTGTTATACTGACATCACAGATCATGAGGACACACTTCTACCATATGATCGGGCAGTTTTACCCGAATGTGCGTGTCCTGTCGTTCAATGAGGTAGCTAATAACGTCCAGATCCAGTCGATCGGTTCCCTGAAGCTGGAAGAGGGCGGACAGAAGGAGCTGGCATAACCTGGCATCAGGCAGAACAGGCACAGTATGGATTCCTACGAAATCAAGGCAAAATCGAACGATGAGCTGTTCCGCGAGTACCGGAAGACGAAATCCCGGGAGATCCGGCAGGAGCTGACGCTCCGCTACCTGTACATCGTGAAGTCCATCGCGTACCAGATGCGCGAGATGTATTCCAGCTTCATGCAGCCCGAGGACATCATCAACGAGGGCGTCATCGAGATCATGAAGGGCATCGACCGCTATGATCCCGACAAGGATAACAAGTTCGACACATTTATTTCCAGAAGGATCCGCGGCATGGTCATCGACCTCATGCGCAAGAACGACTGGATGCCGCGAAACTACCACAAGGACCGCAAATCCATCGAGGATGCCATCACGCAGCTGACCGGGACGCTCGGGCGGGCACCGACTGACGAGGAGGCAGCCGCCTACGTCGGCATGGAGGTGAAAAAGCTCCAGAAGATCCGCACGATGTCGACGATGGTCAACGTCCTGTCGCTCGATATGACGTATGACGACAACGATGATCCTCTCCTGCAGGTGCCGACGGACGACGTGTCCGTCCAGCCGGAAAAGAGCTTCATGCAGGGGGAGACGCTCCGGATGCTCGCGAAGGCGATCGGAGACCTCGCGGAGAAGGAGCGGATGATCATCTCCCTGTACTACGTGGATAACCTGAACATGAGCCAGATCGCGGATGTCATGGAGATCAGCCAGCCGAGAGTTTCACAGCTGCATTCCCAGGCGATCCGCAAGCTCAAGAAGGCCATGGTCGACGCGGTGCAGTGAAGAAAAAGGAGAAAAGGATGTATCAGGGATTTTACGATCTGACAAGCGGAATGCTGACACAGCAGAGGAATCTGAACGTACTCAGCAACAATATGGTCAACATCCAGACTGCCGGCTATAAGGAGGACACGCAGCATAACACGACGTTTGCCGAGGCAGTGCTGAACCGTGTGAAGAAATACGACCGGGACGACAAGACGCCGCTCGCCTCGGTGTCCCCGATCGTGACGCCGGACGAGGTGACGACGAATTACGCGCAGGGCTCGCTCAAGGTCACGAACAACATCTATGATTTCGCCATCTCCGGCGACGGCTTCTTCGAGGTGGAGACAGAGGCCGGCGTGCAGTATACGAGGAACGGTTCGTTTACGGTCGACGACAACGGTACGCTCCAGCTCGAGGGCATGGGCCCGGTGCTGGACAGCGCCGGCAATACGATCACGCTTCCGAACGAGGACTTCTCGGTCGACGACTCCGGTACGATCCGCGACGCGGACGGCGCGGAGCTCGCGCAGATCGGTCTCGTGAATTTTCAGTCCACGGATGACCTGCACAAGGAGGACAACGGCATGTACACCTCCGCGACGGATGCCATCCCCGTGGAGGACCGCCAGCAGAACAAGGTCATCTGGAAGACGCTCGAGGACAGCAACGTCGATATGGTCGGCCAGATGACGAAGATGATGAGCACACAGCGCTCGTATCAGGCCTCCGCGCAGCTGCTGAAAATGTATGACAGCATCCTCAGCAAGGCCGCGACGGATGTCGGGAGGGTATAAGATCACGACACAATTGCCGATGCAATGCCGTTGTGATTCGAGCCAAAGCCTGCGGCTTGCGGCTCGTGAATGTGCATGCGAAACCGCCTTCGCGGATTTCGCATGCATGCAGGATAATGTATTAAGTGAGAGGGTTGCAAAATTATGGATATGTCGTTCTATGTCGGGGCGCTGGGCATGAAGGCGTCGCAGGATAAGCTGAATATCGTTTCCAACAACCTGGCTAACGTCAACAACAACGGCTTCAAGCCGAAGGAGCAGAACTTCCAGGAGCTGATCAATTACAACCTGAAGGACGGGCGCGACGAGGTGACGGACCGGCAGGCGGGCGCGGGTGTGCGCAACGTCTCGACGAAGACAAATTTCGCCGTCATGGGCGTCACGACGACGAACCAGGCGACGGATTACGCGCTGGAAAACGAGGGTGACTTCTTCCAGATCCTGAATCCGGGCACGGGCGAGATCACGTATACGAAGGACGGCAGCTTCCATAACGGACAGGATACGGACGGGCAGTTCTACCTTGCCACGGCTAACGGCAAGTGGGTGCTGGACGCCGAGGGGAACAAGATCCCCGGCTACGGGGAGGACGGCGCGGGCCTGGACGGCAACGCGCAGGTAAAGCCGGGCGCCGTCCATGTGACGTATCCGTCGAGGCTCCTGAATATCGGGGACAATGAGTACCAGATCAACCCGGATGACGCGGGGAACGAGGCGGCGATCGTCGAGGAGCCGCAGATGATCCAGGGAGCGGTCGAGTCCTCGGGAACGGATGTTGCGGAGGAGATGACGAATGTCATCGAGGCACAGCGCGCCCTGACGTACGCCATGCGCGTCGTGCAGACGGACGACGAGCTGATGGGAACCGTCAACACGCTGCGTGCCTGACTGACGTCCGGGCTCCGTGAAAGAGGGACCGGCATCAGCGGCATGGAAGGATCATGATTATCGGCGGCACGGGGGTGCTGCAGACCGGGCAGAGGGAACTGCACGGGCAGAATTCCGGAGTTATGGGAAACGACCTGGTAGTGGCAATAGGGGATATGAAGCTTACGCAGAACAGCGGGCGTATTGTCACCTATGCGCTAGGGTCGTGCGTTGGCATCACATTCTGGGATCCCGGCATTAAGCTCGGCGCGCTGCTGCACGTCCTGCTCCCCAGCAGGATGAACGTCTCGGACGCCAATATTTTCAAATACGCGGACACAGGGATCCCTGAGACGGTGCGTCAGCTGACCGCGAAGGGACTCGACCGGAAGCGGACGATCGTGAAGATCGCGGGCGGCGCCAAGATGTTCGAGACATCCGGCGCGTTCGGCGATATCGGGAAGGGCAACATCGAGATGGTGAAGAAGACGCTGCCGCGCCTTGGCTTTGCGATTTCCGCCGAGGATCTCGGGGCAAATTACGCGCGGACGATGACGCTGGACGTCGCAACAGGAGAGGTTCTCGTCAAGGTCATCGGCAAACCGGACAAAAGGCTGTAAAAAATCATTTTTTCCTTGTATTCCGGAACGCATGTGTCGATATATAATATGAGTGGGTCTAAACAAGGTCCACCAATGCAGTTCAGATAAACGCGGCCTGCCCGACAGGAACGGCTGCAGCAGCTGGAGGTTGTTATGGCAAAGAAAAAGGAAAACGAAGGTATCCTGCTGGAGTCCGGAACCAATGAGATTGAAATCATGAAATTCCGGATTGACGGGGAGTTCTACGGGATCAACGTGGCCAAGGTCAAGGAGATCATGATGAGCGAGAAGGTAAAGCCCATGCCTCACTCCCATCCGGCCGTAGAAGGCTTCTTCAAGCCCAGGGAATCCCTCATCACGGTCATCAACCTGTCGAAATACCTGAACGGCAAGGAATCCGAGCACAAGGGCACAAGGGACCTGTTCATCATCACGAACTTCAACAAGATGATGGTGGCGTTCCGCGTCGATTCCATCGAGGGAATCAGCAGGATCTCCTGGCAGGCAATCCAGAAGCCCGACAAGACGCTCTCGAACGGGCAGGAGTCCATCGCAACCGGCATCGCCCAGTGCGATGACCAGCTCGTGACGATCCTCGATTTCGAGAAGATCGTTGCGGAGATCGCGCCCGAGACATCCATCCAGATGTCCGAAATCGACGAGATGGGAGACCGCACGAAGAATACGTCGCCTGTTGTCATTGCCGAGGACTCCGTCCTGCTGCAGAAGATGATCCACGACTCGCTCGTCAAAGCCGGCTTCGATGATATCCGGATGTTCAACAACGGACAGGAGGCATGGGAGTACCTGGCATCCGTCCGCGACGATCCGCATCTGTATGATCTTGTCAACATCATCATCACTGATGTCGAGATGCCCAAGATGGACGGCCACCGCCTGACAAAGCTTGTAAAGGACGACGCGAAGCTCAAATACATCCCGCTCGTCATCTTCTCGTCCCTCATCAACGAGCAGATGCGCTTAAAGGGCAAGGAGCTCGGCGCGGACGAGCAGCTGTCGAAGCCGGAAATCGGCCATCTCGTGCATGTTCTCGACGCACTGCTCGACAAGTTCCACGAAGCGAAGAAGAACGGATTCAAAAACATATAAACGCAGGGTTGCGTAAGCTGCGAAGCAGCGGAGCAATTCGCGCGTTTCAGACATGCAGGACAGAACTTTCCGGGAGGCAGATCCGTTGGCTGAAGAGGCGGAACAACTGAAGAAAAGTGTGGTTGTCGTCGACGAGGGCCGCGAGAATGACCTGATTTCGGATGCCATCCGTAAGAACCTGGAGGAAACCGTCTCCGCGCAGGAAGAGGCGGAGAATGCGCGGAAGGCCGCGGCCGCACCTGCGAAGGAGAGCCATGGCCCGGTCTCCGGCGATGATTCCGAGGAGGGTCCGTCTGCAGAGCAGACAGACAGCAGCGCACAGGCTAAGACAGCGAACGGCAGCGGAAGCAGTGAGCCAGAGACGCCGCCGAAAATGACGCCGAAGCTGCAGTATCACATTGTCAATGTGGTGCAGGAGGTGCTCAATGATACAGACGTCCTCCAGATCATGAAGAGCACCGGGTGCTGCACGTGTGACCGGTGTCAGGCCGACGTCATGGCAATCTGCCTCTCGAGGCTCCCCGCCCAGTACGTCGTGACACTTGAGGACAACAACTCGCCGCTCATCGGTTTCTACCGGAGCAAAAACCAGACACAGATCATGGCCGAGCTGATGAAGGCCTGTCTCGCGGTGAAGGAACGCCCGAGACACGAGAAATAGGTCCGGATGATCCGCAGACGCGGATCATTTGAAACTTAAGCCGGATGCCGCAGGAATAAAGAGGTAAGCATCCGGCAGCAACAACAGCAGCGGAAGAGATAAGGGTTAGCGATAATCCTTATCTTTTTTTGGCAGTGTGCCGATATATAAAGTGATGACATAAGGGTCAAAAGTACCAAATCGACTTCGGGCTTGCCCGAAAGGCGATTTGTACTTGGGAGCCGCCAAACATCCGAAAGTAGCGCAAAGCGAAGCGGTGCGCGAATTTCGGATGTTTGCAGAATTGCGGAAGCAGCGAAGCTGCGAAGCAATTCGTATGTCATATTTAAAACAGTGTCTCCGACGGATCGGGGCACTCACCTGGCGCTATCCTGCAGGGAAGCAGAAAAGGGGACAGCATATGAAAGTAAGTTCGAGTTCCAGCAGTACATCTTCACTGGGCAATACGGCGTTATCCGGCTTCGGAGGACTGGTATCCGGCCTGGACCGTGACTCCCTGATCGAGCAGCTGACATCCGGCACGCAGCAGAAGGTCACGGAGCAGAAGCAGAACCTGACCCGCAACGAGTGGAAGCAGGAGGCTTACCGGGACATCACGGACAAGGTCCTGGACTTCGAGGACAATTACCTGATGTTCTCGTCCGGCACCAGCATGAAGGATCCCGGCTTCTTCTCGAAGAACGTCATCACCGCCGAGGGCGATGAGGATGCCACGAAATACGTGAAGGCGAGCGGTACGTCCGACCTGACAGGGTATGTGAAGCTGAACGGAGTGAAGCAGCTCGCGACAGCGGCAACTCTGATTTCCTCCACGAAAGGCGGAGCTACCGCGGTCACAACAAAGGGTAATCTCCTGTCGGAGATCAAAAGCTCGAACCTGACCGGCAAATCAATTGAATTCGGCACCTGGAATGAGACGGACGGCAAGTTTGAGGTGAAGTCGACTTTCAAGTTCCCGACGACGTTCATAGATACCGTCGACGGCAAGGAGACGAAGAAGACCATCGACTATACCATGTCGGACAAGAACGAGCTCGCAAGGGAGCTGAACCTTGCGATCGAGCAGTCCGATGAAGGCGCGTCCATCGGGACCGGTGACGGAACGGGCCTTAAGTTTACCTATGACGCAGACAGCGATGCCCTGAAGATCGACACATCCGGACTCGGCAGCGATGCCGCGAAATATGCAATCCGCGATACTTCCTCCGCGCTGTCCGCTCTTGGACTGGATAAGAGCGCGCTCAAGGATGCCTCCAAGGGCATTTCAATCGATGATTTCAACAGCAATGTGAAGGATTTCTCCGCATCGTCCGTCTCGAGCCGGAAGATCGAGAACTATCTCGCGGACAATGACCTGACCGTGACGTACGGCTCCACGACAAGAACCGTGGATCTGCTCACGACAGAGCAGCGCGACGCCATTGCGGCGAAGACCTATACGGATGAGCAGGAGAAGCTTGACGACATCGCCTCCTACATCCAGGAAAATATCGGCAGGCAGTTCGGTACCGGCAAGATCAGCGTGACAGCCGGTTCCGACGGATCACTCTCGTTCGAAGCGGTCGACGGCAGCACGAGCTTCTCCCTGAACGCGGACAGCGAGGTTCTCGCCAACCTCGGAATCACGAAGAACGCGTCGAACAAGCTGTCCCTGTACAGCAGTCTGTACGCGAACCGCGAAAAGCTCGGCTTTGGTGCGGATATGACCGAGGACGAGATGAATGAAGCCCTGAAGGACTTCTCCATCAACGGTACGAAGATCGAGGGCATCACGTCGGGTACGTCGCTCTCGAGTCTCATGACGAAGATCAACGAGAACAGCGCGACGGGCGTCAAGGCAACCTACATGTCCAGCAAGGGCGCATTCGTCCTGCTGTCTACGAAGACGGGCGCCGGCCGCGACATCGACCTCGGCGGCTCGGACAGTGCCGCGTCGAAGATTTTCGGCGGAGACGGCAGCACGTTTACCGCGGGTCAGGACGCCATCCTGTCCTACTCGCTCGGCAGCGCGACCCAGGAGATCACAAGCGATACCAACACGTTCAACGTCGAAGGTCTGTCCGTCACGGTGAGCGGCAAGTTCGGCTACGAAAAGGATGCCGACGGGAACCTGACCGGGAAGATTGACACCTCGAAGAACGTGACGTTTTCGGCTGCCGCGAACGTGGACAAGACCACGGAGCAGGTCAAGAAATTCATTGACGCCTACAACGAGATCGTCAAGGCTGTCAACACACAGGTAACGACGAAGCCCGCATCCGGCTACGACCCCCTGACTGATGATCAGGAGGACGAGATGACGGAGAAGCAGATCGAGGAGTGGAACAAGAAGGCGAAGGAGGGCATCCTCAACGGGGAGAGCACGATCCGCGACTTCGGCTCCAGTCTGCAGAGCGTTCTGTCGAAGTTCCTCATGCAGGGCGTGAACTATAAGGATCTCGAGGACATCGGCATCACGATGTCCAGTGATACCTATGACGGCGGAACACTTACGCTCGATGAGGAGAAGTTCAAGAAGGCCATGACGAACGAGCCGGAGAAGGTGAGCAGCATCATCGCGGACAGCGGCTCCCGCAAGGGCCTCGCCTCCGTCATCGAGGAGACACTGACCCCGTACGCGACGAGGTTTGCGACCAGGAACGGCGGCTCATATGGAAGACTGGTTGAGGAAGCAGGCTCCACGAAGCTTCCGCTCTCACTCCAGAACAATGCCCTGTACAAGAGCACAAATGATATCAACGAGCTGCTGGACAGCCTGAAGTCGAAGCTGAAGACCGAGCAGGACCGGTATCTGAAGCAGTTCACGGCTCTCGAAACGACCATCCAGGATCTGAATACCCAGTCGGGCTATCTGTCCGGCATGATGAGCTGAGGAAGATGAATGAATCCTTACCAGAGATACAAGAACGAAAGCGTCGAGAATATGTGCAGCGGGGAGCTGCTGGTCATGCTGTATGACGGGGCCATCAAGGACCTGAAGAAGGCACAGATCGCGCTGGAGGAGGAGGATTACACGTTTTACGACGACCGTCTCGATCACCTCAATGCCATCATCCGCTACCTGATGCAGACACTGGATGTGACGCAGCCGATCTCGAAGGATCTGCTGCGGCTGTACAGCTATATCACGTTTGACATCGGCCGCTGCAAGGCGGGCCGCAAGCGCAGGAAGGATGAGCTGCAGGGTATGATCGATATTCTGCAGCCTCTGCGGGACGGCTTCGAGGAGGCAAGCCGGAAGGTCGTGGACAACCACATCCCGTTCGACCGGAGCCGGTCGGTGTAATATGACATAAGGGTCAGAATTACCAGAGCGGCAGCAGGCAGGCTTGTAAGAGCAAGCCCGTATGGGATTGTACGAAAGGCGGTTTGTGCCTGAGAACCTAATCGTAACAGCTATAAACAGACAGCTCACGGAGGAGCGTCGGATCAGGAAGGAACCAGGACATCAGTCAGGCAATTGGCCGATGTCCTGTATTTATGTCCGGACGCAGGACAAAGGCGTTGCAAGTCCGGCAAAGCCGGAAGCGGATCGGAGTAGATATGGCAGACGAAGCAAAGACCCCGTTTGATTACGAGCAGCTCGCAATCTACCTGCAGAAGCGTTACCATGCCCTGCAGCAGCTGAAAAAGGTCACGGACGATTTCATCGGAGCCGTCGAGCACGATGATGACGTCTCGGCGAGGATCCTGTTGGACATGCGCAACGAACAGATCGTCATTATCGACGGCGCGTGGCAGGAGATTCTCCAGATGGGAGAGAGCTCACAGGAGGCGCACGCCCTGATCGGGCGGCTGATGCTGCAGGAACCGGACCTTGCGTTCCCGGAAAATGACTGGGAGAACCGGATCGTGCAGATGCGCCGGCGCGCGCTGGAGCTCATCGAAGTCATCAAGCAGCAGGACAGGCGCATGAATGAGCATCTCAACAAGGACCGCTCATTCTATTTCGAAAAGGAAAGCAGCAGAAAGTGAGAAACAACGGTTATTTCGAAGGCAAATTCCTGGTGAATATGGTCAATGCCATCATTCAGCAGAATCCGCGTCTGCCGGAGCACAACAGCATCAACTGGGAGCGTGTTTATCACCTGGCGGATTATCACAGAATCGCCAACATCATCTATCTGGGGATACTCGGCAGGATCAGCACGGTGCCGCGCTTCTGGAAGGACAAGTTCAACGACCGGTACCGCTCCGCCCTGCAGTACAACACGATTTATGAAAAGGCGGAGAACGAGATCATGAACCTGTATCAGGTCCGCGAGATGCATCCCGTCGTCATCGAATCATCCGCCATCCGTGCCCTGTACAAAATCCAGGAGACCGCGTACAACAATCCGCTGCGCATGTTCCTCGACCGGCAGGAATACATCACGGCCAAGGGGTATCTCATCGATATCGGCTACGAGACGGACCGCTTCTACAAGGGCTTCGGCGAGCATATGCACCGCAATAAGGACGGCTTCAACGTCGAGATCTACTACCGTCTGCCGTTCCTGTCCCGGACGTACAACAAGTTCATGTACCGGATTCTCGACCACGCGGTGCCGGACCGCAAGCTCCCCAATATCTCCACCCTGACGCTGGAGTATAATTTCGTTTACCGCATGGCGGAGGCGGTGTACCGGTACTGCAGCGACGACCTCAGGATCCGCTACCTGCTGGATACGTACCTCTTCTACGAGCATTTCCGCGAGGAGATGAACATGGACCTCGTGGAGCTGCGCCTCGAGGCGATGAATATCGACGAGGCGGCGGACGCGCTGCTCGACGTCGCGGCGCTCTGGTTCGGCAAGAGGACCGGAAAGCGCACCCCCGCCGGGGAGGGAGCGGAGCAGAGCCAGTACGCGAACCTGGAGATGCGCATCCTCTCGAACGGGAACGCGGGCATGGATACCATCCCCCAGATCCTGAACATCCGGGATGAGATCGAGCGCGCGAGCGGCAGACAGGAGCAGCACGAGAAGAACGAGGAGGGCATGCGCTCGTTCCGCAGTCTGTTCTCCGCGAAGGCGCGCCACGAGAAGAAGGAGCAGGAGAAGGAGCTGTCCGCACGGATCCTCACGAAGGGTGACGCTGCCTATGTTCCGCTGAAAAAGCACGAAATTCTGGTTTATACGCCGTATTTCACCGTGAGGGTACCGGAGGTGTGGCTCGGCCATTCCACGATTGAATGCAGCCCGAATCACGAGGATATGCGTTTCCCCTCCGACCGGGACCTTGCGATCAATCCGGACAACTATTCCGTGCGGTTTTACTTCAGCAGCCCGGACAGCGTGACGAAGATCCCGATTCTGTCCATCGACTTGTACAGCGATATCTTCAACCGCCAGATCCAGCGGAGCTTCCGCGAGGAGCTGATGTTCTACATGGGCGCGATCGAGCACCAGACGGAGGACGGGAGCTACACGTCCCACCTCGTCGCCCGCTACGACGAGGATACGTACGACGGCTGGGACAAGACCGCGTTCTACGAGATGGTGGACGGGCTGGACCTCGTGCTCGACTCCATCCAGCCGATCTACGACAAGCGGGCGGGCAACTTCAACAGCTACCGCCGCTATAAGGAATGGCACTGGGGCGACCTGCCCGAGGAGTATTACGAGGACGAGGGGAAATCGGGCTGACGGGGAGAGGTGGCTTTACGGGGAAGCCGGGGATCAGGAGGACAACGGCGTATCTGTGGTTTTGTCTGTTTTATTTGTCTGCGGGTGTTTCCGGCGCGGGAGTGGTTCCGCTCTTTGCGGCAGGCTTTTTCGCAGGAGTCTTTGCCGGCGTCTCCGCAGCGGCGGAAGGCGCGGGCGGAATCAGCTTCTTCGGCTTCATGCGGCCGAGGAGATTGGCCTGCAGGTTCGCGACGGAATCGTAGTGAGGCGCCACGGAGTCCTTGTTCTCCTGCTCCGCCTGAGAGAGCTCCTCGCGCAGGATCGATACCTGCCGGGGCGCGTCAATGGCGAGGCGGACACCGTCCGCGGCACTCTCGATGACCGTGATGCGGATGTTGTCGCCGATCAGGATGCTTTCATTTTTCTTACGCCTGAGGATCAGCATGGTTTAACTCCCTGGCATCATCGCCTTATTCGGCGGTATCGCCGGAATCTTCCTTCGCACTGGCAATGGCGGCGAACGAGCCGAGCTTGTGCCGGTAACTGTATTCCGTATTGTTCAGGATGACCTGCATGCCCCTGCGCGTCTCGGAGTTGACGACGAGCGGGCACTTGAGGTTCACGGTGTTGTCGAGGTAGTTGTTCTTCAGGACGCAGATGACGTAATACGTCAGCTGGGAGTCGGAGGTCGCGCCGAGATAGGAGAGCTCCTCGCTCGTTAATGCCGGCGAGTAGTTCGGATCGAGTGCAAAGGGATTGATGACTACGAAGGCGATGTCCGCGTTCTCCACGGACTGCAGGACGAGCAGGGTGTTGTCCTCCTCATCGTTCAGGCACAGAGGCAGGTAATCGTGCAGCTCCGGGAAGCCGAACAGACCGTCCGGAAAATTGATGAGATAATCCTTCTCATACTCCAACGTGCCATAATCATGTGTTTCCAGTGTCAGCATGGAATGTTCTCCTGACTGCAGGCTTACGAAGGACCCGCCGCAGCAAGACCTTCACCCGGGCAATTGTGATAAATCAGAAAGTTCCGCCCCGGCGGAACTTTCCTGTTATTAACTCTATTCAGTTTAGCATAAATCAGGAGAAACTGCAGTAGCGTTCCCGTCACAATCACAGAAAACCCCGAAACGGGATAAAAAATCTGTGAAAGATGCGGAATCACCCGTTGACGTAGTCGAAGAGCGAGGACTGCATGACGTGTGAGCCTACCTTCATGGCCGCGTTGTAGGCGTACTGCTTCGAGTACATCTGGACGATAGCGTCGTAGGTGTCGATGCCGAGGATATCCTTGTACTGGGTGGTATAGGTGTCTTCCATGGACTGCAGGTGAGACTGAGTCGTATTGAGGAGCTCCTGCTTCACACCCAGCTCCTGGTAGGTCGATTCGAGACGCTGCTGTGCAGGGGTCCAGGCGTCGATCACCTCGCCGAGGTCGTCGTTGAGGGAATCCTTGGCAGCGGAGGCTGCTGTTTTGTCCGCGTCAGCGGCTCCGGTGGCGTTTGCGACCTTATAGGCGTTCGTATAGTTCTGTGTCGTCAGGATCGACTTGGAGATCAGGGCAATCGGATTGCGCAGAAACTCCATGTTGGCCTTGTTGCCGGCATTGACATTGGCAGCCGATTCCGCGGCTGCTATATCGTCAGCAGACGCACCTGCCGCGTAGGCCGCTGTGGAAAGATCCTGCATCTGCTCGCCCGTGAGGCCGCTCAGCATGTTGAGGCCGTTTGTGTAGGTATCCGGAAGTGTCTCGCGGTAATGCAGCGAGCCGTAGCCCAGCTGCATGCGGCCCTGCTCGGACATGGCGGAAACAAGCTTGTTCAGGACAGGATTCTCCGCGGTGAGGTCCGCACCCTCCTCGGTCGGTGTCGTCCAGGAGGGCTTTGCGTCCCCGGTCAGCACGGAATTATTGGAAAGGTCGATCTTTTCCCCATTTGCGTTATAGCCGGTTCCGGAATAGGAGATGTTCAGCTTGCCGTTCGGTTCCATGGTGTATTTCATGGACATGGTCGAAGCCTTCGTGTCGCCGGGGAACTTGTGGGAGTAGGTGAGCGTGATGGAGGAGCCGCTCATGGTACTCTTGTCCACGGAGCCGTCCGCGTTTTCCGTCGGCTCCTTCAGGTCAATGTCGAGGGCGAACGGAACGGTCGTCGTGTCGTTGCCGCCGTAGACGTAGTAGTTTTCGTACGTCGCGTTCATGTCCTGCGTGATGGACTTCAGGCGCTCCTCGAAATCGGACTTCAGCGTGTTGATGGTGCTGATGTTGCCGTTGCTAGAGTCGTTGCGCAGCTGCAGAACCTCCTTGTTCACGGTGTTCATGGCCTGCTCGATAAGACGGGCACCGTCCTCCTGCTGCTCGAGACGGCCGGTGACCATCTTGATGAGGGTATCCTGCGTCTGTGCGGTATTCTTCAGGTTATCGAGGCGCTTGCCCTGGTAGTAGGCGAGGGGATTCTCGTCGGCGTCCTCGTACTTGCGTTCGGTCAAAACCTGATTCATGTTCTTGTTCAGCTCGGAATGCAGGTCCTGTACGGACTTCGCGTAATCCTTGTAATAGGTGGATGCGGTTACTCGCATGATTTCCTCCTTGATCCCGGCGGCTCGTTCCACTCAGCCGTCTGCGGATGTCACATCAATGAATCCGGAACTATATCATCAGGACGCGATGCCGAGCAATGTCTGCAGGATGTTGTCCATGGCCGTCATGACCTTGGCTGCCGCGTTGTAGGCGGTGACGTAGGTCATCATGTTGGCCGCTTCCTCATCCATGCTGACGCCGGAGATCTGGTCCTTCGAATGGCTGATGCTGTCCAGAACCGTGGTGTTGACCTTCAGCGCGTTCTGGTTGTTGTACGAATCGTTTGCCAGATACGTGGACGTCGCACTCATCTCGCTGTTGTAGGTGTTGCCGGAGAGCGTGGACTGCGGGTCCTCCATGGACTGCAGCATGTTGAGCGCGGTATCCGTCGAGCTGTTCTGCCCGTCGACATCGCCCTTCATGCCGATGTGCGTTGTGCCGCTGATCCAGTTCTTCGAGATGGAAATATTGGCAGCGGTGATGTTGTGGGCGCTCTGACCGTCAGAACCGCTGACGCCGTTGTTGACGAGAAGGAGATAATTGGCAGGAGTCACATCGGTGGTTCCGTCAGCGCCCTTGCTGGCACCGTCGTTCGGCATACCGTTCAATGCCGCAAGCGGATCAGTCTCGCTGGCGTAACTTTTCTTATACTCGCCGGTCACACCCTGACGGTTCAGGTTGTTCATGTTCATGGCAAACGTCTGCGCCAGCTTGTCGAGACGGTCCATGTAATAATCATAGCTGCGGTACGTGCTGCCGTTGTAAATGCTGCTGACGCCGTCCGCGAGCATATCGAGCGATGCCTGCACCCTGCCGCCCTCGAGACGGAGTGTGGTCTTGTCATCCTTCGTTGCTGCGACATCTGTCGTGATGGTCTGGAGTGTGCTCAGATCCTTGGCGGGCACCTTTCCATCGGCATCCGCTGCCGGAGCGGAAATGACCGCCGGTGCCGCGGTGAAGGCGAGAGCAATCTTCGAAGGATCTTCCAGGGCCCTGGTCTTATCATAGGCGGCTTCACCGGTCAGCTTCAGCTCTACCTTGCCGTAGTTCAGGTTCTCCGCCAGGTCCTTCGTCGGTGCATCGGTGTCACCGATATGAGAGCCGCTGATGAGCCGGATGGTCTGGTTGGAGGTCACCTTGCCGTCCGCGTCCGTTGTGGAATAGACGAGATCAATATTCAGGTCATCCGGCCAGGCGTTGATGATGGATTCACCCTCCGCGGAGATGATGTTGCCGTCCGCGTCCTTCTGGATCTGTTCCGTGCTTGCGCCGGTTGTGTTGTTCACGCCGTCGTGGTCGTTCTCGATGGTGACCTTGATGGGGATGAGCTTCGAGAGCTCATCGATTTTCATGTTGCGCTTGTCCTGCAGCTCGAGCGCGGAGTTGCCGACGAGCTGGTTCTTCTTGATATCGTCGTTGAGCTGGCCGATTTCCTTCAGGAGATCGTTGATGTCCTCGACGTAGCCGTTTTCGGACGTGCTGTCGCCGGTGATGTTCTGCACCTCATTCGTCTCGGCGATGGTGATCTGCTGCGCCGTGGAGTTGAGGAGCGTCGTCGTCGCGTTCATGCGGGAGCGGACCTCGCCCTCGTACACGGGATCGTTCACATGAGAAGGGTCCTGCAGGCTGTGCAGGGCGGTCTCCACGTTGTCGAACGACGTCGCGATGCCCTCGATCTTCGTCTCGTCCATGAATTCCTTCAGGGAGTCGAGTGAGGCCTTGACGTTCTCGTTGTAGCCGACCTTCGCGTTCTGCGTGCGGTACTGCACGTCGAGGAACTGGTCGCGCTGCTGCGATACGCCGTCCATGGAGTTGCCGAAGCCGATATTGACCTCGTTCTCATTCAGGTAGAACGACGTGGGGTTCACATAGTTGAGCGAGGAGCTGTCGAGCTTCTGCCGGGTGTAGCCCTCGGTGTTCATGTTGGCGAGGTTCTGGCCGACGATGTCGAGGCGCTTCTGGTTCGCCTGCAGCGAGCTGAGCGCTGTGTTGAAGCCTGAAAATGTGGATCGGATCATGGATTACTTCCTTCCTGCGGCGAAGCAGCCGCGGTGAGGGCTTATTCTGACTGTCACAGGATCTGCCTGTGCTGACGGTTCCGACAGCGCACCACAGAATCTTTATGAAAGTCAACTGAGCTTGGAATACAAATCTGGTGCTGTTCAGGAACCGCCTGCCCATGCGGACAGCATCCTGAACTCTCATAAGAGAATGTCGGCTAAAACGCTGTTTCCATAAGGAACCAGAGGACAAAACCCATGCCTCATGATGCACAGAAAGCGGCACGAGGTACCACGGAGACCGGGAATTTTACACGAGCTGGTCGTGGAAGGCGATGGGACGCTCGGGAAGCGGCATGTCACTGATCCTGTCCGTGACGTCCTTCAGCCGCACCTGCATAATGCGGTCGGCACTGTCCTTGGCGTTCTCGTAAAGCTTCAGCTCACGCGTGAGCTCCTCGAAGACGGGAGAGAGCTCCTTCTGCTGTTCGGGGGTAAAAGAAGAGAGAACCTCCCGGAACGAATGTCCCTTGATTCCAAGGGAGGCTTCCGCCTTTTCGCGTACGCGGTCCTGGCCGCGGAACTCGAGGAGGAGCGGCTGTGCGTCCTTCACAAGGCGGTTCAGCTCGTCCGCGTTGTCGGCGGAGGCTGCATTCGAGAGATTCTCCTCAAGCAAACGAAGCTTCTTAACAACCGTAAGAAGCTTCGTCATCGTGTCTTTATATTGATTGTAAGAACTGGATGTCTGCATGGCTTCCCCTTCCGGGATCAGTCAGCACAGGCAGTTAGCCCAGATACCCCAGCATATGTGCGGCAATGCGGTTGTTATCCGGCTGATACTCGCCGGACTGAACACGCTGCTTGATCTCCGCAACACGCTCCGCGGAAACACCCTCACGGACGGCAGAAGCGATCTTCTTCGTCTGGATCTCGGTGAAATCCTCATCGGAGAGGGTATTGCCCTGGCTGATGGAGAACGTGTCATAATTGCCGGAGGTCTTCTGTGTGGAATCGCCTTCGGAATCCGCCTTCTTCGTGCGGGGGCCACGGGATACATAACCGGTGCTGTTGACCTTGGTATATTTATCTAACGGGTTTAAGGATATATTCATAACTGCCCTCCTCACTGTCCTGACGTTACATTGTCAAAACAACGGGTTCTGTTGTATACTATCATAGTTAGCAGAAGTTAAGCAAATACAGGCTTTCGCGCTGATCCGGGGAACCTCTCCGGTCCATGCATCTTCTGTTTACATGAGGATTATCGGCAGGTTTGAAAATCCTATAAGCCCCTTAAATACAAATTTCGGACGATTTTTCCGAAAAACTTGTTTCCTATTATAGCAGATTCAGGGGAAAGATGGCGAACGTATTACAGGTTTCATCCCAGGGCGTGAACAACACGCCCGGCATTCATGTCCAGGGCGGTAATCTCGGCCCCCTTGGCCCGGGCAGGGTCCAGGGTCCGCAGATTCCCGGCCAGAGCCAGGTACAGGGCCCGGAGCAGGGCCAGCAGGTTCAGGGACAGATTGACTTCGAGTCGAACTATGCCGCGTTCGTCACGAGGATGCGCGACGCGCTCGATCTGCCGGAGCAGCTGGACCAGCTGCTGTTCAAGGACGGCGCCCAGCTCCTGATGTCCGGAAACGGCGAGATGCAGCAGGTCTTAAATGAGCTGTTCTCGACGATCCAGATGGATGACCCCTCGCAGCTGCTGCAGTATTTTTCCACCCAGCAGGACGCGCAGGCGAAGTTTACCGGCGATTTCTTCAATGACCTGAGGGGCGTGCTCGCGGGCAATATTTCCGATAACCTGAAGAACGCCATCCAGGAATTCCTGAAATCCTACAACGATTACAGCTCCGGAACCCATTACCTCAACCAGATGCAGAGCTCGGCGCGGGATATTTCCAGCATGCTCTTGAAGTCCTACCGGGGAGATTTCGAGGATCTGTTAAACCAGATGGACTGGAACGCGGAGCCCGGTGATACCCAGGCCAACACAGAGCTTATCAACAACCAGATCATCCCGTTCCTGTCGAAATATGTCTCCCGCACACACGATTACGGGAGCGTGCGCAAGGCTTCGATGCTGTTCGTCATGTACGCGGCGAAATACGAGAACGGCAACAAGAGCGTCATGGAGAAGCTGTTTAACAAGATCGCGCGAAACGGCGATTTCCAGCTGCTGTTCAAGGGCGATGACGCGAAGGCGTCGTTCGCCGCGACCGAGGAAGCGCTGAAGACGCAGAACAGCGCGACGCAGGCATCGGACCTGATCTCGAATTACCTCCTGAAGGGGGCGCAGGGGAGCGCGGGGCCGGAGCAGATCAGCCAGTACTACAAGGTGCTGAACAACCTTCTGCTCAATGAGAGCATGTATATGCCGCTCCTGCACATGCTGATTCCGTTCCGGTATCAGAATAAAGACGTCATGAGCGAGATGTGGGTCGATCCGGACGCGGACAAGAAGAAATCCGACGGCGACGCGAAGACCGTGAAGCTCCTCCTGAAGTTCAACATCGAGGGCCTCGGGAACTTCGACATGATCACGCAGATGAAGGAGCGGAACGTGGATATGCACCTGTTCGTTCCGGAAACTGTGAAGGAGACGCCGAAGAACATCCAGACGAAGGTCGGGCAGATTCTGTCGAACAACGGCCTGTCGCTGCGCAACATCGAGCTGGGCAGGAAGACGCGCGACATCCGCGTCGAGGAAGTATTTCCGGAAATCCGGGAGAAAGAGAGTGGCATCAATGTCGCAGTCTGAAGAAAAGCGGTCCCAGAAAGCCGTCGCTCTCAAATACGATCCCGACAAAAGCGGAGCTCCTGTCGTCGTTGCTTCCGGCATGGGCTACATGGCGGAGCGGATCACGGAATCGGCAATGGAGGCCGGTGTCCCGGTCTACGAGGACGACTCGCTCGCCTCGCTTCTGACACAGTTAAAGCTCGGCGCGGAGATCCCGCAGGAGCTGTACCAGGCGATCGTGGAGATCTATATCTACTTTTTGAATTTTGATGCGGATGGAAAACCCAGGGAATCCAGCTGATGCTGGATTCCCTGGGTTAGGCGCGGCCCTCAGCGCCTAGCCGATTGGATTCGGCGAAGCCGGTTCCAATCGGGTATCCCTTCGGAGAAATCGCCTCCGCGATTTCTCCTCATGCGGGGCCGTGCGGGCACGGTCGAGGGAGTCAGGGCTGATGCTGGATTCCCCGGGTTAGGCGCTGAGATAGTTTTTTATTTCCGTGGTTGGACCACGGTGTTGTCCAGGGAGGGACGGAACGAAAGGAGATCGAATTACCTATGGCTCTTATTAATTCCGTTGCTGAGAACGAGAACGCGCAGCAGGGTCAGAAGAAGACGACCGGCTTCGTCACGAGGCGGCGCGCGGTAAGCTCGTATGATTTCAGGAACGCGGTTGCCAACGCGGAGAACAGCGCAGGCAGCACGTATGATTTTACCGGTCTGTACAGCGGCTCTGACGGGAGCGGGACGGACAGCGGCTACGGGAGCTCTTCCTATTCGGGGAGCCAGAGTGCGTACCGGCGCTCCGCGGGAACGTCCCTGTCCGCGTCCACAGGCAATGCCGCACTGGATACTATTTTCGAAAAGGCCGCGTCCACCTATGGGGTGTCCGCGGATATTCTGCGTGCGGTAGCGCAGGAGGAGTCGGGCCTCAACGCGGGAGCCCTGAACCGGAGCGGCGCCATGGGCCTCATGCAGCTGATGCCGGGGACGGCGAAGGCGATGGGCGCGACGGACCCGATGGATCCGGAGCAGAACGTGATGGCAGGGGCAAAGCTCCTGGGAACGCTCCTTCGCAAATATGACGGGAACCTTGAGCTGGCGCTTGCGGCTTACAGCGCGGGCGAGGGCGCCGTGGACAAATACGGCGGGGTGCCTCCCTACACGGAGACGCGCAACGCGATCGCGAAGGTGATGAACATCCTGAACAACAGCAGCTGGTCGCTGTCCACGTCGCAGACGAACGGGATCCTTGCGGACGCCACGCTGAAAAACAATTACGGCACCAGCGCGGCGGAGGCACTCACGGCAGCCAGTGTTGTTGACGGGACGGACTATCTCAATGACCTGACTCAGGATCTGCCGGGCAGCAGCCTTGGCAGTACCTACAATACATCCGCCTACAATACAGCCGGCGCAGCAGGCACCGACGCCAGCAAGGCGAGCGCAGACCTTTTGAATTCCCTGTACGGCGGCGGCTTTACGGCAGGAACGGGAAAAACGGGAAGCACACAGACGTCCAATATTCAGGACATTCTGAACGGAGCCGGCAGCACCGGCGCGGCAGGGGTGACGGGCACGGGGACGGCAGCAGGCACCTCGTCCATCAACACCCATTCGACAGAGGCTGTCAGCAAGGCACAGCAATACCTCGAGGATATTTTCCGGAACGCGGCACGCGATTTTGACGTGAACGAGGATATCCTGAAGGCCGTTGCCAAGGTGGCCTCCGGCTACAATACGAACGCGGTTTCCAGCAATTCCAACGCCGGCATCATGCAGCTGTCGCGGCAGGACGCCCTCGATTACGAGGTGACGGACCGCTTCAACCCGACGATGAACATCGTCGGAGCCGCAAGGAAGCTCCGGGATCTGCTCGACGCGAACGGGGATAACCTGCGGATTGCCCTCGCAGCCTATGACGCGGGACAGGATACCGTGGATGAATACGGAGGCGTTCCGCCGTTCCGTGATACGAGGAATTTCATCAGCGATGTCATCAGCGCGATCCAGAAGAAGGATCTCGGTTTCCCGTCGGGGCTTTCGCTCCGGCAGACGCGCTCCGAGGACAACCGGGTGAGTGAGACCGCGGACGAGACCGATGAGTCCGATGATTCTGATGTTCAGGAGAGCGTAACAAGGGAAGAAACCGGGAACTCTGCTGAGAATGCTTCCGGCACCACAGGGACTGTTTCCGGCGCGTCGCAAAGCGCAGGCGCGCAGACGGGAAGCGCTTCCTCCTCAGAAAACGGGAGCGGCTCCGCTTCATCCGAAGCGGGAAGCTCCGCTGCCGGAACCAGTACATCCGGTACCTCTGAAAATAATGTTTCGGGCGTGACGAACGGATCCGGAGCAGCAGCCGGTACGGCAGAAGCTGCGGGAGCCGGTGAAACCTCCGGTACTTCGGAAGCCGCGGAAAACGGAAATACATCGGGGAATTCTGATGAGATCGGAACAATGGAAGCCGGTGATGCCGGCAGCACCGTGACGGACGCGGACGCCGCGGCGGAGTCCGGGCAGGAGGAGACTTCCGCCGACGATACCGTCACGATGAACACGTCCGACGCCTCCGCACTGCTGTCCATGATGATGCAGAGCGGCGCGGCGGGTACCGGTCTTAACAGCCTTGGAACCGTATCCTCGGACGGCTCGAAGGTGACCCTGACGAAGAACACACTCAACGACATGGTTGATCTCATGCGCGTTCAGATGATGATGAACGCGGGCAGCAGCCTGTACAAGACGGAAGAGGACGAAGATTCGGGATTCGGAATCTGATGACAGAAGGGTCCCCAGGCACCAATCGCCTTTCGAGCAAGCTCTTCATCGGTTTGGTACTTTGGACCCTGATGTCACGTTATTAATTGAAGCAGGACTGCCGAAATATTTATAGTGCACTTGGATGGCCCGGAACCCCGGGGAAAGGAAGAACGTCATGCTACTGAAGGACTGCAGCAAAGGAAAACTGTACATTCCCGGCGAGGAGAAGTACTGGAACGTCAGGGTTGATTATACCGATGACGACAAGGTGACGCTCTACCTCGAGGATTACAGCGGGTACGGCACGGAATTCGGCACGAGGGTCGATTTCTACGATGATGTCATCGGCGTCGTCATGACGGATTCCGAGGTGCGGATCTCCCGCAATCCCAATTTCCCGGAGGAGCCGGAGGAGTGGATGGGCAGCTGCCGCATCCGTTCCATCAAGAAGATTGTCCAGAGACATCTCGACGTCCGGGCAAACGTCAGCCTGGAGCTGAAATTCAAATCCGACAAGCGGCCTGACTTCGACGGCGTCATCCGCAACATCAGCGCCGGCGGTATTTATTTCACAACGAAGGAAGGCCTGGAAATTAACGAAATTATTTCGTTCTCCTATACGTTCCGTACACTTGAGCGTCCGTTCAACGTCCAGATCATCTGGGCCCAGAACGAGGAGGACGGAACGAACGGCTACGGCTGCCGGTTCCTCGAGCTCACAAGAGGCGCGGAGTCCGCGGTCCGCTTCTATGTTTACGGACAGCTGCGTGAGCAGGCGCATGCCGCAGAGCGCAAGGCCATGGAGGCCGACCAGGGAAGCGCGGCAGCGGCTGACGCGGCACAGGACGCACGGGACGCGGAGAACGCCCAGTCCGATCTCGAAATCGTCGGCGACGAGGACGGAGCGGATTTCGGACCTAAGTACTGAAGAAGAACTGAATCAATTCTAAGGAAGAAATGAAATCAGGCGGAGTCTCAGCGGCTCCGCCTGATTTTTTCAAATCTTATTTTTGTGCTGTACATCCGGACGGAAATCCTGTATGATATAAGCAGAAAACGAACGTACGTTCGCATTTACAACTGCCTGTTCGTTCGCCCATTCATTCCCAATATCCTTCAGACACTATCCCATGAATTCCCTGATGATTGACGGGACCCGGAAACGGAGGATCGATGTACAGGACTTATGCTGAGCCGGACCGGATGCCGGAAGTGAATTTCATAAACCGATGCTACTTCGTCCGTCCGGAAAGTTTGATTTCTTACGGGTTCGGAATTGGAAACACGGTATGCGATGCTCCGGCATCGCCTTCGGGCCGCGGACGATACCGGACGCTGTCCCGCGCCGCCGGTGAGTGGAAGTGGATCGATCCGCAGCTGACAGGAAGGAGCATCCGGAGGCTGATCCGGTCGTCGGGCATGACGGTCCGCGAGGTCTCCGAGGCACTGGGGCTTTTGACGGACAATCCGGTCTACAAGTGGATGCGGGGCGAGGGGACGCCGAGCCTCGACAACCTGTACGTATTGAGCCAGATGTTTCACGTGACAATCAATGATATACTGGAGGGAACGGCAGGCAAGTCCGAATAATCCGCTGATGCGGATCATTCGAACTACGAGGGATGCCTTCGGCATTCCCCCGGCTGATCATATGCGGGAAACCGCCATCGCGGATTTCCCGCGATGGATGCCTGCTGACGCAGGCATAGAGAGATACAGGTATATGAACATTGCAATTCTCATGGCCGGCGGTGACGGCCGGCGCATGCAGTCCGAGGTACCCAAGCAGTTCCTTAAGATCAACGGCAGGACGCTGCTGTCCTATTCGCTGGAGGTGATGCTGCAGCACCCTTACGTCGACAGTGTGGAGATCGTGGCCCAGCGCAAATTCCAGGCGATGGTCCTCGCGGAAATCAGGGAGCTGTACCCCATGTTTCTGACAAAGTTCCATGGCTTCGCGGAGCCGGGAAAGACACGGCAGCTGTCCGTGTTCAACGCGCTGCATGAGCTGGAGGGCTACGCGAAGGACGATGATTTCATTATTCTGCAGGATGCCTCCCGCCCTCTTGTCTCGGAGAACCTCGTCACGAATACCCTGATGGGTGCAAGAGGCCATGACGGCGCGATTGCCATGGTGCCCGTCAAGGATCCGGTGTTCAGCGTGGCCAGCAACGGCAGGACCGTGCTGAAGCGCGCGAAGGGCGACTACCTGGGTACCGCGCAGACACCGGAGGTGTTCCTGTTCGGGAAATATCTGGAGGCGAACCGCGACATGGATGTCGATACGATCATGAGCGTGGAGGACGCGGCAGAGCCCGCTCTGTTCGCAGGACTGGACATCGTTGCCATGGAGGGGAAGGAGCGCAACTTCAACGTCGCGACGCAGCGCGACCTGAAGCTGTTCATGAAATATATCTCCCGGAAGGGAAGCTGAGAGGAGAAGGAAAATGCCTGGTGCCGCAGGGCTGACATGATTAGTTAGCCATGCCCCGTCACGTTTCTACCTTCAAGCTGTCTTTGCTGATCCCTTGCAGCATAGATGACAGCTGTTATATAAACCGTTCTGGAAACATCATCTATCCAAAAGTAAATGTAGTAATTTAGTGCATTGATTTTTCGTACGCCTTCCTGTCCCCACGGCTGCTCACGAACTCTTCTGTAACGCTTCGGTGCTTCTGATAGTCTCATAACCGCATCACGAAATGTATCCTCATGATGCTTTGCCGCCTGAGGATTCATCAGCTCATCTGAAATATAGGAGAGAATCTCATGAATATCCTGCTGTGCTTGTGGAGTGATCCATACTGAATAAAGATCGGACATGTAAACCCGTTAACCTCTCATCCCATTATCAAGCTGCTTAAAGAACTCATTTGCTGACATTCCTTCTCCTGCCTTCGCCTGTGTCAGACCCATGGCCATCTTTGCATTAAATTCCTTTTCTGTCATCTCATTGAGCGCCTTTGGATGCCTTGCGGAAGCCGATGGGCGAAACGGGAGCCCACTGTCAACAATAATCTGACGATAAAACATATTGATGCCTGCTGATGCAGTGATACCCATGCTGGACAGAATCGCCTCTGCCTGTTCTTTAATTTCCGGTTCGACCCGGGCTATAACATTCGCGCTTCTCGCTGCCATAAACTCACCGCCTTTCTGTAATCATTTTATTATTATGTATATCAGAACGCAATACAAAATCAGATATAATTTTACCTTGTCTTCCCGCCTGCGGAGATCTTCTGCGAAATTTCTTCCATCCGCTTATCGTCGAGCTTGTAGAAGCGTTTGAAGACGAGGAAGGCAGCAATGAGGATGACGGCGCTGGGGATAGTCATCCAGATGCGGAGGCCGTTCAGGGTCGCGGCAGACTGCGCTGCCGCCTCGGTATCGAGGCCGATCATGTCGATGGCAACGCCGGACAGGAAGGCCGCGACGCCGGAAGCAAGTTTTACGGTGAACGTCTGCATGGAGAAAATGACGGATTCCTCACGGGTGCCGTTCTTCAGCTCGCCGTAGTCGACGGAGTCGGACAGGAAGATGGTGAGCAGCACGTTGAGGACGCCGTAGCCCGCGTTCACCATGATGCCGGGAAGCATGAGGATGCCCCAGGAGCCCTTGTAGATGCCGCTGAAGGCAAATCCAAGCAGGATGGCGAAGCCGAGGATCTGCACAAGGATGCCGATCGAGAACAGGCGGAGCTTGTCGGTCTTTTTGCGGAAGGCCGGAACCAGCATCATGAAGATAACCTGCGCCAGGAAGCACCCCGCGGTGAAGACGCTGTAAACGTCGGTATTGCCGAGGTCAAACTGGAAGAAGTACAGGATGAGGTTGCCGACGATATCCAGCGCGAGGTAAACGAGGATAACAGCGATGACAACGCACATTGCCTGGTCGTTGCGGAACAGGGAGCGGAACATCTCCCCGATGCCGACAGACTTCATCTCGGTCGGCTTCTTCTCCGGAACATTGAGGACGAAGACCACCTCGGAGATGACGAAAACAGCAGCGACGATGAGCGCCCAGTATTTGAAGCCGATCCAGTAGCCGGTCAGCGCCGTCGTGCCGGACAGGACAGGCACGATGATCATGGTGAGAACGGTCGGAACCGCGTCGCCGATGCCGGAGGCGGAACGGGCGAGCGAGGAGAGCTGCTCCCTGTCATGGCCGGGCTCCGTGATCGCGGGGATCATGGACCAGAACGGGATGTCCATCAGGGTATAGGTCACGCCCCACAGGATGTAGAAGACTGCCATCCACACGCGCATCGGGCTGTCCGCCATGCCGCGCGGAACCGCAAAGAGAGCGTAGATCGTGAAGGCGTTGAGGACGGAGCCGGACAGGATCCACGGGCGGAACCGTCCCCAGCGGGTCCTCGTCTTCGCGACGACAATGCCCATGAACGGATCATTCAGGGCATCGAAAATCCGGGCGCCCATGAGCACCGCCCCGATGAACACGGAGCTCATGCCCAGCACCACGTTGTAGTAGTACAGCAGGTAGCTGTTGACCAGCATGTAGACGATATCCTTGCCGAACGCTCCGAAGCAGAACGCCAGCTTGTTCCTTACGGTGAGTTTCATGGTACGTTTTCCTTTCTGTTGAGATGCTGCTGCCTGAGGCACCGATGCCTGTTGACTTGCAGGTTATTCTGAATAGAACAGAGCGGCAGGGCTTACCGGTCCGGAAAGGGAATAAGGGATGCGGGTGCGGAAAATGCCTGCGCGCCGTTGCCCGGTGATACGGGCTGTTGCCGATACTCAATTCCGGACCGCAATTCCGTCGATGAGGATGTCGACGACCTCGCCGAGTCCTTCGTAATAGGAGAGTCCGTTTTCGACGAGGATGTCCCGCTGGAAGAACTGCTCGATGGAGGCCTCCAGCATCATCTTGAAGATCTGCAGGTTGACGGGCCGGATGCTCCCCTCGTCAATTCCCTTCCGCATGAGGGCGAGCGTCGGCTCCCAGTCGGTCTCGAGCCGCACCGCCACGTGGGCGAAGATTTCGGGATATTTGTCCTTCAGGGTGTAGAGCTTCCTGAGATCGATATCCCGGTAGCGCTCCGGCATGACGCCGAGGAGTCTGCGGAGCTTCGGGACGGTGGGAAGGTCACTTGAGAGGACCTGTGCCTCCGCTTCCTTGATGGAATCGAAGCAGTAGTCCACCATATGGTTGAAGAGGTCCTCCTTGTCGCGGAAGGCGACGTAGATGGTCTTCTTGGAGATGCCGGCGCGCCTTGCGACGTCATCCATGGTAAATTTCAGGCCCTTGTCGTTGAACACGAGGATCGTGCTGTCGAGGATCTGCGTCCGGACCTTGTCGGGTTTTGCCTTCATGAAGCCGGTTGACCTTCCTTTCTATGAATTCGTTGTGATAAATCCGTCTGAATCCGCTGCGATACATCCGTTCAGATCTGTTCCGTGCGGGCGGCACCTTTCGTTTCGAAGGATGACGCGTTTCCCGCGGAACCGGAAACTGCCGGGATCCCGCAGCCCGCGGAAAGGCGGATCTTATAGCGGTCAGGAACGGATGGAAACTATTATCTTCCCCACAGTTTCCTATCATACAAGGCATGCGGTTTCCGCACAAGAAACTGAATTACCAAAAATAGTTTCCAAAAATTGTGCAGGATTGCCACAGACGATTCGCACAAAAAGGACGATCAAAATTTGGAACATATGACAAAAGTATTGGGGGAACTTTGATGTTATAGTAGAAGAGCTAATTTGTTACAAAATTGTTACAATGTCGTGCGCCATGAGATCTGTATCATGGACACGGAAACACCAGGGAGGGAACCGTTCAGGATGGAAAAAAGGACATCGTCGTTAAGACACCTTACGGCGGCAGCGGCGGCATTGCTGGCTGTGGCCTTGCTATCAGGCAGCAGCCTGCGGGCGAAGGCGGCGGAGTCCGCGGGCGTGAAGACCGCGCTGATCCAGGGAGGCAACGTCGTGGTGGCAACGCAGGGATCGGCTTCGTCGAGTGACGGGCTGTATCACCTGTACGCACAGGAGGTGTACCAGAGCGGCACGCAGGGCACGGAAATTGCGCAGGCACCCGCGGCAGCAGGCGCGGCGTTCGCTTTTCCTCTTAATAAGAACACGGCGGACTCCAACCTGTTCCGCAAGTTCCAGCTCGTCGTCCTGCAGAACGGCGTGCCGACCGCGGTCGGAAACGCGAAATTCATCACGAATCCGGAGTCCGCGGCGACCCATACGGCAAAGCGCCACGACGCCGGCAAGAAGGGACTCCTGCCCGCGGCAGCGCTCCTGCACGGCAATCAGCTGAACGCCCTCGGCATCAGGCAGATCACGTACAACCTGCCGATCGGAAACCTCTGCAACGGGAGCGGTGTCAGCTACACCTACAATGGCAAGACCTATCATTTCAGCCAGGCTATCTGCGGGCAGTATGATTTCCTTGTGCCTCAGATGAACAAGCAGGGCATCCAGGTCAGCCTGATCATTCTGAATAACCTGACCGCGGATCCAACGCTGATCCATCCTCTGTCCAGAGACTTCGCGGGGGCGAATTATTACGCGTTCAACACCGCGGAGCCGGCGGCAGTGGAGAAGCTCGAGGCCATCGCCTCGTTCCTCGGTTCCCGCTACAGCGGAGCCCACGGCACCGTGGACAACTGGATCATCGGAAACGAGGTCAACGCGCGGCAGGAGTGGAATTACATGACACCCGGCGCAGGCATGACGGTGGCTGCCTGCGAGTACGAGAAGGCGCTCCGCATCTTCTACAACGGCATCCGTTCCGAGAACGCGAATGCCAGAATCTACACCTCCATCGACTACGAGTGGAATGGCTCCGACAACGTCGCGGCACACTACGCCGGCCGGCCGTTCCTCGACGCCATCCTCACGTTCGGCGTGATGGGCGGCAACTATGACTGGAACCTCGCTATCCATCCCTACAACGCACCGCTGACCGACCCGATCGCGTGGGTGCAGAAATACGCTCCCCGCACGGCAGACGCGCGGTTTGACACGATGTACAACATCAACGTCGTGACGGATTACCTGTGCACACCGCTCTATAAGAATACGAAGGGGCAGGTCCGCTACATCAAGTGCAGCGAGCAGGGCTACACGTCGACCGGCGGCGAGCAGCTGCAGGCGGCGTCCGTCATCTACGCGTACCGGCAGGCTATGGCCAACCGCTACATCGACGGCTTTATCCTCGCGCGGGAGCTGGATGACGCGGGCGAGATCGCGCAGGGTCTCGCCACGGGTCTGCTGAACGTCGACCTGACGCCGAAGATGGCCTACACCTGGTACGCGAACGCGGACTCCGCGAACGTCGCGGCGGCGGCGAGCGCTATCATCGGTGTGCCGGACCTCAACAGCCTGCTGGTGAAGAGGTAGGGTACCATGACGCCGATCCTTCCGAATGCCTTCAGGCATGACGGAATCTTCGGAGGAACTGCGAAAAAAGCTGATAAAAGGGCTGCCACAAATCTGTGGCAGCTCTTTTGGTATCTCATAGCCGAATCGGGTATACTTGTAGATAGGACCGAAATGGGAGGCAGGCCTTGAAGATCAATCTGTGCATGATTGTGAAAAATGAAGAGCGGAGCCTCGCGAGGTGTCTTGCCGCGGCGGCGCCGCTTGTCGATGACATCGTGATCGCGGACACCGGCTCGGCGGACGGGACAGTCAGCATCATCGAAAGCTTTGCGGACCGGCTGGAGCAGGAGCGGGGTCATCAGTGTGTGTTCCTGTATCCTTTCACCTGGGTGGATGATTTCGCCGCGGCGCGGAATTTCGTTTTGGAGAAGTCGGAAGAAGAGCACGGCGCGGACTATCATCTCGTCCTCGACGCGGACGAAACGCCGCTTACGAGCGATACGCCGGAAGGGGAACGGCCTGCCGGTATTCCGGGAAAGGTCTACGGGACCGGAAGGCGGGAGCTGGAGGCCTTCCTGACACAGCTGGAGGTGAGAACAGGGGCCGGGCACGGCAGTGCAGGCAGCAGTAATGCAGGAGGCAATGTCAGCGGCAGGGCAAGCCGCGGGAAAGGAATCCGTGCGGGCTTTCCAGAGGGCTGGAAGCCCTGCTTCCTCGGAACCCTGGGCCTGTACGATCAGTTCCGGGACGGGGAGGAGATCAGCCGGAATCTGGAATTTATTCCTCGGATCCTGCCGAGGGGCTGCCGCTATGAGGGCGCGGTTCACGAACAGCCCTCGCCCGGGACGCCGATCTTCCGGTCGCCGCTCTACGCAGACCACGACGGGTATCTGCTTGCGGGCAAGGGAGACCGGAACCTCGCACTCCTTGAGGCAGAGGAGGAGAAGGATCCCGCGGATCCTTATATCCAGTTCCAGCTGGGGGCGACGCTCCGCAACATGAAGCGGAAGGACGAAGCGCTGCCGCACTTCCGCAGGTTTTTTGACACAGGGGAGCCGGATACGGGCTACTGGGCGGACGGCGTCCTGCTGTACCTCTATACGCTGCTGGACCTTGGAGGAGATGCGCTTGAGGAAGCAAGCGGCGTCATGGTTCGCGTCGAGCCCCTGCTGCAGGAGAGAGCGGATTACTGGTTCTACTGCGGACTGTTCTGGACGAAGCTCATCGAGGAGAACACTGCGGAGTTCGCCGGCATGCTGCCGATGATTGAGGAGAGCTACCGCAGGTGCCTTGCAATCGGCGAGAAGCCGGAGGACGGCGGCGTCATCGGCACCGGATCGTTCAAGGCGGCGTACAACCTTGCCCTTTACTACGAGATGTCAGGGCATAAGGACAAGGCCGCGGACTATTACCGGCAGGCCGCCGCACAAGGATATGAGCCTGCCGGAAAGCGCCTCGCGGGACTGTGAGTCTCTGGAAATACGGAGCTGCCGGGAAATTGCAATAGGAGCAGATCATGAGCGAGAATACGGAAATCATCTTCATGCAGACGAGAGTGCTGAGACTTGCTGCAGAGCGCTGGAATACATCCATCCAGAAGGCATGCGGGGTGTTTGATAAATTTGGGATTTTCAGGTTTATCCGGGAGTGCTACGGCATCTTTCACACAGAAGGGGACGAGGCAGTCCTCGAGGAAGTCATGAAGGTTCTGGATTATCGGGGAGTGGATATTCGTGCTGAGATTAACTGACGGAACGGTTCTGTTTCATGGGAGCTACTGCATTGTCAGTGAGCCGGATTTACGCAGGTGCGCTGCACATAAGGATTTCGGGAAGGGCTTTTATCTTACCACTTCTCATGAGCAAGCCCGGGATTTTGTACATACCTCTGTCCGTAAGGCTTTAACCCAGGGAACCCTGAGAGAAGATCCGGGATATGGGTATATTTCCACATTTGTATTTCATGAAGATAAAGGCATTACGCAATTTCTGTTTGAGCATGCTGACAGAGACTGGCTTCACTGCGTGGTAGGACACAGAAAATCAGATACCTTTCCTGCGGTAGTTGAAAGGATGAAGGATTACGACATCATCGCAGGGAAAATTGCCAACGACAGAACCAATCTCACAATTACCACTTATCTGCTTGGGGCTTATGGGGAAATCGGGAGCGCGGGTGCGGATGACATCTGCATCTCTTTGCTGATCCCGGAGCGCCTGCGGGATCAATATTGTTTCAGGTCAGATGCCGCAATAACCGCACTGACATTCAAAGGAAGCGAGAAATGCCCGGCATGAATCAGTCAGGAGAAATCACAAGGGAGCAGAAGGACTTTGCGGTCGATGCGCTCACGTCCATGGTGATCGACGACCTGTCGGTGCAGAGGAAGGAGAATCCCGATAAAATTCTGAGTGATTTTATCTCCTCAAAGACAGGGCAGCTGCTGTATGACGAGAGCTCCGGCCTGTGGAAAAACGGGCCGTGCTATATCGAAGATCTGTACCGGGAAGAACTGGAAAAAGGCAGCAGGGAGGCATCAGCTGACCAGACGACACTATGAGCGGAAAAGGGATGACGATCAGCCTGTGCATGATCGTGAAAAATGAAGAGAGAACGAAGGCGAGCAGTTTATGCTGAGTATTTTCTTTGGCTATGATGAAAATGCCATTCTGAATGTAGACACATTTTTCAATAATACCTATGAGGATGCGTGGTTCGAGGACCCGTTTGTGCGGCAGGTTGTCAGAGAGGTTGATGATTCGGAGGTGCGGGACCGTCAGCTGATTGTCTCGCCTGTACTGGGGCAGATTCCCCCGGAGCGTCTTTCCGGAGGCGCGAAGGCGCTGATTCTGCTGCGTGAAACAGAGGATTTTTACACAGATCTGATTGTGTGCGGCGGAAACTGCGAGAATCTGCTGCTTGACATAGGAGAGGAGAAGGATGTCCGGTGTTCTCTCAGCGGTTATGATCTGTCTCTGAACAGTCTGGGTACGGGCAGCCACCGGACTCCGGTCCGCTGCGAAAATGACGGTTCACTGCTGTACACACACCGCGAGTTTGTGATGAAGATGCTGGAAATGGCCGGAGGCTCGTATGAAAGGCAGGCATGAACTCAGCATAACCTCGAGACGGGCGGAGTACCGGCTGGAGCTGGAGAGGAAGATTTCTGTAATCAAAGGCAACAGCGGGACCGGGAAGAGTTCGCTCATCCGTCTGATTTCCGACTATCTTGAGCTTGGGAAAGATTCCGGGATCCGGGTTCATATCAGCTCATCGGCAGGGATGCTGGTACTCACGAATTCATCCGACTGGGAGAGCATTCTGCCCTCCCTGAGCAATACAATTCTGTTCCTTGACGAGTATGTCCGGTATCTGTACACGGAAGCGTTTCAGAGGGAGCTCTGGACGGCGGACTGCTACGCGGTTATCGTGTCAAGAAGCGGGCAGTTTTCCGCCCTGCCCTTTGCCGTCGCAGGGATTTATGAGCTTGTGACCCAAAAAAGCGGAGAAAGCACCGCGACAGAGATGTACCGCCTCTATGAAGAGAAACATGGCAGGAATGACTTTGATCTGTTCGTGACTGAGGACTCCAATTCCGGCTATGAGATGGCGAGGTACGCGCTGTGGTCAGAGACAACGGAGGTCGTGCCGGCAGGCGGAAATGCATCGGTACACGATGCATTGCTGAAGTCATCCGGTGAGCATAATAAAATCTGCGCAGATGTCGATGGTGCAGCATTCGGACCCTATATTGAGCCGGCTCTGAAGTATGCAGAGATAAGCGGGAATATCATGATTTCCGCCCCGGAATCCTTCGAGTTTGTACTCCTGCATCTGGATGTGGTCAGAAAATATCTTTCCGAAGACGCTGGCGAGCTTACACGGACATACGATTTCTGCGACAGCAGTCAATATATTACCTGGGAGAGATATTACGAAAGCCTGCTCAAACAGATTACCACGGAGCATCTTGGTTTCACATACAGCAAGAGTAAGCTGAATTCCTATTTCCTGAACGGGAAATGTGCGGAAGCGTTCCGCGAACAGATCTGCAGGTATTTCGTCTGCCGGAGGGAACGGGATCAGTAAGGCAATATCTATACCAGGAAGAAGTGGAAAGAAGCAGCGGGAAAGTTCCTGCTGATGGAACAGTGCAATGAACCATGACGGTGTAACGATCAGCCTGTGCATGATCGTGAAAAATGAAGAGAGGACGCTGCCGGGGTGTCTGGCGTGCCTTAAGGATCTCGTGGACGAGATGGTGATCGTGGATACGGGGTCGACGGACGGGACAGTTGATTTCGTGCAACGCTACGCGGAGAGGCTTCGCAGGGAGCGGGGGCAGGAGCGCGTGCACCTGTATCACTTCGACTGGATTGATGACTTCGCGGCGGCACGGAACTTCGCCTTCTCGAAGGCGACAGGCGACTACATCTACTCCGCGGACGCGGATGAGACGATCGATGCGGAAAATGTCAGGAAGTTTCACGCGCTGAAGGAGGCGCTCGATCCCCGGATCGAGATCGTGCAGATGGTGTACGACAACGAGACGGAGTTCCGCTCGGTCTACAACACGAGGCGGGAGCTAAGGCCAAAGCTGTTCCGGCGGCTGCGGACCTTCGCATGGGAGAGCCCGATTCACGAGAAGGTGCGGACGGAACCGGTCGTCTATGACAGTGATATTGTAATCCTGCACCGCCCGGAGGGAGAACACGCGGGCCGGGACCTCGTGAACTTCCGCCGGGCGCTGGAGCGGGGACTTGCGCTGGACCGGCGTCTGTTCACCATGTACGCCCGCGAGGTCTGGATGGGCGGATCGGAGGACGACTTCCTGCAGGCGGAATACTATTTCGCACAGGAGGCGGACGCCGGAGAGCGCAGTGTCGACGAGATCAAAATGGCCTGCTGCGTCGCGGCGCACGCCGCGCGGCTTCGAAATGACCTGCTAAGCTTTATGAAATACGCCCTGAAGTGCGTCGCCGCGGAGGGCTGTTCCGAGATCTGCTGCGAGCTGGGAGATTATTATCTGAAAGGAGCGGATCCCCGCGAGGCGCTTCTGTGGTACACGAACGCGGCCCTGCAGGACGGGGGCGGAACGGAGAGCCTCCTGGACCTGCGCTCACGCGGCAGCATCGCCCTGTCCGGAATCGCGGACTGCTACGAGGCGCTGGGCGATGCGGAGCAGGAGCGGATCTACCGGCAGCAGGCCGCGGAATGGGGGACAAATGAACCCACGCTCTGAGGACAGACAACTGAATGACCGGAAATTCTGCTTCATTGTCTGCACGAACCGGAAGGATTTCCTGCGGGAATGTCAGCTTTTTATCAGCAGGCTGCGTGTGCCGGACGGATATGAGACGGATTTTATTTCCATCGAGGGCGCGGATTCCATGGCATCCGGCTATAACGCCGCCATGCGGGATTCGGACGCGAAATACAAGATTTACCTGCATCAGGACGTTTTCATTCTGAATCCTGACTTCCTCTGTGACCTGCTGACCCTGTTCCGGTCGGATCCGCGGATCGGGATGGTCGGCATGGTCGGAGCGCCGCACCTTGGCAGCGACGGGATCATGTGGGCGGTTCCAAGGACCGGAAGAGTCGCTTCACGCGAAGATCTCCGGAAGCTGGACCTGCAGAGAAGGAACCTGCGGACGGGAGACTGGCAGAAGGCAGAACAGCAGACGGGAGACCTGCAGAAGGCGGACCTCCGGAATACTGACTCCTGTACCGGCGCCTCCTTTGCCATGACGGGGGAACCTTGGGAGGTGGAAGCAGCGGACGGGCTCCTCCTGGCGACACAGGCGGATGTGCCGTGGCGGGAGGATGTCTTTGAAGGCTGGGACTTCTACGACTGCTCCCAGTCGATGGAAATGCGGCGGCACGGATATAAGACGGTCGTTCCGGCGACGGAAACGCCCTGGTGCCTGCATGACGACGGCATGATTCTTGGACTGCAGCGCTACAATTATTATCGGAGGCGCTTTCTGCAGGAGTATGCACAGGAGCTTCACCCGGGAAAACGTGTACAGGATCATTCGGGGACGTCTTCGGAGCCATCCCGGGGACAATGCCCGGAGCCAACGGAGGAACCGTCTCCGGAGATCGGGAATTATATCCGGGAGCTGGAAAAAACAGAGAAGAGTGTGGCTGAAAACGCCCGGCGCCTCGACGAGCTGAAGCGGTTCGCGGACAGGGTGCTGCGGGAGGACGCAAAGCCCGCGGACACATCCGCAAGGGAACCCGCCGCCGGGAACAGCAATCTGCCGGGAGACCAGCCGGAGTGCCCGGGCAATGGCGGCGGCCGTGCTAAACGGTTCCTTGTCACGGAGGAGGAAATGAAGAAGCCGGTTTACCGCGGCCTTCGGACCGCTTCCGCCTTCTATTACCGTCTCCTCCTGATCCTTCAGATTGTAAGGGAGGAACTGCGGCAGGGAAGCGGCAGCCTTTTCACAGATTCCTGTGAATACGCGGAGCAGCTGATGGACCGCCTGCAGGCAGTCATTTTCGCCCTGCGGAGGATTGAGCTTCTGGGCGGTTCTGCCGGGGAGAAAGCTGCTGCCCCTTCGGGCGGAGGCACCGGACAGGAACCCCCTGATTTTCAGGATGGATCAGCCGCGAAGGAAGCTTTTTCCCTGCTGGATACATGGCGCGTAACGCCTGAGTGCTGCGGACGGATCCTCAGGGACCGGCTGATGCTGTTCGGGGATCCGGCCTTTGTCCTGCAGAGGATTGCGGAGCATGAGCTGATGGTTCAGAACGAGGAACGGGCCATGGCGTTTGTGCAGGAGTCCGTGCGGAAAACCTGATGAAAATTCTGATTATTGACATTGCAAGCTTCGGGAATGAGGATATCGTGGACGCGTTCCGGCACCTTACGGATGACGGTACGTGTGACTCCGTGGAGATTGCCCTGTTCCCCTATGAGAATAACGGCGACCGGCGCAATGCACAGTTCGAGGAGCGGTTTGCCGGCGTGATCCGGAAGGAGACGCCGGACTTCGTCTTCTCGTTCAACTATTTCCCGATCATCTCGACGGTTTGCGAGGCGGAGGGTGTGCGGTACGTGTCGTGGGTCTACGACAGCCCGCTTGTGAACCTGTATTCCTACACGCTCATCAACAAGTGCAACGCGGTATTCCTGTTTGACTCGCAGATGTATGACACCTTCGCGTCTCAGGGGATTCCGACCGTGCACTACCTGCCGATGGCTGTGCCGGCGCGGCGTCTCCTTCAGATGGAGCCGTCCCCGGAGCAGAGGGAACAATTCCGCTGCGATGTCTCGTTCGTCGGCTCGATGTACACGGAGGAGTTCAACCTGTATGAGCGGATGGAGCCGCATCTCGATCCGTACCTCAAGGGGTACCTCGACGGCATCATGACGGCGCAGAGGCAGGTAGACGGCGTGAACTTCATCGAGTCGTGCCTGACTGGGGATATCGTGGACCGGCTGATGAAGGAGTATCCTGTCCCGACGAACCCGGACGGCGTGGAAACGCACGCCTACATGTACGCGCAGTACATCATCAACCGGAAGATCACAGGCCTTGAGCGGGCGGAAATCCTGAAAACGGCTGCGGCACACTTTCCGCTGACGCTCTATACCAGGGATGAGAAATTCACCGCGCCCGGCATCGACAACCGGGGCTTCGTCAATTACTACACGGAGATGCCGTATGTCTTCGCGCTCTCGAAGGTGAATCTCAATATCACGCTCCGCAGTATCCAGAAGGGGATTCCCCTTCGGTGCTTTGACATTCTGGGGTGCGGCGGGTTCCTTGTCACGAACTACCAGGAAGATTTCAACCGCTTCTTCGTCCCGGGGGAGGACTATGTCTACTACGAGGACCGTAAGGACCTTGTGAACAAGATCGGCTGGTACCTTCGTGAGGATGACAGAAGACAGGCAATCGCGGAATCAGGTCGTCGGAAGGTGCTGCAGGATCATACGTTTGACGTGCGCGTGCGCCAGATCCTGCAGGTGCTGCGGGACGCCTGAAACCAGGAAAACGCTCTCCGTAGAAGGAGAAAGAGGGGAAAATATTGAGCAGGAAAATCCGCATCTCCCAGGCGATGATCGTGAAAAACGAGGAGAAGAACATCGAAAAGGCGCTGACCTGGGGAAAACAGTACATGTACGAGCAGGTCGTCGTGGACACCGGCAGCACGGACCGGACCGTGGAGATCGCAAGGAGCCTCGGCGCCAGGATCTACCATTTCGACTGGATCGATGACTTCGCCGCGGCGAAGAACTACGCGATCAGCAAGTGCCGGGGCGACTGGATCGTCTTCCTCGACGCGGATGAATATTTCGAGCCGGAATGCGCCGCGAAGCTCCCGCAGCTCCTCGAATCGAGCGGTGAGCAGGGCTTTAACTGCATCCTGACCGCCTGGGTGAACCTGAAGGACGACGGCACGCCGGGCACCGTGAACAGCCAGATGCGGATCTTCCGGCACCTTCCCGGTATGCAGTACCGCAGGAGAATCCACGAGCAGGTCGAGTACAGCGGCGGCACCATGCACGTAGGGGACGCGACGGATCTCATGGAGATCATGCACACGGGCTACATGACCGTCAATAATGAAGGAAAAAAGAAGAGCAGCCGCAACCGCCGGCTCATCGAGATGGAGGTGAACGAGCACCCCGACGACGGCGATATCCTGAGCTACCTCGGCGACGAGCAGATGTTCGCCGGCGAGTACGATGACGCCATCTCGACGTTTCGGAAGGCCATTGACCTCCTGAAGGACGCAAACCGCACGATGAACGGCAGATACGCCTACGACTACATTTACCTGATTCAAATCCTGCTGGATCAGAATGAGGACAGGGAGGAGGCCATCCGCGTCTATCGGGAGGCTGTGCAGGTCTTCCCCGAGGAGTCGGACTTCGCCTGCCTGATCGGCGACGCGCTGTTCGGGCAGCACCGCTACAGGGAGGCGGCACCGTACCTGAAGGAAGCCATTGACAAGGTCGAGCGCTACGGCATCACGAACCGCGGCGCCTACACAAGCTCAAACCTGCAGAATATCTATCAGAAGTATGCCTTCTGCCTCTATATGACAGGCGACCTCGACGGGGCGGTACGAGTCTCGACGATTGTCATGAAGGCGGACAAAAAGTCCGTCCTCGCGCTGGAGACGTTTCTCCTGTCGCTGAAGAAGGCGGAGGAGCGCGGCCCCGTCAGTGCGGAGCAGATCGTCGGCGCACTGGAAAAGCTCTACAACCTCTCCCTGGACGAGGACCGGATCCTGATCTACAAGGGAGCGGCGGACGTCGATTACCCGAAGGTGCAGCAGTATTTAAGGGAGCAGCTGCCGGAAAAGCTGCTGCCGACGCTGGATCGGATTGATGCAACCGCGAAGGAAAGCCTCATCCGCGGCATCCTGGAGGGGAAGGCGGAGGAAAAGGAACAGGACACTGCGCCGGAAGGGCAGAGGAATCAGACGGCAACGCCGGTCCTGAAAAAATTTCTCGAAAAATGATGAAATCCCCCTTATGAAAAATCCGGACGATCCGATAATTCTTATGTAACAAAACAAAAAAGGTTTCAGTTCCCGCGCAGGGCCAGCGCAGTGAGCTGAGGCAGCTGGGACAGGGAAGTTCCGGTACCAAAAAGAAGGAGATACATAATGGTTATTCAGCATAATATCAGCGCCATCAATTCTTATCGTAACTATACGATGAACAGCTCTTCTCTTTCCAAGAACCTCGAGAAGCTGTCATCCGGTTATCGTATCAACCGCGCAGCAGATGATGCAGCAGGCCTCGCAATTTCCGAGCAGATGCGCCAGAAGATCAACGGTCTCGATCAGGCAACCTCCAACGCGAAGGACGCCATCGGACTCATCCAGACCGAGGAAGGTGCTCTCACCGAAGTTCACAGCATGCTGCAGCGTATGACAACCCTGGCAACCCAGGCCGCTAACGGAACCTATAACTCCGTAGCCAAGGATTCTATCCAGAAGGAAGTCAGCGAGCTGTCCAACGAGATCGACCGCATCGCAACCGCAACCGATTACAACGGAATCAAGCCTCTGGCTAAGGGTACAAGCGATAAGCCCGAGCCGATGACGATGCAGGTAGGACCTACAGCAGGTGAGACCCTGACCGTCAACAAGTTTGACGTTCATATGTCCAACATCTTCAAGTCTGACGCTCTGAAGAACAATCACCTCTCCATCTGGAAGGGCAGCGGCAGTGAGGCGGACGTAGCAAACGTTTCTGTTGCGAACGCGGCGATCACAGCCATCACCGACGCCATCAACAAGGTTTCCGGTTACCGCGCGGATCTCGGTGCTAAGCAGAACCGTATTGAGCATACGATCAACAACCTGCAGACCACATCCGAGAACATCACGGCAGCAGAGTCCAGAATCCGCGACACGGATATGGCGAAGGAGATCGCAGCCTACACGAAGAACAACGTTCTGTCCCAGGCAGCACAGTCGATGCTGGCACAGGCAAATCAGCAGCCTCAGCAGGTTCTGCAGCTCCTTGGTTAATCCGGGCAGTTTCGGGAAACAGCAAATGGCAGCGTAAGCTGAATGAGAAGGACCGTCCGAAAGGGCGGTCCTTCTTTTTTGCCGAAAACCTCCTATATCGACAAGCGGCGAAAAATAATAAGGGAAATTTCAAAAAAATATTGATTTTTTTTTCGGACGTGATAGGATGAGGATGTAAGGAAAACTGTTTCTGTCAGTGTGAGCAGCTGACGGCAAGTACAGGTCATGGATGTCCTGTACGAGAGAAGGGTGCAGGTCAGGGAGGTCCTGTACGGAAGGTAAGGAGAGTGGCTTATGGTTATTCAACACAACATCAGTGCAATCAATTCCTATCGTAATTACTCGATGAATTCTTCGTCTCTGTCGAAGAATCTGGAGAAGCTGTCATCCGGCTACCGGATCAACCGCGCCGCGGATGACGCAGCTGGCCTTGCCATCTCGGAGCAGATGCGTTCGAAGATCAACGGCCTCGAGGAGGCAACCTCCAACGCCAAGGATGCCATCGGTCTGATCCAGACCGAGGAAGGCGCCCTGACCGAGGTGCACAGCATGCTGCAGCGTATGACGACGCTTGCAACGCAGGCCGCGAACGGAACGTACAACTCCGTTGCCAAGGACTCCATTCAGAAGGAAGTCAGCGAGCTCGGCGACGAGATCAACAGAATTGCAACCGCAACCGATTACAACGGAATCAAGCCTCTGGCTAAGGGTACAAGCGATAAGCCCGAGCCGATGACCATGCAGGTAGGCCCTACTGCAGGCGAGACGCTGACGATCAACAAGTTCGATGCTCATATGAGCAGCATCTTCAAGGATTCCAAGATCCTCTCGAATGCAGGTCATCTTTCGATCTGGAAGGGCAGCTCTGATCCGGAGAATGTATCGGTTGCCAACACAGCTATTGACGATATCACGAAGGCTATCAATAATGTGTCCGGCTACCGCGCGGATCTCGGTGCGAAGCAGAACCGTATCGAGCACACGATCAACAACCTGCAGGTAACGACCGAGAACATCACGGCAGCCGAGTCCAGAATCCGCGACACGGATATGGCGAAGGAGATCGCGGCCTACACGAAGAACAACATCCTGTCCCAGGCGGCGCAGTCGATGCTGTCGCAGGCAAATCAGCAGCCTCAGCAGGTGCTGCAGCTGCTGCAGGGCTGATATCGGTTCACAGCTGCCTGTTAAATGATGTTTTACGAGCTGACGCACCAGTGGTGCGTCAGTTCTTTTTTTAATCGCAGAAAGCAGGCCTTTGTCTGCTTTCTGCCGTACAGTCAGTTCAATTTATTCTACGGGTTTTCCGGATTCAGCAGGAAATTTTTCAATCCTGTCACGTATATACCATCCTCTGTGTACCAGGGTGCGGGGACATGTTTTACAAGAATGATTTTTTTGAAGCCGTCGCGAACATAGGTAAGGGGACGCAGCTCCTGCTTTAGTTTTTCTTCATCCGGAAGTGCCAGGGCGGACTGGATATAATAACGCTCGGAATCCTTATTGCAAACGAAGTCTATTTCCAGATTCTTTCGCATCTTCCGTCCGTCCGTGTTTCGATTTTGGATGGGAACCACTCCGACATCTACAGTATATCCACGGATCAGCAGTTCATTAAACACCACATTTTCCATAATGTGTGTTTCTTCGTATTGCCGGAAATTGATTTTTGCGTTTCTGAGTCCGATATCTGTGTAGTAGTATTTATAAGGGCTGTCGATATATCTTTTCCCCTTGACATCATATCTTTCAGCCCGGTTGAGCAGAAATGCGTCAATCAGATAACTGATATAGCTTTCAATCGTATTATTGGATATACTGACATTTTTTACACTTTTGAATGTCGCGGAAAGCCTGGTAGGGTTTGTGAGCGAACCGATTCCTGAAGCAAGAATATTCATGAGTTCATTGAATTCTGTTCTATTCCGTATACGATGCCGCCGGGTAATATCACGAATGTAGGTCTCTTCCAAAAGGTCCTTTAGCAGCTTTCGCTTGTCTTCATCCGTTTTCTGAAGGACAACAGGAGGAAGGCCGCCATAGAGAGTATACTCATCCCAGCCGGTTTCCACGCTGCCGTCGTATCCGAACATGAATTCAGAAAAACTTAAAGGACTCAGATGAATTTCGTCTCCTCTGCCGCTGAATTCAGTAATGACATCACGGGATAGGAAGTTGGCGTTGCTGCCGGTTACATATATATCTGTATTCGGCTTTCTGAGCAGGCTGTTCAGAACTGCTTCAAATTCAGACAGTTCCTGAACTTCATCCAGAAGGATATAGTATGTCCCCTTGTCAGACATCTTCTCCCTGATATAAGAAAGAAATTTTTTCGGATCCTGATATTCCAGATTCTCAAAAGAATCGAAGGCCATCTCGATGATGTGGTCTTCCCTGACTCCGATATTCAGGAGATAATTCCTGAAAAGTGTAAAAAGCAGATAAGACTTGCCGCATCTCCGGATGCCTGTGATGACCTTGATCAGACCATTACCCTGTTTTCGAATCAGTGCATTCAGATATTGTCTGCGCGGGAATTCCATGAAGCCTCCTATTTTCCAATCCTGTGACTTGCCCCGGTTTTGATCAATCAATATCCTACAGACAGTGACCCTGTCTGTCAAGATAGATTGATTAATTCTGTGATTTGCCCCACTATTGATCAATAAGTATCCTGCGGACATCGAATGCGCGAAGCACATGGGATTCATGCATGAGCTGCTGCAGGCAATGAGCAGGAAATGAAGTCGATTTTCGGGTTATGAGATTTTGCCTTCCGCCGATAATTAATACATAAGGTGGATGAGACCATGGGGTCATGGAAGACGCCGGGCGCAGCCGCTTACAGAAGCAGTACAGGGAGGACACGGATGTCCTCTTACAAATACCAAGGAGCAGGTTATGGTCATACAGCACAACATTTCTGCGGTGAATTCTTACCGCAACTTTCGTGTCAACAATTCCCTCCTGGCGAAGAATCTGGAGAAGCTGTCTTCGGGCTATCGGATCAACCGGGCCGCGGACGACGCGGCGGGGCTGTCTATTTCCGAGCAGATGCGCAACAAGATCGCGGGGCTTGACCAGGCAGCGTCGAACGCCAAGGAAGTCATCGGCATGATCCAGACGGAGGAGGGAGCGCTCACCGAAGTCCATTCCATGCTGCAGCGTATCACAACGCTTGCAACGAGCGCCGCCAACGGAACGTACAATACCATCGCCCGGACGAGCCTGCAGTCGGAGATCGACCAGCTGGGGCTGGAGATGGACCGCATCGCGGAGTGTACGAACTACAACGGCTACCGGCATCTGTCGCATGAGGAAGGCACGCGGACGGATACGTTCCAGGTCGGACCGACGGCAGGCGAAACGATCCAGATCAAGAACCGGTCCATGACGGTGGAAGATATTTTCAAGCGGGTGGAAGGAAAGCCGGGCGTCGCATCCACGCTGCCAAAGAGCCGCGGAGGGGGCTCCGGCGGAGGAACCGGCGGAACAGCCGCGGCCGGCACGGATTTCAGTCCGGATGACGACGATGGCGCACGGATTGCGAAGTTCAAGAACTGGCTGAACGTGGAGGGCGACTTCGCGGGTGACGTCAGTCACGCGAACCAGGTGATCTCAAACGTCACGGCGGCGATTAACGAGGTGTCCGGCTACCGCGCGGAGCTGGGCTCGAAGCAAAACCGCGTGGAGCACACCCTCAACAACCTGAATACGACGAGTGAGAACGTAACGTCGGCGGAGTCACGGATCCGGGATACCGACATGGCGAAGGAAATCGCCGCGTTTACGAAGAACAACGTCCTCATGCAGGCGGCACAATCCATGCTGGCTCAGGCGAACCAGCAGCCCCAGCAGGTACTGCAGCTGCTGGGATAACCAGTACACTGCAGTGGGTTCTCCGGGCGAGGAAGCGGTCCGGAATCCGATTGTTCCACTATTTTGTCCCCTCCCTGACCATCAGGGAGGGGATTTTTCTGCTATAGTAAAGAAGGCTTGAGAAAGACGATGGAAGATAAAACGATGGAGGACAATTCGATGGATGAGAGGAATTCTTCGGGGTTCGGGATCTGGGCGCACCGGGGGTGCAGCAGGGAGCTGCCGGAAAATACGCTGGAGGCGTTCCTGGAGGCGGCGAAGATCCCGGGGATTACGGGAATTGAGACCGATGTGCAGCGCACGAGGGATGGTGTGCTGATCCTGCACCACGATGAGACGATCGACCGGCTGCGGGAGTGGCCGGACGACGGAGAGGAAAGTATGGATTCACGGGAAGTCAGCTCCGATGGACGGACACAGGCGGTACACGCGGACGGAGGAAAAGACGATGAAGTCGGCGCGGGCGGCGATCCGGGACGGCAACGGAGCAGCCGGATCTGCGATCTGACCTACGAAGAGCTTCTATCCCTGAAGCTGAAGGATGAGTGTATCCGTAGGGAAGAGTGCCGGGCGGAGGAGTGCCGGGCAGCGGCCGCGAAAGATACCCGCGCCGCCCATCCGGGGCCGGATGCGGGTGTGCGCACGTCGGGTTCCGATGCCGGAAGTCCTGAGTCCGCGCGTCTTTCAAGCCTTGTGAAACGCTATAGTGCGGGAGACAGGCGGCTGTCGCCTTCGAGAAAACCCTTTCAGATTCCGACGCTCGCCAGGACGCTGGAAGCGCTGAAGCCTTATTTTGAACGGGGCCTGAAGCTTAATATCGAGCTGAAGAACAGTATCGTTCCCTACGAGGGCATGGAGGAGGAAGTGCTGCGGGCAGTCGCGGAAGCAGGCGCTGAGGAGAGCATCGTTTACTCCTCCTTCAATCCGGATTCCATGGGCATCATCCGGCGCCTGAAGCCGGACGCGCAGACGGGAATTCTGGACACCCGGATCGAGGACTGCTTCGACGAGCTGATCCGGCAGGACGCGGATGCTGTCCATCCCTACACGGGCGGACTGGTGATTACAGACGGCATGGATGAGAGAATGCGCCGGCGGGAGCAGGAGACCGGAAGGCCGGTTCCCGTCCGCTGCTGGAACATGGAGGAGACCCTGTGGGGGTGCCCCGCGAAGGAGAATCCGGACTTCACCCGGTACAAAGCCCTCGGCATGACGGACCTCTTCACGAACGATCCGAAGCGGTACCTCGCATGGATGCCTGCAGAAGCAGGCATTAAGGGGAAAGATTGCATGACAGGATTCGCGGAATGCAGAGGGGAGTTATGACAAAGGTAATCACGTACGGAACATTTGACCTGTTTCATGAGGGGCACTACCGCCTGCTGCAGCGGGCGAAGGCGCTGGGCGATTATCTGATCGTCGGGGTGACGACGGAGCATTTCGACGAGACACGCGGCAAGCTGAATCTCGTGGATGACATTGTGACCCGGATCGACAATATCCGTAAAACCGGTTTCGCGGACAAGATCATCGTTGAGGACCATTTCGGGCAGAAGATCGAGGACATCCAGCGCTACGGCGTGGATATTTTCGTCGAGGGTTCGGACTGGCGCGGCAAGTTCGACTATCTGAATGAGTACTGTAAGGTGGTCTATCTCGACCGGACGCCCAACATCTCTTCGACGCAAAAGCGCAATACCTCGCGTCCCATCGTTCAGCTGGGCATCATCGGGACGGGCAGGATCGCGCCCCGCTTCTACGAGGAGTCGAAGTATGTTTCCGGCGTGAGCATTCCGCTTGCGTACAATCCGGTCAGCGATGCAGGAGGGGATACCGGGAAGGATGATGAAAGCGCGCCGGAGAATGAGAAATCTCACAGAATTTCCGGAATGACTGCCGGAATTCCGGCCGGTGGGAGGGCAGCAGAAAATGCAGCCGCAAACCACGGGCCGGAGGACGGGGCAGGAGCTTCCGAGAACGGCGGCAAAGGCGGCACGCGTAAGCCACACGGCGACCGAAGCGCCCGGGCGTTCCGCGATCGGACCGGCGTGGAGGTGTGCACGGGGGACTTCGAGAGCTTCCTCGGACAGGTTGACGCGGTTTATATCGCTTCCCCGAACGAGACGCACACGGACTATGCAAGGCGCGCGCTCGAAGCGGGCAAGCACGTCCTTTGCGAGAAGCCGGTCGCCTTCACCTATGAGGAATCAAGTGCCCTGTACCGGCTTGCGAAGGAGAAGGGGGTTGTGCTGCTCGAGGGTATCCGGACGGCTTACCTTCCCGGCTTCCAGCAGCTCATCAATGTCGCGCGCGGCGGGGCTATCGGGGAAATCCGCGACGTGGAGGCGTGTTTCTCGCGCCTTGCGGATCCGGCATCCCGCGAGATGACGGACGCGGCATACGGCGGCGCGTTCCTGGAATTCGGCAGCTACAGTCTGCTGCCTGTCATCAAGCTCCTCGGCTGGGACTACGACAACCTTCAGATCGATTCCATCTACGGGGAGACGGGGATCGACGCCTACACCAAGATTCAGTTCAAGTATCAGAACGCGCTCGCGACCGCGAAGGCGGGGTGCGGCGTCAAGAGCGAGGGCCAGCTCATCGTCGCGGGAACAAAGGGCTACATCCTGTGCCAGTCGCCCTGGTGGCTGACGCGCTCGTTCGACGTGCGTTATGAGGATCCCAACAGGGTGGATCATTATGAGTCCGACTTCAAGGGCGACGGCTTCCGCTACGAGATCAGCGAGTTCGTGAAGAAGATCAACGGAACGGACGGCAACACCTACAAGGTGACGGCTGAGGAGTCCATGGCCATGGCACGCATTGTCGAGCAGTTCATGAAGCAGAGAAGATAGACCGTTTTGCACCCGGAGAAAATCGGCCGGAGAAAGGAAAAACGATCCGGAAAAACATGACCTGAATGGTTCGGATCGAACGGCAGGGATATGGAACCAGGTTCATTACCAGATCATGGAATCAGAGTTGGCATCCTCGGAGCAGGGCGGATTGTGCGCAGGTTCGTTCCTGAGGCGCGTGCCGCGGGCTGTGCGGAGCCGGCTTTTATCTGGAGCCGGCATGCGGAGCACGCGCGGGAGCTTGCACTGGAATTACAGATCCCGGCTGTGGCAGAAACTCCGGAGGAGCTGCTGCGGGATGTGGATGCCGTGTATGTGGCGGTTCCGCATCCGCATCATGAGGAATTCATGGAGAAGGCCCTGCTTGCGGGAAAGCACGTCCTGTGCGAGAAGCCGATGTCCTTTTCCCGGGAGGAGCTGGAGCGGCTGTATGGGCTTGCGGGCGAGCGTCACCTTGTTCTCCTGGAGGGAATCAAGACCGCGTACTGCCCGGGCTTTCGGAAGGTACTGCAGCTGGTGCAGAGCGGAACGATCGGAAAGGTGATCGACGTGGAAGCCGCGTTCACACGGATTCCGGACAGCAATGTCCGTGAGGTGTGGGATACTGAATTCGGGGGAAGCTTTACGGAATACGGTACGTACGCACTGCTGCCGGCGCTGAGGATCCTGGGAACGGGATACCGGTCCGTCACATTCGAAACCGTCCGGGCGAAGACCGGCGTGGACGCCTACACGAAGGCGTCCCTGCACTATGAGGGAACCATGGCTGCCGCAAGAACGGGCCTTGGCGTCAAGAGCGAGGGGCAGCTCGTTATTTCGGGGACCAGGGGCTATATTCTCGTGCCGTCGCCCTGGTGGCTGACCCGGCACATCGAAGTGCACTATGAGGACCCGGGACGGACCGCTGTCTATGATCTGCCCTACGAGGGAAGCGGCTTAAGATACGAGATTGCCGCATTCTGTGCGAGAATCCGGGAAAATGAGGCAGAGCCTGTCACTCCTGACAGGAATGCGGAACCTGACGCCGGATTTGAAGCAGGACAAGGTGCGCAGGAGGCAGGACCACGCGAAGAGGCGGGACTGAATGCGGACTCGGCTATTGAAAAAGGTACACGGCTCGCCGGTCCGCGCGCAGCGAAGACGGATACCGACGCGATGCAGGACATCAGCCTCGCGCTTGCGGACATCATGGAGCAGTGGCTTAACTGGCGAAGTCCAGGAGAACTGTCCTGATCACGTTAAAAAGTTTAATAATTTATATATGTTCAGAAGTGGATGGGAGGTTCAGCATGGAACATTATCCCTTTTTATCATTCAACGATGGACTGGAAATTACTTATTCTGACATTAAAAAAAGAAAGCGCGGCAGCGAATATGTGACAATCTATTTTGAACAGCCCAACGAAGCGGGAACTGACTTTAAATCAGCACAGTGTGATTATCCGGACGGTACTTTTACGAAAGTTGTTGGCTACACAGAGAGTGAACTGAACCAGCTCTGGAAGCATGTTGCCAAGGCTGGTATGCTCGCATTTGAATTCCAGAAAGATAATGCCTATGCCTAAGTGTTTTTCAGTATACGGATATGTTGTATTCTTCTGGAGCAATGAAGGATACCCCATTGAATCAGTCCATGTACATATTGCGCAACGCATGGGACCTGATACCACAAAGGTTTGGATTCTGAGCGATGGGAGCGTTGAGCTGGCAAATAATAATTCTCACATTCCCCACAATGAACTACGCAAAATAATGAAGGTCATCGAAGTATACTCCGACGACATTGTCAATCAGTGGATGTCTTATTTTAACGCGCCATTGACCTACCACGATTTAACATGAATCCTGTCATCGCGGAATGTCTGGCCCGATGGCAGAATATTGCAGATCATGACAGAGCAGCAGTATATCCGATACAGAAAACTGAAGGCGTTCGGCAGCAGGATCTGCTTCCTGCTGTGCAGGATTTTCCCGATTGACAGGAAACTGGTGAGTGTCTGCACGTTTGAGGGGAAGGGCGGCTTTGGCTGCAATCCGAAGTATGTGGTGCAGGCACTGCACGAAAAGGACCCGTCCGTGCAGTTTGTGTGGCTTGTGAACCCGGATGTGATTGCCAAAAAACGGTTTCCGGACTATATCCGGAAGGTGCCCAATACCCTCTGGAGCCGCGCGTACTGGCTTGGCCGGTCCGCGGTCTGGATCGATAATTACCGGAAGCCCTACGGCACGTGCAAGCGAAAGGGACAGTATTACCTGAACGTCAATCACTACACGATCGGCATCAAATGCACGGGGCTGTGGCGCGGCAGCGGATTTTCCGAGATGGCGCGGCTCGTCAGTCAGAGCGATTCGGACATGATGGACGGCCTGGTCATTGATTCGAAGTGGTGTGAAATTGTGTCCCCGAAGGGCCTGCTGTTCGACGGGCCGTATCTGAAAAGCGGGGCACCCAGGTGTGATATTCTGCATGGTGACCGGACTAAGCAGAAGAGGAAGCTTCGGGAGAAGCACAACCTTTCGGAGGATGCCAGGGTTGTTCTCTTTGCCCCGACGTTCCGTGAGGGTGCCAGAGACGGAAAACGGTCGGTTTATTCCGAGGTATGGAGCATTGATTTCGAGCGGCTGATACGGAATCTGGAGAACAGATTCGGCGGCGGGTGGACGATCTGCACAAGGGTGCATCCCCAGCTGGCAGCCATCTTCGCCAAGGCTCAGGATCATCCTGACGGTGACTGCAGTGCCGCTGCGTCAGGAAGCAGCAGTGAGGTGAACTCTGACGGCCTTCCCGGGAACCTTCACAGCCGGATGTTTGACGAAAGCCAGGCTGATGACCTGTACGAGATCCTCGCCGGGTGCGACGCGTACATTACGGATTATTCCAGTGCCTGCTTCGAGGCGGGATTCGCGGGGATTCCTGCCTTCATTTACGCGGACGACCTGCAGCAGTACGCGAAGGACCGGGGAAATCTCATGTGGAATCTGGCATCCGATCCGCCGGACCACATAGGAAATAACAAGGAGATCACACCGCAGCTGGACGTGGTGTTCCCGTTTCCGGTCGCGCAGAATAATGATGAACTGGAAAGAATTGTCCTGAATTATGATGAAGAACAGTACAGGCAAAAGCTGAATGACTTTTTCAGCAAAGCGGGCCTTGTGTTCACGGGACATGCCAGCGAAGACCTGGCGGACCTGCTGCTGGAACGAATGAAAGCGCAAAGGTGAAGAACCAGCGGGAGCTCCTGGGACAATTCACGCCGGCGGCTTGTAATCACTCTGTTTTACCTGCCGGCATTTTGAAGCCGGCAGCTTCCATGGACGCCTGAAATTCGTTGAGGCTGGAATTCATTTTTCTGGCAGCTGTATCAGCATCAATATCTCCGTTTGCCACTAGTTCGTAAAGCAGTTCGGAACGTCCTTTTTTGATATTCGCCTGATCGCGTTCCAAGAGTGTCATATAGGTTATCCTCCCTTCGTCATCATCGATTGCACTGCGGACAGCTGTTCGTATGGCAGTCACCAGATCGGAATCATCAGCATCTTCTTCCTGGCCCCGACATAGGCGAGAAACTCCCTGAGCTCGGGCTTTGCCTTGGCGGAAGCGCCGGCGTTCAGGAAGATGCTGGTGACTTCAGTATAGCACGATCGATGGAGAAGAAATATCAGACACGGCACCAGAATGAACTGCGAAACGCTGTGATCGGGCGGTACAGGAACGGGATGTGTCCGTTTCACCCGGATGTGATATGAAAAAAGCATAGCAGGCGGAAGTGCCGACAGGCAAGAGGAAATGATTCACAAATCCAGGGCCTTGAAATGAGCAGAAACGACAAAAGAAGAATGGATCCTGCCGGAGGTAAATTATTCCGGCCAGTACAGCGCCGATAATAATATGGTGTAAGGAACAGGGCGGATTTCGCGCGATGGATGCCTGCTGACGCAGGCATATAAGGGGGAAGTTTGGCAGCGGCTGGCAGGGGAAAACTTATATCGGTCATTATTCCCGTTTATAATGCAGAAGCCTATCTGGGCCAGTGTCTCGACAGCGTGGCAGGACAGACGTATACAAACCTGGAGATTATCTGCGTTGACGACGGCTCCACGGACCGGTCGCCGGAGATTCTGGATGCGTATGCACGGAAGGATTCGAGATTCCGGATCATTCATGAGAAAAACCAGGGCGAAAGCCATGCCCGGAATGAGGGGCTTTCCGCGGCAGCAGGAGCTTACATCGCCTTTGCCGACAACGACGACTGGATTGAACCGGATATGTATGAACGGCTACTTGAGCCCGCAGCAGACAACGACCTGGATCTGGCGGCGGGAGGCTGGTATAAGGAGCGTCCTGGCAGCGATGGGCAATGGACCTCAGAACGGGTTGTCAATGAAGGCAGGGTCAGGGAAGGCGTCATCGACCGGGACCTGCTGCTGCACTATCTGTATGAACGTGACCGTTACAGGGGCTTCTCCTATATGTGGAACAAGCTGTACCGGAGAACGATTCTGCAGGATGAAAAGGGTAATATCCGCCTGTTCCGGGAGGACCTGAAGCTTGGCGGTGATGTGATTTACCTTGCGGAAGCAGCATTGAGAGCTGAACGAAGCCAGTATCTGGATCGGCCGTTTTATCATTACAGGATACGGGAGAAATCCGGCAGTCATACGGAAAGCCTGCAGAGCTACCGCGACTGGATCCGGTCGTATGAGATCACCATTGAACTGTATCAGGCGAACCGGGTTGATCAGGACATCCTGGATTATCTCGTGAGATTTATGGGCTATCACGCTTCGGAAGCAGCGGGCATCGCCATCCGGCAGAAGAATGCCGCGGAGCTGGCGTATTTCCAGAGGATCATGCAGGACTGCAGCGATTGCTATATCCGGCTGAATCAGGAACACCCGGATTGGATTGAACAATACAGAAGACGGATGGAGACTTCATTATGAAATGGCACAACAAGGGTCATGAATATGACGCAGTGTACCAACGGATGGAAGAGATTACATCTTACTATCTGTTCGGTGCGGGCGATTATGGCAATCAGTTTTTCCACGTGATCCGGGACGAGATCCCGCTTGCAGGTTATCTTGACAACAGCAAGGAGAAACAGGGGACGGATTATAACGGTCTGAAGGTGTATTCGCCGGAGAAGGTTACCCTGTCGGAGCGGGAAGCCATTATTGTAACCGTTTCGCAGATCCAGAGAATTAAAATCGTAGAACAGCTGGAGAAGCTGGGATACCGGAAAAACTATCATTACTTCATCATTGAGGAGTTCCTGTCCGTATACTATGTGTATAAGCATGGCAAGGTGTTCTTTTCCTCCATCTCGATGCTGCCCAGCACGAAGTGCAACCTTAACTGTGAGCTGTGTCTGAATTTCAATCCGTACGCGGAGCATCCGAGTGTCCGCGCCCTGGATCAGGTAAAGAAGGACATCGATGCGTTTTTTTCGGCGGTTGACTACATCATGCTGTTCCACGTGAGCGGCGGGGAACCCTTCCTGTACCCGGATCTGCCGGAGGTGATCCGGTATCTGGACGAAAGATACGGCGACAGGATCTATAAGATCCGCACAGTGACAAACGGGACAATCGTTCCGAGGGATGAATTCCTGGAAAGACTTAAGGGGCTTCGCTTCGAGGTAACGGTGGATGATTACCGGGAGGCGGTGCCGCAGTACCGCGGGCAGTTCGATAAGCTGATGGCTAAGCTCGACGAATACGGTATTCAGCATTACCGGAATTACACAGACCAATGGATAGATCTCGCTCCCATGAAGACGGATCATTCCGCGTGGACAGACGAACAGCTCATGCACCACTTCGATGACTGCTGCCAGTCCTGGCAGGAGCTGCGGGACGGGAAGATCTTCATGTGCAATTACAGCGCCTACGCCGCAGTCGCGGGCATCAATCAGACCGAGCCCCGGACGAGTATTACGACCTGACGCGGCACAGGCAGGATCAGGCGAAGGAGCTGGTGGAATTCCGGCTTGGCTATTCCGCCAAGGGTTATGTGAGCTTCTGCAGGCACTGCAGAGGATTCAATGACCAGAATGATCTTGTGGCGAAGGCCGCGAGACAGGCGGAGAACAATCGCTAGACAAGCCACTCATCTGCCGGAACTGCATGTACGCGAAGAATGTTCCGGAAGCCGGGTGATTGAAGGAATTTTGTATTATTAACAACGGGTAGGAATAGTGAAAACTACAGGAAACAACGCTTCATGGGGAAGCCTGAAATCGGCCTGCACTAACAGGAGCATCGTCATATTCGGCGCATCCCAGTATATTTATGATATTTTTTCCTTTGCAGAATCGGAAAATGTCTTCGTAAGAGGTGTTGTAGACAATGATTTCCGGAAGCAGGGGCATATTCTGCGCGACATTGTAGGTGCGATTGATGCTTCTATTGATGATCTTGTCATAAAAAGTCCGAGCGTATTATCCGGTATCGACCCGGATAGTGTTGTGATCTGTATTGCCAGTGTCCATTATCCGGAAATTTCCCGTCAACTTTTGGAATTCGGTAAATTTGATTGTTATGCTATCCCGGTACTGCTGCAGAATGAGGGACATTATAATAACGATGCGCGGAATCTGGTCCGTGAGCTGACTTGTCTGCCTATACAGAAAAATAAAATATTCATTCAAATGGATTTCTATGGGGGTCATGGAAAGTACATAACCATGGCTTTGCTCAACGGGAATAACAGCCTGGATATTGTCTGGGCGGTCAGATCATCGCATAAAGATCTGCCCGAGGGTGTCCGGGAGGTTTATCAGGAGAACAGGGCGGAATATTACAGAGAGCTGGAAACCGCACATATCTGGATTATCGACACCTATCTCCCGATGGATGTGGTGAAAAAACAAGGACAGGTCTATATTCAGGTAAAACACTGGTCGAGCATTACATTAAAGTCATTTAATATGGACGAGGATAAGTTTCGATTATCCGAAGAATGTGTCGGTCGTGCGATGTCAAATGCTGAGAACATGGATTATATTCTTTCGGGAAGTTCATTTGATGAAGCTACATGCAGATCTGGATTCCTTTTTAGAGGAACATTTGAGAGGGTCGGTTCTTCGAGGAGTGATATCCTGTTTGACAGCTCAGCGCGGCACAAGGTATTGCAGAAGCTGGGGCTGCCGGATTCCCGGCATTATTTACTTTATGCTCCAACATTCCGAAATGAGAAACAGAAGACGTTTTCAACAAGGTTTGTATGGACAGGGCTGGACTTTACCTTGCTGAAGCAAACGCTGGAACAGAAGTTCGGAGGCACATGGTCTGTATTTCTGCGGCTACATCCTGTAGTAGCTATCCATAGCAGTGAGCTTGATCTTCCCGATTTTGTCATCGATGCCAGCACCTATGATGACAGCCAGGAGCTGGTTGCGGCGTCGGATATTCTGATTACGGATTATTCCAGCATTATGTTCGAACCGGCTTTTGTGAAGAAGCCTGTGTTTCTGTACGCGCCAGACAGGGATACCTATGTCAACGAGGAGCGGCAGCTGCTGCTGGATTACGATGAACTTCCTTTTCCGATTGCTGTGACCAATGAAGAACTGGCAGATAAGATTTCTGCTTTTGATGAGGAACAGTATGGGAAGGATCTGGATGCGTTCTTTACGAAGTATGACGTTCATGAGGACGGGCACGCAAGCGAACGCGCCGCAGATTTTATCCTCGGACTGATCGGGGAAAGACAGGGTTGAGGTTACGGTTCAAACGGAAACGGAGCGGTACGAGCAGGCTCTGTATACCCGATGGCCAGCCAGAACGCCAACAGGTGAGATTTCAGGAAAAGGAACGGCGCAGCGATGGATGAAAGATCAATAGCTGACAGAAACCTGGAGAGTCCGGTAATCAGCGTGGTAGTTCCGGTTTACAACGTGGAGGATTATCTGACTTCCTGCCTGGACAGTATTGTCCGGCAGACGTACCGGAATTATGAGGTAATCCTTGTTGATGATGGTTCAGATGATTCGTCTCCGGAAATCTGTGACCGTTATGCGGACCGTTACTCACAGTTTCGTGCGATACATCAGGCCAATGAGGGCGTTGTGGCTGCCCGCGCAAAGGGCACTGCGGCTGCCGGCGGGGAATATGTTACTTATGTTGATGCGGATGATCTGCTTCTTGCGAATGCGCTGGAGAGTCTGACGTCGGATTTCAGGGGACAGGACATCATTACGGCAGGAGCTGTACGGGAATCCGCACACGGAGGAACCGTCAATCGTCTGGATGGAATTGAGGAAGGAGACTATCAGGGGGCAGGAGCAGAATACCTGCAGGAAAATATGCTGCTGCGGGGGAATTCCGTTACAGACGGGATCCTTCCATATTGCTTTGCTAAGCTTTACAACAGGGAAAAGGCCCTGGAGGCGTGGCAAAATGTACCGGCAGACTTGACCATTGACGAAGACAGGGCCTTTGTCTGCGCCGCGATAGCTATCAGTGATTTTGTGACGGTTACACATAGTCTGGTGTACAGGTACCGATACAGACGTGTATCTGCCATGCACGCAGCGAACAGTCATTATCTTCGGGACCTTGATCTGTTCTACAATTATATTCTCTCATTGGGCAGGAAGTGCGGGTATTCCGACGAATTTTTCCGCCGGCTGAACAGGTTCGTAACATCCAGACTTTATTCAGCCCCACAGAGGCTTGGCTTTGCCTGGGATCAGCGGATGCTGCGGTTTTTCTGGCCGTACGGGGATTTGTTTGATGGAAAAACCATTCTGCTGTTCGGGGCAGGAGAGGTGGGAGAAAATTATTATCGTGAGCTCCGCGTCAGGCCGCTGAACCGCCTGCTGTGGACGGATAACAGCCTGCAGGGCAGGGAGGACCACGGACTGATTCCCGTGGAAGCCGCACTCGGGGCTGAGTTTGATATTGCGATTCCGGCAGTTAAATACGCTGACGCGGCAAAACAGATCAGGCAGCAGCTGCTCGATGCGGGTGTGCCTGCCGAAAAAATCTGCTGGAAGCCGCCAATCGAGATTTCAGCCCTATAGAGAGCTTTATCAAACGCAGGCATCAGCCAGACTGGTATGATAGTGGTTCATGATGCCGCCTGCGGCAACCATTAACCGCTGTGCGTCTCCCCTTTCCACCCCTTTTTCCATCCCCTTTTCAATATTCACCTGATCGCGCTCCAGAAGTGTCATGTATTTTATCCTCCCTTCATCGTCATCGATTGCACTGCGGACAGCTGTCCGCAGTGCAATCACCAGATCAGAATCATCCGCATCTGCTGCCTGGCCACCGACATAAGCAAGAAACTCTCTGAGCTTCGATTTGGCCTTAGCGGCAGCGCTGGAGTTCAGGAAGATGCTGGTGACGCCGTCCCGGATCTCAACGGAGCTGTCCTCGAGGCAGGTGTTCCGGACTGTATAGACCGGAAGATCTGCTCCGAACGGATCATTCAGGCAGATGAAGATCACATACATACCCTTTGAAATGGCTGTGAGACTGCGCCCCGCTGCCATTCTGATCAGGATGGATATTCGTGACTTCAGCATAGCACGATCGGTGGAGAAGAAATATCAGATACGGCACCAGAATGAACTGCGAAACGCTGTGATCGGGCGGAGCAGGAACGGAATGTGTCCGTAGAAGGGGACTCTCTAATGCTTTTGAACGGGTTTATGCATACGGCTGTGTACATTTAATATATTGTTTTTCAGTCCTCCCTGTCCTATAATCACCCTCAGGAGGCATTGTATGCTGACACTCGACGAAATCCTGAACGGAA
>ONEK01000008.1:112773-144650 GCA_900316855.1 uncultured Lachnospiraceae bacterium | reverse complement strand
ATCACCTGTCCGAGATAACACAGAAACAGCGTAATCTCTATGAGCTTATGCAGGTACCAGGCCCGACCTAGGTATAATTTGTCGGGAGTTCAGGATATAATAGAATCCTGTGGGAACAAAAAAGACGCACCGCAGTGCGTCTTTTCCATCTATTCGTTTACATTTTCCCGCTGAATAAGTTCTGTCAGCAGTTTCCGCCTCCAGCAGATCCATACAGCCTCACACCCTGTACGCCGTTATTATACTGTATCCGCCGCATACGGTCCATACCGCACACGGGATCGGTCTGTTTCACGCCATCACAGGCAGCCCGGTTCAGAACATTCCCGACAGTATTACGAGCTTCCGGAAGGCTGTGTCATCCGGGGAAGCCTTCGGATGCCATTCGCGATCCAATGCAGGAACAGTGCCAGTACAACACAGATGCAAAAGTTCAGGAGCGCTCCATGCGGCAGCTGCAGCGGCTTGATTTTGCTCCAAGTCCATTCCTGTACACAGTAAAATTCCAGGGAGATGGAGCCGAAGAGTCTCAGCACAGCCATGAGAATTTTTCCGGGTGCTCTCAGAAATGATGTCTGCCGCAGGCGGTCCAGAAATTCCGGAAGCAGAATCGCCGTGCCCGCTCCGACCAGCTCGGAAAAAAGTGCATCCTCAGCAGGTATGATTTCCGGAATTTTTCCCCTGTCCAGAAGCAGCACCAGGCCGATCCCTGTTATGACACACAAAGCGGCTGAAAAATCCTGCAGCACTGTTTTGCTGCCGGGCTGTTTCCCGCAAACGCTTTCCCGCACCGATGCTCTGCCAGTCTGAAACTCTCCTGCCGGATCTGCATCCATTCTCGCAATATAACCAAGAAGAAATCCCACGAGGAAGCACGGAATCCGGGTCAGCATCGAAAACAGGTCTCCCCGGATCACCGTCCGCCCTGCAAAAAGGACGAACAGTGTCAGAATGATCATGATCACTGTGAATAGTTTTCTTCTCCGGATTGCCGATCGTGCTCCGGAAGCCTCTGAGCGGCCTGAAGCCTCATACAGCCGGTAACATAGCGGTGCTGCAGCGTAAAAGACAATGATTGCAGGAATAAACCAGAGCCTCGTATACAACTCATCTGCGAACTGCCTTATGAGGAACAGCTCTGACAGGAATTTACCCGGAGGCATCCTGTCCACCAGCGCAATGAGAGCCAGTGCCGGAGCATATACCGCATAAATCCGCACAAGACGCCGTATCAGATACCTTTTGTAACCCTTCATGCTGCGGATCGGATGGTGTTCAAAGGAATAAGACAGGCCAAACCCTGACAGAAGGAAAAACAGGTCTACGCCGAAAAATGTACCGTATTTCAGATACCAGAGCAGGGTACTGTCCAGAAGCTTCTTCCCGGTAAAAAACTGCGGTACACAGTGAAACAGGTAGATCATCAGAGCGGCGAATCCCATACATTCCGTCCGGTATGTACTGAGCTTTGACATCTCCTCAGATCTCCGCGCACTGGCCTTCCAGCCACTGCTGCTCCTCATCATTCAGGAACGGTGCAATCTTCTCCAGCACCTCCTTATGATAGCGGTTAAGCAGGGTACGGGTTTCCGGTGTGAGGTATCTGACATCGAGGAGGTCACGATCGAGCGGCACGAACGTCAGCGGCTCGAATCCGTAGAAGATGCCGTCCGCTGTGGTCTGCCGGTCAACGCACAGCAGGATCGTCTCGATCCGGATGCCGTACCTTCCCGCCTTGTAGACACCGGGCTCGTCGGACGTCACCATGCCGGGGGCAAACGGTGTGAGGTCCGCCTGCTCGCGCATGCGGTAGCGGATGGTCTGCGGCCCCTCGTGAACGTTCAGCAGATTCCCGATGCCGTGACCTGTGCCGCACTTGTAATCCATGCCCCGGGACCACATCGGCTCCCTTGCCATGATATCCAGCGTCATTCCGCAGGAGCCCTTCAGGAACTGTGTTCCCATGAGCTGCAGCTGTGAGATTGCCGTCAGCGTGTAGTCCTTCTTCATCTCCTCCGTCACGGGTCCCAGCGCGATTGTCCGCGTCACGTCGGTCGTGCCGCGAAGGTAATGGCCGCCCGAATCGACGAGGAGCATCCCCTCCGCCTTCAACTTCGCGTGGTCCTCCTTCGTCGGCGCATAATGCATCATCGCGGCATTCGGTCCGTAGGCGCTGATCGTGCCGAACGAAAGCTCCACATAGTCGCTGATCTGAGCGCGCAGCTCATCGAGATGCTCTGCCGCCGTCAGCTCCGTCTGATTCTTCGCCGTCTCCGGGTTCTGCATCTTTTGCTTGATCCAGAAGATGAATTTCGTGAGCGCTGCGGAATCCTCGATATAGACTTCCCTGAAATTCCGGATCTCGGTCGGGTTCTTCACCGCCTTCATGAGGTCGATCACGCCGGGCTTCTCCACGGTCATGTCCTCGATGTGGCGCCCCGTTCCCTCCTCCACGGAGGTCTTCAGTGATTCATAGATCGCATAAGACACATAGTCAGGGTCAAACAGGATCTTCCCGTCGAATTTCATTTTCCGCAGGAATTCATTCAGGGCAAAGTAATGATGGAGGAAAATATCGTATTTTTTCGCATGCTCCCGCAGTTCGTCCGTTACCTCGGAATCCTGGATAAACAGGTACTGATGATCCATGGAAACAAACGCGTACGAGAGAGCGACCGGATTGTACTCGACGTCGTTGCCGCGGATGTTATAGAGCCACATGATTTCATCGAGTTTGGACGTCAGGTAGTACTGAGCGTGATGCTCCTTAAGCTTTTCGCGCAGGCGTCCGAGCTTGTCCGCCGCTGTTTCACCGGCATACTTCTCCTCATCGGGGAGAAACACCGGATGGGAAGGCAGCGCAGGGCGGTCCTGCCCCCAGATTCTTCCGATCAGGTCGAGGTCCGCGCGAAGTGTGACATTTTTATATGCCAGAAGCTCTCTCAGAGCGGATCCCTCGTGCTTCGTCACACACAATCCGTCGAAGCCAAGCGTCCCGTTGTCCGGCATTTTTTCCTTCAGGAAAGCATGCACGGTGGGCACACCCGGCTCGCCCATTTTCTGCAGCATGACGCCGCTCCCTTTGATCTCCTTTTCCGCCTGGATAAAGTATCTGCCGTCGACCCACAGGTCTGCCTCCTCCGGCAGGATTACAAGCGTCGCCGCTTCCCCCGTGAAGCCGCAGAGGAACTCAATGGTCTTGAAATACGCCGCCACGTACTCCGAATTGTGATAATCCGCGGACGTCACCAGCCACGCGGTGATGCCCTCCTTCTTCATCTCCTCCCGAAGGTGCGCGATCCGCTCTGTGCAAATATTTTCCATCACTATTGTCCTTTCATGAAAATTAATATGACATAAGGGTCAAAAGTATCAAATCGCGACCGGATGTTTGCAGAATTGCGAAAGCAGCGAAGCTGCGAAGCAATTCGTATGTCATTTTGTCCTGATAAATACTTTTGACACCTTAATCTTAATATCTTATCGATCACCATCCGGACCGTTCCGGAGCCGGTCCGGCACTTCCCGCAAACGATCCATTGGCTTTGCCGTCAGGGGGGAAACGCCAGGCGCTCCCTTGCCGCGATGCCGGCGTAAGGCAAACACCGCACGGCACCGGATCATAAAGTCCGCGGCTGCCGGGAACAGGATGACAAAATACGGCATGCAGTACCTTGCCTTCGATTCCCAGAAGAACTGGAACACAAACCCGCCCAGGAAATAGAGTGCCGGCAGAATCGCCTGATCTGCGCCTGTCATTTCTGCCTGATCCCGCATGTCCGCGGCTGCCGGAAATTCCACGTCGGCGCACGGGTCCTTCCTGTGCCTCCGCTCTCGCCTGTATGAGGTCAGCTGTGTCAGCATTTCGCCGGACGCACACCAGTATATGAGCAGCAGAAAGCACCCGAGGATCTTCTCCAGCCAAGTAACAACAGGAATGCCGAAAATTTCCCGGTTCAGGAAATGCTCCAGTGTGTCAGGCATAGCTCCGTCATATTCCGAGGGGACAATGGTCAGCTGCGCGGACGAAAACCACGGATCACACCACTGCACCTTCGTTTTTTCCAGGAAGAACGACGGATCCCTGTCCCCGTCCACATAGTCCCTGAGGTCATGCAGTACCTTGTGCCGGTAGTCCGCATCGATCCTGCCATAATCCCGCCCGTATTCCTCATAGACCCTGCCGTCGGATTCATCATGGCTTCCGGGCCCGTTCACACCGTCCCGGGCCGTGATGCCCATATCCAGCCACACCGGAGCAGGAATCCCGTCGGAATGCGCAACGCCCGTCTCCCCGCCGAAAATCCGGTCTGAAACGCGGGAGGACAGCGGCAGGCAGACCGCGATGACAGCCAGCACGATCAGCGGACCAATGCATGCGCTGAGCTCTCCCTTTCCGGAAGACTTCCCGGCTTCCCGAGACTCCTGTTTCTGTAAATGCCTGCCTTTTCGCTGCTTCAGGCACAGAAGAATCCTGCCCGGGGTACGGGACACAATCACCAGCGCGGCAGCAATCACGGCAATCATCGTCCCGCGGTAGAAGTCAGCAGCCATGACAAACACCAGCCCGGTGCCCACGGCAGTAAGCACATTTCGCACCTGGGAGACCTGTCCCTGCGATGTCAGGTCAAGCGTACCCGCAAAGCCCCATACCGCGAGCGCAAAGGACGGAATCGTTCCATAAACATACGTCGTGTAGAAAATCAGCGGAACGAACAGCGCGCTCATCCAGGCAGTCAGGACTGTAACGGGATTCCTGTGGTATATCCTGTCCGCCAGCTGCGCCATCCCGATGACGAGCAGGAACAGGCAGATCACATTGAAAACAGCATAAGAGCTAAGCGGGTCCGGCCCGAAGGCAGCGGCCAGCAGCGACATGAACAGAATGATCTGCTTCTGGTGCGGGTAGTAAATCAGGTAGGTCACCAGCTCATCCGGAAGAGGCTTTCCCTCCGCAATCAGGCAGGCAATCTGCCATACACTCCTCTGGTCCGCCGTCGGCGGGTAGGTATTGGTCCGGATCCACAGGAGCCCAAGGACCGCCGAAAACGCGGCACAGACATATACAGCTGGCGGGAGCTTTGTCTTTCCGTTTCGGGAAAACCGGATCACCATACAGATACTGGTGAGCATGGTCAGCACGAATCCGAGCATAACCGCACCGGGGATCCTCAGAAACGGATTGCCCGGTTCAAAGGAGATATGCTGCAGATATTGAGTTTTATCCACACTGCCCACACACGTGAGATTCAATACCGCAAGAGCCAGCAGGATCACCAGGGTGAGGAGTGTTGCAAATCCGCGTACCGCTTTCATATCTGTCTGATGCCTGCGTCCGCAGGCGTCACTGCAGGAGACAACCATGCGAACAGGATCGGCACCTGTTCCCATCACTCCGGCAAAAGGAAAAGGCGTGCGAACGCACGCCCTTACAATTTCTTTCAATACCCGAAACGCACCCTGCATTTTGACTCCTAGCCTCAGCCAGGTGGGGGTCCGCAGCGAGCATCTTTGTCTTCCACTGACCATTGCCGGCTCACTGACTGGCAGTGAGTCAGCCGGAGGCGTGACAGCCATGGCGCAATTACTAAGACTCCCGTTTAAAGTATTTGTAGGATCAATATTGACAGGGCCTTTGCATTTCAGGCACCTTGACTATAGCATATTTTGCCGCGCTTCACTACTGAATTTCACAGGATGGCAGTCACCTCGGCCGGGCGAGCTTCACGACGATGAACCCGTCCCAGTTCTGGCAGTATCCTTCGGCCGGGAAAACCGGCATGTCCTTCAGGAAATCGGAATAGGCGATATCCTCATAGTCATGGGAAGAAATCGGCACATTGATGCCGAGTCTTTTCTGGATAAGGCCCTGAAAGGCAGCCTGCATGGAGCGGTCTTCCATCGCGGAATCCCCGACCCGGGCGTACTCGCCGGCCCTGTCGTACAGGGGCGTCTTGTAGAAGAGCGGGTTGTCGCAGGGCCTGCCGATGAAGAAATACTCGTTCTGCGCGGACAGCATGCCGCGCCGTTCAAGATCGGTCATTACATTGCCAAGGAGCGTTTCCGTTGCCGTGTACCCCTGCCGCATCACCGCCTGATTGATTTCAATCTGCATGGTATTGCCATACAGCACGGCGCACATCAGCAGAACTCCTGCCGCGGACGAGAGCTTCCCCATTCCTGTGTTTTCCGGCAGGGCCCGCATCGCAAGGAGAAACATTATAGGCACCAGCAGGCAGTCCGCCACCGACATCTGCAGAAACAGCGCACTCTCCGGTGCCAGGATCAGGGAGATGTTCTCCGCAACCGGCAGTACGAAAAGGCAGATAATAAGAAGCACTGCCTTCCCCCACTGGTCTGCCCGTGTAATTCTGACCGCATATACAGCGAAAGCAGCAATCAGCGCCGCAAAAACCACATAATACAGGCCGTGCGGCGTGAGTACACTGTTTGTCAGATAATTGCGGAAGTAGTAATCCGCAAACTGCCGCCAGGTAAACAGAAGCCGCTCCGGCAGTGCTGCCAGAATCGAGAGCGGCGTTGTTGATCCGACACCGAGATACGTCCCCAGTGAACCGCCGTACAGCTTCGGGATTTCATGTGCGAGGAAAATATAGGTCAGTCCTCCCACAATGACGGCGGCTGCCATCCGGACAAGATACAGAACGTCATCCTTCAGCCGGATTTCCCGGTCACCGAGCCGCAGGATCAGAACCGCAAGACTTACCACCAGCATGCAGGCCAGGTATGCCTGATACAATCCCATTGAGAGCGTGATCAGGACGGCCGTGCCCAGAACGGCCGGAACCGTCTTTTTCACTCTGGCGAGCACGAAGGAAGCAAGCACGGAAAAAAGGAACGAAAAGCCATATACATACGACATGAAGCGGTAGCCGAGTGCCCCGGAAACTCCTGTGGAAGCAATCACCGCCGCGCCGAACAGGAAGGACTGGCAGAAGCCGCGTGCCGGAATGAGATTCAGAATCACGACCAGCCCCGCCGTGTACAGCGACAGAGAGAAAATCGTACTGACAGGGTCCGTATGGACGCCGAAGAGGAACCGCTCGAATTCCGGCCACAGCCAGCGCCCCTCTTCCCGCTCCCAGTCCACGGTCATGTAGTAATTCTGCTGCCACAGGCCATCCGCGTTATTCGTCAGCTCAAAGGCCATGAAAACGGAATAGACAATAAGACCGAAAAAGAACAGTGCCAGATAGATTTTCCGATATTGCTCCGTCTTCGCCCTTACTCTGTTAAGCAGGCGCTCTGCCCTGTCCATGATGGCATTCAAATGATTCATCTCAGTAAAACTTTCTTCATTATGCCTGCGTCTGCAGGCCAGCAACACAAAATTTGTGAAAGCGGATCAGTAAAACCTGTGCTCCGCGATCTTCACGCACCGCATGTAATAGATCAGGTACGCGAAAAAGAGGATGCCGCTTCCCAGCTCGCAGATCATATAGACTGTAGGATTGCTGAGGACCTGAATATACGCCGACAGAAGGTTCCAGCCGCCCATGACGATCGTGATGATGCCAAGCGCAAGGCACCTCGGGTACATATAGGCGATAAAGCCGTCAAGGTCCTTCGGGTCCGTGCCAAGACCGGGGCTCCTCAGGACGCTCTTGTTGAGCACCCTCTGGCGTTTCAGGTTCAGGGCGGCGTACAGCACATAGACGCCTGCCGCCATTATGACAAAGCTGAAAAAACTGTCCATCTGTAATCTCTTTCCGTCAATCTCGTTTCCCGATAATTTCGTTTCTTTCATTTCGGTCAGCAGGACCTTTTCCGTCAGTCTCTGTACGCGATTTCTGCGTCCGCCGGCAGCAATTCCGCGGACCGCGGGGCGCGAAGCCGCAGCATTAATCCTGACCGAAAGCAGGCTGTACGCACAGACCAGTGCCCGGGAACCGCCTAAATGCCAAGGAATTTCTCCACCTCAGCGAGCATCCCGTTCCTGTCGCAGACAGTCTTATGGCGGATTTCCGCACCCTTAAGGCTCTCGACTGCCTGCGGGATCTTCACGCCGCTCAGCGCGGACAGATCATCCGCGAGCAGCAGATCATCCTTGGCTTCATACCGGTGCAGCGCCTTCAGGACACTCGTCTCGAACTTGAACGGGCTTGCCGTTGAGACGATGACCGTCTTCGTGCGGTCACCGGACTCCTCCGCGTACTTCCCGTATACGCAGGAGGCGACCGCTGTGTGCGGATCGATGACATACCCATCCTTTTCATACAGGCGGAGGATCTCTGCCGCGGTCTCGTCCATCGTAGCGAAGCCGCCCGCAAAGTCGGTGAGCCTCCGGCGCATGGCGTCCGTGATCTGATAGTCACCCCGCTCCGCGAGGTTCTTCATGTACTCCGCGTCCGCACCGGCGTCGTCGCCCGCGATATGGTAGATCAGCCGCTCAAGGTTCGAGGAAATAAGGATATCCATGGAGGGCGAGCTCGTCAGGATGAACGGACGGTTCCTGTTGTACTCCCCCGACTGGAAGAAGTCGTACAGCACCCTGTTCTCGTTCGATGCGCAGACGAGCCTGTGAACCGGCACCCCGATCTGCTTCGCGTAGTACCCGGCGAGGATATTTCCGAAGTTGCCCGTCGGCACGACGAAATTGATTTCGTCTCCCTCCGCAAGTTTTCCATCCTTAAGGAGCCTCGTATATGCCCAGACGTAATAGACAATCTGCGGCACGAGACGGCCGATGTTGATGGAATTTGCGGACGAGAACTGGTATCCGTTCCGTGCAAGGCGCTGCTTCACAGCCTGATCCGTGAAAATTTTCTTCACGCCGGACTGGGCGTCATCGAAGTTGCCGCGGATGCCGATGACACAGGTGTTGTCCCCCTTCTGGGTCACCATCTGCCGCTCCTGGATGGACGAGACGCCGTCCTTGGGATAAAAGACAATGATCTTCGTTCCCGCAACCCCCGCAAAGCCTGCGAGCGCCGCCTTGCCGGTGTCCCCGCTCGTCGCGGTCAGGATGACGATCTCCTTATTCTCGTGGTTTTTCTTCGCTGCCGTGATCATGAGATGCGGCAGAATCGAGAGCGCCATGTCCTTGAACGCGATCGTCGCGCCGTGGAACAGCTCCAGGTAATATCTGCCGTCCGCTTCATGAATCGGCGCAATGTCCGGTGTGTCGAACTTCCCGTCATAGGCGGCTGCGATGCACGCCTTCAGCTCCTCCTCCGTATAGTCGGTAAGGAACAGCTTCATCACCTCATAGGCAACGCCCCGGTAATCCATCAGGGACAGCTCATTAAGCGTTCTGTCCAGCTTCGGAAGCTTCGTCGGGACAAACAGTCCGCCGTCGTCCGCAAGCCCCTTCAGAATGGCCTGTGATGCCGTGATCGGCGTGCTCTCTGACCTCGTGCTTCTGTAGTATACGTTTTCCATAATCTCCTCCCATACCTCATTCCTGCGGCTTCTTTCCGGACAGCTGCTCCATCCGGCGCTTTTTCGCTTCCTCGAACGCCTTCTGCTCCTCAAGCTCCTCGAATGCGGGAAGGCCGCTAAGGAGCTCCGGATCCGGCGTGCGCCTTACCACAGGCCGGCGGCTCTTCTGCAGCTCCAGGGCTTTCTCGCTGACCGTGCCGGCAGTCTCGGAACCGCCGATCCTGCCCTGCGTGGCGGCCTGCTTCTCGAAGGCTTCGAACCGGGCATCCTGCTCGGTGTTGCGCTTTTCCTCCCGCTCCCGCTTCCTCGCGCGCGTCGTGGCAGTCCCGTGTACCGTCGTCCTCCTGATACGGGCTCTTGCGCCGAACGCAGCCGGCATTGTCCGCCTGTCAATGAGGCGCGACAGAAGGTTTGCCGCAAGCAGTGCCAGCAGGGCCGATGTCTCCATGACTCCGAGCTTTCTGAGGATTCCCGTCAGGACGCCGATGATGATTCCGTACCAGATTTTTCCCCTGCGGGACATGGGACTTGTCGTATAGTCCGTTGCCATGAAGAAGGCTTCGAACAGCAGTCCTCCGGCACACAGCTGCAGCACCAGGTAATAGGCGTTCAGGCCGTGGCTGCCCAGCAGGAAGTAGAATACGGAAAAACTGCCAAGGACGCTGAGCGGTACCGTCAGATCAATGACATTCGTAAGGACGAGGAAAACAGCGCCGATCGCGATCGTGACCACGCTCCCTGTTCCGATGCAGCCCGGAACATTCCCCAGAAGCAGCTCCCTCAGGTCCAGGATGCCGCCCCGCTCCACGAGCGTCAGGGGCGAATACGTCAGGTACTCATCCCCGAACCGCGCCCCCAGCACCAGCCGGTACAGGATGACCACTGTAATTTTGCCGGCCGCGGCAGGATTGACGAAATTTCTGCCGAGTCCGCCGAACGCCATCTTGCCCAGGAGTATCGCCGCCGCGCTTCCGATCACCGGATAAAGAAACGGGACATTGGGCGGCAGAATGAGCCCCAGCATGAAACCGGTAACAACACAGGAATAATCCAGAACCGTCACCTTCCGGAACAGGACCAGACTCATGACCAGCTCGCAGACGATCGCCGTGCCCACGGAAATGCCGATGACATAGGCGGCGAGCCGCCCGTACATGTATATACCGTAGCCGGCGCTCGGAAACAGCGCGACAATGACGAGGAACATGCAGTCGGCCGTCGTCAGCGAATCGCGGACAAATGGCCGCTGCAGGTAGCAGGCAAGGTCCTTCCTTCTGATACTTTCAGGATTCTGCGGACTCATGAGCGCACGATTCTCCTTCCGTAATCCCCGGAGAGCTGGACATTGCCGCGGATGGAAACCTTCGTCCGGCTGATCGTATCCGACAGGGAAATCTTCGAAGGACAGGCATAGCTGCAGCAGCCGCACCCGCAGCATTCCAGACCCATATGCTCTACAAAGGCAGGCTTGTTGCCCGCCATCGCATCCTTATACAGCTGCATGGGCGCGAGATTTTCCGGGCACACGGACAGACATCTGCCGCAGCGCGTGCAAGGCGTCTCCGGCTGGAAAACGATCCTGCGCTTTCGAAGACACACAATCGAGGAGGACAGCTTCGTAACCGGGACGTCCAGACTTTTCAGCGGGGATCCCGTCATCGGGCCACCGTCGAGAATCAGGACATCCTCCTCGGTCAGCTTCCCCCGAAGGCCTCCCGACTGCTCCAGTACGTCACGGTAAGTCATTCCGATGCGCACGCGGAAATTGCCGGGGTGCGCGGCGCCGTCCCCCGACACCGTAAGGATCCTGGTGATGAGGGGTTCCCGGCATACCACCGCCTGGTTAATGGAAATGAGGGTGTCAATATTGTTGACCATGCAGCCGATTTCATACGGCAGCATTTTCGCGTTCAGCTGGCGGCCCGTCAGGGCATAGATCAGCTGCCGCTCGGAACCGATGGGGTATTTGGCCCGTACCTTCTTCACATAGATCCGCGGATCGTCGCGCAGCAGGCCGCGCAGCATGCGGTAAGCCTCGTTATTGTTCTCCGTGACGGCGATATATCCCCTTGCCCCGGGGAACAGCTTCAGTGCGACGTAAATCCCGTTGATCAGCTTCCACGGCTCCTCCAGGATTCTGCGGTAATCGCTCGTGGAATACGGCTCGCACTCCACACCGTTGGCGATGACCGTATCAATCTTCCGGGGATTCGCGTCCGCATACTTGTAGTAGGTGGGGAGGCCGGCACCGCCCATACCGACGATGCCCGCGTCGCGGATAATCTGCAGGAGCTTCCTGCGGGAGGGATCCGCAAGGCTCCGGTCATCCCGGCGCGTGACCTCCTCATACATGCCGTCGTTTCCGATGACGATGGATTCCTGCAGTGAGCCATCCGCAGTTTCACGTTTCCCGATCGCGAGCACCTGACCCGAGACCGAGCTGTGGAGATTGGCGGAGCACTCCCCGTCCGCCTGTGCGATCAGCTGGCCCGTGCGGACGTAATCCCCGATTTCGACCACCGGAACCGCAGGATTCCCCTTATGTTGTAACAGCGGAAATACCATCTCGCCCTGCTCCGGCACCAGCGTCTCAATCGCCTTGCGCCGCGACAGGTCTCTGCCCTCGTAGGGATGCACCCCGCCCTTGAAATTCAATCTTGCCATGAAAACTGTTCAGACTCTTAACCTTATTAAAGTTCCGGGTACCACGCGCCTCCCGGGCAAGCTCATACAAGCTTGCCCGTCGCCGCCTAGTGTCCGAAACCCTGTATGTCGTATTATAATATCTGAGCGTTTGCTTCGCCACCGAAACATCAAATGTGCTCCGCGTGTAAACAGAGCCCGCTTATGCTAAACTGAAACCGGCATTTTTAATCTGTCGGAGGGATTATTTTTCCCTTCCGGAAGGGCCGCCCCGCTGTATTCGCCGGTTTCAGTCCGGGAATGCGGTCCGGCCTTTCATGATTGGTGAAAACAGCAGGAGCAGACAGGAATATGCAGATCATTACGAAGGAATTTGACTGCGCCGCATCGGACACGGCTTTGAGGGACGTCGCGCCTCTGGATGACGTGATTTACGTCGACATCGAGACAACCGGCCTGTCCGCGGAGCGCGATGTCATCTATCTCATCGGCGTAGCCGCTCATTCGGAAACCGGGTGGAAGCTGACACAGTGGTTTGATGATGACGGAAACGGCGAGAAGGATATTCTCACCTCATTCCTCATCTTCGCGCGGAGCTTCCATGTGCTCCTGCATTATAACGGAGACCGCTTCGATCTCCCCTTCCTGAAGAAGCGGATCGAGGTGAACAGCCTCGCGTTCCTGACCGCGGACCATCCTTTTCCGGAGGGCCTTCGCTCCATCGACCTTTTCCGTGAGATTCAGCCCTGGAAGCAGCTCCTCGCCCTGTCCGATTACCGGCAGCAGACCGTGGAGGCTTTCTTCGGCACCGGACGGAAGGAGGAAGCATCCGGCGGAGAGCTCATCCGCGTTTACCGCTCGTACCTTGCCGCCCCTTCGAAGGAACAGGCGCAGCAGCTTCTTGACCACAACGCGGCGGACGTGGAGGGTCTTGTCTCCATCACTCCCATCCTGGGCCTCCGGGATCTTTTCGCGGCAGGGCTTGCCGTCACCAAGGCCCAGGCAGATTCCTACAGGAACGCGGAGGGGAAGCTCCGCACGGAAATCGTGCTGTTCTGCACACTCAGAGGCGGCGTTCCGGCGTTCCGGAAGGACATTGGTGTCATGCGTGACGGCTGTGCGATGAACCTTTCCGGCAGCCGCGTTGTCCTGAAGGTTCCCATGATCACCGGCGAGCTTAAATATTTCTACGCCAATTACAGGAATTATTACTACCTGCCCGGCGAGGACACCGCCATGCACAAGTCCATCGCGTCGTTCGTTGACCCTTCCCGCCGCCGTCAGGCAACGGCCGAGACCTGCTACACACGCAAAAAGGGCTCGTACCTGCCCGAATGGGACAGGTTCCGTGAGCCCTTCTACAAACAGGAATATAGGGAAAAAATCGCCTGGTTTGAATTCAGGCCGGAGCAGAAGCGCGACCGCGCTTTCTTCAACGAATACGCCAACTACGTCTTCCGCCACCTTGTGGATCCCGGAGGCTAACAGGACTTCCGGTTCAGCAGCAGCCCGGTATTTTCAGTTTCTGTGCTGTAATTCAGGCGGCATTCACTGCCCGACTTCCACATTCCGGAAGCCGTCCCGCAGGGTTTCTCCGCGGCTCGTGCACATCAATGCCTCGAAATCATAGGACGTAGACGGAAACGTCGAATAGTTGTTGTAGTCATACGGCCAGTCCGGGGCCTGTACCGTAAATTTTCCGACCTGCAGGGGAATTGTCTTCTGCGTGGGGTACTCCTTCTGGAAGATCAGATACTCATTTTCCATAAAATGCGCATGGGCGAATGTGGTCGCATCCTCGAAATAATTATCCAGAAACGGTGTGACGAAAAATATCATCCATCCCGCCAACAGCCCGCAGAATACCGTCGAAACGTCCCATCCCCTCTGATCCAGCAGCAGAAAAAGCGCCGCGGCAGGCGGATAGAGCAGGAAAACCAGCCCATATCTGATAAACGAAGCCTCAATAAACCAGAACGTCATGCTAAGGAGTATGACCAGCAGCATGGACAGCTGCACGAATGGCAGCGGTTTCTTCCTGCGCTTTGCCCGCAGAAACTGCCACAGCAGTATGACCATGGACATAAGATCCGCTTTCATCAGGGTTTTCTCATAATACTGGAGACTGTCCCACCAGACCGGAATCCACTCCCGCATCGGAGTATCAATGCGCGCCGCGTCGTTCAGGCCGCGGCCCCATGTTTTTATCTGGGCTGCGTCATGCTCCGCGATGGACGCCGGAACCTTCCAGTCCACATGGAACAGATTGATCCCCGTGAACGGATAAATCAGCCAGCCGGAAATATAATAATTCCGGATCAGAAACGGCAGAACTATCACGATCCCCATGCCCAGGAAAGCAAGGACCTTCTTCCATTCTTTTTTCCGAAGCAGCCGGATGCCCGGAACCAGAGCCGCCAGGACGAGAAGAGCGGCGGACACCTTCAGTGTTAATACAAATGTGCTGAGGACAGAAAGAAAAGCCATCTTCAGCACGGGATCCTGCTGCTCTGCGTCGGCAGCATTTTCTATTGCTGCAGAGTTACTGCACTCATGAATGCTCATCCAGTCCGCTATGACAAACGCCGCAAATAAAAGTGCGCCGAAGTCCGTAGCAGGAGACATGCTCCTCACGAGAATATTCAGAATATAAATCAGAATAGACAGTCTTCCTGCGTCACCGAAATGATGCCGGTGACTCCGGAAATCCAGGAGCCCTGCTATGGCCCACCAGCCGAAAACCAGCTCCAGAAAGCCTGTCGTTGTATGCAGCGGATTCTTGAAAAGCCAGCCGAATGAAAACACGCTGGCAAAGGCAAGATACGCACTGTTATATCCGAATTGCCACTGGATATTGGCCATTCCCTTCATGAGGCCGACTTCCTCATAGACACGGATGTTGTTGATGTGATACATCAGGGAATCCACATGGAAGTCTCCCCGAGAGGTGTAAAAGGACAGAAACAGGCAGAAAAGGACAAACAGTACAGCCGCAGGAAGGAATTTCCCGTGCAGGAAATCAGTCCGTCTGACTGCAAGTGTAAGAAGGCTTTGGCTTCCCCCCCCGGTTCGGCAGAACCCTTCCGGGACAGACCGAGCTCCAGAACTGCTCCGAAGCAGGCAAGAAACAGGCAGCAGACCTGCATATTGGCCCGGATGCCCGTGAAAATGCTGATATACTCCGCAAGAACCGTAATCACGACAGCGCCGGTAACGATCAGTTCCGTCACGCCGGGCTTAAGTCCTGCGAAAAATCTTCGCAGCAGGTGCCAGACAAGGCACCCCGTGAACAGGCAGACCGCCGCAATATAAAGCCAGCTCAGCAATACACTCAGCATAAATATTCTCCCGGCAGCAGGCGCCCATCCGACGCCTCGGCTTACCGCCTTCAATCGAGCAGGGGGATTTCATCCCCTACTCGATTCGGCTACGCCGCTATCATCTCGAGTCTTTCAGACTCTCGATGATGAGCGGTCGCCACAGAGCCGTCTCTTCATGCGAGCATGCTCGACGGCTTCGTGGCTCGTCGCCTTCACAAAAAATGCAGGGACGCTGTCCCTGCATTTTCACATTCTGATTCAGACTTTCGATGAAGCAGCGTGCTTACTGCTCATCATCCTTGTGGTTCTGGATGTAAGCGTCGACATCAACCGTAGCGGTCTCGCCGTCGCCCTTTGCCTCCTCGGCTGCACGCTTTGCGGCACGCTCCGCCCTCTCGGCATCTTGCTGCAGCGCCTTGACGGACAGGCTGATCTTGTTGGACTCCGCGTTGAAGTCAACAATCTTTGCCGTAACCTCATCGCCGACCTTCAGGACATCCGAAGGCTTGTCGATGTGCTCCCTGGAAATCTGGGAAACATGAAGCAGCGCGTCAATGCCGGGCTCGAGCTCGACGAAAGCACCGAAATCAGCCATACGTGCAACCTTACCGGTTACGGTATTGCCTACAGCGTACTTCTCCTCGGCGCCGATCCACGGATTCTCATCGGGGAACTTCAGGGACAGGGCAATCTTCTTGCCGTTGATATCCTTAACCAGTACGCGAAGCTTCTGTCCAACCTTGAATACCTTCTTGGGGGACTCCACACGGCCCCAGCTCATCTCGGAGATATGCAGCAGACCGTCTGCTCCGCCGAGATCCACGAAAGCGCCGAAGTCCGTGATATTCTTGACGGTTCCTTCCACTACATCGCCGACCTGCAGATGCTCGAACAGCTCTCTTGCTGCCTCATCCCGCTTCTCGACGAGAAGCTGCTTGCGGTCGCCGATATATCTGCGTCTTCTCGGATTGTACTCGGTGATGACGAACTCGATTTCCTGACCCATGTACTTATTGAGATCTTTCTCATAAGTATCGGAAACAAGGCTGGCAGGAATAAAGACGCGAACGCCCTCAACTACAACGCAGATACCGCCGGACAGAACCTGTACAACCGGTGCCTTCAGGACGGTGTGGTTGTTGAAAGCGTCCTCGATGACCTTGTTGCCGCGGTCCAGGGCAAGTCTCTTGTAGGACAGGGTTACCTGACCCTCGGAATCATTGACCTTCAGAACCTTCACCTCAAGCTTGTCACCTACGCTGAGCTTGGTTGTGAGATCGAGGGAGTTATCGTTCGAATACTCCTGACGGGTCAGGATTCCGTCGGACTTATAGCCGATATTGAGTACTGCTTCTTCCGGCTTGACATCAATAACGGAACCTTCGACCACCTCTCCTGTATGAATTGTCTTAAATGATGCGTCCAGCATCTGTTCAAAAGTCTGTTCTTCTGACATCTTTTTGAACCTCCTCTATGATTTTGTTTGGGGTCGAAGCCCCAGCGGTAATGCCAATGAGCCTCTCCGACCCGTCGAGCTTCAGATCAAGATCTGCCGCTGTCTGGATGAAACAGGTCCGGTTGCATTCCTTCTTACAAATCTCATAGAGTTTTGCAGTGTTGGAACTTGATTTACCGCCAATAACTATCATGATGTCTGCGCGCCTCGCAATCTCGCGTGCTTCGGACTGCCGCTCGCGCGTAGCATTACAGATAGTATTATTCATCGATACATTGTAGCTTTTTTTCTGAAGAATGGCAACTAATTCTTCAAATTTTTCGCCGTTGAATGTAGTCTGTGCGACGACACAGACCGGCGTGCCCGGATCAAGCGAAAGAGACCTCGCTTCCTCAGCGGTTTCAATCACCGCGGCGGGTGTCAAGCTCCAGCCCTTCGTGCCCTCTACCTCGGCGTGACCGTGGTTTCCGATGATGATGATCTTCTTCCCTGCCAGGCTCTCCTTCTGCACAATCTCGTGAATGCGCTTGACAAACGTGCAGGTCGTGTCCACGCACTTGGCGCCGGAGCCGCTGATCTTATCATATAGCCTCTTCGGCACGCCATGCGACCGGATCACAATCGTGCCGCCCTGCTGGGCGTCGATCTCCTCTTCCGTCTCGATGACACCGACGCCCTTGTCCTGCAGGTCGCGGACAACCTCCTCGTTGTGAATGATCGGTCCGAACGTATTGATGGGGCCGGCTGAAGAATCCCGCGCTGCCCGGAGTGCCTCTCCGTAAACAGCGTCCACCGCTTTCTGGACCCCGAAGCAGAACCCCGCAGTCTTAGCGGTGATCACCTGCGGTCTGCCTTTTTTTGACGCGTAAAGGTTGAGGATGGTTTCCGCCACCTCGTCGATCGTCATGTCGGAGCTGTCTACCAGCGCCGCATCCTCCGCCTGCTTCAGCGGGGAGATCTCCCGGTGCATATCCCGGTAATCCCTGTCCGCGATCTCCCTCGAAATCTTATCGGGATCCAGATCTGCCGCAGGTACATCCTTTCCTGCCTTCTGCTTCTGCACGTTCTCGATATAACGGCGCTTCGCACGCACCTCCACGCTGGCTGTCAGGTAAACCTTCACCTGCGCTTTCGGCAGGACCACCGTTCCGATATCGCGGCCGTCCATTACCACGTCCTGCGCCATTGCAAGCTCCTGCTGCAGCTCGACCAGCTTCGTGCGCACAGCCGGAATCGCACTCGTGACGGAGGCCATCTCCGACACCTCCTCCGTGCGGATGAGGCTGTTCACATTTTCCCCGTTCAGCAGGACGACCTGCTCCCCATCCCGGTACTCGATCGAAATCTTCGCATCCTGACACGCTGCCGAAGCCTTCGCTTCATATGCCTGCGGATCTCTCCGGGCCTCCGCGGCCGTATATCCCTGCCGCAGCATATACAGCGCCATCGCACGGTACATCGCGCCCGTATCCACATACACGAACTCCAGGGTCCGTGCAACCTTCTTCGCAATCGTTGACTTTCCGGCGCCTGCCGGTCCGTCGATCGCAATGCTGAACTTCTCCTCCATCTGGCCTCCTCATTGCGGACGCATGCCGCATCCCGCCACAATCTGCCACTATATACTAAGTCTGCGCCCTGCGCAAGGAAAATGCGATTGGAATCAACACTGCTCAGCAGCCGGAGCGGAAGGAAGCGAAGACGCGCGGCGTAAGCGAGCCCCGGTACTTAAGCCCTGTTCCTCAGGGGCCTTAGTACCGCTGGGCCGAGCGCCCGAGGCGGGAGCCGCCCGCGCGGATCGCTGCCTTTCGCCAAAGGCTGCGTCAGGATGCGGCGCTCACCCCGGCGAGATGCCCTGTGCTCCACGCAATCTGCAGATTGAACCCGCCCGTGTAGGCGTCCACATCGATCACCTCGCCCGCGATATACAGCCCCTGCACCCTCCGCGACTCCATGCTGGACGGATTGATCTCCTTCACGCAGATGCCGCCCCGCGTGATGATCGCCTCATTAAAGCCCCGGGTCCCGGTCAGCGTGACCGGTACATTCTTCACTAAGGCTGCGAAAGCCTGAATCTCCTTCACCGTAACAGAGACCGCCTTCCTCGGCGTCCCGTCAGCAGCAGCGGCGAGCCCCGACAGCTGCGCCATCACATCGGAAAGCCTTGCCGGGAATAACGGCCGGATGGCATTCACGAATTCCTTCTGCGGTGCCAGCTCAAACTCTCTCTGAATGCGCGCTGCCAGCTGGTCCATGCTGAGTGCCGGCTTCAGATCGAGGTGCAGAACGTACCCTTCCGGATGTTCCCTGAAATCCGTATGGCATGAGGCGGACAGGATCAGCGGACCGCTGACGCCGAAATGCGTGAACAGCATCTCCCCGAAGCCCTCGTAGACCGGTCTCAGCCTGCGGCCTCCGCGGCGCTTCCCTTTCTCCCCTGTATCTGTGTCCTCTGCGGGCAGAACCTTCACCGCCACATTTTTCAATGACAGGCCCTGCAGGGTCATCGGCCAGGATTCCCGGACCGTAAACGGCACGAGCGAGGGAGACTGCTCCCGCACCTCCATCCCCAGCTCGCCGGCAAACCGATACCCGTCTCCGGTCGAACCCGTTGAGGGATAGGACCTTCCGCCAGTTGCCAGAATGACGGCATCCGCCCTCAGCTTCCTTCCGTTTGGCAGCTCCACCCCGACCGCGCGGCGTTTTTCTTCGCCGGGTATTCCGGCACTTTCCGGTCTGTCCTGTGTATCATCGTGTGGATCCCCGTCAGGGACCGGTTCCGTCAGGATTCTTGTTACCGTCTGATGAAACAGGATTTTTCCGCCGTGTTTTCTCAGGTGATCCGTCAGCGCCCTGGTCACATCAGAGGCGTGATCCGAGAGCGGAAAAGCCCGGTTTCCGCGCTCCACCTTCGTCGGACAGCCGTTGTCCTCCAGGAAGCGGATCATGGCCTGCTGGTCGAAATCATAGACAGCGCTGTACAGAAACTTCGGGTTCGAGATCACATTCCGGAAATAATCAGCTGTGTCGCAGGCGTTGGTGAAATTGCACCTGCCCTTCCCGGTGATGTAAATCTTCTTCCCGGCTTTTTCATTTTTCTCAATGACCGTGACATCCGCCCCTTCGTCGGCTGCCGCGCAGGCAGCCATCAGTCCTGCTGCCCCCGCGCCGATCACGATGATGCTTTTTCTTTTTCCCATGAGTTTTCGCCTGACCGTCCGGTTTCCGCTCCGCCGTTTAGGTTTTCTTCACGGCTCCGGGCTCGTGTTCTGTCCCTCCCGAGGTTGCATGCACACAGGCCCCGGCTCCTGATCCTGCACAGAAAAACACCTTCGCGGCTTTTTCGTGATGCATAACTGCCGTCGCATGTATATGCGGGAAAATACGATTTCCATCTTCTGCCACAAGACGTCTCACTGATACAACGCCGGGGCCGGTCAATATCCCGTCACGGCGCTGATCTGGGAGGAAATGGCCTGCACTGTCTGGCTCGGCGTGTAGCCCGTATCCCCGAACAGGTCCTCGTGCAGCCAGGTCACATTGGACGAGAGCGTGATCGGAATAACGCAGGACTGGTCACCGATATAGCCGACGGTCCGCATATCCTCCGTGGGAACGCCGCCCTCTTCCACGACATTGAAGCGGAAAGCCTGCGCGGCCAGGGCGGCCATCTCCGCCGGGTTCAGCGAGGTCTTGATCTTCGACATCATACTGTTCGCCACATTCATCATGGTGACAGGCCCGGACTTCTTCAGCTTGTCCACGGCCTTCGTCAGGACCTCCTTCTGCCGGTTCGTCCGCTGGAAATCACCGCCCTCCGTGTAACGGATGCGGCAGTACGCCGTTGCCTGGAGCCCTGTCAGCGTCTGCGTTCCAGCCTGGGTAACCGGCACATATTCCATGCCGAGCTCCTGCGCCATGGTCGACTGATAATTGTTCAGGTGCTCGATCTCATCCTCATGCACGTCGATGTCCACGCCGCCCACGGCATCGATGAGACTCGCAACACCGTCGAAACCGATGGTCACATAGTCCGTGATGTTGAGGTCGAAATTGGTGTTCAGCATCTGCACTGCCTGCTCCGGGCCCCCGAACGCGTAAGCAGCATTAGCCTTCTGGTAATTGCCGTTCCCGATATCCAGATAGGTATCCCGGTATACTGAAATCAGCTTCACATCGCCGCTCAGCTTGCTGATCGACGCAATGATCATGACGTCGGAACGGTTGTTGCCGGAATCCAGCGACTCGTTGGTCGAGTCCACGCCGAACAGCGCAATGTTCGTATAGCCGGCCATTTTGCCGGTCTGCGCGTCCTGCTGCACCTCCTTGCTGATCGCGTTCTTCACGTCATGCAGGGAGATACCCTCGTTCATTCCGCCGAGCTTATACAAAAACCACAGGAACGGTGACAGAATGAGCAGCAGAATCAGCAGGAAAATCAGGAGGCGTTTATGCTTCTTCTTTTTCTTCTGCTTCTGCCTGTTCCGCTTGTACTCCTGAAATTCCCGGAACTCCTGCTCCTCCTGCTCGCGTCTTTTCCGCTCCCTGCGGGATTCCTTCCTCACCGGTTCGCCGTAATCCTCCTCCGGCTCGTCCTCCAGGTCATCAATCATCCCGTCGTCATAGCTGAACAGCTCCGCGTCCTCTTCTGCTTCCGCCCTGCGGCAGTATCTTTTCAGCTGTCTCCCGTCCTCTCTTCTCATCCTTCGCTTCTCCGGTCCGGAATCCTTCGATAGCCTCTCCTTCTTGGAAGCCCGTTCCTTCCTGACCCTGCTTTCCTTCTCCTGTTCCCGTTTTCTGCCGGAATCCGTTTCCTCACGGCGCAGGCGCCTCTCGTCCGTCTCCGTGACTTTCCTGTCCGGCACCTTTTCGCGGCGGCGTTCCCGCTCTGTCATCCTTCCCGTTTCATCCCGTTCCGCAGTGCGGGCAGATTTCCTGCGTTCCCTGGTACCTTCCGCCTCTGCCTGATCCGCTGCCGGCCTTCCCTCTCTGCGCGGTTCCGTCTTCCGGTATCCCGTCTCACGATGCTCCGCGCTGTCCCGGACAGGACGCACCTCCTCATATTCATCTGCGCGGCGGTAGCGCTTCCGTTCCTCCCGCCCATCCGCTGCTGTCTCTCTTCCATGTCCTGCGGCGGCAGAATCTGCGTTCTTTCGACGAAGCGGTTCGCCATCCCTGAAATCACGAGGCTCCCGCCCTCTGCCGGCATCCGCGCCCCGGCCGCTTTCAGGACTGCGCTCTGCACTCTGCTCCTCCATGACATCCTTCAGGGAGTAGTCCGTATTCTGATAGATCTTGTCCTCCATATTGCCGAAGGCAGACTCGTCCTGAGGGTGCACTTCGCCCTCATACAGATCCTCCTCCATCCCGTCCGTTGCGGATGGCTCACCAGCCGCGGCTTCACCATCTGCAAATGTGCCGCCTGCTGCCGATCCCAAGCGGGAATCCGTCCAGTCCTGACAGCCCTGTACTCCCTCGTCCGTGAACGAGCCATCACTGCCATACAATGCGCCGTCCGGTTCGGCTCCCGGCTCCGCAAACTCGCCAAGGCCTTCCGGAACATCATCGATCAGCTCCGGTTCCGCTTCCGTCTTCGCTTCGTCCAGGATATCCCGGACGGAATCCTTTAATTCCTCCCGAATCCCGGGATCCAGTTTTTCATCCGGCGTCCTCGCACCGGTTTTCGTTTCGTTTTCCATGCCTGTCTCAATGCCCGCTTCCGCGGGCTCTTACCGAATTGAACTTACCTTTAATACCTGCGCCCGCAGACCTGCAGCACGAAATTTGCAAAGGCAATTTCGTGTTGCGCTCCCGAGATGATTCCGAAGAAATCCATCTCGTATTCACTGGAAGCCGCATCAGCGGCTTTTGGTGGTTCTACATCGCGTGATATCCGCGAAGGAGGTTTCACGCGACAGATCCTGAGTCAACAGCCCGCCTGTCACACACAGGCTCCTATTTTACAGCATCCGCAGACGAAGAATGTGAATTTTCAGCAAAATTTTTATCATGACCCGGGTGATAGCGTAAAGCAAATGTAGGTTGGGTGTGTAAAAGAAAAGCCAGAGATGTGATGGCTATCGGCTTGTTTCGCAACAACTTTACTCCTTAGCAGCACCATCTGCAATCCCTGCGGGTACTGCTGCGGGCAGGAGCTATGACTCAGATCTGAGTCATAGCTCTCTCCGGCCGTCTTCACACCCGCGTACATTCTCAAGTTGGTGTTGTTTTCTTCGCCGAATCAATTATAATTAAATCATGGTTTAATAAATTGTGTTTTAATAATTTGGGCTGTGATTATGACAAGATTCATTGGAAGAAAAGACGAACTGAATACTCTGGAGGCACTTTACAGCAAGAACGATTTCCAGATGCTGGTTCTGTATGGAAGGAGGCGGGTCGGGAAGTCCACTCTGCTCACCGAATTCCTCAGGGGCAGACCCTCTGTATTCTACACTGCTATTGAAGATACACTGGAGAAAAATCTGCTCCTGTTCAGCCGGAGAATCATGGAGAATCTGACAGATGACCAGGGTTCAATGTCCTTCACCACATTTGAGGACGCCTGTGCTTTTATTTCCAAACGATCTGAACAGCAGAGGATAGTTGTGGTTATCGACGAATTCCCCTATCTGGCAGAACCCAATCCATCAACTCTGTCGATCCTGCAGAACATTATTGACAGTGACTGGCAGCATCGAAATATTTTCCTGATCATCAGTGGCTCATCCATCAGCTTCATGGAGAAGAAGGTTCTGAGTGAGAAAAGTCCTCTTTTCGGTCGAAGAACAGCGCAGCTGCAGCTGCAACCATTCTCATATCAGGAGGCCGCCGAATTCGTACCGGACTATTCTGCTGAGGACAAGGCGATCTGCTACGGAGTCACTGGTGGGATAGCGAAGTATCTCTCACTCATTGATCCCACCAGGAATATTGACGACAATATTGTCAGCCTGTATTTCTCCAGGAGTGGATACCTGTATGAAGAGCCCCGGAATCTCCTGACGCAGGAATTCCGTAATGTTGCATCGTACAGCGCCGTAATTGGTGCCGCTGCCTCGGGCAAGGTCAGGCTGCAGGATATCGCAGACGAGTCTCATATGTCCGCGCCAATGGCGTCTGTGTTGATACAGAATCTGATCACGACAGGTATTGTTCAGAGGCGCACGGCCATCACGGAAGAGAATAACAAGAAGAAAATTCAATACGTACTGTCGGACGGAATGTTCCGCTTCTGGTATCGTTTCATACCTGACGCTATAGATTTCATTGAAATGGGCAGGGGTCAGATCTACTATCAGAAGTATGTAAAGCCCCGGCTTGACGAATATATGGGAGGGATCTTTGAATCCATGTGCCGCTCTTATACTCTGATGCTCAGTATAAGAGGTAAGCTGAATGCGGATATCATGCGCGTTGGGACATGGTGGGGCACAAATCCTGCCAGAAGAGAGCAGACTGATATTGATGTCGTAGGCATCGATCCCATGGATCACACTGCGGTACTGGGAGAGTGCAAATTTAAAAACGAGCTGCTGGATAAAACAGTTTATGACAGTCTGAAAGACAGAGACGGCCTGATTGACTCACACTACAGAACCGTTCAGTTCCTTCTGTTCTCAAAATCCGGCTTCTCAGACTGGCTGCTTGATCACTGCATTCAGAACGGTGTCCTGCTGATCTCTCTGGATGACTTGTATCAGACAGCATGATGCCCTGTCAGGCTCAGACCTGATTCACCGCTCTCTTCACCGTGTCTTCTTTCAGTACAAAGATCAGGGTGTCAAAAGTATTGGCAGGTCACCCGGCTGTATAACCACAGCTGCGCTCTTTGACAAATATAACCCTCCGCAGACATCCCGCCTGCAGAGGGTCATTCCAGCTTTATGGTTTGCCGGTTTGCGCCTGCTTATTTGTTGTAGTTCACGATATCCGCAAAATCAGCCTTCAGGGACGCGCCGCCGATCAGACCGCCGTCGATATCCGGCTTTGCCAGAAGCTCTTTGCAGTTGGAGGGCTTCATGGAGCCGCCGTACTGGATGCGGATCTTCTCAGCCGTGTCGGTATCGTAGATTTCCGCAATCGTATCACGGATTGCCTTGCAGACCTCCTCAGCCTGATCAGCCGTCGCGGTCTTGCCCGTTCCGATCGCCCAGATCGGCTCGTAGGCAATGACCATGGAAGCAGCCTGCTCCTTCGTCACGCCCTGCAGGTCAGACTTGATCTGCAGACGGATCCAGTCAAGCGTCACACCGGACTCTCTCTGCTCCAGCGTCTCGCCGCAGCACAGAATCGGTGTAAGACCATGCTCGAAAGCCTTCAGAACCTTCTTGTTCAGGAAAGCGTCATCCTCCTTGAAATACTGACGCCTCTCGGAGTGGCCGATGATCACGTACTTCGCACCGGCATCCACGATCATGTTCGGAGAAATTTCGCCCGTGAAGGCACCCTTCTCCTCGATGTACATATTCTCGGCACCGACCTCGACATTCGTTCCCTTCGTTGCCTCGACAACCGGAACCAGATCCACTGCGGGCACGCAGTAAACCACGTCCACATCGGGATTGTTCACCTTATCCTTCAGAAGCTCAACCAGAGCCTTTGCCTCACTGGGAGTCTCGTTCATCTTCCAGTTTCCGGCGATAATCTTCCTTCTTGCCATTGTTCTATCCTCCAAAATTTATCAGTAGCGCTGTCCTGGGCAGGTGCCCCGGACAGCACGCGTCATGAATACAATCTCAATCAGCGTGCGTGACGGGGCAGGATGACCGGGACTGCGGCTTAGAGCTGCCCCGGTACTTGATCCCGTTTCCCAGGGATCTTAGTACCGCTGGGCAGCGGCCAGAGCCGCGAGGCGCCCGCAGGACGGTCACCTGTCACGGACAGCACGCGTCATGAATCAGTTCTTATCGTCCGCGGCCGCAACGCCCGGCAGCTCCTTGCCTTCCAGAAACTCCAGCGAAGCACCGCCGCCAGTCGAGATATGCGAAATCTTATCGTGGAAGCCCATCTGGTTCGCAGCTGCAGCCGAATCGCCGCCGCCGATGATCGTCGTCGCGTCGGAATCTGCGAGAGCCTGTGCTACCTCTCTCGTACCATTGGACAGAACCGGGTTCTCGAACACACCCATCGGTCCGTTCCATACAACCGTCTTCGCGCCGGCAACCGCTTCCTTGTACAGAGCGATCGTCTTCGGTCCGATATCCATGCCCATGCGGTCCGCGGGAATCTTGTCGATGTCGACGGTCGTGGTCTGGATACCCGCGTCATCGATGGGATCCGGGAAGTGATCGGTCGTGACCGCGTCAACAGGAAGCAGCAGCTGCTTGTTCAGCTTCTTCGCCTTCTCGATCATCTCCCTGCAGTAGTCAATCTTCGTCTCATCCACGAGGGAGGTGCCGATCTCATGACCGAGTGCCTTCTCAAAGGTATAAGCCATGCCGCCGCCGATGATCAGCGTGTCACACTTCTCCAGCAGATTGGAAATCACGTTCAGCTTGTCCGCAACCTTGGCGCCGCCGAGGATTGCTACGAAAGGACGAACCGGATTCTCCACTGCCTGGCCGAGGAATTTGATCTCCTTCTGCATCAGATAGCCGACAGCGTGAGGGCCGTTGATATACTGCGTAACGCCGACGTTGGAGCAGTGTGCCCTGTGCGCGGTGCCGAACGCGTCGTTTACGAATACGTCCGCAAGGGAAGCCAGATCCTTCGAGAACTGCTCGCCGTTCTTGGTCTCCTCTGCGCGGTAACGGGTGTTCTCCAGCAGGACAACATCGCCGTCCTTCATGGCAGCAACCGCAGCACGTGCGTTGGCGCCGACAACCTCGGGATCCGCCGCGAACTTCACGTCCTGACCCAGCAGCTCGGACAGTCTCTTCGCAACCGGTGCAAGCGTCTTGGAGGGCTTGTCCTCCTCGGTCTTGATCTTGCCGAGGTGAGAACAGAGGATGACCTTGCCGCCGTCCGCGACAAGCTTCTTAATCGTAGGAAGGGCAGCTACGATACGGTTGTCGTCCGTGATCTCACCGTTCTTCAGCGGTACGTTGAAGTCACATCTGCACAGGACTCTTTTGCCCTTTACGTCAATGTCGTCAACAGTCAGTTTGTTTAAACCAGCCATTTTATATACCTCACTTGTTATCATGGTTCCCGGCGGAAAATTTCCCGTTCCGGTCATTAAGAAAGGTCCGGGGCCCATAAAAGGCACCGGACCTCACTGTTAAGTCTTATTCGTTCCGTTTGACACGGTCTTTGGCCCCATCAGACTGCGAAGTCTTATTTGGAGATCAGAGAACCGAAGTACTTAATGGTACGAACCATCTGGCTTGTGTAGGAGTTCTCGTTATCATACCAGGAAACAACCTGTACCAGAGTGTCGCCGTTCTCCATAGGAAGAACCTTGGTCTGCGTAGCATCGAAGATCGAGCCTGCAGTGCTGTTGATGATATCGGAGGAAACGATCTCATCCTCGTTGTATGCGAAGGACTCGGTCTCCTCTTCCTTGGCCTTTGCGTTAACCTGATCAACGGTAACAGCACCGGTAACAACAGCATCCAGAATAGTGGTGGAGCCGGTCGGTACAGGAACACGCTGAGCAGCACCGTTGAGCTTGCCGTTCAGTTCAGGAAGAACAAGGCCGATTGCCTTTGCAGCTCCGGAGGAAGCGGGAACGATGTTCTGCGCGCCTGCTCTGGACCTTCTCTTGTTGCCCTTTCTCTGAGGTCCGTCGAGGATCATCTGGTCACCGGTATAAGCGTGAACCGTGGTCATGAAACCGGACTTGATGGGAGCCAGGTCATTGAGAGCCTTAGCCATGGGAGCAAGGCAGTTCGTGGTGCAGGATGCAGCGGAGATGATCTGGTCATCAGCAGTCAGGGTCTTGTGGTTTACATTGTAAACGATGGTCTTGAGATCATTTCCTGCAGGAGCGGAAATAACGACATGCTTTGCGCCTGCGTTGATGTGAGCCATGGACTTCTCCTTGGAGGTATAGAAGCCTGTGCACTCCAGAACTACATCGATATCGAGATCCTTCCAGGGAAGATCAGCAGCATCCTTCTCCTTGTAGATCTTGATTTCCTTGCCGTTGACAGTGATGGAATCCTCACCTGCGGTAACCGTTCCGTTGTAAGGACCATGAGTGGTGTCATACTTCAGGAGATATGCAAGCATATCAGGGCTTGTCAGATCGTTGATTGCAACGACTTCATAGCCGGGAGCCTGGAACATCTGTCTGAATGCAAGACGGCCGATACGGCCAAAACCATTGATTGCTACTCTTACATCTGCCATGTTTTTAGAATCCTCCTAAAAATTGTTTGCTTGAGTAAACATTGATAAATTTTTGTCAGCGTTTATAGTCTACTATCTTGCCCTTTCTTTTTCAAGATATTTTTACAGCGGTAAGGGAAGTATTTGCGAAACCTTCCGCCGATGCGTATCATGAACCTGTGCCGCGGTACCGGGCAGACCGGCTGCCGGAGAAAACCCTTCCCTGTTTGCCCCTGCCTTCGCAGCCTGCCGGCGCAGGCGCAGATATTATACGGAGTTTACCATGCCGATCCTTGCTGACACTCATATGCATTCGTCGTTTTCCGCGGATTCCGACACCCCGATGGAGGAGCAGATCCGGGCCGCGTTCCGCAAAGGCCTTAAGCTCATCTGCTTCACGGAGCATCTCGACCTCGATACACCCTACCTCAACGATCCGCCCGCGGACCGGCTGCGGTTTGATTTTGACTATGAGCGATATCATCGGAAATTTCTGGAGCTGCAGGAGCAATACGGCGGCATTGATCTGCGCTTCGGCGTCGAGCTGGGACTCGTCTCCTCTTTGAAGGAGGAGCTCGCTTCCTATGTCTCCTCCCATCCCGGCTACGACTACATCATCGGCTCCACGCACTCCGTGAGGCGGATGGATCCCTACTACGATTCCTATTTCGCGGGCCGCAGCGCCGGGGAAGCCTTCCGCGAATACTTTGCCCAGTCGCTTGAAAACGTGCGCACCTGCATCGACCTGTTTGATTCCTACGGACACCTGGACTACGTCCTGCGCTACGGCCCGCAGTGTGCTGACGGCAGTACACCGGAACGGACGGCCGGATTCTATTACCGCGGGAACGCAGATCTCATCGATCCCCTCCTGCAGCTTCTCATTGACCACGGCAAAGCGCTTGAAGTCAATACGCAGGCATATAAAAAAGGCTTTCCCGAGACGAATCCGGGAAAAGCCGTACTGGCAAGATACTATGAACTGGGCGGCCGCCTCATTACCATCGGCGCCGACGCGCACACACCGGACGGGGTCGGCTTCGGATTTGACCGCGCGGCATCACTCCTGAAACAAATCGGCTTCCGCGAATACCTCACCTTCCGCCGCCGCAAGCCGGAACCCCACCCGCTGTGACACAGAGCCGCGAGGCGTCCGCAGGCGGCCACCTGTCCCGGACAGCACGCGTCATCATGGAAATCATAACCAGCGCGAGACGCGCGCGTATTGAATCTACCGGATCAGCCCGCCGCAGAGGATATGTTCCCCCTCGTAGAACACAGCCGACTGCCCCGGCGTGATGGCGCGCACCTTTTCGTGAAAGTGACACGTGATCTCGTCTTCGCCTGTCTTCTCAATGACCGCCGGCGCACTCCTGTGCCCATAGCGGATCTTCGCGGACACCTCCCGCTGCTCCCCTGCAGCAAGGTCAGGAACAGACATGAAATTCAGGTGGTCACACACAAGCGTGTCCCCGTAGACATCCTCATCCTCCCCGATGACGACCGTATTCGTCTTCGCGTCAATCCGCGTCACGAAAACAGGATGCCCTGCACTGATACCAAGATGCTTCCTCTGCCCGATTGTGTAATGCGTGATGCCCTTATTCGGTCCGAGATCCGTCCCGTCCTTATAGACAAACCTCCCCGCGGGCGGAACCCGGTCCCCTGCATTGCGGTCCAGATACCCCGCGTAGTCATCGTCCGTGACGAAGCAGATTTCCTCGGAATCCGGCTTGTGTGCCACAGGAAGGTGCTGTTCCAGTGCGATCCGGCGCACCTCGTCCTTGTGGTAATCCCCGACCGGCATCAGCGTGTGTGCCAGCTGATCCTGGGTCAGCCGGTACAGCGCGTAGGTCTGGTCCTTCGCGGCCGTCACGGAGCTGCGGACAACGTACCGTCCGTTTTCCAGCCGCTCCACCCGGGCATAATGGCCCGTTGCGATATATTCCGCGCCGATTTCACGCGCCTTCCGCAGAAGTGCCTCCCACTTCACATAGCGGTTGCACATAATGCAGGGATTCGGCGTCCTGCCGTCAATATATTCCCGGACAAAGTAATCAATAACCTGCTTCTGGAAAATATCCCGGAAACCCATGATGTAATAGGGAATGCCGAGAACACCGCAGACGCGTCTCGCGTCATCGACCGCGCTCTGCCCGCAGCAGCCGCCCTCGCGCTCCATCTGCAGCGAGCAGGACGCGTCCCAGACCTGCATGGTCACACCGATGACGTCATAGCCCTGCTGCTTCAGAAGGTATGCCGCGACGGAGCTGTCCACGCCTCCCGACATCCCGACAATAACCCGTTCCGCCATCATTCCTGCCCGGCAGGAGTTTCCGGCTCCGCCCCTGTCCTGGCCGTATCCGGTGCGCCGGCAGGAGCGGATTCTCCGGTTTCCTCCGGAGCCTCCGCGCCGGACATTCCGGCCGTCCGCGGGTTCTCCGGGCCCACGGCGCCTTTCTCATGCAGTTCCCCGCCGATTTCCTCAAAGGGAACAACCACCGATCCCGCAAGGGTCCGGTCCGAGGGAATCATCTCCAGGGAATCCGCCTCGGTCGTCGCTTCCTCGATCTGCATCGGCTTTTGCCCGTCCGCAGCGGAGGCATCCTGTTCCCCCGCCGCTGCGGTTTCCGCCTGCTTCTCCTCAATCGCACCCGTTTCCCTTACCGCTTCCGTAAGGCCTATGTCCTCCGGCTTCTCAAACGGGTAAACAATACCGAGCTGTGCGCGGATATAGTCCATCATCTGCAGGATGCGGACCGTCTCGCTGTGCGGCATCTCCTCACACTCGGTCCGTCCCTCCTTCAGGGCCTTCACGCAGGCCTGTATCTCATATTCGTAGCCTGTCTTCTGTCTCGGGCGCTTGTAATAGGCAACCCGCTTATACGTATTGTCGTAAACGGTCAGGGTCTCGAAGTTGTTGATGTTCTGGACAACCATATAGCCCCGTGTGCCGGTTATGACGCCCTGCCGGTCGCTTAGTCCCAGCATTGTCGCGGACAGGCTGGCTACCTTCCCGTCGCGGTAAACGAACGTGCAGGTATCCTGTTCATCCACGTGCTTGTCCGTATAGGAGCAGGCGGCGCTGATCTTCAGCACGTCGTCGCCGAACATCATGGAGGCAAAGCTGATGGGATAGATTCCGAGATCCAGCAGTGACCCTCCCGCAAGCTCCGGCTCCCTCATGCGGGCAGATGTATGAACATCGTAGCCAAGGTTTGCCGTCAGCATGACGGGCTTTCCGATGATGCCGGAATCGAGCACATCCTTCATTTTCCTGACGAAGGGCATGTAGCGGACCCAGATTGCTTCCGCAAGGAATACCTGCTTTTCTTCCGCAAGCGCAATGAGCTCCTTCGCCTGCTTCGCGTTGGCAGTGAAGGCCTTCTCCACAAGAACCGCCCTGCCTTTTTCAATGCAGAGCTTTGCGTTCGAATAGTGCTCCGAGTGCGGTGTCGCGATATACACGAGGCCGACCCTGTCGTCCTCCACCAGCTCCTCGTAGCTGCCGTACGCCTTTTTAAAGCCGTACTGCTTCGCGAAGTCCGCAGCCTTGTTCAGTGTCCGTGAAGCCACCGCGTACAGGCGGACGCCGCGCACCTTCCTGAGCGTGCGCGTCATCACTGACGCCATGTTTCCTGTGCCCATAATCGCAACATTGATCTTTCCCATAGCCACCTCTATATGCCTGCGTCAGCAGGCATCCATCGCGTGAAATCCGCGGAGGCGGTTTCACGCGTATGATCAACCGAACACGGCGCTTTCAGCCGGGTTCGTATTCA
>ONEK01000008.1:0-112688 GCA_900316855.1 uncultured Lachnospiraceae bacterium | reverse complement strand
ATCCGCGGAGGCGGTTTCACGCGTATGATCAACCGAACACGGCGCTTTCAGCCGGGTTCGTATTCATGAAAGTGACGCATCGGCGTCACTTTCTGAATCCATCCCCTGCTATCCCTATTGCGGGTCAATGAATTCCGACTTGATATAGCCCTCGATGCCGCCCGTTCTGACCTTCGACCAGCCGTCCTTGTCATAGCTCTCGACGCTCAGCGTATCCCCCGGATTGACGGACGTCAGAAACGTCCCGTCTGTGGAAGCCTTGTCGCGGATCGCAACGCCGCCTTCTCCGTCCTGGTTGACAACCGCCTTCGTGACATTGGCGGAGCTGCTGCCGGAGCCTCCGGAATCTGCTCCGTCTGATGCCTCAGACGAGGAATCCGCTTCCGCCGCATCCTGCGTGGAGGCACTGCCGGAGTCATCTCCCTCTGACATGTCCACGGTTGTGAAATATTCCGCCTTGACATAGGCCTTCTGTCCGTTATAGATGATGCTGTACCAGCCGTTACCCTCATCCCGGATCAGCTCGTAGGTGCTGCCCTTCTTCGTTGCGCCGATCTTGTTGCCGTCCGTGGAATCGCTGTCCCGGACATTGACGACGTCCGTCGCCATGACGAAGGTGCCGCTGCCTGTTTCACTGTCTGAGGTATCTCCTTCCGTTGAAACCATGGTCGCCAGCGCCTGTCCGACACTGACGTCGATGTTGGCGGAAAGCTCATTCAGGTATTCGGTAATGGACGGATCCGCCGCAAGGAGCTCGTTATACTCCGCGGTCACCTGATTGTTCAGGTCTACGACATCATCATCGAGCGAAACCGTGTTGATGTAGTCCGCCGTCGCGTCATCCTGGTCATCGTTGTCGATGTAAAGTGTTCCGTCCTCCCTGGGCGCAGCGTACATCGTCTGCAGGCCGGGGATTTCCCAGTCATGTCCCTCGAACTTCAGCTTGTTGTAGACGAAGCAGACGTAGGAATTTTCAACCGGTCCCTTTTTGGTATAGACCTCAATCACCGGATAGGTATCGATGAAGACCGAGAGCTCCCGGACGCGGATCTTCTCCTCGCCGGACATCTTCGTGCTGATGGATTCAATCGTGTCCGTATCCCCGCCTGCCATGGCGTCATAATAGGTCTTGAACAGTGCGTTGACATCCGGGTAGGCGTCCTTCTCAAGCGGAAGATTTTCCGTCTCCTCGCTTGCCGCGCCCGCCGCCACCTCATTCGGGTGATTGCGGTGCGTGATGAGGGCAATGCCCACCGTCACGACAACGCAGACAAGCAGCACCACCGGCATGATGACCTTCATGTGACGGGAGACGTATCGCTTCGTGTAATAGACAAGGTCATCGAAGGTATATTCGCTGCCCGGCATGTTTTTCCGTTTCCTGCCGGAGCGTTTTCTTCCGGAGCTTTTCCTGCCGGAGGATTTTCCCACGGAGGATTTTCCGGCGGAGCGTTTTCCGCCGGCGGTGTTTTTGCCGCTGCCGGGCAGGTTTACTTTATCCAGTAAGCTCTTGAAATCAGAAGCCATATAGTTTCCCTGTGTTTTGGGGGAGAGCCCCGTGCTGTCCCCTCGTCCGGGTAATCACAATACCCTTCCCTGCATTTTATCAAATAACCCCTGTTTTGTCGCGTACACAAAGAGCCATGCCGGTAAGGCATGGCTCGGAGTATGCGCCTGACAGGAATCGAACCTGCATCGACGGCGTCGGAGGCCGATGTTCTATCCATTAGACTACAAGCGCAAAAGTTGCGGGACGAGAAATCCTTCGTACCGCGACGTGTTCAATTTACCACACAACCAAGGGTTTTTCAAGGATCACTCGAGGGTGTCGATGAGCTCGAGGCTGTGCTCCTCCACCATCTGGTCGCACAGGTCGAGGAAGCGATCGAGCGGAACATTGTTGAGCTGTTTGTTGCCGCGGATGTTGATGGAAACTGTATTTTCAGCAGCCTCCTTGTCGCCCAGCACGAGGATGTAAGGGTCCTTGTAATTCTTGAACGTCTTGATCTTGGTCTTCATGTTGTCATCGGAGTAGTTGACCTCGGTGCGGATGCCGTTCGCCTGCAGCAGGTCGGCAACCTTCTTCGCGTAGGCGTTGTGCTCCGTACGGATCGGAACGATGCCGACCTGGTAAGGAGACAGCCAGAACGGGAAGTTGCCCTTGAAATTCTCGATGATGATGCCGATGAAGCGCTCGAGGGAACCGTAAATCGCGCGGTGGATGACAACCGGCATTTTGCTGGAGCCGTCCTCCGCCGTGTAGGTCAGCCCGAAGTTATGCGGCAGCTGGAAATCCAGCTGGATCGTGCCGCACTGCCATTCCCTTCCGATGGCGTCCTTGATCTGAAGGTCGATCTTCGGGCCGTAGAAGGCGCCGTCGCCCTCGTTGATCTCGTAGCCGCCCTTGCCGTATTTTTCGTCCAGGATTTCCTTGAGATCCGCCTCGGCCTGGTTCCAGGCCTCGATGTCGCCCATGTAGTCGTCCGGTCTCGTGGACAGCTCCGCGCGGTAGGTGACGCCGAACGTCTTGTAGATCTCATCCGCAATGGAGATGATGTCCGCGATCTCGGACTTGATCTGGGACTCCATGACGAAGGTGTGGTCATCATCCTGACGGAATTCCTGTACGCGGAACAGTCCGTTCATCTGTCCGGACTTCTCCTTCCTGTGCAGGACATCGTACTCGGAGTAGCGGATCGGCAGCTCTTTGTAGGAGCGGTTCTTCCTCTTGTAGGTCATCATGGCGTTCGGGCAGTTCATGGGCTTTGCCGCCATGGTGTCCATGTTCTCGCGGTTGTAGATGACGGAGCCGGCTTCAATCTTTACATTCTTCTTCGGCGCGTTCCCGTCCTTCAGGTTTTCCACAACGTCCGCAATGTCGGCATCCGCCTTCGTGTAGCCGTCCATTCCGGGAACGATGAACATGTTGTTGAGGTAGTGTGCCCAGTGTCCGGAAACAAGCCACAGCTTCTTGTTGTTGATGAGGGGCGCCGCAATCTCCGTGTAGCCGTGTCTCTCCTGTACCTCACGGCTGTACGCAAGGAGTGCCTTATACATCTTCCAGCCGCGGGGCAGCCAGTAAGGCATGCCGGGAGCGGTCTCGTTGAACATGAACAGCTCGAGCTGGGCGCCGATCTTCTTGTGGTCGCGCTCCTTCGCTTCCTCGATCTGTTTGATGTGCTGCTTTAACTCATCCTTCGTAGGATAGGCGTACGCATAAACGCGCTGCATGTGGTCGCGGTGCTCGTCGCCTCTCCAGTAAGCCATGGAGCAGGAATGAATTTTGAACGCGGCGGACAGAAGGTCCTGGGAGTTCTCAACGTGCGGGCCGCGGCACAGATCCGCGTAATCATCGCCCGTGTAGTAAACCGTCAGCTTCTCATCCGCGGGAAGGTCGTTGATGAGCTCGATCTTGAATTTCTGATCCCTGAAAATCTGCAGCGCCTCCTCCCGGGAGACCTCCTTCCGGGTCCACGCTTCCTTCCTCTTCAGGATTTCATGCATCCTGTCCTCGATCGCCTTGAAATCCGCTTCCGTGATGGTCTTCCCCTCCGGAAGAACGAAGTCGTAATAGAAGCCGTCCTCGATCTGCGGTCCGATGGCGTACTGCACATCCTTACCGTAGATCTCGATCACCGCCTTGGCCAGAATGTGCGCCAGGGAATGACGATACACCGCAAGATACTGTTCCTTGTCCATAATGATAAATGTCCTTTCTGCCGGCTCTGATGACCGGCACTGCGGATGTGCCCGCAACCGGCGGGATCCGTGAAATTGCTTCCGGGTCTGCAGGGAATACCCGGAAAATGTGTGCTTTCATCCCGGCCGCATCGGGCCTGCGATGAAGAGCAGCTGCCAAAGCGTCGTATTTGCCGCCCCGGCATGTTTTCTCCGCAAAGAAAATCCCCGCAGCACATTGAATGTACTGCGGGGACGTAGCTTCATACGCGGTTCCACCCTGCTTATGCTGCAGCTGCAGCATCACTTTCATGATGATAACGGAATCACCGGACCGGATTGGGGCCTCTCGGAGCTGGTTTTCAGATTTCGTCCCGCATCGGGTGCTCTCAGCCGGTGGAAGTGATCCTTCCGCACCCTTCTCTGTCTGTTTCGTGAAATCCTACTCGTCTCTTCAACGATTTCCTGTACAATCCGGTATTCTACCGCTGCCCGATTCTTTTGTAAAGCCGGACAGCGTAAATTCCGCGCATTCCGGCTCTTCTGCGTTCACCTGCACGAGCCGGAGCTCCTCATCCTCCGTAAAATACCGGTAGACGTCATCATTCAGGATATCGCGGAATTCCGGATCCGGCAGGCGGTTTGCCTCGAGCTGCGCACTGTGCAGGGCAGCGATGCCCGGCGCGTCCACCGGCAGGATCAGCACCTCATGAATGGAGCTAGGCACGATGTAAAAGTCACCGCCGAGGAGCCGTGCAATCTTCGCCAGAAGTCCCGGGTAGAAAACGCAGGCAGCCCCGTACAGCGCGTACTGATTCGTCAGGACGAAAACCGGCGGGAACTGACTCTCCGGAAGATTCATGCCGAGCTTCGAAACCAGGGACTCAAACTGCGGCTGCAGGCAGCGGACGCTGTTGTCCAGGGCGCGCTGCAGCAGCTCCTCCTTCCCGACTCCCAGAAGGAACAGGTCATTATACGTGATGAACTCGGGAGAACCGTCATGGGGGTCCTCGTCCGCGTCCCTCACACCCGGCATCAGGCACGCCGCAAGTGCCAGATTTTCCACAATTTCATGCGGCAGCTGCGTCAGAAGCTTCTGATTCCTCCCAAGATCCAGTACCGTCAACACCACCTGATCCAGAATTACCTGTCTGTTCATATTCCTCCTTTAAAGCACCAGTTACTGCATAACAAAAGGGACAACGGAATCATCCATTGTCCCTGAATTAACCGGATTCACCAGGAAGAATTGACCAAACGAAGGCTTATGCCCTGGACAGGTACTCGCCGGTTCTGGTATCGATCTTGACCTTGTCGCCGATGTTGACAAACAGCGGAACAGCGATCTCAGCGCCGGTCTCGACCGTCGCGGGCTTGGTAGCGCCGGTGGCGGTGTTGCCCTTGAAGCCGGGCTCGGTCTCCGTGATCTCCAGCTCCACGAACATCGGGGGCTCAATTGCGAACACGTTTCCGTTATAGGAATCGAGCTTTACGAGCTCATTCTCCTTCACGAAATCCATGTTGTTTCCGACGATGTCGGGTCCGAGCGAAACCTGCTCGTATGTCTCGGTATCCATATAAGTGTAGAGATCTCCGTCCTTGTACAGATACTGGTAGTCCTTCTTCTCGACGTGCGCCTGAGGGAATTTCTCCGTAGGACGGAACGTTGTCTCAGTGACACCGCCGTTGATGATATCCTTTAATTTCGTTCTTACGAAAGGGGAACCTTTGCCGGGCTTTACGTGCTGGAATTCAACAATCTCCAGTACCTGACCATCCTTCTCGATGGTTATGCCGTTCCTGAATTCGCTAGCAGAGATCATAGTTGTTTCCTCCTGGAAAATTTATTGCACAATTACTGAATCATAATACACATCCGGCCGGTGATTTTCAAGACTTTTTCACCTTCGCCATCGCCGCGATCCAGTCCATGGCTTCCAGGTATCCCTGCAGGCCGTGTCCCACGATCTGATGGTCGCAGGCAGGGGCAGTGACGGAAACCCTGCGGAACTCCTCGCGCGCGTTGATATCGGAGATATGAATCTCCACCTTCGGCACGAAGACGCTCTTTAACGCGTCATGAATGGCATAGCTGTAATGCGTATAGGCGCCCGGGTTGATGACAAGCCCGGACAGCTCCTCATCGTAATAGGCTTCCTGCAGCTTGTCGATGATGGCTCCCTCGTGATTGGACTGCCACACCTCGGCTTCCGCGCCGATCTGTGCCGCATGTTCCTGGATCTGCTGTACAAGCGTGTTATAGCTTTCCGTGCCGTATATCTTCTTCTCGCGGATACCGAGAAAATTCAGGTTCGGTCCGTTGATGATCAGAATTTTCATATTCCTCCTTAATGCGGAATGTCTGCGCCCGCTGGCATTCATCCCATATGCTTGCTCATTATTCCGTGGCATTGGGGACAAAAGACCCTGTCAGTCACTCTTGCCTGCCTGTGCTGACCGTGTCAGGATTTCCTTCACCTTGTGCCGCGGTGCCGTATTATCTGCCCGGACGATAAGGTCTGCCGCGTCGAGGTACAGCGGCCTTCGCTCATCCAGGAGCCTTAGGATTGTCCCTGCGCGGTCCGGTGTCTGCAGGAGCGGCCGCTTCGTGTCGTTTTGCAGTCTCGACCAGGCCGTGTCAAAATCAATATCGAGGAAAATGACGGTCCCCAGCTGGTGCAGGAGTTTCCGGTTTTCCTCCCGCATGGCAAGCCCTCCGCCCGTGGAATAGACGCCTCCTTCGGAATGAGCATCCACGAGGCCGCGGATAAGCTTCGTCTCTCTTTCGCGGAACGAGGCCTCTCCCTCTTCCCTGAAAATCTGACGGATCTTCTTTCCTGCCGCTTTTTCAATCAGCTCGTCGGTATCGTAAAATGTCATGTCCGCCATCTTCGCCAGCTCCCTGCCGATCCTTGTTTTGCCGGATCCCATGAAGCCAACCAGAATGTAGTTTTTCAGTCTGTCATTATCCATCCGGTGTATGCCATTTTATTTTGACTCCGGCATCCTTTCAGTCCGCGGCGTCTTTCGTCCGCTGCTTCCTCCGGGGCGGATCCGCGGCCGCTCAGCACTGCCGCGGATGCAGATAGTTCCGCAGGGCCTGCTTCACGGCTTCCGCGGCGTTCTCGTCCGGCCGGGTTCCCGTCCACAGCTCATACGCCGCCAATGCCTGATACAGCAGCATTTCGATTCCGCAGGCACCCCTGCCGCCGGCTTCGCGGACCATTCTGAGAAACAGCGTATCCTCCGGGTTGTAAATCGCGTCGTAGGCGAACTTTACCTTTTTGAAAAAGCGCTCGTCCGCAACCGGTGTGCTTTCCGTGTCAGGCGCAAGGCCTGCCTTCGTACACTGGATGGCAATATAGCCCGTGCCCTCCAGCCTGCCCGCTTCCGAAAGTGCGTGGACTCTGACCGGCAGTTCCGGGAACGAAGCACTGACCGCGTCCGCAAGGCTCTGCGCGTGCGCCGGCGTACGGTTCAGGATAGTGAGACTCTTCGCCCTGTCAAAGCCGCACAGGAAGGCCGCAGCCCTCGCGGCGCCGCCCGCCCCGATGAGGACGACATCCTCGCCTGTTACGGAAGCGTTGTTCCGTTCAAGGGCCTTTTTCAGCCCTGTATAGTCTGTATTGTATCCGCGGTAGCCGTGCTCCGTCCGCACCAGGGTATTCACCGCTCCGATCTTCTCCGCCGCCGGGTCCAGTGATTCCAGATACGGGATCACCGCCTGCTTGTAGGGTACGGTCACATTCAGGCCCTGAATATTCAGTGCGAAGGCTCCCTTCACCGCGGCTTCCACATCCTCCGCAGCAGCGGCGTCAAAAGCTTCATAAACAAGGTTTTCCCCGGTCAGCTCCGCCAGTGTGTTGTGAATCAGGGGAGAAAACGTATGCGCCACAGGATGCCCCAGAAGGCCGTAGACCGCAGTTCTGCCGCTGATCGCGGTACGGGCTGTCCCGGTGCAGACTGTCCTGTCATCTGCGGCGTTCTTTTTTCTATCATCTGTATGGTTCAAGTCGCCGCCTTCTTCGCCTTATCCTTTTTCTCGTTCTGGTTCTGCAGAACCTTGCCCAGCTCGTCCATGAATGTCTCGACGTCCTTGAACTCGCGGTAAACGGAGGCGAATCTCACATAGGCAACCGCGTCGAGATCCTTCACCTTGTCCATGACCAGCTCGCCGATCTCGCGGCTGGAGATTTCCTTCTCCTCGCGGTCGAATATCTCCGTCTCGATCTCGTCCACCGCGTGCTTGATCTGGTTCACGGAAACCGGGCGCTTATGGCAGGCGCGCAGGATACCGCCCTCAATTTTCGAGCGGTCATACGGTTCCCGGTTGTTGTCCTTCTTGATGACCACCAGGGGAATGGTCTCCACCTTCTCGTAGGTCGTGAATCTTCTTCCGCAGGAATCGCAGATCCGTCTCCTGCGGATGGAATTATTTTCCTCCACCGGACGGGAATCGATTACCCTGTTATCCTCTTTGCCGCAGAACGGACACCGCATTGCGTCTCCTCCTTCATTGCAGGCTTCAGCAGATTGCATGGTTCAGCAGATTAAATGCTTCTCTGGTTCTCTCCATGCGTAATCTTCGAAGCTGTTCTTCTGTTTTTTGAAGCGAAACCCACTAATACCGCTAGTTTAACATGAAAGTCCTGCCTTTTCACTCGGACGGTTATCTTTAAGGATTTCGTTCAAAGCTGTGTATTGTCAAAGTTTTCCAGAATTCTTCCGAAAAAGGCGGTTCCCGACTCGCCAGGCCCCTCTCACAACTGCTTAGCAGTTGTTCGCCGCCTTCGCTGGTCGCCCGATAAGTTCATGAAAAAAACTGCCCCTGCGAGCAAGCTCGCGGAGCAGTCTTTTTTCATGAACTTGCCTGGCTCGTCATAGGTCCCACTGCCACCCTGTGATTTCGGGGAGGTCCTGGCCGTACTGGCGGATGTACTGGTTGTGCTCGACCAGCTTGTCGGACATCTTCTGGTAGAGGTAGGCACCGCGGTTGCCGAGCTGCGGGAGATACTGCAGGGCGGTCTGCACGAGGTGGAAGCGGTCCACATCGTTCTGTACGCGGACGTCAAACGGCGTGGTAATGGTTCCCTCTTCCTTGTAGCCGCGCACATGCATGAGACGGTTGTTATGTCTGCGGTACGTCAGCTCATGCACAAGGGACGCATATCCGTGGAAGTTGAAGATCACAGGCTTGTCCGGCGTGAACAGCATATCGTACTCGGAGTCCGTAAGGCCGTGCGGGTGCTCGGTTGCGGGCTGCAGCTTGAACAGGTCGACGACGTTGATGAAGCGGATCTTCAGCTCCGGCAGCTCCTTCCGCAGAATCGATACGGCGGCAAGTGCTTCCAGCGTCGGCGTCTCGCCGGCACAGGCGAAAATGATGTCCGGCTCCTTGCCCTGATCATTGGAAGCCCACTCCCAGATGCCGATGCCCTGCGTGCAGTGCTTGACCGCTTCCGGCATGGACAGCCACTGCGGGCGCGGATGCTTGCTGGCGACAATGACGTTTACATAGTTGCGGCTTCTCAGGCAGTGGTCCATGGTGGACAGCAGGCAGTTGGCATCCGGAGGGAGATAGATTCTCACGACGTCTGCCTTCTTGTTGGCCATATGATCCATAAAGCCGGGATCCTGATGCGTAAAGCCGTTGTGATCCTGCTGCCATACGGTGGAGCACATGATGAGGTTCAGGGACGCGATCTCCTCCCTCCAGGGAAGCTGGTTGCAGACCTTCAGCCACTTCGCGTGCTGCGCGGCCATGGAGTCGATGATCCGCGCAAACGATTCATAGGTTGCGAAGAATCCGTGCCTTCCGGTCAGCAGGTACCCCTCAAGCCAGCCCTCGCACATGTGCTCGGACAGGAAACTGTCCATGACACGGCCGTCGTGTGCAAGATACAGGTCATTGGGCTGCGGCTCGCCCTGCCAGTCGCGGTTCTGCGCTTCGAAAACCGCGTTCAGGCGGTTCGACGCAGTCTCGTCCGGTCCGAAGATCCGGAAATTCTTTGCGCCTTCATTGAGCCTGAACACGTCGCGGATGAATTTGCCCATCTCGATCATGTCCTGGCCTTCCTTCGCGCCGTGCGTCCCGATATCGAACGCGTAGTCACGGAAATCCGGCAGGCGCAGGTCGCGCAGGAACTTTCCTCCGTTGGCGTGCGGATTCATGCCGATCCTGTGATCCCCGACGGGTGAGAGTGCCTTCAGCTCGTCCTTCAGGGAGCCGTCTTCGTTGAACAGTTCCTCCGGATGATAGCTGTGGAGCCAGTCAGACAGGATCTGCAGATGCTCGGGTTTATCCATCATGATCGGAACCTGATGCGCCCTCCAGGAACCCTCGATATTCTCACCGTCCACAACCTTCGGCCCGGTCCAGCCCTTCGGGGTGCGCAGTACGATCATTGGCCACACCGGACGGGTGGCATCGTTGTTTTCCCTTGCGTTCTTCTGAATTTCCTGAATCTTCTCGATGACCGTATCCATGGTCTCCGCCATTTTGCGGTGCATGGTCATGGGATCATCGCCCTCGACAAAATAAGGCTCCCAGCCCGTTCCATGGAAGAAATCCACAATCTCCTCATGGGACATGCGGGCGAAAACAGTCGGATTCGCGATCTTATAACCGTTCAGGTGCAGAATCGGCAGAACCGCTCCGTCGGAAACCGGATTCAGGAACTTGTTGGACTGCCAGGACGTGGCAAGAGGCCCTGTCTCCGCCTCACCGTCGCCGACGGTCACTGCCGCGATCAGGTCAGGATTGTCGAAGACAGCTCCGAAGGCGTGCGCAATGGAATAGCCCAGCTCACCGCCCTCGTTGATGGAGCCAGGCGTTTCAGGTGCACAGTGGGAAGGAACACCGCCCGGGAACGAGAACTGCTTGAACAGCTTCTGCATGCCGGCCTCGTCCTGCGAAATGTTGGGATAAATCTCGGAATAGGAGCCGTCGAGGTAGTCGTTGGCGATGAAGAAGTTTCCGCCGTGTCCGGGGCCGGACAGCAGGATCAGGTCCAGATCATATCTCTTGATGACACGATTTAAATGAACAAAGACAAAGTTCTGACCCGGAACCGTCCCCCAGTGGCCGACGATTTTTTTCTTGACCATGTCCATGGTCAGGGGCTTTTTCAGCAGCGGGTTGTCCAGAAGATACAGCTGGCAGGCGGACAGATAATTGGCCGCGCGCCAGTAGGCGTTCATTCTGGTCAGGAGCTCGTCGGTAACGGGCCCTTTCTCAGCGCATACAGTATCAGCTGTTACAGCTTCACTCATGAATTTCTCCTTTCGCGTATTCCGGTGAGTGTAGATGACGATTACTAACTTATGATAAGATATGGCGTTTTCTCAGACAAGTTGTTTTTGTTAATTTTTTATCAAAATTTTGTGCAAGCCTGGCCAGCCCTGCTGCACGCCCGCAGACAGCCGTATCATCGGGCTCTTAAGACAGGCTTCCCTCCCGCGCGAGGCTACCCCCGCTTCAGGATGAGGATTTTATCCTCCGGCACGCGGAGCCGCTTTGCTTCCTCCAGTTCCTTCTTCGTTACCATCGAAACCGGAAAACGGGCGGTCAGAAGCTCCGCCCCGGGGAGCGGCCGGAACCGCAGAACAAAGAATTCCCCTTCCATCGAAATTTCTTTATCATAAAGCGAGAAACTGTATACAGAGGAAACCTGCGCGTCCTTCCCGGGAGCACCGGCTCTTTGCTGATCCGATGGTCCTGTCAGCCGGAAGTCTCCCGCGCGGATTCCGATCGCTGCGGCAGTATCTTCCAGTCTCACCCACGGAGTCTTCTGCGTTCTCGAGGGATCACCCGGCACAGCCGGGCTGATCACCTGAGTGCTCCCGCCTGTTTTACTTATCCCGAAGCCCGCCGAATCCATCGCTTCCATTTCTCCCGCAGGCAATGCTCCGGCGCACGCTCTCTTTGCGGACGCCGTCCTGCGGCACAGGACAAGCCTCCACGCGTCCGCGGACAGATGCGTCGCGTTCAGGTGCCGAACCGTCGTGATATTTTCGCAGCCGGAGAGGGCCGCCTCTTCCACAGTTTCCGGATGGGCGAAGAAATCCTCCCGGATTTTCTGCGGCTGCGCGCTGTCATGGGACAGTGCGGCAATCTCGTCCGCAAACGCGCAGCATTCCGCCTCTGAGGATGTGGCAAGGATGGCAGTCACGCCGCTCTCCCGTATTTTCCCGCGGATTTTCCGGATGAGCTCCGCCTTCGTGAAGGCATCCAGTCCGTCGAAGATATGATCCAGAAGGATGACATTCGGCCGGGAAGCCATGACCCCCGCAAAGCCTGCAAGTATTCTCTGCCCGCGGGAGCATTCGCGGGGATACAGTCCTCCCAGGCCGTCCAGGCCATATTCCTTCAGAAGCTGTGCCGCCTGATCCTGCAGGGCGGGCTTTTTCGTCCGAAAACTCTTCGGCAGGTCCCGCTGCAGATTCTGCGCAAGTGTCTTCCTGGCCTGAAGACCTGATTTCAGGCCTGCTCTCATGCTTCTCTCAGGAGACAGATAGCCGGCGCCGCGTTTTCCTGGCGGAATGCGTCTGCCGGAGAGCGAATCGAACCAGACGCTCTCGCCCAGCGCGATCCGTCCCTCATCCGGACGGTCCTTCCCGAGGATACAGCGGAGTACTTCCTCCGTTCCGCTGTCCGCGTCTCCTAAGAGAGCCAGAATGCCGCCGTGAACGCGCAGATTTACATCCAGCGTTTTCCCCTTATTCTTTTTACGTATTCTGACTTCGAGTTCCATTCCGTTTCCGTACAATGCCGGCCGGGTCCGGACAGATGTCCCTGCCTGTCCGGCTGATCCGGAGCCGCCTGCGGCTCAGTCCTCCGGACTCACCCGGCTGCCTGCAGTTTCCGCCGCGACCATCCGCAGCACCTCCGCCGCCTGATCCACTTCCCCTTCCAGTGTCCTGTCCGAAAACGAGAAGCGCACCATGCCGCGCTCCGCTGTGCCGAAGGCTTCCTGCATCATGGGACAGCCAAGATCTCCCGCCCGGACACAGACCGCCCCCTCCTGCCACAGCAGCTCCGCCAGCGTTCCCGACTTCACCTGCCCGACATTGAGCGACAGAATCGGAAGCCGCTCCCCGTCGGGCCTTCCCGGGTCCCCGTAGATCGTAAGCCCCGGAATGTCCACGATCCGCAGCAGGAAATTTTTCGCCATGGACATCTCCCTGTGATGACGCTTCGCCATATCCGTATTGCGCAGGTACAGGATTGCCGAGGACAATCCCGCAATTCCCATGACATTCGGCGTTCCGGCTTCCAGGAGCTCAGCTGCCGGCAGAGGGGTATCCGGCGGCTCCCCCGTAAGAACATTGTCGACCCGGATTCCTTTCCGGATAAAGGCGCCGCCCGTTCCCTCCGGCCCCATGATGCCCTTGTGCCCGGAGAAGACAAGAATATCGATCCCCGTCTCCTGCACGTCGATCGGAAAAACACCCGCCGTCTGCGCCGCGTCCACAACGAGAAGCAGGCCGTTTTCCCTGCAGAAGGCACCAACCGGTGCGAGATCCGTCATGCTTCCCGTGACACCCGAGCCGTGTGTCAGGACGACCGCCTTCGTGTTCGGCCGAAGGAGCTTCCGGCATTCTCCGGTGACAATCTGTCCTTTTCCGTCGACCGGAAGGAAGGACAGCTCCACGCCCCTTTTCGCGCACTGCAGAAGCGGTGTCAGCACGGCGCGGTGCTCCGCCTTTGATGTGATGACGTGGTCACCCTCATGGAACAGTCCCCGCAGGATCAGCGACATGGCCTGTGTCGCGTTCATGGTAAAGCCGATCTCCTCCGGGGAGGCCGCGCCGAAAAATTTCGCCGCGATCCGTCTCGCCGACGAGAGGTAGCGCGCCGCGGTGATACTGGCCTCATAGCTGCCAAGTCCCGGATTGCCCGCTGTATGATAGGCCAGCATCATCGTATCCTCCACTGACTGGGGATGCCACATGGATGCCGCCGCACTGTCAAAATAAATCATGGGCCTATTCTACCATGGACACGCTGTGAATAAACCACCTCCTGCATGAAAAAGGACCGCCCTGCGGCAGTCCTTTTTCACGCTCATATCTGCCGGAACGGGCAGCCCGCCCGCCGGCACTTTTCAATCCGTACCCTTACAGACTGAAAACAAAGTAAAATATTTCACCAGTTCACCGCGACATCCAGCTGATAGGGATGCCACATGGCAAACGTTCCGGTGTCGGCTACAATGCCGGTACCCAGTGAGGTCTCGACAATCGAGCCCCTCGGGTGAATATTGAGGTTCGCGGCCACCATGACCTTGTCACCCAGCATCTTCGCGCCATCCTCACGCTCGGAGTAGTCTCCGGCGTATCCCAGGGAATGCATGTATTCCACAAGATAGGACATGTCGAGGTTGTAATAGGTTTCCTTGCCGCTCGGTCCGTAATTGATGCCGTCCGTCGGATTCAGCGTCCCGTCGCCGGTTCTTGCGGAATCCGCAATCAGGGCTTCAATGAACGCCTTCTGCTCCTCCGGCGTCATCTGCGCCAGCAGCTCCTCGATCGTAGGTGTATGCGGTGCTGCTTCACTGCCGTCCCCGGAGGAAGCGGAAGTGTCTTCAGCAGCATAGCTGTCATCGGAATCCGAACCGGCGTCATTCGCCGCGTATTCCTCGATCACAACCTCCTCCGGATCGTCCGCATAGCTGTATGAGTCTGCCGGATCTGTGCCCCTCTTATAGGCATTCTGTGATGCGGAAGATGCCGGTACCGCCGCGGCCTTTTTCACCGCAGGCTTTGCGGCAGGCAGGATTCCCGCCAGCTGGTAATACTGCTGCAGCGCGTTCTGCGCGTCCGCCTTATACTGCTCCACGTCCGGAAGGTTATGGCTCACCGCGAAGGCGAAAACATTCTGATAGTTTACCGCGTTTACCAGGGCATTGTTGATCGCAACCTGCTGCTGCATTGTCTTGCCCGTGCGGTCGTAATCCGTGATGATACTGCCGCCCGCAACCTGCAGCTGTGCCGCGTGAACGTCCAGTCCGCCCGCGAAAATCCCGAGCAGTACGACTGCCGCGGCAGCCGCGAGTAAAGTTTTCAGTTGGAAAAAGTCTCTCTTCATCCTGGTTCGTTACTCAATTAAGATGATGCCGGGGTCAAAAGTATTTTTCAAGGCAAAATGACATACGAATTGCTTCGCAGCTTCGCTGCTTCCGCAATTCTGCAAACATCCGAAATCCGCGCACCGCTGTTGAGTTTACAACACTTTCGGATGTTTGGCGGGTCCCAAGTCCAAATCGCCTTTCGGGCAAGCCCTTACGAGCTCGCTCTTACGGGCTTGCCCGTTGCCGATTTGGTACTTGTGACCCTTATGCCAAATTAACTATTTCAGTCAAATGTCACGATAAAATATTACAAACTTATTACAAATATGTCAATATGTTTGTCATAATTTTTCTGCCGTAAGGTTCAAAGCACCAGACCAGAGAAACCCCGCTGCGGCAGGCAGCGGGGTTCGTATTTTCAGAAACGTATTGGATAAGGCGGCAAAAGTATTTACGGATTTAAAGATATATTCCGGGAAAGCTCACCTCTCCTCGCGGAAGTAACTGGTGCCCAGACTCGCCGGCGGCTGGTTTTCCGGCTTGTTGCGGCGGCTCGTGAAGATGAGCACAATGATGGTCACGACAAAGGGCGTCATCTTGATAAGCTCATGTCCTGCCCTTCCAAGCCCCGGAATGTACAGGTACAGGATGTACAGGCCGCCGAAAATCAGGGACCCGTAAATCGCCTTCGCCGGATTCCACAGCGCCAGGATGACGAGGGCCACCGCAAGCCAGCCGCGGTCTCCGATCTGGTTGTTCTGCCAGGTGCCGCCGAGGTACTCCATGACGAAATACAGGCCGCCGAAGCCTGCGATCACGGCGCCCGAGAGCGTAGCCGTATATTTATACTTCGTCACATTGATGCCGGCCGCGTCCGCGGTGGCAGGCGATTCGCCGACGGCGATGAGGTGCAGGCCGGCGCGGGTCTTCGTCAGGATATAGGTGCATATCCCCGCGACCACGAGGGCCACATAGGTCAGAAACCCGTACGAAAACAGCAGGTCGCCGAGGACCGGAATCCGGGAGAGCCCGGGAATGGTTGCCTGGAAGCCGGACGCGGTCGTTGCCACCGAGATCTGGCCGACGCCGCCCGCCATTTTCGAGAGCGAGCCGCCGAAGAAATTGCCGAAGCCCGTGCCGAATGTCGTGAGCGCGAGTCCGACGACATTCTGGTTCGCGCGAAGGCTCACCGTGAGGAACGTGTAGATCAGCCCGCCGACAAAGCTCGCCAGCGCGCAGGCAAGGCAGGAAATCACGACACCGGCGGCAACGGAAGGATTGTCCGTGCTGTTCTCGTACAGATAGGCCCCCATGAGGCCCGAGACACCGCCCATGTACATGATGCCGGGGATTCCCAGGTTCAGGTTTCCGGATTTCTCCGTCATGATCTCGCCGGTTGCGCCGAACAGGATCGTGATGCCCTGCACAATTGCCTGCTGGATAAAGGTCAGGATTACGCTCATTTGTTTTCTCCTACTGCAGATCCGGTTTCCACCTTTGTCAGCTCCAGACGGTAGCGGATGAAGAACTCCGCGCCGACGAGGAAGAACAGGATGATGCCCGTGATGATATCGGACGCGTTTTCATTCAGGCCGTACTGCGTTGCGATCTGAATAGCGCCCTGCTGCATGAAGACCAGGATGCCGCTCGTCGCGATCATGGCGACAGGATGGAACTGCGCAAGCCACGCGACGATAACCGCTGTAAAGCCCCGGCCGCCCGCGGTGGACGTACTGATGGTGTGTGAGGCGCCGGCGACAATGATGGCGCCCGCAAGTCCGCAGACCGCGGATGAGATCAGCATCGTACGGATGATGACATGCTTCACATCGATGCCGGCGTAGCGTGCCGTGTCATAGGATTCCCCGACGACGGACAGCTCATACCCCTGCTTCGAATATTTCATATAAACGAAGACAAGAATCGTCACAACCGTCACCAGGATGACGTTCACAAGATACTGCTGGCCCGCTATCTGCGGAAACCATCCCTCCTTGCCGGTCTGGTTGATGACGCCGACCGTGTTGGAGCCCTTCGGCTTCTCCCACAGGACGACGAAGAACGTCACGATCTGCATGGCGACGTAGTTCATCATCAGGGTAAACAGCGTCTCGTTTGTATTGAAATACGCCTTGAATACCGCCGGCAACAGTCCCCACAGCATGCCTGCCGCCATGCTGACGGCGAGGATGATGATGAACAGCAGCCAGTCCTGGAATACCGGTCCGAGATAAATCATGACCGCGGCCGTTGCTGCTCCGCCTATGAGAATCTGCCCCTCCGCGCCGAGGTTCCAGAACCGCATGCGGAACGCGGGCGTCAGCCCGACAGCGATGATGAGAAGAACCGCAATTTCGCGGATCGTGACCCACACGCGGCGGCTCGTCCCGACAGCGCCCGCCGCGATGCCGGAATACACGGACAGCGGATTCTCACCCGTGATGGCGACGATGACAAGCGCGCAGACAGACAGAGACAGCAGCACCGCAATGAGCCGGATCACGAGGGCCTTGCCCCGGTTCATGTCAGAGCGCCGCACCATGTGCAGCACATTTTTCGTTCCTGTTTTAGTCCCTGCCATGACCAGCCTCCTTACTGCCGGCAGCTGCCGCGCCGGTACTGACCGCCCCGTTCTGCGGGTTCTCCTTCACCGTCTCCCGGGAGGCCTTTTTCCTGCCGGAGGTCATGAGAAGTCCCAGCTCCTCCTTCGTCGTTTTCCGGGCATCCACGATGCCGGAAACACAGCCCTCGGACAGGACCAGGATCCTGTCACACAGCTGGATCAGCACATCCAGGTCCTCGCCGACGCACAGGACGGCGGCGCCCTTTTCCTTCTGCTCGTTCAGCAGCCGGTAAATGGCAAAGGCGGAATTGATGTCGAGGCCGCGGACCGGATAGGCTACCATGAGAACCGCGGGCGATGCCGCGATTTCACGGCCGACCAGCACCTTCTGCACATTGCCGCCGGACAGGTTCCGCACCGGTGTGGTAATACCCGGCGTCACGACGTCAAGACGGTTCACGATGTCCTCGGCCAGCTCGCGCGGCTGCCTGCGGTTTACGAAGAAGCCCTTTCCCTTCTTATAGGAGCGGACCATCATGTTGCCGGTCAGGTCCATATCTCCTACAAGGCCCATGCCCAGACGATCCTCCGGTACGAAGGAGAGACGGATGTTCATGTCATAGATCTGCTTCGCCGTCTTCTGCGTCAGCTCCTCCACATTGCCCTGCGGATCCTTGTACAGAATCTGTCCGCTTTCGCCGGGCTGAAGGCCCGCAATGGATTCCAGAAGCTCCTTCTGGCCGGAGCCGGAAATGCCCGCGATCCCCAGGATCTCTCCCGATTTTGCGACAAACGAGACATTGTCCAGCACCTTCAGACCCTCGCGGTTTCGGACGGTCAGTCCGCGCACGTCGATCCTGCGGTGCGGGTCCACGGGCTCCGTCCGTTCAATGTCGAGGGTGATATGCTCGCCCACCATCATCTCGGTCAGCTGATTTTCATCCGTCGACGCGGTTTCCACGGTATCGATGTACTGTCCGCGCCGCAGCACCGTGACACGGTCCGAGATTTCCATGACCTCGTTCAGCTTGTGCGTAATGATGATGATCGACTTGCCGTCCTTCTTCATGTTGCGCAGGACCTGGAACAGCCGCTCCGTCTCCTGCGGGGTCAGCACGGCCGTCGGCTCGTCCAGGATCAGGATATCCGCTCCGCGGTACAGAACCTTGACGATCTCGACGGTCTGCTTTTCCGAAACCGACATGTCGTAGATCTTACGGTCCGGATCGAGCTCGAAGCCATACTGATCCGCCAGGGCCTTTATGTCCTCCCGGATCTTCTTCATGTCGAGCTGTGCCGGCCCGTCCAGCCCCAGAATGATATTCTGCGCAGCCGTGAGGATATTGATCAGCTTGAAATGCTGATGGATCATTCCGATCCCGAGTGCAAAGGCATCCTTCGGGGAGCGGATCGTCACCTCCTGCCCGTTCACAATGATTTCGCCCTCATCCGGAAAATATATTCCGGACAGCATGTTCATGAGCGTTGTCTTGCCGGAGCCGTTCTCCCCCAGAATGGAGAGGATTTCGCCCTTTCGCAGGGTCAGATTGATTCTGTCGTTGGCAACGACCTCGCCGAACCGCTTCGTCACATTCTTCAGTTCGATCGCTGCGGGCTGTGTCTGTACTGCCACGGTTTTCTCCCTTCGATTCAAACTTACCTCATTATGCCTGCGCTAGCAGGCATCCATCACGGAAAATCCGCGAAGGCGGTTTTCCGTGTATGACCACAGGTCGAGTGCCGCAGGCACCGACTGAGTTTCGAATGATCCGCATCGGCGGATCATTCAAACTTACCTTTTCGGATGTTTGGCGGGTCCCAAGTCCAAATCGCCTTTCGGGCAAGCCCTTACGAGCTCGCTCTTACGGGCTTGCCCGTTGCCGATTTGGTACTTTTGAACCTTATGTCATGTAGTCAGCATAACACAACGGCACGCATCCGGAGTTCCTTCCCCGGCGCGTGCCGCAAAATGTTCCTTCAGTTTTCAGAATCTGCTGAAAGCCTCATGATTCCAAAAGCCGTTTACTCCGTAATGGAGGTTATGCCGTCGATCAGGATATCGAACGAAGGAGCCGAACCGTTGAGTGTGGTATCGGATTCGTGATAGTAGCCGTCCTTTGTGGAATCAGCGTACTTCGCGTAATCACCGCCCTCTGCGATGAGGTCATCAAGGCTCTTGCCGCCGATCGTGAATGTGGAGGTATCGAATACATGCAGGGAGCCGTCCTTGATGGCGCTCTCTACTTCGTCAACTTTCTCCTGTGTCCCCTCAGCGCAGACCTTTTCGTTGATGGGCGTGATCTTGTCGGCTCCGTCTGCGTAGCCCTGGCACCAGTCGGTATCAATCGGTGTGCCGTCCAGAAGGCTCTGTACCGCGTAGGTGTAATACGGACCCCAGGAAATGGAAGCGCTTGTCAGTGCGGCGTCAGGTGCAACCGTGGTCATGTCCACGTTGTAGCCGACGCAGGGAACCTTCGCCGCCTCGCAGGCAGTGGGAGCACCTGTTGTATCGGCGTGCTGGGAAATCAGGACACAGCCGTCGGCGATCAGGCTCTTGGCCATCTCGTTCTCGGCGGACATATCCGCCCAGCTGTTGGTGTAGCGGACCTCCATCGTCGCGTCGGGGCATACGCTCCTGACACCCAGGAAGAAGCTTGTGAAGCCGGAAATTACCTCGGCGTAAGGAAAGGCGCCTACATAACCGATCTTGCAGTCTTCCTTCTTCACTGTGCCGTCGTCAATCATCTCATTGAGCTTCAGGCCCGCGACGACACCGGAAACGTAACGGGACTCGTAAACGGAGGTGAAATAGTTGTGCATGTTGGCAAGGCCGGAGGACTTTGCCTGATAGCCGGTTGCGTGGCAGAACTGCACGTCCGGATAATCCGCCGCTGCCTGCAGCATATAGGTCTCGTGACCGAAGCTGTTCGCAAATACGATCTGGCAGCCCTGCTCCGCAAGGTCGGCCGCCGCGTCGTAGCAGGACTCATCCTCGGGGATGTTCGTCTTCTCGATGACCTGATCGTCCGACAGGCCGAGGCTTTCCTTCATCTGCTTGATGCCGTCCATATGAGCCGCGGTATAGCCCTCATTCTCATCACCGATGTAAATGACGCCGACCTTAAGGTCCTCCTTCGCAATGCCGCTGCCTGCAGTCTCTGTCGCGGCTTCCGTCGCAGCCTCCGTTGCGGCGGTATCCGCCGCGGGAGCCTGCGTTGATGCCGCGGCAGAGCCCTGATCCGCGCTGGAACGACACCCTGCCAGCAGACTTGCCGTCATGGCAAGAGCCATGGACAGACTCAATAGTTTCCTCTTCATAACTTCTCCTCCTGCTGAAACGCCTGTCACCCGCAGACACGGTCCGCGGGTCTGCCACGGGATAACAACAGCTTGTGTCTTACGACTTGCCGCTTTTTCCGGAAAAGAATCAGTCTCTTCCTGCCCCATGGCACCAATACGTTGCATTTAATACCTAAAGTCTAACAGCAAGGCTCCGAAAGTCAATTCGGCGCCTGCTCAAAATTTCGGGGAAAAATAATTGAATTATTGTATACAATTACTGTAGCGCAGCCTGTTTACTACTTGCCTCCCATGCCTGCGGCAGCAGGTATTCATCGCGGAAAATCCGCGAAGGCGGTTTTCCGTGCAGGATCACGGGGGAATGCGGAGGCACTCCCCTCGGAGTTTCGAATGATCCGCATCGGCGGATCATTCACTTCCCGTCCTCCGGTGGTACCCCGCCGGGGATTTTCTTCGGGAATTTTCTCCCGAATTTTGCCTAGGCAAACCGGAGCCGATCTGCTATAATCATCTTCGTTGCAGACATGTGCGGTTGTAGTACATCGGTAGTATACGACCTTCCCAAGGTTGAGAGGCGGGTTCGATTCCCGTCAGCCGCTCTTACTCCACGAACCCCGACGAAGGGGCTCGTGGAGTTTTGCGTATCGGCTTTCTGACCGGAGTTTCCATCAGGTTGGATGACCCGCGCGGCATTTCAGGCTCAGGAGGCCGTCCATGATTAGTCTGCTGCTCGCGAAGAAGATTGCGGAGCTGTTCCTCGTCCTTGTGATGGGATATGTCATCACGAAGGCCGGCGTGGTCAGTGAGGAGGGAAGCCTTGGCATCTCAAAGCTGTCTCTTTACCTCATCATTCCCTGCTGCCTGCTCGACGCCTTCCAGATCGACCTGACCGCGGAGGTGGCCGGCGGTCTTGCGGTCGCTTTTGCCGGCGGGTTTCTGTGCCAGGGCGTCCTCATTCTCCTCGGGGAAGCAGCCGCGAAGCTGTTTCACATGAACGCGGTGGAGAAGACAAGCACCCAGTATTCCAATGCCGGCAACCTCATTATCCCGCTCGTCAACTACATTCTGGGGCCCGAATGGGTCGTGTACTGCACCGGCTTCATGGTCGCGGAGAACATCGGCTTCTGGTCCCACTGCGTCTCACAGTTCGCGCCGTCCGGCAGCCAGGGTGCTTCCCTTCTGAAGCGCGTCGTAAAGATCGTCACCAATGTCAATATCCTGGCGATCATTGCCGGTGTTGTACTGATGCTGCTCCATATCCGGCTTCCGGAAATCGCCGGCAGTGCCGTCGCTGATGTCGGCGACATGCTCGGCGCCGTTTCCATGCTGATCATCGGCATGAATTTCGCGCGCATGGACCTGCGGTCCCTGTTCCGCAACAAACGGGTCTGGCTCGTACTGCTGCTCCGCATGATCATATTCCCCATCCTGACCATGACGCTGCTGAAGCTTCTCAGGCTGGAGAGCCTGACGTCCAACGCGCGGGACGTCCTCCTCATCACGAACCTGGCTGCCATGGCCCCGGCGGGTGCGACTATCACCCAGTTCGCGCAGATCTATCACAAGGAACCGGAGTACGCCTCCGCCATCAACGTCCTCACGACACTCAGCTGCATTATCACCATGCCGTTTATGGTTGCCCTCTATGAAGCGTGGTAGGTAAGTCCGGAAGAGCGGCCGGCCTGCCGGATGGGATCATGAAAAACAGCAAAAGATAAATTCCGGATTGAAATATGATTTTTGTTGCTTTATAGTAAAGGTGGCAGGGTAAGACCGGTGCCGGGATCACCTACCCGATTTCCGGCATCACATGATCTCCTGCCTGTAGCCCGATGCTTGTCGGCACTGTGCAGGCGATCCGGAAACTCCCATTCCGGTACTCCCAAATCGCATTCCACGGCTGCCGACCGGTGTCGGTTTTTTATATGTTCAAAAAAAGCACCGCATCAGCGGTGCTTTCTTATATTCCGTATGCCTGCTCCGGCAGGCATTCATCACGGGAAATGCGCGCAGGCGCTTTCCCGTGTATGTTCAGCCGAAGGGGAATGCCTGCGGCTTCCCCTTCGTAATAAGAAAGCACCGCATCAGCGGTGCTTTCTTATTTGCGTTCAGTCCTTCCGGAACACAATCGTCCCGTCATCCTCCATCTTGTCAATGATCGCAAGTGATGTCACCTTATACCCCTTGCCGCGCAGGATCCTGCCGCCTTCCTGGAAGCCCTTCTCGATGCAGATTCCGATGCCGGCAACCTTCGCTCCCGCCTGTTCACAGACATCCAGCATGCCGTTCATCGCCTTGCCGACCGCAAGGAAATCATCGATGAGGAGGACCGTATCGTCCGGTCCCAGATACTTTTTCGACAGCGTGATCTGATAATCCCTTCCGTAGGTGAACGAATGCACCGTGGAGGTGAAGACCTCGCCGTCAATGTTGCGGCTCTTCGCCTTCTTCGCGAAGACAACCGGCACATGGAAATAGCGCGCCGCCGCGCAGGCAATCGCGATGCCGGATGCCTCAATCGTCAGGATCCTGGTGATGCCCTCGTCCCTGTACTGCTCATAGAACGCCTTCCCGATTTCATCCAGCAGATCCACATCAATCTGATGGTTCAGGAAGCTGTCCACCTTCAGGATATTTCCCGGCCTTACCTGTCCGTCTTTTCTGATCCGATCTTCAAGAAATTGCATTGATATTGTCCCCCTCATTATTATCCGTGCCATTTTCCGGATACTGCAGCACGCATCATCCGGTTCGTATTATTTCGCCATCCTTGCGATGTAGGCATCAACCTCATCCTTCGCCGGCATGACGGCAAGGGCACCCTTGCGTGTCGTGATGAGGGAGGCTGCGCCGTTCGCGAACGTGAGCAGGCGCTTCAGGCTGCTCTCCGTAAATCCCTCAATGCCGCCGTTCTCCAGAACGGCGTGCAGTGCGCAGGCGCAGAACGTATCGCCCGCGCCGGTCGTTTCAATCGTGTCTGGATTCAGGAAGCCCGGCACGTCGACGCGCTCACCCTTGAAGTAGGCGCGGCTTCCGTCCGGACCGAGGGTTGCGAAACACAGCGGGATCTCATACTGATCGATGAGCCTGCGCACGCCGGTATCGAGTCCCTCCGGTGTCTCGTCGCAGCCGGTCAGGAACACGATTTCGTTGTCCGAAATCTTCATGATATCCGTATAGCGCATGCCGAAGACCATCTTCTCCCTGGCAGCCCCCTCGGAATCCCACAGCGGCGGACGGTAGTTGGGGTCAAACGAAATGACGGCGCCGTTATCCTTCGCAATCGTCAGGGCCTCCCTTGTCGCGCGCTCCACGGTTTCGTCCGTCATGGACAGCGTGCCGAAATGGAAAATCTTCGTCTGCTCCAGAAGGTCCTTATGTGCTTCCACCTCATCCGGGCGGAGCCTGACATCGGCACCGGGCTTGCGGTAAAACGAGAAATCGCGGTCCCCGTTCGGAAGCTTCTGAACAAAGGCAAGTGTCGTATGGACCTCGTCATCCATGGAAAGCCCGGACATATCGATGCCCTGCGCCGCCGCTGCATCGCGCAGGAGGTACCCGAAGGCATCCTTTCCGACCTTGCCGATGAAGGCGGTTTTGTGTCCGAGGCGGGACAGCATGGACAGCACGTTGCAGGGTGCGCCGCCCGGGTTTGCCTCGTAGGTGGGGTTTCCCTGCCCGGACTGCCCGGAATAGGTGAAGTCCACCAGCAGTTCGCCCAGCGCTGTTACGTCGTATTTCTTGTCCTGTCTCATGGAGATCCTCCTGAATAAAAATATAGTTGCGGCAGGCCCGCTCCGCTCTCGCTCGAATTTCTTCGAAATTCCCGCGATCGCGACGCTCCCCGAATGCCTTCCGGCATTCGCGCTTCCCTCGTCCTGCGAACAGCCTGATGCGAGCATCGTCTGTGTCTTCTGCGGCAGGCCCGCTCCGCTCTCGCTCGAATTTCTTCGAAATTCTCGCGATCGCGACGCTCCCCGAATGCCTTCCGGCATTCGCGCTTCCCTCGTCCTGCGAACAGCCTGATGCGAGCATCGTCTGTTCGCGGTCCTCGGGAAGCGGCCTGCCGCGGCGCTCTTATCGCTGTCCGCGTCAGTTTTTGAAGCTGTGAACCGGGGCGGGAATGCGGCCCTTGCGGTTGACGAAGTCATCGCAGCGGAACCGGTTGACGGGCATGATCGGCGCACGTCCGAGGAGTCCGCCGAATTCCACACTGTCACCGACGGTCTTGCCGGGCACGGGGATCAGGCGGCAGGCGGTCGTTTTCTGGTTCACCATGCCCAGTGCCATCTCGTCCGCGATGATGCCCGCAATGGTTGTCTCACTGGTATCTCCGGGGATCGCAATCATGTCGAGGCCGACAGAGCAGACGCACGTCATGGCTTCGAGCTTCTCGATCGTGAGAGCACCGGCGTTCGCCGCATTGATCATGCCCTGATCCTCGGATACCGGAATGAAGGCTCCGGAGAGGCCGCCCACATAGGAGCTTGCCATCAGGCCGCCCTTCTTCACCTGGTCATTGAGCATGGCAAGCGCGGCGGTTGTACCGGGAGCGCCGGCATATTCAAGGCCCATCTCACACAGGATATCCGCCACGGAATCCCCGATCGCGGGGGTCGGCGCCAGGGACAGGTCGACAATGCCGAACGGATAGCCGAGTCTCCTCGAGGCCTCTCTTGCCACCAGCTGGCCGACACGGGTCACCTTGAAGGCCGTCTTCTTGATCGTTTCCGATAATGTTTCGAAATCCGCGCCGTGAATGGACTCGAGCGCTTTTTTCACTGCGCCTGGTCCGGATACGCCGACATTCAGGACAACGTCGCCCTCAGTCACGCCGTGGAAGGCACCTGCCATGAACGGATTGTCATCCGGTGCGTTGCAGAACACCACCAGCTTCGAGCAGCCGTTCAGCCGTTCGCCGGACTGATCGGCCGTTTCCCGGATCATGGTGCCCATGAGCCGCACCGCGTCCATATCGATGCCCGTCTTCGTCGATCCCAGGTTGACGGAGGAGCAGACGAGATCGGTGGTAGTGAGGGCCTCCGGGATCGAGCGGATCAGAAGCTCGTCCGCAGGTGTCATCCCCTTATTGACGAGGGCGGAATATCCCCCCAGAAAATTGACGCCGACCTCCTTCGCCGTTTCGTCCAGCGTCCTCGCAATCTGTACGAAGTCTCCGGCCGAATGACAGGCAGCCGCCCCGATCAGGGCAACCGGTGTCACGGAAATCCTCTTGTTGACAATCGGAATGCCGTAATCCCGGGAAATCTCCTCGCCCGTCTTCACCAGATCCTTCGCGCAGCGGTATATCTTGTCGTGAATGCTGCCGCACAGTGTGGCAAGGTCCGAATCAATGCAGTCCAGAAGGGAGATGCCCATTGTAATCGTGCGGACATCGAGATTCTCCTTCTCGATCATTGCATTGGTCTCTTCTACCTCATGAATATTGATCATACTATTCCTTCTAAAGATTCAGGTTTCAAAGGTGATCACGGATTGTTTCGCTTCTTCGCAGCTCCCGCACCTTTGTTTCACTTCGGCCGGGCTGAACGGACATCTGCCCGGCGTCCGGTGTACCACCATCCTGTCCGGGAATCACTCTCAGGCAGCTCCCCGGCCGTGGCAGCCTGCAGCCCTGCGTCAGATCCTGTGCATCGAGTCGAATATCTCTTCCTTCTGGCACTTGATCTGTACGCCGATCTGCTCCGAGCCGTACCGGGCAAGGCTGTCGGCGATTTCTCCGAACGGCTTCTCCAGCGCGGAAATATCCACGATCATCATCATGTTGAAATATCCCTGCACGATGGTCTGGGAGATGTCCAGAATATTGATTTTCTGCTCCGCAAGGAACGTGCACACCTTTGCTATGATGCCGACAGTATCCCTTCCGACTACGGTTATGATCGCTTTTTCCATCCCTGTTCCTCTTTCTGTAACCCCTGCCTAAAATTCCACAAGCGGCGAAGCTTCCTTCCTTGCCGCAACGCCAAGCGGCAGCTCGTCCGCGCGGTACTGTCCCTGCTGCATGATCTCGAGGCGGACTGTCTCGAACGCAAGCTCCGGATAATTGTTCTCCTGGGAGAGATGCCCCAGGAAAATTCCTTTCATATGATCATTCAGCACCCTGCACAGTAGCTCTCCGCTCATCCTGTTGGACAGATGTCCCAGACGGGACAGGATTCGCTGCTTCAGCGGATAGGGGTAAGGCCCCACCTGCAGCATGTTCACATCATGATTGGCTTCCAGCAGCAGCACGTCGGAGTCCTTCAGGCATTCCGCCGTGTACTCGTTGTAGCAGCCAAGGTCCGTGCACACACACGCCTTTTTCGTTCCGTACGTCACACGGTAGCCCACCGGCTCTGCCGCGTCGTGCGAAATCGTCATCGGGTTCACTGTGAGGTCCTTGACAATGACCTTCTCATCCGCCTTCACGGGAATAAAGCGTTCCGGATCAATGTCCTGGAATTTCGGCATGCTCCGGATCGCCCTGATCGTGCCCCTCGTCGCATAGATCGGCATATCGGACTGCTTCGCGATCATCGGAAGCCCTCCGATGTGGTCCGTGTGCTCGTGCGTAAGGAAAATCCCGTCAATGTCGCGCAGCCCGAGACCGATCTCATTCAATGCGGCAACGGTGCGCTTCCTGGAAATACCGACATCCAGCAGAAGGTGCGTTGTATCGGAGCCGATATAAATACAGTTCCCGCTGCTGCCGCTCGCAAAGCTCTGAAATCTCATATTCCTGTCTTTCTCCCCGGGCGCTGCCGCCGGCGGAAGCGCCCGGGTCCCTGTTAAATGCTCTGACTCAACATTATAAAGCCATGGACCCATTCGGGTCAAAAAAATCCGGCGGAAAATCCGCCGATTCATTCAGCAAATTCCCTGCCGGTCTCATTCCCTTGCTGCAGCCCCTGAAAGAGCCGCGTCCACCTGGCGGAAAGCCTCCCCGGGTGTACCGGAGTTGTCGATCACGACATCCGCGTGGGCACGGAAGGCTTCCTCGGAGAGCTGGCTTTGCATGATGCCGTCAATCTTCGCGTCGCTGTAGCCGCGGCTCTCCCGAAGACGCGCTCTCCTGACTTCCGGGTCACAATAGATGTACCACAGCTCATCCACGATGTTCCCGTACCCGCATTCTATAAGAAGTGCCGCTTCCAGGAAAAAATACTTCGTCTTCCCTTCCGCGCGCACCCGCTCCACTTCCTTCAGAATGAACTCCTTCACGGCGGGATGGACCAGGGCATTCACCTTCTGCAGGAGTTCCGGGTCCCGGAAAATCCGGGCAGCCATCTCCCGCTTCACAATGGTTCCGTCCTCCGCAAGGAGTAAGTCCCTGCCGCCGTGCGCTGCAAGAAGCTCCACCATGGGCTCGTAAATCTCCCCGCCCGGCGACTCCAGCCGATAGGCCGCCTCATCCGAGCGCAGCACCGCCGCGTGATAATGCCGTTCGAGATAGGCGAGAATCGAGGACTTTCCCGACCCGACTCCTCCCGTGACACCAATCAGCTTCATACTTACCTTTCATGCCTGCGTCAGCAGGCATCCATCACGGGAAATCCGCGAAGGCGGTTTCCCGTGTATGATCAGCCGAGCCGGCGTCTCCGACGCCGTGCTCGTATCACGGAAATGGAGCATCAGCGACATTTCCGTGATCTATTTCGCCTCAAACCAGTCGCTGCCCCGGTGGCATTCCACCTCCAGCTCCACCTTCAGATCCGCGGCCCCCATCATTCCGGTCTTCAGGATCTCCTCCACCTGCTGCTCCTCGCCCGGCGCGGTCTCGATGAGGAGCTCATCGTGAATCTGCAGGATCAGCTGTGACTTCATACGTCTTTTGTGCAGTTCCTCCCACACGCGGATCATGGCTATTTTCATGATATCCGCGCCGGTTCCCTGAATCGGTGCATTCATGGCGACACGCTCGCCGAACTGCCTCTGCATGAAATTGGAGGATTTCAGCTCCGGGATCGGCCTGCGCCTGCCGAAATACGTCACGGAGTAGCCGTTTTCCTTCGCGTCCGCAACCTGCCGGTCGAGGAACGTCTTGATCCCCGGGAACATGGCAAAATATTCCCTGATATATTCCGCAGCCTGCTGCCGCGAAATCGACAGGTTCTGGGACAGACCGAACGACGAAATGCCATAGACAATGCCGAAATTGACCGCCTTGGCGTCCCGCCTCTGCACCGGGGTAACCTCGTCGAACGGAACATGGAAAACCTTCGATGCCGTCGTGCGGTGGATGTCGCGGTTCTCCCGGTAGGCTTCAATGAGTGCCGGGTCGCCGGACATCGATGCGAGGATCCGCAGCTCGATCTGGGAATAGTCGGAATCCGTGAAGCAGTACCCGTCCTTCGGGATGAAAACCTTACGGATCGCGCGTCCCAGCTCCGTCCGCATCGGAATGTTCTGCAGGTTCGGGTCTGTCGAGGAAATCCTCCCCGTCGCGGTAATCGTCTGGTTGAACGTCGTGTGAATCCGTAAGTCCTCCGCGATATAGGCGGCGAGACCATCTGCGTAGGTGGACTTGAGCTTCGTCAGGGCGCGGTATTCCAGGATGTCCGCGACGATCGGATAGTCCGGCGCGAGCTTCTCCAGGACATCCGCCGCTGTGGAATAGCCCGTTTTGGTCTTTTTGCCGCCAGGAAGGTGCATCCGGTCAAACAGGATCTCCCCCAGCTGCTTCGGCGAGGAAATATTGAAATCCGGATCGTCTGCCGCCCTGTGAATGGAGGCATCCAGCTCCCCGATCCGGGAAACGAGCTGATCCCCGTATGCCTTGAGCTTGTGCGGCACCACACGGATGCCGATCCTCTGCATATCATATAAGATATAGGTAAGCGGCAGCTCCACATCCTGATACAGCCGCCACATCTTCTCATCCTGCAGCTTCACCGCGCAGGGCTTCGCTGCGGCAAGGAGCGCCCGCGACACGTGTGCCGCGTAATCCGCCACGGCTCCGCCATCCTGCTGCAGCTTCTCCATAAAGCTCAGTTTCCCCAGGAGTGCCTTCCGACCGACGATCGTCTGCTGCAGATATTCCGAGGCAATGTCCTCCGGCTGATAGTCACTCTTGAGCGGATTGAGAAGGTATGCCATGAGGAGCAGGTCCAGGATTCCCTGAACCCGGATTCCGTCATCAAACTCCCCCTCCCGCACATCGAGGAAGGGGTAGCTGTTCTTTACATCAAAGAGCGCAAGCCGGAAGGCCGGATCCTCTGCCGCTGTCTTCCGGCGGAGAATTCCGAGGTGCCGGCACAGGAATTCCGCAGTGATTTCATCCGCATCCTCTGACCCCGCTTCTTCTGCCCCCGTGTCTGCTTTCTTTCCATATTCATTCTCTGCGGCATCCTCCGGCACTGTGCCGGCAGGCAGAACGACGTCAGTCGCTTCCTTCGCCGTCACCTTCAGGAACACGTTCTCCTCCCCGAAGGACAGAGCGAGTGCCAGGAGCCTCTGCGGAATCTTTCCCGGCAGCTGGTCATATACAGGAAAAATCGAGACCAGCTTCGCCCCGGCAGCCCTTTCGAACACCGCCTCCGCTTCTGCCTTTCCCGTCACCTCGGAAAACCGGAACGGAGCCTGCGCTGCCCCGGAAACCGCCTGCTGCCGCGCGCTCTCGTCGAAACGGGAGAGATAGTTGCGGAAGCCCAGCTCGTTAAACAGCTCGTAGGCTTCGGCAGTGTAGAAATCAGCGATCCTCGCATCCTCAAGCCTTACGTCCAGATCGCAGTCCGTTTTGATCGTCGCGAGGAAAAGCGACATCTTTGCAAGGTCACGGCCCGCTTCCAGGTTGTCGTGGAGGCCCTTCTTCGTTATTTCATCGAGGTGTTCGTACACTCCCGCCACGGAATGATACTTCACGATCAGCTCTGTTGCCGTCTTCGGCCCGACCTTCGGAACGCCCGGGATGTTATCCGCGGTATCCCCCTGCAGGGCTTTGACCTGGATAAATTCTGCAGGCGTAACCTGCAGAGCCTCCTTTACGTCCTTTGCATAATAATTCTCAACCGTCGTCTGGCCCTTTTTCGTCTTCGGAATGCGGATCCGGATATGCTCGTCCGCGATCTGCAGAAGATCCCGGTCTCCGGATACCAGCGACACCTCGAGGCCGTCCGCCTGAGCCCTCTTAGCCAGCGTCCCCAGGATATCATCCGCCTCGAGTCCTGCCTGCTCCACAGTCAGAATTCCCATGGAATGCAGTACGTCCTTCATCAGCGGCACCTGTGTGCGCAGCTCCTCAGGCATCGGATGACGGGTCCCCTTGTAAGCCTCGTACGCCTTGTGCCGGAACGTCGGGGCATGCACGTCAAAGGCCACGGTCAGGTATTCCGGCTTCTCCTCGTCGAGAATCCGGAACAGGATATTCAGGAATCCATAAACCGCGCCCGTGTGCACGCCTCTGGAATTTGTAAGATCCGGCATGCCGTAGAAGGCGCGGTTCAAAATGCTGTGTCCGTCGATCAGAACCAGTTTGCTCATAGAATGTTCAGCTTTCTTAAAATCCGATAAAGGTGACGGTAATATCAGATCTGCTTTACAGCAGCTCCAGGAGAAAGATCCCGATGATGGCAGCCAGGGCAGCAAGAAGCGTCACGATTTCCAGCAGGTATGCCGTCTTCCCCAGCTGCACCCTCTTGCGGAGGCGCTTCCTCTCCAGGGCAACGTAGGATCCCAGTTCTTTGCCGAGGTTGAACGTCTCGCCCGTCTCGAGCCTGGGAAGTCCGCGGTCCACCAGATACTGTGTGGACAGCTCGTCCCTGCAGGCATCGCAGCTGTCCATGTGCTGCAGGAATCGCTCCAGCGCGCGGTTCGTCAGCCGGTCCTCCAGAAATTCCGGAATCTCGTTCTCGAACTGCTTGTGCGTATATTCCTTCCTGCGGAACAGCCTTCGCGCCTTCATCTGCGCTTCAAATTCCGCAATGGACTGAGCCGGCATATACTCCCTCCGTTAAATCTCCACAGGAAACGATGTAATGCTGTCGATGTCGTACGGCGTCGCCTGGTATACATAGTAATTGATCCAGTTGGAATAGATTTCCTGCGCCGCGGCGCGCCAGGTCAGCAGCGGCTTCTCCTTCGGATCGTCATTCGGGAAATAGTTCTTCGGAAGCGCGGTATCAATCCCTGCGGCAATGTCCCGCTCATATTCGTCCCGCAGGGTGTAGCGGTCATATTCGCCATGACCGAAGACGAAGACCTGACGTCCCTCATGCGCAATGCACAGCAGAACGCCGGCTTCCTTTGACTCCGCGAGGACCGTCAGCTTCCGGCACGCGTGAATCGAGGAAGCAGGCACCTCCGTGTAGCGGCTGTGCGGATATTTGAAATAATCGTCAAAGCCGCGCACGAGAGGCTCCCTCCTGTGGTTTACCTTATGGTCATAGATACCGAAGAGCTTCTCCTTCAGCAGGACCTTCTGCAGACCATAATGGTAATACAGGCCTGCCTGGGCTGCCCAGCAGATATGGAACGTACTGAAAACATTTGTTTTGCTCCATTCAAAGACCCTGCACAGCTCCGGCCAGTAGTCCACCTCCTCGTATTCCAGCTTTTCAACCGGAGCGCCCGTGATGATGAGTCCGTCGAAATGCCTCTCCTTCAGCTCATCGAACGTGTAGTAGAACTTATGGAGGTGATTCGCGGACGTATGTGCCGCCCGGTGAGAGCTCATCCGCATGAACGTGACGTCAAGCTGGATCGGCGTGTTTGACAGCATCCGCAGAAGGTGCAGCTCCGTGTCCTCCTTCTTCGGCATCAGGTTCAGGATGCAGATCTGGAGCGGACGCATATCCTGCTGCGTCGCGCGGTTCTCATCCATGACGAAAAGGTTCTCCTCTTCCAGGATCTCCTTCACCGGTAAATCATTCTGAATTTTGATAGGCATAGTGCAGTCTCCTTTTGGAATCCGGCTGCCTGCATGTGCCGTCAGGGGGGCATCCGGACCTTTTCTGATTGCGTCCGCCTGATGAGCGGACTTTTAAGTCTCACTGAAACCGCTGCAGCGGCACAACTTCGCATACATGCGGCTGATTCACGTGAGATGGCAGACGATTACGGTCCGGCGCAATGACGATCAGCGCCGAACCTTGCACATGGCCATGAAATCCTCTTCCGACAGGATCGGAATTCCCAGCTCCTTCGCTTTCTTATTTTTACCCGACGTGGAATTCACATCGTTGTTGATGAGGTAATCCGTCTTCTTCGAAACGGAGCCGGATACCTTCCCGCCGAGGCTCTCGATCAGTTCCTTCACCTCGTCACGGTTTGCGAAATGCTTCACGCTTCCCGTGATGACGAACGTCTTCCCGGCTATGCCGGAAGCGGCACTGCCGGCACCCGCAGCGCCGCTTGCGCTTCCTGACACAGCGCCGCCCTGAGAAGTGTTCTCCGCAGGGATTCCATTGCCCTGCCCGCCGGCTCCTTCCTGCTCACCGCTCCCTGTACTGCCGCCTGCTGCAGCCGCCAGCGAATCGACCGTCGCGTCCCTGCTCTCCACGCGCAGCTCCGCAAGGAGATCCTCATAGCTCTTTCGTCTTACAGGATCCGCAAAATAACGCACAAAGTTTGCGGCCAGCACAGGACCGATGCCGTCAATGGCAGAAAGCTCTTCTTCCGACGCCGCCGTGATCCTCGCGAGGTCATTGTGAAAATGCCCGCACAGGAGCCTTGCGCCCGCACTCCCGATACCGGGAATGCCAAGAGCTGTCAGCACCCTCCTTGCCGTGGTGTCCCGCGAACGGTCCACCGCCGCGGTCAGGTTATCATAGGATTTGCGGCCGAAGCCGTCCATCCCGACAATTTCCTCCTCATGCTCCGGCAGATGATAAATATCAGCAAACTCCCGGATGAAGCCCTTCGCGATGAACTTCTCCAGCGTCATCTCCGAGAGGCCGTCAATATTCATCGCGTTGCGGGAAACAAACAGGGTAAAGGCCTTGATCTTCTTCGCAGGACACTCCGGATTCACGCAGAACAGGGACTCCGCATCATTGTCCCTGCGGATTTCGGTCCTGCCTCCGCAGACGGGGCAGGTTTCCGGAATCGGAAGCGTTCCCGATTTTGTCAGGTTTTCCGCGACCTGGGGAATGATCATGTTGGCCTTGTAGATCATCAGATGATCCCCGATCCCCAGCTGCAGCGAGCGTACAATCGACACGTTGTGGACGCTCGCGCGCCGCACGGTCGTTCCCTCGAGCTCCACCGGATCAAAGACCGCAACCGGATTGATGAGGCCCGTTCTGGACGCGCTCCACTCTACCTCGCGCAGGATAGTCTCCTGCGTGTCGTCCGCCCATTTGAAGGCAATCGCGTTGCGCGGAAACTTCGCCGTTCTCCCGAGCGAATCCCCGTACGCGATGTCCTCGAGCAGCAGCACCAGCCCGTCCGACGGAATATCATAGTGCTGAATTTTCTCCTCGAACCAGGCGATCCTCCCAAGGATCGTTTCGGGTGTCACGAGGTAATGCTCCACCACCTCGAATCCCTGCGCGGTCAGGAAATCGAACTGCGCTTTCCGTGAGTTTCCGAAATCCACCGGCGTCCCGTCTTCCTCCACCGCCGAAACCAGCGCGAACGGAAACATCTGCACATGGCGGCGTGCCGTCACACTGCTGTCCAGCTGACGGACCGAGCCGGAGCAGAGATTGCGCGGATTCTTATACCGCACATCCTGAAGGCTCCCCTCTTCGGCAGCTTCCTCCTCCAGCTTCTCATTGATCTTATTGAAATCGGAATACCGGATCACAGCCTCGCCGCGCAGAATCAGCTTCCCGCGAAACGGGATGGAGCGCGGAATGTTCTCAAACGTTTTCGCGTTTGCCGTAATCACTTCGCCGATCTCGCCGTTGCCGCGTGTGACCGCCTTCACCATCCGGCCGCCCTCATACGTCAGCACGACCGTGAGTCCGTCCAGCTTCCACGACAGCAGGGCTTCCTTCCCCTGCAGCCAGTCCCTCAGCTCCTCCCGGGACTTCGTCTTGTCGAGAGACAGCATCGGCTTCTCGTGCCGCTCCTTCGGCAGCTCCTCCACAGACTCGTAGCCGACACGGATTGTCGGGGAATTATTGAGCGTAATGCCGGTCTTCCTCTCGAGCTCCGCCAGCTCATCATACAGCCGGTCATACTCGAAGTTCGTCATGATTTCCTCGTCCTCGGCATAGTAATGCTTCGCCGCGTTATTGAGGATTCCGACGAGCTCCGTCATTCTGTTTTTCTCAGCTTCAGACACCATAGTCCCTGTCCCTGAAATTAGATTTGGGTGTAAAAAGTACCCGGTAAGATAGAAATACATCGAATAGCATCGCAGCTTCGTTGCTCACGCTATTCTGTCATCATTATAAATATTATGCCCGAAGCGGCACGTGTGCCGATGGGTCTCTCCCTTAGTGTGAGCCGCTGGCAGTTCCGCCCGTATGAAATGCGCTTTGTTCCCGCAAATCCGCCTGTCTGAGCGCACTGCCTTCCGCAGCCGGCGAACCCGAAGCGAGTTAAGGATTTGCGGGAACGCCCTTTGCGCCATTTCAGACGGGCCTGGAACTGCCCGGTGAACGGCCAGGGAGACGACCCATGGCGCCGGGCCGCGAGGGCATCCTGATGATCTCACAGCCCGAAGCAGGTTCAGAATCTGCGGGAACGCCCTTTGCGCCATTTCAGACGGGCCCGGAACTGCCCGGTGAACGGCCAGGGAGACGACCCATGGCACCGGGCCGTGAGGGCATCCTGATGATCTCACAGCCCGAAGCAGGTTCAGAATCTGCGGGAACGCCCTTTGCGCCATTTCAGACGGGCCCGGAACTGCCCGATGAACGGTCAGGGAGACGACCCATGGCGCCGGGCCGTGAGGGCAATATTATCATCTCTGCAGGCCGGCTGCCCGATAGAGCTCCGCAGTCTCATCGCGTGACAGCTCCCGCTGCGTCCCCGGCTTCAGTCCCCGCGTCGTCACCGTCAGCACGCGGACGCGCTTCAGCGTCTTCACATCGGCGCCGACTGCCTTCACCATCCTGCGGATCTGCCGGTTCAGCCCCTGTGTCAGGACAATGCGGAATGTATAATCTCCGAGCCGCTCCACCCTGCAGGGACGCGTCTTCTGCTCCAGATCCTTCAGCCAGATCCCTCTTGCCATCTGATGCAGCGCATCGTCCGAAATCTTTGACCTCGTGCGGACGATGTACTCCTTCTCATGGTGTGCGGAGCCGCGCATCATGGCTTCGATGAGGTCTCCGTCGTTCGTCATGAGCAGAAGCCCCTCCGTGTCGCGGTCGAGCCGCCCCGCGTAAGTGAGGTGAATCGGATAATGGAACACCTCTTCCAGCGTCACCCTGGCATGCGGGTCTGACTTCGTCACCGTCACGCCCGCCGGCTTATAATAAGCGACCACAACCTTCCGTTCTTCCGAATGGATGATGTGGTCGTCGATCTTGATCTTCTCTTTTCCCGTGACGGTCTCACCGACACCTGCCCGTTCGCCGTCTACCGTAACCCTTCCCGCCTCAATCAGGCGGTCCGCCTCCCTGCGGGAACACTCTCCCGAGGAGGCGAGGAATTTATTCAGTCTGATTCTGCCTGTTTCCATTGCACTGTCACTTCATGACTTCCGTCTTCCTGCCTTACAGCTGCGTCAGCTTCATGGTGCGGTCCAGCAGCTTTCCGTGCTCCAGGATATAGGCGATGCCATATTCGCCGTCCTCGATGGCCTCCCCGAAATCAAACAGCTGCAGGATGGCCTTCTCGAATTCCAGTACCCGCTCCGGGCTGCGGTCGCTGCCCTTCAGGCGGACGATGAGGTCATATTCCTCATATTCCTTGAGATACCATGCCTCGCACCCGACGAAATCGAAGCCCGCCATGATCTTCTCCGCGCGGATGAGATCGGACAGACTCTCGAAATAGAAACCGAACCGTGTCATGCCTGCCTGTTCAGGAGCTGCCTTCTTCTGATCATCTGGAGTCTTTGCAGCGGCCTCTTTCTTTTTCCCGGCCGGCTTGACCGCGGCCGACTTCTTTGCAGCTTTGACGAGATCCTTCGGCAAACTCCTGCCGCCCTTCTTCGCCTTGTCCTTTCCGGTTCCCTTGCCGGCTTTCTTCTTGATGTCGCGGATATCCTTTACAGCCCTGGCACCATTGTCCCCCTCCGTCAGGGTCAGTGACAGCGAATGATCCGGCAGCACGGTGATCCGCATGGAGGTATAGTCTGTTCTGAGGTTGAAGTTCTCCTCGCGCGCAGCGGCAGCAATCACCCTGCGCAGGTAATCCATGGCTTCCCTCTTGCGCTCAAACAGATCATCCAGGCGGATATGATTTTCCGACAGATCATCCGTGGAAATGATGCAGTTGATGGTTGTGTCGTTGATTCGTCTGAAATACATGGTCTGACTCACCTCCCTGCCTTAGTGGTTCTGTACCCGTCATGCCGGGTTCGCATTGCTTTGTATGATGATACCACAGATTGCAAAACTTTCGAAATACTATCACGCCGGCCCCTGTGCCTTAGTCCTGCGGAAACGAACAAGCCCGCCACTCACGGGGAGTAGACGGGCTGTCCGGATGAAATCATGTATTGACCGGACCGCAGGGATCCGGCGCGGCACTCAGCCGCAGTACCTTTAGCTGGATCAGTTCTTTGCGGCGGCTCTCTGCTCCGCGACCTCTGCCGCGAAGTCTTCCACCCTGTGCTCCATGCCCTCGCCGGTCTCGAAGCGGACGAACTTCCTCAGTGTGATGTTGGCACCGTTCTTCTTGCCGACTGCCGCAATGTACTGGCCGACGGACTGCTTGCCGTCCTCTGCCTTTACATAGATCTGGTCTGTGAGGCAGACCTCCTTGAACTCCTTCGTCAGACGGCCCTGTACCATCTTCTCGAGGATGTTCTGGGGCTTGCTGGCGTTCTTGGGATCGTTCTTGGCCTGCTCGATGAGAATGCCAAGCTCATGCTCGCGTACGGACTGGGGAATCTCATCCTCGGTCACATACTTCGGGGACATGGCCGCAACCTGCATGCAGACATTCTTCAGCGCCGCCTTAATGTCATCGTTCACAACGTCCGTGTCAGCGGAAACGAGTACGGAAATTCTGCCGCCGCCGTGGATGTAGCAGGCAACAAGGCCGTTCTCATTCGTAACCTTCTCAAATCTGCGGATGGAGATCTTCTCGGAGATGACACCCGTGATCTCGGTCAGCTCCTCATCAACAGTCCTGGAAGAATCCAGTGCCCATTTGGAAGCCTTGAGCGCGTCAACGTCAGCCGCGTCGGATGCAAGGACACTCTTTGCAACGCCGTCTACGAAATCCTTGAACTTCTGGTTGTTGGCAACGAAATCGGTCTCGGAGTTAACCTCGACCACGCAGGCGGTCTTCTCATCCTTCGCCAGTGCGTAGGACAGACCCTCGGCAGCGATCCTGCCAGCCTTCTTCTCTACCTTGGAGCCGGCAACCTTCCTGAGTTCCTCAACGGCTGCATCCATATCTCCATTGGTCTTCGTCAGCGCCTTCTTGCAATCCATGATTCCGGCGCCGGTCATTTCTCTGAGCTCTTTTACCTGTGCTGCAGTAATAGCCATCGTAATCTCCTTTGCTTTCTATTGCCTGTGAATTACAGGGTTCCTTCCTTTGCCTGCTCGGCCTCGCTCGCTGCGGACTCGGCAGCCAGTGCATCCTGGGATGCGGCGTCAGCTTCGGTGTTCACCTCGCCCTGTTTTGCTTCAATGACAGCATCCGCCATCTTGCTGCACAGCAGCTTGACGGCACGGATGGCATCATCGTTTCCGGGGATGACATAATCAAGATCATCGGGATCGCAGTTGGTATCGCAGATACCGATGAGGGTGATGCCGAGGGCATGTGCCTCGCGGATGCAGATTCTCTCCTTCTTAGGATCTACTACGAAGATGGCGTCCGGGATGTGCTTCATGGTCTTGATGCCGCCGATGTTCTTCTCGAGCTTGTCCTGCTCCTTCTTGAGGCCGGCAACTTCCTTCTTGGGCAGTACGTCGAACGTGCCGTCCTGCTCCATCTCGTTGATCTTGTTCAGTCTCTCGATCCGGGACTGGATGGTCTTGAAGTTCGTCAGCATGCCGCCGAGCCATCTCTGGTTGACGTAGTACATACCGCAACGCTCTGCCTCTGCCTTCACCGCGTCCTGTGCCTGCTTCTTCGTTCCGACGAACAGGATGGTTCCGCCCTGCTCGGCAATCTCGGATACTGCCTTGTAGGCCTCATCTACCTTGACAACGGACTTGGACAGGTCAATGATGTGGATCCCGTTTCTCTCCGTGAAGATGTACGGAGCCATCTTGGGATTCCAGCGCCTTGTCTGATGACCGAAATGCACACCTGCTTCCAGCAGTTCCTTCATTGATACTACACTCATGATTCTCTCCTTTTCGTTTGCGCCGTCTTTATTTGCCATCCCGGCATGCGGCGGATCTTCCATATCCCTGATTCCTGCTGTCCGCAGGCAGGCCTTGCCACCCCTCATTTTCGGGGACGATGGTGCCTTCTTCCGGATATGTGTATACTACGCGTGCGGAAATTCGCACAGCTTTCTAATAATAGCAAAAAATAACCCCGTGCGCAAGATGTCCGCACGGGGTTTATGCCATACCGGAGGATAAAATTTCCGCCTCAGGCTTCGATTTTCTCCTTCATGTTCTCGAGTTCCCTGTAGACGGCATCGTTGAGAACCTTGATGTAGGTTCCCTTCATGCCGGAGCTGCGGGACTCGATGACGCCGGCAGACTCGAACTTGCGCAGGGCATTTACGATGACGGAACGGGTGATGCCGGCCTTGTCGGCAATCTTGGAGGCAACGAGGATGCCCTCCTTCTTGCCCTCCATCTCCTCGAAGATGTGCAGGATAGCCTGGATCTCGGTGTAGGAGAGCGTGCTGATAGCACTCTTTACGATGGCAATCTTGCGGTTTTCCTCCGCGGATTCCTCGGATACGGCGCGCAGCATTTCGAGGCCCACCACGGTCGTGCCATACTCGCAGATGATGATGTCGTCAATGCCGTACGGATGATTCTGGCTGTAGATGAATACGGTCCCCAGTCTCTCGCCCGCAATCTCAATGGGGCTGATGATGGCGTTGTGCGCCGCGTCAGCGGAGTCGAAGCCGAGCGTGGACAGCATGACGTTCTCGTTGGTGGACAGTACGGTCAGGAGCCGCTCATTCAGCTGTGAATCGATGAACTCGCCCAGCTGGTCCTTCATCATGGCCTTGATCGGAGTGATCTCCTGCTGGGGACGCTCGGAAACGCCCAGAACCTTGCCCTTCCTGGACAGTACCAGGACGTTTGACTTCATGATATCGCTCATGACACTGCAGATATCATTGAAAACAACCTTCCCGGTGCTGTTGTTATGCAGCAGCTTCTCGATTTTCCTTGTCTTATCCAGCAGCATGACGTTCATGTTGACATTCTGTTCGCTCATTTCGGTCTTCCTTTCTGCGTTACGCACAGCAGTGTGGATTCCAACCCAGTATAGCAGGAAAACATCGGGTTGTCCTTAATTGTTTTCAGTCTTATCCTTCGGTTTTGCCATAACATAACCGCAATTTTCGTTATAGCACACCAGTTTGCTGCCCTTTTCCAGCATGATGGAGCCGCATTTCGGACACTTTTGGGCGGACGGCTTTGCCCAGGTCATGAAATCACATTCGGGATTGCCCAGACATCCGTAGTACTTCCTGCCCTTCATGGTGCGCTTGATCACAATGTCCCTGCCGCACTTGGGGCAGGCGATGCCGATCTTCTCGAAATAGGGCTTCGTGTTGCGGCACTCCGGGAAGCCGGGGCAGGCGAGGAACTTGCCGTGCGGCCCGTACTTGATGACCATGTGGCGGCCGCACTTCTCGCAGATGACGTCCGTCACCTCATCCTGGATCTGTACCTTCTCCAGCTCCTTCTGTGCCTTCTGCACCGCGGCATCCAGGTCGGGATAGAAGTTCCCGATGATGGTCTTCCACTTCACATCGCCTGCGGCGACGCCGTCGAGAAGGCTTTCCAGGTTCGCCGTGAACGCGGGGTCAACGATCTCCGGGAACGACTTCTTCATGATGTTGTTGACCGCCTCACCCAGCTCCGTCATGACAAGGTTTTTGCCATCCTTGGTGATGTAGTGCCTTGCAAGGATCGTCGTGATGGTCGGTGCGTACGTCGAGGGGCGCCCGATCCCCTGCTCCTCGAGCGCGTGGACGAGCGAAGCCTCTGTGTAATGCGGAACCGGCTGCGTGAAATGCTGCTTCGCGTCCAGGTCCTGCAGCGTCAGGACGGAATTTTCATCCACTCCCTTCATCAGGGCGCTTTCCGACTCCTCGTCATCCGCGGGGCGGTAAACCTTCAGGAAGCCGTCAAAAGCAACCTTCGAGAAGGGCATCGTGAAAACAAACCCCTCCCCGGAAGCTTTGGCCGGCCTGGCAAGGATCTTCACCGTTGTCTGTTCAAACTTCGCGTTGGCCATGCGGCTCGCGGTAAAACGGTTCCAGATGAGCTGGTACAGGCGGAACTGATCTCTCGAGAGCGAGTCCCTGATGGATGCCGGTGTCCGGGTGATGTCCGTCGGACGGATGGCTTCATGCGCGTCCTGGATTTTCTCGTTTGTCTTTTTCTGGCCTGCCGCCGTCAGATATTCCGGTCCGAATCTGCCGGTGATATATTCGGCGGATGCCGTCATGGCTTCATCGGCGATTCGAGTTGAATCCGTACGAAGGTACGTGATGATGCCGACACTTCCCTGGCCCTTGATTTCCACGCCCTCATACAGCTGCTGGGCAATGCGCATCGTCTTCTGTGTGGAGAAGTTCAGCGCCTTCGAGGCCTCCTGCTGCATGGTGGACGTCGTGAACGGCAGCGGGGATTTGCGCTCGCGGATGGAGCGTTTGATTTCCTGAATGGAATAGGAAGCGCTTTGCAGCGCCTTTTTCAGCTCCTCAGCATCCTGCCGCGAATGGATCTCCGCCTTCTTCCCGGCACCCCGGGGGCCGTAATAATGCGCGGTCAGGGGCTTTTTCTCCCCCTTCACATTCAGGATGGCGTCGAGGGTCCAGTATTCCTCCGGGATGAAGCTGCTAATCTCATCCTCCCGGTCACCGATCATCCGCAGGGCAACGGACTGCACACGGCCTGCGGACAGGCCGCGCTTCACCTTCGTCCACAGGAGCGGACTGATCTCATAGCCGACCATGCGGTCCAGCACGCGGCGCGCCTGCTGCGCGTCCACGAGATTCATATCAATCTCACGCGGGTGCCTGAACGACTCCGTCACGGCGTTCTTCGTGATTTCGTTGAACGTCACGCGGGCCGTATTCTTGTCCTGCAGGCTGAGCGCAGCCACAAGGTGCCACGAAATCGCCTCTCCCTCGCGGTCAGGATCCGTTGCGAGATAGACCTTGTCCGCCTTCTTTGCGCGCTTTCTCAGATCCGCGAGAAGATCTCCCTTTCCGCGGATTGTGATATATTTCGGTTCATAATCATGTTCGATATCGATGCCCATCTGGGACTTCGGCAGATCCCGGACGTGTCCCTGGGATGCCGCGACATCATAGCGGGAACCGAGAAATTTCCGAATGGTCTTCACCTTCGCGGGTGACTCCACGATTACAAGATACTTAGCCATGCGACAATACTTACCTCACCTCATGAAACCCTGCAGGGCAGTTAACGGTTAGTACTGTACCTTAAAAATTGAGGATTGGCAAGAGACGCTGACAGACAATTTGGCCGCAGGCAGAAAACTGTCCACTAATTGTATCTGCGGCAGGGTACTTCATCCGCGGTAGAGTTTCTCCTTGCGCGCAATCAGCGTATCGATTTCCTTCAGATAGGTCTCCACATCCTTCGGGTTGTCGCAGCGCTCAATGCGGGTTCCGCTCCCGTCTTTGCAGGGCAGGACCACCTTGGATATGGAGCCCGCTCCCAGTGCGAGGATGGACTGCTTCTCCTCCATGATCAGGATGTTGTAGATTCCGTATTTCCCATCCCGCGCATAGCCGGTGTTCTCGAAGTTCCCGGACATGTTCTTCTGACGGTACAGGTAGTAGGGGTGCATCCCCATCGACTCCGCGGCAGAAGCCGCAATCCGCATGGTCCGGTCCGTATTGAGGAGAACCGGGTACCCCTTCTCATCAATCACCCTGCGAAGGCGCGAGGCGCGCTTTACCGCCAGGGAATGAACGGTCAGCGAATCCGGGGAGAGCTTAGCAATCTCATCCACGGTATGCTGTACGTCTTCCTCGTTTTCCCCGGGAAGGCCCAGGATGATATCCATGTTGATGTTGCCGAAGCCGCATTCCCGTGCCATATGGAACGCATCCGAAACCTGCTGTACCGTGTGGTGCCTGCCGATGATGCGCAGTGTCTCGTCCTTCATCGTCTGCGGGTTCACGCTGATCCGCGTCACGCGGTGTCCTGCAAGCGCCTTAAGCTTCTCCCGCGTGATGCTGTCCGCGCGGCCCGCCTCCACGGTAAACTCCTGCAGATTCCCGCAGGGGAAACAGTGCTCGATGCTGCCGATGAGCCGGTCCAGCCGGGCTGCGGAAAGCGTGGTCGGTGTCCCGCCTCCTATGTACACCGTATCCAGGGGATGTCCCTCCATGAGGCAGGCGGTGGCTGCCATCTCCTTCTCCAGCGCATCCAGGTAGTCATCCATGCGGTCCTTCCACAGGCCGGCATTGTACGAAGGGAATGAACAGTAGAGGCACGTCGTGGGGCAGAACGGAATTCCGACGTAGAGGCTGAAACCGTTCTCATAATGGATATCCTTCAGGATATCCCGTTCCCTTCCGGCAATCTCAACGGCAAGCGAAGCCTTTTCTACGCTCACCTGGTGCTCCGTGACGAGAAATCCTCTTGCCTCCTCCGCGCTCTTTCCCTCCAGGAGCTTCGTCATGGCAAGCTTCGTCGGGCGGATGCCGATGAGGTCTCCCCACGGCAGGCTCCTGCCGGTCAGCTCCTTCAGAAGGTCATACAGGCCGGTTTTCAGCGCATCCTTGCAGGCCCTGCCCTTCACAGAGAAGTCCTCGCCCTCAGGGGCCTGCACCCTGTGCTCCCTTTTCCCGAGGGTCCGGTCCGCGGTATCCTCTGCGCCCTGACTCCCGGCATTGTCTTCCTCATACGCAGAACCGGTCCCGGCATCCGCAGGGCAGGGCCCGTCCTGCAGGATTGACGCATCTGCCGCAAAGCGGATTCCCTCCGGCGAGAAAGTGACGCGAAGGAACGGCACGGGCTCCTGCGCGAGTGCCTTCGCGCCGTGAGGGTCTCCCTCGACGATGACCTTCACATCTTCCTGCGGATAAAAGGCCTTCACCAGGGAATGAATCTCATAGCGGTACTGATCCTTATTGACTGTAATTAACATGGATTTCTCCTTGCTGCCTGAATCAGGTGCCTGGCGCGAATAATCCGCGCTGGCGCTTCCAAGTGCATGATCACAGGCCGAAAATGCCCCGCCGTTGCCGGCGGGGCGCTGCTCCCGTTCGGGGAGCCGGCTGCAGGACAGGAGGACCCGCCCTTACTCTCCACTCAGTACGCGAGCGGGTTGTATTTCTTCTCAAAGGCAATCGTCGTGGTCTGTTCATGTCCCGGATAGACGTCCGTGTCATCCGGAAGGACGAGAAGCTTATCGCGGATGGAGCGCTGGATGGCCGATTCCGAGCCGGTCGGCAGGTCGGTCCTGCCATAGGACTGCGCAAAAAGGGTATCGCCGGAGATCAGGATGGGATGCGCGCCTTCCCCCGCGTCCTCAATATAGTAGCAGCAGGAGCCCTCCGTGTGTCCCGGTGTGGACAGCACCCTCAGGGTAATCCCGGCAAGCGTCAGCTCCTCGCCGTCCCGAAGCCACACATCCGGCTTCACCGTGCAGGGCCTTCCGTGCAGGGCGGAGTGATTCAGCCCACTGGAGGCGCAGAGGCGCTTTTCCAGTTCACTTGCGTAGACGTTCGCGCGGCAGCGCTCCTTCAGGGCAGCCACGCCCCCGATGTGATCGAAGTGTGCGTGCGTCAGGAGGATCGCCTGTATGGAAAGTCCCTGCTTCCCGGTCAGCTCCTCATAGATCTGATCCCCGAGATCCGCGGGATCGAAAACAATACACTCCTTCGAATCCTCCCGGTGTAGGTAATAGAAATTGGTATAGATTGCGCCGATCACAAACGAACCGACGAGGATTCTGCTGCTCATGGTGCCGTTACTCCCTGTAAAGTCATACGATCCCGTAAGGGCCTTCACCCGTTCGATCGGGTGATGTCGATCACGCTCTTTATCATGCGGAGCTTGTCGCAGATCGCGGCCAGCTGCTGCTTGCCGGTGACGTGGAAGCTGATGTTGATCGTCGCAAAGCCCTGCTTGTTCGTCCGGGTGTTGATGGCAATGATACTGATGCCGGCCTCGGTGAAGACCCTTGTGACATCGGCAAGGAGTCCCGCGCGGTCGCTCGAATACAGGTTGATATCCGCCTCGAAGGCACTCTCGGCTTCGTTTCCTGCCCCGTCCTCCCACTCGGCGTCGATGAGACGGTTCCGGTCCATCTCCGGCAGGTTCATGATGTTGATGCAGTCGCTGCGGTGAATCGTGACGCCGCGGCCCCTCGTGACAAAGCCGATGATCTCATCGCCGGGAACCGGGTTGCAGCACCTCGCAAAATGTACCGCCACGTCATGAATGCCGCGCACCGTGATCGCGCTCTTGCTCTTCATGTGCGGACGGGCGGCGTTTTCCTCCACCTGCTGCAGGATCTCCTCGTCCGTCAGGTGGGCCTGATGATCCTTCTCGTACAGCTCCTGCAGCTTGTTGACCACCTGGCCTTCCTTCAGGCCGCCGTGACCGATGGCGGCCAGAACGGCGTCCCATTCGCGGAAGCCGTACTTTTTCAGAACCGCTTCCTCGTACTCCGGCCTGGAAATCTTTGCCTGGTCAATGCCCTTCGTCCTGCAGTAGGCAGCCAGCATGTCCTTGCCGCGGACGATATTTTCTTCCTTCTGGTCCTTCTTGAACCACTGGTTGATCTTGCTGCGCGCGGAAGCGCTCTTGCAGATGGACAGCCAGTCAAGCGACGGTCCCCTGGAATTCTGGGACGTGATGATTTCAATGCGGTCGCCGTTCTGGATCTGGTATTCGATCGGAACCAGCTTGCCGTTGACCCGCGCGCCGACCATTTTGTTGCCGACCGCACTGTGGATGGAATAGGCAAAATCCACCGGCGTCGAGCCCGCGGGCAGGTTTTTCACCTCACCGTTGGGGGTGAAGCAGTACACAGAATCCGAGAACAGATCCAGATCGGACTTGAGCAGCTGCATGAACTCCTTGTTGTCGCTCATCGACTGCTGCCATTCGAGGATCTGCCTCAGCCATGTCAGCTTCTCCTGCTCGGAGGTGTCGACCTTCCTGCCGTCGGAATTGACCTTGTATTTCCAGTGGGCGGCAATACCATATTCCGCCTCGCGGTGCATCTCATACGTACGGATCTGGATCTCGAAGGGCTGTCCCGTTTTGCCGATCAGCGTTGTGTGCAGCGACTGATAGCCGTTCGGCTTCGGCATGGCGATGTAATCCTTGAAGCGGCCGGGGATGGGCTTGTACATCTCGTGTATGACGCCAAGCGCCGCATAACAGTCCTTCACCGAGCTGACAATGATGCGCACCGCGAACAGGTCATAGATCTGGTCCAGGGTTTTGCCCTGATTGACCATCTTTTTATAGATGGAAAAGAAATGCTTCACGCGGCCGTCGACTCTTCCCTCGATGCCGGCCTCCGCGATTTTCGCGCGCACCTCCTCCGCGATCTGCTGGACATGCTTCTCGCGCTCGGATTTGCGCTCGGCTACCTTTTCGACGAGATCGTAGTAAACATCCGGGCGCAGGTATTTGAGCGACAGGTCATCGAGCTCGACCTTGATCTTGCTGATGCCGAGCCGGTCCGCGATCGGGGAATAAATGTCCAGCGTTTCCTGGGCAATCCGTTTCTGCTTGTAATCCGGCTGATATTCCAGCGTCCGCATGTTGTGCAGACGGTCCGCCAGCTTGATCAGGATGACGCGGATATCCTTGACCATGGCAAGGAACATCTTGCGCAGGTTCTCGGCCTGCATTTCCTGCTGGGCCTGCGTCTTGTCGGAATAATCGCCGGAAAGCTTGAGCTTCTGCAGCTTCGTCACACCGTCCACGAGAAGGGCGACGTCCGGGCCGAACAGCTCCTCAATCTGCTCCTTCGTGTAGATCGTATCCTCGACAACATCATGCAGCAGGCCTGCCGCGATTGTCTCCTGGTCCATTTCCAGGTCCGCCAGGATAATCGCAACATACAGGGGATGAATAATGTAGGGCTCCCCCGAACGGCGTTTCTGTCCTTCATGCGCTTTGGAGGCCAGCTCGTAGGCCTTTTCGATGAGGGAGATATCGTCAGAGGGGTGATACCTGCGCACACGGACCAGAAGGTCCCGGTAAAGCTCCTCAGGACTCAGAAAATCACGCAGCTTTTCAATTCGGCCGTTGTCAATGCCGACGCCCTGGCGCTCCGCCAGTGCATCCAGCTCCTTCTCACGCGCAACCTGCCCGGGGGTGAGCCTCTTCGCAGGCTCTGCCTCCAGTATCTCGCGGCCCTGTGAAATTTCACTGCCGGTGGGCATTTTCCTCAGCTCTTCAGCCATTCATCCGCTCCATCTGTCCCTTGCGTCAGATAATTCCGAGAATCGAACAATAGTGTAGCACACCGCATTTTGCAATTACAATCCCGGCCTCTGACTCGCTTCATGCCCTCTGCTTATGTTCGTACAGGGTCAGCAGGATAAAGAGTGCGATGCCCGCTAGCGAGACAGCGATGCCGGCATGTCCGCCGGGCGTCCGGTAGCGCAGCACCACGCTGTGGCTTCCCTTCGACACCGGCACCGCCATGAACATCACGTCCGCCCGGACGGGCATTACCTCCTCCCCGTCAATTTCGGCTGACCAGCCCGGGGAATAGGGAAGGTTGAGGATCAGGATCCTGTCCTCCGTAACGTCAATGCTGCCTGTGATGGTATTGGACGCGTAGCTCACCGGGTTCTTGTGCAGATTGACGTCCCGGAGGGGCTGCGCCGCAAGCTGCAGGCCCTTTGCCATCACATCACTTCCCTGGCACACAACGCGCATCGCGTCAAAGGAATAGGTTCCCGCGGCAGGAAATGTCACAACAAGCCTTGTTACCGCATTGCCGGAATAGCCCATGTTGATGGCAAAGTCCTTCCAGCCGCTGTAGTACTGCGAGGCAGGCGTCTGGAACTTCAGCGTCTTCTGTGTCGTCTTCGCATCGCCCTCGAAGGCTGTCACCTCGATCGGATAAATGAGTGCTCCGCCGCCTGAAACGCAAAGACCGTCGAAGCAGAGGTATGTCTCCGCGTCCGGTACTCCCTGAAACGAGAGCGTTACCGACTGTCCTGCTTCCGAAGCGAGGAAGCTGCCGGCATATCCGGAAGCTTTGAGGTCACTCTCACGGATCGGGACATTGTCCTCCTTCTTCGTTCCGGGATCCGCGGCGGCATCCTCCCCCGCGTTGTCAGCGGCTTTCCGCTGCCACGTCACGCCTTCCCCTGGCTCCACGGAAAAGGACACCTCCTGCTCCGTAAGTGAATTTACCGTGTCTTCCGTTACGTCAGGGATTGCCGCGAAGGCCTCCCGCTCGTTCTGGTCCACGCTCGTCAGCGAGTCCTCGTCCAGCACAGCGCCGGACAGCAGTGCCTCCTGGCGCTGCGTTGTCGTCATGTCCCGGAAGGCTTCCTGTGAAATTCTTCCGCTTACCGTGAAACCGGCCGGCAGGGCAAAATCGCTCTGATACAGATGATAATTCCCGACCATGCCGCGGTCCGCAAATCCATAAGGCACGAACTGATACTCAAACGGATTATCATACGCAAGACTGTAATAGCGTACACCCGCGAGCATATTCGGAATCATGCGGTCGTCCAGTGCAAAATAAGCAAAATTCTGCTCATCCGGGTTGCCGATTGCCTGGAAATAATCCGACACCACGCCGTTTGCGAGTGAGAACTCGAACTGGGTCGAGGAAATTCCCGTGCTCAGGGCAGCGTTCCAGTTGAGGTCCCTGCCCGTATAGCGGTAGAAGTCACTCCTGCCGCCAAGGGCATCCACGGACCGGACCTCCGTCCCGTAAGCGGCGGCATGATATTCGTCCGGGGTCATGGACTCCAGGAACTCCCGGGGGAAATTTCCCATTGACGCGGCGTTTGCCAGCATGATGTTCATCCCGGTCATGATGACACACAGAGCGAATACGGCTGCTTCCCGTACCGGAAGATCCAGCCCATGCTGCGGCAGCTTTCGTCTGCCCGTTGTGCCGGTGATTCCTATTTCTTCCGGGATGTCAGCCAGCTCAGAAGACACTTTCCGTCCGGCGCCGGATTTCAGTTCAGGCAGCCGGGCAATGCGTCCCGGCAGGCACAGGACTCCGAGCGTCACCCACATCACCAGGAGCGAATCGCGGACGCCCGGATACTGAAGCACACCGCACACTGCACACAGCAGCGTGAAGGCCAGTCCGGAAAGTGCGGACGCAATCCGGTTCTTCCTCTGAAGATTCCCGATCAGCGGGAACATCTGCGCCGTCACCATTCCGATGAGCAGGGCACAGGCCCAGGTCCACCGGTCGATCAGGTAGGCAAAGCCTCCCATCGCGGTCCCGGCAGCCGGGAACAGCAGCATCAGCGTCAGTACGGCAAGGCAGCCCTTCAGAAAGCGGAATCCCGTCAGGGACAGCAGGACAAAGGTCAATGCCAGTGCTGCACCGCCGAAGCACAGCTCCACGTCGTACTGGGGATGGTTGACCCAGGTAAGAAGGTTGCGGAGAAGCTCCCGGTAATAATCTCCTGAATACAGCAGCGGAATATGAAAGCTCGTCGCCGCTCTCGGATCGTTTTCGAACTGTACGAGGACCGGGACCAGCGTCACACCCGCCATCGCCGTCCCGACCAGCGCATAACCCAGTATTTTCAAAGCCTGAGCAGGAACATACCCTGAGACAGTCATGAAAGGGCCGGTCCCTTTCACCTTTTGCCCATTCCGGCAAACGTCAGGTGATCCTTTCCGGGAGCATTCCTTCCTGCGGCCTTCCTGCCAGATCCGCGCAATGCCGTACAGCGCGGTCAGGATCGCCATCATATAGAAATAGTAGAAACTCGACAGTGCCGCCAGCGCAGTGACCGCCATGAACAGTGCCGGCCTTTTTTCACGAAGGATTTTCTCCACGCCCAGCAGCAGGAGCGGGAACCAGATCATCGGATTGACAAAGAACGGATGCAGCATGCCGATGTACAGCACCGTTCCGGAGAAGACATAGATCAGAGCCCCTGCGACAAGTCCTGTCCCCGGTGCAAAGTTACCGCAGACAGCAGCCTGCTCTCCCTGAAAAAATTCCTTTTGATTCTGCGAAGAGTTCCCTTCCGAAGGACCCGGGTCAGCTTCCTTCCGGAGCATCTCCCGCTGTCCGCCCGCCGTCACATACAGCGCAAAGGCAAGGAACGAGAGCCCCGTAAGAAACGGCCGCACGAACATCAGCGCCTGGAAATACTCCGCAATCCGGTCCGTCGGCACGAGTGCCGACAGTGCCGCCAGCGGATCGCCGAGGCAGTAATACTGCATCGTTGTGATCACGTCTGCGCCGTAGCCAAGGTCAAAGGCATAGGTCTGAATGTCAAAGGAATGCTCCTTCACGATATGATAGACAGCGCCCCGCAGCCACTTGGAATAATACGCAAGTGCGCGCAGATGCTGCCTCCAGGCATCGGAGTGGTAAATCGTGCTCCGCCCCGCTCGGGCGAAGAACATCCACAAAAAGCCCAGCAGAGCCGCTGCCAGAACGCAGTAGGCAGCAACCACTCTCCTGTTAAATTTGTTCCTCTGCTTCAGGGTAAATTTCATATGTTTGTTTTCATCCATCCGGCGCAGGCGCCCGACCTGTGATCATACACGGAAAACCGCCTTCGCGGATTTTCCGTGATGAATGCCTGCTGACGCAGGCATCAGGAGGTAAGTTTGAATGATCCGCTGATGCGGATCATTCGAAACTCGGTCGGTGCCTGCGGTGCCCGACCTGTGATCATACACGGGAAACCGCCTTCGCGGATTTCCCGTGATGTATGCCTGCTGACGCAGGCATCAGGAGGTAAGTTTGATAAAACGGGGCTGACGTCACAACAAGATTACCCCGACGGGCGCTTCGCCCGCAACCATTTTTTCGCACCCGCGAACAGCCCGAAGCACAGCTTCCCGCTGTTTGGCGCTTGCATCTCACACGCTGCGCGGGCTCGATGCTCGCGGTCGCCGCAGAACCGTCTCTGCATACAGGCATGCCCGGCGGCTTCGTGGCTCGTCGCCTTCACGACAAAAGCGCCCCGGAACCACTCCGGGACGCCTTGTGTTCTCTGCTGCGGGCCTGCTGCCAGGTCCCATGCAGAGCATTTTCATTCAACTGTGTACCTTGAAATCCGTGGGGATCAATAGCCCTGCGGTGCTGCAGGCTGTGCGGGAGCGGGCTCCTTGATGTCTGCAACAGCGGCTTCGGTCGTCAGGAATGTAGAAGCAACCGACGTTGCGTTCTGCAGTGCGGACCTGGTTACCTTGACAGGATCCAGAACGCCGTCCTGCATCATGTCTACATATTCCTCGGTATAAGCATCGAAGCCTACGCCCTTCTTGGACTCCTTCACCTTGTTGACGATGACGGAGCCATCGAGACCTGCATTGACAGCGATGTTGAACAGAGGAGCCTCCAGAGCCTTCAGGACGATCTGTGCACCGGTCTTCTCATCACCGGCAAGATCCTTGACAGCCTTCTCCACATCCTTCTGTGCGTGGATATAAGCGGAGCCGCCGCCGAAGATGACGCCCTCTTCTACTGCAGCCTTCGTTGCATTCAGGGCATCCTCCATGCGGTACTTGGCTTCCTTCATCTCGGTCTCGGTAGCAGCACCGACGCGGATGACGCCTACGCCGCCGGAGAGCTTTGCAAGACGCTCCTGCAGCTTCTCACGGTCGAAATCAGACTTGGTATCCGCAATCTGCTTCTTGATCTGCTCGATCCTTGCGTGCAGGTCATTCTTGTCGCCCAGGCCATCGACGATGGTGGTGTTCTCCTTCTCAACCTTGACGCTCTTAGCGCGTCCGAGCTGCTCAATAGTGGTATCCTTGAGCTCCAGTCCAAGGTCGGAGGAAACAACCTGACCGCCGGTCAGGATTGCGATATCCTCGAGCATGGCCTTTCTTCTGTCGCCGTAGCCAGGAGCCTTGACAGCGACAACGTCGAACGTGCCGCGCAGCTTGTTGACAATCAGGGTGGTGAGAGCCTCGCCCTCAACGTCCTCCGCGATGATGAGAAGCTTTGCGCCCATCTTCACGATCTGCTCCAGAAGGGGCAGGATGTCCTGAATGTTGGAAATCTTCTTATCTGTGATCAGGATGTAAGGATCCTCGAGGTTTGCAACCATCTTCTCGGTGTCGTTGCACATGTAAGCGGAGATGTAGCCTCTGTCGAACTGCATGCCTTCCACGAGGTCAAGCTCGGTCTGCATGGTCTTGGACTCCTCGATGGTGATGACACCGTCCTTGGAAACCTTCTCCATGGCATCGGCAATCATCTTGCCGACCTCGGCATCGCCGGAGGAGATCGCAGCGACCTTCTCGATATCCTGCTTGCCGGAAACCTTCTTGGACATCTTCTTGATGGAATCCACTGCTGCCTCGGTAGCCTTCTTCATGCCCTTCCTGAGAACAATCGGGTTGGCGCCTGCAGCCAGGTTCTTCATGCCTTCGTTGATCATGGCCTGTGCAAGAACCGTCGCGGTCGTCGTGCCGTCGCCGGCAACATCGTTTGTCTTGGAAGCGGCCTCACGGATCAGCTGTGCGCCCATGTTCTCGAACTCATCCTTCAGCTCGATTTCCTTGGCAATGGTAACACCATCGTTTGTGATGGTCGGAGCGCCGTAGCTCTTGTCCAGAACAACGTTCCTGCCCTTAGGGCCAAGCGTAATCTTTACTGTATCCGCCAGCTTGTTGACACCCTCAGCGAGTGCAACCCTGGCATCGGAACCCATCTTTAAATCTTTAGCCATAATATCTGTCTCCTTAAATGTAATGTATTATTCAGGTTATTTAATAATTGCAAGAATATCGCTCTGGCGTACGATGACATACTTCTCATCGTCGGAAACCTTGAACTCGGTTCCGGAGTACTTGGAATAAACGACCTTGTCGCCGGCCTTTACTTCCATCGGGATCTTCTTCCCGTCGTCCGATGTCTTGCCGGGGCCTACGGAAACAACCTCAGCCTGCTGCGGCTTCTCCTTCTCCGCACCGGGAATCACGATTCCGGACTCGGTCGTCGTCTCAGCCTCCAGCTGCTTCAGAACAACCCTGTCCTCAAGGGGAACCAGTTTCATATCCTTTTTTGCCATATCTATGCCTCCATAAATGTTATTACATTTTCATTTGTTAGCACTCATTTCGGTTGAGTGCTAACATCCATAGCGTATAATAAGTTCCCCGCGGAACGATTGCAACCCATTCCGCACGGAAATAATTTGCTTAATACTCCGTTTTTCTTTCTATATCTCTTCTTTTCTCTGTTTTGCTCACAAAAATCCTCCTTCGCAGATTTAATACTTTTTTAATGATTCCAGGGCCGAAAAGTGCATCCGCCCGCCATGCCTGCATGAGCGGACGGATGACCTTGAGGCCCGCATTGTACTATAATGGAACGAGCAGGCCGTCAGCCTGCAATTTACATTCGGGAGGTTACTATGACATACAGGGAATTACTCGATAACGCGCGCAGCAGCATGGGTCCGCACTGCAGGGCCTGCCCCGTCTGCAACGGAAAGGCGTGCGGCAACCAGGTGCCGGGTCCCGGCGCCAAGGGAGCCGGTGACGTCGCAATCCGCAACTACGACGCCTGGCAGAAGCTTCGGATCAACATGAACACCATCGCCGAGAACCGGACGCCCGATACCGGCTTCGAGTTCTTCGGACTGAAGATGAAGTACCCGATCTTCGCAGGCCCCGTGGGAGCCGTCAATCTCCATTACGGTGACAAGCTTGATGATATCGCCTACAACGACATCCTTGTTTCGGCCGCGGCAGAGGCGGGCATTGCCGCCTTCACCGGTGACGGCACGAACCCGGAGGTCATGAAGGCCGCGACGAAGGCAATCCAGAACGCTTCCGGTGTCGGCATCCCCACCGTCAAGCCCTGGGATATCAACACCATGGAGGAGAAATTCGCACTGACGAAGGCGAGCGGTTCGTTCGCAGTCGCCATGGATGTGGACGCTGCGGGTCTCCCCTTCCTGCAGGGACTCACTCCGCCCGCGGGCTCCAAGTCCGTCCTCGAGCTGAAGGACGTCATTTCGAAGGCAGGCAAGCCGTTCATCGTCAAGGGCATCATGACCGTCAAGGGCGCCCTTGATGCGAAGAACGCCGGTGCTTCTGCCATCGTTGTCTCGAACCACGGCGGCCGTGTCCTGGACCAGACCCCTTCCACCGCGGAGGTTCTGGAGGAGATTTCCGACGCGGTCCGCGGCGAGATGATGGTCCTCGTGGACGGCGGCATCCGCTCGGGTGTGGATGTCTTCAAGGCGCTCGCGCTCGGCGCTGACGCGGTCCTCATTGCAAGGCCTTACGTGACCGCTGTTTACGGCGGAGGCAGGGAGGGCGTAAAGCTCTATACGGAGAAGATCGGCAGGGAGCTCGCCGACACCATGAAGATGTGCGGTGTTTCCTCGCTCGATGAAATCTCGAGGGCCAATCTCTTCAAACCTGTCAGCAAATACATCCGGTTCTGAACGGCACCGGCGGTCATCCTGCAGGCATGAAGTCTGCCGGAAACTATAGCCCTGTAATACAAGCCGCTTCCCTTCCTGCAGGGGAAGCGGCATTTTTGCATTCTGAAGCACGCGTTTTCGCTGTTGGAATCCAGGTCTCGAATCAGTACCGCACGGCAAAACGCCTGCGCGGCGGAAAAATTCCGCACGCGCAGGCGTTTATTGTCTCTTATGACTGCACCCGCAGTTTTTTAGATTTCTGTGTCCGAATTCACGTCCGGCTATGAGCCGCCTTAAGCTTTTTACGGCTTACGCCTTCTCCTTCTCATTCCGGATGGCCGCCTGAGCTGCCGCAAGGCGTGCGATCGGAACACGGAACGGGCTGCAGCTGACATACGTAAGGCCGACCTTCTCGCAGAACTCAATGGAGTCCGGATCACCGCCGTGCTCGCCGCAGATGCCGAGCTTGATGTCGGGACGGGTCTTACGGCCCTTCTCAACCGCGATCTGGATGAGCTGCCCTACGCCGTTCTGGTCGAGGTGAGCGAACGGATCCTGCTCGTAGATTCTGGACTTGTAGTAATCCTGCAGGAACTTGCCGGCGTCATCGCGCGAGAAGCCGAACGTCATCTGCGTCAGGTCATTCGTTCCGAACGAGAAGAACTCAGCCTCCTTCGCGATCTCATCCGCGAGCAGTGCGGCACGCGGAATCTCGATCATGGTGCCGATGTGGTACTTCATATCGGAATGGCGCTCTTCCTTGACCTTCTCCGCGGTCTCGACGATGGTCTTCTTGACGAAGGCGAGCTCCTTCACGTCTCCGACAAGCGGAACCATGATCTCGGGAACAATGTCGTAGCCCTTCTCCTCCTTTACCTCGATGGCAGCCTCCATGACGGCCCTGGTCTGCATTCTCGCAATCTCGGGGAACGTGACGGACAGGCGGCATCCGCGGTGGCCCATCATCGGGTTGAACTCGTGCAGATCGTCGCACCGTTTCTTCACCTGCTCGAGCGAAAGACCCATGTCGTCCGCCAGCTGCTTCATCTCGGCTTCCGTCGTCGGAACGAACTCATGAAGCGGCGGATCCAGGAAGCGGATCGTCACGGGACGTCCTTCCATCGCCTTGTAAATTCCCTTGAAATCGCCCTTCTGGAAAGGAATCAGTTCGTTGAGTGCCTTCTCCCTCTCCTCGGTCGTATCGGACAGGATCATCTTGCGGATCTTCGGGATGCGGTCAGGGTTGAAGAACATGTGCTCCGTTCTGCACAGTCCGATGCCCTGGGCCCCCAGTCTCACCGCGTTTGCGGCATCCGCGGGTGTATCCGCGTTCGTCCTTACCTGAAGTCTGCGGTACTGGTCAGCCCAGTCCATGATCCTCTGGAAATTGCCGGAGATCGATGCCTCTACGGTCGGAATATCGCCGAGATAAATCCTGCCGGTGGAGCCATCGAGCGAGATGTAGTCTCCCTCGCGGATCGTCTGGCCGCCGAGCTCGAAATATTTCTCCTCCTCATGGACCTCCATGTCGCCGCATCCGGAGATGCAGCAGGTGCCCATGCCTCTGGCAACGACCGCCGCGTGGGACGTCATGCCGCCGCGCATCGTCAGGATACCCTCGGCCGCATGCATGCCGTCGATATCCTCGGGAGAAGTCTCCTGACGGACCATGATGACACGGTTGCCCGCCGCGTGTGCGGCTACGGCATCCTCCGCGTTGAAGTATACGCGTCCCGCCGCGGCTCCCGGGGATGCCGGCAGTGCCTGGCCGATCTCCCGGGCAAGCTTTAGCTTCGACTGGTCAAAACCGGGATGAAGGAGCTGGTCGAGGGAAGACGGCTCGATTCTCGTCACTGCGGTCTTCGCGTCAATCATGCCCTCGTCGACGAGGTCGCACGCGATCTGGATGGCAGCCTGCGCCGTGCGCTTGCCGTTTCTCGTCTGCAGGAAATACAGGTGTCCGTCCTCGATGGTGAACTCCATATCCTGCATATCCTTATAGTGGTCCTCGAGCGTGTGGGCGATATCCATGAACTGCTTATAGCATTCCGGCAGATCGTCCGCGAGCTTCGTGATCGGCTGAGGAGTGCGGATACCGGCTACGACGTCCTCACCCTGGGCGTTGATCAGGTACTCACCGAAGATTCCCTTCGCACCGGTTGCGGGGTTTCTCGTGAAGGCAACGCCCGTGCCGGACGTGTCGCCCATGTTGCCGAATACCATGGACTGGACGTTGACTGCCGTGCCGAGCTCATAGGGGATATCGTACATCCTGCGGTACGTGTTGGCTCTGGGGTTGTCCCAGGAGCGGAACACCGCCTTGATGGCTTCCATGAGCTGTACCTTCGGATCCTGCGGGAATTCCTCGCCCTGCTGCTCCTTATACAGCTTCTTGTACTGCGCGATGACGTTCTGGAGGTCCTCCGCCTTCAGCTCCGTATCATAAACATAGCCGTGTTTCTTCTTCTCGCCCTCGAGAATGGCGTCGAACAGGGTCTTCGGCTGTCCCATGACGACGTCCGAGAACATCTGGATAAATCTGCGGTAGGAATCGTAGGCGAATCTCGGATTGCCGGTCTTGTTTGCGAAGCCGACAACGGAAACATCGTTCAGTCCGAGGTTCAGGATCGTGTCCATCATGCCGGGCATGGAAACAGGAGCACCGGAGCGGACAGATACCAGAAGCGGGTCGTTCTCATCGCCGAATTTCTTGCCGCGTACGCCCTCGAGCCACGCAAGGTGCTCGAAGATCTGCTGCTTCGTGTCGTCGTTGATTTCCTTTCCGTCATTGTAGTAGTCCGTGCAGGCTTCCGTGGAAATCGTGAATCCGGGCGGCACGGGCAGTCCCAGATTCGTCATCTCCGCAAGGTTTGCGCCTTTCCCCCCGAGAAGATTCCGCTGCTTCGCGGAGCCTTCCTCAAACTTGTAAACCCTCTTGTTCATTTTTACCTCCATTCCTCGCCCGTGCCGCCATAACCGCGGTTCACCGGGCTTACCCATGTGTATTCAGCTGATCCCGCAGAGCCCTGCGCGGCGCCATAACCGTGCCACCTCCTCTACTGCGGAATAAAACTGTCAAAAATAAAAATGTCGAAATTCCGGGATGCTTTCCTTAGCTGCTCCCTGCTCTGCACGACCCACGCGGCAGCCCTTCCGCCGAAAAGGCGCCGGCACAGCCTGCGCGAGAGGTTTCCCTGGTATTTGCAGTTGTAAGCGACAAAATCCGGCCTCGACAGGAAGTCCAGCAGCAGGTTCTGCAGAATGAGGGCAGGACCCATGCGGACCGAATGACGGTTCTCCGGATACCCCGTGAAATGATCGGACAGCTGTCCCCGGAGCACGCCGCGCCGGTTCATCCGGTACCACAGCAGCACAAACGGATTGAACGACTCGATGCAGTACTGGCCCTGATACCTGCGCAGTATGTCATCCGTCCTGCGGCAGATGTCCATGTTGAGGTTCTCGGACTTGATCTCGATGATGAGGGGCACCTTCCCCTGTACCACAGAAAGCGCCTCCTCCAGCGTCGGGATTGTCTCGCCGGAACCAGCCAGCCGGACCCCGGCAAGATCCGCCGCGGTGTAGTCCTCGACGTTTCCCGTAAGGCCGGTCATCCGCTTCAGTTTGAAATCATGGAACACGACGGGAATTCCGTCCCTTGACAGATGTACGTCCAGCTCGATTCCGAATCCCTTCCCCACCGCCTTCCGGAAGGCAGCCTGTGAATTCTCCGGCGCGTCTGACGCATTGTCAAACAGCCCCCTGTGGGCAAACAGCTTTGTCTTAAAAATAGAAAAATCCGGCCTGTGGAACAGCCGGGGCATAATCGCGTACAGATACAGCACTGCAGCTGCGATTACTATGATCATCACCTTCAGAACAACACTCACCTTTACCTCTCCCGGAAGCGGTTCTCCCTCGCTTCCCCTGTGCACCCCGTCAAAACCTCATTCACTCCATCCCTCATTGTAATACATGCCGGATATTTTTCAAGATATTTCACAAAGATTTGATACCCTGACGGGATTCTTCTGTGCAACTTTACCATCACATGACAAAGGCAGCCCGGACGGGCTGCCTTTCGTGTTTCTGTATTAATCCTCTTCCTCCGCTGAGGTATCCGCCACGTATACCGTGCGCTTTCTCGCGTCGGCATCCTGCTCCAGATAGTCGTCATACGTGCCGACCTTGTCGATGATATGGCCGTCCGGCAGGATCTCGATGATCCGGTTTGCCGTCGTCTGCACGATCTGGTGGTCCCGGCAGGCGATGAGCTCGACTCCGGGGAAGCGGATCATCCCGTCGTTCAGGGCGGAGATGGATTCCATGTCCAGATGGTTCGTCGGCTCGTCGAAGATCAGGCAGTTCGCGCCGGAAATCATCATCGCGGACAGCTGGCAGCGGACCTTCTCACCGCCGGAGAGGATTTTCACCTTCTTCACGCCGTCCTCCCCGGGAAACAGCATTCTGCCGAGGAACCCGCGCACGTAGGTCACATCCTTGATCTGGCTGTAGCCGGTGAGCCACTGCGTGATATCCATATCGGAGTTAAACAGCTCCGTATTGTCCTTCCTGAAATAAGACTGCGATGTTGTGACGCCCCATTTGAAGCTTCCCTCGTCAGGCTCGACATTTCCCATCAGGATTTCAAACAGCGTCGTCTTCGCGAGCTCCTGGGAGCCCACGAACGCGATCTTGTCGTCATGTCCCATGACAAAGGAAACGTCATCCAGCACCTTCCTGCCGTTTACGGTCTTGGACAGGTGGGACACCGTGAGGACGTCGTTGCCGATTTCACGGTCGGGGCGGAAATCGATGAAGGGATATTTGCGGGAGGAGGGCCTGATCTCGTCAAGCTCGATTTTTTCGAGCGCGCGTTTTCTCGATGTCGCCTGCTTGCTCTTGGAGGCATTGGCGGCGAAGCGGGAAATGAATTCCTTCAGCTCCCTGATCTTCTCCTCCTTCTTCTTGTTGGCCTCCTTCATCTGACGGATCATCAGCTGACTCGACTCGTACCAGAAATCATAGTTGCCGGCGTAGAGTGTGATCTTGCCGTAATCGATATCCGCCGTGTACGTGCAGACCTTGTTCAGGAAATAGCGGTCATGGCTGACGACGATGACCGTGTTGGGGAAATTGATGAGGAACTCCTCGAGCCAGGCGATCGCGTCCAGATCGAGGTGGTTCGTCGGCTCATCGAGGAGCAGAATATCCGGATTGCCGAACAGGGCCCTCGCAAGGAGCACCTTCACCTTCTGCGCACCGTTCAGCTCGCTCATTGTCAGCTGGTGCAGCGCCGTTTCAATACCCAGCCCGTTCAACAGGGACTCCGCGTCGGACTCCGCCTCGTACCCGTTCATTTCGGCGTATTCGCTCTCAAGCTCCGCCGCCTTAATGCCGTCCTCGTCGGAAAAGTCCGGCTTCGCGTACAGGGCGTCCTTTTCCTTTCCGACCTCATACAGGTGCGCGTTGCCCTGAATAACGGTATCCAGGACGACCTGGTCGTTGTATTTCTCCTGATCCTGCTCGAGGAAGGACAGGCGCTGCCCCGGTGTGATTACAATATCACCGTTTGTCGTCTCGAGCTGCCCGGACAGGATCTTCAGGAACGTCGACTTGCCGGCGCCGTTCGCGCCGATAATGCCGTAGCAGTTTCCTTCCGTAAATTTGATGTTGACGTCTTCAAAAAGTGCCTTCTTGCCGACGCGGTATGTGACATTATTCGCTGAGATCAAGCCTTACCTCCTATGCCTGCATAGTGATCCTGATTCGGGGTTCAGAAGCACCCATCAACATGCGGATTGCGTCGCAATTCCGCAAACAGAGACCATTAAAGCATGGAATGCACGGAGTGTCAAAAGTGCCTGTATCCCTGGCTCGTCAGGCATTCGAAGCTATGCCTTTCGGAATCTCCCCGCTCATTCGTGAAACGGAACACGGAAATTCACATCGTATCCAGAATGGGCGCGAGGCCGTCATGGTCGTTGTCGGTCTCAGTGATGACGTCAGCCCTGCGGCGCAGCTCCTCCGTCGGGATCATGGCGTTGCACATGCCGATGCCAAGGCCCGCCGCCTCGATCATCGGAAGGTCGTTCGGTGCGTCTCCCGCCGCCGCGGAATTGGCAGGATCGATGCCAAGGTGCCGGCACAGCCACGTAAGGGAATAACCCTTCGTCGCGCCCGCGGGGTCCAGCTCCAGGTAATAGGGATTGGACAGCACCGTATTGATCTTTCCGGGATACTTCTGATGGACCAGCTCCGCAAACTTCTCCAGGCAGTGGTCCTCCGGATTGTTCAGGTGGATGGCAAGAACCTTGCAGGGTGCCTCCGCAAGGGACGAGGCCGCGTCCTGTTCCCTGCGGACCGGCATTTTCACAAAAGCCGTGTAATACCGGGCTTCCGCGGGATAGCTCTCATCCAGGGCAGACACGTTCGGCGTCCGTCCCTCGACGACGTCCCGGCAGTGTTCATCCATCGGGGGAAGGACATTGATTTCCGCCCGCGGCTTGCCGTCCTCCGGCTCCTCCAGCACGATGGTGTCCCCGTCATACGTGTGCACGTAAATGCCGCTCTCCCCGGCAAGGTCAAAGAGCCCGCGCACGACCTCCCTCGGGATCCCGTCCCGGAAGCAGGTCACGCCTTCGCTGACCGAGTAAACCTCCGCTCCGTTGTAGCCGGACAGGTACATATTCGGATAAGGAAGGTCCAGGCGTTTCAGGAGATTCTTCACATCACTCATGGCGCGGCCCGAGGACAGGACGAAAATATTCCCAGGCGCCGTGATCCGGGCGGAATGCTCCGGCGCACACGCGTAGGCTTCCCGGACAGTTTCCTTCCCGCGCGATACGAACCGGCCGAGTGCCTCCCTCGTCTTCGGGGAGATCTCCTTCGTTGAGGTCGCGAGCGTCCCGTCGAAATCACAGAAGAAGATCTTCGTGTGCTCTGTCACATGAAACGCGCGGTGCTTCATCTTTGTGAGGCACTCTTCGGGGACACACAGGTGCCCGTAGCCTGTCCCCATTTCCAGCCCCGGCTTGTTGTCCCCGTGAAAATCCGAGCCGCCCGAGAGCAGCAGGTCATACTTCTGCGCAAGTGCTGTCACATGCTTCGTCATCTCAGGCGTATGTTTGCAGTAGAAGGCTTCGATCCCCATGAGACCCGCCTCCTTCAGCTCCCGCACCAGCCGATCGAGCCCGTCGTCTCCCAGCTCATACTGAAACGGATGCGCGAGGATCGGAATTCCGTGAAACTTCAGGAGGAACTCCACGGCCTTCTGCGGGGAGATCTTCTTCCTCGGAATAAAATACGGGCAGTCGTCGCCGATGAGACGATCAAACGCCTCCCGGATATCGGAAATGTAACCGGTATCCTTCAGGTAACGGCCGAAGTGTGCCCTCGTGATCACGGAATCCGGGAACGCCTCGCGCAGCTTCTCGTAGGAGATCGGGATCCCGTCCGCAGCCATTTTGTCACACATTTCGCGGTTCCTGCGGTCCCTCGCCTCCGTGAACTCCTTCACCTCCTGCCGGAATTCCGGACTGTTGCAGTCGTAATACAGTCCGACAATATGGACGTCGATCCCGTGATACTCCGTCGAAAATTCAATGCCCGGAACTACCTCCACGTCTCCCCTGCCGGCAAGCTGTGCCTCCCGCGCGGCCTTCAGCGCCTCCCCGATGCCGCTCACATTGTCGTGGTCCGTGAGCGCGAACGCGGCGAGGCCCTTGTGAATTGCCAGCTCCACGAGCTGCGAAGGCGTCAGCGTCCCGTCCGATTTCGTGGAGTGTGTATGTAAATCAACTGTCCGCATGCTGTCTCCTTTCGGCAGGGTCCTCTGTGCCCTTCCGTTTCCTTTATGGTGCCGAATGCCGAAGCTCCGTTATCTGCTTCCGGCAGATTATCCTTCATCCCGTGAAGCATTGTAGCACAGCTTCCCGCTGTTCTTGCGGGCCTCTAATGTCCGCTCGTACAAGCACGGCGTCCATTGAGGCCCTGGTGCTGCAAAAATCGGGAGGGTGTCAAAGACACCCTCCCGAAACAATCAGAATGTCAACAGCCTGCCGTGAAGGCAGAGTGCAGCCGCCGGAATCTCAGCGCGCGTTCAGCACCCGCATGGAATTCAGGATGCACAGGATGGCGACGCCGACGTCGCCGAACACGGCAGCCCACATGCCGACGAGGCCGAATACGGACAGCACGAGGATCAGGAGCTTCACCCCGATCGCGAACGCCACGTTGGAGCGCACGACCCGCATCGTCCTTCGTGCGATGCGGACAATCGCAGGAATCTTGCGGATGTCATCATCCATGAGGACGATATCCGCCGCCTCGATCGCCGCGTCGGATCCCAGGGATCCCATGGCGATTCCGACGTCGGAGCGCATGAGAACCGGCGCGTCATTGATACCATCCCCGACAAAGCCAAGCTTCCTGCCTGTGCCCCTGAGCTGTTCCATCAGGCTCTCCACCTGTGCCACCTTGTCCGCGGGAAGAAGGTCCGCGTGCACCTCGTCCACGCCAAGCTCTGCCGCCACGGCTTCCGCCGCCGCTTTCCGGTCGCCGGTCAGCATGACGGTCCTGTCAATGCCGGAGCGCTTCATCTGCGCAATGGCTTCCCTCGCACCCTCCTTCACCGTATCGGCGATGACGATGCAGCCAAGGTACTGACCGCCCCACGCGGCATAGACGATCGTCCCGGCCTCGCCGGATGGCGTGAACGCGATGTCCTCCTGCCGCATCAGCTTCTCATTGCCCAGGAGCAGGCGCTTTCCGTCAAGGCACAGGTCAATGCCGTGCCCTGCCGCTTCCTTCACGTCCGAAAGCCTTGCAAGATCCGGCTGTCTGCCATAGGCATCCTCGATCGATTTTGCAATGGGATGCGTGGAATAGGCTTCGCCGTAAGCCGCGGTCTCCAGCAGCGCATCCTCCGCCGTCAGGCTTTTTCCCTCACCGGATGGCATCAGAGACTGGAAATTCCGCGCAAAGCTCTCCGAGGGCAGGACCTTCTGCACCCGGAACTCGCCCTTTGTCAGGGTTCCGGTCTTGTCCATCACGATGGTCGTCATCCCTGCCGCTGCCTCGAGGTAGTTCGAGCCCTTGACGAGGACGCCGAGCTTCGAGGCCGCCCCGATGCCGCCGAAAAAGCCGAGCGGCACGGAAATCACAAGCGCGCAGGGACAGGAAACGATCAGGAAGTTGCACGCCCTGCGGATCGCGATGATCCACTCCCAGTGCAGGAACAGGGGCGGGAAAACCGCGAGCACCACCGCGCCGATTGTGACTGCAGGCGTGTAGACTCTCGCAAAACGGGTGATGAAATTCTCGAGTCTTGCCTTCTTGGAGCTTGCGTTTTCCACGAGGTCCAGGATTTTCGCGACCGTGGAGTCCTCGTATTCCTTCGTGACCTTCACGCGCAGCGTCGAGGAGCCGTTGACACAGCCGGAGATCACAGCGTCTCCCTCACCCGCGTGCCGCGGAACGGACTCGCCGGTCAGCGCTGCCGTATCAAGGAAGGATTCCCCCTCGAGCACGGTGCCGTCGAGCGGCACCTTCTCGCCCGGGCGGATCACGATGATGTCCCCCGCGTGAACCTCATCAGGATCCACCTCCTCAACCGAGCCGTCTTCCTTCACCCGGTTCGCGGACTCCGGTGCGATCTCCATCATCGCCGCGATCGAGCGCCGGGACTTCCCGACCGCAATCGACTGGAACAGCTCCCCGATCTGGTAGAACAGCATCACGGCGAGCGCCTCTTCGTACGAGCCGTCGCCCATAAGACCGATCCCGAACGCGGCAAACGTCGCGATCATCATGAGGAAGTGCTCATCGAAGACCTGTCCGTGCGCGATATTGCGGAATGCCTTCAGCAGCACATCATAACCGATGATGAGATACGGCACCACATACAGCCCGAAGACCACACCCTCCGGCAGCGGCTCCAGGACGCCCGCCTTCTCCAGTGCCAGCAGCACGAAAAAGCAGATCAGTACCACAATGACCCGCGCAAAGGTCTGCTTCTGTTTCCTTGTCCAGTTCTTCATGCTCATCCCTTCATGCATGCGAGCAGAAATTTCATCGCACGAAAGCCCGTAAAGCAGGTTTCACACGATGAATCACTTCACTCCGAATAAATCACGGTGTCAGGCTCCACATGCTTCGCAGTCTTCACGACCGCCTTCAGCACCTCGTCAAAGCGCTCGTCCGGTGCCGTCAGAGTCAGCTTCTGCGTCAGGAAGTTCACGCTCACGTCCTCGACGCCGTCCACCTTCCGGATCGCGTCCTCCAGCTTCGCGGCGCAGTTCGCGCAGTCCACCTCACATTTGAATTTCTTCTTCATCACTATCTCCTTCCTCTTCCCGCTATGATGCAAAATCCGCGAAGGCGGTTTTGCATCTATGATCGCCGAACACGGCGCTTTTCAGCCGGGTTCGTATTCATGAATGTGACGCATCGGCGTCACATTCTGAATCCTATTCCTCAATATGCTCCAGTCCCGTCCCGATGATGGTTCTCACATGTTCATCCGCGAGGAAGTAGATGACCTGCTTCCCTTCCCTGCGCCCGCTGACCAGCTTTGCCTGCTTTAAAATCTTCAGCTGATGGGAAACCGCGGACTGTGTCATTCCGAGTGTTTCCGCCAGGTCGCAGACGCAGATCTCCTCCTCGAACAGGGCGAACAGGATCCGGATCCTTGTGGAATCCCCGAATACCTTAAACAGCTCCGCGAGGTCATACAGCTCATCCTCCTCCGGCATCCGCAGCTTCACCTCACTGACCTTGTCCGGGTGGACTTCATTCACTTCGCACTGTTCCACATCCCTGATTCCCATAGCTGCTCCCGTATATATTGCACACAATCAATTATGAACATATGAGCAATCGTTCATTTGTTACATATAATATATTCTGACTGCGCTCTCCTGTCAACCATTCCGTCCGCTTCCGGCATGGCATCGCGTAAGTCACGCCGGCGCCGCCATGACCTCATCCGTCTGCCGGGCAGCCGCAGCGGCCTTCCGCGGCTGACATGAACGGCTTCACTATCAGGTACCGCGAAAAATCCCCGGGGCGATCGCTCGCTCCGGGGATTCTTCATGGAAACAATGTTTACTCACTCACAGGGAAGAGGAATTATCCTCTGACCTTCTTCACAATTTCTGCCGCTTCCCTGACCTTCTGCTCGATTTCATCAAACTTTCCTGCCTTGATGAGATCGCCCTTCACCATCCAGGAGCCGCCCGCGCAGAAGATTTTCGGATTCTCAAGGTACTCCACGACGTTATCCGCGTTGATGCCGCCGGTCGGCATAACCTTGAGGTTTACAAGGGCCGCCGTGATGGCCTTGATCTTCTTCAGGCCGCCGTTCAGCTCGGCCGGGAAGAACTTCACGTGGTCGAGGCCGAAATTCATGGCCGCGATCATCTCGGACGGTGTCGCCGTTCCGGGGCATACCGGAATATCATTGTCGACGCAGTACTTCACAACGGCAGGATCAAAGCCGGGAGAAACGATGAACTTCGCTCCTGCGTTCACGGCGCGCTTTACCTGATCCACAGACAGAACCGTGCCGGCGCCGACGAGCATATCCGGGAACTTCGAAGCCATGATGCGAATGGATTCCTCCGCCGCATCCGTGCGGAACGTCACCTCAGCCGCCGGAAGTCCGCCCTTCATCAGGGCGTTTCCAAGGGGCTCCGCGTCCTTCGCGTCATTCAATACAACAACAGGGATAATCCCGATTTCGGTGAATCTGTCCAGAACAGCCTGGACCTTCGGTGTATTTGCCATAGTATTTCCTCCTGACTTATCCTCACAATATCGTATCTTAGTGTCAGAACCCACGCTCCTCGTCAGGCCTGCCGGCAGGTGGAGCGATGAATTATTGTCATGCCACGCAATGAGCACGAAGTTTTCCTTATCTCTTCACACGTGCTCCTGCGCCGCCCATGAGGCCTTCCACCTCATCCACGGTCGCCATGGACGTATCGCCGGGCGTCGTCATGGCAAGCGCGCCGTGCGCGGCGCCGTAGTTGACCGCCTTCTCGGGATCGCCGGTTGTCATGAGGCCGTAAACGAGGCCGGACGCGAACGAATCGCCGCCGCCGACACGGTCCATGATCTCGAGTCCGTTGTATTCCTTCGACTGGTAAATCTGTCCGTCTGCCCAGCAGATGGCCTTCCAGTCATTCACGGTCGCGGTCTTCACGGTGCGCAGCGTAGTCGCAATGCACTTGAAGTTCGGGTAAACCTGTGCGGCATGATCGATCATCTTCCTGTAGCCGTCGATGTTGAGCTTCTTGAGACCGGCATCCTGTCCCTCGATCTTCAGACCCAGGCACGCGGTGAAATCCTCTTCGTTGCCGATCATGACGTCAACATATTTCGCAATCTCCTTGTTGACCTCCTGGCACTTCTCGAGTCCGCCGATCGCAGACCACATGGAAGGACGGTAGTTCAGGTCATAGGAAACAACCGTGCCGTACTTCTTGGCCGTTTTGATGGCTTCGATGACAGTCTCGCAGCTCTGCTCAGACAGTGCGGCGTAGATGCCGCCGGTATGAAGCCAGCGTACGCCGAGCTCCCCGAAGATATGCTCGAAATTGAGGTCAGCAGGCGTTGCCTGGGAAATAGCGGTGTTGGCCCTGTCGGAGCAGCCCACTGCGCCGCGGACGCCGAAGCCGCGCTCCGTGAAATTCAGGCCATTCCTGCAGATCCGGCCGATGCCGTCCGTCTTCTTCCAGTAAATCAGGGAGGTGTCCACACCGCCCTGCTCGATGAAGTCCTTCATCAGCTTGCCGACCTCGTTATCGGCAAATGCCGTGATGACAGCAGTGTTCATGCCAAAGCACTTGTGCAGGCCGCGGATGACGTTGTACTCGCCGCCGCCCTCCCAGGCGCGGAACGACCTTGCCGTGCGGATCCGGCCCTCACCGGGATCGAGACGCAGCATCACCTCACCGAGCGATACGGCATCGTATCTGCAGTCCCTGGGATCTCTTAAATTCAGCTCCATTGTGAACTCCTTCCCTTCCTGAAAACTATTGTCCTGTCTGTTCTGAATCAGTTCAGCTTCAAGTCCGAGCTGCTGATATATTCCACAATGTGAAATGATATTTCATATCGTGGTATCCCGTTTCTCCTTCATTATACGGAATACCCTTCGGATGTCAACAAGGAAATTATGCCAATTTATAACAATTTCAATTGTTCATTCTGACAGTGCGCCTTCCTTTTCTTTTACTTTACCACCGTTCCACATTGTGGTATGCTGATTACAACGTCAATAACTCATGCCCCACGGCAAGTAATATCATCCAAAGGAGCTTTCCATGGAACAGGAACAGGCAAAGCAGAATCCGATTCAGGTGGCCGGCAGGCTGTTCGGTGCACTGGAATACCTGGCGGAGGCAGGAGCCTCTCCCCTCGCAGACGTCGCGGAGCATCTTGAACTGAACAAGAGCACGACGCACCGCGTGCTCGCCTCGCTCCAGTTCATGGGCTACGTGCGGCAGGACGCCGCGACAGGCAGATACGAGGACACGTTCCGCCTCGTAGACCTCGCGGAGAAGGTCACAGCCAAGGTCGATGTCATCCGGACCGTCCGTCCCGTGCTGGAACAGCTGATGATGAAAACCGGCGAGACCATTCATTTTGTCCGTCTCGAGGACGCGGATATCGTGTATATTGATAAGGTGGAGTCCGACCGGAACAACGTGCGGATGGTTTCCCGGATCGGCTCGCGCATTCCGTTTTACCGTTCCGCGGTGGGGAAGGCGCTTGCCGCGGAAATGACCGCGGATGAGGTCCGCCGTCTGTGGGATCAGTGCACCATTGAGCGGAAGACACCGTATACCATCACGAATTTCGAGGATTTTCAGGAGTCGCTGGAGGAAATCCGCCGCAAGGGATACGCTCTGGATAATGAAGAGAACGAAACCGGCGTGCGCTGCATCGGTGCCTCGCTCTCGATTTCAGACAGGCCGGAGTACGCGTTCTCCATCTCCGTGCCCATCACGCGGATGGACAATGACCGGATCCGGGACCTGTCCGGGGATGTGCTGAGGGCGAGGGAAACCATCAATTCCCTGTTCCGGAGCGAATAAGACCATCAGCATCCGCTGCAGGCTCTCCTGCAAATCCGAAGCAGTGAGACAATTCACAATCACCTGTACCTTAATCTTCAGGAAAGAGTCAAATACCCCGCCGCAAGCAGCGGGCATGACTTAATATCCTGCTGATCTTGAACGCCCCAAGGGGGGCGGGGTATTTGACCCTCGCGGGCGTCGCCACATGAACATGCGAGCATGTTCGCGTGGCTCGTGCCTCGCGGGAATAAACCGGAGAAATGATTCAAAAACACCAAAAACCTGCATATGCAGTCCGGACAGCCGGCATACTTGTCATCGCGCTGCTGACCGCCTGCGGGAAAAGTTCCTCCGGCACAGGAAGTACCTCCCTCTTCGAGAAGATCCCGCAGTCCGTCAGCGGGGAAGACGCCTCCCCGGAGGAGACGGACGGGGATGGCCGGTTCACGTTCCTGGACGCCAACGGTACGGAGCACAGGGCAGACATCAACCCGCTTGCCCTTGCCGGCAGCTATGACGCGGATCAGTTTGTCCTGAACGACGAGGGGATTATGACGTATACCGGTGATGGCTATACGTCCGAATCCGGGATCGATGTCTCGGACCACAACGGCGCGATCGACTGGAAAAAGGTGAAGAAGGCGGGCTGTCAGTTCGCGTTTCTGCGGATCGGCTACCGCGGCTACACGGAGGGCGGCCTCGTCGCGGATTCCACGTTTGCGGCAAACAAAAAGGGATGTGAGAAAAATCACATCCCTTACGGCGTCTATTTCTTTTCACAGGCAGTGACAGAGGCGGAGGCCGCGCAGGAAGCCGCTTACGTCCTGAAGCTGCTGGACGGAACCGTACCGGAGCTGCCCGTCGTCTACGATCCGGAGTACATCACGGACGCATCGTCCCGCACCCGGAACACCTCCGGCAATCAGTTCACGCTGAACGCGCTCGCCTTCTGCGACGTCATCCGCGCAGGCGGCTGCACGCCCGGCATCTACATGAACATCACCTGGCAGTTCGACCAGCTGGATATGGCAGCTTTCAACGAACTCCCGGTCTGGGTTTCCGACTACCAGCCGGTGCCCCAGTCGCCCTACCACTTCGAATACTGGCAGTACTCGTATCAGGGAACGATCGACGGCATTCCCGATTCCGACGTCGATCTCGATATCCGCCTGATCCCGGCACAGTCCTGAGCCGGACCGGTTCTGTTCACGGGCAGTGCTGTCGTCCTCCCGCCCGTACAAACCTTCCTGCCGGCAAATGTCAGGCAGCCGCCCTGCCGAAGCAGGAAAGATTTTCAGCGGCTCACCGGTCCGCACCCGTCCGAATCATCCACAACACGCACCAGCGAAAGCTCCGGCGTTACGAGGAGCACCCGTCCCGCAAGGCCCTCCGCAATCCTGCCGCAGGAGGCTCCCTCTCCGATGGAATCCGCGGGGTTGGCTGTTGCCGCCCTCACCGCGTCCTCCAGCGGGATCCCGAATGATACGGCTCTTCGCATCATTTCGAACAGGTCACACGCACTTGCCGCCAGGTTCCCCGCAGGGAGCCATGCCGCCCCGCTGCGTTTGATGACTTCCTGTCCTCCCAGCTCGTACCTGCCGTCCGGCATGCCGCAGGCACGGCACGAGTCGCTGATGAGGATCATGCGCTCCGGCCCGAACAGACGGAAGGCGAAGCGGATCATGGCAGGTGCCACATGGATGCCGTCGGTGATGATTTCCGCCATGACATCAGGATGCTCCGCGCCGGCTGCAATGGGGCCGGGCATCCTGTGGTGCAGGGGCGGCATGGCGTTGAACAGGTGTGTCATGTGCCTTGCCCCCAGGGAAAAGGCGCGCTCCGCATCCTCATAGGACGCGTTCGTGTGTCCGACCGAAAAGCAGATCCTGTCATGAAACTCCCGGATGACCTCCGGCACCCCGGGCTGCTCCGGTGCGACCGTCATAAGCTTCAGCAGGCCACGGGAATCCGCCAGCAGACAGGATACCGCCTCCGCTGAGATAGTCTGCACATAATCCGGGTTCTGCGCCCCCACCTTCTCGGGGGAAATATAAGGTCCCTCCAGATGAATCCCGACGAGGGCCGCTTCGCCCTTTTTTCTCTTATGTGCCGCTGCGCCCCGGACAATTTCCGACAGGCGCTCCTCCGGAAGGGTCATGGTCGCCGGGCAGATGCTCGTCACACCGATGGAATTTTCGTACGCCGCGATGGCAAAGAGCCCGTCCTCCCCGGCATCCGAGAAGTCATGACCCGCACAGCCATGGAAGTGAATATCCACAAGTCCCGGAATGACCAGGAGCCCTCCGGCGTCCAGGGTCTGCTCCCCAGGTTCCGGCAGCAGGGGCTCCCTGCTTACCTGCCGTATCCGTCCGTCCTGAAGGCGCATGTCCGCGTTTTCAAAAATAAATTTCTCCGTAAATACCCTGCCGTTTTGTATCAGCATCCTGTTCCCCGAATTTATCCGCAGTTGCCCTTAAGTCTCACAGCTCGTTGACGGCGCTCTGGATGGCATCCGACATTTCCTGGATGCCCTGGCTCTGGGTGGAAATTTCCTCCGAGGTAGCGGCTATATTCGAGAGCTTGCTGCTCATGGTGCTGATGTGCTTGAGGAATGTACGGATCGACGTGATGCTGGCCTCGATCTTCGGCACCGTACTGTCCGCCTGGCTCTGGTTCGTCTCCACGAGATCCTTCGTATTCGTGGCAAGCTTGCGGATTTCGCTCGCGACAACCGCAAAGCCCCGCCCGATCTCGCCGGCCCTGGCCGCCTCAATGCTGGCATTCAGGGACAGGATATTCGTCTGGCTCGCGATGTCCACAATACCCTCGTTGCCTTTATTGTACTCATCGATGAAGCCGGAGAAAATCGCCATGGAGTCCTCGATGGCCTTGCATTCCTCGCTGATATTCTCCACAGACTGCATGATGGCGGCCGTGTCGTTCGCGGTCATTTCATTGGCCTGTGCCAGCTGACTGACTCCGACGTTGAGGTTCGAGAAGCGCTCAATGATTTCATCGAGCTTCTGCTTGTGGATGCTCTGCTCCTCAAGGCTCTGCCGGTGCATCTCCTCCACCTTCTCCTTCTCGACCTCGGCCATGGCCTTGGCGTAGTAGATGCAGCTCTCCTTGCGGTTCACGCCGTTGAAAATTGCCCTTGCCATATCCCTGCACGTAGGATAGCCGCAGCTGCTGCAGTTGATATGACGGTCTGCCTCCGTCTTCTTGAGCATGCTGTTGAAGATCTCATTCTCCTGCTTCGCATCCGGAGTCCGGATGTCGACCGGCTTGCCGTCGTACGCGCGCATGAAATCCTTCAGGTCTAGCTCCCTGAACTGGGCGTCGTAGTATTTCCAGCGCTTTTCCAGCGGGAGCGAGCTGTTCCACGGATAGTGCGGTCCGGTCTTCTGTCCGCCGACCTTTCTGCCGCGGCCGCTGACAACGCGCTTTTTCATCTCGTTGATCGCAAGCTCGACGTCCATATCGTCGATGCTGCTGTCGGTACCGGTGCCGCGGATGCAGCCCTTCTGGCAGTTCAGGATGTCGACGAGGAACGGCAGGTTCCCCGTGCGGTGCGCATATTCGCGCAGGAAGTGATAGGCCTCAACCTCACCCTCAACCTGTAGCACCGCGGTCTGCGGTCCCAGGAAGAACTCCACGCACTCCCTGAGTCCGCCCGGCTTCGGATAACGGGAGCCAAGGCCATACGGACGGTCCGTCTCCTCATCCGCTTCCGGCGCGCTTAGGTACTTGCCGGCGATCGCCTGCATCAGCTTGAAGAACGTGACGTTGTACTTCACATAGCCGAACGTGTTCTTATCGGAAATCTCCGCCTTCTTCGCAATGCAGGGCGACAGAAAGACCAGCTCCTCCTGTACGTGGCGGTACTTCTTCAGGTAAATTGCCTCATCCATCATCGGGCTGTGCAGCGGCACCATCTTCGGGATCAGCTCGGGGATGTATTTCTCGACATAATTGATGACGGCAGGGCAGGGCTGGCTGATCATACCGGTCTTGCCGGTCTCTTTGATGTATTTGATATAGGACCACGTTGTGATATCCGCGCCGAAGCTGACCGGATAGATATGAGCAACGCCCAGTGACTTCAGGTAGCCGAAGACCTTCCTGTAATCCTTCGGGTAGTTGGCTATGAAGGCGGGCGCGACAATGACGGAATATTTCTTCCCGGCTGCCAGATCCTTCAGGAAGACCTCCGTGTCATCCCGGTAATCCCTTGCGTTATGCTCGCAGTGATCGAAGCACGATCCGCACGCGATGCACTTGTCCTCATCGACACGGATCTTGCCGTTTTCCGCCACGTTCGCCGTAAGGGACGGGCAGGACCGGATACATTTGTTACACCCCACACAATTGTCATTCGTGAAAACCATAATGACCCTTCCTTCTGATGCTGCCTGTTTACTGACTCCGTTTACCGTCTGCCTGACTCAGCTGTGTTAGTTTTATTTAACAGTCAATTTCGTTTCATGCCACGCGATTCCTGCAGGATTTCCCTGGAAATTCATTTCGGGGCACTTCGTCCGACCATTGCTAATATTATACTCCGATTTTCTTCTATTGTGTGACATTTATGATTTTCACTGGAACCATTTCCGCGACAGGCGGATCGAGCAGGCTGGACTACATCCCACCTGCTCGATTTTCGTACCTGAGAGCAGCAAAAGGCACGGAGCAGGAAATGGTTCCGGAATTCCGCGGAGGCCGGAACCATTCCCGCGACAGGCAAAAAGCGGCAGACCCTTCCGGATCTGCCGCCGCTGTTACAGGAAAATTTCCCTTTTATCTCGTCTCCTGCCGGATGGCCTGCATCCGGGAGACAACGAAGCCGTGCTCCTTCACGGTGAGCACACTGCCGCAGTAAGGGCACTTCGCACTCTCGTTGATGTTGACCGGCGCGCCGCAGTGAGGGCAGCTGATGGTGGTCATCGCCTCCTCCTGGTCACTCGTCTGACCGCTGGTTCTCGTAAGCGTCCAGACGTAGGTCATGAACTTCTCCCTCTTCTCGTCACCGGAAACGAGCTCGCCGGTGTCGTCGTTCAGGGTATAATCCGTGATCCTGGTCTGCAGCGTCGCCCAGATCTCGTCCTCACCGTTTGCCTGTCGGTAACCGTTCAGCTTCACGTTCATGACGGAGATCTTGTCCACATAATTCGTCTCATGCTTGCGCACATGAGCCTGCACGCCGCGCTCGAGCTGTGCAAACAGGCTGTCCGTGAACATCGGCCGCAGGCCGTCGATCTTCTTGTCCGTCCACGCGTTCTGCATCTGGACGTACCAGTTCGACAGGTGCTGGACGAGCTCATCCTCGTCGAACGAAGGATCGAGCGTCTTATATTCCCCGATCGGCTTCAGGTCCTCAGGATACTTAAACGCGTTGCCCTTCGCGGCGCGCACCGGTGTGCGGGAGTGCGGAGGCCTGTAGCCTTTGGAATTCTTATTATTGAGATATCGCCGGACCATAATGATTATGATAATCAGCGCAATCACGAAGACCCAGATGAGCACGGTCTCCACCGCGCTTCCGGCCACGCTGCTGTCATCGTCGTACGAGCTGTCGGAATAGGAATGATAGCCTCCTCCGTATCCGCTGTACCCGTAATTGTCATAGGAATCGGATCCCCAGTCGGAGCCGCCGCTCCAGTCATCGGAGCCGCCGCCCCAGTCGGAGTACGAATCACTCCCGTCGGATGAAAAATCGTAATCCGAATCGCCGGCAAAATCCCCGATATCCGCACCGGTTCCCCGGAGCATGCCGTTTCGCTGCAGCGAAAACAGTACAAGGAACAGCAGAACTGCTGCAGCTGCGATGGACAGGAAGTGCTTTCTCTTCATCGTATCCCCCTCTGGATCAGTGTGAATTGGTGTCAGAAGCAAATATCGAGCCGAAATGACATACGAATTGCTTGCCGCGGTTTGCACCCCGGACCCTTATGTCATCTTATCCCGAAAAAGAGCTTCGCACAACTCCCCGAACGGGTAGTGCCCCGTCAGGGCTGCCTGCTGCAGGAAGTCTCCGGTTCATGGCTCCCGTACTCATGGAAAATCCACCCGGGGAACCGGGAACCGGATACTGAGCCGGATCCCCGTCAGGAGAAATGCCGCACCCTCCGCCTTGCTGCGGGGGATGCGGCATTTAATTTTTTGATTAAGGTGTCAAAAGTATTTTTCAAGGCAAAATGACATACGAATTGCTTCGCAGCTTCACTCTCAGGCTGTGAGCTCCTTCACGAGGGCCTTGTAGGACGCATCGGTGCAGTCGCGGTCGAAGTACTCCTCAAAGTGCTCCCCCGCAAAGGCACCTTTTACAAGGTCACGGTCGAGTGCGCGCAGGATCTCGGGAAGCGGGCGGTAGGAAACCGCCTTCACACCGTCGAGAATCTTCTTGTTGCGCTGCTCGGGCTCGCGGCGCTCCGGCGGATAACCGCCGCCGAACGGCTTGCTCCAGAGCTTCTCGAAGATATAGGTGAGATTCAGGTCACCGCCCCAGCCAAAGCCCAGGGCAAACGGAATGGCAACGGCATTGCCGTCGTTGATCTGCGCGAACGTGAAGGCGTCGAGCGGCGACTCGATGTGGCCGCAGATGACGCCGGGAAAGCTGTTCAGCGCAAGGCAGGCACCCTCGCCGGTGCCGCACCCGGTCACGACGAAATCAGCCGCGCCCGAATTCAGCAGCGTCGCTGCCAGGATACCGTTCTGCACATAGGTCAGCTGCGCCCTGTCATCGGGCGAATACATGCCGTAATTGACGACCTCAAACCCGTGCTCATCCGCCACCTGCTTCAGCGCGCCGTAGATGATCCCGTTTTTGCCGGCCTGCGAGTTCTCATTAATCAGGGCAATTCTCATGTTTTAAGTTACCTCATGTTCAGATTAAGGTGTCAAAAGTATTTTTCAAGGCAAAATGACATACGAATTGCTTCGCAGCTTCGCTGCTTCCGCAATTCTGTCATGTTTACTTATCCGCTACCTTCACGTCCTCGACACCCTTGACATCCTCGAATCTGGATTCGTCGAGCTGGGAAGGATCCTGTCCGATGTAAGCCAGAATACCGCCGTCAATGTAAACGACCTGTCCGTTGATGAAGTCGGACGCAGGGGATGCAAGGAAAACTGCCAGACCCTCGAGGTCCTCGGTCTCGCCCCATCTCTGCGCGGGAGTCTTGGAACGGATGAACCGGTCAAACGGGTGCATGGAGCCGTCAGGCTGCTTCTCGCGAAGGGGAGCGGTCTGGGGTGTTGCGATGTAGCCGGGTCCGATGGCGTTGCACTGGATGTTGTACTGACCGTACTCGGAGCAGATGTTCTTCGTCAGCATCTTCAGTCCGCCCTTGGCTGCGGCGTAGGCGGAAACCGTCTCACGGCCGAGCTCACTCATCATGGAGCAGGCGTTGATGATCTTGCCGGATTTACGCTCGATCATCTGCGGCAGGACTGCCTTCGAGCAGACGAACGGTCCTGTCAGGTCCACATTGATGACCTGATTCCACTGTGCCTCTGTCATCTCGATCATCGGAATTCTCTTGATGATGCCGGCATTGTTGACCAGGATATCGATGCCGCCGAACTTCGCCGTTACGTCCTTTACGAGCGCGTTGACCTGTTCCTCGTTTGTGACATCGCAGACATAGCCTTCCGCGTCGATGCCTCTCTCCTTGTAGGCCTTCATGCCCCGGTCAACCAGGTCCTGATTGATATCGTTGAAAATGATCTTCTTTGCGCTGGCCTGCGCGAAAGCCGTCGCATACGCAAGGCCGAGGCCGTAAGAAGCGCCCGTCACCCATGCAACCTTTCCGTCGAGTCTGAACTTGTCAAGAATTCCAGCCATAATGTTCCTCCCGTTCTTAAATAGTTAAAATTATTTTTCCACCCGGAGAAATCCTCTTCCGGATTCCCGGGGATTGTGGACTTGACTGCCGCTTACAGAAGATCCTTCGGATCGCATTCATCCATGTCGTCGAAGTCCTGGTTCTCGCCGACCATAGCCCAGATAAACGTATAGTTCTGCGAGCCGGCGCCGCAGTGGATGCTCCAGGAAGGAGAGATGACACACTGCTCGTTGCGCATGACAAGATGACGGGTTTCGTGCGGCTCGCCCATGAAATGCATAACGAAGCCGTCCTCCGGCAGATCGAAGTACATGTAAACCTCCATCCGCCTGTCATGGGTGTGGCAGGGCATGGAGTTCCACACACTGCCGGGTTCGAGATGCGTCATGCCCATCTCCAGCTGGCAGGACTCAACCTGGCCGGGCAGGATGAACTTGTTGATCGTTCTCTCATTCGAGGTCTCGAGCGCGCCGAGCTTCTTGTGATTCTCCGGAAGAATTTCGACGTCGTACGGCTCGGAGGCCTTCGCGTCCTTCAGGATCCGCTTCGTCGGATACGTCTTGTGTGCGGGGCCGGAGGCCAGGTAAAACTTCGCGGGATTTGCCGCATCCGCGGAGCGGAACTCAATGTCCTTCGTCCCTTTTCCGATGTACATGCCGTCCCGTGCATGGATCTCGTACGTGACGCCGTCCGCGACGATTGTACCGTCGCCGCCGATATTGATGACGCCGAGCTCACGCCTCTCGCAGAAATACTGCGCGCGCAGCTCCGCGCCGGCTTCGAGCTTCAGCGCTTTCCCGACCGGCATCGCACCGCCGAAAATAATCCGGTCGATGTGGCTGTACACCAGCTTGATCTCATCCCTGATAAAAATCTTCTCCACAAGGTACTCCTCGCGAAGCCTTGCGGTATCATATCCCTTCTCATCCTTCGGAGAAGACGCGGTTCTGACTTCCATATCAAAGACTCCCTTCCTGATTTTTATGAAAGTGTTTACACACAGTCTCTGCTTCACTCATTATAAGATTCCGACTGCTATTTGCAAGCGCTTTCAGCTCTGATAATCCAGCTGCTCCACATCCTGCGCCCCGACGTTTATCAGCTCGGGCGCGCTGTCGGCACTACCCCTCACGGTGATGCCGCGAAGGCGCACCTCCTTCACGTTCCGGAGGTAAAAGCTCTTTCCGTCCATCTTCATGAAATGATCCATCATGATGGGCTCACGCGCCGTGCGCTGTTCCTGCGGCAGGAATGAGACGTCGATGTTTTCGAGGTCGATGCGCTCAACGGGCATCTCCGGCAGCCCGTAGACACAGGCGAAGCACGCCTCCGCCCCTGTGCATTTCACGTCCTTCACGCGAAGCGTCCCGATCCTGGGCGTCTCCTCCGTTACAGGGAGCGGGTCCTGGTTCTGCACGTAGTCGCTGTGCCCGTCCGGATCACAGTAATAGAACATGTTGACCGTGAGTGCCATGTGCACCCGGTCCATAATGATATGATCGAAGACGATGTCGTCCAGCACCGACCTGCTGCCGCGGCCGCGCCGCGTCTTCATGCGGATGCCGCGGTCCGTCTGCGTGAACAGGCAGTGATGCACATGCATGTCCGTCACGCCGCCCGCGATTTCGGAGCCGACCGTCACGGAGCCGTGCCCCCGCTCGAGACTGCAGTTGCGGATTTCGATGCCTGTCGTCCGCTTGAAATGCTCCATGCTCATGTAAATCTTGCCGCTCTTGACCGCAATGCAGTCATCGCCGACGCTGATCCTCGTCCCGACCAGCTTCACATCCGTGCAGCTCTCCGGGTCGAAGCCGTCCGTGTTGGGGCTGTCGTAGGGGTTCTGAATTGTGAGATCCAGAAAGCGCAGATGGTCGCTGTAATACGGATGGACCGTCCAGCAGGGCGAATTCCGGATCGTCAGCGCCGCCATATTGACATGCTCGCAGTGGTTGAGGAAGACCAGGTTCGGCCGCCAGGCGATGTGCTTCTTCTTCGCGTTGATCCACCAGTCACCGTTCTGCGCGTTGCCGTCAATGGTTCCCGGCCCCAGGACGTCCAGGTTCTTCACGTCAATAGCTGTGATGAGGGAGGCAAACGAGGTGAGCGGGTTGCCCTCCCACGAGGAAAGGTTATATTCCGACACCTCATCCGTTCCGCGGATCATGCCGGGCAGCATCGGATAATGCGTCCGGTCCGGATCGCCCAGGATCACGGCGCCCTCTTCGAGGTACAGCGTCATGTCGCTTCTGAGGAACAGCGGTGTGCACAGATAGGTGCCCGCTGGCAGGTAAACGGTACCGCCCTTCGGGCAGGCATAGACAGCCGCCTGCAGCGTCCTGGTATCGTCCGTCACACCGTCTCCCGCCGCGCCGAACGTCTTCACATTGAGGAGAACGCTCTCCGCCTTCGTGTGGACCGTATGGCTGATCTTCTCCTCACCGTCGAGAACCAGAATCTCATAATCATTGTCCGGCTGCAGTCCCGTCAGGGTGAAGACATTCCGCTCCTCCCTCAGGACCTCTTCCCCGTTTACGAAAACACTCACCGTTTTTCCGGAAAAATAGCAGCCGTCGTTGAGAAGCTCGACCGTGATCCCCCTGTTGAAAATCGCCGCAAATCTGAAATCCATCTTTTCCTCTGATTCATGCCGAAAGCCCTGAACCCGGCTGCCGGCAGCTTTCTTTCCTGTCTGCAGTCTTATCCTGCAAGGACTGCAGGCTCTCTCTCCGTCTTCCGCCGCAGCAGCTCCGTGTACGCCATGACAAGGGGCGCGACACCCTTTGCGTCATTTGCGACAACCGGCTCGCTGAGGTAGTACTGCACGGAGCCGTCGCGGTGCTGCCTGCCGCCGAGGCCTGCCACAAGGCAGATGCCGCCCAGCTCCAGCGACCCGTCCTCCTTTGCCGACAGATAACGGCTGCAGATGCCGTTGAAGGCCTTCTCCGCCGCCGCGTAGAACCGCTCCGGCAGATAGCCGAGCCGGACGCCCTTCATCCACGCAAAGGCGAGCAGTGCCGTGCCCGATGTTTCCAGATAGTTGCCCTCCGCATCGGGAAGACTCGTCAGCTGATAAAACATTCCGTCCTGTGCCTGGAAGGGAAGGAGCGACTCCGACAGATCCAGGAGGAGCTTCTGCAGGTAGCGGTACTCGTAATACAGGGATTCGTCCATCACGGATGCCGTCTCCACGAGTGCCGCCGCGAACCAGCCGATGGACCTCGTCCAGAAGTTCGGGCTGCAGCCCGTCCGCGGGTCCGCCCAGTACATCTGCCTCGACTCATCATAGCCGTGGTAATAAAGGCCGGTCTTCGGGTCCTTCATGAGACGCTCGACATTGCGGAACTGATCGATGACGTCGCGGCAGCCACGCATGTGATTCAGCTGCGTCTCGTACTGCATGTAGAAGGGCTGTGCCATGTGAAGGCCGTCGAGCCAGACCTGATTGGGGTAGATTTTCTTGTGCCAGAAGTTTCCCTCGTTCGTACGCGGCTGAATGTCCAGCTGGTGACGGATCGTCTCCATCGCCCTGCGGTATTTTTCCTTCCCCGTATAGCTCCACAGCGGGAACAGCGTTCTGGCCTCGTTGATATCGTCCAGGTTGCAGCCCGCCGGATCATACGTCCGTATGGAGCCGTCATCCTGCACGAACCAGCCGATAAACCGGTCCGCGAAATCCAGGTATTCCGGTTTCCGGGTCATTTCGTAGAGGGACAGGACCGCGTTGATCATGCACCCGTCGATGTAATTCCACTTGTTGGGTTTGCCGGTCCGCACCTTCTCCATGTTCCAGAAGGGCTCCTGCGCCGTGGAATGCCCGAGGCAGTAATCCACGTAGTCACGGATCTGTCCCATTACCTTGCTGCTAACCATACTATCCTCTCTCACTGCACGGCATCGCGGGTATGCGCCGTGCTTCGCAAAACGTTTTCCTCACATCCCTCTAAAGCTCCGCGATCTGCCGCTCGATAAACTGCCTCGCGGACACCGCGTTCTCAGGCGTCGTGTTCTCCATCGTCGCCTGCAGGAACGGCTTCCTGTGCACCGCAAACGACAGCACGCTCCGGTAGTCCATCTCGCCGGTGCCGCAGGCGCAGGCCTTCATGCACACCTGTCCGCTTTCGTCCTTCTCCAGCCGGTAGTCCTTCAGGTGGAGAACAGCGACATCTTTCCCCAGAAGGTCAACGGCTTCCTCCAGAACCTCATCCCTGTGATCCAGGTTGTCCGGATGAAGGAGGTTGACGGGATCGAAAATAATCTGCAGATTCGGCGAATCTATGGCGTCGAGAACAGCCCTTGCCCGTTTCGGATTCCATACAATGTGCTTATAGACCGGCTCGATTGCCAGGATGACACCGAAGCGCTCCGCGTCGCGCACAACAGGCCGGACGTTCGTGATGAACGTCTGCAGCGCTTTCTCCGAATGACACGCTTCCCTGTCATAATGGTAATCCGCGTTCGGCGCGCCGGTCTCGGTCCCGACCACACTGCAGCCCAGGAGCGAGGCAAACCTCAGATGCGCACGGTACCTCTCCTGAATGTCCCGAAGCCTTGCGGGATCCGGGTGCGCCAGGTTCTGGTAGTTGCCGAGAACCGCAACGGACAGCCCGGCTTTTGCAAATTCCCGCCGGAGCACCGCCGCGTAACCGGGCGTCAGGCTCTCTGTGGTATCCGGAAGGTCCGGAATCTTCTTCAGGGCCAGATGCACGCACGTAAAGCCCTGCTGCGCCGCACACGCAAGTCTTGCGGGGAACGCCTCGTCCGCCATGTCGTGCAGGCGGATGCCCAGCTGCAGCGTGCTCTGCACTCTGCCATGATCCGATTGATTCATCTCAGACATCATTCTGTATTCCGTATATCTGAATCAGTAGACTGTTTCATCCTGCTTTGGTCCTTCCGGGTCACGCGGAGATATGTTCATCCGGTCAAGGTCCTGTCCCAGCTCCTCCAGTGCCTGCTCCTTCTCCCTGTCGGAGACGGACACATCCTGCGCGGGCACCTGACGGAACAGGCGGACCTCGTCGAGGTCACGCTCCTCCGGAATATATTTCCGGAAAATATTGATGTAATACACCGCGAAGACGTAGGCGATGAGACCGATCCCGATGCTGATTGTGAAAAAGTTCACCGCAAACACCGTCGTCAGGTTGAAGTAGAGAACGGACCCGATGATCACCGCCATCAGGATGGTTTCCTTCAGGCTGCGGTAAGGCAGGAGAATCGAGTACAGGATCGTCTTCCTTACAGGGTTGACGAATTTCGCCTGAATGGCAAAAACATAGCTCAGGGAAATGCCGTAAAGGATGCACAGGGCAAACGAAACAGCCCAGGGAAGGTTCGCTCGTCCCCCGCCCCTCCGGTTCCAGTAGACCAGATCGAGGGCGAGCAGGACGCCGACCGCCAGATACAGCAGCCACAGCACGGTGGCCTGTCCGAAGTTCTCCCTGAACGAATGGAAGAAATTCCTCGTGGGGTAGCCCTCGCCGCGGTGCAGCTTCATCATAGCGTAGCACAGAGCCGTCGTACTGGCGCCGATTGTGAAAACCGGAAGGCTGGTAACAAGCCACAGCGTGTTGAGCCACCAGCAGTATCCTAATTTTACGAAAAAGCGGACAACGACATTGTCCGGGCTAAACAGACCCTTCATGACAATCCCCGCGGCATAAAACATGTTTCCAGACCGGGCACCGGATTACCGGCAGACGGCATTCCGTATGGCCTGCGCCGGCAGGCCGTCTCCCCCGACTGGAAACATATACCAGGAACAGTATTAACCCTTGACACCGCCGGCGGAAATACCGTCAACGAACTGATTCTGCGCAGCGAAGAACACGCAGATGTTCGGCAGGATGGAGATCAGGGACGTCGCAAGGACACGGTTCCAGTTGAAGCCGGTATCCGCATCCATGGACAGCTTGACGAAAATCGTCGCCGGATACTTCGCGGGCGTGTTGACGTACAGCAGAGGTCCGAGGAAGTCATTGGAGCTCCACATGAACTTGAACAGCGCGCAGGATACGATGGCGGGCATCAGCATGGGAACGATGATCCTGACCAGAGTCTGCAGCGTGTTGCAGCCGTCGATGGCCGCTGCCTCCTCGAGGTCCTTCGGAATATTCCGGAGGAACTGGATCAGCATGAAGATGAAGTATGTCTCGGTCGCAAACGCTGTCGGGACAATCAGCGCCAGGTAAAACGGGGATCCGACCCAGCCGAACTTGTTGTACAGCAGGTACTGCGGCACGTTCAGGACAACCTGCGGCAGGAACAGCATCGCCATCATGGCGGTGAACATGATGTCATGGCCCTTGAAGCGGAACCGTGCAAAGCCGTAGGCTGTCAGCACGGAGGAGATGATGGTCAGAACCACCTCCGGAATGACGTAGCTGTAGGTGTTCAGCATGGCTCTCCAGATATTGATATTGCCGCCGTAGCTCTTCATGGCGTCAATGTAGCCCTGCGTTGTCGGCTCCTTCGGAATCGGGTTCAGCGTCGTGAAGATCTCACTGTTCTGCTTGAACGTCGCTCCGACCATCCAGATCAGGGGGTAGACCATGATGAGGCCTACAACAATGAGAATGACATAACGCACGATAACGGAAGTGATTCTGCGTCTTTCAATTCTCGCCTGTGCCTGCGAAAGTGTTTTTGTCTTTGTATTAGCCATAATAATTTTTCCTCTGTCTGCTCATTCTGTATCCCGCCGTCCCGGCAGGCATGCATCGGATGAAATCCGCGCAAATGGAATCCGGCCGTACCGGTTCTAGCGGCCGTCCTCGTCTGCGTAGTAAACCCAGTGCTTCTGGCTCCAGAACGCGATTGCGGTGAATACCATCAGGATTGCGAACAGCACCCACGCCTGTGCGCAGGCCTTGCCCATGTTGTAGGACGTGAAGGCGTTGTTGTAAATGAGCAGCGACATCAGCGTCGTGGAACCGAGAGGTCCGCCCTTCGTGATGATGTAGGGTCCGTTGAATTCCTGGAATGCCTGAACGAGCTGTGTCACCAGGTTGTAGAAAATAACGGGTGTGATGAGCGGAACCGTGATGTGGAAGAACTGCGTCCACTTGCCGGCGCCGTCGATGCTGGCCGCTTCATACAGGTCATTCGAGACACCCTTTAAGGCCGCGAGGAAGATGACCATGGCGGAGCCGAACTGCCATACACGCAGCAGACAGATCATGAACAGCGCCCAGGAGGGATTGCTCATGAAATGGGGCATCTCGATGCCGATGGCCGCGAAGGCGGTGCGGATGAGGCCGTCATCCTGGAACAGGGCCTTCCACAGAACGGCAATGGCAACGGAGCCGCCGAGGATGGAAGGAATGTAGTAGGCGGTACGGAAGAAGTTCACGCCCTTGATCTTGAAATTCAGGATATATGCAATGAAAAGCGCTGCAACGAGCTTGAGCGGAACAGTCATGAACGCGTATTTGAACGTGATGATGAGGGATTTCCTCTCTGCTGCGTTCATGAACACATTCGCGTAATTTTCCAATGTAAATTTCGTAATTCCCTTGAACAGATTGTAGTCCGTAAAACTGTAGAAGAAGGAAGAAAGGAACGGATAGGCTTTGAATACACAGAAGCCGATCAGCCACGGAATTACGAAGAAGAAGCCGACGTTATTTTTGATGAACTTGTTTTTTTTCTTTGTCTTCAAGGCTTTGCTCCTAAATGCGGCCCGCTCCGGTTCACACGGATCAGGTCATATTGTCGTGCTGGTGCAGGCAGGGCCTGCGGATTTTTGAGAGTAAGAGAGCCTGCCAGAAATTACGTGGCATCCCTGACAGGCTTCTCACATGGAATCACTTATTTTTTTGTTTCATTCCCGTTACTTTATCAATCACTTCGCAGGTGCGATTGCGGTATAGCCTGCGTACAGTGCCTCAGCGGCAGCAGCCTCGTCGATCTGGTCATAGGAGAGCTGATCGAATACGTCGGTGTACAGCGCAGGGCTGTCTCCCTTGAGGGAAGAATCGTCGAACAGAGGATTCCAGTACATAGGATTGGAATCTTCCACTGCCTTGCGGGCCTCGGCGTTCATGGGATCAATCATGCCGGCCTTGTCCAGGGTGTCATAAGCAGCCTTGGAGTTCGGGATACCACGCTCAGTGCCCATAGCGGTAACGCCTTCGGGATCGTTCAGCAGGTAGTTCAGCAGGAGAGCTGCCTCGTGAGGATGCTCGGTCTTTGCGGAGATGGAGAACATCAGAGAAACCTTCTGGTAGGAGCCGGTGCCCTTAGGTCCCATGTCTGCGAAAGGAGTTCCTACAACCAGGTTGGAGCCGTTGTCACCCAGCGCGGTGATGTACTTCTTGGCTGCGGTATCCCACTCGAAGATGCCGGCATACTCGCCGTTGATGAATCTTGCGGACTTGTCCATGGAATCAGCGCCTTCGCCGAGGATGTACTCCTCTGTAGGGATGACATGCTCATCCTCGAGCTTGTCGATGAATGCGATGCCTTCCTTCAGCTGATCCTGCGTGTAGCTGAAGTTGCCCTCAGGGGAGATGATCGGCTCGCCGTACTGTGCCTGCAGGTAATAGGTCATCAGGATTGCGCGGTCGTATTCGCCGATTACGAGCGGATAGTAGTTGTCGCCGAGCTTGTCCTTGAACGTTGCGCCTGCAGCCTCAAGGTCAGCCAGCGTCTTGGGTGTCTCGATGCCTGCCTGATCGAACGTAGCCTTGTTCCAGTAGAACGTACGGCCGGTCATGGCAACAGGGATACCTGCGAGACCGCCCTTGGAATCCTTGCAGATGTCCAGAACGCTCTGGTCATACTGGGTAAGATCGAACGTATCGGAAACGGTGTTCAGATCCAGGAAGGTGGTTCCGTCTGCATCGTACTTGCCGATCCAGTCGAAGTTCGTCTGCTGTACATCGGGGTTGTTGCCGGAAACGTACTCAGCGGCCTTTGCGGTCTCCCAGTCGCTCCATGCGCCGAAGTTAACCTGTACGTCGATTCCCGGATACTTGGCCTTGAAGCCGTCGATGGCCTTCTGGGTTGCCTCGTGTCTGGAATCACCGCCCCACCAGTCCATGGTCAGGGTGCAGTTCTCATAATCCCCGGAGCCTGCTTCTGCTGCAGCCTCGGTTGCCGCGGTTGTCGCTGCCTCAGTAGCTGCAGGAGCAGCTGCCTCGGTCGCAGCAGTCGTTGCTGCCGTATCGGAGCTGCCCGAAGAGCCGCAGCCGGCCAATACAGTTGCAGCCATTGCTGAAGACAGCATAACGGCTAAAACTTTCTTTTTCATCTTTTTCCTCCCTAATTGGTAGTTGGCGCCGGGAAAGCTGCATCCGCAAATGTAAGTACTTTCTCAAAAACGCCTGATTTGTTTTACGAGTATAAAATAGCGTTCTTTACGGGCCGTTACTACTTGAAATCGGCGATTTTGTTCCCAAAAGTACTGATTTTTTGTCTTTTCTGGTCGAATCGGAATCCCGGTGTGAGGTTTTTGTAAAATTATTCGGCATTGTGCTGTAAGTCTTCCGGCTGCCGCCGGCTTTCGTAAACATTTTTTACAAATGTCATCTCCCGATTCATTCCCCGCTGCCGCCGTATTCGGCAGCCTGCACAGGCAGACGCGGCGGTTTTTTACATTTTGCCCCGTCTGTTTACAGATCGTTTGTCTCCGGCAGGCGTGGTAAAATGTAAGGGCTTACAGAAAAAATCAGCGAGGCAAAAACCATGCGTGTTTCCGATCTCAATATAGACCGCATCTACGTCAACAGCATCGTGCGGAGCGCCAATTACAAAATGGTGGAGAACCATTTCCACTATTACTATGAGCTGTTCTATGTGCGGCAGGGCGGATGCCGTTTCTTCATTAACAATAGCCTCTACGATCTGCACGCTGGGGATTATCTCATCATCCCGCCGAGGGAGGTGCATTTCAACCGCTACCTGTCCCAGTGCACCAGGATCAACGTATATTTCCGGGAGAGCGACCTGCTCGAAAACGGCGGACTCGGCAGTGCGCAGCGCGAGCAGAAGTTCCTGCGGCTCGCCTTCGTGCATATCCCGCACGCCTACCGCGGGGAAATCGAGGCCATCCTGGATGGCATGCTCCGGGAGGACAAGGTCGATGACGACGCGACAGCTCTTGCGCTGTCACTGGAGCTGAAGCAGTTCTTCCTGCTGTGCAGCCGCTACTGCACGTTCAGCCGCCAGCAGACGCAGAGCGAGGGAGACCGCGCCATTCTCGACGCGGCGCGCTATATCACGGAGAATTACGCCCAGCCCATCACACTCGAGGACCTCTCGTCCCGCGCGGGGCTGTCTCCCTCGTACTTCTCGCGGCGCTTCCGTCAGACAACCGGTATGGGAATGAAGGAATATCTCTCCTTCATCCGGCTGCAGCACGCTTCCATGGAGCTGCTGTCCACGCGGCACACCGTGACGGAGGTCGCCTTCAACTGCGGCTTCTCCGACTCGAATTATTTCAAGGACGCGTTCCGCAGGATGTACGGTCTGTCACCGCGCGCCTTCCGCAACAGCCGGACGACGGACTACATTCTGAAGCAGAGTATCCTGACGCAGCCGCAGGGCTGGGAGGACGCGTAGGCGAAGTGCCATTAAGAGTCGGCCTTCTATCCGCCGTCCTTCGTAACGACGCCCCTCGTTCCAGTTCCGTCCCAGCCGACCGAAAGCGTCTGGTCCGGAACCGGAGCCCGTGGCGGCGTTGCTGTGAGATGTACTCCTGCGCCGTCCTTTGCGTTGCGGATCCCGCTCCGGGGCAAACGCTTCCGGTCGTTTGAAACGGAGCGGGGATTCCCCGGCTGCGGCCGGGAATGGCTTGTCTGCGGCGCTATGACTTCACTGTGTGCGGCCCGCCACGGTCACGAAGCGTGCCCTGCCGGCGGAGTCCGCGCCGGGTCCGTAGGAGTCCGTTTCCGCAAAGCGCAGGGTCGCGTGCGCGTCCGCCTTGCCCCAGTCGGACCAGCCTTCCCTGCGGATGTGTGGCCCGATATAGCAGTGCTCCAGCGTGCACTGAGCGAAGTTCCGCCACGGCCGGCCGAGGAAGCACGAGCTGTCCGGGACCGAAGGCTCTGCCGTAAAGCGGCAGTCCCTGCAGACAAAGCCCTGCTTCGCTCCCTCCGGCGTCGAGGGAGCGAAGACGAAGCCCTCCTTCCGGCTGCGGAATTCGCAGCGCTCGAACAGCGCGGCCGCGCCGCCGAAGACGAAATCGACGCTGCCCGAAATATAGCAGTCCCGGAACACGACGCTGCGCGGTGTCCGCGGCGCAAACTGCTTCGGTCCGATAAAGCCGTCCTTCTCGATCTCCTTCGGCGGGAGGGGCGCGAGGAACACGGTGTCCTGATAGCCCTCCATCCTGCAGTGCTCAAACACAAGGCCGTCGCCGTCGCAGTACAGCGCGATTGCCTGCCCCGCCTGCCCGCGGGGTCCCGCCGTATTCCGGAAGGTGCAGTTTCGGAATGTCACGTCCTCCCCGTCAACGAGAACCGTCGCGGTGCGGAAGGTGTGATACGGCCTCCCGTCCGGATGCGGCATCCACGCGGACCGGTCCCCGGTATAAACCTGATTCTCTATGATCTTATGGCTGTCTGAAATTACAATCTGTGCCATGGCTCTCCTGTCTCCCCGCAGGGTCCCGGTTATATTCCCTTTTCCGGATGGCTCTGCTGATTGCCTGATGATTCTACCACCAAAACGCTTGCGCATTGAATCTGTGCCGTGTAAAATAGTGAAAATGTAAGCGCTTTCACCAAGGCACGGAGGAATTGCCGGATGAATATTTATGATATTGCCGGAATGGCCGGCGTCTCCATTGCTACCGTTTCCCGGGTTGTGAACGGCTCGGACAAGGTCTCCGAGAAGACGAGGCAGAAGGTCCTGGACGTGATCCATGATGCCGGCTACACGCCGAACGTGTTCGCGCAGGGGCTCGGCCTCAATACCATGCATACCATCGGGATTCTGGTGCCCAATATCGCCGACGTCTACATGGCGGAATGCGTCAATTTCCTCGAGGACCAGCTGCACACCTACGGCTACGACTGTCTCCTGTCCTGCTCCGGCTTCGATATCGAGCAGAAGGAGGCCCACGTCCAGCTGCTCCTCAGCAAGCGGATCGATGCCCTCATCCTCGTCGGCTCGACCTATGCCGGCAGCGGCGAGAACAGCCACGAGACCGATTACATCCGCGAGGCTGCCTCGCAGGTCCCCGTATTCCTCATTAACGGAGCGGTATCCGGCGAAAACATCTACTGTACCGTCTGCGATGACCGGAAGGCAGTCTATGACGTTGCCATGTCCCTCATCCGGCGCGGCAGGAAGCGTATCCTGTTCCTCACGGATTCCCACTCCTACAGCGCACAGCAGAAAATGGCCGGCTACGAGCAGGCCCTGACGGAGAGCGGCCTGCCGGTCCTCGGCGAACTCAGGCTCCACACGAAAAACCGTGCCCACTACGTGCGCGATATGCTGCTGCAGTATACCAATCTCAAATATGACGCCGTCATTGCGACCGACGACGGCATGGCCGTCGGCGCGCTGAAATTTGCCAAGATCCGCGGCATGAACGTCCCTCTTGATCTCGAAATCGTCGGCTACAACAACTCCTCGCTCTCCATCTGCTGTGATCCCGAGCTTACCTCCGTCGATAACCGCACGGAGCAGGTCTGCCATGACACGGTCGACCGCATGCTCGCGGTCCTCCGGGGAGAGCGCGGCATCGACGCACAGCTCATCATCCCCTGCCACCTCATCAAGCGCAGTACGACCGATTTCTGACCCGCGGCAGGCCGTACCGCAGGGAAGGACGGGTATTATTTTAACCTGTTTTTATCTTCGTGTGAAAGCGCTTACATTTTTCTGTTGACTTTCCGAAATGCTCTAAGTATATTGTTTATGTAAGCGATTTCATGGAGTTCCATGGGATCACAGTCACGGGCACACATCAATCAGAAGGAGGAAGGCGGAGCATCCGCCGAATGGGTATCATGGCTCAATTTATGGACAAGGATTTCATGCTGAAGAATGAGACAGCGAAGCACCTGTTTCACGATTATGCAGAGAATCTGCCGATCATCGATTATCACTGCCACATCTCCCCGAAGGAGATTTTCGAGGACCGCAGGTACAACAACATCGCCGAGGTATGGCTTGGCGGGAAGAATCCCGACGGCTCCTATTTCGGAGATCATTACAAGTGGAGAGTCATGCGCTCGAACGGAGTTCCGGAGGAAACCGTAACCGGCGGCGCGGATCCCTATGACAAATTCGCGGCATTCACGAAGTCGCTCGAGATGGCGATCGGCAACCCGATGTACGTATGGAGCAATCTGGAGCTGCACAAGTATTTCGGCATCACCGAGCCCCTCACTAAAGACAATATGAAGGAGATCTGGGACAAGACCTCCGACATGCTGCAGCACGACCCGGACCTTTCCGTACGCGGCATTATCCGCCAGTCGAAGGTTGCCTACGTCGGCACCACGGATGATCCGGTTGACTCCCTCGAGTGGCATGAGAAGCTTGCCGGGGTAAAGGACCTCGGTTTTCTCGTCTGTCCTTCGTTCCGTCCCGACAAGGCCATCAATATCCAGAAGGCGGGCTTTATAGATTACATGAACAAGCTGGCACAGTCCGTCGGGAAGAAGCAGCTCAGGACCACACAGGATGTCATCGACGCCCTGTATGCGCGCATTGATTTCTTCAAGGCACACGGCTGCCGGGCTTCGGATCACGGCATCGATTACATGATGTTCCGTCCCGCTCCGATGTCCGAGTGCGACGACGCATTCCAGCGCGCTATGGCCGGTGAGAAGATCTCCACCGAGGAGGCCGAGAAGTACCAGACCGCCATTCTCACCGCCCTTGCGAAGAAATATCATCAGGAAAATATCGTCATGGAGATCCACTACTCCTGCACGCGCGACAACAATAAGAAGATGTTCGCCCTCGAGGGACCTGATACCGGCTATGACATGATCCGCAAGACCGTATCCGGCGACAACATGGCTGCGTTCTTCTCCTCTCTCAATGAGACGAACGAGCTGCCGAAGACCATCGTCTTCTCTCTGGATGACGGAGATTTCCGTCAGATCGTGACGACGCTCGGCTGCTTCCAGTCCGATGAGGTTCCCGGCAAAATGCAGCTCGGCGCGGCATGGTGGTTCCAGGATACCAAGAGCGGCAACCTCAAGCAGTTCAACGACCTCGCGGAGCTCGGCCTTCTCGGCAACTTTGTCGGCATGCTCACGGATTCCAGGAGCTTCCTCTCCTACACCCGTCACGACTACTTCCGCAGACTCCTGTGCAACTACATCGGTGAGCTCGTTGAAGGCGGCGAATATCCGGACCGCGACGCTTCCCTCAAAAAGATTGTCGAAGGCGTATCCTACTACAACGCAGAAAGATACTTCGGGATTTAGGGTGAAGAGGTTCATCCCGGGCTTGTGCCTGCACAAAAGCCCGGGTGACCTCGGAACCCGTGCAGGCATGAGAAAAAAAGCGCCTGAGGGACGAAGGCGCGATTTTCGAATGGCTGCAGCATCGCGCGAATCGCGGAGCGATGGAGCGATGCGTCAGATCCTAAATGAAATGGTTTGTTAAAAGAAGAAGGAGTAAAAATATCATGGCAAAGCTTAATTATGAAGTTTTAAAGGCATCCGGCTACAAGGGATATGTTCTTCCCAAGGGAGCCCCGGTCAAGGTTCTGCAGTTCGGCGAGGGCAACTTCCTGCGCGCGTTCGTGGACTACTGGTTTGACATGGCCAACGAGAAGGTCGGCTGGAACGGCAAGGTTGCCCTGGTACAGCCCATCGCGCAGGGCCTCACGAAGTTCGTCAACGATCAGGAGGGGCTTTACACCCTGTATCTGCGCGGCTCCGAGAACGGTGAGAAGGTAGACCGCAAGCGCGTCATCTCCTCCGTCGATGCCTGCTACAATCCTTACGACGCCGCGGACTGGAAGAAGATCATTGACATCGCCACGAGCGATGACCTCGAGTACATGGCTTCCAACACCACTGAGGCAGGTATCACCTATGATCCTTCCTGCACGCCCACCCAGACGCCTCCCACCTCGTTCCCCGCAAAGGTAACGTTCCTTCTGCACGAGAGATTTCTCGCAAAGAAGCCCGGCATCACCTTCCTTTCCTGCGAGCTCATCGACAACAACGGCCAGGAGCTTAAGAAGGACGTCTTAAAGCATGCCGACGACTGGGGCTACGGCGAGGAATTCAAGAAGTATGTAACCGATGACTGCCTGTTCTGCTCCACGCTCGTGGACCGCATCGTTCCCGGCCGCGTAAGGGATGCCCAGATGGCCGCGCAGATGGACCGCGACAACGGCTACGAGGACGATCTCAAGGACATCGGCGAGGTATTCGGCGTATGGTATATTGAGGGACCGAAGGCTCTTGAGGACAAGCTTCCCTTCAGGAAGGCCGGACTCAACGTTCATGTCGTTCCCGAGGTGGCGCCTTACAAGAAGAGAAAGGTCAGAATCCTGAACGGCGCGCACACCGGCTTTGTCCTCGGCGCGTACCTTGCAGGCTTCGACATTGTCCGCGACTGCATGCACGACGAGACCGTGCACGGCTTCATGAACAAGCTCCTGTTCGACGAGGTCATCCCGATCCTGCCTCTGGATGAGCAGGACTGCAGGAACTTCGCGGCAGCGGTGACCGACCGCTTCAACAATCCGTTTGTAGATCACCAGCTGATGAGCATCTCCCTGAACTCCACATCGAAGTGGAAGGCAAGGGATCTTCCGTCACTCCTTGAGTACGTGGACAGGTTCGGTAAGCTCCCGCAGGCTTTGTGCATGGGCTTTGCCGCTTATATCGCGTTCTATTCCACCGATCTGCAGCGCCGCGAGGAGGACGGCCTCATCGCAAAGCGTCCCGCAGGCAACGAGTATAAGATTCAGGATGACGCGTGGGCACTGGATTTCTACTGGGAGCACAGGGATGCCGATGACAGGACCCTCGTGCATGACGTTCTCACCAATGAGAAGATGTGGGATCAGGATCTGACGAAGGTTGCCGGCCTCGAGGATCAGGTTCTTGCAGATCTCGAAGTCATCCGTAAGGACGGCGCAAAGGCTGCCTATCAGTCTGTACAGTGAGGTTCGTATGAAATACATTCACATTCATCCCGGTGACAACGTAGCGGTTGCCCTGGAACAGATCGGGAAGGGCGAGTCCGTGATCGTGGACGGCTTTTCCGTCACGGCGCTCGAGGATATCGCAAGAGGGCATAAAATTGCCCTCACCGATATTCCGGAGGGCTCGCCGGTCATCAAGTACGGCAACACCATCGCCCTCGCGAAGGAAGCCATCAGAGCCGGCTCCTGGGTCCACACCCACAACGCGCGGACGGAGCTCTCCGAGGGTGCGGACTATGTCTATAATCACAAGGTCTATGACCTTCCGGCGGTAGCTCCGAAAACCTTTATGGGGTACCGGCGTCCCGACGGACGGGCCGGCATCCGGAACGAGCTGTGGATCATCCCGATCGTCGGCTGCGTCAACGGCATTGCGAAGCAGCTCGTCGAGGAGAACCAGGACCTTGTGAAGGGAACGGTCGACGGGCTTTACTACTTCCCGCATCCGTTCGGCTGCTCCCAGCTGGGCGATGATCTCGCACAGACGAAGAAGCTTCTCACTGCGCTGGTGCGTCACCCCAACGCGGGCGGTGTGCTCTGCCTCGGTCTTGGCTGCGAAAATCTGCAGCTTGACATGTTTAAGGAAGCACTGGGCACCTATGACCCGGACCGTGTGAAGTTCCTGATCTGCCAGGACGTTGAGGACGAGCTCGAGGCCGGCAGGGAATTGCTCACACAGATCGCCTCTTATGCCGGGCGTTTCCAGCGCGAGGAGCTTCCCGCTTCCGAGCTTGTCGTCGGCATGAAGTGCGGCGGCTCGGACGGCCTGTCCGGCATCACGGCGAACCCGGCCGTCGGCCGCTTCTCCGATCGTCTGATCGCGCTCGGCGGATCCACGGTGCTCACCGAGGTTCCCGAGATGTTCGGTGCGGAGAATATCCTCTTCTCGCGCTGCGCGGACCGGGATGTCTTCGACAAGGCCGTGAAGATGGTCAACGATTTCAAGGAATACTTCGTTGCACACGGGCAGGTTGTTTACGAGAATCCTTCGCCCGGTAACAAGAAGGGCGGCATCACGACGCTCGAGGACAAGTCCTGCGGCTGCGTCCAGAAGGGCGGCAGCGCACAGATCGTCGACGTCCTGTCCTATGCTGATCCCGTGACGAAGAAGGGACTGAACATCCTCTCCGGGCCGGGCAATGACCTGGTTTCGAGCACGGATCTGACCGCGGCGGGCGCGAACCTCATCCTGTTCACAACAGGGCGCGGCACACCGTTCGGAGCTCCGGCACCGACTGTCAAAATCTCAACGAATACCGCCCTGTTCGAGAAGAAGCACGACTGGATCGACTTCAACGCGGGCACCGTCGCGGACGGCAGCGAGACGCTCGATGAAGCGGGAGACCGCCTTCTCGACTACGTGCTGCGCGTCGCCTCCGGCGAGCAGACGCTCGCGGAAAAGCACGGCTGCCGCGAGATCTCCATTTTCAAGGACGGCGTCGTTCTGTGATCCGTTCCATGGATTTATCTGCTCAATAGCAATTAAGACAATTCCACTGCAAAAGGCTCCGGGCATTCTGCCCGGAGCCTTTTGTTCTCTCTCCTGCTTCGTTCTTCGTTTTCCTGTCCGGCAGGCTTCACTACAAAGCTGTCTTCCCTGCCGCCGGACCATTCTCCGGACGGAAATCATTACTGGAATTCCGATACGACACGGTTATACGATTTGACATAGCGCAGGTATTCGTCCGCGGGAGCCGGTTTGCTGAAATAGAAGCCCTGGATCAGGTTGCAGCCGTAGGACAGAACCCGGTCGAGCTGGCTCTTGTTCTCCACCCCTTCCTGGATGACGTTCAGGTGCAGCTCGCGGATAACCGCGGTCAGGTTTTTCAGCAGGGTTTCGGACTCCGGCCTACGTTCGGCATCATACAGGATCGACTTGTCAATCTTGATATTGGTGAAGCTGCCGCTGATGAGCCGCTGCAGGTTGGAATAGCCGCTCCCGTAATCATCGAGCGAGAACGTATAGCCGATATTCCTCAGCTCCTCCATGGACGCCCTCAGCATACCCTCGCTGCTGCCGACAGGGGCGGACTCCGTTATTTCCAGATTGATATTGCTGACAGGGACCTTGTAACGCGTACGGATTTCCTCAAGTCTCTCCACGAGATCCGGCCGCGTGAACTGATACAGCGAAAGGTTGATCTCAATATATTTCATTCCCAGCGTTTCAAGCGGATTGTCATGAATAAACCGGCAGACCCTTTCGAAGACCAGCTCCCCGATATCCAGGATCATGCCGTTCTTCTCCGCGATCGGGATGAATTCATCCGGATAGACCGGCCCGATCGCACTCTCCGGCAGGCGGACCAGGGCCTCCGCCGCGATGATCTGGTCCTCCCTCGCCGACCAGATCGGCTGGAACCAGACCTCAAACCCGTCGGCTTCCAGAGCGGTCCGCATAACCTTCTCAACCATGGCCTTGCGCCGCACAGGCCCGAAATCCTCACCTCCGCGGATTACCCTGACATTCGAGCCATCCTCCGGAAAATCATTCTCAATGATGGACTGCAGCTCCTCCGCGTTCCGCGCATCCTGCGGCACACGGATCACCTCAATCCGGGTCTGCAGCAGCGCGCCTGTACCGCCTGCGTCCCACGGCTCGTGGAAGCGCTCCGTAAGGCGGTTGATGATCGACTGCACCCGGAGCTCTGTTTCCGAATCGTCCTCCGCTCCGCGCCGGGGAAACAGCATACTGTAGCCGCCTTTGTCCCGCGCGGAATCATCCCGTACCGTATCTCTCTCGGGCAGATAAACCAGCAGCGCGAAGCCGGTCGTATTGTGCCGGAATACATTCCGCTTCTCCACGACCGTGCACAGGAAATCCGCAATGCTCCGGCGCAGAGCATCCCCCTGCTCAATGGAAAGAATCCGGTTGTAAAGAGCCATGTTGAGCAGGCCGATATAGATGATGACAAAATTCTGCCGCGCGAGATTCAGCGCCGCTGTCCGCTGCTCGAAGACATCCCTGTTATACAGCTTTGTCGTCCTGTCCAGCTGACCCTCCTCGTTCTCGACGGTCAGCATGAAGCCAAGGAGGGCAAGCGCCTCGCAGAACAGCTCGACATGCCATTTCGGCATCAGAAGCTCCACAAGGGGCCCTCCCGCCGCTATGGCCAGGTAAACCGCGAATGTCCTCCGGGAATGACCGATTTCCAGTCTGCGTGTACGGATCAGAATGACGAAACTCAGCGTCAGATAGAACAACGGAATGAGATACAGCAAAAATCCCCCCGTACCCCTGACAAAGGTGCTGCCGCCGCGCAGCACAAATACCGCGCCAGTGAGCGGATTTGTCAGGATCGCAAGCTCCAGAATCATGAAAGGAGCAAACGATATCATGTAATAGGAGATTCTCCTGCCGATGAGCAGACCGTTCACCTGCAGGATATAAGCATACAGATAGGCCGGAAGGGCAGCGTGAAAAGCAAAGAACAGAAGGTGCAGCACATAGCGGGCCGTGATAAACCCGCCCGGGAAGACATTGTCGAGGAAGACAAAGCCGATATCCGTGATGGCGGCCAGCATGAGCGTCAGCGTCAGCATCAGGAAATAATGTGTACGCCGGAGCTTCATGGACCGGTGACTGCTGACATGCGCGTAGCACAGAATGCCGATCATCCATGCGGCAATCTCCAGACTGACGGTATAGACGGATAAGTCAAAACGCGAATTCACAGGGTCCCTCTCTGCCTCAGGATCTCATACGTCAGCACGGCTGCCGCTACCGAAGCGTTCAGGGAATTGATTTCGCCGCGCTGCGGAATCGAGGCGGTCATATCACATTTCTCCTTCACAAGGCGCGAAACGCCTTCGCCTTCAGCGCCGATGACAAGCCCGATCGGCCCCTTCAGGTTCAGCTTTGTCATGGATGTTCCGTCCATGTCCGCACAGACAAACCACAGGCCGCGCTTTTTCAGCTCCTCGATGGTGCGGCACAGGTTTGTGACCTTGACGACCGGTGTGTAATTGATGGCTCCCGCAGACGCCTTGGCCACCGTCGCCGTAAGGCCGACGGCGCGGTCCTTGGGAATGATGACGCCGTGCGCACCCGCGACATTCGCGGTTCTGATAATTGCGCCCAGGTTATGCGGGTCCTCGATGCCGTCCAGCAGAACGAAGAACGGATCCTCTCCCTTCGCCTTCGCCCTCTCGAACAGCTCCTCCAGCTCCGCGTAATGATAGGCGGCGAGCACCGCGATCACGCCCTGGTGCCGCTTCGTCTCGCTCATCTCATCGAGCCGTTCCTTCGAAACGAACCGGACCGGCGTCCCCGCCTTTGCGGCCATGCGCCGGATTGTACTCACCGGTCCGTCCGTACAGCCGTTCAGGATATAGAGACGATCCACAGTCTTCCCGGAGCGGAACGCCTCCGTCACGGCGTTGCGGCCCTCAATCCTGGACTCATTCCTTTCGGATTCCGCCGAAGCTTCCATCAAAGGTTCTCTCGAGGAGTCCGCGTCGGCGGACATATTATATTTCTCACGCATGTGAATTTCCCCCGTCATAGGATAAGCCGCAAGTCAGTTTCCGCCGCACGGATCCTGCCCGGGTGTCAGTCCTTCCCGTCCATCAGTCCCGCCCTTGTCATACCCTCGTGCAGCAGGAACAGCAGGCGGTCGGTCCGGTCCGTCAGGTACAGGTACCCGCACAGGGTCTCGAGGCCGGTTGCCCAAAGGTAATCCTCGAGCGACGCGTTCTTCGCGTGGTGCTCCGGATTGGAATTGCGGCCGCGGTGCAGCATCCTCTCCTCCTCCGGCGTCAGCAGGTCCCGGATGGCATCCGCGACCAGTGCCTGTGCGTGCGCCGATACATACCGGATCGAATCGTTGTGCATCTTCGCTGCCTGCCGGTTGCCGGCTGATACCACAATGGTCCGCGCGATCATGCTGTAAACCCCGTCGCCGAGGAATGCCAGCGCGAGCGGCGAATACGTCCGGATATCCTGCTCCCTGCACGGAAACACGGACAGGATCTGCTGCCGGAATGACTCAGGCACCGGTGTGGCTGCGGCCTTTGCGGGCTTTACTTTGTCCGTTGCCGGATTCAGGCCTTCTTCCATTTCACTCCGTCTTTGGTATCTTCGAGGAGTATGCCCTCCGACTTCAGCTCGTCGCGGATGGCGTCCGCTTTTGCGAAGTCTTTGTTTTTGCGGGCTTCCTGGCGCTCCCTGATCTTCTGCTCAATCCGGGCTGTCTCGTCCTCGTCTGCCTCCGGAGCCCGTTCGGCGATAAGTCCGCACACATCCGTCAGCGTCAGCAGCAGGTCCTTCGCCTTTGCAAGGAACTCCTTCGAGGTGCTCCCGTTCACATTGGAATTGATCCACTTCACGAGGTCGAAAATAGCCGCAAGCGCGTCCGCAGTGTTGAAGTCATCGTCCATTGCGTCCTCAAATTCCTGACGGAACTTCTCCGACTCCGGTAAGAGTCCTGCCTCGGCATCAGACAGTTTCTGCGCGGATGCCTTCCCGAGGAGGAAGTCCACGTTGTCCATACAGTTGACGATGCGAAGGTACGACGCCCTCGCGGATTCCATAAGGTCCGCCGAGAAGTTCAGGGGACTGCGGTAATGTGCGGACAGCATGAGGTAACGCAGAACCTGCGGGTCATACTGCGCGTCGATGTCGCGGACCGTCTTGAAATTGCCGAGCGACTTGCTCATCTTGTGATTATCGATATTGAGGAACGCGTTGTGCATCCAGTAGTGAACGAACGGAACCCCGTTCGCGCACTCACTCTGCGCAATCTCGTTCTCATGATGCGGGAAGATCAGGTCCTCGCCGCCCGCGTGGATGTCGATCGTCTTGCCCAGGTATTTGCGGCTCATGACGGAGCACTCGATGTGCCAGCCGGGACGTCCCTGGCACCAGGGGGAATCCCAGTAGGGCTCGCCCTCCTTCTTCGGCTTCCACAGGACGAAGTCAAGGGGACTCTTCTTCTGCTCCTCGCCGGTCACCTGAATGCTGCGGAACCCGGACTGGAGGTCGTCGAGGTTCTTGTGCGAGAGCTTGCCGTACTGCGGGTCCTTGTCCACCTCGAAATAGACCGTGCCGTCCTCCACGACGTAGGCATAGCCCTTGTCGATGAGCGTCTGAATCATCTCGATCATGCCGTCGATTTCCTGCGTCGCCTGCGGATGAGTCGTCGCGGGCTTGACGTTGAGGTCAGCCATGTCCTTTTTGCACTCTTTGATATAGCGCTCGGAGATCACGCTGCTGTCAACGCCCTCTTCGTTCGCCTTTTTGATGATTTTGTCGTCGACGTCTGTGAAATTGGAAACGTAATTGACCTTATAGCCCTTATATTCAAAATAGCGGCGCACCGTATCGAAAACGATCATCGGGCGCGCGTTGCCGATATGGATGAGGTTGTACACGGTCGGGCCGCATACATACATCTTCACCTCACCGGGTGTAATCGGTTTGAATTCCTCGAGCTGCTTTGTTTCCGTATTGTAAATCCGAATTGCCATCTGATAGTCCCTCTGGATCCGCCGGTAACGCACCTCCGGATCCCCCATAGATCTGCCCGCTCTGATCAGACCGCGCCGCAGGTCCGCGGGAAACGAACCGGCCTCCTGCCCGGCAGAGTCAGAACAGATTGTATGCTTTCTCGCTGCTTTTTTATATACCTCACCGGCATAAGCTCCGGCAGAAGCTCACCTGCGCATGGGACAGGCGGCACACCCTCCCGCGGATGCAGCAAACGGGGAGACCTCCTGTGAGAGCGTATCCATGGGGCTCGACAGCAGCGCCACAGCCTGCGCGGAAATACCCTCCCCGCGGCCGGTAAAGCCAAGGTGCTCCTCCGTCGTTGCCTTGACACTCACCTGTGAAACATCCAGATCGAGTGCCTTTGCGATATTTTCGCGCATTTTGTCGATGTGAGGCCGCATCTTCGGCGCCTGCGCAATGATCGTGGAGTCAATATTTTCAATGAGGAAGCGGTTTTCCTGCAGCAGCTCGCCGACTCTGTGCAGGAGCTTCAGTGAATCCGCTCCCTCCCATTCCGGGTCCGTATCCGGGAACCACTTCCCGATGTCCCCCAGTGCCGCCGCCCCGAGGAGCGCGTCGCTGATGGCGTGCAGCAGGACGTCCGCGTCGGAGTGTCCGAGAAGCCCCTTCCCGTACGGGATTTCGACTCCGCCGATGATACACCTGCGGCCCTCGACAAGCCGGTGGACATCATAACCTGTACCTATCCGCATAATTTACCTCTCATGCCTGCGCCAGCAGGCATTCATCACGGGAAATCCGCGAAGGCGGTTTCCCGTGTATGATCACAGGTCGGGTGCCGCAGGCTCCGACCGGGTTTCGAATGATCCGCATCGGCGGATCATTCGAAACCCGCTTTCCTGTATTTCTCTGCGAATTTCAGTGATGGAACAGTCTAAGGCCTGTGAAGCACATCACCATGTTGTGGCTGTCCGCGGCGGCGATGACATGGTCGTCCCGCACCGAGCCGCCCGGCTCCGCGACATATTTCACACCGGAACGGAACGCGCGCTCGATATTGTCCCCGAACGGGAAGAACGCGTCGGACCCCAGTACGACGTCCGTGTTTTTCGCAAGCCACTCCTTCTGCTCCTGCCTCGTGAAGACCTTCGGCTGCTCCGTAAAGATGGCCTGCCACTTGCCGTCCGCAAGGACGTCCTCGTATTCCTCACCGAGGTACAGGTCAATGGCGTTGTCCTTGTCCACGCGCCTGCAGTCCTCCCTGAACGGCAGGTTCAGGACCTGCGGGCTCTGGCGCAGCCACCAGTGGTCTGCCTTGCCGCCTGCAAGCCTCGTGCAGTGAATCCGGGACTGCTGGCCGGCGCCGATGCCGATCGCCTGTCCGCCCTTTACATAGCAGACGGAATTCGACTGCGTGTACTTCAGCGTGATCATGGCAATAGCCATGTCGTCGATGACATTCTGCGGGAGATCCTTGTTTTTCGTCACAATGTTCGTAAACATTGCGGGGCCGATTTCCACATTATTGCGGCCCTGCTCGAACGTGACGCCGAAAACCTGCTTGTGCTCGACCGGGGCCGGCGTGTAATCCGGGTTGATCTGCAGGACGCAGTAATTGCCCTTTTTCTTGGTCTTAAGGAGTTCAAGCGCTTCCTTCGTGTAGCCGGGCGCGATGACGCCGTCGGAAACCTCCCGGTGGATCAGCTTCGCGGTGCATTCGTCACAGACGTCGGACAGGCTGATGAAATCGCCGAACGAGGACATCCGGTCCGCGCCCCTGGCCCTGGCATAGGCGGAGGCAAGCGGTGTGAGATCCCCCATATCCGCTACCCAGTAGATTTTCGCCTCCACGTCGGAGAGCGGCAGGCCGATCGCGGCCCCCGCGGGGGAAACATGCTTGAAGGATGCCGCGGCGGGCTTACCCGTCGCGCGCTTCAGCTCACTGACGAGCTGCCATCCGTTCAGCGCGTCCAGCAGGTTGATGTAGCCGGGCCTGCCGTTCATGACTGTCACGGGCAGGTCGCTGCCGTCCGCCATGTAGATCCTGGCAGGCTTCTGATTGGGGTTGCATCCATACTTCAGTTCCAGTTCCTTCATGCCATTCCTCCCTGATTGTCTTATTCGTTCCTGTTGACGATGCGGCTTTCCGTTTCGCCGGTCGCGATGTTGATGAAGCGGGTGAACAGCGACACCTTGTTGTCGGCGTTCATGGCCGCCCAGATCCGCGTCGTGAAAATATCGATATTGGATGTGAAGTCCTCGTCAAACTCGCACTTCACCGGCTCGCCGGTGAACGAGGGCAGGGGGCTGCCGTCTCCCATGTACGTACTGATAAACCGTCCCTCGGCCGCCTTCGGCGACTCGTACGCAAACGTGAACCGCAGCGTTTCGGAGGGGTCTCCGTCATTGGATTTCAGGATGGAGAGCGCGTAGTTGTATTTCCCGTCCTCGATGTGAAGGACACCGGAAATTCGCGGCGTGTAATTCGGCTCGTCCGGCTCGAACGTACGGGAGCGCAGGGACTGCTCGAACGTCTGCTGATGGTCCAGCCCCTCGTAGATCGTGTCCGTCTGGTCTCCGTTCGTGATGATGGTCTTGTTGCCCAGAACCCGCACGGGAGCGTAGATGATAAGGCTCGGATCCACCATTTTCGACGGGTCATAGGCCCGGGTGCGGATGCCGTCCTCGTCCTCGACGAAAACACGGTTCCGGCTGTTCTCGCTGCGGCCCATGATGAAATATGCCGCCGCTGCCTTTTTCCCGTCGAACGTCCTGCCGATCAGGATGCCCCTGCCGGGATAACTCGTCTCACGCAACCTCTTCTCAAGATCTGCCATAATCTGATTCCTTCCAAATCGCCTGTTAGTTTCAAATAAGCTGTCGTTCCGCGGCTGATTTACGCCGCATGGCCCGGATGCCGCCGGTAAAAACGCAAGGTACCAATCACTTCCGCGGCTTACCTGCCTGCCGTGCAGGCATCATCGTTCTATTTTACTACAGATGAAGTGATTTCGGTGTAAAAGTGTTTCTGACATTGATTGGACATTGAATGGTGAAGTTTCTGTCTAGTATAATAAGTGGAAATGTCTTCCCCTCAGCCGCGGTACTTCCTGAATACAGGAAGAACACACAGACTGCGGAGAGGGACATTTCGATTAAGGTGTCAAAAGCATTTGTCAGGACAAAATGACATGCGAATTGCTTCGCAGCTCCGCTGCTTTCGCAATTCTACGGAGCATTTCAATATTCATGAGCGAAAACAATATTTCAAATTCCGGTCGGCATCTGTCCCCGCGCAGTGTTCTGCTGCGGGCAGCTGCCGCGTGGTGCAGTGCCGCCGCCCTGTGCCTTGATTTCCATTCCGTGAATGTCGAGGAATCGCACATCCATAACGCGGTTCTGAACGGCATCTATAAGCTTCTGGAGCAGCTCTCCGCCTCATTTCAGGATAAGGGGCTGGTGCTCCTCGTTCTGGCGGCGGCGCTGTCCGCCGCCTATGTCCTGCTGCCGCCAAAGGGCATCCTGACAAAAGTGAAGGGTGACCGCGCGCTGGCAGCTATCTTCGCCCTGCTCTATACGGGAAGCCGGCTTTTGTATGAAGGAGAGGACTTCTCGGCTCTGATAAGACCCCTCATCAATGTCCCGAAAGCCCTGATCATGCTGGCAGGAACCGCGTTCCTGTTCCTCGTGTGTGTCCGGCTGTATTGCTTCGTCCTGGACGGCGGGCTGCCGGACCCTGCCCCGCGGCACCGCATTCCCGGCATCTTCACCGCACACCCGGGCATCAGCCTGTTTGCCTGCATTCTCGTTTTCTGGCTGCCGCACCTGATTCTGCGCTATCCGGGAGCCATGTCCTATGACAACTGGAATCAGCTCGCCTATTACTACGGAGACATCACTTATACAACCGCACAGCCGATTTTCCACACATGGCTGTTCGGCTCGTTCATCCGTCTCGGCAAGGCAATTCACAGCGCCGGTCTTGGCCTGTTCCTGTTTATCCTGTTCCAGGACAGCCTGATGGCGGCAGCCCTCTCCGACAGCCTGCTGCTGATGAAGCAGTGGCGCAGTCCGCGCTGGCTTGGGCTGTTCACTCTGATTATGATCTGCTTCGGCCCCTATTACGCGGGCTACGCCGCTTTCCCGATCAAGGACTACCTCTATACCGCAGGCCTCCTGTTCTGGGTGCTGTGCATCCTGCGCGCGTGGACCGGAACGAGACCCCTGCAGGAATCCGGCCCCTCCCCCTCCCGCGCGGAAGCAGGCTCATGCGGCAGATACGTACAGGCTCCCGGCTCCTTCCGTTTTCTCACCAGCCGCCGGGACGCTCTCCTGTGGGTTCTCGGCTCGCTCCTCATGATCCTCTGCAGGAAGAACGGCATTTACGTCTATGTGCCGACAACCGCAGTCTTTGTGCTTGCGCTTCTCGTAAGAGCCCGCCGCGGCGGCAGGCAAACCCCCGCTGCCGATGCTGGAACAGTTAGCGGCTCAGGCGCCCTGATGCATCTTTCCGGGAAGGAAGCCGGCGGCCAGGTCGTCCGGCAGCTTCTCCTTGCGTTCGCTGTGTGTGCCCTGCCGCTTGTCATCAGCAAAGCAGCGGATACCGCGATCCGCGTTCATTACCACGTAGTTCAGGACTCCCCGAAGGAAGCCTTCTGCCTGCCGTTCCAGCAGACGGCACGCACGGTGCGCGACTTTCCCGATGACCTTTCGCAGGAGGAGCATGACATCATCGGTGCCGTCATCGACGTGGACCGGCTTGACGTCGTGTACTGCCCCGACTCCGCGGATGACGTGAAGTCCACCTTCCATGCGGATACCACGCAGCAGCTGATCGACTACCTCAGGGTCTGGATCAAGATGTTCTTCCGCCACCCCGTGACGTATCTCGAGGCGACCTGGGTGCAGAACTGCACCGCGTTCCTGCCGGAGTTCGACATGGTCGTGTTCAACCAGGACTGCAACTACGGCATCGGCATCATGACGGATTCGTTCCTGCGGCAGATCGACATGCGCATCCCCGATGCCCTGCAGGGCGCCGCCATCACGATCTGCAGCTTCTATGAATTCCAGATGCACCTTCCCGTTACGGGAAGACTCAACAACGTTGCCGTCACGCTGTACACGTTCTTTGCGCTGCTGTTTTATTTAAGGCACAGAAAAGGGAGGAGGAGCCTGCTGCCCCTTCTCCCGGGATTACTGACCTTCGCCTTTATTCTGCTGGGGCCCGTCATCGACGTGCAGCCCCGCTACGCCTTCCCTATTCTGTACTGCCTCCCTGTGTGGACGGCTTACGCGATGCGGAAAATCTCATAGCATTGCATGAACCTGCCGGATAAATTCCTCTTCCGTATCGATAAAAGTATAGGGCGAATATTCACCATAAGCGGCGGGTCTGCTGATCGTAACGATCTGGATGCCCCTGCCCCTGACATCACGGTCCAGGGCATCTGACAGATCAGCCAAGTGCCTCCCATGTTTTGTTTTAAATGCAACACTGCCATGTCTGTTAACATCCTTCGCGACCAGATAGCACATGGTTCAGCACCTCCTCAAATTCCGTGACATTAGTGATATTCCCTGCTTCGTATTCGCTTCGCATCAGCTTGCCGATACCGGCAGGATAGTCCTTTTTATACAGGTAATCATGAAGCCAGTTATTCATCTGCCTGTCATACAGCGTATTAAACTGTATTTCGATCGGATAGGTGAAATTGTCGGTCTCATAGTACGCGTGGATTCCACGGTAACCGTCATCCTTTGCTTTCCCATCTGCCATATCCGCTATGTGAAAAATTTTATTATCAAGACGGCGAACGTCATCGTAGTCATCGCAAAATCCGCGAAAACCGAGAATATCATTAAAAACCTGCCGGGTCTGTCGGCTTGTGCCGATGTATCTTTCGTATTTGCCTACAATAGATTCCGCTGACTTAATCCTGTAATCAAGATCTACTTCGTCAAGCAGATCGGTCTCATTAAGCCACCTTCTCATTTTTAATAGCTCTTCGATCAGCCGATCTTTATCAAAATGATGAAGTGTGTTTTTCAAAGACAAGTTCAGCTCACTATGATAGGAAAGAGCCTCCAGGGTTTCCACTGACAGACCATTCAATTCCAGTATATCCATCAGAATCCTCGCTCCCCACCAGTGGCGTCAGCCTCAAGCCAAACCCGCCCCTTAACAGTAGAAGTTTAACACACCCGGTCCGATGATGCTATTTCCCAGCCCCGCTACGCCTTCCCTATTCTGTACTGCCTCCCTGTGTGGACGGCTTACGCGATGCGTGGACGTTCCTGAGCAGGACACACAGCAGGATGGTGAGAGCCATGTCCGGCAGCGTATTGCCGACCGGCGTGTCCACGCGCATCAGCAGGCGGTACAGGATAAAGCCCGCTGCCCAGATGGCGAGATTCTTCCACGACCAGCCCTCCCCGGAATGATCCGGTGACTTCAGGATGAAATAGTCCGCGATCTGCACGGCGATCATCGGCGCGAAAACAGACCCGATGAGGTACAGGAAATCCGTGATGTCATCCATATTGAACAGCATAGCGCCCGCCATGCCGACGACCGTCACCACAATGGCGCAGGTCTTCCCGTGGACCCTCGCCGTCAGCGATTCCGCCGAAATTCCGGCGCTCCACGCGTCGAGGAATGTCGTCGTCACCGTCGACAGGATCAGGATGACAAGCGCCGCAATCCCGAGTCCCGCCTTCAGCATCACAACGGAGATATCCGACTCACCGGTATAGATGGCGGCACCCGTGCCAATCATGTACATCCACACGGAAACAATGCCGTACACAACGACGCTCGCAAGCGTCGCCTGAAAGGGCTTTTCCGCCTCCCTCGTGTAATCCGCAATGAGCGGCAGCCACGACAGGGGTATCGCAACCGCAAGCTCGACCGCCGCGCCGAACGTGAGGGAATCATCCGGCGCCGTCACTGCCCCGTTCCCGCCAAAAATCACGAAGCACAGCACAACCGTCAGGACGAAAAGTGCTGTCATCGAAATCTTATTGATGACGCCGAGGTTCGTGACGCCGACCGCGATCCACAGGATGATGAGGCCGCCGATGACAAGAGCCCAGACTCCCGTCCCGACGCCGAAGATCTCGTTGACCGCTCCCGCGCCGTCATAAATCATGATGGCGGTCCAGCCGACGAGCTGCAGCACGTTCAGTGCGGCAAAGAAGATGCCGCCCTTCCCGCCAAAGCTCATCTTGACGGTTTCCATGGCACTCCTGCCGGTGCGCCCGCCGATGAGTCCCGCGGCGAACATCATGACGCAGCCGATCACATGTCCCAGGACGATCGCAAGCATCCCCTTCGCCATGCCGAGCGGTGCGAAATAGGTCCCCGTCAGGATCTCCGCGATGGAGACGCCGGCGCCGAACCAGATGAGGGCAGACTGAAACGAGGTCATCTTCTTCATGAGAGGCCTCCCTTCCCGGGAACAGGGCAGTCAGCGGACGATCTGTCAGCAGCGGACGGATTTCCAGCATTCGCAGAAGAATCCGTATCGGGACCGCAATGGGTCCCGTCCGCTTCCCGCATGAATTTCCCGTCCTGGTCAAAGGCGTGGTTCATGGGGCCGCTCCCGTGGCCGAGGTCCAGCATGGCGCCGAGCGCGCCGGAGATGTACTCCTTTGCCCGCTCCACCGAGGTATCGAGATCAAACCCCTTGGCAAGGTTCGAGGCGATGGCGCTCGATAACGTACAGCCGGTTCCATGGGTGTTGGGGTTCTGAATGCGCTTCCCGTTAAACCAGCGGCACGAGCCGTCCCGGTACAGAAGGTCATTGGCGTCATTCAGGTTGTGGCCGCCCTTGCACAGCACGGCGCAGTGATACTTCTGCCCGATTGCCTGTGCCGCCGCGATCATGTCGTCCGGCGTCTGCACGGTACGCTCCGACAGCACCTCCGTCTCGGGGATGTTCGGCGTCAGGATCGTCGCAATCGGGAAGAGCTCCTCCTTCAGCACGGCGATCGCGTCATCGGAGATCAGCTTCGCCCCGGAGGTCGCCACCATCACGGGATCCACCACGATGCAGGCCGGCCTGTAGTGGCGGAGCCGCTCCGCAATGACACGGATCAGCGACGCCTCGCTGACCATGCCGATCTTCACCGCATCCGGGAAAATATCCGTGAACACTTCATCGATTTCCTCCCTGAGAAACCCAGGGGATGCATTCATGATTGCCGAAACGCCGGTCGTGTTCTGCGCAGTCAGGGCGGTGATGGCGCTCATGGCGAATACGCCGTTTGCCATCATCGTCTTGATATCTGCCTGGATGCCGGCGCCTCCGCTGGAATCACTTCCGGCGATTGTTAATGCTGTTCTCATAGCTTCCTTTCCGCCTGCGTTCTTTGCAGGCATCGATTCGGATTTGAAAGAAGTCGCATCAGTGACGTCTTTCAAACTGCCTTTTCGCCTTATTAAGGCTGAGCATTAATTTTATTACGCGGCAGAAGGTGGTGCCCCCGGTCTGCCGCCGGAAGGCTTGCAGCTCTGATTTCCGTCCGGGTTTTGGCAGGATCTGCATTCCTTCGAAGTTGTATGTAATTGTGATTAAGGTGTCAAACCCGATTGTCGTGTCAAAATGACATACGGATTGCTTCGCAGCTTCACTGCGTCATGACTCAAGCGCGTTGCGCATGGTGCTGAGCGCGTGGGTCTTCGCAAGGATGCCGATGAGGATGGCCGCGATGATGGTGCCGCCCGCCGTGCTGACGAGGAACGGCAGTACATAGGTAAAGAGCGCCGCTTCCTTGTTCATGACAAGCGTTGCAATCGGGAAGGCCAGGATGCCGCCGAGAACGCCTGTGCCCAGCACCTCGCTGATATAGGTGGGAACGAGCTTCTTCGTATACTGATACACCAGTCCGCAGCACAGCGCGCCTACCATCGAGCCGGGGAAGGCAAGGAGCGTGCCGGTTCCCATCAGGTTGCGGATGAGGGAAGCGCAGAACGCGATGCCGACGCCCCACCAGGGTCCCAGCAGCACGGCCGCGAGCACATTCACCATGTGCTGGATCGGGAAGCATTTCGACGCGCCGACCGGAATATAGAATCCGCTCAGCACGATGATGACTGCGACCAGCATGCCGGAAACTACAAGCTTCTTTACTGTTTCATGTTTCAATTGAGCACCTCCTGTCCGTCTTCAGCGGACGGCCTTCACAAACCCCTCTGCGGGACCCGGGAAGGCAAAAATATGTTGAGATAAAATAATGGCATACAAATTGCTTTGCGGTCGGCGCCCGGCGGACGTCCACCGGACTCCGGCGCCCCGCAATGCTGCAAACGTCCAGAATCAGCGCGGGCTTCTTACAGCTTCCGCGCCGCTGCAAGAAGCTCCTCCGAAGCCCTGCGGATATCCGCCGCGGCGAAAATTCCCGATACGACCGCAACACCGGCGATCCCGGAGCCGGCAAGCTCGTGAATGTTCTCCCGATTGATCCCGCCGATTGCAGCGACCGGGATCCGGACGGCCCGGGTGATTTCCTGATATTCCGAAAGGCGGATCGGCTTCGCGTCCGTCTTCGTGGCTGAGCCAAAGGCTGCACCGCATCCGAGGTAATCCGCACCTGCCTCCTCCGCCCGCACGGCTTCCTCCACGTTGTGCGCCGTCGCGCCGATAATGGCTTCTTCTCCAAGCGCTTCGCGCGCCTGTCGGATGCCGGTATCATCCTGCCCCAGATGCACACCGTCCGCGCCGCTCTTAAGGGCAACCTCAACATTGTCATTGATGATGAGGGGTACGCCGTGCCGGTGGCAGACCTGCTTCAGTTCAACTGCCTCCGCAAGGAATAACGCATCGTCCAGCTCCTTCTCGCGAAGCTGCACCAGCGTCACACCACCTGCGATCGCTTCCTCCACAGCCTCAGAGAGCGTCCGGCCGTTCAGCCACCTGCGGTCCGTCACCGCGTATAATTGCATGATTCTGCTGTCGATTCTCATATCTTTATTCCCGCGAGGCACGAGCCACGCGAACATGCTTGCATGTTCATGTGGCGACGCCCGCGAGGGTCAAATACCCCGCCCCCTTGGGGCGTTCAAGATCAGATAGATGTTAAGTCATGCCCCGCTGCTTGCGGCGGGGTATTTGACTCCAAAGTCATGATTAAGGTGTCAAAAGTATTTATCAGGACAAAATGACATACGAATTGCTTCGCATCGGCGGATCAGTCAATCTTCGAATTCTGTGACCGGCCACTTCGAGATGGCATCCAGGAGTGCCGTATGGAACGTACCCATGCCGGCATCCTGCTGCCGCACCCGTTCCGCCGCTTCCTCCGCTGCGCGGTCATAGGCCCGGATCAGCGTCTCCACCGTCTGTGCGGCTTCACGCAGCAACCCGGCAGCTGCAGCGTCCGGTTTCCGGCTTTGCTTCGGCCTGTCCCGGGTATCCTTCAGCGCCGGATTTATTTCCGCAGTTATACAGGAGCCCCCTCCGCGCAGCGCCATGTACTCCGCGGCCAGGGCTCCTGCCGTAAGGCCGGACAGCATACAGCCGCTGCCGGTCATCCTCTTCTGTAATGGGGAGCCGCCATGTATCCTGCGGACATCCGTTCCGCAGATCACGAAATCCTCCGCACCCGTCACGGCAAGGACCGTGCAGAGCGATTCGGATAACCGCTCCAGTGCAGCCAGCTTCTCCCCGGTCAGCGCACCCGCACTGTCCTCTACGCCCCGGGAGGTTCTGTCCTCCAGGACGGTGCCGGAATGATCCGGGCATTCCGATCTGCCGGCGTTACCGGCCCCTGATTGACGCCCGGTCCCGCTGGCATCCATCACGCCGGCTGCCTCCGCGATCCCCGCGAGCGTCCACACCTCCGAGAGATTCCCGCGGATACAGGTGAACCGCACATTCTGCAGGAGCTCAGCCAGAATCTGTCTGCGGAACACGGACGCGCCGGCGCCCACAGGGTCGAGCACAACCGGGATTCCCTTCGCGTTTGCGGTTTTTCCGGCGGTCAGCATTGCCTCTCTCTTTGCGCGCGACGGTGTCCCGATATTGAGGACTAGGCCATCCGCGAGCCGCGTGATTTCCGCGGCCTCCTCTGGCGCGTCCGCGCCGATCGCGACCCCGCCGGACGCAAGGATCGCGTTCACGACGTCCGTGAGCGTCACCGCGTTGGAGATTACATGAATCAGGGGCTTCTGCCGCCCTATTTCTGCCAGTTCGAACATAAGATGAAGATTTCGCAGTGAATGCAGCTTGTGCCGCTGCATCGCGCTCCGGATTACTGCTGCGTCGCGAGTGTCTTGATTTTGCCAAGTGCCTTCGCGACCGGCGGCAGCAGCATCACAATGATCGTGATGATGGCCTCCGTGAAAATATAGATCCCGTTATAGGAAGCGGAGTAGACCGCCGGGTTCATGCCCTCCGGCGCGTACATGCCGAAGAAGATATAGCCCGACAGGAACGCGAAGATAAAGCGCCCGATGACACCGACGATGTAGCCCTTGAGCAGGCCGTGCTTTGCGTTGGAGAAAATACCGGACAGTCCGAGCGCGCCGAACGCGAAAATGTAATCCGTCAGCATCTGGGGAACACTGATGATGTAGGGATCCACGATGAGCTGCAGCAGGCCGTAGGCAACGGCGGCCATGAGACCGGTGCGCAGGCCGTACCAGTAGCCGATCAGCGTGATGAAGAACATGGAAAACAGCGTGATGGAGCCGCCCATCGGCAGATGCAGCAGCTTGATGAACGACGTGACGAACGCCAGCGCAATCGCCATGCCGGAGAAAACAAGCCTCCTTGTTCCCGTCTTCGCCTTCTGGTCCGCCTTCGTGAGGTAACACCCGAGGATCAGCACCGCCAGCATGATGAGGACGAGGACCGTGTAGCCGGCTCCGGTCAGTGCGTAGCTTCCGTCTTCCGTAAGAGTTGCAAATAGTGACATAAAAAAACTCCTCCCTGTGACAATTCACCAAGGAGGAGATACTTAACGGACCATTTTCAACCATGCTGCAGGGCCTGACACCGGCAGGCCGCGGAGCATCACATTTTGGCTTCGCGAACGAAGCTGTACCGCAGTCCGTTTCCTGCCCTTGCAGCCCGCGCTGCAGGTGGTTTATCTTCCGCTCAATCCTTACGCCGGTATTGCCCGGTTCAAGTTAGGAGGGTCCAGCCCGCGGCCTCGCCGCAGCCTGTCTCAGCAATCGCGCCCCTTGGCGGTATTCAGTTCGCATATTACTCTATTGCAAAACTCAGTGCGGGTCAAGGGAATGTTTTACACCAGCCCCATGACGATGATGACGGCGACGAGGACGGGAAGGATCCAGGTGCAGATGGGCTTAAACCACGCAGGAATCTTCATGCCGCGGCCGGAATTGGCCTCCGTGACGAAGGCATCCCACCCCCAGCCGAACCTTTGCGTGCAGAAGATGATGTAGATGAGCGCGCCGGCAGGGAGCATCAGGTTCGATACGAGGAAGTCCTCGAGATCCATGAAGCCGGTTCCCTCACCCATGGGCTGGAACCCCTTCCAGACGTTGAAGCCGAGCGCACAGGGCAGCGACAGGATAAACATCGAAATCACGCCGAAGACGCCGGCCCTCTTCCTCGTCCATCCGGTCAGGTCCCGCAGCATGGCAAGAATATTCTCGAACACGGCCAGCACGGTCGAGAGCGCGGCGAATGTCATGAACACGAAAAACAGCGCACCCCACAGCCTGCCGAGCTTCATGTGATTGAAAATATTCGGCAGCGTGATGAAAATGAGCGAGGGACCCGCGTCCGGCTGCACACCGTAGGCAAAGCACGCGGGGAAAATAATGAGGCCCGACGTGAACGCGACGAACGTATCCAGCACCGCGACGCTGACAGACTCCCCCAGAAGCGCGCGGTCCCTGCCGATATAGCTGCCGAAGATCGCCATCGCACCGATGCCGATGGACAGCGTGAAGAACGACTGGTTCATGGCCGCGACGATAACGTTTAACAGTCCTGCCTTCCTGATTTCCTCCATGTTCGGCAGGAGGTAGAACGCAAGGCCCTCGCCGCCGCCCGGCGTCAGGATGCTGTTGACAGCCAGTACGACCATGATGACAAGGAGCGCCGCCATCATAACCTTCGTCACGCGCTCCAGGCCCTTCTGCAGGCCGATCATGCACACGGCAAAGCCGACGCATACGATGACCGCCATGTAGCCGACCTGCCGCGCCGGACTCTCCAGCATGCCCGTAAACCAGGCGGCGACCGCGTCCGCGTCAAGTCCCTCGAAGCTGCCCCGCAGCATCTCGACGAAATACTGCAGCATCCAGCCGGCGACCGTGGTGTAGAACATCATGAGCAGGTAATTGCCGGCAAGTGACGTATAGCCGTGAATGTGCCACTTCTGGCCCGGCTTCTCCAGCTCCTGATACATCAGGACCGGGCTCTTCTGCGCCGCCCTTCCCATCGCGAACTCCATCGTCATCACAGGAATCCCCATAAGGATCAGGAAGAAAATATAGATCAGCACGAAGGCCCCGCCGCCGTACTGCCCGACGAGCCACGGAAATTTCCACACATTGCCGATGCCGATCGCGCAGCCCGCGCTGATCAGGATGAAGCCAAGTCTCGATCCAAGATGTTCCCGTTCCATAAAATTTCCTCGTATCACAAGCTTCCTGCTGCAGGAGTTGACGTTCGTTCCATATTTAATTAATAGTTTCCCAAATCGCCGTACTATAGACCGTCAGCCGGTCTGATCCACAGGAAGAGGATTTTTCCTCGGACGCCCCCGGCGGCGCTTGGGTTTA
>ONEK01000002.1 GCA_900316855.1 uncultured Lachnospiraceae bacterium | reverse complement strand
GTCAGGGATGCCTGCGGATCGAGATCGATCATAAGAACTTTCTTCCCTGCCTCGGCAAGACCGGCGCCAAGGTTTACGACTGTAGTCGTCTTGCCGACGCCGCCTTTCTGATTTGCAATGGCCATAATCTTACTCATACTGCCTCTTCCTTTCTGCCATAAGCCTTTCCAGTTTTTGCAGGTGCATCATCTTGCTGTATTGCGTCTCCTGCATTACCGGCTGTTTTCCTTGCTTCTTCGGCTTCTCCTGAAATGCCTGCAGGATTTCCAGCATAGTCCGGACCGGCGTCATCAGCTCCTCATCCATTTCCGAGACGGAGTTCAGCCTTTTTAGCTCAGTCAGGATTTCCCTGAGATCCTTCCGGAACTGTACCAGCATCAACGCATTTCCAACGGCATTTACCTCATTATGAAGAACTGCATAGATCAGATAATCCTGCTTTGTCCGATATCCCAGCAGTTTCACTCTGTCATTCAGCTCCGCTTCTTCCTCCGGCGACATGCGAAAGGCGATAGTTCTGGACCGGAGGCGGTTGTGATCATCTTTGTTCTTTTGCGACATTCAGGATTGCCTCTCTTTCCTTGTTCAGCTCGGATGCCATTTCCGTCTGGATCGACGGGAACAGATGCGCATACCGGTAAGTAATATCCACTGCCTCATGACCTACCCGGTTACCGATGGCGAGAGCAGAGAATCCCATATTGATCAGTAGCGATACATGACTGTGCCGGAGATCATGAATCCGAATCCGTTTCACGCCGCTGAGCTTCACTCCACGATCCATCTCATGATGCAGAAAGCTCTTGCTGATGCAGAAGATCCGGTCCGTCGGACCGACCTTATACAGATGGCTCAGATACTCCTTCACTTCGAGTGTCAGAAATTCAGGCATAATGATGACACGTCTGCTTTTCGGCGTCTTTGGATCTGTGATGACATCCTCGCCGTGAATCCGCTGAAGAGATTTATTGATGCGGAGCGAATTTTTCTCCAGGTCGAAATCCTCCGGCGTAAGAGCCAGCAGTTCACCGAGACGGACGCCGCACCAGTACAGAATTTCAAACGCCATATACGTTTCTTCCTTGTCCGCCACCTTCTCAACAAAGGTTTCATATTCTTCCTGTGTCCAGAAACGCATTTCCCCGGTTTCTTCCTTTCCCATGTTGCCGGCTCTGCGGGCTGCATTAGACCGCAGCCCGTACAGATTCACGGCATGATTCAGAATGGCACTCAGCTGATTGTGAATCGTCTTCAGATACGTCTTGGAATACCCTTCGCCAAAAGAGTTCCGGTAGTTCAGCAGTTCATTCTGCCAGTTCACAATATCCGACGGTGTTATCTCCGACATTTTCTTATTTTTGAAATAAGGAAGGATCTTTGTCCGGATGATGTGCTCCTTGCTGTTCCACGTATTGAGACGGAGGCGCGGTTTCATGTCATTGCTGTAAACCTCAACGAAATCGGAGAATGTCATGGACATGTCATAATGCTTTTGAAGCTTGAATGCCCGCTCCCATTCCACCGCGTCCTGCTTCTTCTCAAAGCCCCGCTTTGTCTTCTGTTTACGCTCGCCGGTCCAGTCCTCGTAATAAGTTCGGACTTCCCATTTTCCTGTCTTTTCATTCTTGATCACTGCCATGGATCAGTCCTCTTTTGCGGAGCTTCCGTAAAATACTTCCTCAAAATACTTACGGCTGATTCTACCTCTTACCGTGTGATACCCCTTGGCAATCATCTCGTCATTCAACTGGCGGATGATCTTGTATGCCATGCTGTCCGAAACACCAAGAATCTCCTGAATATCTGCTGCTTTCATAAATCTGCTGTCGTTCATTTCGTATCCTCCTTTACGCATGTTTTCGTTGTTTACAGTTCATTTATGAACTGTTTTCATGCTCTTATCCTAACAGTTCGTTTTTGAACTGTCAATACATCCTGGCAAAAAACATTACATTTCTGCACTGTTTTTGATATACTTACTGTAGTTCCGAAGCTCCGGAAGGCTGCTGACGAACAAAGGACCAGACAATCATGTACGAAAGAAGGAAGATATGCCTGACAAGGATTCCCTGTTCATCCACTCCATCGGCAGTAAGATCCGTCTCTACCGGAAGTATCGCGGACTGACGCAGAAGGAGCTCGGTGATGCATGTGGCTTAAATGAATCAACCATCCGAAACTATGAGCTTGGCAACCGGTATCCAGACAAGCAGACCCTGACACAGATTGCTGATACTCTTCACATTGATGTCTTCAGTCTCCTAGACCCGGATCCCAACGATCCGACCGGAGCCATTCATGTCCTGTTTGACATCGAGCGCTGCTACGGCCTCATTCCAAAGGTCTGCAGTTTCAGGAGAGCCTCGCCTTATGGGAGCATGTCCGCAAGGTTTACGACGAAGGCAATCTCCTGGACGAGGAATATGACGACTGGAAGAGCGCTTGGCCTGACTTTATCGACAAAGACCAGATGTATGGTTATACTCCGAATCCCGAAATCGCAAACAAACTCCAGAAACTGCAGGGTGAGAATAAAACGACTGCCGCACCGGATTCCGGGGCTAAAGCGAAAAGAAAACGCAAGCCGGAGAAGCAGGATACGGACTGAACGTGGCTGTGAAGTTAAAAAAAGCCGGGTTTCTCACCCGGTAAATTCATGGAAAACTGTCCCGAACGGGACAAGATAAAAAGACAGAAGAAAAATTTTACATCATTCATTCAGTGACGACTCATTTTTTTATATTGTCATTGTATTGTCACTGAACAGAAAGAGAGGCTGTAAACCCGCTAAATATAAGGGTCTACAGCCTCTCGCTTATCATTCCATCTCGATGGTTCCCGGAGGTTTGCTGGTCAGGTCGTACAGAACTCTGTTGACGCCTTTCACTTCGTTGATGATGCGGTTCATGCAGGTCTGAAGCACACTCCAGGGGATTTCGGCCGCTTCCGCGGTCATGAAGTCCGAGGTGATGACGCCGCGCAGTACAACTGCATAATCGTAGGTACGGTGGTCACCCATGACGCCGACGCTTCGCATATTGGACAGGGCAGCGAAGAACTGTCCCTTTCCCATATCGATACCGGCTCTCTCCAGCTCCTCGCGGTAAATGGCATCTGCTTCCTGGACGATGTGTACCTTCTCCGGGGTGACCTCTCCGACGATGCGGATACCAAGACCCGGGCCGGGGAAAGGCTGACGGTAGACAAGCTTCGCCGGAATGCCCAGCTCAAGTCCGACCTTGCGTACCTCGTCCTTGAAAAGCGAACGGAGCGGCTCCACCGGTTTCTCGTCAAAACCAAGCTCAACGACCAGATCATGCGGCAGTCCGCCGACATTGTGATGAGATTTGATGACGGCGCCGGATGTACCAAGTCCGCTCTCCACCACGTCAGGATAGATTGTGCCCTGCGCCATATAACGGAAACCGCCCTGTCCCGCGAGCTTTCTGGCTTCGTCGCCGAAAATCTCTACAAATTTCTCACCGATCAGCTTCCTCTTTTTCTCCGGTTCTGTCACGCCCTGAAGCATGGCGAAATATTCCTCACCGGCATTGACACGGATGAAATTGAGGTCCCCGAATTGTCCGTCCGGTCCGAAGACCGCCTCGACCTCATCGCCCTCATCCTTGCGCATGAGGCCGTGATCAACGAAGACGCAGTAGAGCTGTCTGCCGATCGCACGGGACAGCAGGACTGCTGTCACGGTGGAATCCACGCCGCCGGACAGACCCAGGAGGACCCGGTCCGATCCGATCTTTTTCCTCAGTTCCTGAATCGTATCCTCCACGAAAGAGGACATCTGCCAGTCACCCTTACAGCCGCAGATGTCCAGCACAAAATGCCGCAGCATCCGTGTTCCTTCCGGTGTATGAACCACTTCCGGATGGAACTGTGTTGCATACAGGCGGCGGCCTTCGTCTTCCATGGCAGCCGCGGGACAGTTGGCCGTATGTGCAGTAATGCGAAAGCCCTCCGGGACCTTCGCAATGTAGTCCGTGTGGCTCATCCAGCAGGTGGAATGCTCCGGCACACCCTTCAGCAGAAGGGAATCCGGTGCATCTATTGTGAAATCCGTGTGCCCGTATTCGCTTGCCGGTGCGGTTTCAACCCTGCCTCCCAATAGGTGCGCCATCAGCTGGGAACCATAACAGATACCCAGGACAGGGATTCCCAGCTCAAAGATCCCGGGATCAAACGTCGGTGAGTCAGCGAGGTACACACTGCCGGGGCCTCCCGTCAGGATAATACCCTTCGGATTCAGCTCCTTCAGCTTCTGCAGTCCGATCGTACTGGGATGGATCTCGCAGTAAACATGATCCTCCCGGACACGTCTTGCAATCAGCTGCTTATACTGGCCTCCGAAATCCAGAACGACGATCAGTTCCTTGTCCATGTTGTCCTTTCCTGTCCGCATGAAGGCGGGCATACCGGCATGTTTGTAAAGGTGTCATCAGAAGCGTCTTCAGTTAATAATCCGGCGGATGCAGATATACGGCCGGTAGGTCACCGTGGAATATTTGATGCCGGTCGCCGGTGTCGAAGCGTGAACAATCGTGCCGTTTCCGCAATAGATAGCTACATGACCGGGATAACAGATCACGTCGCCCGGCTGCGCCTCTTCGAGGGAGGGCACTTCGACGCCGCTGCTTCGCTGCGCAACATCGGTCCGCCCGATGTTGTATCCGAAATGCGCGTAAACGAGAGACGTGAAGCCGGAGCAGTCCGTTCCCTCGGTCAGGCTGTTGCCGCCGTATACATACGGGTTTCCTACGAACTGTTCCGCGTAGGCAACCACACTCGATCCCGTGGCACCGTTGGAATCGACAGCCGGCGCACTGTACGATGCCGCGCTTTCTCCGGAATCCGTGGAGGACGATTCCTGTGTGTCATAATCCGACTGACCTTCCGCCTGCTGCGCAGTGGAAGCCGCCGTGCTGCCTGCTGAGGCAGCTGTGGAAGCTGTCTGGGCACTCGCCGCCTTTGCTGCCTCTTCCGCTGCCTGCCTTGCTGCTTCCTCTGCCTGCCGCTGTGCCTCGGCAGCTTTTGCCTCCGCGTCCACCGCGGCGGAGATAGCAGCTGTCTGCGCGTTCAGCCTTGCAGCGAGCTGGCTCGCTTCAGCCCTCGCGTTCGCAACCTGGTCCGAAATGTCTCCGTACTGCTCCTGCAGATCCGCCAGCTGCTGATTCAGGTTGTCCTGCTCCTCTTCCAGTCCGATCTTTGAAGCTTCCTGATCGGATTTTTCTTCCTCGAGCTCCCTCTGAACCTGTGCAACCTGCTGCTTCACCTGCTCGTATTCATCCAGAAGACGGCGGTCATACTCGTAGAGGTTCTGCACGTACCCGGCTTTATTCAGAATATCCGAGAAGGATGTCGCCTTCATCAGGATCTGGACATAGGTAGCGTCCCCCTGCTCGTACATGAACCGGATCCGCTCCTTCATGGCCGCGTATCTCTTCTGTTCCTCGGCTTTGGCAGCGTCGTACTCCTCCTGCTTCTCCGCGATCTGCCGGTCAAGATCGGCAATCGTGTCCTCCAGCATCTGGACAGACGCCATGTTGGTAACCAACTCCTGATTAATACTGTCCATCTCTCCGGACAGCTCGCTCTGTACGCTCTCCAGGGAGGAAGCGTTCGACTGTGCGGACTGCAGGGCGGACTGGGTTTGCCTTTTCTGCTCACGCAGTTCGCTGACCGAAGAAGCGAGCGCTGAGCCGGACGGGGCTGCGGCAACTGCCGCCGCCAGCGCTGCCGGCAGCACGCACCGGGACAGAAACGTCCGGATTTTATTTTCCAACTGATGTTTCCGCATACTTAATTTACTGCTCTTAAAGCTCGCAGGTGCCTACAGTCCTCGGGAACGGCAGGACATCACGGATGTTCTCCATACCCGTGATATACATCACTGCCCTCTCAAATCCCAGACCGAATCCCGCATGCCGTACGCTTCCGTATCTGCGCAGATCCAGATAGAACTGGTACTCGTCCTTGTTCATATGGAGCTCGTCCATGCGGTTTTCCAGGATTTCAAGATTGTTCTCCCTCTCGGAACCCCCGATGATTTCCCCGATCCCGGGAACGAGACAGTCGCACGCAGCGACCGTCTTCCCGTCAGCGTTCAGCTTCATGTAGAATGCTTTGATTTCCTTCGGGTAATCTGTGACAAAAACCGGCCTCTTAAATACCTTTTCCGTCAGATACCTCTCGTGCTCGGTCTGCAGGTCACAGCCCCAGTAAACCCTGTTCTCAAACTCATCCTGATGCTTTTCCAGCTCCTTCACGGCATCTGTGTAGGTGATTCTGCCGAAATCGGAGTTCACAACATGCTGCAGGCGCTCGATGAGACCTTTTTCAATAAACTGGTTGAAGAAGGCCATCTCCTCCGGGCAGTGCTCCAGGACATAGCTGATCACATATTTCAGCATGTCCTCCATGCATTCCATGTCATCCTCCAGATCCGCAAAGCACATCTCAGGCTCGATCATCCAGAACTCCGCAGCGTGACGGGTGGTGTTGGACTTCTCGGCGCGGAAGGTCGGGCCGAACGTATATACATTGCGGAACGCGAAGGCATAAGTCTCGACATTGAGCTGTCCGGAAACCGTGAGATTAACCGGCTTGCCGAAGAAGTCCCTGCTGTAATCGACCTTTCCCTCCTCCGTCTTCGGAACATCGTTCAGGTCCAGTGTGGTAACCTGAAACATCTCGCCCGCACCTTCGGCGTCAGAAGACGTAATGAGCGGCGTGTGGACATAGACAAAATCCCTCTCCTGGAAGAATCTGTGAATGGCGTAGGCGATGACGGAACGCACACGCATCGTCGCCTCAAAGGTATTGGTCCTGACCCGAAGGTGCGGCATGGTGCGCAGGTACTCCAGCGTATGTCTTTTCTTCTGCAGGGGATAGTCCGGGGAAGAAGCACCCTCGATTTTCACCTTTTCCACCTGCATTTCCAGCGGCTGCTGGGCTTCCGGCGTGGCTACAATTCTGCCGGTCGCAAGGATCGCGGTCGAAACATTGAGCTTTGCCACCCCGGTAAAATTGGTCAGTTCCGAGGAATATACCAGCTGCAGTTTGCGGTAGCAGCTGCCATCGTCCAGGGAGATGAATCCGATATTCTTGGAATCACGGTTGTTCCTGATCCAGCCTCCGACGGTGACGGTTCTGTCGTAATAGTCCTCCGGTTTACTGAAGATGCTGTTGATTTCCACCAGCTGATAGTCTTTTCTCATCTGTTCCTCCTGTCATTCCAATTGCTCCGGTCCTTACTGTGACGCAGATTCCGTGGATGCCACTGCCGCAGAATCCTCCGTCGATGCTTCCGTGCTGTCCGTCCCGGCTGCGGATTCCGTGGATGCGCTGTCGGAGGGCTCGGTAACGTCCGCCTTCTTCTGCAGGAACTTCAGAACGTTCTGCACCATCAGATATTCCCTGTAGGCTTCGAGATCCTGATCCTTCTTGAAATCGCTGACACTGGAATAGCCGTTCTGGGCAGCCTCCGTAGAAAGTGCCGTATTCAGGTCCCGTTTGGAAACATTAAGGTCCTCCCGGTCCGCAATAACCTGCATGATCAGATATTCCTTCGCAGTGTCCGTCGCCATGTCCCTGATATCCTGCTCGTAGTTATCGGAATCAGAGCCCTGTGCGGCCATGAAATCGCTGAGCTTCATGCCGTACTGGCCCGCGTAAGCGGTAAAGGTATCCGTAAACGAGGTGTTCATGCGCTCCACCATCTCGGTCGGGGGATCCTGTTTGAACGTGCTGTTGTCCACCATATATTTGATGATCTGTGACTGCACATCACTGTCGTACGAGGACTGCGCCTGCTTCATCAGCGTTTCACGACAGTAATTCCGGTAATCCTCAACCGTGGACACACCGGTAATATTCTGGCTGGCGGCAAACTCATCCGTCAGCTCCGGCGTGACACGCTGTTCGATTTTATTAATCTTCACGGTGAAGACAACCGCGGCACCGGCAAGCTCCGTATTGGAATAATCGTCCGGAAATTTCAGATTCAGCTTCACTGTCTCACCGACCTTGTGTCCGATGAGTCCGTCTTCAAATCCGTCGATAAACGAGCCGGAGCCGATGGTCAGGTCGTATCCGGCTGCACTGCCTCCGTCAAATTCCTTTCCGTCCTTGGTGCCGGTGTAATCGATATTGACAATGTCTCCGTCCTGTACGGTATCCCGGTCTGTAACTTCCTCATTCGTGGCATTCATGGACAGCTGATACTGAATGTACATATCGAGATAATCATCCGAAACGCTGGGCGCCGCCTCTTCCACAGGGATACTGGAATAATCTGCAACGTCGACATAGTCCTCTGCCCTGATGCCGGAGAGATAAGCCGGATCCTTGCTGCCGCACGCAGAGAGTGCAACCGTCATGACGGCTGCGAGAGCAAGGGAAATGAACTGTTTTCTCATAATATTAATATTTCCTTTCTCCTCTTGCAGGCGAAAAACCGCCCACAGTAAAATTTATCTTAGCACACCCCTCAGGTGTCTTAAAGTACTTTTTGCTCCTATGCTTTTTCATGGTTCGATGCTAAAATGGGAGCAGTTTTCTGAGAATCCGGAGGAAGTTGCATTGAGTACAGGAACCATTGTTTTTATCATAATTCTCGCCATTCTTGTCGCGGTTATCATTGCGCTTTATTTTCTGGGCAAGCGGATGCAGAAGCAGCAGGCGCAGCAGGAGGAACAGATCGCAAAGACCAAGCAGTCTGTGACTATGCTCATTATTGACAAGAAGCGGATGAAGCTGAAGGAAGCCGGTCTGCCGCAGGCGGTCATTGATTCGACCCCGAAGTATCTGCGCCGCGCGAAGCTTCCGATTGTAAAGGCCAAGGTCGGTCCGCAGATCCTGAACCTCGTCGCGGATGAAAAGATCTATCCGCTCATTCCCGTAAAGCGTGAGGTCAAGGCAATGGTTAGCGGCATTTATATCGTGGATGTCAAGGGTTCCCACGGTCAGAAGATCGAGACGCCGCAGAAGAAATCCACAGCCTGGAGCCGTCTTGTTGACAGGGTAAGAAAAGCAGGTCACGCAGAATAAATCTATGACTCAGCGGCAGGCATCTGACAGGTGAACTCCGTCTCAAATTTCCGGAAGGACATGTATGCCGGAACAGCCGAGAGTGCAAGAAACGTCTCATGTGCTGCAGCTTTCCCGTCAAAGAGGGCAAAAACCGTTGGCCCGGAGCCGGTCATGATGCTCCCCATGGCCCCGTGCTGCAGAAGGAAGTTCTCCAGTTCCCCGATGACGGGATATTCCGCGCCGGTCTTCTGCTCCAGTACATTGCCCAGTCTGCCGGCAATCCCCGGCAGGTCTCCCCTCCGGATGGCGTCCGCCATGCCGCCCACATCCGGGTGGTGCAGCTCATCCTCCGGAATCGAATCAAACGCTTTATATACCCATCCTGTAGAAACATCCAGATCCGGCTTCACAACGATGAGGCCGCAGTCCGGCATACCGGGGACCGGTGTCAGAATCTCTCCTATCCCTTCACACAGCTGTGTCCCGCCGCTGATACAGTAAGGAATATCCGCCCCCAGAGGCAGGGCAAGCTCCCTCAGCCGTTTTGCAGAAGCTCCTGCAGAGAACAGCCGGTTCATCCCGCGGAAAACCGCGGCGGCATCCGCGGAACCACCTGCCATTCCCGCGGCTATGGGAATCCGCTTGGACAGATGGATATCCAGACCGGATGAAATATGATACTCCCGGCGCATGACCTGCGCCGCCCGGACGACGAGATTGTCCGGTCCTGCCGGAATCCTGCCGGAATCCGTCGTGAGGATAATGTCCTGCCCTTCGTTTTTCGTAAGGATAACCGTATCGAAAATATTCACGGTCTGCATGATCATGCGGACCAGATGATATCCATCCGTCCGCCTGCCGCATACATCAAGCGACAGATTCAGTTTGCCATACGCCTTTTCCGTGATTGAATTCATTCAGTCATCCACCCCGCCGGTCAGGTCACGGATTGCCGTTACCTGGTGCCGCCTGCAGTAGTCCGTCATTCCATCCAGTATTTCCTGCGTCGCATAGGGATTGTGGAAATTAGCGGCTCCCACTGCGACCGCGCTCGCTCCTGCAAGCATCATTTCCACGGCATCCTGCCAGCAGCTGATGCCTCCCATCCCGATGACGGGAATGTTCACCGCATGGCTCGCCTCATACACCATCCGCACGGCCACAGGATGAATGGCGGGGCCGGACAGGCCGCCCGTCTTATTGGCCAGAATAAAGCGCTGCCGCTCCACATCAATCTTCATGCCAGTGATGGTATTGATGAGGGAAATCCCGTCCGCACCCGCTGCTTCCGCTGCCTTCGCCATTTCCGGAATGGAGGTGACATTGGGTGTCAGTTTCATAATCACCGGCTGTTTGGCGATCTTCTTAATTCTGTTCGTGATGTCATACAGGCTGTCGGCCCTGGTCCCGAAGGCAATCGCTCCCTCCTTCACATTAGGACAGGAAACATTGATCTCCAGGAGGTCAACCCGCTTCTCATCTCCCAGCCGATCCACGACGTCCAGATAGTCCTGTATACTGCGGCCGCAGACATTGACAATTACCCTCGCATCAAACTGCTCAAGGAATGCGAGGTCACGCTCAATGAAGACATCCACGCCTGGATTCTGCAGTCCGATCGCATTGAGCATGCCTCCGTAAACCTCGGCGATCCGCGGGGTCGGATTGCCCTCCCACGGGACATTGGATACTCCCTTCGTGACAACCGCGCCGAGGTGATTCAGATCGACGAATTCGGAATATTCCATTCCGGAGCCGAATGTTCCGGAAGCGGTCATGACAGGATTTTTCAGAGTCACTCCCGCAATATTTACGGAAAGGTCTGTCACGGTTTTCACAGTTCCACCTCCTCCGCGTTGAATACCGGTCCCTCTGTGCAGACCCGCGCATTGCGCACATGCGAGTGCTCATCGGTGCCGGTTGTCCTGGTAACGCAGCCAAGGCAGGCGCCTACCCCGCAGGCCATGCGCTCTTCCAGGGAGACGTAACAGGTAGCCCGCAGCTTCCTGGCGAGCTGCTTTACCCCGCGCAGCATGGGGAGCGGTCCGCAGGCGCATACGGCATCGATGCTTCCGCCTGCCGGGAACACAGCTGCTGCAGCCGATACCACATTCCCGTGAAATCCTGCCGTGCCGTCATCAGTGGCAGCGATCACACGGCCGCAGGCTTCAAATTCCTCCTTCAGGAACAAATCGTCTGTCCGATAGCCCAATACTGACGTGACGCTTCCCTTCCCCTCCTGCCTCTCCTGTGCCGCTAGCCGCTTTGCCAGACCCAGCAGAGGCGGCGCGCCGATTCCCCCGCCGATCAGCAAAACATTTCGGCCGGCAAGGACGGCAGGATCATAGCCATTCCCAAGTATTCCCAGCACATCCAGAAAATCCCCTTCTGCCAGCCGCGAAAATTCCGCCGTACCTTTTCCGACTCTGCGGTAGACGAGGCGGAGGATTCCTTCCTGCCTCTCAAAGCCGCAGATGGAAATCGGCCGGGGAAGGAGTGCCGAGGCATCCCGTGGATAAACATTCACAAACTGGCCGGGCAGCACGTTATCCGGGATTCTGTCCCTGTCCGTGTATTGGAGGCGAAGATCAAATATTCCGTCCGCGATCTCCTTCTGCGATCTGACCCGCAGCGTCTGTTTTGTCTTCATGCTGAAATCTCCTTCGCCTCATCCAGATGTGACTGAATGAGCGCGCGTACTCTTTCGTGCAATTCCCTGCGCGCCGCAATGGAAAGATCCTTCGTCTCAATCGGGGGATCGATTACAATGGTGACGTTCCGGGCGCGCACCTTCGGGAAATGATCCTCAAAGACGTCTCCTGTCCCGATCATGGTGACGGGAACAACCGGTGCGCCTGCCCTGATGGCAATCTTGAAGCTTCCCCCCTTAAATTCCAGCAGGGTACCCTCCGTATGGTTGCGGGTTCCTTCCGGACAGATATAAACAGACGTATCGTCCTTCAGAAGGTTAACAGCATCCGTCACCATCTTCACACCTGCCCTGAGATCTGTGCGGTCCAGAAAAAGCGTATGTACCCGGTTCATCCAGAAGCGCAGAATCCCGATCCGGGCAAGCTCCTTCTTAGCAACCGGGGACCATGTGCCGTGAATCAGCGGCAGGAAGAAGATCACATCAAATATGGAGCGGTGATTGGAAACATAGAGTGCCGCTCCCTCCGGCAGGTTCTCACGCCCGCGGATCGCAATCCGGCAGCCCGTTGCCCCGGCAACCATCCGGAGTCCGAGCCGGACGAACGGATATACGAAGCGGTCCGCACTCTTTGCGGATATCCTGTTGAGAATCAGGACCACGAGGGCACAGGGCAGGGAGATCACAAACCAGACAACGGCGGCAAGAAGTGTAAAGAACGCACGAATATAACCCATGAGAATTGTCCTTCCGGGAATGATCCCAATCGCAATGCTTCCACTATTCTAGCATGGAATTCCCAACCGCTGCGCTCCGGTTTCGCCTTCCATTCATGCTACAATACCTCCGTAAGGTACAACATGCCCGGAGGGCGGTTTATGCGTCCTGTTTTCATCGCGGGCTCGGATTCTGAAAACCAGAGAGGAGAGTTCAGATGCTTCTGATCAAAAACAGCAGGGTCATCGATCCGGCTTCCGGTCTGGATGCCGGGAAGGATCTGCTGATTGGCAAAGACCGGATCCTGAAGATTGCCGATACGATCTTTGACGCCTCCGCCGGCGATGTTCCGGATCTCGTCACGATCGATGCAAAGGGGTGCGTTACAGCCCCCGGTCTCATTGATACCCATTCTCATTTCCGGGATCCCGGGTTCACTTATAAGGAGGATCTGCATACCGGCTCACTCGCCGCTGCAAGAGGAGGTTACACCAGTATTATCATGATGGCGAATACCCGTCCGCCCATCGACACGCCGGCAGTCCTTAAAGACGTTCTGACCCGGGCACAGAAGGAGAAGATTCACCTCTACAGTGCGGCAAATGTGTCAAAGGGAATGCAGGGGAAGGAACTGAGCGATTTCGAAGCCCTGAAGGAAGCGGGTGCCGTTGTGTTCACCGACGACGGCCGTCCGGTAATGGATTCCCTGCTGCTCAGAGCGGCACTTCTGAAGGCACGTGACCTGGATGTGCCGGTCAGCCTTCACGAGGAGAATCCGCAGTATATCGCGGAAAACGGAATCAACGCAGGAGGAATTGCCGCCGCACAGCTGGGAATTACCGGCTCGGACCGGATGGCAGAGATTTCCATGATACAGCGCGACGTACAGACTGCTGTCGAGACCGGTTCAAAGCTGCTCATCCAGCACATTTCTACCGCTGAAGGTGTGGAACTGGTTCGGCAGGCGAGAAGACATTCCGGCCGGATCATGGCGGAAGCGACGCCGCATCACTTTTCCCTGACAGAGAAAGCGGTATGTACCAGCGGATCCCTTGCCAAGGTGAATCCGCCCCTCCGAACGGAAGATGACCGCATGGCGGTTATTGAGGGACTCCGGGACGGAACCATCCGGATTATTGCAACGGATCACGCCCCGCATTCAGCGCAAGAGAAAGCGAAGGTGCCCATAACCGCCGCTCCCAGCGGAATGATCGGCCTGGAGACTGCTCTCTCCCTCGCCATCCGCAATCTTGTTGAACCGGGTTATCTGTCTCTGCAGGAAATGCTCGCCTGCCTGACAATTCATCCCGCGGAATATTACCAGCTCCCCGGCGGAAGAATTGAGGAGGGCGGACCTGCGGATCTCGTTATTTTTGATCCCGTCGAAACATGGGTCGTGAAGGAGCCCTTCGCATCACGCTCCGGCAACTCACCGTTTATCGGACAGACTTTGCCCGGCGTGGTGCATTACACCATTGCGGGCGGCAGGGTTGTATATTCCCGTATGCCGGTCTATCCCAACGGGGACTTTTGACGCCGGAATCAAAGCGTCTTATCTGCGGTTGTAATTGATAAGGCACCCGTCAAGGATGATCTCTCTCTCCTCATCCGTCAGGTCTCCCAGCGTCACTGTGAAGGAGTGCAGGGAACCGTTCTTCACGGCATAGCCTGTGATCTGTTCCTGCTTCTGCTCCACTGCCGTCCGGATTCCCGGGAAGAACAGGTAATCCAGCTTCGCAAAAGGCAGATCGCCCTTCGGGATAATAAACGGCAGCATGCCCCAGTTAATCAGGTTACTGCGGTAGCGCTTCGTCGCGTATTCGTTGGCGATGTTGGCCCATCCTCCCAGAACCTTCTGGCAGGACGCCGCCTGCTCCCTGGCGGAGCCGTCTCCGGGCTTGACGGCAAAAATGGTTGTGCCGACGCCGAAGTTGGAGTGATTCACCTCCGGGAACTGTGCCTTTATTGTGTGCATGACGTCCCGAAGCTCCGGCAGTGCCTCACCGGCACAGCCTCCGCCGACGAGTGCCTGCTCCGCCCCGCGGACTTCCTTCGCAATGCCCACGTAATCGGGCGCTTTTCTGGAGAGTGTGAACTCGGAAAGTCCCTCCGGGTTCGAGCGGTACGAGGAGGTTTCTCCCGAGGGGATCAGCTCGTCCGTAGTCGTAACCGGATCGTGAATTTCCGCAGCCACCTTCAGGATAAGGTTCTGCGGAAGGGGCAGCATTTCGGGCCAGTCCTTAATGTTGGGACCCAGCTGCAGCTCCGCATCCGGATCCGCCGCGCCGTGTGAATCGAAGACGCGCTTCTCATAGATGCCGGAATCAAAACGATAACTGTAGGTCGGAATATCCCGGTCCACATCGGTTGCCGGCGTCAGCACGCCCTGATTTGCCGCGGTTGCCGCGATGGAGCGCGCGTCCATGAGCGCAACATAGGAAATCTGACCCTTCTGCGGCTTCGAGCCCTCACGGTTCGGGAAGTTTCTCGTTGAGTGACGGATGCTGAACGCGTTGTTGGCAGGTGTGTCCCCGGCACCGAAGCAGGGGCCGCAGAATGCGGTCTTGAGGATCGCTCCAGCATCCATCAGTTTCTCCGCAGCTCCGTTGCGGATCAGCTCATAATAAATCGGCTGGGACGCGGGATATACGGACAGCGAGAATTTCCCGTTTCCGATATTTGCCCCGTCCAGAATGCCTGCCGCCTCGCAGATATTTTCAAAGCCTCCGCCGGCACAGCCGGCAATGATTCCCTGATCAATGTGGAATCTGCCGTCGACAATCTTGTCCCCGAGATGACACTGTACACTCTCGCCGAACGAGACCTTCGCCCTCTCTTCCACCCCGTGCAGGATGTCCTTCAGGTTGTGGTTTACCTCGTCTATGGTGTAGGCCATGGAGGGATGGAACGGCATGGCGATCATCGGCTCAACCGTTGAGAGATCAATATTGACAACACCGTCATAGTACGCGCCCCTGCCCGGCTTCAGCTCGCGGAAATCCTGCTCCCTGCCGTGGAGGGCAAGCCATTCCTTCGTGGTTCTGTCGGTCTCCCAGATGGAGGACAGGCAGGTAGTTTCCGTCGTCATCACGTCAATGCCGATCCTGTAATCCTCGGAAAGATTCCGGATGCCGGGGCCAACGAATTCCAGAACCTTGTTCTTCACAAAGCCGGAAGCAAAAACCGCGCCAATCAGCGCAATATTCACATCATGAGGGCCCACTCCGCGGCGGGGTGCACCCGTCAGGTTAACGGCAATGACCTCCGGACGATGGATATCATAGGTCTGGCCCAGGAGCTGCTTGACCAGCTCCGGTCCGCCCTCGCCCATCGCCATGGTTCCCAGTGCTCCGTATCTCGTATGGGAATCCGAACCGAGGATCATTTTCCCGCAGCCTGCCAGCATTTCCCTTGCATACTGGTGAATCACCGCAAGATGCGGCGGCACATAGGTTCCGCCGTACTTCTTCGCGGCGGAAAGTCCGAACATGTGGTCATCCTCGTTAATGGTCCCGCCAACCGCGCAGAGGGAATTGTGGCAGTTGGTCAGAACATAGGGAATGGGGAAACGTGTTAAGCCGGACGCACGTGCCGTCTGGATAATTCCGACGTAAGTGATATCGTGCGAAGTCAGCTCATCGAACCGGATCTGAAGATTTTCCTCATTGCCCGAGGTGTTATGCGCAGACAGAATCTGCCATGCCATTGTAAGATTCCTGGCTTCCTTCGCGGATAAGCTGAGCCCCTCCGCTGCAAGACGTGCGGCAGCTTCCCCGTTGTCTTCGATGAATCTGCCATCCCCCAGATAATATCCGCCTTTGGATAAACTGACCATTGTCGTCTCCTCCGTTTTGCCCGCAGGGAGCACAAGCCCTCCTGCTTCAAAGTACTGATAAAAAAACTGTATCTGACGGCGTCATTTCTTCCGCGTGCGGGATTTCTTAACCGCCGGAAGCTCCACCTTGTCGAGATGCCAGATATCCTGTACGTATTCCTCGATGGTGCGGTCCGACGAGAACTTGCCGGAGGAAGCGGTATTGATCATTGCCATCTCCGCCCACTTTTTCGGGTTCTGATAAGCCTTGACGATCCTCCTCTGCGCGTCCGCGTAGGACTCAAAATCCTTCAGGATGAAGTAGCAGTCGGCAGGAGTATTCCCGCTGCCCTTGAGCAGGGAATCATACAGCGGGCGGAACAACTCGGGATTGTCGTGGGAATAGGTCCCGTTCACAAGCTGAACCAGCACCTCCCGGACATTCTGGTCATTGTTGAAAATATCATAGGAATTGTATCCGCCGTGGTTCTCGTAGTGGATAACTTCCTCCGAGGAAAGCCCGAAGATGAACATGTTGTCCCTGCCCATTTCCTCAGCCATTTCCACATTGGCTCCATCCATGGTGCCGATCGTCACCGCACCGTTCAGCATCAGCTTCATGCAGCCTGTTCCGGAGGCTTCCTTGGACGCCGTGGAAATCTGCTCGGAAATATCCGCCGCGGCAATGATTGTCTCCGCGTTTGATACCCGGTAGTCCTCAATGAAGACCACCTTGATCTTGTCCCGGATGGCAGGATCGTTATTGATCACATCCGCAACATTGTTGATGAGCTTGATGGTCAGCTTCGCGTTCCTATAACCCGCTGCCGCCTTGGCGCCGAAGATGAACGTGTGCTTGGGATATTCCATGTCCGGGTTCTTCTTCAGCTCGTTGTAGATATACATCACATGCAGGATGTTGAGGAGCTGACGCTTGTACTCGTGCAGGCGCTTGATCTGTACGTCGAAGATGGAACGGGGATCCACCGCTATGCCATTGTGTTCCTGGATGTACTGCGCAAGCCGGACCTTGTTCTTGTACTTGATCTGCATGAATTCCTTCTGGGACTGCGGATCCTTGACATAAGCCTTCAGCTCGCTGATGTGGGACAGATCCGTGATCCAGTCATCCCCGATTTTGTCCGTGATCCAGCCGGCAAGCAGCGGGTTGGCGTGCAGCAGGAACCGTCTCTGCGTGATGCCGTTCGTCTTGTTGTTGAACTTCTCCGGGAACATTTCATAAAAATCATGAAGCGATTCATTCTTCAGGATTTCGGTATGGAGACGCGCAACACCGTTAACAGAGAAGCCTGCGACAATGGCCATGTTTGCCATCCGGACCTGTCCGTCATAGATCACTGCCATTTTGCGGATCTTCTCATTGACGTCCACGCCGGTGCCGTCATATTTCTGATGAATAGCAATTTCGAAGCGCCGGTTGATTTCCTCCACGATCTGGTAGATGCGGGGCAGGAGACGGGAGAACAGCTCGATCGGCCACTTCTCCAGTGCCTCCGCCATGATGGTGTGATTCGTATAGGCACAGCTCTTCCGGACGACGTTCCATGCCTCGTCCCAGCCCAGTCCGTATTCATCCATGAGAAGGCGCATCAGCTCCGGCACCGTCAGGGTCGGGTGTGTGTCATTCATCTGGAAAACAACCTTCTCATAAAGCCTGTTCAGGTCCTTATTCCTGGACAGGTACTTCTTCAGTGCCAGCTGAACGGAGGCGGAAACAAAGAAATACTGCTGCTTCAGCCTCAGCTCCTTGCCCTGGATGTGATCATCCTTCGGATACAGGACCTCGCAGATCGTTCTCGCAAGGTTCTCCTCCTCAACCGCCTTCTGGTAGTCGCCCTTGTCAAAGGAATCCAGATGGAAGCTCTGTACCGGCTCGGCATCCCAGATGCGCAGCGTATCCACAAAACTGTTGCCGTAGCCGATCACCGGCATATCGTAAGGAATCGCCCTGACGGCCTGGTAGCCCTCCTGACGGAAGAACGTCCGCCCGTCCTTCTGATAGCTCGTGACATAGCCGCCGAAATGCACCTCCTGGGTATATTCCGGACGCCGGAGCTCAAAAGGATCCCCGTTTTCCAGCCAGTTATCGGGAACCTCCACCTGATAGCCGTCACGGATCTGCTGCCTGAACATTCCGTAGCGGTACCGGATTCCGCATCCATAGGCGGGATAGTTCAGTGTCGCGAGCGAGTCCAGGAAGCAGGCAGCAAGCCTTCCAAGGCCGCCGTTGCCCAGTGCGGGGTCCGGCTCCTCATCCTCGATTTTGTTGACATCAAAACCCATCTCGTTCAGTGCTTCGGCGATCTTGTCATAGGCGCCGAGATTGATCGCGTCATTTCCGAAGGCCCTGCCCATGAGGAACTCCATGGACATATAGTACAGAGTCTTGGGGTTCTGCTCGTCAAACTCCTTCTGTGTGCGCATCCAGGCGTCGATGATCTGATCCTTCAGGGCATAGGAAGCCGCCTGGAACACCTGCTGTTCCGTTGCGTCTTCCATGTCCCTGCGGTACATCGTGCGGACGTTGTATTCCACACTGCGCTTGAAGAGTTCCTTGTCAAAACTGATCTGTGACTTCTTAACCATGATCTCCCCTCCCTTCGAAGGATGCTGCATTGCCCTGCCTGATGTCTATTGTTTCTCAACGCCGATCGTTACCTTATCGCCGTTGATGTTCCACTCGCGCTCATTGGAAAGCGAAGCGTCATGCTCAATTGTATCTGTAAGAACCTTGGTTACGATCGCCTGCTCGTTTTTCTTTGCCACACGGTAGAGCGTATCGTTCCCGGACAGTGACAGGCGGATACGGTCCATAACCTCAAAGCCGGAGTCCTTCCTCATGGTCTGGATCTTGCTGATCATCTCCGCAACCTGGCCCTCCTCGATGAGCTCCGGTGTGAGATTCGTATCGATCACAACCGTGGTCGAGTTCTCTCCGAGTCCGTCCTCCTGGGAAAGGAAGCCGGGTTTCTGGGTCATATCAATCAGAAGGTCATCCTTCGTCAGTTCAATATCTGACTCTCCATCCGCAAGGTGAAGATTCTGTCCCTCGTTCAGCCGGTCCATGGCTTCGTTGCCATCCAGCTCCGTCAGTGCCTTCCGGATAAAGCCGAGATGTTTGCCATATTTCGGTCCGACCGTGCGCAGCTGCGGCTTGAAGGTATATGTGGTAAAAGCACGGACGTCGTTCGTAAACTCCACGTCCTTTACATTCAGCTCATCCTCAATGATTTCCACATAGAAATCATCCAGCTGGTGCGGCGCCTTTACGTACATCTTCGCAACCGGCTGGCGGTTCTTGATATTGGAAGCATTCCTTGCGGCGCGGCCCATCACGACAACCTTCAGGACCTCTTCCATATTGCTCTCAAGGTCCCTGTCGATGCGGGATTCATCCGCTGTGGGATATCCGCACAGGTGAATGCTCTCGGGCGCGTCCTTTTCGACAGTGCGCACGATATTCTGATAGATGTCCTCGGTCATGAACGGAATCATGGGGGCCGCGCAAAGGCATACGTTCTTCAGGGCTGTATACAGGGTCTCGTAAGCGTTGATCTTGTCCTGTTCCATTCCCTTCGCCCAGAACCGTTCACGTCCTCTTCTGACATACCAGTTTGACATGTCATCGACAAAATCCTCCAGGACGGCGGCCGCCTCCGGAATCTTATACGCAGCAAGACTGGCATCTGTATCGCGGATCATGGAATTCATTTTGGACAGCAGCCACTTATCCATGACGGACAGCTTGTCATAATCCAGTGTGTACTTCGTCGGATCGAACGAATCAATGTCCGCGTACAACGTATAGAACGCATAGGTGTTCCACAGGGTGCCGAGGAATTTGCGCTGGCCCTCCTGCACGGCGGCACCGGAGAATTTCTTCGGCAGCCAGGGGGCGGAGTTCGTATAGAAATACCAGCGGATTGCGTCCGCTCCATATGTGTTCAGCGCGTCCATCGGGTCAACCGCGTTGCCCTTGGATTTGCTCATCTTGTCCCCGTTCTCATCGAGGACAAGGCCCATGACGATGACGTTTTTGAACGCAGGGCGATTGAACAGGAGCGTTGCCTCCGCATGCAGCGAATAGAACCAGCCGCGGGTCTGGTCTACCGCCTCGGAGATAAAGGAAGCAGGGAACTGCTTCTCGAACAGTTCCTTGTTTTCAAAAGGATAATGCAGCTCCGCGTAAGGGCAGGCTCCGGAATCAAACCAGCAGTCAATGACCTCCGGGACACGTTTCATGGTGCCGCCGCAGTCCGGGCACTGGATCGTCACCTGGTCCACATAGGGCTTGTGCAGCTCGATGTTCCCGTTTGCCGGGTTTCCGGAGAGCTCCGCCATTTCCTTCCGGGAGCCGATGCAGATCTGTCTGCCGCAGTCCGGGCATTCCCAGACAGGCAGAGGGGTGCCCCAGTAGCGGTTGCGGGACAGGGCCCAGTCCTGGATATTTTCCAGCCAGTTTCCGAACCTGCCCTCTCCCATGGAGGCAGGTACCCAGTTGATTTCCTTATTGTTGCGGACAAGGTCATCCCGCACCGCTGTCATGCGGATGAACCAGGACTCTCTCGCATAGTAAATGAGGGGAGTATCACATCTCCAGCAGTGCGGATAGTCATGCTCCACCTTGGGCGCGGAGAAGAGAATCCCCCGCTCATCCAGATCCTTCAGCACCTCGGGATCACACGAAACGGCGCCTGCGTCGATTTCCTTCTGCGTGGGTTTGCACCTCATTCCCGCAAACCTGCCCGTCTCAGGCTTCATCCTTCCTTCACTGTCCACCATCTGGACAAAAGGAGCATCGTATTTGCGACCGACACGTGCATCATCTTCACCGAAGGCGGGAGCGATATGAACGATACCGGTACCATCCGTCATGGTTACATAATCGTCCGCGTAGACAAAGAACGCCTTCTTGTGCTGACGGTCTGCCGCCTGTTTCGCGCAGTCATAGAGCGGCTCATATTCCTTATATTCCAGGTCTTTGCCCTTACAGGTCTCGAGAACCTCATATGCGGGCTTTCCTTCCGGATTCTTCTCCTTGTCCGCCGCAAGCGGTCCGAGTACCTTGTCGGCAAGGGCAGAGGCAATGTAATAAACATAGCCGTCGATGCACTTTACCTTTTCGTATTCGTCCTCAGGGTTAACGCAGAGCGCGATATTGGAGGGCAGTGTCCAGGGCGTGGTCGTCCAGGCGAGGAAATAAGCATCCTCGCCGCTTGCCTTGAAGCGGACAACCGCGGTGCGGTCCTTCAGCGTCTTATAGCCCTGTGCCACCTCATGGGAAGAAAGGGGCGTGCCGCAGTGAGGGCAGTAGGGTACGACCTTGAAGCCCTTGTACAGGAGACCCTTCTTCCAGATCTCCTTCAGTGCCCACCACTCGGATTCAATATAGTCATCATAATAGGTTACATAGGGGTGCTCCATATCGGCCCAGAAACCGACCTTGCGGGAAAACTGCTCCCACATGCCCTTGTATTTCCATACAGATTCCTTGCACTTCTTAATGAAGGGCTCGACACCGTACTCCTCGATCTGTTCCTTGTTGTCAATGCCGATCTGTTTCTGTACTTCAATTTCCACCGGAAGACCGTGGGTATCCCAGCCGGCCTTTCTGGGAACCTGTTCTCCCTTCATGGTATGGTAGCGGGGAATCATGTCCTTGATGACACGGGTTTCGACATGACCGATGTGCGGTTTGCCGTTGGCGGTAGGCGGTCCGTCGTAAAACATGTAAATCGGATGGCCCTCATTCTCCTCCACGCTCTTCTCAAAGATCCGGTTCTGTTCCCAGAACGCGGCAGTCTGCGCCTCGCGCTCCACCATATTGAGGTCCGTGCTGACTTTTCTGTACATTTCCTTCACCTTCGCAGGCCTTTCTCGTCAGTCTGCGCCTTTCATGTGTTTATTAATTAAGGTGTCAAAAGTGAGTCCGGATTGTTTCGCTGCTTCGCAGCTCCCACAATCCCGTCCACAATTCGCATTTTCGTGGTGTTTCACGACACTTAATCAAAAATTATAGAGTCTCGCAATTGCGGCGTCAAGAATTCTGATTTTATGTGGAGTCTTTGCCCTGTGCGCGGACTCGTAGTATGATAGGGCGGAAGCAGAGGTGTCTTGACACCGGAAAGTGAACTACAGGAGGAACTTATGGACAGACAGAACCTTACCCTGCTCACGGATTTCTATGAGCTGACGATGATGCAGGGATATTACAAGCATCACGACGCAAACAAGACCGTCGTATTCGATGCCTTTTTCCGCAATAACCCCTGGGGCGGCGGATATTCCATCATGTGCGGCGTCGAGCAGCTGGTGAAATATATTAAGGAGCTTCACTTCTCGCAGCAGGATATCGACTATCTGAGAAGCTGCAGGATATTTGACGAGGATTTCCTGACCTATCTGGCGAATTTCAAGTTTCACGGAAGCGTCTACTGCATGCCGGAGGGAAGTCTTATTTTTCCCCGGGAGCCTCTTGTGAAGGTCGTGGCGCCGATCATGGAGGCGCAGCTTGTTGAGACCGCCATTCTGTGCATTGTCAATCATCAGTCCCTGATTGCCACGAAGGCAGCCCGGATTGTCCACGCCGCGAAGGGCGCCCCGATCATGGAATTCGGCCTGCGCCGTTCACAGGGCCCTGACGCCGGTACCTACGGCGCAAGGGCTGCGGTCATTGCGGGCTGTACCGGCACGTCCAATGTCCTGACCGGTGAGCTGTTTGACGTACCGGTTCTGGGGACCCACGCGCACAGCTGGATCATGTCGTTCGAGTCCGAGCTGGAGGCCTTCAAAACATACGCCGAGCTGTACCCGACGGCGTGTACGCTTCTCGTCGATACCTATGATACGTTAAAGAGCGGCGTCCCCAACGCCATTAAGACTTTTGATTATATGAAGGAAAAGGGACTGCCGCTGGACCACATCGGCATCCGCCTTGATTCCGGCGACCTCTCGTATCTGACGAAGAAGGCCCGTCGTATGCTGGATGACGCCGGCTATCCACAGGCAAAGATCACCTGCTCCAACGACCTGGATGAATACCTGATCACATCCCTGTTCGATCAGGGTGCCTGCATCGACAGCTTCGGCGTCGGCACGAATCTGATCACTGCGAAGGACAACCCCAGCTTCGGCGGCGTGTATAAGCTGGCTGCCGTTCAGCTGCCGGACGGAAGCTTCGAGCCCAAGATCAAGCTCTCCGAAAATACCGAAAAGATCACGAATCCCGGCAATAAAAAGACATACCGGGTCTATGAGAAGGATTCCGGGAAGATCAAGGCAGACCTGATCTGCTTCGAGGACGAAACATTTACGGAGGATCAGCCGCTTCTGCTGTTTGATCCGCAGGAGCCGTGGAAAAAGACTATCCTTCAGCCCGGCGAGTTCACGCTAAGGAGCATGCTGATTCCGCTGTTTGAAAACGGGGAGTGTGTCTATCAGTTCCGCCCCACAATGGAAATCCGTGATTACTGCCTGAAGGAACAGGACACTCTCTGGGAGGAGTCACGAAGGCTCGTGAACCCTCACCAGATCTATGTCGATCTGTCCCAGAAGCTGTATGATACGAAAATTTCCCTCCTGGATCAGATGTCCCGTGTGTAACACCGTGCTCCGCTGAACAGTTCCACCGGGAATGGCTTCTGCCGAATAACAGATACATCAAAAACCCTCCGCGATGGCAGCCGGTTTCCCGGTCTGCCATCGCGGAGGGTTTTCATATCAGCCTTTTTTGGTCTTCTCTTTAATTTTGTCTTTTTCTTTTTTCTTTTTCTTCTTTTCTTCCTGCTGCCGCACGGTCTCCTTCCGGCGGTCGAGCTCTGCCCGGATGGCTTCCTCCGTCTCCGGAAGGGAATCCAGATCCGATTCGTCCTTCTTCATTCCGGGGAGACGGTACTGCGCTTCAAACGACCTTTCATTCGCGCGGAACTCCTCCCGGTCCGTGCCCTCAAGACTTTCCAGGTAATCGTGGGTATCAAACGCGTTCTCTTCCTTCTTCTGCGCGAGGTGGACCGCAATGTTGTTGCAGTGATCCGCGATCCTCTCGTAATCCGTCGTGATATCCTCGAGGGCAATGCCCAGCTCTACTGTACACTTGCCGCGGCGGAGCCGTCTCACATGGCGGCGTTTCACTTCCATGTTCAGTCCGTCGATGACATTTTCCAGCGGCTCAACGGTAGAAGCGAGCTGCAGATCCTCGTTTTCGAATGCGCGGACCGTGCGGTCTACAATATCCAGCAGCGCCCTGTGGAAAACCGTAAGCTCTTCCTGCGCACGTGACGAGAAATGCTGATCCTTCTCCCTCATCTGCCGCGCAGACTGTTCCACATTGAGCGCATGATCCGTCATTCGTTCGAAGTCGCCGATGGTATGCATGATCAGGGCAAACTCGTAGGAATCGTGAACAGAAAACTTCATGCCGCTCATGCGTACCAGATAGGAATCCAGCTGATCCTCGTACATGTCAACGGTCTGCTCCAGTTTCTCGACACGTTCCGCCTTCTGTTCATCAAAATTCAGGACACAGTCTATGGCAAGATTCAGCGTTTCCCGGGTATATTCACCCATCTTTCCGGTAGCCTTCTTGCACTGCTGCAGTGCAAACGAAGGAGAAGTAATAAACTTGGGATCGAGAATCTGCAGCTCCCTGCGGGACTCACTCTGTGCACGTTCCTCGTCCGTGATGGGGATGGCCTTCTCCACCAGCTTCACGAGAATGTCGGAGACCGGCAGCATGATGAGCACCGCCGCAATATTGAAGATACTGTGGAAGACCGCAATGACAACGGGAGTCGCGACCTGATCCATGATCGGGAAATGAACGAAAGCATTCAGTGCATAAAAGCCGATCATGAACGTCGTTGTCTTGATAATGCAGTAAAACAGCTGGATAAACGAAGTCCGGACCGCATTGCGGGAGGCACCGATCGCACCCAGGACGCCGGTGATGGCAGAGCCGATATTTTCACCCATGATGACCGGGATCGCACTGGACATTTTCAGCACGCCCGTAAGGGAGAGAGACTGCAGGATACCGATGGATGCGGAGGAGGACTGCAGGACGACCGTGATGGCAAGTCCTGCCAGAAGGCCGAGAATCGGATTGGAAAAGGCGGTTATGATGCCGACGAACTTCGGATCATCCGCAAGCGGAGCCGCGCCGGAGGACATGATGTCCATGCCGATCATCAGAACCGCAAAGCTTGTCATGATGCCGCCGATCTCACGTGTCTTCTGCTTCTTCGCCATCATCAGCATGAAGACGCCGATGATACCGGCAATCGGCGAGAAGTTGGCAGGTTTGAGCAGCTGGATCACGATGTTGCTGCCCTGAATACCGGTCAGGGACAGCAGCCACGCCGTGATGGTCGTACCGATATTGGCACCGAGGATCACGCCGACCGACTGCTGCAGCGTCATGATTTCGGAATTGACAAAACCGACCACCATGACAATCGTTGCACCGGAGGACTGAATGACCGCGGTAACCAGCATTCCCAGCAGAGCGCCCTTCCATTTGTTGGAAGTCAGCGACTGCAGGATTTCCTCCATCTTGCTGCCGGAGACCTTTTTCAGTCCGTCTCCGAGCTTCTGTATCCCATACAGGAACAGAACAAGACCACCGACAATGCCGAGTATGTCAATGATATTCATGCAACCTCCGGAACCGCTGTGTGAAGAAAAGCCGAACATTGTAAGTTTAACATAAAATACCTGCAAAACAAATGTAAGGCTGTGTTCATCGTCACGGGTTGCGGAGAATGTCCGCAAAATCCGAAAGAAGTCCCTCCACGGTTGCCAGGAGGGTTTCCTCGTCCCGGACAGCAACACCCGTGGAGGAATAGCGGGCGTCGAAATACGGCTTGCCCGCCTGTTCGCCGCGCGGCATTCCCCTGGGGACAAAGTGGAGGTTCCCGTGATACTTCGCAAGAAGCTTCGGGATATTCTCCACATGAATGTCAGCCTTCTGCTGCAGGGTGAGGCGGACGCTCCCCCCGCCTCCCGTAATATCCGTAATATCCAGCTTTGCCGCGATGCTGCGGATGAGGGCAATCCGCAGCAGGTTTTCGGCTGCCTGCGGGATCGGCTCCCCGAAGCGGTCGCGCATCTCGTCCCTCACATCATCGCAGTCCTCAAGGGAAGATACGGCCGCAATCTTCTTATAGATATCCAGTTTCTGCGCCTCGTTGGGGATATAGGTGCCCGGAATGAAGGCGTCCACAGAGAGACTGACCTTCACATTGATCTCCTCCTTCACCGGTTCGCCCTTCACCTCCCGCACAGCGCTCTCCAGCAGTTTGCAGTAAAGGTCGTACCCGACTGCCGCCATATGACCGTGCTGGGCGCGGCCCAGGACAGACCCCGCGCCGCGTATTTCCAGGTCACGCATCGCGATGCGGAAGCCGGAACCAAGATCCGTGAACTCCTTGATGGCGGAGAGTCGCTTTTCCGCTTCCTCCCGGAGCATCCGGTCCTTCCGGTACATCAGGAAGGCATAGGCCGTGCGGTTCGATCTTCCCACCCGGCCGCGCAGCTGGTACAGCTGTGAGAGTCCCATGCGGTCCGAGTCATGGATGATGATGGTATTGACGTTCGGGATATCCAGCCCGGTCTCAATGATGGTCGTCGAAACAAGGACATCGATCTCACCGGAGACAAAATCATACATGATCTTCTCCAGCTCCTGTTCCGACATCTGTCCGTGCGCGTAGGAAACCCTGGCTTCCGGCACCAGCGTCTGGATTCTTCCCGCAAGATCCGCGATATCATTCACCCGGTTATAGACGTAATAGACCTGCCCCTTACGGGAGAGCTCACGCAGGATTGCCTCCCGCACCAGCTCTTCGTTGTATTCCATCACGTAGGTCTGAATCGGGACACGGTCCTGCGGTGCTTCCTCCAGAATGCTCATGTCCCGGATTCCCACAAGGCTCATGTGCAGCGTCCGGGGGATCGGCGTCGCTGTCATGGTCAGCACGTCTACATTCTGTTTCAGCTTCTTGATCTTTTCCTTGGCACTGACGCCGAATCGCTGCTCCTCGTCAATGACAAGAAGTCCCAGGTCCCTGAATTGCACGTCTTGGGACAGCACCCTGTGCGTGCCGACTACAATATCCACACTGCCGTTTTTCAGTCCTTCGATGGTCTTTTTCTGCTCGGCGGGCGTGCGGAAGCGCGACAGCATCTCAATATTGACCGGGAAGTCCCTCATCCGCTCCGTGAATGTGTTGAAATGCTGCTGCGCCAGGATCGTCGTCGGCACCAGGACTGCTGCCTGCTTGCCATCCTGCACCGCCTTGAAGGCTGCCCGGAGCGCAATCTCGGTTTTCCCGTAGCCGACATCTCCGCAGATCAGACGGTCCATGATCTTATCCGACTCCATGTCGTTCTTCGTATCTTCAATGGCAGTCAGCTGGTCCTGCGTCTCCTCATACGGGAACATCTCCTCGAACTCCTTCTGCCAGACGGTATCCGGTCCGAAGGCATAGCCCGTTTCATGCTGCCGGGCTGCGTACAGGTTTACAAGGTCCTGGGCAACCTCCTCGACCGCGCCCTTCACTCTGGATTTTGTCGTCTTCCACTCGCTGCTGCCCAGTTTGTTCAGCTTCGGCTTTGCGGTCCCCTGTGATGCGTACTTCTGCAGGACATTCAGATCATTCGGCAGGATGTAGAGGATCCCTCCGCCGCCATATTCGACCTTGATATAATCCTTGACAATGCCGCCGACCTCGATTTTCTCCACACCGCGGTAAATGCCGATCCCGTAATCCTCGTGAACGACATAGTCGCCCGCCCGAAGATCCGAAAAGTCGCGGATGAGCTCGCCGTTTTCGAGCTTCTTCTTTTTTTTCTTCTTCAGTGTCTTCGTGCCGAAAATATCCGTTTCGGCAATGACGATGAATTTCAGGTTCGGATACTCAAAGCCATGGGCGATCCTTCCATAATAGGTCATGATCTCTCCGGGCTCGAGAACCCGGTCCGGATTCTCGGAATAAAACGCAGAAATTCCCCTCCCCGTCAGATCCTGTGCGAGCCGCTTCGCCCTGGTGCGGGATGCAGAAATAATTACCACCCGGTACTTTTCCAGACGGTATTTTTTCAGGTCCTTTTCCAGGGAGTCAAATGATTTGTTATAAGAAGCAGCTGGTCTGGCGTGGACGGATACGATATGGTCCGGCAGAGTAAACGTGCTGTTCTGCACAAGACCGGTCATTTCGAGTTTCCTGTAATGTTCCGCACTGGAAGCAACGCTTTCTCCCGATGAGATCAGCTGCATCTGCCCGGGCAGGCACAGACCCTTCTCCGAGCGTGAAATCATGCTCTCCCGGAATTCTGTCTCGACCGCGTCTGCCTGTTCCCTGATTCTTACCGGTTCGTCAAAGAATAGCATAGTGCTGTCTTCGGGAAACAGATTGAGGAAGCTCTGTGTGGACGGATAAAAATAATGAATGAAGCTCTCCAGTTTCCCGAAGCTGTGCCACTGCTGGGCTTCCTCGATCACCGCGCAGACCTCCTCGTGCAGCCGGCGGGCTTCCTCCGGTTTCCGGTTCTTCCGGAACCGTTCCTCCTCCGTTTTCAGTTCGCTCCGCATCCTGTCCAGACCGTCCGCAAGGCGGCGCCCGTCCAGAATGAGCTCCGCTGCGGGATAAATACGGACGGATTCGAGTGATTCCATGCTACGCTGTGATTCCGCGTCAAAGGAACGGATGGAATCGATCTCATCATCGAAAAATTCGATACGGATCGGATTCTCCTCCGTCAGATCAAAGACATCGAGGATATCACCGCGGATGGCAAACTGTCCCGGCGCGTTGACCTGGGCATTTTTTTCATAGCCCATGGCTGAGAGATGATCTGCAATCTCATCCATGCCGATCACATCCCGTTTTGCCAGCGGAAGAATTGCCTTTTTAAGAACTGCCAGCGGTATCTGGGGTGTCATGAGCGCGGCAAAGGTAGTGACCACGGTCATGGGCCTGCCCTCCATGATGCGCCGGAGACACTTCAGCCGTTCCGTCTCAATTTCCCTGCCGCGCAGGTCCGCCTGATAGAATATGAGATCCCTTGCCGGGAAAACCGTTGTGGTGCGGTCGAAAAAGGTATACTGGTCCCTCAGGTCCATGGCGCGCTTGTCCGAATAGGTGATGATCACCCGGAAGCGGCAGAATCCGGCAAGCTCCGGCTCCTTCGAAATGGCATAGATCAGATGCTGCTTCTGTGACGGCACACAGTCATCCGCAAGAACTCCCGCGCCCTTTTCGGACAGAAGGGAAACGATTCTGCAATAATCCGCTGATTCCTTCAGCGGTTCTGTCAAAGACCTCATTGTTGTCTCCGGTTAATTGAAGCGATTCATGGCGCGGTCGATTCCGTCCGAAAGGATCGACGCAATCGCCTGTGAAGCCTTCTCCTCCGCTTCGTCCAGCACCTTCCGGTCCTCTCCCCGGGGATGACCCAGTACATAATCCGCAAGATCATAGTCCGGATCCGGCTTGGCACCCACGCCGACCCTGACCCTGCAGAAATCCCCGTCCCCGAGATTCTGCACGATGTTTTTCAGCCCGTTATGCCCTCCCGGGCTGCCCTTCTTGCGGATCCGGATTCTTCCCGGTTCCAGGTCAATGTCATCCAGTGTCACAATGAAATTTGCTGTGTGATCAATTTTATAGAAATCCAGACAGGGCCGGATTGCCTCCCCGGACAGGTTCATATAGGTCTGCGGCTTCATCAGGATTACCCTGGCTGTACCGATCCGTCCCTTTGAAACCAGGGCTTTCCCATCCCTGACGAACGGACCGAATGTATGCTGTGCATGCAGAAGATCCACAACGTCAAATCCCACGTTGTGCCTGGTCCCTTCATATTCCCTCCCGGGATTTCCGAGACCCGCAATCAGATAAAATGAGTCCATAGCTGCCTCTGCAGGGAATTCCCTGCTGCTCTTTACACGTTCCTCATGCGAAAATAAATCCTCATCCCGAACGTTCGGGATGAGGACACTAAACCACATTTTACAGCTTTGTACAAGCCAAAGACAGGGAAATCAGATCGCGTACCGCTCCCCCTTCTCCTCGATGACGATACGGTGACTGCTCTCACCCTTGTAATAGGAATTGGCAGGAATGGTACTGTCGGATTCGACGATGCAGTTATCAATATAGGTGTTGTCCCCTATATAAACATCATTCAGAATGAGGGAATTCCGGATCACACAGTTGTTCCCGACATAGACCTTCTGGAACAGAATGGAATTCTCAATGGCACCGTTGACGATACAGCCGCTTGAGAGCAGTGAGTTCTTCACCGTGACACCGACGTTGTACTTGGCAGGCGGCAGGTCCGCCACCTTGGAGTGAATCTCCGGATACTGCTTGAAGAAATACTGCCGTACCTCCGGCTTCAGGAAATCCATGTTCGTCCGGAAATAATCATCTACGGAAGCAATATTGCTCCAGTACTCATTCATCCTGTAGCCGTAGATCCGTTTGATGTCCTTGTAACGGATCAGGATATCCTGTACAAGGTCGAATCTGCCTTCCTCCTCGCTCTTCTGCAGCAGGTCGATCAGGGCGCGCCTTCGGATGACATAAATGCCGCATGAAATGGTATTGGAGCTGGCAACGATCGGCTTCTCCACAAACTCCGTGATCCTGCCGTCTTCATCCATGCCGACGGTTCCATAGCGCTCTACATTCGTCCCGGCGGGCATATCCTTGCAGACAACCGTGATGTCCGCGCGCTTGTCCACGTGGTATTCCAGCACCTTGTTGTAATCCAGCTTATAGACGCAGTCTCCGGATGCAATCACCACATAAGGCTCATGCGACGTCTTCAGGAAGCTGATGTTCTGCGCAATGGCGTCTGCCGTGCCGCGGTACCAGTTGGAATTCTCGCTCGTAAACGAGGGGGTGAACAGGAACATGCCGCCCTGCTTGCGGCCGAAATCCCACCACTTGGACGAACTCAGGTGCTCGTTCAGGCTTCTGGAATTGAACTGCGTCAGGATTGCGACCTTCTGAATACGGGAATACTCCATATTGCTCAGCGCAAAGTCAATACTGCGGTAGGAACCCGCAATCGGCATCGCGCAGACTGCGCGTTTCGCTGACAGCTCCCTCATGCGATTGGATTTCCCACCTGCCAGAATTATTCCGATTGCTCTCATGTCTCTGCGCCACCTTCCTTATTCAGTGTTCTGCCGCTTGCGAGAACACCGTCCGGATAATCCTCCGGCGTAGTCTGTCCGTTGATCATGACGTTCTTGCCGATTCTGACATTGGCCGGCACCAGGGTGTTTTCCGCAATGACAACGAGTCCCTCTCTGTAAATGGAAGGATCCGTCTCATTATCGGCTTCCCCGCCTTCCCCGATGACCACATTGTCCTGAATGTGGGCATTCTCCGCCACGATGGTTTTCTCGAGCCGGCAGCCGCCGTCAATATGCACCCCGTTCATGATGATGGAATCCCGGATCTCGGAGCCTTCCCCGATAACTACGTCCGAGCCGATGACGGAGTTGAAGACGCGGCCGTATATTTCCGTTCCCTCACCAACGATTGAGCGCTCCACCTGGGAGTTTTCACCGTAATACTGCGGCGGGAGCGATTCCACATTCGTGTAGATCTTCCAGTACTCCTCGTACAGGTTGAACTCCGGCACAATATCGATCAGCTGCATGTTGGCTTCCCAATAGGAGGTCAGCGTACCTACATCCTTCCAGTATCCATTGAACTCATAGGCAAACAGGCGCCTGCCCTGGTCCTTGCAGTAGGGGATGATATGCTTGCCGAAATCCAGCCCCGGAATGTCCTTATTTGTTTCCATGGCTTCCTTGAAGGCATTCCAGGAGAAAATATAGATTCCCATTGAGGCAAGATTGGACCTCGGGTGTGCGGGTTTCTCCTCGAAATCCGTAATCTGCTTGTTTTCGTCCGCGATCATGATACCGAAGCGCTTTGCCTCTTCCATCGGCACCGGCATGACTGCAATGGTAACATCGGCATGGTTTTCCTTATGGAAATCCAGCATGGACTCATAGTCCATCTTGTAGATATGGTCTCCGGACAGAATCAGTACATAGTCAGGATGATAGTTCTCCATGTATCCCATGTTCTGGTAGATTGCGTTGGCAGTACCCGTATACCATTCCGTCCCCTGAACCTTCTCATAGGGAGGAAGCACCGTGACGCCTCCGACCAGCTTGTCCAGGTCCCACGGAATGCCGATTCCGATATGCTTGTTCAGCTTCAGCGGCATGTACTGGGTCAGGACACCGACCGTATCAATACCCGAATTGATACAGTTTGACAGCGGGAAGTCGATAATCCGGTATTTCCCGCCGAAGGAAACCGCCGGCTTTGCCATTTTGGCTGTCAGAATTCCAAGCCTGCTGCCGCGCCCGCCGGCGAGCAGCATTGCGATCATCTCTTTTTTTATCATGACCTGTACCTCAATCCGAAAAAATAAACTGCGGCATTTCAATATTCAAAAGTATAGCACACGAGTCATCAGAATGAAACTGAATCGGTAGAAAAATGTGTCCAATATGCACAAGTTTTCATCGTTATCAACGATTATATTGTCACTTTTTATATTTTTCGGTTCCGAATTGTCCGAACCTCCCGGGATTCTGCCAAAACAGACCGCTGCCGCCCATTTCAGGGATATTGGATATATAATGTTGATTACAATGTCAGACGCTCACAGCAGCACGCCAGGCTTGCCTGGAAGTGATGCTGTGAGTGGCTGGCATGCACCGCAATGAGCATGAAGCGGAGCGAAGCGCCGCGGAATGCGAATTGCGGGGCAGGATTGCCTTGCTGCGAAGCGGCAGGCAATCTGTAATCAACACCTTTTCGTACACGCCCCGCAATGAGCATGAAGCGTCGCGGAATGCGAAAATAATATCGTTCAGAAAGTGAGTACAGGATGTATCAGATTGATTTTAAGCATCCGATCCGGATCTATTTCGTCGGAATCGGAGGTATTTCCATGTCCGGGCTGGCCCAGATTCTCCAGAAGGAAGGTTTTCACGTCTCCGGTTCGGACCGTTCCGAATCCGAAATGGTAAAGCATCTGGAGTCCCTCGGCATCCCCGTCAACATCGGCCAGAAGGCAGAAAACATCACGAACGATATTGATCTTGCGGTGTTCACGGCAGCCATTCATCCGGATAATCCGGAATATAAAAGGGTTCATGAGCTGGGAATCCCCAGCCTTACCAGGGCACAGCTTCTCGGGGAAATGATGAAAAACTACCGGATTCCCGTAGCCATTGCCGGAACGCACGGCAAGACTACAACAACCTCCATGATCTCGGAAATCCTGATGCGGGAGTCAGCTGACCCCACGGTTTCCGTCGGCGGCATTCTCCCCTCCATCGGAGGCAATGTGAGAGTCGGGGGATCCGAATATTTCATCGCAGAAGCCTGCGAATATACGAACAGCTTCCTGTCCCTGTTTCCGAAAATCGGCATCATTCTGGATATTGACGCTGATCATCTCGATTTCTTTAAGGATCTGGAGGATATCCGTCACAGCTTCCGCAAATTCGCGGAGCTTCTGCCGGAGGACGGAACGCTGATCATCAATTCCGATATCGATCGTTACGAGGAAATCACGAACGGTTTGAAATGCCGAGTCATTACCTATGGCTCAGACCGGGACAGGAGTGATTATTACCCCGTCAATATCCGGTTTGACGAATCCGCCCATCCGTCCTATACCGCCTGCCATAAAACGCAGAAGGGGGGTCATTCCCAGCGGATCACGCTCCATGTTCCGGGCGAACACAACGTCTACAACTCGCTTGCCGCCATTGCCGCCTGCGACTGTCTCAATGTATCGCGTGATAGTACTGCCGCTGCCCTCGAAGACTATCGCGGGACGGACCGGCGCTTTGAGCTGCGCGGTGAAATCAACGGAGTCAGGGTGATCGACGATTATGCCCATCATCCCACGGAAATCACCGCTACCCTCAATGCCGCATTGAAGCTGCCGCACGGAAAGCTTTTTGTAATTTTCCAGCCGCATACCTACACAAGGACAAAAGCCCTGTTCGATGACTTCGCAAAGTCCCTGTCGCTGGCGGATGTTGTAGTTCTGGCAGATATCTATGCTGCCAGGGAAACCGATACCCTGGGGGTAAGCTCCGAAAAGCTGTGCGAGAGGATCCGCGAATCCGGCAAACAGGACGTTTACTATTTCCCCGATTTCGAAGAGATTAAAAAATTTATTCTGCAAAATGCCCAATCCGGCGATGTGGTTATCACGATGGGGGCCGGAAATGTCACTGAACTCGGGCCTATGATCCTCGGCGGGTGAGGGCCGGGGCAGGGTTGTACACCTTGTCCTCAAATTTTTACGCTTCCGGCAGTGTGGATAAATGGGGGATGAAAATTTCCGGTATTTACCGGATCTGAACATTTCTATCCACTTTGTCCACATTTTCCACAGAATTTATCCGTCACCGGAGCCGTCGGGGCAGTTCATTTTTTCTGTGGAGTTTTACCATTCAGGATCAAAAATCGCTATGTTATACTTCCAGTTATCCACGAAAAGAAAATGAGCGGTGCCTGCTGCGGCAGGCATGTGGAATGATTCACTTGGGGTAGTACTGGGGGTAGCTTGCGTTATGATGGGGGCTTTTGCCATTTACAACGACTGTGATACGGATTCAACCGTAATTTCCAATCTGTTCATAGACGAATATATGAAGGATGCCAACGAGGCTCAGATCAAGATCTATCTTTACCTCGTCCGCATGATGAGTGCCGGCCGTTCCACAACCATCGCCGACATGGCGGATCTGTTTAATCATACGGAGAAAGAAGTACTGCGCTCCCTTCACTACTGGGAGAAGCAGGGGCTTCTGTCCCTTCAGTGCGATCACAGCGGGAGGCTGGTAAGCGTCCATTTATGCGATCTGAAAAGCGCTTCTGTTCCAGCTGTCCCCGGGGAATCTGTGCCTTCGTCCGATTCCCGTGTTATCTCGATTGAGCCGATGCTCCGATCCGCGGATCTGGCTGCAAAGACCCCGTCCGGAAGCGGCGTGCCCGTGCCTTCTGCCGCACGCCGGAATATCACGGAGCCGATGCTGCAGTCGTTCCGCGAGAATAATGAAATGCAGCAGCTGCTGCTGGTCATCGAGCAGTATATCGGCAAGCCTCTGTCCGTTAACGATCTGAAAACAGTCTACTATATCCATGAGGAACTGCAGTTTTCCGGTGACCTCATCGATTACCTTGTTTCGTACTGTGTCGGCCTTGGAAAGCGTGACTTCCGCTATATCGAAAAGGTAGCGGTAAACTGGGCTTCCGAAGGCATTACCACAACGAAGGACGCAAAGCTTGCTGCTTCCCGCGGCGGCACACGGGCAAGGAAAAAGAGCCTTCCCGCGTCCGGATCCAGGGCCAACAGCTTTAACTGCTTTGCCCAGAACCGGTATGATTTTTCGGAGCTTGAGAAACAGCTGCTTCGCAACTAGGAGATGACGTGTCTCTTTCCAATGAGCAATACAACCGTCTGATGCTGGAATATTCCAGAACGAGGGAGCGGCACCGTCAGGAGCTCCGGCAGAGGAAAATGGTTATCTACGCAAAGATCCCGGAGTATCAGGAGCTGGACGAATCCATTCCGGGCATGGGAACCGATGCGCTCCGAAGAAAGCTCTTCGGGGCCGGAACGGGACATCCTGAGGAACCGCTGTCCGCCCGCCTTCTGTCCATCCGGCAGAAGAAGCGTCAGCTGCTGGTCCGGTACGGATATCCGGAGGATTATCTCGATCCCGTCTACGACTGCAGCGACTGCAGGGATACCGGTTATATTGACGGGGTGAAATGTCACTGTCTCCGTGCGAGGGAAATATCTCTCCTTTACGATCAGTCTCATCTGAAAGACCTGATCCAGTCCAATAATTTCAGCCTGCTCAGCGAAGCCTTTTATGAGGATCCGGAGGATCTTGCCGGATTCCGACGGGCCGAGCAGGCCTGTCATGAATTCATCAATAATTTCAGCACCGGCTATGAAAATCTGTACTTTTATGGTACAGTCGGTACCGGCAAATCGTTCCTTTCTATCTGTACTGCAGGCGAAATACTGAATCGGGGACATTCTGTCCTGTATTTTTCGGCGACCGGGCTGTTTGACCAGCTGTCCGGCTATGTGTTCGGTACAGGGGACCGCGCTGCACTGGAAGAATTCCGCAGCGACCTGTACACCTGCGATCTTCTGGTCATCGACGATCTGGGTACGGAAATGACCAACAGCTTTGTCACCACCAATCTGTTCGGCCTGATTAACGAGCGCGACCTGAACAGAAGGGCAACCATTATTTCCACCAATCTGTCACTGGGTGAGCTGCAGAACCGGTATTCGGACCGTATTCTTTCACGCATCACATACGGGTATAAGATCTGTAAACTGACAGGACCCGATATTCGGATTCTGAAGAAAACACATATCGTCAGGAGGTAACTATGGAACCTATCAGACGTCATGACAAAAGAGAGCTGGACAGCATTCCGGTTGGTTCTCTGGGCCTCGTTCCCCTGAAGGGCTGCGGACAGATCGGCAGGGAAATTGACTACTATCTGACAAGATGGCGTGCAGAGCGGGAATCCGAACATAAGAACAGCCTTGCCTTTGCAGGATATCAGCGGCCCACCTATGTTGTAGACGTTGACCTGCCCAGGTTCGGTACCGGCGAGGGAAAGGGCGTCGTCAAAAGCTCCGTCCGCGGTATGGATCTGTACATTCTCGTTGACGTGGTGAATTACAGTGAGACCTACAAGCTGTTCGGCGAGGAGAATCACATGTCTCCCGACGATCACTATCAGAACCTGAAACGTGCCATTGCCGCAATCGGCGGGAAGGCAAGGAGAATCACCGTCATCATGCCCTACCTGTATGAGGGCAGACAGCACAAAAGATCCATGCGCGAATCCCTGGATTGTGCCATTGCACTGCAGGAACTGGTGCACATGGGCGTGGACAACATTATTACGTTCGATGCACACGATCCCCGCGTGCAGAACGCGATTCCCCTGTCCGGTTTTGACACGGTCCAGCCCGCCTACCAGTTCATCAAGGGTCTGCTGCGCCATGTGGACGGTCTTCACATTGACAGCGATCACATGATGGTCATCAGCCCGGATGAGGGCGGCATGTCAAGAGCCGTTTACATTGCCAATGTTCTGGGCCTCGATATGGGAATGTTTTATAAGAGACGGGATTATACTATTGTTGAGAACGGCAAAAATCCCATTATTGCACATGAATTCCTTGGCTCCTCCGTTGAGGGCAAGGATATGATCATCATCGACGATATGATTTCATCCGGCGATTCATGCCTGGAAGTTGCACGCGGGCTCAAAGACCGCGGTGCCAACCGTGTTTTCGTATTTGCTACGTTCGGCCTGTTTACCGCCGGCTTAGACGCTTTTGATCAGGCGTACCGCGAGGGAACCATTGACAGGATCCTGACAACAAACCTGATCTATCAGAGTCCGGAGCTGCTGGAGCGCCCGTGGTATATCAGCTGCTCCATGAGCAAGTATATCGCTTACATCATCGATACCCTGAATCATGACAGCTCCATCTCCGACCTGCTGAATCCTGTCACCCGGATCCAGAGCATTGTCTCACGTTACAACCAGAACGGGCTTCATATCCCTGAGGAATAACGTTTTCTGACAAAATCAGCGGTGCCGCTGACCAGCTCCTCAAACCGCATGCTGTGGGACGCCTTGAACAGAAAAACCGTCCCCGGCTGCACGAGTTCTTCTATTACCTTACCGGCCTCTTCCCTGTCCCTGCAGACGCGGACATCGCGGAGGCCGTTTTTTTGGGCCTCATCGGCGAGGAACTCTGCCGCCTTTCCTACGGTAACAAGCGTGTCGATATTCAGGGACGCCGCGTAGGCTCCTACCCTGCGGTGCAGGGACTCTTCCCGGTCCCCCAGCTCCAGCATATCTCCCAGCACCGCAATGTGCCTGCTGCCGGTTTTGCCGCTCAGTGTCCGCAGTCCCGCCATCATGGACTGAGGATTGGCATTATAGGCATCGTTATACAGCAGGATCCCCTCCGGCAGCGGAACGGCTTCCATCCTCATCCCGGTCGGCACATAGGCAAGGACACCCTGCCGGATCTGTTCCGGACTCAGCCCGAAGCGGGCACCGATGGCCGCGGCAGTGAGAACGGGATAGATCATATGACGGCCCGGAGCGGGGACGATCAGATCCATTCTGCCCTGTGGCGTCAGGGCAGTGAACGCCATACCCTCCTGCAGGGTATCATCAACCTGCACCGCACGGAACGAGCAGTCCTTTGCCTCGCCGACCCAGTCAAACGTATACCGTTCCTGTTTGTCCTGATCCCCGCGCAGGCGGACGAGGTATTCATCATCCCCGTTCAGAACCGCATGGCCGCCCCGGCAAAGACCTTCGAAAATCTCACATTTCGCGTGAAAAATATTCTCCCTGCTTCCAAGATTTCCGATATGAGCCTCCCCGATATTCGTGATCGTCACCACGTCAGGCTGTGTGATGTGAACGAGACGGCTGATTTCTCCTGCGTGATTCATGCCCATTTCGATCACCGCAATCTGTGCAGACCGGTCAATGGTAAACAGGGTTCTGGGAAGTCCGATATTGTTATTGAAATTGGCCTGTGTCTTCACGACGCGGAATTTCTGTGCAAGCACAGAAGCAATCATGTCCTTGGTCGTGGTTTTGCCAACCGATCCTGTCACCGCAATGACAGGAATCGAAAACAGGCTGCGATAGAAAGCTGCAAGATCGCCGACTGCCTGAATGGTATCCGGAACCCTTACGTAAAATTTGCCGGGAAGAAATTCCTCCGGCTCTTCTGATATTACAGCACCGGCCGCGCCAGCGTTCAGGGCAGCGGTCACAAACCTGTGCCCATCCGAATTAACCCCTTTAAAGGCAAAAAAGACATCTCCTGCCTTAATTTTCCGGTTGTCGGAGGAGACTCCCGTAATGGTGATGCCGGAATCCCGGCAGGCACCCAGCAGTTCCCCGCCCGTTGCCGATACCAGCTGATTCAGTGTAATTGCTTCCATCTGTCTGTCATCCTGCCTCAGTCAAATACTTTTGATACCTTAAAAATATCTGCACGCATCCTCTACGATAAACTGGCAGAGATCCTCATAGGAGATTCCGACCGCCGCTGCCTCCTGCGGCACAAGGCTCGTGGGGGTCATTCCGGGCAGCGTATTCACCTCGAGGAAGAAGATTCTGTCATCGGAATCTATGATAAAGTCCGAGCGGGAATAAGTGCGAAGGCCAAGCGTTCTGTGCACAGTCAACGCCATTTCGCCCATTCTGCCGGCGAGTTCATCCGGAATTCTGCCGGGACAGATCTCATCGGTTGCACCCGCCTGATATTTATTGGAATAGTCATAGCCGCCCTTTTTGGGAACAATTTCCACACAGGGCAGGGCACGGTCGCCCAGCACTGCACATGTGAACTCACGGCCCTCGATCAGCTGCTCGACCAGAATATCATTCCCGTATTTCAGACACTGCCGCAGGGCGGGTACAAACTCCGCCTCCTGATGAATCAGGTACACACCGACCGTGGAGCCTCCCGTCGGAGTCTTGATGACACAGGGTACGGGATTTTCCTGTTCCATCCGCTCGATGTCCGCCTCCGTCACGCCATGATAATCATGCCAGTCCGCTGTCAGAACCCCTGCAGGGCGGACCATCTCCTTTGTGATGATCTTATTCATGCCCATGCCGGAGCCAAGATATCCGCTGCCCGTGTACCGGATTCCCATAAGATCAAAAGCGGCCTGTACCCTGCCGTCCTCTCCGTTCAGTCCGTGAAGTGCGATGAAGACCATATCCGCTGCCCTGCAGATTTCCAGGACACCCCTCCCGAACAGGGAGGGACTGCGGTATTTCCGGGCCCTTTTCACCGCCTCCAGATCCGGGGCCTTGCCGTCGAAGACAACGGGCCTTAAGTCCGGAAGCTGTTCAAACAGACATTCCGGATGAGAGATCACTTCCTCACCATAGTCCTCCAGCCCGTTAAACAGATCGACAAGCACCGCACGGTGGCCTTTTGACCGAAGCGCCGCACAGACTTTGGTCCCGGAGGAAAACGAAATTTTCCTTTCTGTGGACAGACCGCCACACAATACAACGATTTTCATGAGCACCTCCTTACTGTGAGATCAGCAGTTTTTCGAAGTCCTCCTCCGGCATGGGACGGGCAAAATAATACCCCTGCTCGTTCCGGCAGCCGATATAGCGGAGAAAATCTGCAACCTCTTTCGTTTCCACGCCTTCCGCAATGACCTCCGAGCCGATCTCCCGGATCGTGGCGACGATATTTTTCACAATCGTTCGCGCGCGGTCCTCATCTCCCCTGATAAACCGCATATCGATCTTGATCTGGTCAACCGGTACATCCCGCAGCAGATCGAGCGACGCGGAGGTATCCCCGAAGTCGTCCATGACAACCCGGAAGCCGGCCTCACGCAGCCCGTCCGTGACCTCACGCAGCCGGTCCATTTCCGAGTAGGCCGATGCCGTTATTTCGAACCCGAGATATTCGGGGGAGACACCATACCCGCCTGCAAGACTCAGCAGATTCTGCACAAGATCCGTATGAAACACATCCGCACGGGAAATGTTGACGGAAATGCGCGGCACATGATACCCCTGGTCCAGCCATTGGCGGATATACCGCACCGTGGACTCCCAGACAAACCAGTCAATATCCCAGATGAATCCGTTCTTTTCAAAGAGCGGCAGAAAGATCCCCGGACTGATCAGTCCCTTTGTCGGGTGCTGCCAGCGAATGAGCGCTTCCGCTCCGCACAGTTCCTTCCGCTCATTGGCATAGCAGGTATACTGCGGCTGGAAAAACGGCACAAAATCACCTCCCCGCAGGGCAGCCATCATCTCCCCTGTGAGCTCCTGTGCCTCCCTGGCGCGCTCCCGGAACGAATCATCATACCATGCATAGCTGTTCTGCGATGTGTTCAGGATGGAGCGCAGCGCCATCAGGGATTTGTCCGCAATGGAATTGTCTGCTTCTCTTCCGGCAAATTCACACATTCCGATGCTGATCGTAAAATTATATTTCGCCTCAATTTCGGCAAACGCACTGCCGATGAGTCCCTGAAATCTCGCAGCGTCAAAATCCTTCCTGAGATAGCAGGCCGCAAAGCTGTCATTGCCCATGTATCCCCAGTAAAGGGCACGTCCCTCCTGGCGCTCCATCGCATCGAACTGATGCGCCAGCTGTTTCAGGACCCGGTCACCCTCCTGTGTGCCGTAAATTTCGTTGATCAGGTGAAAATTGTTGACATCCCAGCGGACAAATACGTACCGCTCCTCCGGATGGGACGAGGCTGTTTCAAATATGCTGCCGAACAGTGTCACCTTGTTCCACAGAGTCGTGAGTGCATCAATTCCCGAGGAGTGCAGTAATTTTCTCAGCCGGTCGTTTTCCTTCTGAAGCCTTTCGAGATTCACGGTTTCCCTTGTATGTTCTGACTGTCCCATAATCACCTCATAAAGCCCTCTACCACATTCCGATCCTGCCTTCGGGGGCAAGATACATTCCGTCCCCCTCCGAAATTCCATAAGTAGTATAGAATTCCTCAAACTGCTGGACAACCGTATTACATCTGAGGTAATCCAGCGGATAGGACTGTGTCATCATGGCCGTCCATTCGGCTTCACGGGTGGATTTACGCGCAAACAGACCGGCATAGGTACAGAAGTACTGATTGTAGTCAAACCCCGGTATCGTTTCCGCGATCTGCAGTGTGCATTTCATTCCTCCGAGGTCGGCAATCGCCTCTGCGCAGATTCTGCTGCCATTCTCCGGGCCGAAGTCACGATCCGGAATCATTCCATTATAGTAACGGATAATTTTCTGTGCCCGCTCATGAAAGCGCTGCCGGTCCGCTGCATTCCACCAGACGGAAAGCTTACCGTCTGCATTATAGGCTGCCCCGGAAGGATCAAACGCGTGGGAAACCTCATGCCCAATGATGCTGCCGATGCCGCCGAGCCGCTGCTCCACGGTCTGATCCGGCGCGTAATAAATGCCTTCCAGGATTCCCCCGGGAATATGGATCGTATTGTCCGTCGCGGAATACCATGCGTTGGCTTCGCTGACAGGTTCGACAGACAGGTCCCACTGCTCCGGATCCTGCCCTGTCTCCACGAGCTGCGCCTGCCGGCGCACCGCGTCCAGCCTCAGAATCTGATGCAGCTGAACAACAGTTGCCGCTGCAAAAGCTTTTTCCTTCAGTGCGGACTGATCCGGCAGCTGCTCCGGCATCACGGCATGGATCGTCATCCGGTTCAGTTTGCGGATGGCTTCTTTTTTCGCACCTCTTGACATCCAGTCCTGCTGCCGGATAATTTCCTCATAGGAATCCAGAATCCGGCGCACCAGTGCGCGAATCCCGTCCCTCTCCTCATCCGTCAGATAGTTCTCGGCATAAGCGCATTGCAGTGCCTCGGGAAGCCAGCTCCTTGTCAGAAGCATGGCGGTTTCGGACCGCGTCTTCTCCGCGGAGGGACCATATACCGCTTCGTCTGCCTCCCTGACCTCCTTCAGTACTGTTTCATCCAGGTCCGTAACAAGCGACAGTGCAGTATGGACGAGATAATAAGCACGGATTCCCTCCCAGTGGTCCTCATCATAGACGGTGCCAAGATACGACAGGTAACCCGGGTCCGGCACCAGATAGTTCTGGTTTTCCGGAAAACCCCATGCCTCCAGAACCGCCTCCAGCGGATAATCCGGTGCAAGCTCCCGGACCTGTGCCGCGGTAAGAAGCTCCGCCCCATTTCCGGCAGAAGCTTTCAGAGATACATCCGGTCTGCAGTGGGAAGCGAGTAAGGTCTCCCATTCCATGCAGTCCTTAAGTATGGTACGGATTTCCTCTTCGGAGAAACCCGCGCGTTCCAGAATGCAGGCAGCTGCCTGTTCCTGGTAAGCCCGGAGTTTTGCTCCCGCGGGTGACGTCGCGGTATATTCCGCGGGATCCTTCAGGGAAAGGCTTGCCCTGGCCAGAACCACCGGGCGCCGGTCTGTGCCGGCAGCAGGCCTGCCCGCCGCAAATCTCACCATCGTAAGCCCGGATAAATTGCGTTCCGGATCCGCTTCATACCCGGCGGCATCCGCAATCGACCCGATGGACGCCGCTGCCTGCAGGTAAGGCAGACCGGGGGCAATTCCCAGTGCATTCCTCGTATCGTAGTCCATCAGCATTGCGTACGTATGCCGTACCAGTGCTGCAGCGTTTCCCGTAAGCGCGGGATCCGTCGCGATGCCCTGAAGCCTGCTTTCCGAAAGAACATTGACGTCGTCCCACGCAGACGCGATTCCGGTTTCCGGGTCCGTCTTCCGTTCCATAAGAAACGGACGGTTGACGGCCAGATAAAAATCATCCTTCAGATCCAGTGTGTCTTCCGAAGGAAAATCCCCCCGTATGCTGCTGTCTTCCCACGGAGTTCCGCCCGCTGCGTAAGCCTTCATTCCGGGCAGGACTGTTCCGGACATCAGGCACAGGAGCAGCAGGGCTATTGCCGGCAGCCGCATTATTCTGCTGTGATTCCCCCGATTAAACATTGTTTTTTGTGTCCCGCAGTTTTCTGCAACTCTTTCTTATGTCTTTGGATTATAACTTATCCCGGCACACTGGTACAGAAGCGCCCGTTCTTCCTCCGTGAGGGGTCTTGCATCTCCCGGGGCAAGAGCCGGGTCCAGCACGAGAGGGCCCATACGCAGCCGCTTTAGCGTCATGACCTTCCTGCCGTCCCCCAGTGCTTCTACCATTTTTTTGACCTGATGGAATTTCCCCTCATGGATGGTGATCCGCGCCCTGGAACTGCTTCCGCCGGTTTCGAGAATCTCCAGTGCGGCAGGTTCCGCCGTCAGATTCTCGTCATAGCGGATTCCCTCACGGAATTTCCTGACATCGTCCCCGGTCAGGCTGCCGCAGATCTTTGCCTCATACAGCTTATCAACATGAAATCTGGGAGCCAGCAGGCGATGCGCCAGGACTCCATCATTTGTCAGGAGCAGGAGACCCTCCGTGTCCTTATCCAGGCGGCCGACCGGGAACAGGTCCCTGCGGCGTTCCGCGCTCATCAGGTCCAGAACCGTCTGCTGATGCCGGTCGGCCGTCGCAGTAAGGACTCCTGCAGGCTTATTCATCATATAGTATTCAAATGGATGATATTCCACCCGCTTTCCAAGATACGTGATCTCCGGGGGCTCTTCCTCCCGGATGGAAAAGGCGGCATCCGTGACAACCTGCCGGTTTACGGTCACACACCCTTTCCGGATTGCCTTCTTCAGCTCAGTCCGGGTTCCGAGCCCCATATCCGCAAGAACCTTATCCAGACGCATATCAGTGTGCCTTCCTTTTCTGCCGCCATCCGGAAAAAACTGACGCACGGCTTTCACTGTAAGCTTACCATGACTGCTTGACTTTTCGGAGACTGATATTTACAATCAATTCTGTTCGAGACAAGGGCGTCTTCAGACAGGTGTAACTATGTTCTGAAGGCGCTTTTTTTGTGTCTTTTTACAGCCGGGAACAGTCCCGTCGGGACGTGTTTCCAGTCTTTGCCTGCAGGCTGCAGACAGAAAGGAATTCCATGAAGACGCTTGGATATTATAAGGGCAAATATGGTGAAATCGATGAGATGATGATCCCGATGAGCGATCGGGTTCACTGGTTCGGGGATGGTGTCTATGACGCAGGTCCCTGCCGCAACTACCATATCTTCGCAATTGATGAGCATATTGACCGCTTCTTCAACAGTGCGGCTCTCCTGGAAATCCAGATGCCCGTTACGAAGCAGGAACTCAAGGACCTGCTGAATGAGCTGGTGAAGAAAATGGACACCGGCAACCTCTTCGTTTATTATCAGGTGACAAGGGGCAGCGGGCCGAGAAATCATGTGTTCACGGAAGGACCCGGAAATCTGTGGATTACCCTGACGCCTGCTGAAATCCGTGACGGAAAGACACCCATTAAATGCATCACGGAGCAGGATACCCGTTTCTATCACTGCAATGTCAAGACACTGAATCTCATTCCGTCGTGTGTTGCCGCGGAGCACGCAAAGCGGGCGGGTGCGCAGGAGACGATCCTGTACCGCCACAATATGCAGGATCGTGTTACGGAATGTGCACACAGCAACTGCCACATCATCAAAGACAACAAGCTGTATACCGCGCCGACGGATGAGCTGATTCTTCCGGGCATTGCAAGGGCACATCTCATCCGGATGTGCAAGAAGCTCGGCTACGGCGTGGCTGAGGTTCCCTATGATCTTGATACGCTGCGGAACGCACAGGAGATCCTTGTAACCAGTTCCTCGAATCTGTGCCTGTATGTCAATGAGCTCGACGGAAAGCCTGTCGGCGGCGGCGCACCCGAAATGCTGGAAAACATCCGGTCCCATCTCATTGATGAATTCATGGAAGCTACGGAATAAGGTTCGGATTCTGTTACTGCAGCCGGGATTTCCAATCGTGAAGGAAATCCCGCGAAAATGAAACCGTGAAAGGAATAGGGAGAAATGGAAACATTCAATAATGCAGTGAGCGCTGTAGACAGCTTTGTCTGGGGTCCTGTCATGCTGGTGCTGCTTGTCGGCACCGGTGTCTACCTGACCGTGCGGCTTAGGTTCCAGACGTGGCGCAATCTGGGGTATGCCCTGCACAGTGTACTCTCAAAAGAGGCACGGACGACCGGAAGGGGAACCGGTGACGTGTCCCCTTTTGCAACGCTGATGACAGCACTGGCGGCGACGATCGGCACCGGCAATATTGTCGGTGTCGCGACTGCCATGTTTTCCGGCGGCCCCGGCGCTCTGGTCTGGATGGAGATCTCCGCTCTGTTCGGACTGACAACAAAATTCTCCGAATGCATGCTCGCGGTGAAATACCGTGAAACCAATGCCAAAGGGGAAATGGCCGGCGGACCGATGTATACCATGAAAAACGGCTTCAAAAACAGGAAGTTCGGCATGGTCCTCGGTTTCCTGTTTGCGTTGTTTGCCGTCATCGCCTCTTTCGGAATCGGAGATATGACACAGGCCAATTCCATCTCGACTGCGCTTCAGACCTCCTTCAGCACCCCGACACAGGTCACAGGCATCGTGGTTACCGTTCTTGCCCTTCTCATCATTGTAGGCGGAATCAAAAGCATCTCCAGGGTTTCCAGTATCGTTGTGCCGGCTATGGCCATCTTTTACGTGATTTTCAGTATCATTTCAATCCTGCTGAATTACCGCAACATTCCGAACGGGCTGGCACAGGTATTTGTCATGGCATTTGCTCCGCGCGCAGTCGGAGGAGGCATTCTGGGGGCCATCACCGTCAGCGTTATGAATGAGATGCGTTACGGTGTCGCGAGAGGGTGCTTTTCCAACGAGGCAGGAATGGGATCGGCTGCCATCACGGCCGCTGCCGCAACAACGGATGATCCCGTCCGCCAGGGCTATATCAACATGACCGGCACGTTCTTTGATACTATTGTCGTCTGCACCATTACGGGATTGACCATTGCTTCGTCCGGCGTTCTGGGAACGGCTGACGCAGCCGGTACGCCGCTTAAAGGCGTGCAGCTGACCATGGCAGCCTTCAGCTCCAGCCTCGGCGCATTCGGTTCCTGCATTGTATCCATCGGAATCATGCTGTTCGCGTTTTCAACCATTATCGGGTGGGAATATCATGGTGAAAAGGCACTGGAATATCTGTGCCCGAACCGCATTGTCATCATGATCTACCGGATTGTCTATTCACTGATTGCCTACGTCGGTGCTACCCAGACCCTGGATCTGGTCTGGAATCTCTCGGATATAGCCAATGCCCTGATGGCCATTCCGAATCTCATTTCCATGCTGGTTCTGTCCGACGTCATCGTGGAGGAAGTAAAACGTTTCCAGCCTACGGTGGACGCGGAGCGCAGCCGGTATCAGCATCATTAAATCACTGCGTTCAGTGCCGCTTCATCCTGTTTAGGATGGCTGTTCCTTCCGGGGTTGCCGCCAGCCCGCCCTTTCCGGTTTCGCGCAGCTCCGGAGACATCGCGTGTCCGATGGACTTCATGGCATCGATAACCTGATCGGGCGGAATGCGGCTGCGGATTCCCGCAAGGGCCATGTCTGCACTGGTGATGGCGTTGACAGCACCAATTACGTTGCGTTTGACACAGGGAACCTCCACGAGTCCGGCAACCGGATCGCAGGCAAGACCCAGCAGACCCTTCAGTGCCAGCGCCGCCGCCTGCGTCATCTGAGACGCACTGCCGCCGCTCAGATAAACTACGGCGCCGGCGGTCATGGCTGAAGCTGAGCCAATTTCCGCCTGGCATCCGCCCTCCGCTCCGGAAAGCGACGCCCGCAAGGCAATCACTCCCCCGATTCCCGCCGCCGTGTACAGGGCTTCGGTCATCCGCTCCTCACCCAGCTGCAGGTGCTCCTGAATCGTCAGAAGCACAGCGGGCATGACCCCGCAGCTTCCTGCCGTCGGTGCGGCGACAATCCTTTTCATGCATGCATTCGATTCCGCTGTCCGCAGGGCACGCTCCATCACAAGACCCATGAGATCCCCTGACAGAAGCTTCCCGGCAAGACGCCTTTCTCTTACCTTCGCACCATCGGTTCCGACGAGACCGCTCGCTGACTGCAGGGCAGGATCATAAGCCTGATCCGTGTCACGCATCGCACGGTACATTTCCCTCATCTTCTCAAAAGAAGTTTCTTCCGTTATATCTTCTTCCCTGCAGTCTTCCAGCTGAACCACCTTCCAGAAGGGTAGTCCGCTCTGCTTAGATACTGCAAGGATTTCCTCCAATGATCCGTACATTCAGCATTCCCCGTCCTGCAGCAGGCTGTAATATGTCACCTTTTCCACTCCTTCGAGATGTTCCAGCCAGTGAATGGATTCCCGCGGAACCTCCTGATCACACTCCAGCACCATGACCGCATGACCACCACGCGAGGAGCGGTACAGCTGCATGGATGCGATGTTCACGGATTTATGCTGCAGCATACTGGTGACCTCCGCGACATGCCCGGGCTGATCCAGATTATGGACAATCAGCGTCGGGCAGTCACCGCTGAAATTGGCGGTCAGTCCGTCGATTTCGCAGATCCGTATCCTGCCGCCGCCAATCGATGCAGCTACCACTTCCAGCTCCTTGCCGGAGCTGCCCCTCAGATACAGCTTTACGGAATTCGGATGAGCCTCTTCTCCGAGGTCCGCGCTGCCGAATTCCACCTTCATTCCCGCATCTGAAGCAAGGCGCATGCTGTCCGGAATTCGTGAATCATCCACCTGCAGCCCCAGAAGTCCCGCTACAATGGCACGGTCCGTTCCATGGCCCCTCCCGGTTGCCAGGAAAGAACCGTGCAGCAGTATCCTCGCATCCGTTACCGGCTCCGACATCAGCTTACGGCAGACATTGCCGATCTTCACCGCGCCTGCTGTATGGGAGCTCGAGGGTCCGACCATCACCGGTCCGACAATTTCAAAAAGATTCATGGCTCCTCCGGGCGGATGGCCGCATGAAGCGCATCCAGAATCTCCTGTTCCACGGCCTCGTCAAATCCATCGACGTGGCTGATCCGTTCATGGGTAATCCCGTCAACAGAGCCGATCGCTACCGTATCCCGGATAAACTGTTCTATCTCACTGAAGGAGAGGAAAACATCCTTTCCTGACAGCTGCGACAGGTAAGCTGTGACGCCATAGGCTCCCCAGTTGGATACACTTGCAATAACGAGATAACTCGTTTTCGTCCTGCAGGGAACGAGAGACAGTTTGCCGGCAATGATTTCTGCTACATTGCCCATTCCGATCTCATTACCGCCGTCCCCGACCCCGATCGTTTCGATGGAATAATCCGGCGCAAGATCAAACAGGGTGTCGATCCGTGCGGTATTTTCGCGGATGGATATGCCGCGCATGTTGGCGTAATCCCCCTCCGTATTCAGTCCGCACCGCTCAATGGAAATCATTCCGGCCGGCCTGAACCTTTCCAGAATTCTGCGATAATCCTCCGTTCCGGCATCCATGGGGACGTAGACCGTCTCCAGGTTTTTCAGTTCAAAGAAATGTTCGCAGAAGCGGTCCGTCACGATAACCGGATGGTATCCGAGCTGCTCCAGCGCCTTCGCAAGCGTCATGGTTCCCGCCGGACCGTCTGTTTCCGCGTAGCCGGCGACATAAAATCCGGTTGTCAGAAGGACCGTTCCCTTCTTCCAGCCCAGGATCGCCCTTGCGGCATCCTCCGCCCATGCCGGGGACAGGTAGTCACGAAGTATCTGCATCCCCCTCTGGCCATGCCGCAGTATGATTTCCTCAATTTTCCCGTTCATCCTGTTCTCCCTCTATCTCCCCTGAATGGCTGTGTCTGCACCAGCAGACTTTCATTAAGCATATTCACAATAACTGTCAGCAAGGCGCCCGTCAGGTGAATCCCGGATATATCCGTCAGGCGGAAACGATATCTGACATGGGACGGATCTCAATTCCCTCTTCCTGAAGCGCAGCACTGATCCTCTGTGCGAACAGGACTGCCTTGGGGGAATCTCCATGCAGGCAGATGGAATCCGCGGCAACCTCAACCTCCCTGCCTGTGATGGCCGTAACCCTGTGATCCTTCACCATACCGATCACGCGGGAGATAGCCTCGTTTTCGTCCGTAATCATGGCTCCGGGTTTCGTCCTGGCAACCAGCGAGCCGTCTTCCTCGTACGCCCGGTCTGCAAAGACCTCGCTTGCAGCCTTCAGGCCTGTCTCCCTGGCCGCCTTCACCAGCTCGGAGCCGGACAGGCCCAGAAGAATCAGGGAAGGATCCACAGCGGCAATTCCCTCGCAGATTGCCAGTGCCATGTCATGATCCTTTCCTGCCATGTTATACATGGCTCCATGGGGTTTCACATGCTGCAGCTTCAGCCCGGCCGCTGTGGTAAAGGCCTTCAGCGCTCCCACCTGATACATGACCATAGCCTTCAGCTCCGCCAGCGATACCTTCATCTGACGACGGCCAAAGCCGGACAGATCCGGAAAACCCGGATGTGCCCCGACTGCAGTTCCGCTGTCCTTACACAGCTGCACCGTCTTCTGCATGACAACCGGATCGGATGCATGAAACCCGCACGCAACATTTGCGGAGGAAATATGCGGGACGATTTCCTCATCCATCCCGATTTTATAATTTCCGAAGCTTTCACCCATATCACAGTTCAAATCCACACACAGTCCCATCGGAATTTCTCCTTGTTCTATTTCACGATTAAAGCGGAAAAAGTATCAATACTTCAGGTTCACATTCTTGATATCCGTGATCAGCATATGCCCCGGGGAGTGGGTGATGCAGAAATCCGGCTTTGATGCCATGATGACATTCTGGGGCGTCACACCACATGGCCAGAATACCGGCACCTCGCCTTCATGAATGGTAACCATCTCCCCATAGTCAGGATGCGCCAGATCGTGAATTCCGATTACTTCCGGATCCCCGATATGAATGGGTGCGCCATGAACACGCGGCATCTGTCCGGTGATCTGTACAGCCTTCGGAACCAGCGCATAGGGAATCGGTCTCATTGACACCACCATGCTGCCATGGAAGACGCCTGCCGGCTGGCAGGCAATGTTCGTATTGTACATGGGAACATTCCTGCCCTCCTCGATCTGGCGCACCGGTACGTCGGCGGCGAGGAGGTCTCCCTCAAACGAGAAGCTGCAGCCGATCAGAAAGCTGACAAGATCATCCCGCCAGTACGGACGGACATCCGTGTATTCTCCCTGCAGCTCTCCCTTCTGATAAATGCGGTAACGCGGAAGGTCCGTGGCAAGATCTGCACCCGGGGCAATCGTATGCAGCGTGCGGGAGCCGGTATCGGATACCTCCAGCAGCGGGCATGGTCTGGGATTCCTCTGCGCAAACAGAAGAAAATCGTATGCCAGCTCCCTCGGAAGGCATACCAGATTCGCCTGTGCATACCCCTCACACATTCCGGATGTCTGCCCGTCAAGCTCCCCCGTTCTGAATTTTTCCCTTACCTCTTTCGGTAGTGCATGCGCATAGTCCATGATTTCCTCCTGTTCATTCCTGTATATAAGGCTGTTCTTCTTCCGGCTCTTCCCTGTCTGTTGTTTCCCTGTGCTCTTCGTCCGGCAGAAATTGCTATTTTCAGATCCGGCGTCCGGTTTCGGAGCTCCGGATGACAGTAGAGGTTCTGAGCCTCCTTCACACTGATTCTCCGGAAGGAAACCGTCTGCCCCGGGCGCAGCTGTGCCAGCTTCGGCAGGTCAAAGCTGCATACCGTCGCAATCTTGGCATAGCCTCCTGTTGTCTGATGATCCGTCATCAGGATGATCGGCGTACCGCTTTTAGGCACCTGAACAGAGCCGGATACAATCCCGTCCGATACAATGTCTACCCCGTTCACGCTCTCGATCGGAGGGCCGGCCAGGCGCATTCCCATCCGGTCACTTTCGCTGGTCACCACATACCGCGTCGTAAGAAACGTCTCCCAGCCGCCCACAGTGAAAGCATCTGCCTGCGGACCGGCGACGACACGTACCTGGATATTGCCCGGAAAATCGGGGCGCAGGGAACGGTTTTCTTCCCCGCAGGGAATTGTGACCCCTTCGCTGTCAGCCGGCCTGCCAACGGGAATCGTGTCGCCTGCCTGCAGCGGACGTCCCTCATATCCTCCGAAATGACACTTCAGATTCGTGGAGCGGCTTCCCATAACAGGGGGAGTATCGATGCCGCCCGCCACGGCCAGATACGCCCGCAGGCCCCTTACTGCACTCCCCATGCTCAGCGTCTGCCCCTTCCGCACCGATATCCTCTGATAGGCAGGGATCCTGACCCCGTCAAGGGAAGCATTCATATCCGCTCCCGTCAGGGCAATGACCGTGTCCTCCGTAAACTGAGCTGTGATTCCCGCCAGTGTCATTTCCAGTACCGCAGCGTCGGGGGGATTGCCAGTCAGAAGGTTCCCCGCAGCATAAGCCTCTGCATCCATGACCCCGCCCGGGCCGATACCGGAATCCATATAACCGAAGCGGCCGGCATCCTGCACCGTTGTCAGAATTCCGGGCTGTATGACTCTGATACTCATTTCAGATCACCTTCCCCGATTCATGCACAATCTTCACTTGATATTTTCCCTCCCGGACCCTGGCGGCGATCTCCTCGCAGGCATCCGGTCCGGTCGGAATGAAACGTATATACTGACCCGCCCTGCACAGAATCGGCTCCGCCGCACCCGGGTCATAAAACGGGACCGGCGTTGAGCCAATCAGCCTCCATCCTCCGGGAGAGGCAATCGGATAAACTCCCGTCTGTGAACCTCCGATCCCGACGCTTCCTGCAGGAATCACCGTGCGGGGTGTCGTAAGACGCGGGGCCGCAATTCTCGGATCCAGACCTCCGAGATAAACAAAACCGGGCAGAAAGCCCAGCATGTAAATCTTATAAACTGTACCGCTGTGAATCCGGATGATCTCCTCCCCGGACAGCCCCGTAAGGTCAGACAGTCCCGGCAGATCCGGCCCGCGATCTCCGCCGTAGCAGCAGGGAATTTCCAGAATCTCCCTGCCGGTCTCAGCAGTCGCGGTATCCCCATCCCCGAAACTGCGGATTCTGCCGCACAGCACATCGTAGGAAATAACCGCCGGATCATAGACAACCATCAGCGACCGGAATGTCGGCAGAAGCTCCCGGATACCCGGAATCTGCTGCTGTTCGAGCCATCGCCGCAGGGAATGCACGCGGTTATTGACCTGTTCCTCTATCACATTTCCGAAATCCGCTACCAGCGCCCGGTCTCCCGCCGGCAGCAGATTTATCTGCATTGATTTCATTCCGATGCCCTCAGCCGCAAAGGATCCCGGTCTCCGGATGTCCGGATTACGGGCCCGCGAAATCCTGTGAAAAAAGTGCAGGACAGAGGTTATCCCCTGTCCTGCACCCCATTGTGCACTACATGATCAGTATAGGCCTGTTTCCGCCGCTTGTTAAGCCGGCTCAGAACAATCCGGTGATCTGCCCGGAGACATCCACATCGATGCTCTCCGCCGCGGGAACGCGAGGAAGCCCGGGCATCTGGATAATTTCTCCTGTCAGCACAACGACAAATCCGGCACCCGCCGAAACATAGGCATCCCTGACCGTGATATGGAAGTTGCGCGGACGACCCAGCTTATGCTGGTCGTCCGAAAGGGAATACTGTGTCTTGGCAATGCAGACCGGAAGGCTGCCAAAGCCAAGCTCCTCAAGCTTTTTCAGGGATTTGGCAGCAGAAGCGGTATATTCCACGCCGTCCGCGCCGTAAATCCGGGTTGCGATCGTCTCAATCTTCGCCGTAAGAGGCTGCTCCAGATCGTAGAGCGGATGGTATCCTGACGGTTTGGTATCCATCGTCTCCAGAACCTTCCGTGCCAGCTCCAGTCCTCCTTTGCCGCCTTCTCCCCACACGGTTGCCTTTGCGAATTCACAGCCATGCTCCCTGCAGAAATCCTCAATAAACTTTTCCTCCTCCGGGGTATCCGTGATGAAGGAATTGATGGCTACCACAATCGGCACATCATACTGCTGAAGGTTCTCAATGTGCTTTTCCAGGTTGACGATCCCCTTCTTCAGGGCTTCGAGATCCGGCTTCTTCAGGTCTGTCTTCGGAACACCGCCGTTATATTTCAATGCCTGAACCGTTGCAACCAGAACCGCCGCAGAAGGCTTCAGTCCGGACATACGGCACTTGATATCCATGAATTTCTCGGCACCAAGGTCCGCGCCAAAGCCGGCTTCCGTGATGACATAGTCCGCCATTTTCAGCGCGGCGTGTGTTGCCCGGACGGAATTGCAGCCGTGCGCGATATTGGCAAAGGGGCCTCCATGAACGAGTGCCGGTGTGTGCTCTATCGTCTGCATGAGGTTCGGCTGGAGTGCATCTTTCAGAAGGGCCATCATGGCACCCACACAGTTCAGCTGACCTGCCGTCACCGGCTCCCCGTCGTAATTGTATGCCACAACAATCCTGGACAGACGTCTGCGCAGGTCCTCCCTGTTATCCGCCAGACAGAATATGGCCATGATTTCCGAAGCAGCCGTGATGACAAAATGATCCTCCCTGACCGGTCCGTTCCCGTGTCCGCCCAGGCCTACCGTAATATTGCGAAGTGCACGGTCATTCATGTCCATGCAGCGCTTCCACACAATGCGGGTCGGATCGATCCGGAGCGGGTTGCCGAAATGCAGATGATTATCAATTGCAGCAGCAAGAAGGTTGTTTGCACTGGTAATCGCATGAAAATCGCCGGTGAAGTGGAGATTGAGTTCCTCCATGGGGACAATCTGCGCGTAACCGCCCCCGGCAGCACCTCCCTTCACACCAAAGCATGGGCCCAGTGAAGGCTCGCGCAGGGCAAGGCAGACCTTTTTGCCCAGCTGGTGAAACGCATCTGCAAGGCCGATGCTGATCGTCGTCTTACCTTCTCCCGCAGGTGTGGGATTGATGGCTGTCACGAGGATCAGTCTGCCGTCCGGCCGATCCTTTACACTGTCCAGACATCCCTCCCCGATTTTCGCCTTGAAGCGTCCGTACGGCTCCAGTTCGTCCTGAGGAATTCCAAGCTGCTGTGCAATTTCTGTAATTGGCAGCAATGTGGCTTCCTGTGCAATCTCAATGTCTGATTTTACTCCCATGTCCTTTTCTCCTTATCCATTGGTTTCAGGTGTCAGAAGTATTCAACCATTCAAAATTCACGAAGGCGGTTTCGCCTGTCAGCTTTTCCCGTACCAATGGTCCCGAAGCCACCAAAGGAGCTGGTACGACACATAAAAACGCAGCGGTGCGTGAATGCACAGATGCAGGAAATGCTGTTCCTCTTCGTTTGTACGCTCCCTGTAGTAGGGGTTTTTCTCAAAATCCGGAAATGTCCGGGACATCTCCCTGCCAAGGCCGCGGATAAAGGTATATTTTCCCTTCTCCCGCATCTGTCTCATGCAGGAAAAGAGCGTATTTTTGTAAAACAAAACAAGAAACGAATATTCCAGCTCCGGGCGGAACCGGTCGAAATAGCCGTAATGCCGGGCTTCCTTCAGCATAATACGTGCGGATGTCAGCCGATCCTCCAGCCGCTGTCTCGTCACCGTATGGACGGTAGAATCGCTGTGCTGATAATAGAAATAGAGTGGTTCCGGAATATATTCGAAACGGTGCATCCGGCTGACCCAGGTCCGTGCCAGCGCGTTATCTTCGTAAAATATCCCTTCGGGAAAGCGGGATGGGCAATCCAGAATGATCTCTCTGCGGAAGATTTTAACACAGAGTGATCCGAAATCCAGCATCAGGGAACGCAGCCGGTCCTCGTCCAGAACTCCCGCCTGTGACGGCTGGTTGTTGTGAACAACCCTGCCGGGTGTCATGGTGTGCTCATAGACCAGACTGTAGTCCGTGCCGACTACATCCGCACCGGTTGCCTCTGCCCTGTTCAGGAGACGCTCGAAATAGTCCGGAACAACCCAGTCATCCGCATCGATAAACGCGATAAAGTCGCCGGATGCATGCAGGAGTCCCAGATTCTTCGCTCCGCCCTGATGCAGATTGCGGGGCGTACGGTAAACCTTCACAAGATCCGGATGCTGCCGCTGCAGCTCCTGCAGTATCTGCCCGGATGCATCCGTCGAGCAGTCATCCACCGCCACAATCTCAAAATCGCGGATCGTCTGATGAAGCAGACAATCCATGGTATAGGAAAGCCGGTCATCTGACGCCATATTATAGACCGGGACGATGACCGACAGCTTCATTTCTCTCCTTACGCCGCAGATGCGGTATTGTTCAGATCTGGTACCAGCGGGCGATCTTCGTAACCGCTTCTATCACGTGGTCGACATCCTCATCGCGCATTGCATAATAGAGCGGGATGGTGAACGCCTCTTCATAATACTGCTCCGCGTTGGGGCACAGTCCCCGCTTATATCCGAGCCTTTCGTAATACGGGAAATAGTACACCGGAATATAGTGTACATTGCAGATGATATTTTCCGCCGCCATCGCGTCGAAGAACTGTCTGCGGCTGATGCGGCAGTGATCCGGATTGACACGCAGGATATAAAGGTGCCGGACCGTATCGGACCCGGGTGTTTCCTCCTGTACCCGCAGTGCAGGAAGAGTGCGGAACGCCTCGTCATACCTTCTGACGATATCCTTCTTGCGCGCAGAAAATTCCGGAAGCTTGTCGAGCTGGGATTCGATGAGCGCAGCCTGCATATCGGTGATCCGGTAGTTCGGTGCAAGCGCCAGCATCTCATAATACCAGGGGCCATCCGGTGTATGCTCCATCAGGGAAGACTCATGCGTGATTCCGTGCGTGCGGTACAGCAGGAGCTTCTCATAGAGCTTCGGATCATTCGTCACTACCGCGCCGCCTTCGCCTCCTGTGATGGTCTTCACTGCGTGAAACGAAAGTGTTGTCATATCCGCAAACGAGCCGTTGGGTCTTCCCCGGTAGGTTGTGCCGATGACATGCGCGCCATCCTCGATATAGGTGAAGCCGTATTTCTCCTTCAGGGCGAGAAAGGCATCCTCATCCACAGACTGGCCTCCGAAATCCACCGCGACAACCGCGCGGGTCCGTTCCGTAATGTGTACCTCTGTGGAAGCGGGATCAAGGTTGTAGGTTTTCGGATCAATATCCGCAAAGACCGGCTTTGCTCCTACATAGAGGGCGCAGTTGGCAGAAGCGGCAAAGGTAATGGGTGTGGTGATGACCTCATCCCCCTTCCCGAGCCCTGCTGCCATACACGCAATATGAAGTGCCGCGGTTCCATTGGCACACAGGACCGCATATTCTGCACCGGTTACCTCGCACAGTCTGCTCTCCGCAGACGCAATGTGCGGCCCTGTTGTCAGGTAATCACTCTTCAGGACATCTGTAACCGCACGGATATCCGCTTCATCAATATACTGATGGGAATAATACAGTTTGCTCGCGCAGACGGGAGATCCACCCTCCACTGCAGGTTTCGTCAAATCAGTGTTCCTCCACGGTTTTCAGTAATTCGCGGATCTGTTCCACAGACAGCCACTCCCGGTTCGTGCCGGAGGAATATACGAAACCGTCTTCAACCGGTTTCCCTGCAGGATCACGGACCTGACGGGTATTGAATACAATCTGCGGATAAATAATATAGTTCTTCTCGAACTCGAGCGTATTGGGGGCGTCCTCCGCAGTTACCATTACCTCGTGAAGCTTCTCGCCGGGCCGGATTCCCGTTTCGATGGTCTTGCAGCCCGGAAGCAGTGCCTCAGCAAGATCCTTTACATAAAAGGAAGGAATCCGGGAAATGAAGGTTTCCCCGCCATGCGCCTCTTCCAGTGCTTTGATCACCAGTTCCACGCCCTGCTCCAGGCTGATCCAGAAGCGGGTCATACGATAATCCGTGATCGGCAGCGTTGTCTCGCCCTTCGCAATCAGACTGCGGAAGAACGGGATCACGGAGCCGCGGCTCCCGGCGACATTTCCATACCGGACGATGGAAAAGCTGGTGTCCTTGTTTCCCGCATACGCATTGGCTGCAATAAACAGTTTATCCGAAACCAGCTTGGTGCCGCCGTACAGGTTGACGGGATTCACCGCCTTATCCGTGGACAGCGCGACAACCTTTTTCACGCCGCGGTCCAGTGCTGCGTCAATGACATTCATGGCTCCGTGAACATTGGTCCTGATGGCTTCCGCTGGATTATATTCACAGGCGGGAACCTGTTTCAGCGCGGCCGCGTGTACAACGTAATCCACGCCCTCCATAGCGCGCTCCAGCCTCTCCTTGTCGCGCACATCACCTATGAAAAACCGCATGATCCTGCTGTTCGACTTATACGGCTCCTCATTGGACATCACGAACTGTTTATACTCGTCCCTGCTGTACACGATAATCTTCTTCGGTGAATAGTGGGAAAGTACATATTTGATGAACTGATGCCCGAAAGAACCTGTTCCGCCGGTCACCAGAATGGTTTTGTCATTTAATAAATTCGTCTGTGTCATTCCCGGTCGTGCTTCCTCTCCTTGTCTTTCAGCTCTGGAATTCAAACACCAGTGCGCCGTATGCCGGCAGGTCGAATTCCAGATACTGGGGTTTGTAATCACAGTCACCCATATGTGCCTTCAGGGATTTCGGCACATCCGTATAGACATTGCTTCCGTACTGTTCCTGCGCGCTGTTGAGCAGGAGCTTATAGGTCTTATTGGCAGGTACGCCTACCCGGTAGCCCTTGTACTCCACAGGGGTCATGTTGAGGACAAACAGGATTTTGCGCTTATCATCCGGACACTTCCTGTAGAAGCTGTAGATGCTGCGATCCTTGTCATCCGCGTTGATCCATTCGAAGCCCGCCCAGTCATTATCAATCTCATGCATGCAGGGATACTTGCGGTATATCTTCAGCAGCTCCGCAAAATACTTCTGCATGCCGCTGTTCAGCTTGTTCTGCAGCAGGAACCAGTCCAGCTCCCTTGCCTCCGACCATTCCCTTTCCTGGCCGAACTCCTGTCCCATGAACAGGAGCTTCTTCCCGGCATGTCCCATCATATAGGTGTAGCCTACCCGTAGATTGGCATACTTGTCTACCTCGTAGCCCGGCATCTTCTCTACCATGGAACATTTCAGGTGGACAACCTCATCGTGTGACAGAGGCAGAATATAATTCTCCGCGTTGTTGTAGCTCATTGCGAACGTCAGGGAATAATGGGAGCCGGATCTCATTACCGGATCCAGCTTCATATACTCACAGAAGTCATGCATCCAGCCCATGTTCCACTTGAAGGAGAAGCCAAGACCGTCATCCCCTACCTGGCTGGTTACCTTCGGCCAGGCAGTCGATTCCTCCGCGATGGTAATGAAGCCGGGATAGGAGCCGCGCACCACGGAGTTCAGATGCCTGAAAAACTCAATGGCGTCCAGATTCTTATTGCCGCCGTACTTATTAGGGAGCCACTGTCCTTCCTTTTTGCCGTAATCCAGATACAGCATCGACGCGACCGCATCCACGCGGATTCCATCGATATGGAAGTCCCGGATCCAGTACAGGACATTGGCAATGAGAAAGTTCTTCACCTCCGGCTTGGCAAGATTGAAAATCTTGGTTCCCCAGTCAGGATGTTCTCCCCTGCGCGGATCGGGATCTTCGTAAATGCATTGTCCATCGAATCTAGCGAGGCCGTGCTCATCCGGGCAGAAATGTGCCGGCACCCAGTCAAGAATCACACCAATGCCGGCCCTGTGAAGCCGGTTGACGAGATACATGAAATCCTTCGGGGAGCCATAGCGGGAAGTGGGCGCGTAATAACCTGTCACCTGGTATCCCCAGGAGCCGTCAAAGGGATGCTCCAGAATACCCATCAGCTCCACATGGGTGAATGGCATTTCCTTCAGATAGGATACCAGACGATCCGCAAATTCCCGATAGGTATAGAACCCGTCTCCGCCATCCGGATGTTTCATCCAGGAGCCGATGTGGCACTCATAGACTGCCATCGGTTCCCTGTTCGGATCCTTCCGGGCACGCTGATCCATCCAGGACTCATCCGTCCATGCAAAGCCGGAGAGATCTGTAATCCTTGATGCCGTGCCCGGACGAAGCTCCGCGTAGTTTGCATAAGGATCCGCCTTATAGATCTTCGCGCCTGCCGGAGTCGTGATCAGGAATTTGTACAGCTCGTTTTCCTTCACTCCGGGAATGAATCGCTCCCAGATTCCTCCGCTGTTCACCTCGTGCATTTCATACTGATCTTCCTTCCAGTCATTGAAAGAGCCGATGACATGGACCGCGGCAGCATTCGGTGCCCAGACGGCGAAATAGACGCCTTCCGTCCCGTTCTCTATGGAAGGATGTGCGCCCAGCTTCTTATAAATATCATAATGGGTCCCCTGTCCGAAAAGGTAACAGTCATCGGAAGAAATGAAAACCCTCTCCTTCCCCTGTCCGGATGACGCAGCCCGCTTTGTCTGTTTTTTCCCTTTTCCTGACGCAGCCCCGACTGCGCCGGATGCTCCCGATTTTCCTGCTGCCATACCACTCCACCTTCTTTAAGATTATTATGTCTGCTGTCCTCCTGCAGGGCAGCAGTGCGTTACCCGTCAATAGTGCGTGAAATCCTTCTCCCGGATGATGATGCGGTCATCCGCATCATATCTTTTTCTCGAAAGGATTGCGAACAATGCTGCAAGATTTTTCCTGGAAGCATAACTGATCGCCTCATCCACGATATCCCGAACTTCCTTCAGAGTCACATGATGCTTGGAAGTCTGCATGGACGAAATCCGCGAATGCAGGGCCATTTCGGCAAATTCATCCAGTGAATAGTCCTGGCTCTTTGCGTAATCCTTTCCGTAGGATACCAGCGCCCTGTCGTTGAGCGGATGGATTTCGATCCTTGCGGTAAAGCTGCCCAGCTTGTCCTGAAACCGTTTCAGGAACGGCGCCAGCATCTTTTTCACGTCCATGAGGATGACAATGAGCCCATGCTCCCTGCCCTCAAGCTGGCGATGAAGGTTTGTCACAGTCTCTTCGTCCATTTCTGCGGCGCGGCTTACAATCAGGGCGCCGTTTTCGATTTTTTCGATGGTTTTCGCGAACTTGTCCGTGCTGAGCCGGTTAAGCGCAGAGCCGGTAGCCTTCACAATCCTGCCGGTAAAGTTGGAGTCACTCTTGCGGGTAATCTCCAGTATGCCCTGTGCGGTTTTCAGCGCAGTAGCTTCGCCGCCGCAGATGATCAGGTTCCCTGTATAAGACGCAAGAGAAATCTGATCCAGGGCGGCAAGAATCTGGCGATGGTTCTGCTCCACGCGAAGGATCGGGCCGAACAGCCGCGCTTCCTCCAGGGTCAGGGTCCTGCCGGTTTCTGTCCGGATGACGGCATCCCCGGGAAGCCGGGAGGGTACACCTTTGCTGCTGTGTACTGTGCGGATCACGGCAGCGGGAGCCGGCTCGTCTGCCGGGGCTGTCTGCCCGTCTGTCCCTGTGCCGTTCTCAGCTATATCTGACTGCTGTATTGCCTCCGGTTCCGGGATGCCCTCTTCCGGTTCCCTGTCATCTGCTGCCGGAGCTGTATCCGTCTCCTTGCCGGATTCGGACAGTTCCTCCGCTTCCACAGATTCCTCTGCGGCAGATGACTCTTCTGCTGCAGGAATCTCCTCAGCAGGTCCTTCTTCCCCCTCAGATGCTTCCCCGGCGGGTGTCCCCTCTTCCACAGGAACCGGAGCAGCGGATTCTTCCTCCGCGATCAGGTCCGGTTTTCCGGACTGCTCCTTGCCGGATTTTTCCTGCTGCCGGTCAGTTCCACGCACCTCGGCAAGTGCTTCTGACCTTGCGCGGGCTTCCTGCTCCTCCAGAGCTTTCCGGATTTCGTCCGGGTTCCACTTGCGGGTGGCAATGGTTTCCATCGGATCTTCTGTCTTCTGCCCGGAAGGCTGATAGCGGACATCTACATTGACAGCAGTCTCTTCCTCTGTCTCCTGCTCCTTTTCAGCAGAAGGGTCTTCCGTGCGCACAACATCTGCATCCGTATCCGCTGCCGCAGGTTCCGGCTCGGGCGCAGTCCCTGCCCCATAATCCGTGACGGCCTCCTCTGCAGGAGCTTCTGCGGAAACCTGCCCTGCAGCAATAGCTTCCCCGGAAGAAATATCTTCCACCGAAGGCAGATCCACCGCAGCTGTCTCGGACCACAGGGTCTCATGGGATACCTGCCGGTCAGTGTCCGGCGAATCATACCTGCCTTCACTGCCCGCTGCCTCAGCCGGATAATCAGACCCCTGCGGATCCGTTCCCTCCTCCGGATAGGAATCCTGATACACTCCTTCCTCCGGGTAGGAATCCTGCTCCGGATAGGTTCTCTCTTCCGGGTCATATGCCTCACCCTGATCAGAGTGATCCTCCGGATCGAGACCTCTGTCAGACTGTGTATAGTATGAATCATGGTAGCGCGGCTGTGCGTCGGAGGGGCTTCTCCGGGCAGGCCGTCCATCCGGCAGGTCCTCCCGGTAACCGGAACGGACTCTTCTCCTGTGCCTCTCTGTACCTTTTTCGATATCTTCCAGCAGGCCGTGCTGTGCAGTGACGTCGAAATCGTGAAGCAGGGCTCCTGTGTCTTCCATGATCCGCTGGGCACGCTTCTCGTCATTGGCCGTACGGATCCCCCTGCGGATCCGCTCCCACTCATCCATCACCTGATTGATGGACATCTGGCCGGTTGCTTCATCCGCTTCCGGAGAGGGTGTCTCTTCGGAAAGCGCGGCTTTCGGGTGTTCTTCCTCCGCGGTAAAGAGATCCTCCATACCAGCAGCTACATTCGCTTCATAGCCGGATGCGTCTTCCCCTTCCCTGTGCGTTTCACTCTCCGCGTCCCTGCGGGCGGCGGCTTCCATGGCTTCTCCCACCGTCATGGGATGATTCTCCGTACTGCCGTCTTCCTCGCCTTCCTCTTTCGTCAGCTCCCGTTCAATCCGGGCTGCGGCCTCTTTGGCAGCCTGGTCCTCTCCGGAATGTCCGGCGGGCTCCCTGCCGGTTTCTTCCCGGGAAGCCGGCACCGTTTTCTCCTCCGGCAATTCCACCGTATCCGGTTCCGTTTTCCCGGCTTCCGTTTCCTGGGGCGCAGCAGCTTCCTCTTCCCCTTCTGTCTCCGGATCCTTCAGCGGAACTTCGTCCTTCTTCAGAAGTTCGGCATACAAATCAGCCGCACGATCCGCATACTTTCCCTGAAACGAGGATGTGATACTGCGGCATTCCTCCCTGGCTTTCCCGTCCTCACCTGCTTTCTGATACAGGACAGCCAGTTCATAGCCCCAGCGGGCGGAATGCTGTTCCTTCTTTAATTGTTCAAGTATAGATATTTTCTCCTCATCCGACACGGGAGAAACCTTGTACATCTTATATTGAAGTATGAGCCTTCTGGGATCCCCGGGCCTTGCTGCCTGATATTCCTGCAGCAGCTGAAGGGCGGAAGCCAGATCACTCTGCATTCCGTTCTGCCCGTACAGGTAAATAGTGAGCTCACACAGGTTATAGATGATTTCCGGAGTGCCGGGGCTGCGCTTAAGTGCGAGAAGCAGAACCTTCCGGCTCTTGGTAAATTCCCGGTTGGCCTTATAAACGTCACTGATTTTGCATAAAGTCGTGACTGTTTTAACCCTGTTCCAGTCAATTGTGTCAGCAATCTGAGCAGCTTCCTGAAAACGATGCTCAGAAATCAGACGATTGATTTCATTGAGACTGATCTTATACTCGTACTTGTCCAACTCCCGATTCCTCTTATGACGGAAAGCATCAAAAATGCCGCCGATGCGGATTTTCCGTAATTCATATCTGCGGGCGCACACGATCCCCGATAATAATTCAAATTAGAGTGTAGCATACGCACTTTTTGATGTCAAAATGACGAAATCCGGCGAAAAAGCCCGTAAAATAGCCGTTTCGCCGGATTGTAATCAGGCGTGAAGAATGTGAGTCAGACGTGCGAAATCTTCCAGTGAGAGACGCTCCCCGCGAATGTCTGCTGGCAGGTCCATTTCGCGGAGTGCCCGGACAACTGCATCCCTGTCCGGGCTGTAGCCTTGGTAGGAAAGGCCATGAGACAGGGCATTTGCAAGGGTTTTGCGGCGCTGATTGAACGCAGCGCGTACGATTGCGAACAGATAGTCCGCATCTGCTTCGACCGGAGGAGCCTCAAAGGCGTTCAGATTCAGGACGGCAGAGTCCACGCCGGGCCGCGGAATAAAGGAAGACGGCGGAACCGCCATCGCCACTTCCGGCCTCGCATAATACTGTACTGCCAGGGACAGCGCACCGTATTCCGCGTCCCTGCAGGTGGCAAGGATCCGCTGGGCGACCTCTTTCTGCACCATGACCGTGATGCTGTCAAAACAGGAATTTTCCCGCAGAAGCTGCAGCAGAATCGGTGTAGTGATGTAATAGGGAAGATTAGCTACGCATTTAAGTTTTCTGCCCTGATTGTAATTCCGTGAGATCGCCGCAATGTCTGTCTTCAGGATATCCTGAAACAGGACGGTAACGTTTGTGCAGGCATCCAGGGTTTCCGCAAGGACAGGTCTCAGTCCTTCATCGATCTCCACGGCAACCACATGGCCTGCCTCCAGGGACAGAACCTGCGTCATGGTGCCGATACCCGGGCCTATTTCGAGCACGCAGTCCTGCTTTGTGATTGCGGCAGAACGGATAATTCCCTCCACGATCCCGGCGTCAATCAGGAAATTCTGGCCGTATTTTTTCTTGGCATGAATGCCATATTTGTCCAGTATTCTCCGGGTTTCGTACGGTGCCGTCAGTAATGCGCTCATGAAATTCGGTACAACCTTTCTGCATTTTCCCGGGTCTGTTCGCAGACCTCTTCCGGTGTGACATGCTTCAATTCGGCAATGGCCTCCGCAACAAGCGGCAGGTAGAGTGAACAATTGCGTTCTCCCCGGTGCGGAACCGGAGCCATATAGGGACAGTCTGTCTCAAGTACGATCGACGTCAGAGGGATGGCTTCCACAACTTCCCGGCACTTTCTGGCATTTTTGAAAGTGACGACACCGCCGATCCCTATGAAAAAACCGAGGTCCAGAAATTTCTCAGCCATCTCCACACTGTAACTGAAGCAGTGTATCACACCTCCCGTCTGTTCCGCATGCATCCGGCTGAGGATTTCATATGTATCCTGTGCCGCATCCCTGGAGTGAACAATGATCGGCTTGTTTTCTTCCATCGCCAGGATAGCCTGACGCCGGAACCACAGCTTCTGCAGATCACGCCCGGGTGTGTCCCAATGATAATCCAGGCCGATTTCCCCCACCGCAAGGACTTTCGGGTCCCGCAGTTTCCCGCGGATTTCTTCGAGGTGTTGCATCGTCATGGGCGCACATTCCTGAGGGTGTATGCCAAGTGCCGCGTAAAAGCCCGGATACCGGTGTGCTACTGCAAGTACCTGATCAATACTTTCCAGGGTGGAAGCCACATCCATGACCTTGCAGATTCCTGCATCTGCAAGGCCTGAGATCAGCTCATCCCTGTCAGCGTCAAAGGCAGAATCCTCGTAGTGTGCATGTGTATCAAAGATCATGTCTTCCCTCCGCGCGCAGATAAAAAATATAAAAAAAGTTATTGCAATTCAAAAGGCCGTATCATATAATAACACTTGCGTCGCGAGAAACGGCAATAAGTTCATAATATGCGCTTTTAGCTCAGTTGGTAGAGCACCTGACTCTTAATCAGGGTGTCCAGGGTTCGAGTCCCTGAAGGCGCACGAAGGAAGCACTGTTTTTGAGGCATATGGCCTTGGGGACGGTGTTTTCGTTTTGTCCGGCATTACCGGTGAAACAGGGTGGACATGAGTCCTCTTCCAAGGCTGGCACCGACATTGCCGCCCAGCGTTCTTCCGAACTTGCCAAGCAGGGAACCACCCACGGATTTGCCGACCTCTCTGCCTACGGTTCCCGCAACGCTGTTTCCGACGGATTTTGCGGCTTTCTGCACTGCCTTTTTCTGGGAATCCGCTTTCTTCTTTTCTTCCTTTTCCCGGGCAAGCCTCTCCTTTTCTTCCTGCTTCTGCCTTGCCGCCTCTTCTCTGCGGGCTTCCTTCTCGCGCTCCTTATCTTCCTTCTGCTGCTGGACAGCCGCCTGCTGCCGCTCCAGTTCCTGCTGCTGCAGGGCTGCCTCCTCTGATACCTTGCGTTTCAGGAATTCATAGGCTGAATCCGGATCGATGCTGACAGAGTACTTGGCAGACAACGCGCTGCCTGAGATCAGACCGGCCCTCTCTTCGCTGCTGACTGCCCCCATCCTGCTCTCCGGCGGATAAATGCAGACCTTCCTCGCCGCATCAGGCACACCTTTCTCATCCAGGAAGGATATAATGGCCTCACCGACACCCAGCGCCTGCAGAGCCTCTGCCGTGTCAAATTCCGGATTTGGACGGAACGAATCCGCCGCCGCCTTAATTGCCTTCTGTTCAGACGGTGTATAGGCATGAAGCGCATGTTCCACCTTGTTGCCAAGCTGCGCCAGCACTCCTCCTGGGATATCGGAAGGATTCTGCGTACAGAACCAGATTCCGACACCTTTGGACCGGATGAGCTTCACAACCTGTTCGATCTTTTCAAGCAATGCTCTGGAGGCATCCCGGAACAAAAGGTGCGCCTCATCAAAGAAAAAAACCATTCTCGGCCGGTCCGGATCGCCGACCTCCGGAAGTGTCTCAAACAGTTCCGACAGAAACCAGAGCAGGAAAGTGGAATACAGCTTTCCGTTATTTACAAGAGACTGCGCATCCAGGATATGAATCATCCCCCGGCCGTCCCTTGCTGTGGTAAACCAGTCGTTGATATTCAGGGCCGTTTCCCCGAAGAACTGATCCGCTCCCTCCCCTTCCAGGGCTACCACAGCGCGGACAATAACTGCAAGAGAGGCAGAGGAAATTCTCCCGTACTCCTCCTGGAAATCCTTCCTGTGTTCATCAATATAATTCAGGAGAGCCTTCAGATCCTTCGTATCTACGAGCAGAAGCTGCTGTTCATCCGCAATGCGGAATGCGATGGACAGAAGATCAGACTGCAGGTCATTCAGGCCCAGAATCCTGGCAAGCAGGAGAGGTCCCATCTCGGATATTGTCGTGCGCAGAGGGATCCCGTTTTCACCATACAGGTCCCAGAAAGTCACGGGATATCCGCGCAGGGTAAACCCGGGTTCCTGCAGGCCGAACCTATGCACGCGCTCCCGCAGGTCCGCCGTGTCTGCACCGGGGCACGCAAGCCCCGCGAGGTCCCCCTTCACATCTGAAACAAAAACCGGTACACCGAGGTCGCTGAAGGATTCCGCGAGCACCTTCAGGGTGACCGTCTTTCCGGTTCCCGTCGCACCTGCGATCAGTCCATGCCGGTTAGCCATCTGCGGAAGCAGTACGACCGGGTTTCCCTGATTGTCCCTGCCTGCTGCGATCTTCCCATCCATGAGCATATTTCCACCTCCTGCGGGCTGATGCCCCTGCTGATTCTGTTACCTGCCTGCAGCCTTCCATGCCGGCATTATGTTCCGGAGTTCCTCCATCAGGGGTATTCCGAAATCAAATCCCGTACCACCGCACGCAGGACGAAGAATCGTTCCGTCACTGTCAATTTCGAGGAGGCTCTGATGCTCCGCCACAATTTTGCCGATAGCCTCTGCATCCCCGTAATAGTCCACTTCCACAAACGGATAATTCTGCCGGAGCCTCGAATCATAAGCAAGCTGCCGCAGATTGGCCTTCGCCCCATCCTGTGCAACCAGGAAGAACAGCGATGACTCCGAGGTCAGCACATTTTCCACGATTTTACGCCGTCTTTCCTCATCCGGATCGAGATCATAGGACGCATACATCGCAAACAGGATTTTCTGCTCCCTCAGGAGCGCCGCCGTCAGCAGCGGTTCCGTATTCTCCGTGTCTGCCGGCAGCATTACAAGGGTGTTGCGGCACGCCCGAAGCACCTGAATCTGCGCCGCTGTAAGACGTCCGTCTTCCTTGACCCAGACAAAGGCGCAGTCCTTGTAGCGTTCCAGCAGCTCCAGCAGTTCATAGGAGTCCCCTGTTCCCCGTTCACGAATGAAATAGACATAAATTCCCAGGTCCTGACCCTGTTCAAATAAATGAGCCAGCTGTTCCATGGAATATCCGTTCCTCCCCGCAGGGTCATAGCGCAGCATGATGCACCAGGGGATGCAGACGCCCTCCTTCTTCTCGGTTTCACGGATCCGTGCGGCTCCATACGTCCAGCCCATATATCCGAAATTGACGCCAAACTCCTTCATCGCCGCATGGTCTGAATTCTTCATCAGGTTATGGACCATGTCGTAATATGCACTGTTCTCATTGGTGAGGCTCTTCTGCATGACAGAGAAAATCTGGTCCTGAAAGCGGTTCTTGGAGAACTGCCTTCCCAGATCAATCAGCCTGCGCACAGACCGCTCGGGATCCTCCTCCATCTCATGGATTCCCCGTGTGACCGCAGTCTCGATCATGGCCTTTTTCATCAGATATGTATTCAAATTGATCCCTCCGGACGTCTCTTCTCACTCTGTGTGTTCCGCCATGCCTCCTGATGCAGGTTGTCACCCAGTGTCACGATGATCTGCTTCATTTTAGCGACAAACTGTGAGGCATCCATCTCCTGATGATACCCTCCGGACAGCCAGCGGATCAGAGCGGTCAGAAACCCGTCTGTGATAAAGGTTGCAAACACCGAGTCGCTTTCATTCTCCGGAATCACATCCTTCAGGAAAAATTCCACAACCGGCGTTGCCACCTCAATAAGATAATCCCTGAAGGAATTCTGCCCCTCGATCCGAAGCGCTGCCCGGTAGAATTCCTTTTCCCTGTAAAAATAAGTGCAGATATCCTCGACCAGATCCCAGCCTGTCTTATAGGAAAAAAGATCCACTTCCCCGACAAAGCCCGTATAGAAGATCCAGTTCACAAGGTCATACTTGTCCCGGAAATGATAATAGAAGCTCTTGCGGTTGATACCGCAGTCATTGCAGATATCGGAGACACTGATCTTCTCAAACGGCCTCCGGATCATCAGCTTCTTCATGGATGCCGCAAGGGCATTTTTCGTCGCGTTGCTGTCTGCCATAGGTTCACTTCACCTGACACGCCCCGCAGGCATCGGCTCCGGAAGCAGCAGCTGTTCCGTCCGGCAGCCCGTTCCTGTTAAGGTCGTCAATGATCTGCTTCATGGTGCGCCAGCCGAGTGTTGCGCACTTGACACGGGCCGGCATATGGGCTACATCCTCGAGGGAAGCCGCCTCGTCCAGCTCTTCCTTTTCCTGCTGTGTAAGATCATTCTGCCGGATCATCCGCATGAACAGTTCGGAAAGATGTTCCGCCTCGGATGCCTTTCTGCCGATGCACAGATCACACATCATGTCCGCGGATGCCTGGGATACGGCGCAGCCGGAGCCATTGAAGGCCGCGTCCTCAATCACCCCGTCCTTCATCACCAGCTGCAGGCTGATGTCGTCGCCGCAGCTGGGATTGATTCCTCTGAGGACCATGGTGGGGTTCTGCAGATCCTTCTTGTGGGAAGGATGCAGGTTATGTTCATTCACGATTTCGCGATACAACGATTTGATATCCATCTGAGCCTCCTGAAAACAAGATCCGGAATGGTGCCCGCAGGCACAGAAACTCCCCGCCTGCTATGGCACCTGGCGGGGAGTCCATTCACAAAGCTTTACTTATTATAACCCAGCCATTCCCTCACGTGGGAAACAGCTTCCACAAACCTGTCCACTTCCTCTTCCGTGTTATAAAAATAGAGGCTTGCACGGCAGGTCGCGCGAATGGGCATATCACACTTCTGCATCAGGTAGTCCATCAACGGCTGCGCACAGTGGTGTCCTGCACGGATGCAGATCTTCTCAGTATCCAGGACTGAGGCCACATCATGCGGGTGGCAGTCCTTCACATTGAAGGATACGATGCCGCAGTGGTCTGCGGGGTCCTTCGATCCGTATACCGTCACCTCCGGAATGCGCTCCAGACCCGACAGCAGGCGGGATGTAAGTTGTTTCTCATGCCCGACAATCCGCTCAAAGCCTACCTGATTAATATAGTCGATAGCGGCCCCCAGTCCGACTGCCCCCATGGCGTTCACGGTCCCGGCCTCGAATTTGGCCGGCACCTCCGCATAGGTAGCGCTGTCCCTGTCGACATATTCGATCATCTCTCCGCCGGTCAGGAACGGAGGCATCGCGTCCAGCAGCTCTGCGCGTCCATACAGGACACCGATACCCATCGGCCCGCACAATTTATGTCCTGAAAAAGCGAAGAAATCGCATCCGATCTCCTGCACATTTACCGGAATATGAGGGGTTGACTGGGCACCGTCCACAATGCAGACTGCGCCGTGTGCATGCGCGGTTTCCGCAATCCTTTTCACGGGATTTGTCGTACCAAGTACATTTGATACATGGCCGATCGTGACGATAGCGGCACGATCCGTGATCTTCGAGCGGATCTCCTCCTCTGTCAGAGTTCCGTCCGGCTGCGGCTCCAGGTAAACCAGCTTTGCGCCGGTCTGTTTCGCCACCATCTGCCATGGCAGAATATTGGAATGATGCTCCGTGACCGACAGGACGATTTCATCGCCCTCCTTCACATGCGTCAGCCCATAGCTGTACGCGGCAAGATTCAGGGACTCTGTCGTGTTCCTGGTGAAAATAATCTCGCTGTCGGAGCCCGCATGAACCAGCTGTGCTGCCTTATGTCTCGCCTGCTCATATGCATCGGTTGCCTGTATGGACCATCCGTACAGCCCGCGAAGCGGATTGGCATTACAGGTGTCATTGAAATCACGCATGGCCTCCATCACCTGGCGCGGGCGCTGTGTTGTGGCTGCATTATCAAAGTAGATTACCCGATTCCCGTCTCCGGAAAATATCGGGAAGTCCTTACGAAATTCGTTCGTCATTACCTGAAAGCCTCCTCGATAAAATCATGAATTTCATTTTTCAGATTTTCATCCGGAAGATCCTTCGCAACAGCGGACAGTCTTGCACGTACCATGATCTGCTGCGCCTGTTTCTCATCGATTCCGCGGGACGCCATATAAAACAGCATATCATCATCAAGTCTGCCGATGGATGCCCCGTGAGATCCCTCCATATCCTCTTCCTCACACAGAATAACCGGAAGAGACTTATTGACCGCATCGTCCCCGAGAAGAAGCACGTCCTCGGATTCATGTCCATAGGAGCCCCTCGAACCCCTGCGGAAGTCGATGGTATCGGAAAGCCTCTTTGTGGCAGCGCCGTCGAGCACACCGTTAAACTTCATCTCACAGCGGGTTTTGCGGCCGCGCTGTACCAGGTTCGCTGACAGATCAACGACCTGTGCATCCTGCCCCAGATAGCCGGTCCTGCTGTCCCAGACGGACCGGTCCCCCGACAGCTCGCCGTGAACTCCCGTATACGTTTTCCCCGCACCCAGCTCCAGCTGAATGAGCTTCATTCCGGCATCTGCCTTCAGCGCCGCGCCGAGATCATCATAATGTACAAAGCCATTTCCCAGAAGCTGCACTCCCGCAAGCGCAAGATCCGCTCCCTCGTCCAGCACCACCCTGGTCTGAATTCCCGCCATGCCTGCCGCATCTTTCGCGGAGCGGAAAACCAGAATCAGAGTCAGCGAGCTGTTACGGGATACATGAATGATCTGCCGTGTAAATACACGGTTTCCCGACTGGTAGTCGAAATCAATCGTAACCGGCGCATCTGTCTTAACATTTTCCGCGGTCTCGATCAATGTGGTGCCGCCCTTTGCGAGCTTGAGGTAATCCTCGAATTCCGCACCGAGGCCGGTTGCAAACTTCTGCGGATGATAAATGGGGCGCTTGCCGGCAATCACATTCTCTGCCGGCTGTGCAGGCGCATGCTCCTGGATCCAGCGGTCTGCTTCGCCCACCGATAGGTTTTGAAAAGTCACACCCTCCGGAAGGGATTCGATCCGGGTTTCCATCTGCGTGTTGATCTTCTCCGGATTGTCCACGGAAGCAAAATTAATATCCAGTTTGTTCCACGTCAGGGAAGGAATCTGACCGATTTTCATTGCACCCATCACATTCCCTCCATTTCCAGTTTGATGAGGTTATTCATCTCGGCGGCATATTCCAGAGGCAGTTCCTTGGAAACCGGATCCGCAAACCCGGAAACGATCATCGCACGTGCATCCGCCTCCGTGATACCCCGGCTCATCAGATAGAAGACAGCTTCATCGGATATGCGTCCGATCTTCGCTTCATGTCCGACATCCGCATCCGGTGTCCTCACATCCATGGCGGGAATGGTGTCCGATCGGGAAATGTCATCCAGCATGAGCGAAGCACAGTCGACCGACGCCTTTGCGCGCCTGGCGGTAGAACGGATTTCCACACTGGAACGGTACGTGGAAATGCCTCCATCCTTGCTGATACTCTTCGTATTGATATAGGAAGAGGTGTCCCTGCCGATATGAATCATCTTGGCGCCGGTGTCCAGGTTCTGTCCTTTCCCCGCAAACGTAATTCCCGTAAATTCGCAGTGGGAATGATCGCCCTTCAGAATGGTTGTAGGGTACAGGTAAGACACATGGGAGCCGAAGCTTCCGGAAACCCATTCCATGGTACCGCCTTCTTCCACCAGGGCGCGCTTGGTGTTGAGGTTGTACATGTTTTTGGACCAGTTCTCGATCGTGGAATAGCGGAGTCGGGCATTTCTCTTCACATACAGCTCAACACAGCCGGCATGCAGATTCGCGACATTGTATTTGGGTGCAGAGCAGCCCTCGATAAAATGTACATCCGCGCCTTCGTCCACAATAATCAGTGTGTGCTCAAACTGGCCTGCGCCGCGGGCATTCAGACGAAAATAGGACTGAAGCGGAATTGCCACATGTACTCCCTTCGGGACATAGACAAAGGAGCCTCCGCTCCAGACCGCACCGTGCAGCGCAGCAAATTTATGATCGGTCGGAGGAACAAGCTTCATGAAATATTCCTTCACCATATCGGAATATCTGCCTGTGACCGCTTCCTCAAACCCGATGTAGATAACGCCCTGGTCCGCCACCTCCTTCTGAAGATTGTGATAGACCAGCTCGGAATCATACTGGGCCCCCACGCCCGCGAGGGATTCCCTCTCCGCCTGCGGAATGCCCAGCTTCTCAAAGGTATTCTTGATCTCATCCGGGACTTCGTTCCAGTCGCCCTTCATTTCGGAACGTGACCGGACGTAATTCGTGATGCGGTCCATATCAAGACCGTCAATAGAAGGCCCCCAGTCAGGGACCTCCATGCGGTTATACAGATCCAGGCACTTCAGACGGAAATCCCGCATCCAGTCCGGATCCTTCTTCTCCCTGGAAATCTGCAGGACGATTTCCTCCGTCAGGCCCTCCTCCATCCGGTAAAAGCCCCGGGATTCATCGTCCCTGAAATCATACAGGCTTCTGTCGACATCCTGTATTTTCTGTTTTGCCATAATAACCTCTTTTACATCCGCGGCAGAATTTACTGCTGCCCGGCTTCGATGTATTTTTCAAATCCATGCTCGTTGATCTCTTCCACCAGTTCCGGCCCGCCGGTGACGATCAGCCTGCCCTTTACGAGGATATGCGTATAATCCACCTTCAGGGACTCGAGAATCCGTGTGGAGTGCGTGATGACAAGGAGAGCGCCGTTTCGCTGTTTCTGGTATTCCTCCACGCCCCGGGATACTGTCCGGACCGCATCGACATCAAGTCCGGAGTCTGTTTCATCGAGAATGGCCAGCTTCGGATTCAGCATCAGAAGCTGCAGGATTTCCGCCTTCTTCTTCTCACCTCCGGAAAAGCCGACATTCAGATCACGATCCGCATAGGACTCGTCCATCTGCAGCAGCTGCATAGTGGACTCAAGCTGCTTCTTGAACTGGAAAATTTTCAACGGCTTTCCGGTCTGCTGACGGATGGCATTGCGCAGGAATTCCTCCAGTGAAAGTCCCGGTACCTCCAGCGGATTCTGGAAGGACAGAAACATTCCCCTGGATGCCCGCCGGTCCGCAGGCAGATGGGTGATATCCTCTCCCTCGAACAGAATTCTTCCTCCTGTGACCTTATAATTCGGGCTGCCCATCAGCGTATAACCAAACGTGGACTTTCCGGCACCATTCGGACCCATCAGGACATGCGTTTCCCCGGGATTGATCTTCAGGCTGATATGATGCAGCAGCTCACCTTCCTCAATGGCAGCCGAGAGATTCTGTACCTCTAATAATGTTGACATATTGATCCTTTCTATATCACGAAGTCATTTGCAGACATCTGAAGCGCCTGATCCTTGAGGTCCTGCAGCGTTACGGAATCCACGTAATCATTGATTACCTTCGAAAGATTCTTCCAGAATGGCAGAACCGTGCACTGTCCGCTCATGGGGCAGACATTGACGTCGTCATCCAGGCACGCGATCGGCTGCAGGGAGCCCTCCATCACGCGCAGAATATCCCCCGTTGTGTACTGGTCCGGCGTACGCGAAAGACGATAACCCCCGTTGTTGCCGCGCTGGGAACGGACAAAGCCGGCCTTGGACAGAACGGTCACAATCTGCTCCAGATATTTTACAGTAATTCCCTGTCTTTGGGAAATATCTTTGAGGGAAATGAACTCCCCGGTATCATGCAGTGCCAGATCCAGCATCAGGCGCAGCGCGTAACGACCTTTGGTTGAAATTTTCATGACTGCCTCCAAACCCGCGCAGAGAGGTGTTGCATCCCGTTCCTCCCTTCGCTATACTGTGCAGGAATCCCGCCGCGAACGGCATTCGTTCCTTTCCGTAAAAGGAAAACCGGAGCGTCGAGGATTTGAATAACTGTATTCCTACTGGAATATTATGGTTTATGAGACCATTATAATCGGCATCTGCTTCAAAGCAAGTACTCAATTCTGAAAAAATGCTAAATTCCATGCAGCCCGCCGGCAGAAAATACCTGTCTGAGGATGAAAAATACATGAAAGCCGCACTGACACAGGCAAGAAAGGCCATGGCCCTGGGAGAAGTCCCGATCGGCTGTGTCATCGTCTTTGACGGGGCAGTCATCGGCAGGGGATACAACCGGCGCAACACAGATCATTCCACCCTGTCCCATGCTGAGATGACCGCTATCCGCCGCGCCAGCAGGAAAGTGGGAGACTGGAGACTGGAAGGCTGTACACTGTACTGCACACTCGAGCCCTGCCCCATGTGCGCCGGTGCCATCGAGCAGGCCCGCATCGACCGCGTCGTGATCGGGGCACCCTCCGACAAGTCCGGCTGTGCAGGGACCGTTCTGAATATCGTTTCCAATGAAGCGCTCATGCATCAGTCGGAAATCACGGCAGGCGTACTGCAGGACGAATGCAGTGCCCTGCTGAAAGAGTTCTTCCGCAGACTGCGCCGGCAGAATCCGTCTTAATCCATGCCGACGCTCCCCGACCCGCAACCTTGCAAAAAGCGGACGTTTCAGTTACACTGATGCCGTTACAGTCTAGACCTCTTTGGCAGAATGGGGCCCGGGCAGCCGTCCGGGTCCGTCCTTGCTGATGTTCGGGTCCTGCGCAATGAATCCTGCGAACCGTGTCAGATCGGGAACGAAGCAGCACTAAGCAGATCCTTTCATGTGCCGCAGGGGTGCCTGGCAAAGCGGGCAGTCCGGCAGTGCGCCCGGGTCCCATCCTGGTAAAGAGGTTTTTTATGTTTGATCTTTCGGATTGCACCCTGTGCCCCCGTGAATGTCATGCAGACCGCGCGCACGGGAAAACGGGGTTCTGCCGGGAAGGTGCTTCCCTGCACGCCGCAAGGGCTGCAAAGCTCTATTATGAGGAACCCTGCATCAGCGGTACAAAAGGCTCCGGTGCGGTGTTTTTCACAGGCTGTAATCTCGGCTGTGTATTCTGTCAGAATTATGATATATCACTGGGCGAGGACGGCAATCACGGCGTTGAGATCACACCGGACCGGCTTGCGGATATTTTCCTGCGTCTGATGGAGGAGGGTGCCGGTAACATCAACCTTGTGACGGGTTCCCACTTTCTTCCCCTTCTGATTCCCGCCCTCGAAACTGCAAAGGCCAGGGGCTTACAAATTCCCGTTGTCTACAACACTTCCTCGTATGAGAAGGCCGAGGCAATCCGCTGTCTGGACGGGCTCATTGACATTTATCTTCCGGATCTGAAGTTTTTTTCCCCGGATCTTTCCCGCAGATACTGCGGTGCCGCAGACTATTTTGAATATGCCTCATCTGCAATCCGCGAAATGGTCCGGCAATGTCCGGAACCCTGCTTTGCCGACGGGTCGCACTCCCTGGATGAGAAAAATGACAGGGATGATCCGCTGATGGTCCGCGGGGTCATTGTCCGGCACATGGTCATGCCCGGGCACACGGAGGATTCCAGAAAAATACTGCGGTACCTGTATGAAACCTATCATGACCGGATCTTTGTCAGCATCATGAATCAGTACACACCGATGCCGCAGACAAAAGATCAGGACCCGCTGCTGCAGCGCACAGTAACAAAAAAGGAATATGACGAAGTCGTGGACTTCGCCCTATCCCTTGGTGTTGAAAACGGTTTCCTCCAGGAGGGAGGCACAGTTTCGAAAAGCTTTATCCCTGCCTTTGACGGCACCGGAATCCTGTAATCAGTAGTCCTTGTTCTCCAGATATTTCAGGTAGTTCATTACCATCAGCGCAATCTTGAATTTCAGGGCATCGTCGAATACCCGGATGTCGAGCCCCGTTGATTTCTGAAGCTTCTCAATCCGATAGACCAGCGTGTTCCTGTGAATGAACAGCTTGCGGCTCGTCTCGGAAACGTTCAGATTATTTTCAAAGAAGGTATTGATCGTCGACAGGGTCTCATTGTCAAGATCGTAGGGAATATTCTCACCGAAAACCTCTTGGATGAAAACATTGCAGAGGTTGGAGGGAAGCTGATAGATCAATCTGCCGATTCCAAGCTCGTTGTAGGAAATTACCCGTCTTTCGGCATAGAAGATCTTCCCCACATCCATCGCCATGCGTGCTTCCTTGTAGGATTTGGAGATATTTTTCAGGTCGGAAACAATGGTGCCGTATGCAACGCGAACCTTCAGCATGGCTTCCGTATTCAGCATATCTGCGGCAATCTGGGCAGACTCCTGAACCTGATCATAGGCATTCTCGTTCTCTACCGCCTTGATGATTATGACACTGTTCTCATCTACCTCCGTGAGATAGTCTCCATTGTGGGTTGTGAAAATACTTGCCAGAAGGTCACTGGCACTGGCATCCGACTCCGACTCAATTTCCGCCAGAATAATCGCACGCGGAACGGCAAAATTAATGTGAAGCTTTCTGGCGCGGTTATGAATATCAACAAGAAGCAGATTATCCAGAAGCAGATTCTGGAAGAAATTGTTGCGGTCATATTTCTCCCGATAGGCAGTCATCAGGTTGCGAAGCTCGCTGACGGCAATCTTGGCTATCATGAGGGTATAATCCCCGGTGCCGATTGCAGTCAGGATATAAACCGTCTCATCTTCCTCCTGAATCTTGAGAAGATATTTATTTCCCATGATCTGGGAATCGACGGAAGAGGACGCAAAACTGGCAACAACGTCATTCTGTGTCATTTCAGCGCCGCCGGTCATGGAAAACAGAGCCCCGGAAGGATCCTGGACGCAGAACTCCACCTTGGAAATGGAGGTCAGTTCCTCCAGGCAGGTTTTCACGATCTGTGCAGATACCATAGCTCTCCTTCCGCCGCAAAAAGCAGGCATGTAAACGTAAAAAATGAGTCAAAACTGTTAATATTGCTGTCTTTTCCTAACATTTTAAGTCCTCATTTCAGCAATAGCAACATTTTTTCCAATAAAAAACCCGCATGCCGAAGCATGCGGGAAAAATCTCCGGGATAAGATGCATTCCCTCGCGGTAATCAGTTGGTGATGACCTTCTCGGTCTCCTTGTCGAAGACGTGGATCTTCTCAACATCTACCGCGAACTTGACCTGATCGCCAACCTGCGCAGAGGTTCTGGGATCTACGCGGGCAATCATAGGCGTATCGGCAATATCGAAATACAGGAAGACCTCGGCACCGAGGAGCTCACGAACATTTACCTTGGATGTAAGCGTAGCCTTGGCTGCCTTCAGATCATCCTCGTGATCGGAAAGATTTTCGGGGCGGATACCCATGACAACGGTCTTGCCATCGTAGGGCTTTACAGCTGCAGCCTTGGAAGCAGGCAGAACAATGTCCTCACCGGCAACCTGAAGGGCAACCTGGTCTCCGGTTACCTTTACAACCGCGTCGATGAAGTTCATCTGCGGAGAACCCATGAAGCCTGCTACGAAGAGGTTGCAGGGATCATCATACAGATGCTGGGGAGTGTCGACCTGCTGGATGACACCATCCTTCATGACTACGATTCTCGTACCGAGTGTCATAGCCTCCGTCTGGTCATGTGTTACATAGATGATCGTGGTGCCAAGTCTCTGATGCAGCTTGGCAATCTCTGATCTCATCTGTACACGGAGCTTTGCATCCAGGTTGGACAGGGGCTCATCCATGAGGAAGACCTTGGGGTTACGTACAATTGCACGGCCCATGGCAACACGCTGTCTCTGTCCGCCGGAGAGAGCCTTCGGCTTGCGGTCCAGAAGCTGTGTCAGATCCAGGATCTTGGCTGCATTGCGAACCATCTTGTCGATTTCATCCTTCGGAACCTTACGAAGCTTCAGGCCGAATGCCATGTTGTCATATACAGTCATATGAGGATACAGAGCGTAGTTCTGGAATACCATCGCGATATCACGGTCCTTGGGCTCTACATCGTTCATGACCTTGCCATCGATCTTCAGGGTACCCTGGCTGATATCCTCAAGTCCGGCGATCATACGAAGTGTGGTAGATTTTCCGCATCCGGAAGGTCCTACGAAAATGATGAATTCCTTATCTGCAATATCCAGATTGAAATCCTTTACTGCTTCAAATCCGTTCGGATACTTTTTATAAACATGCTCCAGAGAAAGACTTGCCATTGTTTACCTCCATCTCAACCGGGATTGCTCCCGCTCTTTCACAACAAAGCCAGTATAGGGTTTTTCCCTTAGCCAGACTATCACCTAATTACACAAAGATTTTACGGGGATATAAGTCAAATCGCAGAAAAACAGGAAAAATAAAAAAGCAGTTTGTTAAAAGTACATACAAAAACCGGATTTTCTAGGGCACTTTGCATGGGATCCGGATCAGAATTCCCGCCGGAAATACCTATTTCCTGTCCCTTGCCTCCTGCAGCTCGCGGATGGCTTCCTGCAGCTCAGGATCATCGTCCTGAAGAGACCGGTCCTGTGTCTCTTCCTGCTTCGGCTCAAAGCGGGCGAATACAGGACTTACCATTTTGGCATTTACAAAGCCCGGTCCCGTGAGCCCGAACATGAGTACAACCGGATAGGCGGGAACCACATAGAACAGGATGGCCGCCGGTATGACCCACACCGACGTCATCAGCAGCGTCCTTGGTACGTTCGCGACCGCCAGAAGCGCAGCGTTTTTCAGAGTCATGCGGATCGTGTTGTCAAAATGCATCTGCAGCGGGAACACCCACAGAAAAATCATGAACAGAAAAACAAAAGCCGCATAAACAATATAATGGAAGAACTTCGGGAAAAGATCCGGGTTGTTCCTCAGAAGCCACAGATCGGTACCGATCACAGCAAAAACAGCCAGCCAGATCAGCCACAGTATGGTCGCCTGTCTGAAGTTATCCCGAAACGCATGAAAAAACGATTTTGTGACATATCCTTCCTCACCACGGGCACTTTTCAGCAGGACATAGTGCATGGCGGACAGCGAGGCACCGATCGTAAAGACAGGAATGCTGCAGACCATCGTAAGAATGTTCAGCCACAGAAGATCGCCCAGCGCTGCCAGCGCCCGCATGACAGGATTATCCGGATCAAAAAACTTCTTCATACGTTCTCCTACACCCTGGAAAAGGCGCTGTCCAGCGTCCGCCGGACAGCATCTGCAAGATTGTCCCACAGCTTCGACAGCACGGATTCTGCCTCTTTCCGGATCGTCCGGGACGCGGAATCAACCGCTTCCCCTCCGACGTCCTGTGCCTTCTGCAGTGCAGAGTCCCCGATTTCCTCCGCGGATTGCCGGAGCTTTTGGCCGGCACCGGAAAATTCCTGATCATTATCCGCCGGGGTTCCGGATGATTGATTTCTCAGATCATGAATGATCCCTATCGGGGAAAGTCCCCAGCTGCGCAGCGTGTTCATCGCTTCCAGCAGCTTCTGTTTCTGGCTTGCCGCACGATCCGGGGAGACTTTGTCCGCAGCCGCACTATCCAAAGCTGAGCTGCCCGATGCCTCAGGAACAGACTCCCATGCTGTACCGGAATCGCCCGAAGGCGATGCATGCGCACAGAGGGGCTCCTGTATCAGGAAGCCGATCAGGGCAAAGAACAGCAATACCGCACACAGACAGCGGCGCATCAGCAGATCTCCGAACCGCTCTCAATCTCCGCACGGTCCGGCGTCATGAGCGACAGGCTGCCTTCCGCATCCTCCGCACACAGCAGCATCCCTTCTGACAGAACACCCGCCAGCCTGACAGGCTTCAGGTTGCACACAACCATGACCTTCCTGCCCTTGAGCTGCTCCGGCTCATAATATTTGTGAATGCCGGAAACGATCTGCTTTACCTCGCTGCCTACTTTTACCTTGGAGCAGAGGAGCTTCTTCGACTTCGGAACCGGTGCACATTCCAGAATCTCACCGACTCTGAACTCCAGCTTCGAAAACTCATCAATCGTCACGGGGGCCTTGTGTCCTGTGGTGTCCTCCTTCGTCCCTCCGTCAGCCGCAGGGACAGCCGCGCCTTCCTTTTTGGCGTCACCGGTTTCACCCCGGGCTGCTGCCGCAGCAGCCTCCGCCTTCTGTTTCTCGACGATCATGTCCACCTTCTTCATAACCTCTGCCCCGTCGAGTCTTGCAAACAGGATTTCCGGATCTTCCGTCACCCTGTTTCCGGAAGGATAGAGGCCGAACTGATCCAGTGTATCAAAGCCGCGCTTTTCCGTGTTCAGCTGACGGAAAATCCGTTCCGCCGTTTCGGGAAGGAACGGTGCAAGCAGTGTCGTGCCGATGCTGATGCCCTCGGTCAGGTTATAAAGAACTGTTGCGAGCCGGTCTTTCCTGTTCTCATCCTTTGCAAGAGTCCAGGGCTCTGTTTCATCAATGTATTTGTTGAGACGCTTGAAAACCGTGAATATATCCTTCAGGCAGTCCGCAATGTGCAGGGTGTCCATATCCTGCTCCACTTTCCGGTAGGCACCGGTGCAGACACCGATGACGTCGTCATCGACAGCCTCGTGCACATTCCTGTTCTCCACCGTTCCCCCGAAATACTTATTGGACATGGAGATCGTGCGCTTCACAAGATTGCCCAGTGTATTGGCAAGATCCGAATTAATCCTCTCAATCACAAGCTCCCACGTGATGACACCGTCCTGATCATAGGGCATATCGTGGAGAACGAAATAACGTACGGCATCCACGCCGAACAGGTCCGCGAGATCATCCGCGTAGATGACATTCCCTTTGGACTTGCTCATCTTCTCCCCGCCCTGCAGGAGCCAGGGGTGCCCGAAGACCTGTTCCGGAAGAGGCTCACCGAGTGCCATGAGGAAAATCGGCCAATAGATGGTATGGAACCGGATGATATCCTTGCCGATCAGATGCAGGTCCGCAGGCCAGTATTTCTTATAAAGCCCGGAGCTGTTTCCATCCGCATCATAACCAATGCCGGTGATGTAATTGGAAAGAGCGTCCAGCCATACATAAACAACATGTTTCGGATCAAAGTCCACCGGTATTCCCCATTTGAATGAGGTGCGTGAGACACACAGATCCTGCAGGCCCGGAAGCAGGAAGTTGTTCATCATCTCGTTCTTCCTGGATTCCGGTTCGATAAAGTGCGGATGGCTGTTGATATAATCAATCAGTTTGTCCGCGTATTTGCTCATCCGGAAGAAGTACGCATCTTCCTTCTCCTCATGTACCGGGCTGCCGCAGACAGGGCATTTTCCGTCCGGTCCCACCTGTGAATTCGTGTAAAATGCCTCGCATTCGGTGCAGTACAGTCCATTGTAGGAGCCAAGGTAAATATCTCCCTGGTCATACAGTTTGCGAAAAATTTTCTGTACCTGTTTCTCGTGATCTTCATCTGTCGTTCGGATAAACCGGTCATAGGACACATTCATGTCATCCCAGATCCGTTTGATCTCCCCTGCCGTCCTGTCAACGAAGGCCTTGGGGGTCATGTGCGCCTGGGCTGCCCGTTTCTCAATTTTCTGACCATGCTCATCCGAGCCCGTCTGAAAATGGACATCATAGCCGTCTGCGCGTTTCCACCGCGCGATGGCGTCTGCCATGATAATCTCATAGGTGTTTCCGATATGCGGCTTGCCGGATGTGTAGGCAATGGCGGTTGTGATATAGTATTTTCCCTTGTTCTTCATAGTCTTCGTATTTCTCCTTTTCCATCCGCCCGTTCACTTAATAAGTGAGGACTTCGCACCCGGTTTCCGTCACAAGGACCTGCACCTCCCACTGCGCGGAAGGCTTGCCGTCCGCCGTGTAGATGCTCCAGCCATTGGAATCATCCTCATAAATTTCATCCGTACCCATGTTGACCATGGGCTCGATCGTAAAGCACATGCCGGGAACCATCAGCATCTCGGTCCCCGGTTTCGAAACATAGCTGACAAAGGGATCCTCATGGAATTCCAGCCCGCAGCCATGGCCCCCGATCTCCTTGACAACCGTGTAGCCATTATCCAGTGCGTGCTGGTGAACCGCATTCCCCATGTCTCCCATAAATGTCCATGGCTTTACGGCCTTCACCCCGATCTCAACGCATTCCTTTGTCACATCCACCAGTCTGCGCCAGGCAGGATCGACCTCGCCGATGCAGAACATACGGGATGAATCCGAGAAATATCCGTTCAGGATTGTGGAGCAGTCCACATTGACAATATCGCCGTCCTGCAGGATGACGTCCGGCGACGGAATTCCATGGCAGACCTGATCGTTGACCGACGTGCAGACGCTTTTGGGGTATCCCTCATAATGAAGATCCGCCGGAATCCCGCCCATCTTCACGGTTGTATTGTAGACGATGTCGTCAATCTCCTGCGTTGACATTCCTTCATGAATCTTTTCGGCAATCTCGTCCAGAACCGCAATATTGATTTTCGCGCTGGCTTTGATGCCCTCAACGTCTTTGCTGGTTTTCAGCAGATTCCGGTCCGGAACCAGTGCACCCTTCAGCTCATATTCCCGGATTTTCTCATCGAAAGCCATATGACAGTTCTTGTACTTTTTCCCGCTGCCGCACCAGCAGGGTGCGTTCCTGTCCATCTTCTGACTCGTAAACTGAACCAATTTCTCACACTTTCCTCTGTATGCCTGCTTATGCAGATTTCCTGTTTATATGCGCGCCGGATCCCATTCAAGGCAGCCTTCCGGCCGCTGACGGAAATGATCCATGAAATAGCGCGTATTCTCCTCCACGTCTCCGTGGTAGACTGCGGAACCCGCAACAATGACATTCGCACCCGCATCCAGCACCACATCCACGTTATCCTTTGTGATGCCGCCGTCAACCTCGATATCCGTATCCATGTCGAGCTGATGAAACAGCATTCTCGCCTCGCGGATTTTTCGCGTGGAAGTCTCGATATATTTCTGTCCGCCGAATCCGGGCTCGACCGTCATAACGAGCAGCATGTCAATCCGTTCCAGGTAAGGCACAACCTCCTTGACCGGAGTAGCCGGCTTGATTGCAAGCCCGACCTTCCGTCCCTGTTCCCGAATGGCGGCAATGACAGCCCCGACATCCGGCGCTGACTCGAGGTGAAATGTAATTCCGTCCGCACCGCAGTCGGCAAACTGCTTAATATAGCGCTCCGGGTCCCGGATCATCAGGTGTACGTCAAAATACTGACCGGATTCCTGCCGCAGGGATCGGATCAGCGGCATGCCGAAGCTGATCTGCGGAACAAAATTTCCGTCCATCACATCCAGATGGATATACGGGGCTCCGCCCTTCCGGGTCAGGGCAATCTGTTCTTCCAGCCTCCCAAAATCTGCGGCCAGTATCGACGGCGATAACTTGATCATCTGGTCTCCTCAGCGTCCCGACTGTATGAAGGCAGGCCGGAGTCGCTGTCATCTCGAGTCTTTCAGACTCTCGATGATGAGCGGTCACCACAGAGCCGTCTCTGCATGCGAGCATGCAGAGGCGGCTTCGTGGCTCGTCGCCTTCAATCGAGTAGGGGGATTTCATCCCCTACTCGATTTTCGCACCTGCAAAAAACAGGTCCGGCCATGAAACACGGCCGGACCCGCAACTCTTCAAAGCGGTATATATTATATCAGCCTTTTACAAAAGCGGAAACCTTTGCGGCAATTCCCGCTCCGTCAAGGCCATATTTGGCAACCAGTTCCCCTGCCTTGCCGGATTCGCCGAACCGGTCGTTGATTCCGATCCGCAGCATTCTCGTGGGCTGCTCCTCACCAAGGACCTCGGCAACAGCACCTCCGAGACCGCCGATCACCGTATGCTCCTCCGCCGTGACAACCCTGCCTGTCTTGCGGGCCGAGGCTGTGATGATCTCGCGGTCGATCGGCTTGATCGTGCAGATGTTGATGACCTCCGCCTCGATCCCCTGTCCGGCGAGCTCTGCTGCCGCATCGAGGGCAGATGCAACTTCGATTCCGGTCGCAATGATCGTCACGTCCCTGCCTTCACGAACCAGCTGTCCCTTCCCGATCTCAAACTTCATATCAGGATCGTTGAAAACGGGGACCGCGTAACGGCCGAATCTCATATAGACAGGACCGACATATTCCGCGGCAGCTTTTACACATTTCCTTGCCTCGATGTCATCTGAGGGAGACATCACCACCATGCCCGGAATAGTACGCATCAGGGCAATGTCCTCATTGCACTGATGGGACGCACCATCTTCCCCTACAGTGATCCCGGCATGGGTTGCGCCGATCTTGACATTCAGGTGCGGATAGCCAATGGAATTGCGCACCTGTTCATAGGCACGCCCTGCCGCGAACATGGCGAATGTGGAAGCAAAGGGGATCTTTCCGGTTGTAGCCAGTCCTGCGGCAATTCCCATCATGTCTGACTCCGCGATGCCGCAGTCGAAAAACCGGTCCGGATATTTTGCCGCGAAATAAGAGGTCCTGGTGGATGCCTTCAGATCCGCGTCCAGAACCACGATCTCAGGTTTCACCGCTCCGAGCTCCTCCAGGGCGTGGCCGTAGCTCTCGCGGGTTGCAATCTTCTTAACATCTGCCATCAGTTAGCACCTCCCAGTTCTGCGTCAATTCTGTCCAGATCCTCCATGGCGGTCCTGTACTGCTCGTCATTCGGAGCCTTGCCATGCCAGCCGGCCTGATTCTCCATATAGGAAACCCCCTTGCCCTTTATGGTTTTGCAGAGAATCGCCGTGGGCATTCCCTTCGTCTGCTTTGCCTCCCGGAACGCAGCACGCAGCTGATCAAAGTCATGGCCGTCTGCCACATTAATCACATGGAAATTGAATGCCTCGAATTTCTTATCAATCGGGTAGGGATTATTAACCTGTGTGATATCGCCGTCGATCTGAAGGTTGTTGTTGTCGACAATTACCACGAGGTTGTCCAGCTTCTTGGCACCCGCAAACATCGCAGCTTCCCAGACCTGGCCCTCCTCAAGCTCACCATCTCCCAGCAGGGTATAGACACGGAAATCCCTGTGATCGATTTTGGCGGAAAGCGCCATGCCGCACGCTGCGGAAATCCCCTGTCCCAGGGAACCGGAGGACATATCAAGTCCGGGAAGGTACTGCATGCACGGATGTCCCTGCAGACGTGCCCCGAGATGCCGGAACGTCTTCAGCTCCTCAGCCGGAAAATAGCCCTTCTCGGCCATCACGGAATAAAGTCCGGGGCAGGTATGACCCTTGGACAGTACAAAGCGGTCCCTGTCCGGATCACCGATCCTGTCAGGTCCCGTATGCATCTCCTCAAAAAAGAGATAGGTATAGATATCCGCTGCGGACAGGGATCCGCCGGGATGACCCGCCTGTGCGGAATAGACTGCGGTTACAATGCCCTTGCGGACCGCGTTGGCTTTTCGTTTCAGTTCCAGATTGTCCAATTTGTGCCTCCTGTCATTGAGTTATTTTCTGGCCTGCCCGTAATAGGCATTCGCGCCATGTTTCCTGTAATAGTGTTTATCCTGAAGCTCCTGCGGCGCCGGTGCCACCTTCGGATTGATCAGCTCCGTCCGGTATGCCATCTTCGCAACTTCTTCGAGTACGACGGCACTGTGAACCGCGTCCACGGGATCCTTCCCCCATGCAAAGGGTCCGTGGTTTTTGCACAGGCAGGCAGGCACTGCCGTGTAATCCTTCTTCATCTGTCCGAAGGAATCCACGATCAGTACTCCTGTATTCTTCTCATATGCATCATCGATCTCCGCTTTCGTCAATGTACGCAGGCAGGGAATCTCACCGTAATAGTAATCCGCGTGCGTTGTCCCGTAGCACGGGATGCTGCGCCCGGACTGTGCCCAGCTGGTTGCATAGGAAGAGTGGGTATGCACCACTCCGCCGATCCTTTCCCAGTGCTTATACAGGTAAGCATGTGTTGGCGTATCGGAGGAAGGATTCATTTCCCCCTCGACCTTGTTCCCGTCAAAATCAACCACCACCATATCCTGCGGGCGCAGCTCCTCATAGGGAACACCGCTGGGCTTGATCACGAAAACGCCCTTTTCCCGGCAGACTCCGGATACATTCCCCCATGTAAATGTCACCAGCTGATACCGCGGCAGCATCATATTGGCCTCATAGACCTTCTGTTTCAGTTCTTCCAGCATAAATGTTCACCTCGTCCGCCGTATTATTCCTTCAGCCCCGCAATGGCAGCCTCCTCGATCGGGAGTCCCCTTGTGTAGCGGGCAATATACTCATCAAAACCCTTCACGTCAGCAGGGTCCGGCGCAATCGTCTCACCCTGAGCGCCTGCAAAGACCTCCCGGTTCAGCCACTCGGCAAGAGAAAGGCCGCCGCCCCTGACCATATAAGCTGCCAGCAGGGCAATGCCCCATGCGCCGCCCTCGCCTGCGGTTGTCATGCAGGTGACCGGTGTGTTGAGCGCTGCAGCGAGAATACTCTGTCCAACACCCTTCGTCTTGAACAGACCGCCATGTCCCATCATATTGTCAACCTTCACTCCCTCGTTCTTCAGGAGCAGGTCCATGCCGACCTTCAGGACGGACAGGGAAGCATACAGATGTACCCTCATGAAATTGGCAAGATTGAACTTCGCATCCGGTGTACGGACGAACAGCGGCCGGCCCTCGTTCACCTTACTGATGGGCTCACCCGAAAAATAGTTGTAGTCCAGGAGTCCTCCGCAGTCTTTGTCCCCCTCAAGTGCCTTGCGGTACAGAATGCCGAAGAGCTGTCCCCTGTCCGCGGAAATACCCATGGCGCCGCAGAACTCATAAAAAATGTTCACCCAGGCGTTGAGATCGGATGTGCAGTTGTTGACATGAGCCATGGCAACCAGATCCCCGACAGGAGTGGTCACAAGATCGATCTCCGGGTAGACGTTCTTCAGAGGCTTCTCCAGCACAATCATGCCAAAGCACGACGTACCTGCCGAGGTGTTACCGGTTCTCTTGGCAACCGAATTGGTTGCCACCATTCCGGTTCCTGCATCTCCCTCCGGAGGGCACATCGGGATGCCCGCCTCAAGATTCCCGGATACATCCAGCAGCTTCGCTCCGCGCTCCGTCAGCGTCCCGGCATCTTCTCCCGCTTTCAGGTTGCGGGGGAAAATATCCGGCAGCTTCCAGCCAAGGTTCTCGCCCGCTGTCAGTTCGTTGAATTTCCGGATCATGCCGGCATCAAAGTCACCGGTCTGCATATCGATCGGGAACATTCCGGAGCCGTCTCCGACGCCGATCACCTTTTTGCCGGTCAGCTGCCAGTGTACATAAGCTGCCAGCGTTGCGACAAACGAAATGTCCCTGACGTGCGGCTCCTTGTTGAGGATAGCCTGATAAAGGTGCGCAATGGACCATCTCTGGGGAATATTGTAATGGAACAGCTCCGTCAGCCTGGATGCCGCCTCCTCCGTGATTGTATTGCGCCAGGTCCGGAACGGTACAAGCAGCTGATCTCTGGAATCAAACGCAAGATAGCCGTGCATCATGGCGCTGATTCCGATGGCGGCAAGTTTGTGAATCTTAACTCCGTACCGGCCCTCAACGTTTTTCGCAAGATCTGCGTAACAGCCCTGCAGTCCCTTCCAGATATCGTCCAGTGAATAGGTCCAGATCCCGTTGTCCAGACGGTTCTCCCATTCCCAGGAACCCTCTGCCGCGGGAACGTTGTCGGTTGTGATCAGTTCCGCCTTGATGCGGGTGGAGCCGAACTCAATGCCGACAACCGCCTCTCCTCCAAGGATCTGATCCTTAATCCTTTCCTGATCTGACATAGTATTGCTGCCCTCCTGTTTTGTGTACTGAAGTGCCTGAAACGGCAGACGGTTACGTCCCGGCATCAGACACCACGCAACGAAATCATTCTAACAGAAAAAGGAGGGCACTGCACCGCGGCGGCCTTCGGGAACGTTCGAATTCTTTAGGCAAGATTTTTCAATAGCCCGCGGTCCCACAGCAGGATTCCGAGCTTCCGGGCCATCGTGACAGCGGGTGCGGTAAACGTACGGTTCGTCATCACCGCGCCGACCATCCGGTCATAGAAGTCTTTCGCCGCATAGACTTCCTGTACTGCAGCTACCCCGACAGGTCCGTCATAGCATTTGCACTGGATGGCATAGGTGACGCCGTCCTTTTCCGCCAGGATATCCGCGCCAAAATCCCCGGATCCCCTCGTCACTTCCACATTACGGAATCCGTTCATGGACAGGAGATCCGCACAGTAATACTCGAACTCGTGTCCCTCCATCTCATCCATGGAAAGCGGGGTCCGAAGTCTTTTGAAGTGCAGAGCCAGAAGGAGGAAAACAGAAGCTGCGGCAGCCGCGGCCAGGATCAGAAACAGACAGAATTCAGACATTCATTTCACCGCTGCTATCCCGTTCAGAAATATGCGGCAGGAACTCGGGGACCTTGAATCCCTGCAGGTCCGGAACATGAAACTGCGGAGCACGGATGCCGGGAATACTGAGCTGCGGCATGGAAAATTCCGGAACCGTCAGCTGGCCCGCACTCACGGCAGGAACGGCTTTGGCGGGAATGTCAAGCTGCGGCATGGAAAATTCCGGAACCGTCAGCTCCGGCATGGCAACTGAAGGCCGGTGAACATATACTCCCATCAGGTCGTCCAGCCTGAGGCAGGCCAGCTGTGCACGCATCGTGGCAATCTGAAGTACATCACCTGCGTCCGGCTGCATTTCCATGCACTTGGCGCCGCAGTCAATATCTATAAACTTCTCCCCGTGAAAAATCCGGTTGCGTACGGTCTGACCCGGCTTGCGATACGGCCAGTCCTTCTCGTATCTCAGTTCCTGATAGTAGACATCCGAAATGGTATGCCCGCAGATCAGCATATCGTAGTGCCTGCTTCCGGTATACCCGCTGAACGGGTTTTCCCGGATCATGAGGCGCCTCCAGATTGCTTCATTCTGTCTGGCCGCTGTGTTCCGGGCGTCTGTCTGGACATCATAATAATAGGGATAGGCATGCGCCAGCATGTAGTGCACACCGTTTACCGTCACATCAAAGCTGTAGCGCAGGTTCCTCATCCAGTGAATCAGGGTCTTCCGTTCTCCCGGCGGCATGGAACGGTAAGCGTTCCAGGTGACGAGACCGCGGTTGTTATATATCCAGTTGACGGCAGGCTCGTTGAGAACCTTCCCGTCAAACCCCGAGTCCACCGTCTGGAGAAACAGCTGCTCATGATTTCCCATGGCACAATGTACGAAATTATAGGACTCGTCCAGTTCTCTCACGAACTGAATCGCGTCCATGGATTTCGGATTCCAGTCTCCATAATCGCCCAGAAGGTACAGCTGATCCTGTCCGTCAAAGCGCAGATGTATTTTGTCCAGCAGTGCGTTGAACTCATCAAACGCACCATGAATATCACTGATGACGTAGGTTGCCATGTCTCCACCCTATACCGCGGCCCGGCAAGTCTAATCATAGCATAAAAGAAGGACAGGCACGGGTTTTCGTGCCTGTCCTTGCGGATTGCCGGTACAGGAATCTATTACAGCTGAGGGCCTGCGGCAACGAGTGCCTTGCCTGCTGCGTTTCCTTCGTACTTCTTGAAGTTCTTCTGGAACCTTGCTGCGAGATCCTTTGCCTTCGCATCCCACTCCGCAGCATCCTTGTAGGTATCGCGGGGATCCAGGATGGCAGGATCAACTCCGGGAAGCTCAGTCGGAACCTCAAAGTCAAAATAAGGAATCTTCTTGGTAGGAGCCTTGGCAACATCGCCATTCTGGATGGCAGTGATGATTCCGCGCGTATCCTTGATGGAGATTCTCTTGCCGGTTCCGTTCCAGCCGGTGTTTACAAGATAAGCCTTGGCGCCGGACTTGTTCATCTTCTTGACCAGCTCCTCTGCGTACTTGGTGGGATGCAGTTCGAGGAACGCCTGACCAAAGCATGCGGAGAACGTAGGTGTGGGCTCAGTAATGCCGCGCTCGGTTCCGGCAAGCTTTGCCGTGAATCCGGACAGGAAATAGTACTTGGTCTGCTCGGGTGTAAGGATGGATACCGGAGGCAGAACACCGAAGGCATCTGCAGACAGGAAAATTACATTGTCGGCAGCAGGACCATGGGAAATCGGCTTAACGATCTTCTCAATATGATAGATCGGATAAGATACACGGGTGTTCTCAGTGACAGACTTGTCCGTGAAGTCAAGTTTTCCGCCGTTTGCGTCGTCAACCGTTACGTTCTCAAGGAGAGCGTCTCTCTTAATGGCTCCGTAAATATCCGGCTCTGCGTCCTTGTCGAGGTTGATGACCTTTGCGTAGCAGCCACCTTCGAGGTTGAATACGCCGTTGTCATCCCAGCCGTGCTCATCATCGCCGATGAGGAGTCTCTTGGGATCTGTGGAAAGGGTGGTCTTGCCGGTTCCGGACAGGCCGAAGAAGATCGCAGTATGCTCACCATTGAGGTCTGTGTTCGCAGAGCAGTGCATGGAAGCAATGCCCTTCAGGGGAAGGTAATAGTTCATCATGGAGAACATGCCCTTCTTCATCTCACCGCCGTACCAGGTGTTGATGATGACCTGCTCATGGCTGGTGATGTTGAATACAACGGCTGTCTCGGAATGAAGACCCAGTTCCTTCCAGTTCTCAACCTTAGCCTTGGAAGCATTGTAAACGATGAAGTCAGGCTTGAAGTTTGCCTGCTCTTCCTCTGTCGGGCGGATAAACATATTGCGCACGAAGTGAGCCTGCCATGCGACTTCCATGATGAAGCGGACAGCCATGCGGGTATCCTTGTTGGCGCCGCAGAAGCCATCTACCACATACAGCTTCTTATTGGAGAGCTCCTTCCTGGCGATATCCTTTACAGCAGCCCATGCCTCCGCGGAAGCGGGATGGTTATCATTCGGATACTCCTCGCTGGTCCACCATACGGTGTCTTTGGAGTTCTCATCCATGACGATGAACTTGTCCTTGGGTGAACGGCCGGTATAGATGCCTGTAAATACATCAACTGCACCGAGCTCGCTGACATGACCTACCTCATAGCCCTCGAGACCGGGCTTGGTCTCTTCCTCGAACAGCTGCTCGTAGGAAGGGTTGTAAACGATCTCAGAGGTCCCGGTGATCCCATACTGGGTAAGATCAACATTTGCCATTGCGTAATTCCTCCTCTTTCTGAATCCATCTATTTGAAAAAGTTTGTTACTTTTTTAACACCAGTAATTGGTATACCATAAATCCATTTCAGCCGCAATTAAATTTGCATAAATTATGATCCCAGAAGCATGCGGTAAATATCCCGCTTGGAAACGCCCCGGTCCTTTGCCACCTGCTTCATGGCCTCCTTCCGGTCCATGCCGGTTTTCAGGTACCGGTCCATATGCTCCTGTGGGGAAAGTCCGCTCCACTGTCTGTGCTTTTCCTGCTCCAGCAGGGCGGGGTCTGCACCGGCAAGGATAAGAACATACTCGCCGCGCGGCTCATTTGTTTCATAAAAGTCAGAGGCTTCCCCCAGTGTGGAAGGGACCGCCTCCTCATAGCGTTTCGTAAGCTCCCGGCACAGCACAAGCTTCCTGTCCCCGAGACTCTCATACAGTTCCCGCAGGGTCGCTTTCAGATGGTGAGGAGCTTCATACACAATAGTGGTTCTTTCCTCTGTCTTCAGCTGTTCCAGGATGTGCTCCCTCTCCCTGTGATCAGGCGGCAGGAAGCCCTCAAAGCAGAATCTCCTGGATGGCATGCCGGACATGGACAGAGCTGTGATGAGAGCGCAGGCACCCGGAAGGGACGTCACACGGATTCCCTCCTCCATGCAGCGCCTCGCAAGGACTTCCCCCGGATCCGAGATGGCCGGGGTACCGGCGTCTGTCACAAGCGCAACGTTTTCGCCCTTCAGAAGGTGCCGGGCAATCAGTTCCTCCGCTTTATCATATTTGTTGTGCTCATGATAGCTGGTGAGCGGCCTGCGGATGTTGAAATGATTCAGGAGGTGCATGGTATTCCGGGTGTCCTCCGCCGCAATCAGGTCAGCGTTTTTCAGACACTCGAGCACACGGAACGTCATATCTTCCAGATTTCCGATCGGTGTCGCACATAAATACAGCGTTCCCGCCATCGCATTTCTCCTGTAGCAGGCATGGTTAATAGCCGTAAATGGTGAGCAGTTCCTCCGAGTATTCCCCCGGTGCCCTGTACACGATGATGGGCTTTTCAATCCGGAGTCTTCGTCTGGCTCCGCGGACGCAGTCGACCAGCACCATGTTGGGTTCCCGGTCGGCAAAAGGATAAACCAGCTGCATCCTTTTGGGCTCCAGTTGATGCTGCGCGAGCGTTTCGAACAGCTCCACCAGGCGGAACGGACGGTGCACCAGATAAAAATGGCCGCCGGGGCGCAGCAGCTTCTGTGCCGCTTCCGCGACATCCTCAAAGCTGCACAGGATTTCATGCCTTGCGATCATCATGGCATCATCCGGATTGTGCAGACCGGCATCCGCCTTCATATAAGGAGGATTGCAGGTAACCACATCAAAAGAAGCAGCCGCAAAAAATGTGTCTGCTTCCCTGATATCCCCTGTTACAATATGAATCCGGTCCTCGAGATGGTTCATAGCGACGCTTCTCGCTGCCATGTCCGCAACCCGGGGCTGAATCTCCAGCGCCTCAAAGTGCCCCGCGCAGGTCTTCGCACTCATCAGGATCGGCAGAATTCCCGTACCCGTTCCCAGGTCCAGCACACGCGCACCTGCAGGGGCAGAAGCAAATCCGGACAGCAGCACGGCATCCATTCCGAAGCAGAACTTCCCGGGGTCCTGAATGATCTTCAGGTGGCTTCTCATCAGATCGTCCACCCTCTCACCGTCATGAAGCTGTACCATTTGTCCCGGTAGCTCCGCCCTGTCTGCCGCCGCGGTTCCTGTGCCTTGGCGATCTTCGTTTTCCTGTCCTGTCCTGCTCCGGTGTTCCCTGCCGGGAAGCCTCCGCGGCGCCCCTGCGGTCCTGCCTCCCGTTTTTCCCGGAATCCTGCTGCTTCCCCTCCGGGACAGCATTCTCATTCCGGACGGCTCTTTCCGGCCTTCTGCCGCCGGAGGAGGGTTTTCGATCCAGTTCATTGCGGTTAAATTTCGGCCTTGCCTGTCCGCGCTTTCTGCGGCGCAGGATGGTAACATCCGCGGCTTCGTATTCGTGGAGCTCCTTCTCGTCATTGACCTCCACAAGAATCCTGACGCGCTGGCGCAGCACACTGACACTTTCCACTTCGCCGTGAAGACCGTCGTTCCCTTCGACCTCGTCCCCGACATGCGGAAGCGTCTTGTTCAGCTCCTCGTACGTTTCCTCTTCATTTTTCAGGCAGCACATCAGTCTGCCGCAGGCGCCGGAAATCTTGGCCGGGTTCAGCGACAGATTCTGCTCCTTTGCCATCTTGATGGATACCGGAATAAAATCGGTAAGATAGGTATGGCAGCACAGCGGTCTGCCGCAGATCCCGCAGCCTCCCAGAATCCTGGTCTCATCCCTTACGCCGACCTGACGCAGTTCAATCCTTGTATGGAGCATCGAAGCAAGATCCTTGACAAGATCCCGGAAGTCCACACGTCCGTCCGCTGTAAAATAGAATATGATCTTGCTGCCGTCAAACGTATACTCCGCATCGATCAGTTTCATCTCCAGCTGATGCTGACGGATTTTCTGCTGACATGCCGAAAAGGCTTCCTGTTCCTTCCTGCGGTTTTCTTCCTGCCTCTGGTCATCTGCCTGTGCAGCCAGCCGGAGCACCCTGCGGACCGGAGATTTGTAGCGTTTCTGCGGCAGCTCGATCGGATCGCATACGATCGTGCCGTATTCGATCCCGCGTGCGGTTTCCACGATCACATGACTGCCTCTGCGCACCTTAAACGCTCCGGGGGTGAAATAATAGGTTTTCCCTCCCCTGCGGAATCGTACACCTGCAAGAAAAACCGTTTTTGCCGCGGGAGCAGGCTCTTCCGGATCCGAAACAGCTCCCGCTGCCGCAGATTCATCTTTCCCGGGTTCTGTCTCCTGCAAAGATTCTTCCTCCTGCAGAGATTCTTCCTGCCGCAGGGGCTCTTCCTCCTGCAGGGATTCTTCCTCCTGCAGTGTTGTTTCTACGTTCTGATCTGTCATGTTCTGACCTTATCTATCTATTGTACCCGGAGGTCAGCGCCGTCCGTATGGACAGGAAACACATCTCCAGGATCTGCATATCATTCCCGCCTGCACTTCTTCTCAACGCTGCCGTGTCCAGCGCGTCCAGAACCGCCGCAAGTGCCTGCAGCGTCTGCGTCTGTGCAGTACTGCTAATATACTGTAATTCTTCCGTAAAAATCAAGCGTTCGGGGTCCTGCGTCCTTTTCATGACCAGGATGTCCCGATACCAGCTGCCGGCAAAGTCCAGTACATCCTCAGTATGGTTTTCCTTTTTATCCGAAACATGCCCCGCAAAGGAACTGATTTCGACGCTGGTGGAAGCGGGAAGATTTTTCAGGAACGCAATCGTCTCCCTGAGAATTTCGCCCGTCCCTTCCCCGCTGCACAGCTCTGCTGCCCTGCCGGGATTCCCGTGGGAGAGACCCGCCAGCTGCAGGGCTGCCCGTTCTCCTATTCCTTTCACCCTGACAAGATAGTCTGCCAGCACATTCCGGTCCGCAGGATGAAGCCTTAAAGTAATGCACCGCGAGAGAACGGTCGGGAGAAAGCCCGAGATTCCGTCCGCCAGAAGGAACAGGATGGCGTAGGAAGGAGGTTCCTCCAGGACCTTGAGAAGCGCATTCTGTGCCTGTACCGTCATGGACTCCGCATCCTTCAGGATATAGATTTTATATTCTCCGGAATACGGAAGGATCGAAACATCCGACCTGAGAGCACGGATTTCATCGACACTCAGAGCTCCCCTGTCCGCGTCATTTTTCTTCTGATGCACAACGGGAATGAGATCCGGGTGGTTGAATGTCTGAGCCTGCAGGCAGGAATGACACTTCCCGCAGGGCAGCAGGACCCCGTTCCGCTCCACGCGGTTCTCGCACAGAAGCGTCTGCGCAAAGTCCCTTGCCAGTTCCATTCTGCCGGAGCCCTTCTCCCCGCACAATATGTACGCATGCGAAATATGTCCCGTCCTGAGAGCATTCTGCAGGTGCTCCGCTGCCTCCTGCTGCCCGGGAGTCCCGGAAAACACAGACATGATTCAGCCTGCCTCCCTGATATATTGGCATATCCGGGCGACGCAGCAGTCAATATCATCATTCCGGAATCCACCCGTGATCCCTGCCTTCCGCAGGTTCTCTTCGGAAAAGTCCGCGCTGTCTGCCAGGAATCTGCGGCACATTTCAGCATATCCGGGGTGATCCTGTCTGCGCTCCCTCTGCAGTGCCCTGGACAGCCGTTCCCCGTCTTCCACTTCGATATAAATAGGGATAACGTTTGCACGTCCGAAATAAGTCACAAAGGAACGGAAGGAAACCAGAGTGCCTATCACAAGGCTGTCCCGTTCTGTAAGGTCAATCTGACCATCGTCCAGGGTAAAGTAGTACCATCTGCCGTAAACCGTATCGTAGGCCCTCGATTCAATCACCCTTCCTTCCCGGCAGGCAGACTCGTAGCCTTCTCCATCCGTAAAAAAATACTCCCTGCCGTTTTGTTCTCCGTCCCGGACGGGCCTTGTAGTATACGGGACCACCCTGGAAAGGGAAAGGGATTCTTCCTCCAGCAGTCTTCGGTAAATCGTGTCCTTTCCGGTAGCACTTTTTCCCATGATGACAAAAATATGATGCATAAAATTTACCAGACTTCAATGACACGGATCATGTTCGTATTGCCCGAGACGCCGAGCGGAACTCCCGCAGTCAGTACAACGCGGTCACCGCTTTTCACAAGTCCCGCCATCTTTGCCTTGTTCACAGCCGCTTCAAACAGGAGATCGGCAGAAGCCTCTTCCTCAATAATCAGGGGAACCACACCAAACAGAAGATTCATCTGACATGCCGTCTGCTTATTGGTCGTGCAGGCTATGACCTGGCACGAGGGTTTGTGGTCCGCAACCCTGTCCGCTGTGCGGCCGGAAATTGTAACCGTAATGATCGCGTCAGCGTGGACGTCATCCGCAACCGTGCACGTAGCGTGAGAGATCGCTGTCGTGACGTCATCCGTATCCGTCAGCTCTCTGCGCAGCATTCTGCCGGAATAATCAATATCAGACTCGGTTCGCTCCGCTATGCGCGCCATGGTGGAAACCGCTTCCACCGGATATCTGCCGTTTGCTGTTTCCCCGGAGAGCATGATAGCGGTTGTTCCGTCATAAATCGCATTCGCTACATCCGTGGACTCTGCCCGGGTAGGTCTTGGATTGTGAATCATGGAATCAAGCATCTGCGTCGCTGTGACACAGATCTTACCCATATGCTCCGCCTTCTTGATGATACGTTTCTGAATGACCGGAACATCCTCCAGCGGAATTTCCACTCCCATGTCTCCGCGTGCCACCATGACACCGTCCGCCTCCTCCAGGATGGCATCAATATTACGGATCCCCTGCACGGACTCAATCTTGGCAATAATTTTGATCTTGCTGCCGCCGTTATTGTCCAGAATATAGCGGATCTCACGGATATCATCCGCAGTGCGCGTAAACGAGGCGGCAATGTAATCGAAGCCGTTCTCACAGCCGAAGATCAGGTCACTGCGGTCCTGCTCGCTGATAAAGGGCATGGTAAGGTCAGCCCCAGGTACATTCACTCCCTTATGATTCGAAACCGGTCCGCCGTTTTCCACAGTGCATTCAATTTCGCTGCCGTTGACCGCATCCACGCGAAGGCCGATCAGTCCGTCATCGATAAGGATCCTGTCACCGGCATTTACATCGTGAGGCAGATTCCGGTATGTGACCGAGGCCCTGTCGGCATCCCCGAGGATTTCCTCTGTCGTAATGGTAAATTTCCGGCCGGCTTCCAGCTGTACCTTTCCATCCCTGAAATCGCGGAGACGGATCTCGGGTCCCTTCGTATCCAGCAGGGCGGCTATCGGCAGGTTGCGTTCAATCCTTGCCTTTTTCAGACGTTCAAACTTCTCCTTCTGTTCTTCATGGGTTCCGTGGGAAAAGTTAAACCTTGCCACATCCATTCCGGCATCAATCAGCCGGCCGATCATTTCCTTTGAATCACTGGACGGACCCAGCGTGCAGATAATTTTGGTCTTTCTCATGTTGTTCCGTATTCCCTTTCGCTTTCTGCGCAGTGCATTCGCCTCTGAAACCGGCAGAGCAGGAACTGTACCTGCTGCCTGTACTGCTTTCGACATTATAGCATGCCGGCCTGACAGCATGGTATACTGTGGTGGCCGCAGCACTGCGGCTGATACACGTTTATGAATCAGGATTTCACCGGATCCGGAATCCGGCCAGGGAGGTATGCGAATGATTAATATTCAGGAAGCCGCGGAAGACATCACATGGATCGGTGGCAGCGACAGAAGGCTTGCCAGGTTTGAAAATCTGTTTCCGCTTGAGCACGGAGTTTCCTATAACAGCTATGTTGTTAAGGACGACAAAACCGTCCTTTTCGATACTGCGGATGTCTCCGTCGCGGATCAGTATCTTGAAAATCTGAACGCCGCCCTCGGGGAGAAGATGCCGGATTACATCGTTGTCCTCCATATGGAGCCGGATCACTGCGCCCTGCTGTCCGTCGTTCATCAGCTGTACCCCTCAGCCGTGATCGTCTGCAGCATGCAGGCATCCAATATGATCCGGCAGTTCTTCCCGGAACTGGGAAGCGCCGGTTTCCGGATTGTGAAGGAAGGGGACACACTCGAAACCGGGAAACATACCTTTCATTTTATTGCCGCACCCATGGTTCATTGGCCGGAGGTCCTCATGGCATTCGATGATGCCACCGGCTCGCTGTTTTCCGCCGATGCCTTCGGGACATTCGGGTCACTGGACGACAGCATTTTCGCAGACGATTATGATTTTGACCGCCGGTTCCTGGACGAAGCCCGGAGATATTACGCCAACATCGTCGGAAAGTATGGCATGCAGGTAACCAGCGTCCTTAAAAAGGCTTCCGGGCTCGCAATTCAGCGGATCCTGCCGCTGCACGGTCCCGTGTGGAGAAAGGATCTGTCCATTTTCATCGGAAAATACCAGAAATGGAGCAGCTACACTCCTGAAACAGACGACACACTCGTTGTGTACGGCTCCCTCTATGGCCATACCGCAGAGGCGGCGAATTCCTTTGCCTATGCTCTCCGCGCAAAGACCGGAAAGACAGTGCGCGTCTTTGATGCTTCCAAGACCGACGTATCCTGGCTCATCGAAGAGGTATGGCGCTGTGGTAAGATTGTTCTGTTCTGCCCAACCTACAACGGCGGGATTTATCCCCCGGTTGAGCACTTCCTCAGCGATCTGCAGGCCCTGTCCGTACAGAACCGTACCTTCGCCCTTGCGGAGAACGGCACCTGGGCTCCGGCAGCAGCGAAGCTGATGCGTGCGAGGCTTGAGACACTCAAAAACGTAACGATTGTAGATGAGGTCCTGTCCTTCAGGAGCGCTTTGCACGCTTCCGACTCGGAAAAGCTTGACGCCTTCGCGGACGCCGTGGCCAACGCATGATTTCCCGTCATACATACGGATGACGCCCGGGTCTTCTTCCCATGAGTACCGAAAAGTACGCTCAATTTTATCAGAAACTGTCAGGACCGCTTCGCAGGGGAAGCGGTCCTGTTATACTGCTGAAAGTTTTCAATCTGCTGCTGACCGGGATCATGTACGCGGCATATCCTCTCCTTCTGATCCTGCGGCTGCATTCCGTTCTGCAGTCGGGCGGTGATCCCTTTCGGGATGCTGTCCTTCTGAAGATTCTGCTGATTCCCGCAGGATCTTTTGTCCTGCTCTCTTTTATCCGCAGGAGGATAAACCGCCCACGCCCTTACGATCCGCTGCCCGGCGGTGCCGGAATCCGCCCGCTCCTTGTCCGCGACAGGAGCGGCTGCTCCATGCCAAGCCGCCATGTGTTCAGTTCGGTGATCATCTCCATGGCGGCTCTCCTTCTTGATTTCCGGGCAGGGGCTCTGCTCCTCACCCTGTCAGCATGCTCTGCGCTGGTCCGGGTTCTTGGCGGAATCCATTATCCTTCGGATGTGGCGGCCGGGTATCTTGCCGGCGTGGCATGCGGCTTACTCCTTTTTGTATAATCCGGGTGCTCTGATCCCCGTCTGGCTTAGACGTGATAAACATGCATCGGGATTCGTATCGTCCCTGCTTTGCCCGGACCGGCAGGTATTTCCGGTCCATTTTGGTCTATACTGGGGTTGAAGGACCGGACTGTTTCCGGTCAGGGAGGTTTCCATGAAAGAACTTAACGAGCTGAAATCCATTGTACTGAAGAAAGGCTACGGAACTGCCCTTTACGGGAATGTAAACGGGGAACCGGTTTACCTCTCCCGCGGAATACGTGAACTGTTTCTTGGGGAAGAGGATATCCAGCATGTCATTGATGCCGTCATTCATTTCCAGAACGAAGATTTCGGGGATGCCGCTTCCTATGGAAAGGCGTCCTCAAAGGGACACGAGTATGGCAGATATGCAATCGCGCCGCTCACGGGAGAGGACGGAGAGGATACCGCCGTCTGGGTGCATCGGGATAACGAAGCGATTCTGGTTTATTTCAGATTCGAACGCTGAGCCTGTAATCCTGCCTGCCGCGGAATGAATCCCGGAGAAAATTTATTTTTGCTCCGGTGTTCCTATTTCGGAAAATCGTGTTAGAATGTTGAATTTGACGCAGGTCTTCATTGTTGATTCATCCTGCATGAAGGGCAAATAAGGTAATACATGGCTAAGAAAAAAAATCCCACCAAGAAACAGAATACCGAGGCTGCAGCCGCAGCTGCAGGGAGCACTCCCGGAAGTGAGGAGTTCCTCCGGGTCCTGGAAGGGCTTGCGGAGCGTGGACGCAAAAACCACGGAACGCTTTCCCGCCAGGAGCTGAATGAAGCACTGGCTTCATTTGAGCTGAGCGACGAGCAGAGCGACCAGGCATCCTCCTATCTCGAAGGTAAGGGGATCGATATCCTCGACATGGACAATGAGGATGACTCAGACGCGGTTTCCGTCTATGAGGAGGATGACTCATCCGAAGAGGACGAGGATGCTCCCAGTGATGAACTGAGGGAGATTGAAGCCGGCGAGAAAAACGAGAGCAGCCAGGATGGTACGGAATATGCGGGCACCGAGGATTCCATCCGCATGTATCTTAGGGAGATCGGAAGGATCGGACTGCTCAATGCCGACGAAGAAATCCGCCTCGCAACACGGATTGAAAACGGTCAGATTGCCGAGAATCTGCTGGCAGAGAATATTCTGCCTGTAACGGAGGAAGCACTGGTTCATTCGCTGGAAGACCTGGAGCTGTCGGAATACAGGGAAGAAAAGGAAGAGGTTTTCATCGGAAAAAGCGCCGATGAGCTCGAGGAGCTTGCCGCAGACGGCAGGGATGCCAAGAACACCCTCTCCGAATCCAACCTGCGCCTTGTTGTTTCCATCGCGAAGAAATATGTCGGTCGAGGCATGAGTTTCCTCGATCTGATCCAGGAGGGGAATCTGGGCCTCATGAAGGCCGTTGATAAATTTGATTTCCGCAAGGGATTCAAATTCTCCACCTACGCAACGTGGTGGATCCGGCAGGCTATCACCCGTGCCATCGCGGATCAGGCGCGAACCATCCGTATTCCCGTGCACATGGTGGAGACGATCAATAAATTCATTAAAATTACACGCAATCTCACGACGGAACTCGGAAGGGAGCCTACGACGGCAGAAATTGCGGAACGCATGGGAATCACCGAAGATAAGGTTACGGAGATTCAGCAGGTCGCTGCCACTCCCGCTTCCCTGGATTCCAAAATCGGGGATGAAGAGGACAGCGAGCTGGGAGATTTTATCAGCGATACCACTTCCGTCGGCCCTGCGGATGCCGCAACATTTTCCGGCCTCAGGGATCAGCTGCGCGAAGCGATGATGTCGCTCACCGAAAGGGAACGTGACGTGCTGACACTCCGCTTCGGTCTGTCAGACGGCCGTCCGCGCACCCTGGAAGAGGTCGGAAGGGATTTCGGTGTGACAAGAGAGCGCATCCGGCAGATTGAAGCCAAGGCGCTGCGCAAGCTCCGTCACCCTTCCCGTGCTAAGAAGCTGAAAGATTATCTGGAACAGGAATACTGAACCGGACCCATGAAAAAGCCCCGCTGACAGAAGCGGGGCTTTTTCATGGGTTCAGATCTGCAAACTCCGCAGCCTGAGCGGCGATATAATCCCTGCTGGCAGGGACTGCCTCGAGAGCCTGCGGATTTTCAAACCAGCATTTGAAAAGCTCCGCATAATATTCCCCTGCGCTGAACGCTCCATAACCCTCGTCCGCTGCAAGGAACGGAGCCTCCGCCTGATACAGCGCCGCAAACTCTGCTGTCCGCGACGGCCGTATTCCGGTCATCTCTTCGGCATAGATGTCAGCAAAATGACCCATCTCGTGAAGGCAGGCGTATGCTGCATCGTCCTTTTCCCCGTCCAGCAGGATATACTTCCGGCTGCTGGTCAGGCCTGTAAGATCACGTCCTGCGTCGTAAGAAACTCCCATCCGGGAGCACATGCTCCGCTCATCTGAAACCTCAATGAACCAGCCGTCGGCTGCAAACGCACTGCATACTCCATCCGGGAGCAGAGACAGTTTCGCACGGATCTCCTGTTCCTTCTCCGGGGAGGCATTCAGAACCCTGATGTTCCGAAAGCTGCTCCCTTCCGCCGCTGCAGCCCATGCCTCCCGTGGCAGGAGCCAAAGCGTCAGCATCACCGGAATGATCAGCGACATTGCTGCAGACACTGTCCTCCCGCAGAAAACCTTGCTCCGTCCTTTGCTCCGTATTGATTCATTGAACATTCTCATTAGCTGCTGTCTCCTGTAGCGGATCTGTCTGAAGAGAGTCTTCCGAAAAAAGACCCCGGAATAATATCTGCTGTTTCCCTGTGTTTACATTATCGGACTCTTCCCGAAAAAAAACACTGTTTTTACCGGATATTATCCTGCAGGGATAGCCGAAAGCACCGACCGCGTTATGAAAGTTTCGCATCAGCGAAACTTTCTAACTTTCTTCTCATGCCTGCGCCAGCAGGCATCCATCACGGGAAATCCGCGAATGCGGTTTCCCGTGTATGATCACAGGTCGGATGCCGCAGGCACCGACCGGGTTTTCGAATGATCCGCATCGGCGGATCATTCAAACTTCAGATCTTCCGTCAGCATGATGAAACCTCCGATATTCCCGCGGCGGCCATGGGATGCCCGGTGCGAGAACAGTCTGTCCGGATTGCAGGCAGTGCAGATATCCGTGACCTCGATATTTTCCGGCCTGACTCCTGCCTCCACCAGTGTGACGCGGCATGCCTCCCACAGGTCCAGCAGGGCATGGCCATTGTGCAGATCCTGCACGATCGCTTCCTGCTGCAGCGGAAATTCTGTCCGGAATGCGTCCGCGACATCGTCACTGACTTCATAGTGATCCCGGCAGATGGACGGTCCGATGCCGCAGAAAACATCGGCAGGGTTCGTGCCGAATTCCTCCTTCATCCGCTGCAGTGTTACAGCCCCCATTCGTTTTACGGTGCCGCGCCATCCTGAATGACTGGCCCCGACCGCCCGGTGCACGGGATCCGCAAACAGGATCGGAACACAGTCAGCCGCAAAGCAGCCAAGCAGAAGTCCCGGTACATTGGTAATGAGGCCATCCGCAGACTCCCAGGGAAGGGGACCGGTCACTCCCGCGCCGGCATCGGACCTCTTAGCGCGGACTACATTTGTCCCGTGAACCTGCCTCGTAAGCACAAAATGTCCGCACGTTATCCCGAATACCTCCGCCACACGCCGGAAATTTTCCCTGACATTGGCCGGATCATCTCCTCTCGAAAACGAAAGGTTCAGGGCACCGAGATCTCCGCCGCTGACGCCGCCCATACGCGTTGTAAAACCATGCCTGATTCCGGTGAGCTGTGCCAGCTTCGGAAACTGCAGGAGCGGCAGCACGCTGCGGTCCCCGTTCATGCAGTCCGTCTCCTGCAGTACTTCTGCTCCCGGCGCGCTTTTCCTGACAAATTCCATCCTTAATCCGCCTTTCCTGACTGAAGTGTCATGATCGCCTTCTGATATAATATGACATCCCGAGCGCAAAATGAGCCGGGATAAGTATACTCCTGCGGGAAGTTATCCGGCAGATGCCTCAATCCTTGAACAGTGGCTAACGCTGACGGCAGATCCTGCGTTATAATGAAGCGAACATGGACTGCGGTCCTGAATTCATCAGAAAGCGGGAAAGCTATGGCTTCCAGAAAAATCATCCTTACCGGCGGCGGTACTGCCGGACATGTGACCCCGAACCTCGCCCTTATCCCATACCTGAGAAAAGCAGATTTCGATATCACCTATATCGGTTCCATGAACGGAATCGAACGGAAACTGATCGGGGATTTCGACATTCCGTATGTCGCCATCGAAACAGGCAAGCTCCGGCGTTATTTTGATCCCAAGAATTTCACCGATCCTTTCCGCGTCATCAGGGGCTATCAGGAAGCCCATCATTTCATGAAGGACTATAAGCCTGACGTGGTATTCTCAAAAGGCGGCTATGTTGGCGTTCCCGTCGTACATGCCGCGTCCTCGCTCCGCATTCCGTGTATTATCCATGAGTCCGACATGACGCCGGGGCTGGCAAACAAACTGTGTGCGCCGTTTGCCCGGAAAATATGCTGCAATTTTCCGGAAACCATGAAAAGCCTTCCTCCCGAAAAGGCAGTCCTGACAGGGACACCGATCCGCGATGAACTGTTTCAGGGAGACAGGGACCGCGGGCTGAAACTGTGCGGCTTCACACCGGAAAAGCCTGTGCTGATGGTCATCGGGGGGTCCCTGGGGGCTTCGAGTGTCAATAAAACCATCCGGGACAACCTGAAGGCTCTCCTGGAGATGTTTCAGGTCGTCCATATCTGCGGCAGGGGGAAGATGGACAACCTCATGCTGACCATTCCCGGCTATAAACAGTTTGAATATGTCAAAGAAGATCTGAAGGATCTCTACGCCGCCGCGGATGTCGTGATCTCCCGTGCAGGCGCCAATGTAATCTGCGAGCTGCTGGCCCTGAACAAGCCCAATCTCCTTGTTCCGCTGCCGACCGGCAGAGGTGACCAGAAGCTGAACGCCGCGTCATTTGAGGCACAGGGCTACAGCATAGTCGTACAGGATGACGATCTTCCGGACTGCATCCTTCCAAAAATCCGCGAGCTGTATGAGCACCGCCGGCAGTACATTGATAAAATGCTGACCTCGAGCCAGACCGACTCCGCTGCCCGCATCATGGATCTGATCCTGGCGCAGGCGTCCGCGCGCGCGTAGCCCAGCATCAGTGCCAGTCCTTCCTTTCTGCGCTCACAAAGAAGGAGTCAGGGGAAAAGCTTCAGCAGATATCACGTCCAAAAGGAAAGGAACTCCGCTCAGGGAGTTCCTTTCCTTTTGCCTTCCTTGCAGGGATGTCAATAAGCTTTCCGGCATCCGTCCGTTTGGTTTTGCTGACTTACCGGTTCCGGTCCTTGAAGTAAGCGAACAGGCTCTGAATCACGATGAATACCATCAGAAGGGCAGCTGTCATGATATTGCTCCAGGAGGAGAGAAGCTTGCCGTTCGTTGTCACGAGCTGTGTAATCGTGCCGTTAATCAGACATCCGAACAGGGAGCCGATTACATTTCCCACTCCTCCGGTCAGCAGCGTGCCGCCGATGACGGACGATGCAATGGCGTCCATTTCAAATCCTCTTGCCTGCTGCACGGATCCCGACATGGTATTCAGGCAGTAGCAGATCGCGCCGATGGAACACAGGAACGAGGAAAGGATATAGGCCTCCATTTTGACCTTCTTCACATTCAGGCCCATCATGGCGGCGCTCGTTGCGTTGCCTCCCACAGCGTACAGCGCACGGCCGAACCGGGTATATTTCAGGACAAGGAATATGACCACAACCACCAGCAGCGCTATGATGACAGTCGGCCGGATAAACGGCACGATAATCTTGCCGTTCTTGTTGGCATACCCCAGGAATGCGGGCAGGTTGATTTTCGCATTCGCCCAGCTGTAAAACATTTTGTTCATATCTTCGGTAATGGAGATCTGATCCGTACAGATGACGGCAGTCATACCGCGCCCGAAGAACAGTCCCGCCATGGTTACAATAAACGGCTGGATATCGAGATAGCCCACGAGAAATCCCTGTACACAGCCGAATACCAGTCCGATCAGAAGGACGGCGATGACCATCGGAATGCATCCGTAGCCCTTGATTCCCATGCCCCATGCAAGAAGCATGCAGTCCATGGCAATGAGGGAGCCTACGGAAATATCAATGCCTCCCGTCAGCATAACGCACGTCATGCCGCAGGCCACACAGATCAGACCCGCGTTGGTAATAAACAGGTTCAGGAAAACCTGCAGGTGGGTAAAGCCCTTATCCCTGTATATGATGCAGCCGATTGCATACATCACGATAAACAGAGCAATAGTGATGTACAGCAGCAGGGTGTTGCCGTTAATCTTGCGTCCGGTTTTCTTCATTGTGCTGCCTCCTTCGCTGCCGCTGCCTTCCTTGCGGCTCTCGTTGCCATCCAGGCACGGAAGGCGGGAGCCTGTACCACAACAATGGCAATGACGATGATGGCCTTGACCACCGGGGCCTGATCCGTCGACACACCCATAGCAAGGAGTGTTGTCGTAATGGCCTGAATGGTATAGGCACCGATAATGGAGCCCGCCATATTGAACTTGCCGCCGCCAAGGCTGTTGCCTCCGAGTGCGACCGCCAGGATGGCATCCATTTCATAGTTCAGGCCGATATTGTTGGAATCGGCCGAATAGATCCGTGAGCTCGCCACAATGCCGGCAATGCCGGCAGTAATGCCGCAGATCAGATAGCAGACAAAGCAGATGGTTGCGGAATTGATACCGGATATTCTTGCCGCCTTCGAGTTGATGCCGACCGACTGGATATAAAGCCCCAGCGAAGTCTTCTTCAGGAACAGGGACACAGCCAGCACAACGCCTGCAGCGATGAAAATAGCCGTGGGAACAGGGCACCCCGGGATAAAATTGCCAAAATACTTATACGGCGTATAACGGATATAAGTGATCTGGTTGTTGCACAGAAGGAGTCCGATCGCGCGCGCACCCGTGAACAGGATCAGGGTCGCTACCATGGGCTGGATGTTCAGTCTGGCAACGAGGAAGCCGTTCATTGCGCCGCACAGAGCCGACAGGAACAGCCCGAACAGGATTCCGACCGCCATGGGAACCGCGAGCTCGGTTGTGGAATTAACCCCGTAGCCCGCCAGCATCATGCAGGTGCCGCAGGCAGTCAGGGACATGACGGAACCTACCGAAATATCTGTTCCGGCAGATACCGCGACAACCAGCGTCTGTCCCACCGCAAGGATCGCTATTTCGGAGCCGCGGTTCAGGATGTCTATCAGTCTTCCGTACAGAACGCCGTTCTGAATGCCGACGGCAAAAAAGGCAGGGTCCTTGAAAAGATTGATCATCAGAACAATGATCAGGGAAAAAACCGGAAGGAAGAGCGGTTTTTTCGTCAGCTGTTTTATTGTATTCATGCCTGTTTCGCGCCTCCCGCAATCGCGTTCATGACGTCCTCCTGCGTGATCGGTCCGTCTTCGGATGTAACCTCTCCCACCTGCTGTCCGTCGCGCATGACATAAAGCCTGGAGCAGGTACGAAGCATCTCATCAATCTCTGAGGAGATGAAAACAACGCTCATTCCCTCGTCTGCCAGTTCCAGCACCTTCTTCTGGAATTCCGTCTTCGTCCCGATGTCGATTCCACGGGTAGGCTCATCCAGAATCAGAAATTCAGGATCCGTCGCAAGCCATCTCGCCAGGATCACCTTCTGCTGATTGCCGCCCGAAAGCTGGGAAATCGGGGTCTCCGGGGAGGGCGTCTTGATGGACAGCTCCTCAATATATTTCTGTGCGATTTCATTCTGCTTCGCTTTCGAAATCGTATGGAACATTCCCTTTTTCGCCTGCAGCGCCAGGATGATATTCTCGCGGACGGAAAGATCGGCAATACAGCCCTCCGCCTTCCGGTCATCGGGAAGATATCCCATGCCCATGCGGATTGCGTCAATCGGTGCCTTGATATTGATCTTCTGTCCCTTGAACTCCTCTGTGCCTGTCTGTGCACGGTCCGCACCATACAGGCAGCGGACGGTCTCGGAGCGGCCCGAACCCAGAAGACCGGTAAGACCGACCACTTCGCCCCTGTGAATGACGAAATTAAACGGTTTGATGGTTCCCTTGTGGGAAAGGCCTTCCGCCTTCAGCATCACATCCGTGGATTTTGCACTGCCGCCCTCGGATTTAATGGAAGCAAGGTCATCGAAGTCCTTGCCCAGCATCGCCGCAACCAGCTTGACCCTCGGCAGCTCGCTGACGGTATAGTCTCCGACGAATTTACCGTTTCTCATGACGGTAATCCTGTCGCATACGGCATAAACCTGTTCCAGGAAATGTGTGACAAACAGGATTCCGACGCCTTTCTCCCTGAGCTGCCTCATCAGCCTGAACAGCTTCTCCACTTCCTTGTCGTCCAGCGAGGAAGTAGGCTCATCCAGAATCAGCACACGGCAGTTCATGTCTACCGCCCGGGCGATGGCAACCATCTGCTGGATCGCCAGTGAGTAATTTTCCAGAGTCGCCGTCACATCCACATCAATCTGAAGGCTGTTCATGATTTCCCTCGCCTTCTGATTCATGGTTTTCCAGTCGACGGTTCCGATCTTCGTCGCCGGAGCCCTTCCGATGAACAGATTCTCGGCAACGGACAGGTTCGGACACAGATTCACTTCCTGGTACACGGTCGCGATGCCGATCTTCTGCGCGTCCATGGTCGAGTGGTTGTAGATATTCCCTTCCACACCGTCCATGCGGACCTCTCCGGAATCGCGCTCATAAACACCGGTCAGACATTTGATAATGGTCGATTTGCCGGCACCGTTCTCTCCCATGAGTGCATGGATTTCACCCTTGTGAAGTGTCAGCTGTGCATGATCCAGCGCTACTACGCCCGGGAATGTCTTGGTGATGTCACGCATTTCGATCAATACGTTGTTATCCATCGTCTCTTCCCTCAACTTTCTTGTATGGTCAGGCTCCTCATCTGTGCAGGATCCGAAGGGCCTGTCCGGGGCATGTAATATTTCTGCCTTACGGCAGTCTTCATGAAAAAAGGTGGCTCCCCTGTGAAGGAGCCACCCCATTGAAGACTCTTGAATCAATCAATATGCCGCATCGACAACAGACTGATCTACATGTACGAGATCCTCGGTAACTTCCTCACCTGCATTGTTTGTGTAGGTAATGGATGTGAGGTTGTCCTCGGATACATACCAGGGCTCAGCCATGAATGTCTGCTTCGGAACGTCCTCGCCTGCCTGCAGCTTCTGGATGATATTCAGGCAGTCAGGTCCCTGCAGGGGATTGCACTGGAAGTCTGCGTTGATCTTTCCGTCCAGAACGTCCTGAAGGCCGGCCTTGCAGGCATCAAAGGAAATGAGGATCACATCACCGCCGACACCGTAGGAAACACCCGCAGCATCCATAGCGTCGATTGCACCGAATGCCTCATTATCATTCTGGCAGACAACAACATTGAACTGTCCCGCATAGGACTTCAGATAGGACTCCATAACCTGCTGGCCGCCGTCCTGTGTGAAATCACCGGTCTGCTCGTCGAGCTTGTTCCAGCCCTCGGACTCAACATACTGGTCGAAGCCCTTCGTACGGCCGAGCTGCGCAGAGGAACCGGTAGTGCCGGAGATTACAAGAACATTGATTTCGGAAATTCCCTTATCAGCCGCATATTCCTTCAGCCACTCACCTGCTGCAAGGCCCTCGTTTGTGAACTCGGAGCCTACCCATGAAACATACTTGTCGGAGTCATCAATCGTACGGTCAATGACGATAACAGGGATGCCTGCGTCATCTGCCTCTGTCAGAACTGTGTCCCAGCCGGTGGAGACGATCGGGTCGATTACGATATAATCAACTCCCTGCTGGATGAAGTTGCGAACCGCGTCGAGCTGTGCAGCAGAATCGTTGTCGCAGTCAACGAACTGAAGATCAATCCCGTTCTCGGCAGACAGGGCAGCCTGTACGGAATTTGTGGAGGCGGTGCGCCAGTCGGATTCATGACCGACCTGTGCAAAGCCTACCGTGATCACATCCCCGGAAGCAGCAGCTTCTTCTGCCGCCTCAGTCAGGGCTTCGGTTGCCGCCTCAGCGGATTCTGCCGCGGGGGCTTCCGTGGAAGCTGCTGCAGGAGCCTGGGTGGCTGCCGTATCAGATGATCCGCCGCAGCCTGCCAGAAGGCCAACGGACATCGTTGCTACTAAAAGCGAAGCTAATTTCTTTTTCATCATACCCTCCTTATGGTTGACGATACATTCCGAATCTGCCGTTCGGAACGGACTTCCGCGGTTTTCCCGCGGACAGGTATAATTTTACAAAATTCTGCCCTTTCTACAATCTCCGGTTGATCATAATGCACTGTTTTCGTCCATTTATACATACATATTTCTCGATATATGATATTATTTAAATACAAATATTCACATTTGGTTCATTTTGTCTTCACCTTTTGTTATTATTTTTGGGATTACGTTTGATTTTTTTCGATGCCGCCTCTCCCGCCGCGCAGGAAAGGCATGGTCAAATTGTCACAGGAGGCTTTCGGGAAGTGGAAAATTTTTGCCGTGTCTTCCGGAAGGTAAAAATTTTGACAAGGGTCCTGCGCAAGCTTCCCATGAAACAGAAAGATCTTTCCCGTACCGGTACGGGCACAACCGCTCCGGGGAACGGACAGTCACGGACAGGAAAACAGCGAAATGTATAAGTATGAGGAACTGGCTTCGGAGCTGGAAAACGAAATCGGGTCGGCGCTGGCGGAGGGCAGGCGTACCCTCCGGACAGAGCAGCAGCTCTGTGAACAATACGGCTGCAGCAGACAGACGGTCCGCATGGCGCTGAAAATGCTGCGGGAGGAGGGGCTGATTGCCACACGCAGGGGGAGCGGAAGCAGGCTCACCGGACTGATGCCCGGAAAAGACAGGAACAGGGTTGTGATTCTGCTGAATTCAACCACGGATTATATCTATCCGGACATGGTCAGCAATATCCGCCGGGAATTCCGGAATACGGGATATTCTGTTTCACTGTTTGAAATTCACGGTGATTTCAACATGGAACGCAGAGCTCTGAACGAGATCCTGGCAGGCCCCGCGCCCCGCGGAATGATTGTGGAATGCATCAGTGATTACAGCAATCCCAACGCCGACCTCTACCAAAAGCTGCTGCACGCAGGGTGCTGTCTGGTCATGCTCTGCGGACGATATCAGAACCTGCCGGACGTACCCTGCGTGATGGACAACGATTATCAGGGCGGCTATGACGCAGCTTCCCTGCTGATCCGGATGGGGCACACCCGGATAGCCGGGGTTTTCCGATCCGATCAATTCCAGTCCAGGGGCAGATATCTGGGCTACCTCTGCGCGCTCCGCGATCACGGTCTCCCCTTTCCGCGTTCCCATGTCCTGCTGTCGGACGCTGAGGATATGGCGGACCTGATACACTCCGGCGGGTCCGCCATCCTCGATCACTTTGTCACGGACGTGATTTCGGCCTGTACCGCGGTTCTGTGTTACAACGATGAACTGGCCTGTCCGCTCATCAGGGAACTGACGCGGCGCGGCGTGGAGGTTCCCGGTGATCTCAGCGTGGTGTCGTTTGACGCCAGCTATCTCCGAACGATAGGCCCAAACATCCTGGTATCCATGGGGCATCAGCAGGGCGAGCCGGCAAGGTCGGCTGCTTCGCTCCTGCTGTCCCGGTTAAGGGGAGAACAGCAGACGGACATTGTCCTGCCCTGGCATATCTGTCCCGGAACCAGTGTGAGTGCGGAACGATGACCCGTCATTCATGAATTCCTGTATTCCTTGGGACTGATGCCCTGTGTTTTCTTGAATACAAAGGAGAAATAGTGCGGATCCTTATAACCTACCGCTGCTGCGACCTCCTGCGTGTGCATTCCTCTTGTCTGCAGCAGCTCTTTGGCCCGGTCCATCCGCTTGCGTGTGATATATTCCACAAACGTCATATTCATTTCCCGTGAGAACGAGGCGGAAAAATAGCTTCCGGAGACGCCGACCGCTTCCGCGACCGTGTTCAGTGACAGCTGCTCGTCTGTGTAATGCTGGTTGATGTAGCTGAGTGCATCCTTCAGAAGCCTGCTGCTGCGGTCATTGCTCGCCTTGTCCCGGATGTCCAGCGCGGCTAACAGCAGCCGTTCCACGTAGCTGTACATTTCCCCTGTGTTAATGTCAAAATCACGGATCTCTCCCGGAAGGGAACGCAGAAACTCCTCCTGCGAAACTCCGAACTTCTTCACAAAGGAGATGACATTGAACCGTATGCTGAGCATCAGGTAGCCGCGGAACATCTTGGATTTCAGGACATCCTGCAGCGTGGAGAGATAGCCCGTCGTAAATTCCTCCGTCTCGTCCTTCTGTCCGTTTTCCAGAAAGCTGCTGATAATCACGGGATCCACCTGGGAAACATCCAGCGACTCCAGACTTCCCTCATCCGTTTCCTCCCGGTAGTGGGCCGCCGTTTCGCTTGTCAGGATATGCTGTTTCGGTATCCAGAAACGGCAGGCAAAGGCATGATTCACTTCGTTGTAGCAGTCACGCAGTGCGGAGAACCGTTCGACCGGCTTCCCCGCTGCCGCGTACCATACTTCCCGGCTCTCTTCCCCGCCGCAAACCCTGGTGATCTCCTGAAGTCCCCTGCGTGTATACTCCCCGACTTCCTCCCGTTCTCCCTTGACAATCACACAGAAAGTATTCAGGCTCCACCGCGAGAGAATATACTGCGGAAAGCGGAGAAAATACGCAGCGAGTGTTTCTTCTATCTGGTCAGCCGGTCCTCCTTCCTTCTCCTCGTCTGGCGTTCCTCCGACAGAATACAGGATCAGGTTGAAGCATGAGGCGTCAATCTGAAGATTCAGCCTGCCCGCGCCTTCGTAAATTTCTTCGACGCAGAGGCGTCCTCCGAAGACATTTTCCAGAAAGTTCCTTCTCTGCAGCTGTTCATATTCCCTGCTCTCAAGCTGATAACGGGAGGCATACCCCAGCTGTTCGCGTTCGGAATCGATTTTTTCCCGGATATCCTCGAGCGCCTGTTTCATCATGCGCCGTGTGACCGGCTTGGACAGATACTGATCCACGCCCTCATTTACAGCTCTTTTCGCGTATTCGAAATCATCGAAGCCGCTCATGATGATGATCTTTATGTTGGGAAATTCCTGCCGCACGATATGGCACAGCGAGAGTCCGTCCATGAACGGCATCCGGATGTCCGTGATCAGCACATCCGGCTGTGTCTTCCGGATGAGGGGAAGGGCCATTTCCCCGTCCCCTGCCTCTCCGGCAAAGGTAAAGCCATAATCCTGCCAGGGAATGTTGTCCCTGAGTCCTTCCCGGACAACACTTTCATCTTCCACCAGAAAAACCTTCAGCATCACGTTTCCTCGTTTCAATAAGCGCGGTGGCCAATGTACCGGTCCACATTATCTGCCGTGAACACGTTCTCCGTCATATAATACCGCTCCTCGATTTCCTCCCCGTTCTCAATGCGGTGGATGACATCTGCAAGAAGCGGTCCTGACAACGGATTACACTCAATATCCACATTGATTCTGCCGTCCTTCAGAAGCTGAAGACCCGCCCGGGTGCTGTCAAATGACAGCACGGTCACGCCGCCCTCTCCGGTTGTGATGCCTGCCCTGTCCATTGCCTCGAGGGCGCCTGCCGTCATGTCATCATTCTGGGATACCACGACGTCGATGTCGTGATACTTCTTCAGAAAGGTCTCCATTACTTCCCCGCCCTTGGCTGTAGTAAAATCCGCGTCCCGCTGTTCCAGGATGTTCCAGTTGTCATGTCTGTCCGCAATGGAATCAAAGCCGATCGTCCGTCCGAGCTGTGCGGAAGAGCCCTGTGTCCCCTGCAGCACAACAATATTGATCGGGTCATCCTGCCTGCCGCACTCCTTTAGATAGTCCTCAAGCCAGAGTCCTGCCTTCTCCCCTTCCTGCCTCATATCCTCACCGATCCAGGATGTCAGAAGGTGTCGGCTGGATAATTCAATGCTGCGGTCGATTGCAATAACGGGAATGCCCGCAATCTGCGCCTCCTGAAGCACCGTCTCCCAGCCCTCCTCCGTCACGGGGGCAAACACAATGTAATCTACCCGCTGGGAAATATAACTGCGGATCGCCTTGATCTGATTCTCCTTCTTCTGTCTGGCATTATCGGAGAGCAGATAGAACCCGTCCTCCTTCGTCAGCGCGCCGCGGATCGATTCCGTATTGGCTATTCTCCACGCGGATTCCGCTCCGAGCTGCGAGAACCCGACACTGATCAGGTTGCGGATGTCCTCCTCAGGCGGGAGTGTATCCTCCGCGGTCTGTGTGGTCGGTACTGTAACACCGGAAAACGGACTGCATCCGGTCAGCAGCGCAAGACACAGCAGCAGGGCAGACACGCGGCTGCTTTCCCGTTTTACTTTCCTTTTCCCTGCTTTCATAGGTTTGAGTTTCTCCTGATAACAACCGTTTCCATGTGCATTCATTTACGCTTCTTCCTGCACCGGCTCCTGTGCCGGAATGAGAATGGTAATGACAGTACCGGCGCCTTTGCGGGATTCGATCTTAAGTCCGTACTGAGGACCGAACCTCATTCGGATCCGTTCATTGACATTGGCAAGTCCGAACCCTGCACCGGTTTCCTTACAGGGCTTCTGAATCTCCTCCCGCAGCCGGTCGACTTCTTCCTCCTCCATACCGGCTCCGTCATCCTCCACCACAAGCCGGATGTTGTCCTGTTCCCTTGTACCGGTAATCCGGATGGTTCCCCTGTCCCGTTTTTCCTTGATTCCATGATACAGCGCATTCTCAACAATCGGCTGGAGCGTGAGCTTCTGAATGCAGTAGTGATGAATGGAAGGGTCGATATTGATTTCATAGGACAGAATGTCCCGGTACCGCACCTGCTGGATTTCGAGGTAACTGCGGATATGCTGCTCCTCCTCGCGGATTGTGATGATTTCCTTCCCGTGGGACAGCACGAGCCGGAAGAAATTGGACAGGGACAGAACCATGTCCTCGGCTTCTTCGGACTTGCCTCCCTCGATCAGCCAGACAATGGTATCGAGAGTGTTGTACAGAAAGTGCGGGTTGATCTGTTCCTGCAGCAGCCTCAGTTCCGCATGGCGCATCCTCTTCTCGTCATCACGGATCCTGTCGACCATTTCCTGAAGGCTTCCGGCCATATCATTGATATTCCGCCCCAGTACTGCCAGCTCATCATGGCTTTGGACATTGCTTCTGGCTGAAAAATCACCGGTAGCGATTCTTCGCGCCGTCTGGTCCACGTCCTCGACGGAGGACGTAACGGAGCGCAGAATCCGCGTTTCAACGGTAACCAGCAGGGCAACAGCCAGGACCAGTACCACCGACATGGCAAGGACAAAGGTACGCAGGCTCCTGTTCAGTGCTGTCTGGAGATTTTCGATAGACTCCGTCTGATAGTAGATGTAGTACTGGATGTCATCCTGGATAAGCTCCGTGAGGATATAGATATTGTTCTCCAGCATATCGATATTGTCCGTGTAGTGACCGCCCTCCAGCAGATTCTGCTGGATGTCATCCACACGGTCCTCAAGGGTGTCGATATTCCGGAGAAGCGTTTCAAGCCAGCTTCGCGAATTCTCATCCGTTGTAATGGTCTCGAGCCTTGCGAAGTCGGACCGCAGGGCCGCAATTTCCGAATAGGGATCCGGCACGGCGGATTCCGGAAAAGGCTCACCTGCGGAAACCTGTCTGTACAGGGCCTCGTCGATTTCATTCTTGAAGTTCAGGTTGTAGCCATTGGCGACCGTCATGTTGCGGACAATCGCATTGTAGAAATTGCTGTAGCTTTTCAGCGCTAAAATCAGATAAAACGAGATCGCCAAAAGCGGGATGATCGCAAGGAGGACAAGAGTCGTCAGTTTTTTACGAAGGGAAAATCTTATCATAGGCAAAGCCAGATGGGGTGTCAAATGGTGAAACGGACCACGGGGAGTTTTGTGTCCCTGTGGTCCGTTCCGATGTTGCCAGACTCCGGTAAGAGAATCCTGAACAGCCTATTTCACAATCATGCCGGTCTTACGGTCGGAGAAGATCGCCACCTCTACCAGGAAGATGATTCCGAGGAGAAGCTGCTGCATCTGTGTGGAGATGCCCAGCATAACCAGTCCCGCAGTGAGAATCTTATACGTCATGACACCGAGGATGATATTGTAGAACCTTACCTTTGCGCCGCCGTTTACCGGCATACCGCCCAGCACCAGGGCAATCATGATCTGAGTCTCGAGCTGATTGCCCGCTGTAGAAGTTACAGATCCTACCTTGACAGAGTTGATGAACGCTGCCAGGCCTGTGATGCAGCCCGCTGCAACATAGACAAGAATTTTCGTTCTGTCGACGCGGATACCCGCGTACCGCGCCGCCGTCTCGCCCGCACCGATTGCCTTAAGTCTGCTTCCAAGCCCGGTATACTGGAAGATCAGGAACGCCACCAGCAGGATGATCACGGTGTAGGTCAGCGTAAACTGAATGTTATTGTACTTCGTAATATCTGCCGCACCGTAAACCGGAGACTTTGTTGTCGCATAGGCAACGACCCCGCGGAACAGATACATCATGCAGATGGTTACAATGAACGACGTGATCTTGCGCTTTACATTGAACCAGCCGTTCAGAAAACCGATGCAGCCTCCTGCTGCAACACCGCCCAGGACGGCCAGTACGATGTTGTACTTCGACAGGAAGCAGATCACGACCGAGCAGACTCCCAGCATGGATCCCTGCGAGAAATCCAGCCCGCCCATGCTCATCACCATAAACACACCGGTCGACGCGATCAGCAGCATGTACGACTGGGACAGGAGCAGCTTGATATTGCCTCCCGCAAACAATCTTCCCTGTGTCAGGATCGCGAACAGCACACAGATAAATACGAACGCAATGATCGGCATCGCGGTGGTGAACCAGGGTTTCTGGTAAATCGGAATATTTGTTTCTTTCTTTTTCTCTGCCATCTCGCTGCCTCCCTATACCATGCGGGCAATCAGGTCGGTATCCTTAATGTCCGGATTCCTCCGGAATTCGCCGTTTACCCTGCCGTCTTTCATAATGAGGATGCGGTCCGCCATTCCCATCAGCTCCGCAATCTCCTCGGAAATCATCAGAATCGATTTGCCGCTTCTGCGCATATCATCCATCATCTGGTAGATATCCGCCTTGACCTTGACATCAATGCCTCTGGTAGGGGAGTCCAGAATGACAATATCCGAATCCTTGCCGATCCAGCGGGCGAGAACAACCTTCTGCTTGTTGCCGCCGGACAGGGCGGAAACGAACTGTGTGACGCCCTCCATCTTCGTCGACATCTGCTCCGCATATTTTGTCGCAAAGGAGCGCATGTCCTTTGCGTGCAGGATATGGTTTTTCTTCAGATCCTCCAGCGAAGGCAGACAGATATTGTCCTCGATGGTATCATTGAGCACCAGTGACTCGTTGTCACGGTCCTTCGACGCATAGGCGATGCTGTGGCTGATCGCAGTGGTGATGTCATTGATCTGCGTTCCGTCCTCGAGCGTCACCGTTCCCTTCCGGTCGAAGGACGCACCGAACAGGGCCTTGCCGACCTCATGCATTCCGCATTCCGACAGGCCGCCGATGCCCAGGATTTCACCCTTGTGCAGCTCGATGTTCAGCCCTTCAAATTCCCCGGGAACGGAAAGATTCTCGCCCTTCAGGACAACCTCGTCCGGTACGCTCTCACCGTAATCCGTGCGGTAGTATTTGCCGTTCATTTCACGCCCGACCATCAGCTTCTTCAGGTCGTCGGCTGTGACATCCTTCGACGCAACGGTATCGATCAGTTCACCGTCGCGCAGAACCGAGATGTTGTCCGCCTGTTCCAGTACTTCCTCAAGGTCATGGGAAATGAAGATGACGCATCTGCCGTCATCCCGGATGGAATGCATAACCCTGAACAGTTCCTTACGTCCCTTCTCGCCCAGTGCGGTGGTCGTTTCATCCACTACCAGCACCTGCGGCTTGAAATGGGTCGCCTTCACAATCTCAATCAGCTTGCGGTCCTCGAAATTGTATTTGTCAATGGGATCGGTTGCCTTGATATAGTCAAACCCATAGGAGTTCAGCAGCTCCTGGGCTTTTGCGTTCATTGCACGGGAATTTTTGACGCCATGCTTTGTAAACTCATCTTCCTTGCCGAGGAAGATATTTTCCGCCACCGTCAGTCCGGACAGAGTTCCCAGCTCCTGAACAACAATCGCAACGCCCTGATAATTGCCGTCCACCTGATTGTGTGCGTTGATCTGTCTGCCATTGAGGGTAAATGTTCCGGAATCCTTCTGGTAAATCCCGGTCAGGCAGGACGTGAAGGTAGATTTGCCGGACCCGTTTTCGCCGATCAATGCATGAATTTCGCCCTTGTAGAAGTCGAGGGTAATATGATCGATGGCATGGGTAATGCCGAAGTTTTTATCGATTCCTTCCGCATGTAACAGAACTTCGCTCATGATCTCTCCTCTCTCACTTCACTACTGCGCCCTTCACCGGCTTAGTCGTAAGCGTTACGATGGCCAGGAGCGCGATTCCCGTGACAATGTTCTGAACGGTTGTCGGGGCGCCGAGCGCAACGAACCCGTTAAACATCAGCTGGATGATAAATTCGCCTATGACAATCGCCAGAACCGGATGACCGTAATTTTTGAATGCAAGACCGAAGAATGTTCCCATAAGAGGGGTGAAGTTCCGGCTCATGGAGGACATGTTGGATGCGGAGGTCATGGACGTCCCGTAGCTGATCGTCAGAATACTCTGGAGACCTACAAAGAATCCGCACAGAGTGAAGGCAACGATTTTATATTTATTGACATTGACACCCATGTTTTTCGCAACGACCTCATTGCTGCCGATTGCATAGGTGTAGGTTCCGATTTTCGTATATTTAAGAATAAAGGCGCAGATCAGGTACGCGATGAGCGCAAGGATCAGATTGGCCGGATAATCGCCGAACGCGCGGTAATCCATCGAGAGGATGGCTTCCTTGCCATTCGTGGCGAACACGGACAGCGCCTCATAAATCAGCGCCAGACCGGACGTTACGATCAGGGAAGAAATGTGAAGCTTGATATAGACAATCCCGTTGATGAGGCCGACAAGCGTTCCCGAGAGGATCGGGGCAACGACCAGCCCGACATAGCCGAAGTGCTGGCTCATGGTAACCGCCAGAACGGAGGATAATACAATGTTGGCACCGATACTGAAATCGAAGGGGCCCATGACGCAGATAAAATACAGGCCGCATCCGCCGACCGCATAGATCAGTGCGGACTTCAGATAGGTACTCATCCTGTTCAGGTCGCCGAATGTCTGGGGAGCCAGAATCTTGAACACCGCCCAGAACAGAACGACCAGGAGCAGCAGAATCACAACACCATACCACTGACTCTGTTTGAATTTTTTTAATCCGCTCATAATGATTCTCCAATGAAATGAATAACTGATTGTTCTTACCGGAATGGAATAATAAGGAAAAGCTGAAAACTGGCACCAGCGTGGGGAATGTCACGAAAAGTGATAAAAGAAGTGCCGTATCTCCTGGATGGCAGGAAATACGGCACAGATCCAGATCTACTTTAGAACATATCCGTCTGAAAGATGCAGGCCGAAATCAGCTGTGGCGGGAAATTACATCGTCGATGGACAGGCTCGTAGCAGCCTTGTTCAGATCATCGAAGCTGTAGCCGGCCATCTCGACGATCTCCTCGTCCGTGTAGGGATCCGCATCTACGAAATACTTCTCGTAATTAGCGTAGTCATCCGGAGAGGATACATACAGGTAAGGGAACATGATCTCAAATCCGAACGTACCTGCATCCTTGACATATTTGCCCTGGACAGCGTTGTAAACCATCAGGAATGCAAACAGAGGATCGCAGAAATGTCCGCCGGACTCAGCGAACATGCCGCCGCTCTTTAACTGATCTGCCAGGTCATCCAGGAAGTCAGTCGAAACAACATCGATCTTACCGGTGAGTCCGGCATTTGCGAAAGCACCGATGGAGCCAACCAGCGGATCTCCGCCGCCGCCTGCAACAATCAGGGCATCCATTCCGGGGATGGAGTTGTAAAGCGACATTGCTGCTGCCGCACCTTCCTCGGAGGAAGTGTTGGCGTAAACCGGCTCGGAAAGCGTGGCCTGATCACTCGGGTTAGCCTTGTTCCACTCCTCGATGGCCTGCTGATAGCCCTGCCATCTGAGCTGGAATGTAGCATCGCCGACCGTCCATGCTTCAAGGCCGATGTTCCTGTCGCCGTGATCGAGCAGGAGATTTACAAGCGTGTAGCCGTTCGTAACCTCATCCTCGTGAACAGCGCCTACATAGTACTGGGAATCACAGGCAGCCTGATAAACCTCGGGGCTGTTTTCCTTGGAAATGATACGGAAGAACTGTGCAAGATAAACCTTATTGGCATCGCAGGTCTGAATTGCAGATGTCATCTCGGAATCTGCGGAGTTGCAGATGATGATACCCTGCACGCCAGCTGCGCAGAGCTGCTCAACAGAAGCAGTAACCTGCTCGGAAACGTGTCCCTGGTCAACCCATGTCGTCTTGACGCCAAGGGCATTGGCCGCCTTGTCAACGATCTTCTTGCACTGGGATCCCAGTACATCCGTGGAACTCCAGATGGAAACACCGATCGTGATGTCGCCGGGTGCCGCAGCGGAACCTGCTTCGGAAGCTGCTGTGGTTGCTGCGCTGTCACTGGATGCGGGTGCGGAAGATCCGCAGCCTGCCAGCATTCCAACCGACATTACACCGGCTGTCAGCAGAGCAATGACCTTTTTCATTCTCTGTCCCATAATTTCATAACCCTCCTAATGATGAACGGATTAACCGTAGCTTTGCGGAACACGCCATCCGCGTCCGCTCCTTTGCGTTATGAACATTATGCGGGAAACCGCGGCTCCCCTGTTAGGACACTTTTGAAAAAATCTCTAGGACATTTTTGTTGTTCGCAGTCTGTCCTACTTCAGGCCGGATACCTTGTATTCTCGCTCGCTCTCTGTGTCAAATGTGACACCCGCTGCACCTGCGGCGTCCTTATCATATGATACCGTCACCTTAACCGTGTCTCCGTTGGACAGACCGTCGAGCGGGTCTGCGTGGAACGAGAGGGAAGCCACACAGTTGATATATTTTGTCAGCTCATCCAGCTCCAGATCCTCAACCTTGTCCTTCCCTCCGACCATCTCGGTCTCCAGACCGTCATAATCAATGTTCACCGCAGCCTTCCCGGAGCCGTTGCTGCCATCATAGGTGACATCCACATAATCGAAAACATTGACGACGCCGTCCTGATCCTTCCTGCCGCAGCCCGTCATGAGACAAAGGCACAATGTAAGGACCAGGGCTGCCAGGACCGCTCCTTTTCTCTCAATACGCATAATATCCTCCTGTTGTTTATAACTGTCTGCGCCGGTATTCGCTGGGACTGACTCCCGTAGATTTGCGGAATACCCGGCTGAAATAATTATAATCATCATATCCTACCGCGAATGAGATTGCCTCGAGTTTCCGGGAGGAATCCTTCATCAGGGCAATGGACGCCTCAACCCGCATTCTCGTCAGATAGGCGGTAATGGTCTCCCCGAACGTCTGTGAGAAGATGCGGGAGAGATAGCTGGGATCGACATGGTAGCGGTCCGCGAGTTCCGAGAGTGTGATGTGCTCCGGATAATTGGCGGACAGGTAATCCCTTACGCGTCCTACCTCCTCCGTGATGGTGCCCCCGTTAAATGCCGGCTCCTGGTTTTCCTGTCCGCAGATCGAATCCACCAGGTTTTCAATGGGGTCATGCACCTTCCCCGCGTCTATGCTGCTGATACCGTAGCTGATCTCGTCATTCGTCTCATCCCACTCATCGGTCCGGCAGAACTTCCCGAGGATTCCGCAGACCCTGGATGTGAACTGTGTAACTGCAAACAGGCTCCAGTGATCCTCCATACATCTGCCGAAGCCGGTCCGGTCAAAAATGAGCTTCTTTGCCTCCGCGGCGTCTGCCTTTTCCAGCGCGCGCGTCAGCTCCTGCTCGAACCTCTGCGGTTCCTGCGGCACGTTATCGCGATCCGCATGCCCGCAGACCAGAATTTCATTGTCACGGCAGAACGGTCTGAGAACCAGCGTGGAAATCATCTCGCGGTAGACCTTTCCGATATCATCCAGGGACGAAGCCTCGGGATGAACAACTACTGTCAGTGGTGAAAGCCGGTTTTCCGCGTCGGCTATCCGATCTGCCGCATCAAGCAGGTGTTTTTCGTCCTCCATGGTTGCGAAGATGATAAACTCATTCGCCTTATCGGAATAGTTGAAGACAACAGCCCTGGGTTCCCGGACGGCTCTGCGCAGCTGTATCTTGATCTCATAGGACATCCGGAGTATATCATGTCCGAACTGCTGCGCAAGACTCCGCAGGTCATGGATGTTAACGAGGATCGTCGAAACCTCCGAAAATACGGCGGTGCTGGGGACATGTGCCTGACTCCCGGGATGGTAAAGTTTGCCGTTCAGGAGCGAGGAATACTCGCTGTCCTCAATAAACGATGACATACGAATGTCCTGCTGCCTGCGGCTGTTGCGCTCTTCCAGGAGTCCGATGGCCTTCGTGATGGTCTCAACCATCTGCTCCCGGCTGACCGGCTTCAGGAGATAATCGATGCCGCCTGTCACGAAGACACCTTTCACCTTCTGAAAATCGTCATAGCCGCTGATTGCAACCGTAATAATCTCCGGATACCGGTCGTGAATCTGACGCAGCAGGTCCAGCCCGCTGACAAACGGCATATTGATATCCGTCAGAACAATATCCGGGTGATCTGCGGGAATCCGTTCCAGAACCTCCTCCCCGTCACAGGCAGGCTCCAGGAAGTCAATGGAATACTGCTCCCAGGGAATCAGCTTACGGATATTTTCGCGGCTCCAGTATTCATCGTCCGCTGCCAGCACTCTGTATCGGTTACTCATTCTGTGGACGGCTCCCCCTTTCTGCCCGGCATGACAATGTATACCCTCGTGCCTTCTCCCTCCACGCTGTCAATACGGATTCCGTAACAGGGCCCGAACGCCTGCCGGATTCTGGCATTCACGTTGAGCACGCCTATGGATCGTCCAATTTCGACCCTGTGCAGGTCGGCACGCGCAAGCTCCTCATTGAGGGAGCGCGCATCCATGCCGATTCCGTTGTCCTCAACAGTAATAATAAGGCAGTTTTCTGCCGGCGGACAGGGGCCGGTTCCTCCCGTTTCCCGGACCAGGGGATTGGTCCCGTGCACGGCAGAAATCCGCAGGCATTTGTCTTTGCGCCTGCTGCTGCGCAGACCATGGGAGAGAGCGTTTTCCACAATCGGCTGTATCGTAATTCTGGGCACGGCATCCTGCAGGGTGTCCGGCGCAATTTCGAATTCGTAGCGGACAGAGTTCCCGTTTCGTACATCCATAACGTACAGATAGTTGCGCACATGCGCCATCTCCTTCTGCATCGTGGACAGATCATCCGAGATATCAAGGCTGTACCGGAAAATAGCGGACAGCGACTGACACAGCCCGCTCACGAGAACACAGTCCTGCGCGTTTGCGATACCTGCCATGGTGTCCAGCGTATTGTACAGGAAATGGGGATTGATCTGCGCCTGCAGTGCCTTGTATTCCGTCCGCTCCACCAGGAGCCGCGCCTCATACTCCTGTTTGATCATGTTCTGGATCCGGTCAAGCATGTCATTGAACTCCGTGCCCAGAAGCTCCAGCTCCTCACTCCAGCCGGCCGGACTGACCCTGAGCGCCGTTTCACCTCCCTTGATCCGGACAATGGTGTCGCGCATCTGCTCGAGCGGACGTGCGATCCGGCTGGAAAGTATGGCCGCCAGAAAGCTCGTCAGGACCAGCATCAACAGCATGATGAGGAAAAGGGAGCGGACGAGAGCCTGCTGGGTTTCCAGCGCAAGCGACTGGCTGGTCAGCATGAATTCATTCAGTCCATATGCTGAATCCAGATTCGCGTTAAGATAACATCCCGGCCAGTCTTTCCCAAGAAGACCTGAGGTGGAAAGCTCCTCCGTGCTCTTCATGCCCCGGATCGCTGCAAGCAGCGCGGTGTGATTCGTCCGTGCCTGCTCTCCTGCCAGGCCGCTCACCGCAACCGCGCGGTCTCCCGCCGGCTGCAGCCAGGCAATCACGCCGTCGGAGGCGATATATTTGCTGATGATATTCGTAAACAGGGAGCTGTCAAAATCACAGACAAGATACCCGAATGTCCTGCGGCCGCTGTCATAGTCATGCAGCTTCAGTACAAAGCGGACGAGGTCCTTATCAGCCGCCCTGTTATAGTAACCGGATATGAAAAGATCTGTCGTATCACCCGACAGATACTGCTGTACCCGTTCCGTATTGGTATCCATGCCGGAGGCTTCATAGATATCCCTAGGATACAGATAGACAATCCTGCGGTAGCAGCTGATAAGGCGGTCGCTGCTGTCGTAAATGTAAATCGCTTCCGGGCTGTCCGTTCCCGAGTACCTTGCATTCGCCAGCTTCCAGGCAAACCAGTAATATGGCTGCAGATTCGACCAGTCCGCCGCCGGATTCCGCATGCTGTCTACGAACTCCGACTCCGAGTAGATCGATGTCATCCGTATGAAGATGCTGTGGACCTCGTCATTCAGCTCCCGCTGCATCCGTACCAGTGTCTGGTCATTGTCCTCCATGGTCACATCCCGGATCTGCTGCCGGGATGCCAGACCGAAAAGCACAGTCAGGAGCACCAGGGCAAATACCATACTGCCGATGGTGAGCGTAAGAATGGCGGACCTCATGCTGTGCTTGTGGAGTTGTCTTCCCGGTGCTCTCAGATTCATGCGGAAACGAAAGGACTCCCGCAGGTTTTTGCTTCCTGCGGGAGTCCGGACTCATAATGTAACTGCAGCCATACGCGCATCCTGCGCGCCGGAATGCCTGTCCTTGCAGGCATTGATGTAATCAGCTTCAGGAAATTCAGATCTTGTTGTCAGAGCCAAGGACATCCTTGATCTTATGCGCAACGATAGCCTTGACATTCGCACGGCCGTCGCCGAGGTACTGACGGGGATCGAAATGATCCGGATGCTCGTTGAAATGCTGACGGATGCCGGCCGTCATGCCCAGACGAAGGTCGGAGTCGATGTTGATCTTGCAGACTGCCCTCTTGGCAGCTTCACGCAGCTGATCCTCCGGAACGCCGATAGCATCCACAAGCTTGCCGCCGTTCTCGTTGATGATCTTCACATATTCCTGCGGAACAGAGGAGGAACCGTGCAGAACGATCGGGAAGCCGGGAAGGCGTTTGGAAACCTCGTCCAGAATATCAAGACGCAGCTGCGGCTTTGTGCCGGGTTTGAACTTATAAGCACCGTGAGACGTTCCGATTGCAATGGCAAGGGAATCTACACCGGTCTTGTCAACGAACTCCTCCACCTCTTCCGGATGGGTGTAGAAAGCCTTGTCAGCCTCTACGGAAACCGCATCCTCCTGGCCTGCCAGTGTGCCCAGCTCCGCCTCAACTACGACGCCATGGGCATGTGCGTATTCCGCAACCTTTTTGGAAACCTCAATATTCTCCTGGAACGGATGGGAGGAATAATCGATCATGACAGAAGTGAATCCATGATCTACGCAGTCCTTGCAGACATCGAAATCTGCGCCGTGATCCAGATGAAGGACCATGGGCACCTCAGGATGCAGCTCGGAAGCGGCTTCCACCAGTTTTACAAGGTAAACGCTGTTGGCATACTTTCTGGCGCCCTGGGAAGCCTGCAGGATAACAGGGCTCTTCAGCTCTGCAGCTGCATCGGTAATTCCCTGTACGATCTCCATGTTGTTGATGTTGAAAGCACCGATTGCATAATGACCGGCATATGCTTTCTTGAACAGTTCTGTAGATGTTACGATCGGCATAACCAAATACCACCTTTCTGTGAGTGTGAGCAAACCATTGCTTGTTAATAAAACATCAATGTTTCCGTGCATCATTATAGCGCATCTATGTGAAAAGGGAAACGAAAAAAAAGACACGAAAAAAAGACAGCGCTTGGGGGGACTGTCTTTTTTCGAGAAGGTATTCTTCTTATGGGGTATAGCAAAAACTTATATAATGTATTGGGGGGTTACGAATATTATAGTAATCCTCACCCTTTTTGGCGGCAATGCCCAGATTCTACAATATTTACAAATTTTGCCTCTCGTTTTTGTGCATTATTTATCATTCTCTGATGGAAACAGGGCGTTGAATTCCTCTCCTGTGATTTTCTCCTTTTCCATCAGGAGATCTGCGGACCGGTGCAGTACATCCATATGCGCCATAATGATGCTCTTCGCATCCTGGTAGCACTGCTCAATGATGGTTTTGACTTCCTTGTCAATCTCACCGGACATATATTCGGAGTGGCGCTGGGCGTGTCCCAGGTCATAACCGAGAAATACGTCTTCCTCCTCCTGTTCGTAATTAATGGTTCCGATGGAAGCCGACATACCGTAGCGCATCACCATCTGCCGTGCCTCCTGCGTCGCCTTCTTGATGTCGGAGGAAGCGCCGGTCGTGATGTCATCAAAGATCAGCTCCTCGGCGATCCTGCCGCCGAGACTGACCATGATATCATGCAGCATACGGCTGCGCGTATAGTACATTTCATCCTTGCCCGGAAGAGGCATCGTATAACCGCCCGCTCCCACGCCGGTCGGAATAATGGAAACGGTATAGACCGGACCGACATCCGGCAGCTCGTGAAACAGAATCGCGTGCCCGCTCTCGTGGTACGCTGTGATCTTCTTTTCGTGCTCGGAGATCACATGGCTCTTCTTTTCCGTACCGATCCCCACCTTGATAAACGCTTCCTTGATATCGGACTGGTTGATGAATTTACGGCCTGACCGTGCTGCGCGGATTGCGGCTTCATTCAGGAGGTTCTCTAGGTCTGCCCCGGAAAAGCCGGCCGTCGTCCTGGCAATTTCCTCAAGCTTCACATCATCACCCAGAGGCTTGTTCCTGGCATGAACCTTCAGGATCTCCTCCCTGCCCCGCACATCCGGCCTTGCAACCGTGATCTTGCGGTCAAAGCGGCCCGGCCGCAGAATTGCAGGATCCAGGATATCCGCGCGGTTTGTGGCTGCCATGACAATGATACCCTCATTCACTCCGAAGCCATCCATCTCAACCAGCAGCTGGTTCAGCGTCTGCTCGCGCTCATCATGGCCGCCGCCCAGGCCGGTGCCGCGGCGTCTGGCTACCGCATCAATTTCATCAATAAAAACTATGCAGGGGGAGTTTTTCTTGGCCTCCTCGAACATGTCACGCACGCGGGAGGCACCGACACCGACAAACATCTCCACGAAATCCGAGCCCGAGATGGAGAAGAACGGAACACCCGCCTCGCCGGCTACCGCCTTGGCAAGAAGTGTTTTGCCGGTCCCGGGCGCGCCTTCCAGAAGGACGCCCTTGGGAATCCGTGCACCCAGCTCCGTATATTTGCCCGGATCCTTCAGAAAATCCACAATCTCCTGCAGGTCTTCCTTTTCCTCCTCCAGACCGGCAACGTCCTCAAATGTCACACGGTCCTTATCGTCTGCGCGGCGGGCACGGGATTTACCGAAGTCCATCATCTTCGCGTTCGCTCCGCCGCCCATGTTCTGGGCATTCATCATATAGAAAAAGAAGAAACAGATTCCCGCAACCAACACCACAGGAAGCACGCTGGTCAGCAGGACGCTCTCATGAGTGACTTCATCCACGATGGGGTCCAGGCCAGCGTCCCGGATCTGCTGTTCAACCTGCGTAATATCCGTTGCATACAGGGTCCGGACCTCTCCGTTCAAAAGTGTGATGCGTGCGGAGCCGGTCGGCGTTTCACGGTTCGGAACAATCTCCGCCCTGGTTACACTGTCTGACGCAAGATCAGACTGCAGCTGCTTCAGTGTATAAGGGTCCGTTCCCGCATACAGTGTGCTCCGCAGAAACTGCATAAATACAAGGAGCAGCATCAGGACTACCAGCCCAACAAGGAGCCTGCTCCCGTTTTTTTGGTTCTCCGTGTTCAATATTACCTCCGATGCCTGCGTCAGCAGGCATGCATCGTGCAAAATGCGCGAAGGCGCTTTTGCACGTATGATCACGAGGGGTACCCTCGTATTCAGAAGACGGAGCATCGGCGACGTCTTCTGAATCATCCTCCGATGCCTGCGTCAGCAGGCATTACTCATTGGTCTGTTCCACTACGCCGATGTAAGGAAGATTCCTGTATTTCTGATCGTAATCCATCCCGTATCCCACGACAAACCGGTCCGGAATTTCGAATCCGGCATAGTCCGCCTTCAGGTCCACGACTCGCCTCTCCGGTTTGTCCAGCAGTGTGCAGTAGCGGATGCTGGCAGCTCCCTTACTCTTGAGGAAATCCCCGAGAAACGCAAGCGTACGGCCGCTGTCTACAATGTCCTCCACAATAATGACATCCAGCCCCTCGATGGATTCGTCCAGGTCCTTGCGGATCTTTACCGTTCCCGTGGACTCGGTCTGTCCGCCATAACTGGAAACCTGCATAAAATCGATCGTGACCGGCACCGTGATCTGCTTGGCAAGGTCGCACATGAAGAAGCTGGCACCCTTCAGAATTCCAACGAGACGGATCTGTCTGCCCGCATAATCCTCGGAAATTTTTCTGCCCAGTTCCCTGATGCGGGCCTCCACCTTGTCCTGACTGATCAGTTCTACTATCCTGTCTGCCATCATTTCCTCCTGAGGGTGCTTTCACTCCCTGTAAAAATTATAGGCCGGGTGCACAGGCACCAGCCGGATTATGAATTTTCCGCCTGAAACCGGATCTGCAGCACCGTATGTGTTGCAGGACACACTTTATACTGAGCGTTCACCCGCAAGCCCGGCACCCACAGAACATCTCTCCCGCAGCAGGGAAAAATCATCCGGTCCCGGACAGAGGAGGGAATCTTCTCATCAATGAGGACGCGGGACAGCAATTTATGTCCTCCCTTCTCATCCAGAAGGATCCGGTCCCCGGGTTTTCGGGTGCGGAATACGAGAAACGAGCCTATTTTATCATAATCAAACCATTTCGTATATTGGCCCGCAGGGATGCCGCCCATCTCTCCGGAAAAGGCAAGCTGCCGGACTTCATACTGGTTTTCGGAAAGCGGAATACACAGGCAGTGCCCGTCTGCAGCTGCAGCCGGCTTCTGCAGTCCTGCATCCGCAGTAAGAAATGTGAGCCGGTCATACTCGCACCATGCTGTCACGCCATAGGGAAAATCCGCACGCCTGCTGCCGCTTCCGGCAAGCAGCTCCTCCAGAATCCGGATATGCCCTCGCGAAAGATCCTTCCTGTGTCCAGTCTGCCCCGAAAGAATCTCCAGGAGGACACGGCGTCTCAGATAAGCATCCATTTCCAGAAGTTTCGGGACAGACCATGTTCCGTCCCGGTTGTCCGCGAGCGCACACGCCCTGTCGGTTTCGCGGCGAAGATACTCCTCTGCGCTGCGGGCATCATCCGAAGCCTGTGCGAAATGCTCCGCGGATGCAGCATTCACATGCTCCTCCAGCAGCGGAAAGATGCAGTGCCTCAGATAGTTCCTTGCGTAGGCAGTGTCTGCGTTCGTTTCGTCCGTGCAATAGGAGAGGCGGTTTTCCGCAAGCCACCATTCTATATCACGTCTGGAGAGCTCCAGAAGCGGATGGATCACATCGTCCCTGACCGGCCTGATTCCGGCAAGTCCCGCCAGGGAACTGCCCCGGCACAGATGGAACAGCACGGTTTCCGCCTGGTCCTCCCTGTGGTGTGCCGTCGCGATCCGGATGCGCCCTCCGTCCTCGTTCTTCCATTGTGCCGCTGTTTCGCGGAACGCCCTGTAGCGGAGAATCCTCGCGGCTTCCTCTGTTCCCATACCATGCCGTGCCGCATAGGACGCGGCATCCACCCGTACAACCGTGCACGGGACGCCAAGCCGTCCGCACAGCCGCTTCACAAACTCTGCGTCCTCATCCGCGCTGCTCCTGAGTCCGTGGTGAACATGTACCGCCCGCAGTTCAAAGCAGTCCTTCGAGAGCCTGTGCAGAACGGAAAGGAGGCACACTGAATCCGCTCCTCCGGAAACTCCTGCGAGAACCCGGTCACCTCTGCGGATCATCTCGTGCTGATCCATATAGTCCTCTACCCTTCGCAGAAGACCCTGCTGATTTTGGTTTCCCTGCCTCATGGCTGCAGCCGCACCCTTCATTTGCCGTCGGAGCCGCTGCTCTTGAAGATGATCTCGTTATCCTTTACCAGACCGAGCTTGTCCCTTGCAACTTCCTCAATATATTCGTCCGTCTGGGTATATTTGCCGTATTCCTCTATTTCCTTTGTCCGCTTGTTTTCAGCTTCAATTTCCGAAGCAAGTTCCTGTTTGCGCGCGTTATACTGCGACAGCTGGCGGCGCAGCTGCAGGCCGCGCACCCCTACTGCTCCCAGAATCATAAGCATGACAGCTATTGCCAGAATCATGCCTCCTCTGCTTCGTGAAATTCTGTGATGGAAACGCTTTCCTGACATGTTTCCTCCCGATGCGCCGGCAGTATCCGGAGACGACGCTAAACCTGCGCTGTCTGAATCATTATCATGATAGCACGTTCCGGGGATACAATTACAGCCTACAGGTAGCGGAACAGTTCCGCGGTATCTTCCTTCCTTACGGCCTCCTGCACTGACAGCACCTGTGCCCTTACCTGCTTATCACCAAACGAAATCCCGATGATATCACCGGGTTTTACTTCCAGGGATGCCCTTGCAGTCTTCCCGTTCACAGTCACCCTGCCGTTGTCGCAGGCCTCATTGGCAACGGTTCTGCGTTTGATCAGCCTGGAAACCTTCAGATATTTGTCCAGTCTCATGAATGGTAGAATCCTCTTTGTTGAAAAGCGGCGGCCCGATCAGGTCCGGGCCGCCGTCTCTGGTATTAACGCTGCATGATATGACATACACGCGAATGCATCCCTGCCCTTAGCGCGCGAAGTGCTCCAGAAGGTAGGCGCGGGTATTGTGCCCGGGAGTTACAATGACATCCTCCAGCATGGCATTCAGGATTTTCCCGATCTGCGGCCCGGGCCGGAAGCCTTCCCGGATCAGGTCCGTTCCGTTCACAGCAAGGTCAGCGGCGCAGAGCGGGTCCCGGTTCTGCAGGATTTTCTCATATGTGCAGCGCCAGGCCTCGACCGACCGCTGTTTCTCCTCCCGGCGGTATTCGCTCTGTGCCGCACCGTCTGCCAGCTTCACTTCCAGCAGCAGCGGGAAAAGCTCCTTCCCGACTTCGGTTACCGCTTTACGGATTTCAGCCTCCGTATTGGCAGGCCGTATGTCATGATACCTGACGAGGGCTGTGACCGCTTCCCGTGTATGGTTATCATACCTGAGTCTTCGCATGACCCTGTCGGCAATGTCCGCACTGACCGCGGCATGTCCGTGGAAATGGTCAATGCCGTTTTCGTCTGTCGTTCTGCAGGCAGGCTTCCCCATATCGTGAAACAGCATCGCAAGCCGCAGAACCGGATCCGGCCGCACCGCACAAACCGAATGAATAATATGTTCCCCGACATTATACCTGTGGTGGGGATTGTGCTGCGGACACTTCATGCATTCATCCAGCTCCGGAAGGATGACGCCGGTGATCCCTGTCCGATACGCCAGCTCCAGCTGCTCCGGATGAGGGGAAACCAGAAGCTTTTCGAGCTCCGCACGGATCCGCTCCGCGGAAATATTACGAAGATTCGGCGCAAGAGTCCGGATCGCTTCCAGCGTCCCTTCCTCAATGGTGTAGTCAAGCTGTGCGGCAAACCGGACGGCCCTCATAATCCTCAGCGCGTCTTCCTGAAAACGCCGCTCGGGATTGCCGACTGCCCGGATGAGTCTCCTTCTGATGTCACCCAGGCCGTCAAACTCATCGATAACACCGCTCTCGCCGCTGTAAGCCATGGCGTTGATTGTAAAATCACGGCGTTTCAGGTCTTCCATAAGACTCGGCGTGAATATGACCGACTCCGGATGTCTTCCATCCTTATATTTTCCGTCAATCCGGTAAGTCGTTACCTCATACTGCCCGCCGCCGGTCAGAACCGTCACCGTACCATGCCTGATTCCCGTGTCAACGGTTCTGCGAAAACAGCTCTTTACCTGCTGTGGAGTCGCGGAAGTCGTGATATCCCAGTCGCCCGGCGTCCGCCCGAGCAGAGAGTCCCGCACACAGCCTCCCACAACATATGCCTCATAGCCCGCTTCGTGCAGCGTTGAAAGAATCTGCCCGGCCCCGGCAGGAAGCTCAATATGCATTTGCCCAGTAAACCATCTTTTTCGCAGGCTTGCCGCAGCAGACGCAGGTGCCGGATATCTGTTCCTGCTCAAACGGAATACAGCGGGAGGTGACTCCCAGATCTGCCTTGATTTTCTCCTCGCAGGCGGGATCCCCGCACCACATGGCTTTTACGAAGCCATGTCTGCCGCTCTGAAAGTGCCGGTAGAAATCCTCCGTTGTTTTCGCTTCAAACGTAAGATCTTCCATATGGTTCCGGGCCTTTTCCAGCATCTGCTTCTGCATGGTGTCCAGAATCTCTGCCACTGTATTTTCAATTCCGCTGATCGGGGTTTCGGTCTTCTCGAGTGTGTCCCTGCGGACGAGTACACAGGTGCCCGCTTCGATATCGCGCGGTCCGATCTCGATCCGGAGCGGAATTCCCCGCATCTCCTGCTCGGCGAATTTGAAGCCCGGACTCTTGTCTGAATCGTCAACCTTAACCCTGAAGCCCGACAGGACGTCTGCCATATGGCGCGCCGCCTCCAGGACTCCCTCCTTACGCTGCTGGATGGGGATGATATCCACCTGGACAGGTGCAACGTGCGGCGGAATCACAAGTCCGCGGTTATCGCCATGAACCATGATCATGGCGCCGATCATCCGGGTGGTTGCTCCCCAGGAGGTCTGCCATACATACTGCAGGGTATTGTTTCTGTCCGTGAATGTAATGTCATAGGCCTTCGAGAACTTCTGCCCGAAGAAATGGGACGTTCCTGACTGCAGTGCACGGCCGTCGTGCATCAGAGCCTCAACGGTATAGGTTGACTCCGCGCCGGCGAATTTCTCCTTATCCGTCTTCTGTCCCTTAATGGTGGGAATCGCCATGTCCTCCGCAAGGAAATCCGCATAGACATTCAGCATCTGCTGCGTCCTCTGCTCCGCCTCTTCCCTTGTGGCATGGATGGTATGTCCCTCCTGCCACAGAAACTCACGCGAGCGGAGGAACGGCCTTGTCTCCTTCTCCCAGCGGACAACGGAGCACCACTGATTATACAGTCTCGGCAGGTCGCGGTAGGAATGCACATCGTCCTTGTAGAAATCCGAAAATACAGTCTCGGACGTCGGGCGTACCGCAAGCCGCTCCGTCAGGGGCTCGGTGCCGCCCGCTGTAACCCAGGCGACCTCCGGTGCAAAGCCATTGACCAGTTCACCTTCCTTCTGCAGCAGGCTTTCCGGGATCAGCAGCGGCATGTAGACATTCTGAACTCCCGTCGCCTTGAACCTGCGGTCGAGGATGTCCCTCATGTTTTCCCACAGTGCGTAGCCATAGGGCTTGATGACCATAAATCCCTTGATATGTGAATATGCAATCAGATCTGCCTTAATGCAGACATCTGTGTACCACTGGGTGAAATCCTCGTCCATGGAAGTGATTTCCGCCACCAGCTTTTTCTGATCTGCCATTGCTGCCTCCAAATAAATAATCCAACGCCTGCGTCAGCAGACTTACATCCTGTTTCTGTCCTGCCGGCTCAGAAGTTCCGGAAACTCTCCACTGAACCAAAACCCAGACGGTTCAATGCGGAGAAGATGGCACGGACGGAAGCCCTCGTAATGTTTGAGGATACGCCGACGCCGTACGTTGCCCTGCCCGTTTCCGAATCCATGACGTGTACATAGGCTGCCGCCTGTGAATCCGATCCGGATTTCAGGGCGTGCTCATTGTAGTCCAGAATGCGGAAGTTATAGCCCCTGGACTCACGGAAGCCCCTCTTCACTGCATCGAGCGGTCCGTTGCCGACGCCGGAAAATACCTTTTCCTCGCCCTGATCCGTATAGGTGACGGTAACCCCGGTATCGAATTCCGTGCCTTCCGCATCCTGCAGATCAGCCACCTGCAGCTTGCGGAAATGGAGCGGCTCATTCTGCTGCAGATATTCCCTGCGGAACGCGTCCATGATCTTCTGCGGAGGAACTTCACCCTCCTTCTCGGACTCCGCCTGAATCACATCCGCAAATTCCCGCTGCATGGCCTTCGGCAGCTTGAAGCCGAAATAGGTGTCCATAACGAAGGCGACGCCTCCCTTGCCGGACTGGGAATTGATACGGACAATCGGCTCGTATTCCCTTCCGATATCCGCAGGGTCGATCGGCAGATAAGGAACCTGCCAGATTCTGCTGCCGCGCTCCCGCATTGCGGCGATACCCTTGTTGATGGCATCCTGATGGGAGCCGGAGAATGCGGTAAATACCAGCTTGCCGGCGTAAGGATGGCGCGGATCCACCTTCATCTTCGTCAGCCGCTCGCAGACCCCGATAATCTCGTTGATGTTCTCGATATTCAGCTCCGGGTTAATCCCCTGGGAGAACATGTTGTACGCAATATTCAGCAGATCCACGTTGCCGGTCCGTTCCCCGTTTCCCAGGAGCGTCCCCTCCACACGCTGCGCACCTGCCAGAAGCGCCAGCTCCGCTGCGGCGACACCCTCGCCTCTGTCATTGTGCGGATGGATGGACAGAATGATGCAGTCACGATGCTTCAGATGGGTGCTGCAGTATTCGATCTGGTCCGCATAAACATTCGGCGTATTCATTTCTACCGTTGAGGGAAGGTTGATGATGACGGGATTCTCCGGGTCCGGTCCCCAGGTCTCCACAACCGCGTCACAGACCTCCACGGCATAGTCCATTTCCGTCCCCGTGAAGCTTTCCGGAGAATATTCCAGAATGATCTTTCCGGGGAAGTCCTTTGCCTTTTCCCGAACCCATTCCGTTCCCTGAACCGCGATCTGTTTGACCTGCTCTTTGTCCATATGGAATACCACATCCCGCTGAAGAGTGGATGTGGAATTGTAAATATGGACAATTGCCTGCCTGCATCCGGCAATGGCCTCAAACGTCCGGTCAATCTGCTCCCTCCGGCACTGTGCGAGTACCTGCACGACAACATCATCCGGAATCCTGTGTTCGTCGATCAGGCGGCGGAGGAAATCGTACTCGATCTGGCTGGCAGAGGGGAAACCGACCTCAACCTGCCTGAATCCGAGTTTCATCAGAAGATCCCACATTTCCAGCTTCTCGGAAACGACCATGGGATCAATCAGTGCCTGATTTCCGTCGCGCAGATCTACGCTCACCCAGACGGGTGCCTTTTCAATTTCCCTCTCTGGCCATCTGCGTTCCGGATACTGCAGAACCGGATTTCTCGTATACCGTTGATAATTCAGCACTTTCGCTCCTCCTGTTTCGGCTCATTCGCCCAGTCCATCCTCAATATCCTTCACGAGGACCGCAAGGGCTTCTTTCTCGTCGACTCCGTCACAGATCAGTTCGATTTCATCCCCTGCCTTGACGCACGCCCCCAGAACCGAAAGCACACTTTTGGCATTGGCGGTTGTGTCTCTGAATGTAAATGTGATGGAAGACTTGAACTCCATGGCATCCTTGCACAGAATACCGGCCGGCCTTAAATGGAGACCGGTCGGATTATGGATTTTTACTTTCTGACTTACCATTTCCGGAAATAACTCCTGTGAAAACACCTGTGTCCTGATCGAAAGGCACCATTCGCATGTCCCGGGGATGCCGCAGTGCCGGCGCCGGAACATCAGAATATAATAACAGACAGCAGGATGGGTTGCAAAACACAGCGTTTCAGCTCATCACCTGTTCGATGAACTCTGCAAGCTCACACGCTTTGGTCTGGATCGTATCCTGATCCTCTCCCTCGATCATTACACGCACAAGCGGCTCCGTTCCGGAGGGACGGATCAGCACGCGTCCGTTCCCGCTGAATTCCTGTTCCAGCTTCGCTATGCGGTCCATGATTTCCGGATATTCCGTATAGTGTTCCTTCTTGCTGTTGGCAACGTGCGCATTGACCAGTGCCTGCGGATACTTGCGCATTATGGAGGCGAGCACGGACAGCGGCTGGTTCCTCCGTTTCATGACATCCAGAAGATGCAGGCAGGACAGCAGTCCGTCGCCGGTCGTATTATCGGACAGGAAAATGATATGCCCCGACTGTTCCCCGCCGACGCCGGCTCCGATCTCCTTCATATGCTCAAGAACATAGCGGTCCCCGACCTTTGTCCTCTCAATCCGGATTCCCTGCTTCTCCCCCATCTTGAAAAATCCGAGGTTGGACATCACAGTCACCACAATGGTGTTATTCCGCAGCGTTCCCTGCTCCTTCATGAAGCTGCCGACGATCGCCATGATTTTGTCACCATCCACAACTTCCCCGTTTTCATCCACCGCAAGGAAACGGTCGGCATCCCCGTCAAAGGCAAGTCCCGCATCCGCATGGTGTTTTATAACCTCCGCCTGCAGATTTGCAAGGTGGGTAGACCCGCAGTCCCGGTTGATATTGATCCCGTCCGGGTGATTGGACAGAGGAATGACCTCCGCGCCAAGGCGCTCCAGGGCTTTAATATTGGACAGGTAAGCAGCACCGTTCGCCGTGTCAACGACGAGCTTCATACCGGTAAGATCCGCGGGAACCAGACGGATGGAATGCTCCGCATATTCCTTCCACGCATCCATTTCATAAGTGATTCTGCCTACACCTTCCCCCGTCGGAAATGTGACATCACTCATGCCGGCTTCCATCTGTGCCTGAATGGCGTCCTCCGTGCTGTCCGGAAGCTTGAAGCCGCTTCCGTCAAAGAATTTGATCCCGTTGAACTCCATGGGGTTATGAGAGGCGGAAATGACAACGCCTGCATCAGCATGCCGGTTCCTTGCAAGGAACGCAACGGCCGGTGTCGGAAGGACACCGAGATAGGTAATATCCGCTCCGACGCTGCAGGCACCGGCCATCAGGGCGCCGGCAAGCATATCGCCGGAACGTCTCGTATCACAGCCGACCAGGATCTGCGGGCGATGGCGGGTATCTCCCTGTCCTGCCAGAACATACGCACCCGCGGCGCCGAGCTTCATTGCCAGTTCCGGCGTCAGCTCTTCATTCGCAACGCCCCTTACTCCGTCTGTGCCAAATATTCTTCCCATGTAACGTATCTTTCCTCCAGGATTAAATTCAGTCTTCGTCTGTTCCGCCGGCTTCCGTATCCCCGGACAGCGCATTCTGCTCCGTTATGCGCACATTGGCAGTCACCTCGTTAAGCAGCGTCACATTCGCAGGCACGGTCACCGTCACGGGAACCGTGTATGTCCCTGCAGCCGAGCCGCCCTTCTGCGCGGCAATCTGCAGATCAGCCGCCGGCGCAAGGTCGGAGACCTTGATCGAGTCGATGTCTGCGGAAAGTCCCCGGAAAACAAGGTCAAATACCGCGGAGTCCCCGGAGCTGCCGGTTGTTCTGCCGCCATCCGAAACGGACAGAATCTGTGCCCGGAATCCGGCCGGCACATTGTTCAGCGAAATGCTGTCCGTACTGACTTCTACCGTTACGTCCTGGGCCTGCTCAATACCGATAGTGATATTCACCGTTCCATCAAAGGAGCTGTCCGCAAATGCCGTACCTTCCGGCAGATAATCACGGATATTGACCGTTTCCTGAAGGCTCCTCGTCAATCCTGTAATGTCTGCCTCCTCTGACGGAATCACAATGCTGTCGATTTTTTCGAGCACAGAGCTCTTACCCTCGATCTGGACCGTCTCCGGGTCCACGGTGACGACGCCGTTCGCAAGATACCCTTCTTCCGGATCGCCGGACGGCTCCACTGTTACAGGCACCGTTTTAACCGGCAGAATGTTGACGTTCACCTTCACGGACGTAATATTCATGGTAAGGTTCGAGGTGTCAATGTCATTGCCGTCCGCGTCCTGCAGCCTGATATCCTGGTAGGTGCTGATACTGGCGGTCGCGCCGGAGATGTCCACGGTTGCGGTCGCCCTGGCAATGGAGCCGACGACGGATTCCGGTCCCGAAACCCGCACCTGGTTCTGTTCGGGTACAACAGTCCCCAGCTCATAGCCCTGTGCCACGGTTCCGCTCGTAACACAGCTGAGCGCGAACGATTTTGTCTGCTTTTTCTCAATGGAAAGCTTGACGTTCTTGATACTGCCGTCGAACTCCTCGATTTCGTTGTTGTACTTTGCGGAATAGTACTGAATTTCGACTGTGTTCAGGCTCGTCAGGTTCTCCACGTCCGCGACGGCGTAGATATCATCTTTCTGCAGGGAGTCAATGATGCTGCGGTGTGCGCGGATCGTGACTGTCGGCACTACATCCGTGTTGTCCAGCACACTGTAGACCTCTCCCCTGTCCGTGATCAGGCTCGTATGCTGCAGCTTCACAGGCACATTCGGCACATTCCATGTTTTGATGGGGTCGTTGATGTTGTTGACCAGAAGCCACAGAACCGTGGCAATGACCAGCGATATGACTCTTAGCGGCAGGTCCTTCAGGAACCGGTTGCTTTTATTTTTCATTCCCGTCCCTGCCTTTCAGCAGCATCGCCAGCGTGCTGCGCTTCTCCCCCGCGGCCGGTTTGCCCTGCAGCTTCACAAGGTTTTCCCTCAGCTGGTCTGACGTGACATTCCGCGTGAGCCTGCCCTTATAGGCGAGACTGATCTGGCCGGTCTCCTCCGATACAATAATGGTCAGGGAATCCGTCACCTCAGAGATGCCCACCCCTGCCCGGTGTCTCGTTCCGAGGTCCTTGTCCATCCGGTTATTCGAAAGGGGGAGGTAACAGGTCGCCGATACGACACGGTTGCCGCGGATGATGACCGCTCCGTCATGGAGAGGTGTGTTCTTCTCAAAGATATTGATTAGAAGCTGGGAAGAAACCACGGCATCGATATCAATTCCCGTCCGCTCAAACTCCCTGAGCGGCGTATTCTGTTCCATGACAATAAGCGCGCCTGTCTTTACGGCAGCCATCGCCGCGCACGCACGCACCACTTCTGCAACGGTCCGGTCGGAAAACCGCCCTTCCCCGTCTCTTCCCCAGTCCGTACGGAACAGGGAACGGAAAAAGTTCTTCTGTCCCAGTTCATCCATTGCGCTGCGAAGCTCCGGCTGCAGAATAATGACAATGGCAATAATCGCGATCTGCGCAACGTTCTGGACAATCCACAGGATCGTCGTCATATTGAAGACAGCTGCGAGAACGATGAAGGCGATAATCACCAGGACACCCTTCAGCAGGGAGTATGCCCTGGTATTCTTGACCCACAGTATGATGTGATATACAAAGAAAGCGATCAGCAGGATTTCAACCAGATCCGTCCACCGCATGCTGGGAATATGAAGTTGTCTGAGGTAATACGAGATGGTTGACTGAAAAAACTGCATAATCTCACTTCACGCGGACAAATCAATACCCGTAATCGTCTTCACTGCGGTCCGGGCCGGGCGCCACATCTTCAAATGCATCATCTGCCGGGTAGCGGTAATCCCTGGCATTTTCCTCACGGTAGCCGGCATAGGAATCTCTTTCCGGGGGATAGTCCTCCTCCGGTACACGGTAGCTGCCATGACGGGAGGTGTTAATCTGCTTGACGGTACGCCTTGGCCTGGAATACGTATTCTTGGGGACGGCTTTTACATAATAGTAATAGTCCTTATCCTCAAACTGTGCCTTCTCAATGCGGCTGTAATCGAGATTCATCAGGAGGAACGTCATAATGACGCCTGCCGCCGCAGCCGCAAGCACACCGAGGAACGTCAGTCCGATATTGATATCCGTCTGATACAGCATGTCTCCGGTCAGGATCACCATGAGCTGTACCACGCATCCAACCGCTGTCGCAATGAGCCATGAGTGGACGATCGGCAGCCGCCGGATGAGATAAACCGCCGCAACCGTCAGAATGACCGCGGCAATCATAACCTGCATCTCCCTGTTCTGCAGAATGCCATCCACTACAAAGCGGAATTTCGTCAGAGTGTCCGACTCCTCGGAGGTGTCCCCGATCGTAGCAGCGTTATTCCGGCAGAATTTCAGGAACCCCGTATATACCACCGCAAGCGAGCACGTGACGGCAGAGGCAGGATTATACAGCAGGCCGCCTGCAACAGGAAGGATGTACTGCATCCCGGCTGTGGACAGTCCCGGATACATCATCATGAGGATGCCGTCCTCCGGGGAGAACCGGAAGTACAGCAGCAGCATCAGCAGCACCAGAAGCCCGCCGACAGCAGCTGCTTCCAGAGCAAGGGAATAGAGCTGCACGATCCCGAGCAGCATGACGAGTACCAGATCCAGACCCATCGGCAGCAGGGCTCCGGTCAGGGAGAGTGCGAGCGCAAGAACCGGGCTGGAGAGAGATTCCGAATATCCCGTTGCAGCATCCACGAACAGTATGGCGGTCAGCATGGACAGAAAACGGACGAGATAGCGAAAAAGACTCTCGTACCGTCTGTAAATGCCGATCAGACTTTCCCGGAAGGCTAAAAGATCAGACATAGGCTGTCACTCATCCTCTTTGCGCTTATAGCTGTCATACAGCTTCCGCAGATTGCGGTAATACCCGTTCAGACGGTACCTGGCGTTTTTCGTGCGGTACAGGGCTGCTGCAACGGTGACCGCTTCCATGATTATGAGGAAGACAAGATAATACAGTACCATCTGCATCAGAAAGTCCTGCACGTTCATGCTGTAAATATCCAGCATCAGGCTCTCAAAATTGCACAGACCGGCTATCATGCAGATCAGGACAAACGCAATCGTGCTGCATACAAATGTGCGGAGGCACTGGGACGAACAGTAATCCGCACGATAATATGCATTCATGCGGCGGTCCCGGACCCCGTCCCTCTCTTCATAAACCGCCATCCGGGTCATGAGGCGGACATTGCGTTTGTTAATCATGCATACTGTCTCCGATGGAAAGTGCCGCAAAGCAGACGGCTGCAGCGCCGGCCTGATATAAGGCTGCGGCGCAGGCATCGACGGTAGCTCCTGTGGTATAGATATCATCCACAAGCATAATCGATAGTAATTTTACATCATTTGTATAGGCAATAAAAGCATTTTCCAAATTCCGGACCCGCGCGGAAGCGCTCATATTCCGCATTGGTTTCGTATCCCTGACACGGACCAGTACGTCTTCGCGTTCCGGCAGTCCGAGTGCCGACGCCGCCTCCCGGGCAAGAAGCGCCGCCTGGTTGTATCCGCGTTTGCGGAGCTTTTCACGCGAGCAGGGCACCGGAACCAGAATCCAGTTTCCGGAGGAAACCGCCGGAAATTCCTCCCGGATCCGCTCCGCCATGCATCGGCCGAAAAAGGCAGCGTACTCCGCCCTGCCTTCGTATTTGAACCGGTAGATGCTGCCGGAAACGCCGCGATAGGGAAACACGGCACAGCCGCGTTCAAACCGGTGGCGTGTCCGCCTGCAGTCTCCGCAGTAGTTGTACTCATAAGGCGGCAGAATCCTTCCGCATTTCCTGCAGGTTCTGTGCCCGCGGATTTTCGGCAGTCCTGCCTGACACTCTGGACAGATCAGGGCGCCGAACGGCCGGACCGGCTTGTCACAGACCGGACACCTGCGCGGATAGACCAGGTCCTCCGCAGTCCGGAGAACTGTCAGAAGCTCATCCCAGGATTTCATGAATCCGTTCCTCCAATCCCGTCATCCGGGTGTTCTGACTGACATTTCGCGCCATATCCTCAACGCACTGGCGGGATCCGAGAATGACAACACACTTCCTGGCCCTTGTGATCGCAGTGTACAGAAGATTCCGGTAGAACAGGCCCGGCGGGCCGGACAGCAGCGGCAGGATCACAGCAGGATATTCCGAGCCCTGTGATTTATGTACCGTGATGGCATAGGCAAGTTCCAGATCATCCAGGTCCTGAAGGGGATAGTCGACCACCCGTCCCTCGTCAAAAGTGACCTCCATCATTCCGGCCGTCTCCTGAATGCCGGTAACCGTCCCGAAATCGCCGTTGAAAATCCCCGTACCCTGGTCTACCGCCATGCCGAAATTGCCGGGAACCCTCCACTCCATCTGATAGTTGTTGCGGGTCTGCATGACCTTGTCTCCCAGCCGGAATGTCACGTCGTGTGCCGTGATCTGCTGCCGGCCCGGTCTGGCCGGGTTCAATACACCCTGCAGCACCTCGTTGAGCCGGACGGATCCCAGGAGGCCCTTGCGCATCGGCGTCAGCACCTGAATTTCTCCCGGGCTGCAATTCAGGTATCGCGGCAGCAGCTCCTGCACGAGCTGCACGGTATGCTTGTAAATAACCTTGGGATCGGAGCGTTCCAGAAAGAAAAAGTCCCGGCTGTGATTGTCCAGCTTCATCGGGGCGCCCTGAAGGAGCCTGTGCGCGTTCATGATAATATCGCTCCTGGCAGCCTGCCGGAAAATCTTCTCAAGGATGATCGTCCGGAAGGCTCCGGAATCCATCAGGTCCTGGAGAACCCTTCCCGGTCCGACCGAAGGCAGCTGATGGGCATCTCCGACAAGGATGAGGCGGGTGCCGGGAGAGACTGCACGAAGCAGCGCATGAAACAGGAATATGTCCACCATGGACATTTCATCAATGATAATAACATCTGCTTCCAGCGGGTTATCTTCCCCTTTGTCAAAGCGGAGCGCTGAATCCCCGGTCCGGACCAGGGAATCCGGTTCCGCTCCCGCGGCGCGGTAGCCCAGCAGCCGGTGAATGGTCATGGCTTCCCTGCCGGTCGCCTCACTCATTCTCTTGGCCGCACGACCCGTCGGGGCAGCCAGAAGAACCGTCTTAAGCTCCGAGCGGAAATATCGGATGATGGCATTGATCGTCGTGGTTTTGCCCGTTCCGGGGCCTCCCGACAGGATGAGAACGCTTCCGGACGCTGCTGCACGCACCGCGTCGCGCTGCAGATCATCCAGACGGATTTCCTCATTCTGCTCCAGTTTCAGGATTTTCTCATCAATTTCGGCGGCGGAGCAGGAATCCGCGGCGGCTGCCGCAAGATCGATCATTTTTCGGGCGATCTGCTGTTCTACAGCATAAGCTGCGTTACTGTAAACGCAGACCGTGTGCGGTTCTTCCTTGTGCTCAGCCGGAGCTTCCGGCATCGAAGCCGCAGCATCGGTCCGGAAGCGGCAGCGGATTTTCGCGTCCATGGCGAGATTATCAATCTGCAGCAGAACCTGGTCCGCGGATACCTGCAGCAGGGCTGCGGTTCTCCCGGCGAGCTCATCTTGCCCGATCCAGGTGTTTCCCTGTGACAGTCCCACGGAAAGGCAGTACAGGATGCCGCTCCTGATCCGGAATTCGGAATCCGCGACCACACCGAGACGGTGTGCGATTTCATCCGCCCTTGCAAAGCCGATTCCATCGATATCCTCCGCGAGACGGTAGGGGTTTTCCTTCAGAACTGTATACATCTCCATCCCGTAGGTGTTCCAGATCCGGAGTGCCTGCTGGTTGGAAAGGGCAAACTGCTGCAGATACATCAGCGCGTTCCGCGTGTCGCGTCTTTCCTCCAGCGAAGCTGCAATCTCCCTTGCCTTCCGCTCGCTGATTCCCTTGATTTCAGACAGGCGCTCCGGCTGCTCATCGAGGATTTTCATTGTATCGGTGCCGAATTTCTGAAGGATCTTCCGGGCTGTCGCCTCCCGGATGCCCGGAATCGCGCCGGACGCCAGATACCGGAACACAGCCTGTTCCGTATCCGGTGCGCACGGAGTATAGGTGCAGACCCGGAACTGCGGCCCGTAAACCGGATGGCTTACGAATTCCCCCTCCAGGGCGCAGCTCTCCCCCTCCGAAATCTGTGCGGGGAAACCGGTACAGGTGTGGATCTCTCCCTCGCAGTTGATCTCAAAAACCGTATAGGTATTCTCCTCATTGCGATAAATTACCGCTGAGACATAGCCCTTCAGAGTTTCCACGTTTCTCCCCGGTCTCTGGTGTACATTCGTGCAGGCGCGATATCCACCGGGACCCTGATGCTGCAAAAAAAGGAAGGGGAAGGGCATCGCTGCCGGCTTCTCCTTCCGGATGATCAGTCACAGCCGGATTTCTCAGGCGTCAATAGCGCCGCGGCTGGACAGAAATTCCACATATTTTCCCGTGCCGATGGCAACAGCCGTCATGGGATCCTCCGCCGTTACCGCGCTGATTCCGGTCTTCGAGGTGATGAGTTCCTCCAGACCGGACAGCAGGGACCCGCCCCCCGTCAGCACAATTCCGCGGTCCGCGATGTCCGCGGCAAGCTCCGGCGGAGTTTTCTCCAGCACGGAATGAACCGCCTCCACAATCTGGTTCGTCGGCTCCTTCAGCGCTTCCTCCGTCTCGGAAGCGGATACCTTGATCGTCCGCGGGAGACCCGTCACAAGATTACGGCCGCGCACCTCGCAGTAGTCGTCCTCCGCCCGGGGATAGCAGCTGCCGATTTTGATCTTGATATCCTCTGCTGTCCGCTCTCCGACGAGCAGGTTGTATTTCTTGCGCATATAGCGCACGAGCGCGTCATCGAAATCGTCTCCGGCGATCTTGATGGACGTGGAGACTACGGTACCCCCGAGCGAAATTACCGCAATATCCGTTGTGCCGCCTCCGATGTCAACCACCATGTTGCCGCACGGCTTGGCAATATCAATGCCGGCTCCGATCGCCGCAGCAATGGGCTCCTCGATGATGTAGACCTCTCTGGCTCCCGCCTGAAACGTAGCATCCTCAACAGCCTTTTTCTCGACCTCCGTCACCTGAGAGGGTACGCACACGGCAATTCTGGGCTTGCGGAATGTCCGTCTGCCCACGGCCTTCTGGATGAAATACTTCATCATCTTCTCGGTAACGGTATAGTCCGAAATGACTCCCTGCCGAAGCGGCCGCACTGCCACTATATTGCCCGGCGTCCTGCCGAGCATCAGCCTTGCATCCTCACCAATTGCCTTGATCTTGTTCGTATCCCTGTCAAACGCCACGACAGAGGGTTCTTTCAGAACCACGCCGCGCCCCCTGATATAAACCAGGACGCTGGCGGTCCCCAGATCGATTCCGATATCCGAAAATGCCATACATTCTCCGTGCCCGCACTCCCTGCGGGCTTATACTCCTTACTGATGGTGCCATAAAGAAAGGCTGCTCACACCTTTCGCTTTTTTAGTATAGACTAGGCATCTGTACAATTCAAAGAATTTTTGCGTTTCCTGTCTGCCTCCAGCATTTTATTCACATAAAATCCGGTGTAGGAGGAGTGACATTGCGCAATCTCCTCCGGTGTTCCCTCGAAGACGACCGTTCCGCCGCCGTCGCCGCCTTCCGGCCCCATGTCAATGATATAGTCCGCCGTTTTGATGACATCCAGATTGTGTTCAATCACAACCACGGAGTTGCCGCCTTCCACGAGCTTCTGCAGGATGCGCGTCAGCTTGCTGACATCCTCAAAATGCAGGCCTGTCGTTGGTTCGTCCAGGATATAGATGGTACGGCCCGTGGATCTGCGGGAGAGCTCGGCAGCCAGCTTGATCCGCTGTGCCTCTCCGCCCGAGAGCTCCGTGGACGGCTGACCCAGCTTCACATAACCCAGGCCGACGTCATACAGTGTTTTGATCCTGTTCCGGATGGAGGGAACATTCTCAAAGAACTGCACTGCTTCCTCGATTGTCATATCGAGCACGTCGAAGATGCTCTTACCCTTATATTTCACCTCCAGAGTCTCGCGGTTGTAGCGCTTCCCCCCGCAGACCTCGCAGGGCACATAGACATCGGGCAGGAAATGCATCTCAATCTTGCGGATGCCATCGCCCTGGCACGCCTCGCAGCGGCCTCCCTTCACATTGAAGGAAAAGCGCCCCTTTGTGTATCCCCTTGATTTTGCGTCCGGCGTGCCCGCAAAGAGATCCCGGATCATGTCAAAAACCCCGGTATAGGTTGCGGGATTGGACCGGGGTGTCCGCCCGATGGGCGACTGATCGATATTGATGACCTTGTCGAGCTGCTCCACTCCCTCGATCCCGTCGTTTTCACCCGCGGCAAGACGTGCGTGGTTCAGGTCATGGGCCAGCTGCCTGTACAGGATTTCATTGATGAGCGAGCTCTTCCCGGAGCCCGATACACCGGTCACAAGGCACAGGACGCCCAGAGGGATCCTTACATCAATATGCTTCAGGTTGTTTTTGGCGGCTCCACGGATCGTAAGCCAGCCGGCCGGCTTACGCCTGTGTTCCGGCACCGGGATGAACCGTCTTCCTGCAAGGTAATCCCCTGTGACGGACCCGGGCGTATTCATGATTTCCTGTGCGGTCCCCGCCGCGACGATTTCGCCGCCGTGTGAACCAGCGCCCGGACCCACGTCGACGATATAGTCCGCCGCGCGCATTGTATCCTCATCGTGTTCGACGACAATCACCGTATTGTGCAGATCCCGGAGATTCTTCAGCGTACGCAGCAGCTTGTCGTTGTCCCGCTGGTGCAGACCGATGCTGGGCTCATCGAGAATATAGCACACCCCCACCAGACCGGAGCCGATCTGTGTCGCCAGACGGATGCGCTGTGCCTCTCCCCCGGACAGCGTTGACGTTGCCCGTGAGAGCGTGAGGTAATCCAATCCGACATCGTTCAGGAAGCTGACCCTTGCCCGGATCTCCTTCAGGATCTGTTCGCCTATGAAAGCCCTTGTGGGATCCAGCTTCAGGTCCGACAGCCACTGCAGGAGATTTTTCACCGACAGACACGTGACATCATAAATATTCCTGTCGGCAACGGTTACGGAAAGGGATTCCGGACGGAGTCTTTTGCCTCCGCAGGCCTTGCAGGGGCTGATGTTCAAGAACGTTTCATATTCCTGCCGCGTCCGGTCCCCGGACGTTTCGCGGTACCTGCGGTTCGTGTTTTCCAGGAGACCTTCCCAGGTAACGCGGTATTCCACCTCCCGGACCGAGGTCTGACTCTTGTAATAAATGGAAAATTCGTCCGGCGCTCCGTTCATCAGGATATTCTGTACTCTGGAAGAAAGCTTTTCCCACGGCGTATCGAGGCTGAATTTATACTTTCTGGAAAGCCCCGCAAGAAGCGCATTCGACCAGCTGCCCGGCTTCATGCAGCTCTGCCAGCCGATGACCGCAATAGCTCCCTCGCTGATGGATTTCGTCCGGTCCGGAACCAGCAGCGCCGGATCAAATTCCATCTTGTATCCGATGCCGGCACATTCCGGGCAGGCGCCGAACGGATTGTTGAACGAAAAGCTCCTCGGTTCAATTTCCGGAATGGAAATTCCGCAGTCCGGGCAGGCAAAATTCTGGGAGAACTGGATCAGCTCGCCGTCCACTACCTGCACCTGCGCAAGTCCCTGCCCCAGGGAGAGCGCATTCTCCAGGGAGTCCGTAAGCCTGCGCTCCATGCCCTCCTTCACTACAAGGCGGTCAATGACGATCTCGATGTTGTGCTTGATATTTTTGTCAAGCCGGATTTCCTCATCCGACAGGTCATACTGGCTTCCGTCAATGAGAACGCGCGCGTAACCCGCTTTTCTGGCGCGATCAAGTACCTTTTCGTGCATACCCTTCTTGCCGCGCACAACCGGCGAAAGCACCAGGATCTTTGTCCGTTCCGGCAGCTTCTTCACCTGATCCACCATCTGGTCGACAGTCTGCCGGGAGATTTCGCGTCCGCAGTTCGGGCAGTGCGGGATTCCGATCCTCGCATACAGAAGCCGGAAGTAATCATAGATTTCCGTCACGGTCCCTACCGTGGAACGGGGGTTCCGGTTTGTAGACTTCTGATCAATGGAAATCGCAGGGGAAAGTCCTTCGATTTTCTCGACGTCCGGCTTCTCCATCTGACCCAGGAACTGCCGTGCGTATGAGGAGAGGGACTCCATGTACCGTCGCTGGCCTTCGGCATAAATCGTGTCAAAGGCAAGCGACGACTTGCCGGAGCCGGACAAGCCTGTCAGAACGACCAGCTTCCCGCGGGGAATATCCACACTCACGGATTTCAGGTTGTGCTCCTTTGCGCCGCGGATGCGGATGCAGTCGTCCGGATCCGGGACGGATGTTCCGCTGTGTCCCGACTGCTCCTGTCTGGCACGCTCCTGTGCCTGCTGCAGGGAAGGCCAGTAATCCGGCTTTTTCATTTTCTGTACGGATGATTTCATAGTTCGCCTCAAAGCTATTGTTTATGAACTGCACGCCGGCGTTCCCGCTGAACGCGGCGCTTTTCGGCTGCGTGGCTGATATTCCTGATCTGTATATTCCCGTTCTCAAGGGAATTGGCATGTTTTTTCAGCTCCACCATCTGGTCGCGCAGCTGTGCCGCCGTCTCAAAGTTCAGTTCGGACGCCGCCTTTCGCATCTGCTTCTCCACTCGGGCGATCAGCTCGTTCAGCTCATCAAGGGACATGGACTCCGGATCCTTTTCAAAGCGGACCTGCTCGGTTGTGATCTCCTTCGTGACGGCAATGAGGTCACGTACCGCCTTATGGATGGTCTGCGGCGTGATATGATGCTCCTCGTTATACTGCTGCTGGATTTTCCGGCGCCGTTCGGTCTCCCCGATGGCTCTCTTCATGGAATCGGTCATCTGGTCCGCATACATGATAACGTGTCCCTCGGAATTCCGGGCAGCCCTGCCGATGGTCTGGATCAGCGAGGTCTCGGAGCGCAGGAACCCTTCCTTGTCCGCGTCCAGTATGGCGACAAGCGAAATTTCCGGAATATCCAGACCCTCGCGCAGCAGATTGATGCCCACGAGCACGTCAAAGACATCGAGCCGCATATCACGGATAATCTGCGCACGCTCGAGTGTATCGATATCCGAATGGAGGTATTTGACACGGATTCCCGCCTCCGCAAGATAGTCCGTAAGATCCTCTGCCATCTTCTTCGTCAGCGTCGTCACAAGGACCTTGTTCTTACGGTCCGTCTCCTTCCGGATTTCACTGATGAGATCATCGATCTGGCCCTCTGTCGGCTTCACGGTGATTTCCGGATCCAGCAGACCGGTAGGCCGGATGACCTGCTCTGTCCTGAGCAGCTCGTGGTCAGCCTCGTACGGTCCCGGCGTCGCCGAGCAGAAAAGCATCTGGTCGATCTTCTGCTCAAACTCGTGAAAATTGAGCGGTCGGTTATCCAGTGCCGAGGGCAGACGGAATCCGTAGTCCACCAGGGTCTCCTTGCGGTTGCGGTCTCCGTGATACATGGCACCGATCTGCGGAATCGTGATGTGCGATTCATCAATAATAATCAGAAAATCCTTCGGGAAGAAATCCAGCAGCGTCAGGGGCTCCGCGCCCGGAGGCATGAAGTTCAGATGACGGGAATAGTTCTCAATGCCGGAGCAGAATCCGGTCTCCCGCATCATTTCGATGTCGAAATTTGTCCGCTCCGCGATCCGCTGGGCCTCAATCAGCTTATCCTCTCCCTTGAAGAAGCGGACCCGTTCCTCGAGTTCCTTCTCAATGTTGTTACAGGCGAGGTTGATCTTCTCCTGAGGCACGACATAGTGGGAAGCAGGGTAAATCATCTGGTGCTGCAGCTCGGCATGCACTCTCCCGGAGAGCATCTCCACCTCCAGGATCCGGTCAATTTCATCGCCGAAGAATTCCACCCGGATCAGATATTCCGATCCCTGCGCCGGGTAAACATCAACGGTATCCCCGTGCACCCGGAAATTACATCTCTCGAGGGACTGGTCGTTCCGCTTGTACTGGATATCAATCAGCTGGCGGATAAACGCATCCCGGTCCAGTTCCATCCCCGGACGGATGGAAATCGACATTCCCTTGAATTCGTCCGGACTGCCCAGTCCATAAATACAGGAGACGGAGGATACCACAATGACGTCCCTTCGCTCGGAAAGCGATGCCGTGGCCGAGAGGCGGAGCTTATCGATCTCGTCATTAATGGCGGAGTCCTTGGCTATGTAGGTATCTGTGGAAGGCACATAGGCTTCCGGCTGGTAATAGTCATAATAGGAAACGAAATATTCCACCGCGTTTTCCGGGAAGAATTCCTTCATCTCCCCATAGAGCTGCGCCGCCAGCGTCTTGTTGTGGGAGATGATCAGTGTCGGCTTGTTCAGGGCCTGAATGACGTTCGCCATGGTGAATGTCTTACCGGAGCCCGTGACACCCAGCAGCGTCTCAAACTGGTTTCCCTCCCGGAAGCCGTTTACCAGGTCCTGAATTGCCTGCGGCTGATCTCCCGTGGGCTGATATTCGGAATGCAGTGCAAAGTGATCCATCCAAAGCCTCCTGACAGAGAATCCTCTACGGTGCAGTGTGTGGAATGATAGCAGTGCTGACATTTTACTGCAACCCCTGCTGTCAGTACAAGGCTGTTCGGGAGCACTGCGGGAGGCAGAAAATGCCGGGGCAGCCAGGATATGCAGCGGTATGGACCGATGGCACAGACCATTCTGATCCGGATGCGGGAAACAGTTACAGCAGAAACCCCCGCTGCCTGGCAGCGGGGGTCCCTGATACGGTCAGCTATATTCCACGCGGCGGGAGTATTTACTCCGGCCGTTTTGTACCGCAGTTGCTGCAGAACTTTCCGGTATTCTGCGTGCCGCACGAAGGACACACCCAGGGTCCTGCAGGAGCCGGCCTGGCAGTTCCGCAGTTGCTGCAGAACTTTCCGGTATTCTGTGTGCCGCACGAAGGGCACACCCAGGCACCGGCCGGGGAAGCCTGTGCAGGAGCGGGTGCCTGTGCTCCCGGCTGAGCCGGGCTCTGCTGGCCAGCCATCTGGAAAAGGCTGTTGGCATTGATTCCGCCCGCATTCTGTGCCATGTTCATGCCCGCAAACGCCATCATGGGACCTGCCTGCTTGTTCCGGGCAGCGTCCTGCATCGCCTGTGCCTGTGCCGCCGTGAGCGTTGCGGCCGCCATGGCCGGATTGCGGAGTGCTGCGTTGGCCTGCAGCTGCTTGATCCTGTCCTCATCTTCTTTCGATGCCTTCAGAGAATTAATGCCAAACGTCGAAATCACGATGCCATATGTCCTGCCCCACTTATCGGACAGGATCCGGTTGAGCGACTCCGCCATGTCGTCCGCGTGTGCCGGAACAGCACTGTAGCGGATTCCCTTTGCGGAAATATCCGCAAACGCCGGCTGCAGGGCTGTCAGGAGGTCTGACTTCAGCTGGGAATCAATCCGGTCCCTTGTGTAATCCGATGTCACATTTCCGCAGATATTCTTGTAAAACAGGATCGGGTCCTGAATTTTATATGCGTATTCACCGAAGCAGGCTACGGAGATATCGATGTCCAGTCCGATGTTCTGGTCCACGACACGGAACGGAACCGGGTTTGCGGTGCCGTACTTGTTGCCCAGGATTTCCTTGGTATTGAAGTAATAAATGCGCTGGTCAACGCCTTCCTCACCGCCGAAGCCGACTCTCTTCTTCCACTCCGCGAACGAATCCTTGATTCCCTTCCAGAGTCCTCCGTAGAAGACCGACGGCTCTCTGGAGCTGTCATATACAAACTCGCCGGGTTCTGCGCAGACATCCACAATGGCGCCCTGCTCGACAATGATCATGCACTGTCCGTCATTGACTGCAATGATGGACCCGTTGGTGATGACGTTTTCTCCGCCGTGGTTGTTCCCACGGTCCCGGCGTGCCCTTCCCCGGACCGCAAGTGTGTTCTCATCCAGTGAATCGCAGTAGAAGTACTCCCTCCACTGATCCTCGAGGACATTTTTGGCTGCATCTGCTCCTACGCGTAACAGTCCCATGATTTTCTCCCTTCTTTCATGAATTGCTGTTTACTGTGCCAGATCACTGCCTGCCTTTTTCTGAACCAGTGTGACCTGGTTCTGCAGGATTTCCAGCTTGTTATAGGGAATCTCGATTCCCTCACGGTCAAAGCGGCGGATAATTTCCGCAAGGCACTCCGAACTGACTCGTGCAAGATTGGCAAAATCCTTCGTCATAATGACCGCCCTGAGGAGAATACCGGATTCCCCGGCCTCTCTGCACAGGACGGAGGGCTCCCCTCCCTGGTAGAGCGGGTGTGAGCGGATCACGTCCGCCATCACCTTCCTGGCATGTTCCAGATCCGTATCGTAGGCGACCGAAACATCAATGGTCTGGCCAATATCGCCGGCTCTTGTATAATTAACCACCACGGACGATGCCGCCACGGAGTTCGGGATAAAAATCCGCTCCCCGAGGTATGTCTCCAGTTCCACATGGCGAATTGTAATATTCCGCACAATGCCCACCTGGGTGTCACCGATGCGGACGCGGTCGCCGAGATTGAAGGGACGTGACTCCCCCAGCGACAACGCAATACCGGAAAAGACATTTCCCAGAGTCTCCTGCGCGGCAAGACCCATGACAACGCCGAGGACGGATGCCGACGTCAGAACGGTTTCCCACAGCTTTGTGAAATTCTTATTGTTTGACAGGGCGCCTACAACGGCGCCTGCCCAGATGATCGCTATGATGACGGACCGCAGGACCGCCAGTCCCAGGTTCCCCTTCAGCTCCGGGCGGATCTTCTGCAGGTGGTCTGTAAACCGGTTGAATAGCTTTACAAGAAAATACCCGACGAGGATCGGGATGATATAGGATAAAACCGTTAGTAAAATCTTCATCGCTTCTATTATTGTGCCACAGCCGGGAACGGGGTGTCAAAAGCCTTTTGCACGGGCGCCGCAGAGCCGTTTGCACGTATAGCGCCTTCGCGGCCCGCCGGTTTCATAAAAAGTACCCGCGGCCTTCTTCTGGCAGAAGACCGCGGGTTTATTGAGGAAAAGGAATCGTTAGCACATAGTTTCAGGAGGGTATGATGGTAACGCTTCCAGACCCGTCTGAATTACTCCTTGACGCCGCCGAGCGTTACACCGCCGACGATGTTGCGGGAGAGAACGAGGTACACAATAATAACCGGGAAAATCGAGAACGCGATCATCATGTATACCTGGCCCATATCAAATTTGAGGAAGTCCGCACCGCGCAGCTGTGCAATGAGAATGGGGAGCGTCTTCTTGTTGTCATCATGCAGGATCAGGGCAGGCGTGAAGTAATTGTTCCAGCTCGCCACAAAGGTGAAAATCGCCTGTACGGCGACCGCCGGTTTCATGAGCGGCAGCACGATGCTGTTGAAGGTGTGGAATTCGCCGGAACCGTCGATCCGTGCCGCTTCCACGAGGGAAATCGACAGCACGGAGTCCATGTACTGTTTCATGTAGAAGAATGTCGCCGGAGCCGCGATTGACGGAATGACCAGCGGTATGAAGCTGTCCATCAGGTGCATTTTCGTCATCAGCTGAATGAAGCCAAGAGCCGTAACCTGCGTCGGAATCATCATGACTGCAAGGATAAACGTATAAGCGAACTTCCTCAGCTTAAAGCGGTAAGCGTGGATGGCGTAGGCAGTCATCGTGGAGAAATATGTGCACAGGAACGCCGACAGAGCTGCGATCACCAGCGAATTAACCAGACCGGTGACAACCGGCTGTGAGGAATGCATGAGGTTGAACCAGTTTTCAAACGCATGTGTTGATGGATAGGCCCGGAAGCCCCGTGTCAGCTCCTGGTGCGATCTGGTTGCATTGACGAACAGAATATAGAACCAGACAAGACACAGGAATGACAGCAGGATCAGTACAATATAAGCGATGACGCGCCTTACATGAACACTGGCGCCGTTTTCTTTTTTCTCCATGTTAACCTCCAATTCCAGTGCCTGCGTCAGCAGGCATTTCTCCGATCGGTTGCCGGTTACTTGTCTGTGTTCGTGCCGGTCATCTTAAAGACCGCAATACTCAGGACGCCGGTTACCAGGAACAGCAGCACGGAGAGCGCACCGCCCATGCCGAAATTCTTGCTGTAGAGGTGTTTGTTCAACCACATGATCATGGTCAGGGTGCTTCTTGCAGGATCGCCGGAGCCGTTTGTCAGGATCTGCGGAACATCGAACATCTGCAGACCGCCGATGAGGGAAGTAATCATGACATAGACGAGTATAGGGCGAAGCAGCGGCAGCGTTACCTTGCGGAAAATCTGTCCCGCTGTTGCGCCATCCACTTCGGCTGCCTCGAACAGAGACTGATCAATACCCATCATACCTGCCATCAGCAGAATTGTAGTATTGCCGAACCACATCAGGAAATTCATCAGCCCGACGAGGCATCTCGTCGCTGTGACGCTCGACATGAACGAGAAAGGCTTCTCCAGGATTCCCATCTGAATCAGGATGGAATTGACCGGGCCGCTGTCTGCAAACAGTGTGAAGAACAGCATGGCAAATGCGGATGCCATGATGAGGTTCGGCAGATAGATCACTGTCTTGAAAAACTGCTGACATTTCAGCCTTAGTGACGGATCGGTAAACCACGCCGCCAGAAGGAGTGAGACCAGAATCTGCGGGACAAAACCGATGATCCACATGATCATCGTATTGCCCATATATTTCCAGAGATCACCGTCGGACAGGATCTTGGCATAGTTGGCAAATCCGATGAAGTTCGGCCCGATCTGCTTGAGTCCGGAGCGGAAATTCTCGAAAAAGCTGTTATAGATCGTGCTGATCAGCGGGATCAGCTGAAAGATTGCATAAACAACCGTAAAGGGGATGAGGAAGATATATCCCCATTTGTTGTATTCCACAACCTTGCTTGTTTTCTTCATGCCATTCCTCCTGTACTCACTGCCGGAACTTCGTGCCGGATTTCGAAACCTCCAGCCGGCCTCTTTCCTCTCCCCTGCGAAAGAGACCGCTGCACATTCAGAAATCCCATTAATTTCCCGGAAAAAAGAGTGCCTGCCCGCCTTGCGGCGGGCAGGCACTCCGCACTTACCTGACTGTTGTCACACTGTCTGTGTTCCGATCAGTCTGTTGTCAGCTCAGGGTACTTCTCAACGATCGCCTTGTTGAATGCTGCCACAGCATCATCATAGGTCTTGTAGTTGCCGTCGAAGAAGCCTTTCATAGCTGTCTGGAATTCCTCGTTGCAGCCCTGATCATAATCGGAGATGTTGGACATATCAACGTTCTCGGCACCCTTCTCGAGTTCGCCGTAAGGATTCTGGCCGCCCAGTACCGGCAGACCGAAGGAATCATCAGCTGCAAGAGAGGTAAGAAGGGACTTGCTGTTGACACAGTCATAATCCTTCTCAACGATCTCCTTGAGCACATCCTGGTCCGTGGTCATGGTGAGGATGACATCCTTAACCAGTGTAGGGTTGTCCGTTCCGGCTGCAGCTGCAATCCATGTGCCGCCCCAGTAGAAGCTCTGAGGTCCTACGCAGAAGCCCCAGCCGCCGTCCTTCGCGATGGAACCATCCTGATCCGGTGCCATGGAGAAGTTGATGAGCCATGCAGGTCCGAAGTAGCAGAATACCTTGCCGTCCGGATAGAAGCCCTTGTTCCAGTCATCCGACCAGAGCTCATAGTTGTTTGTCTCACCTGCATCCAGCAGAGCCTTGGAATCATCTGCCCACTTCTTGATGTTGTCGTCAATTACAACCTTGCCGTCCTGTACCCACGGAGCCGAAACATTGTTGGAATATACACGGTAGGTATCGTTAACGGAGGAAGTGATGGTGTAGCCTTTCTCCTTCAGCTTCGCAGCCGTCGCATTGAAGGTATCCCAGTCCTTGACTGCTTCCTGTACATCTGCGGGATCGTCGGATCCGAGAACTTCCTTCGCTGCAGCGCGGTTGTAAATCAGACCTGCGGAGCATGCCTGCCAGGAAGCGCCCTTCAGGTTGCCGGTTGCATCGGTTACGATGTCCTTCGTGTACTGGAACTGATCACCGAGATCCTTGTCGGCATCGATGCCGAGATCCGCGAGGTTCATGGTTACGTCACTGTTGACATACTTTAACGCGTAATCAGCTTCCATCAGGAAGATATCAACCTTATCATCCGCCGATGCGTTTGCGTTCTCGGGAAGAATGGTGTCCAGGTTGTTCTGATATGCATTGTCATCAGAAGGGGTGATGGTGAACTTCACCTCTACATCGCCGATCTTGCCGCCCTTGGTGGGATCGCTGGCATCGTTAGCCTCATATCCCGGATAGTGATCGGTCAGGCGATTGATGAACTCCTCATTCCAGCACTGGATGTTGAGAACCTTGCCCTCGTCCGCTGCAGGCGCCTCTGTCGCGGCCTCCGTAGCTGCCTCGGTTGCTGCTGCAGGTGCCTCAGTGGCTGCCTCGGTTGCTGCTGCGGGTGCCTGTGTTGCCGCAGGAGCTGCGGAATCCGAAGAAGATCCGCAGCCGGCGAGCATACCGGCTACCATCGTAGAAGCAAGTAATGTGCTCAGTAACTTCTTTTTCATAGCTCATCCTCCATACTTCTCAGGAACGTCATTGTTCCTTAAACGTTTTCGTAGTTACTTTATAAATCACTTTCGCTATGAAATCAAGCGAATTTCAGGCTGAATTGTGCATTTTTTCCATTTTTGTTATGTTTCCACAGTTCGCGGAGATGATTTTTGTGCCTTTTTCACACCCATAACTCGGTATTCGTTCTTTTATTTGCCATTATTCTTCAAACGTTTTCGTTTTATATGATAGGAAACATTCCCGGCTTCGCCGATCCCTGCATCACATAAAAGCCCGCGCAGGAGGTTCCGGACTCCCGCACGGGCTTTTCGTGCTGCGCCGTCTGTTTTAGCTAGCGCCTTGCAAAATCGTTTTCGAAAGATGCAGCATCCACCGCTCCTGCGGCAGCGGACGATTCATCAGGGTACATTCAGCTCCTCTTCCACGAGTTCCTGTGCCCTCTGCAGCTGGTTATCCGATCCATCCTGCGTATAGGCATCTGAATCGAACTCAAGCTCTACGTCCGGCGTGATGCCGATCTTGTTGATATTGTTTCCGTTCCGGGTAAAGTAGTTGGCGATCGTCAGCTTCAGACCGCTCCCGTCATTGAGCGTCATGACAGACTGTACCACTCCCTTCCCGTAGGTCTGTGTCCCGAGAATAGTGCCGCTCCCTGCATCCTGAATCGCTCCGGAGAGGATTTCCGACGCGGAAGCGGAGTTGCCGTTCACCAGAACCACAAGCGGCAGCTTCAGCTGGTTCTTCCCGTCGCAGGAATAGTCCGTTCTGGTTCCGTCCTTCTCCAGTGTATAGAAAACGAGTCCCTCCGGCAGGAAATTTCCGGCTATATCGGTAACTGTGTCCACATTCCCGCCTGGATTGTTGCGCAGGTCCAGAATAAGCCCCTTCAGCCCTTCCTGCTTCAGCTCCCCGAGACAGGTATCAAACTGCTCCGTTGTGACTGTGTCAAACTGCGAGATTGCAAGGTAGCCGATCCCGTAGTCTTTGTCGAGCATCCGCCCGTCAACGGTCGTCTCATCGACCTTCGCCCTCTCAATATCGAATTCCAGATAATCCGGCTTGCCGTCCCGGTAAATCCTGAGGTGCACCGATGTGCCCTCTTCGCCGCGAACCCTGCTGACAACCTCATCGAGGGACTCTCCCTCAACCGGATTTCCATCCACCTCAACAATCAGATCGCCCGGCAGGATACCTGCCTTTCCGGCTGAGCCATCCTCCATCACGCCGGCAATCATGGGGTACCCGGTCTCCTTGTCCGTGGAGATGTAGGCTCCGATTCCATAGAATGAACCGCTGATGCTCTCCGAGAGGTCCCGGACCTCTTCCCCGGTATAATATACGGAATACGGGTCATTAAGGGATTCAATCAGGCCCTTGTACAGCCCGTCTTCCTTCTGCGAACGTGTGACGTCGTCGCTCTCGTAATAGTATTCATTGATTTCGTCTTCCAGGAGCTGTAGCTTTTTTACACTCTCCTCGTTGACAGCAGAACCGCTCTCCGTGTCCGGATCCGCTTGTGCGACAACTGCCCTGCCGCCTTCTGCCAGGCGGTACCCGATCATGCCTGCGCTGCCCGCGATGCAGGTAACGAGAACCCCGGTTAAAATACCCGCAAGAAATACTCTCCTGCGGGAGGGAGCCGGTTCCTGCCTGTTCTCCTGCCCATTGCGGGCCGCCCCGTTCTGCTGATTCTGTTCCTTTGTTTCCATAGTCAAGACCTTGACCTGCCGCCTCCTGCCAGGCATAAATCACAGAAAATCCATGAATACGTTTCCCTGTACGGGCACAATGTAGGTGTCAGCCGCCCAGATAACTCCATGGGCTGACATACTGTCCATTAAGACGGACCGAAAAATGCAGATGCGGCCCGGTCGATGATCCGGTTGAGCCGACAGCTGCGATCTGCTGCCCCGCGGATACCTCCTGTCCTGTCTGTACATAGAGTGCCGAAGCATGCATATAAACCGTGTAGAGTCCGTCCCCGTGATCGATCATGACATAATTGCCCATGGACCAGTCATAGGACGCCGCGACAACCGTGCCCTCGTAGGCTGCCAGGATTGGTGCGCCGTAATTCGCCGCCATGTCGAGCCCGGAATGGAATTTTGTCACACCGTAAATCGGATGCACGCGATAGCCGAAATCCGAGGAGATGTAGGAATACGAAGGGCACGGCCAGGTGAATACGCCGCCGGAGTAGTGACGGGCATTCTGGGATGCCAGTTTCTGCTTCGCCGCCGCGACCTGCGCTTCCAGGGCGGCGATGGCGGCATTCTGTTCCTCGAGCTGTTTCTCATACTGGGCAATTGCGGCTTCCTTGTCGCTGATGTCCGCGTTCACCCCGGCAATCTGCTGCTGCTTGTCCGCCACCAGCGCCTTCATGTTGGACTGGTCCTGTTCGACCTCCGCTTTCTTGTCACTGAGTTCCTGTTTCTGTTCCTCCAGGCGCTGCTTGGTTTCGGCGATCAGCGCCGCCTGTGCACGGAATTCCTCCAGCTTTTTCTGGTCATAGTCGGACATTGCCTTAATATAATTGGCTTTACTCATCATGTCCGTAAAGCTCTCGGAAGAGAGCAGCATCTCCAGGTCATAGGAATCGCCCTTTTCATAGATGAACTGGATCCGCTTCTTCATGGCGGCATACTGCTGCTTCTGCGTGTTCTGGGCCTGAACAAGTTCCGCCGCGGTACGGGTAATTTCATCCTCCTTGGCGTCAATCTGGCTGTTCAGGTCATCGATATTCTGCTGGATCTGGGTCAGCTTTGCATCGAGCTGTGTGACATAGGTTTCGAGGTCGGACTTCGAGGACTCCAGCTCCTCCTTCATGGCATTCAGGTCGCTGATATTGGATTTGAGGCCCTCGCTGGCATCCTTCTGCTCCCTGATCCGGGATTCCTGTTCGTCGATTTCTTCCTGGGTAATTTCGTCATCGGATTCATCGGCAAGAGCAGGAATCACGCAGGAAGCGGCAAGGCACAGAATCGCAAAAAGCAGTGCACACACGCGTGCGCACCGCCCGGAATATTTACTTATTTTCCCTTCAGGCCAGGGTCTGTTGTGCCGATCAGACATGCAGATGCTTCCTTACTGTAAATACACTTCCGAAAAAGCCTATCCCGACACCCAGGATGAGGGAGACCGGGATCAGCGTACGGAAGACGGTCTGTACCGGAAGAAACGTCAGCAATCTTGCCAGCATCGAAAATTTCCCGGAAATAATCTCAATCACGCGATTGTAGATGAAATAATTAAGCCCGAGCGGCAGAAGAGAACCGAGAACGCCGATGATCACACCCTCAAATACATAAGGTCCGCGGACGAAGAAATCCGTTGCCCCGATGTATTTCATGATCGCAATTTCATCCCTGTGACTGGAAATGCCGGTGGCTACCGTATTGCTGATCAGGAACAGCGACACAATAAACAGAATGACGATCATCGCGGCAGACGCATACCACATCAGCGAATTGATTCCTGTCAGCGTCGTAGCCGTCAGCTCCGACCGGTTTACCTCGCGTACGATATCCAGTCCCTGCAGGTAGTTGACGAGATCCTCCTGCCGGGAGACATCCTTCAGATATATCTCGAGATTTGCGGAATCCGCCAGCGGATTATCTTCAAAGCCATCCGCGTACTCGCCCAGGTATTCCTTTGAGAACGAAGCCCAGGCCTCATCCGCGGAGACATAAACGACATCCGAGACCTCCGGCCTCTCTCCTACCGCGACCTCGATCTGTCTGATCTGATCCTCCGTCACGCCCGGCTGGAAAAAGACAGTCACGGACACCCCTTCCTCCGCGTTCCGGACCATGGCCTGGATATTGGTAATTACGGAATAAAAAAGGCCGAACAGAAAAAGGCACGCGGTCATGGTTGCGACCGATGCCGCTGCGTAGCCCTTGTTGCGGAGCAGGTTACGAATTCCCTGTCCGATGGAATAGAATAATGTTCTCATAAATCGTTCCGGTTTTCCTTATTGCTCGTAGTCATCATTCCAGTCTGCGTCCACATCCTGGTAATCCAGCGGCATGGTATCGTCAGGATAAAAATCCTCACCGGCGCTGTCTGCCGTATCCGATATGATTTCGCCCTGCTTCATCGTGATCACACGCTTGTTCATCCGCTCCACAATCCCGCGGTCGTGCGTGACAACAACTACGGTCATCCCGTAATCGCGGTTGACGCGGTCGATCAGCTGCATCACGCCCCAGGCTGTCTCGGCATCCAGATTGCCGGTAGGCTCATCTGCCAGCAGAATGAGCGGCTTATTGACCAGCGCCCTCGCAAGGGCGACGCGCTGCTGCTCCCCTCCGGAGAGCTGCGTCACCTGACGGCGGTATTTATCCGCCATGCCGACCATGTCCAGCGCATTCAGGACATTCTTCTGGATCTGTGCCCCCGGAACCTGAATGATCCGCTGGGCAAACGCAACGTTTTCGTAGACATTCCTGTCCTTCAGAAGACGGAAATCCTGGAAAACAATTCCGAGATTCCTGCGGAACTTCGGAATTTTACCGTGACGGATATGATTCAGGTCATAACCGAGAACATTGATCTGTCCCGCGCTTGGCGTCAGCTCGTGAACAATCATTTTCATCAGGGTAGACTTGCCGGAGCCGGTTTCCCCGGTGATGAAAACAAACTCCCCCTCCCGCACGGTAAAGTCCGCATGGGTTACCGCCGGCGCTTCCTTGGAATACTGCTTGCTGACATTGCGCATGGAAATGACGACGTCGTCCGCTGCGTATTCCGCTTCCTGTAAATACTGATTCATGGTTGGCTCCAGCCTAATTCTCTACGTAATTCATGTATTTCACGACCATAAGCGCAATCTTGAACGTTATGGCATCCTCAAAGACGCGAAGGTCCAGGCCGGTACTCTTCTGGAGCTTGTCAAGCCTGTAGACAAGCGTATTTCGGTGAATAAACAGCTGCCGGGATGTCTCGGAGACATTCAGGTTGTTCTCAAAGAATTTATTGATGGTAGTCAGGGTTTCCTCGTCGAACTCGTCCGGACTTCTGTCCTTGAAGATTTCACGGATGAACATCTTGCACAGCGGAAGCGGGAGCTGATAGATCAGTCTGCCGATGCCCAGCTGATCGTAGGCAATAATCTGCTTTTCCTCGAAGAAGATCCTGGAAACATCCAGTGCCATCCTCGCCTCCTTATAGGAATGACTGATTTCCTTGAGTTCCCCGACGACCGTGCCGTAAGCGATCCGGACGTCTTCAATGCCTGCCTCTTCCAGCACCGCTGCCATGGACTGCGCAGCACGGTTAATATCAATATTCCTGCCCCCGTCGGAGACGTCCTTTACCACGACCACATCGTTTTCGTCGACCGCGGTGACAAAATCCGTCAGCGATGCGCCGATATATTCCTGCATGATCACAAGGGCATCCTTGTCGCGGTTCCTCCCGTGGGAAGATTCAATCAGCATGACCACACGGGGACTGTTTGCCTGGATGTGCAGCTTCTTCGCGCGTTCGTAGATGTCGATCAGGAGCAGGTTATCCAGCAGCAGGTTCTTCATGAAGCTGTCCTTGTCATAATGCTCCTTGAATGCCCCGAGAAGTCCCCTGATCTGGAACGCCGCCATCCTTCCGACGAGCAGAGTGGAATCTGAATCACCGCGTACCACAAGGATATATTCCAGGACCTTTTCATCAAATACCTTGAAGAACTGGAACGGACCTGCGGTCTGGGAATCAGCAGGAGATGCCGCAAAGCCAGGAATAGCTGCGGCCGCATCCTGAAAAACAGGGGCTGTCGATACAACCTCCCGGCCCTGCGCGTCGCATACCGCAATATCCGAATGTGAAATCTCCCGGATTCCGTCGATCGTGTTCTGTAATACCTGGTTCGATATCATGCCCCCACTCCTTATTTGCGAACCTTCCCCAAGGCAGCCCGAAAATCCGCGCAAGCTCCCTCGCTTCCGCGGAAAGTACCGATTTTCATTCTAATGCACCATTACGAAAAAATCCATAAAAACAAGGGAATTAATTTGTGTAATATTGCTGATGGCTTAGGAGATTTCGATAAAAATAATCGTAATAATGGAAATAATTATGCCCAGAATTAACAAGAAGGAAGGAGCCGGCCTGTCAGCAGAGACAGCTGTAATACCGGCATCCGGTTTCTGCACTGCCGTACGTCTTCCGGTGGACCGTTTCATGCCGCGGATCAGGAAAACAGCTCCCGCAATACCTGCTGCCGCAAAAACAGCAGTCATTGCAAAATCCTGCATGGTCATGGCTCCGCTGTCCGCCTCCGTAAGGGCGCCTGTCAGGCCGGAAGTATCCGCTGAAGCCGTAAGATACAGAAGGCAGACCTCAAACGAGTTGAAGAGGATGTGCATCAGAATGGCAGGGCAAAGGCTCCCGCAGGCATCTGCCGCCAGGGCGAGAAAAATGCCCATAGCAAAGGCATACATTGCCTGATTCAGGTTAAGATGCATCAGGCCGAACAGAAAGGCGGACAGCAGTACAGATGTACAGACACTGCCTGCCGACCGGAACGAGCGGAACAGGTATCCGCGGAATACCAGTTCCTCACAGACAGGTCCGAATATACCGATAAGAATGAGGGTCACCGGAAAAGGAGTACGGAGTATCTCTCCTGACATCTGCTCCACGGTATTGTCGACAAAAAGCATGGAGAGGCTGTTGGCCAGCAGAATGGAAGGATACGCACAGACGACGAGCAGTACGGCACGGACGATATTGCCGTGTCCAATGCCGCGCATGGGAAGCATCTGTGAGAAATCAGCCGGTGTAAGCAGCGCAAAAATCAGCATAGGCCACAGAATCAGGCCCTCACTGATCAGAGTGGACGGAACGAGATCCAGAACAGCCGGATTCCGTTCTGACGCAGCCCCAAGGAGCAGCTCCGCGGCAAGATGCAGGACAATAATGAGGAAAAACAGACCGCCCGCTTTTTTCGGGCTCATTCGTTCCTGTCCCCGACAAGGCGGATCCTGTCATCGCCGATTTCGATCCTGCCCTCCTTCAGCAGATGACCGGCCGCACGCTTGAATTCGTTCTTGGACATGTGCATCCGGTCGCGAATCAGGCCGGGATCCGCCTTGTCCGTAAAATCAAGAACTCCACCATTCGCGCGGAGGGCTTCCACAATGATCGCGGCATCCGGTTCCATCTGTGCCGCAGCGTTGTTACGGATCGCAAGATTCAGCTTCCCGTCCGGCCGCACGCTGATAACACGTGCGCGGATTTTCTCTCCGATCCTCAGATCCCGTACCAGCTCCTTCCGGGAAATCAGCGCAGAATAACGATTGTCCACCGCCACAAAGGTTCCGAAATTATCCGAGGTCTGGTACACCATGCCATGAACCTCGTCACCCTTGTGATAAGGGCTGTCTGTTTCGAGGTAAGGATAAACATTCATGGTCGCGCAAAGGCGTCCGCTCTTATCAATATAGACTGCTGCGAGAACGTCCTGCCCCTTCTGCACCCGTTCCTTCGGCTGCTCATGAAACGGCAGGAGGAGATCCTTGTCGAGTCCCCAGTCAAGGAACGCACCGATTCTTCCAACTTCCCGCACTCTGAGCAGTCCGACCTGATGAAGTGTCAGGGCGGGCTGTCTGCAGGTTGCGATCATACGGTCTTCTGAATCCTTATACAGGAAAACGGAAACCCTGCTGCCTGCTGCCGCGCCTTCCGGCACCTGTTTGCGCGGGAGCAGGACATGTTCCGTATCCCCCGCGGCTTCGATTAAATACACGCCCATCGGGACGGTTTTTTCAATGATCAGCGTCTGCTGTTCGCCCAGTTTCAGCATGTTGTTGATTCCTTGTCATAATCAAATGTCAGGACGGCATAAGGGATGTGCTCCCCGTTCTCCAGACTGACCGTGACGCACGATTCCGAAGCGGCCGTACAGGGAAGGATCCTGTCGCCCTCAAGCGCCTGCTTTCTGTATTCCACACACAGGCGCCGTATGGTTTTGCCTTCCGGAACAAATTCCATCCCCAGACCGACATATCTCGCATTGTTGACATGGTAGTTTGAATCCAGCATCTGCGGCGTGACCTCCACGGACTCGTGCGGCGTCATGTTCTCCGGCATTGCAATCTTGCGCGGCAGGTACTCCATGGAAAATTTAGGAAACAGCTCATAGCCCTCCTGCATTTCCTTCGTCACACGCTCCGGAGCCATCCGGTCCAGGTTCAGGAGAGACCAGACTGAGTTGGCGTTCACAAGCCGTTCACCGCTTTCTGTCTCCACCATGAAATTGCGCATACCGAGGAAGCCCCTCAGCTCGTAAGGGGACGTGCCGGTCACGATCCGTTCCCCGAGGCGGGGAAGACGGAGCACGTCAATCTGCCAGAAATTGACTACCCAGGCAATGTGCCTTTCCTTCATATACCCGATGCCGATCCCCAGATCCTCGGACTGAAAGGTGGAACAGTCCTGCAGGTAATCAATCAGGGATTCCATCCTCAGAAATCCGTCCGGGGTTGTCTCCGAATATCGGACCCTGCTGTCAAATGTATACATAGTTCACTCCGGTCTGCGTACTGTTACCATCCGCGTCCTGCGCGTGTCATGGGAGTCCTGGAGCCGATGAGAGAATCGATGTTCACTCCCATGATCCGGGACGCCTCCGCCTTGTAAGCCGCCGCGTCAGGTCCGTCAATATTCTTGTAGAACTCATACGCCATCTTGTGCGCACCGGATTCCGTTTCAAGACCCTGTGCAATTCTGCTCTCGATCTCATGGGCGGAGTCAGTCTGCCGGTAGTAGATGAACGAATCCACATAAGGATTCGCCAGCGCCTGCAGGTAACCGTACGCAATGGATGCCGCCTGAAGTTCCTCGCCGTCATAGGACGTAAAGCCGATCTCCGAAAGGGAAATACTGCGGACCTGCCCGTAGGGATTCAGGAATTCGGGACGCTGCATGTAATCCGTCAGGACAAACAGGTTCTGCATGGTGATGTAGGGCGTTGCCAGGTCCGTATGCACCCAGACGGTATACCCGTTCCACGCGTAAGGATCGTACAGCGGAGAGTCATAGGGATGGAACGACAGACCCCAGTCAATGTTACCCTCCCGCAGCATGTAATAGTTGAACCTGTCCAGATATTCTTTCGAAAGGAAACATCCGGGATTGGACTTGCGCCCCCACTCCTGATCGATGGAGTTATAGATCATGGCAGAACCGTTGACGGACCGGATCTCATTGTAGAAAATGCGGAATGCCTTATTGTAGGCGTTGACATTCGTATCCAGGTTATCGGTGGACATGTAATACCATTCCGTCCTGGCATTCACCTCATTTCCGATGATCCAGTTGTCAACCTGGCCGTATCCGGATGAGCCGTTGTAGCGCATGCCGAGAAACGCGGCGATGGCCTTGAGATGCTTCGTCCCATAAGGCTCCGCCGTATTGAACGCATAACCCGGGCAGACGTGGGAATCCCGTGCCAGCGGGTGAATAAGATCCGCGCCGGCGGCCGTTTTGTTATTCAGGATGTTCAGCGTAATCTGAAATCCCAGCTGTGTGTAACGGGACAGATAGTCGTCGTAGCCCCTGAGCTTGTCTGTGTTAAAGGGGTAATTCACCCCGTCATACGAAAACCAGGTTGTGGGAAGGCCCGGATCTGTGGACGCTCCGACGATATCCCCGAGATAGATATTGTAGGAAATCTGTTTGATGCCCAGGTCCTCGAGCTCCCCGCTCTCAATCTGTGCGGGATCCGGCAGGATTCCCTTGATCCCGTTGTCCCTTCTGGGCGCCGCAAACGTAGCCACCGCTTCCGGGTTCGTGATATAGTGCTCGTCCGAAACCTGGACAAATCTTCCGCCGCTCTTTACCGCCGCCAGAAATTTCCTCGCAAGGTTTGAGGAAGGCGTGTTGAGATTCAGGGGGAAAGTCACATTCATGCTGCCGGAGAGCGCCGTGCTGGCGACAAGCTCCCCGACGGGACCGTCCTCGTAGACCTCATCCGCAAAAAAGTACAGCTTCCCGTCATCACTGGCGGGAACCGGCGATGCCGCAAGCGCTGCCGTGACGCTGCTTCCGGAAACCTGCACGGCCCGGATGGTGACCGGCCTGCCGACAGCCGCAGCGGTCTGTGTCTTTGCCTTCGTCTTTGTTTTTGTCTTCGCCAGAACCGGCGCATCCGGCCAAAAGAGTCCCGCGATCATCGCCGCAAGAACCGCCGTCAGAACCGGAAACGCCAGCCGTTTGATATTCCTCTGCATTTTACCCTCCGGCTGCCTGTGTCAGCAGGCAGCTATCCTTTATCCATGATCTGTTCCCCGGCAGTATGCCGAACCTAGTATACCATGACCGGAGATTTCATTGTAAAATGACATACGGGTCAAAAGTATCAACTCGCTTTCGGGCTTGCTCGAAAAGCGAGTTGATACTTTTGACCCCGGCATCATCGTAAAATAATGCCCACGGGGGTACCGCACATGAAGCCTTTCCCATCCAGCCGCCTTTACGGAAACACCGTCAGACTGAAAATCAGGATGATTTCCTGTCTGCTGATCCCCGCAGCGCTCTGGCTGCTTGCGGCAATGATGGCACTGCCGCTTCCCGTTTCTGCTGCCGCCGCGGTCCATGTCGCCGACGCCTCCATCAGCGGTGACAGCGTCGTCGTTTCCACTCAGGGCCTTACGGAAACCGATGACGGAATCTATCACCTTTTCGCTCAGCTGCCCTATGAAAACGGCAGACGCGGGCTGGAGGTTGCGTCCGCCCCCGCTTCCGAAACGGCAGTATTCACATTCCCGCTCAATCAGGGCACTGCTGATTCCAACCTGTATAAAAGATTTGCGGTATTCGTGAAAAAGGGCGGCAAATGGACGGTGGCGAGCGACGCACGCTATATCACCAATCCGGAGGCACTCGCACAGCACACATTTGCGCGCCATGACCTTGGCAAGAAGGGGATCCTGCCCGCAGCTGAGCTCCTGTCCACGTCCGGACTCGCCGAGCTGGGAATCCGGCAGATCACCTATAATGTTCCGATCGGCAATGTTTTCGCCGGTACGGGAATTACCTATGAGTACAATGGAAAAACCTACACGTTCAGCCGGGCCATTGTCGGCCAGTACGACCACCTCGTCCCGCTGATGAACGGACAGAACATCCAGGTCACCCTGGTTTTCCTCAATAATCTGACGGATGACACAAGTCTGCTCCATCCGCTTTCACGCGATTACCGCGGTGCGGATTACTATGCCTTCAACACGGCGGAGCGCTCCGGGGTGGAACGTCTGGCGGCCGTGGCATCCTTCTTCGCGACACGCTACAGCGGCGGGCAATATGGCACGGTAGACAACTGGGTTGTCGGAAATGAGGCCAATGCAAGACTGGAGTGGCATTACATGACAGCTTCCGCCGGCATTGACCGGCAGGTGCAGGAATATGAGAAATCCGTCCGGATCTGCTACAACGCGGTCAAATCCGTCAACGCGAACGCACGCGTCTATATCTCCCTGGACCGGGAATGGGCCGGGACAGATTTCCCCGGCCGTCATTACCCCGGCAGAACCTTCCTGCAGAAATTCAACGATTACGCTGTCTCGGAGGGCAACTACGGCTGGGATCTCGCTGTTCATCCCTACAATGTGCAGATTTATGACCCGAAAGTCTGGGCTTACAGCCCGAAAGCAGTACACTCGCAGAATTCCGCTTTCATCACCATGCGCAACATTGAGATTGTAACGGATCTGATGTGTACAAAGGCTTACCTTAATCCCGCGGGTGAGGTCCGGAGCGTCTTCATCAGTGAGGTGGGCTATTCGTCCCTGCAGGGAGAGAGCCTGCAGGCGGCTTCCATGGTATACGGCTATCTGCAGTGCGAGGCAAACCAGTACATTGACGGCTATATTTATTTCCGCCAGCTGGACGATCCGACGGAGGTACAGCTGTCCCTGGCTTCCGGCCTGGTGAACCTCAACGGCTCGCACAAGCTTTCCTATTCGTGGTACCAGAACGTCGACAGCCCCAAGGTGCAGGCAGAAGCAGCTGCGGTCATGGGCGTTTCGGATATTCACACCCTGCTGACGTCAAGATAACGCAGGGTTCAGAGCTCACTGTAATCCGTGTCCAGAGCGCCGGCAATCAGATAATCCGGATAGGCTTCTTTTACACGCTTCACCACCTGGCGGTATGTTTCGTGACGGTCCGGTGAATCAAAGCTGATTACGACATCAAAGCGGAGAACGTGATGCGGCTTGTCCACATAGAAGCCGTGCATCTGCAGTACATGAGGGACTGCCATTACAAGCCCGCGGACGTGCTGTTCCATGGCTGCGGCCTCCGGATCATGCGTGTTCACGGAATAAATTCCTATGGCGGTCAGCACGACATGATGGTCCATGTAAACCTTTACCTGGATCCTGCGGAGAAGGTCATCGAGGTCTGCTGCGGACAGGGTATCCGGTACATCGATATGAATGGAGCCGTTGAACTTGTCCGGTCCGTAGTTGTTGAGAATCAGGTCATAGGCACCCCGCACCTGCGGAAATCCCGTTACGGTTTTCTTAATGGCAACGGCCAGCTTCGCGTCCGCGCGCTCACCGAGAATCTCCGAGAGCGTCTCCCGCAGCATCCCGACACCCGATTTCACAATGACGAGCGCGATGACCGCGCCAAGCCACGCCTCAAGCGACACGTGAAATATCAGGTATATCCCCGCCGCAAGCAGCGTGGATGCGGAAATCACCGCGTCCATAAGCGCATCCCTGCCGGAGTTGACAAGGGAGTCCGAGTGGGTGCTTTCCCCTGTCCTGCGGGCATAGGTGCCGAGCATCAGTTTTACGATGACTGCCGCCGCAATGATGACAAGAGAGGCAGCCGAATAATCCGGCGTCTCCGGATGAAGAATGCTTTTCACGGATTCCGTGAGCGAGGTGATGCCCGCATACAGCACGATCACGGAGATCAGCATTGCGGACAGGTATTCCACCCGGCCATACCCGAAGGGATGCTTCTTGTCCGGTTCCTTTCCCGCAAGCTTCGTGCCGGCAATCGTAATGACGGAGCTTCCGGCATCAGACAGATTGTTCACGGCATCCAGGGTGATCGCAATGGAATGGGTCATCGTGCCGATGACAGCCTTGAACGCGGCTAGTGCCACATTGGCAAGAATTCCGATCGCACTCGCCCTGACAATCCTGCTGTCACGGGATGCGGCTTTCTGCGCAGCCTGCTCCGCTCCTGCGGCATTCATCTGCTCCTGCAGGAGAGCCTCCGCTTCCTTTAACGTTCCCATAGCAATTCCTCCGGAAGGATTCTGGTCACCTGAAAACAAGGTGATTGTATCACTGTTTCCGGTGTGCACAGATTTTTTTATGATACCGGTTCCCGTCCCGGCGTAAGGATGCACTTTCAGCCTGCATCTTTTATAATATCGAGACATAAGGGTCAAAAGTACCAAATCGGCAACGGGCAAGCCCGTAAGAGCGAGCTCGTAAGGGCTTGCCCGAAAGGCGATTTGGACTTGGGACCCGCC
>ONEK01000009.1 GCA_900316855.1 uncultured Lachnospiraceae bacterium | reverse complement strand
CATGCGTTCGTCCATGCAAAAACCTCCTGCTCTACGCGTAGTACAAGCGTATCAAAGCAGGAGGCTGGTTCCTAGACGGATTCTATTTACCGATTACGATATTTTTTGCTATACTTACGCAAAGTGTATTGGAGAAGGCATCCGGGTTGTATCCGGCCTTCTGAAGGATCTTGCGGGTCGTCATACCGGGGATTTCACGCTGCTCCATGAAAAACTGCTTGAATTCCAGCGTGAATTTCAGCCGGTAGATGGATGCATAGTGCGTGTAAGGGTTTGCAAGAAATTCCTTAACCTGCTCCTCGGTGTATGTTGGTTTTCTGGCCATGGTTTTCTCCTTCCGGATAAATAATAACCTGGCTGAATAATACAAAACAGCGCGGTGTCCACAATACGGGATCCTCATGCGGCGGAAAACTTCTTGGGAGTTATCCGTGTCTATGATACGGGATCCGTTCCCTCAGTGATGGCTGTTGGGGGAACCTCCAATGTCCATAGTGAGGGATTTCCTTGTGGCGATGTAAATTTGGGGTTTACACGTGTCCACTTATCGGGAACCGCTGCTTTGTTCGAAGAAAAAATAGGTTAAACTGTTGTATAGCGTGTCCACTTTATGGGGTTCATTTTAGTGCCGGTATATACCGATGATAATCTTAAGGAAATCAATTCGGCCAAGGCCGTTGCCGGAAAATATAGCGTAGAGTTTATTGATTTGCGTCAGCCGGGTCTTGTTAATTTTGACACGGATTATTATGATCCGGAGTCACATCTTAATCCATCCGGAGCCCGGAAGGTTACCGACTATGTCGGAGAGATTCTAAGCAGCAGATATTCTATACCGGATCATCGTTCAGACCCCGACTATGAGACCTGGAACAGCGATTACATACGTTACATCGATTATAAAACAGAGAATCTCAGGACCTGCCGGGACCTCGATGTCTATCTGATGCTCCTTGCCGACCGTCACCTGAATATAACTATGCAAATCGAAAACCCGAAAATACTGGACGACGAGGTGATCAAAAACCTTTTGGAAAATTTGGGCGTGGCTCCGGGAGAGATCCGGAACAGCACACGTTCCATCCGCATTGAACAGGGAGATGCAAAGGTGTCTGATGAAGTGCGCCCGGTAGATCAATTGGTCGCAAAGGATGCAGATCTTATAATAGCAGTCTCTAACGCGGACGAACCGGAGAATATGGCTGACGCGGCCTATTTTCGGATGAGCGGAGCTGATAATATCAGCTATCTTGATCCGGATTCAAGTACTTATCATTCTCCCGCTGTACGGCTTGATCATGAGGATGAATGAATGGGCGTAAATTTCTGTAACAGGATAAAAAAATTTCCATCAGGGAAATTATGTACTTTTCTATTGTTCGGGCTGATACTGGCGGCCGGCCTGTGCGTGATCGGAGATTATGGAATTTCCACGGATGAACCGGCCGAAAGAAACACCCTTTTGGTGAATGCGCTGTACATTCTGCAGAAGATTCATGTAAATATATCATCATCACTCCCACGGCTCCGGGATTACAATTACCGATACTACGGAGTGTTTCTGCAGAGTCCTGCCATCATCGGGGAATTGGCGGCCGGAGAGGGGGAGTATGGCATATATAAGATCCGGCATCTGTACACCTTTTTTTTCTGCGTGTCCGGGTATTTTGCATTCTATCGTGTGTCAATGCGCGTTCTGAAATCCAGGAAACTGTCGCTGATCGGGACGGTTATGCTTGCTTTCTACCCAAGGTTCTTCGCAGAGCAGTTTTACAACATCAAGGATCTGATGTTCGCGTCAGCGTGGTGCTGGTGTCTGCTCGTTTCTATTCTTGTCGTTCAGAGCGGCTTCCGTACGAGATATCTCGTCCTGTTTGCCATTGTTACCGCTATGGCATCCAATTGCCGCTTCGTAGCTATGGTTTTCCCGGCACTCCTGCTGATCTGGTTTCTCTATGAACATTTCAGCCGCAACAGAAGTACAGCGGGCCGGCTATGGAAAGGCTTCACGAGGGAAGTGCTTCTGCCCGCTGCACTTACCTTTCTGACATTTCTGTGCACCTATATTGTAATTTCGCCGATTCTGTGGGAGCATCCGATCAAGGGAATTCCTGCCGTCATTGCCTGCTTCAGCGATTACGGCGGATGGCACGGCACCATTCATTTCATGGGAAAAGTCATAGCGGACAGCGTTATTCCATGGTATTATATTCCCCTTTGGATTCTGATCTCTGTTCCGTTATGGTACCTGTTCTTCGTTATCGCGGAGAGCGTATTCTTCCTGCGGAATTTTTTTGCAGGAGCGTGGAGAGACGTCTGTGATATTATTCTGAGAATAACGAAAAATCCGTTTGCTCTGTATGCAAATCTTGCGTCGTTCTTGCCCTGGATCGCGACGGTGGTCATGCATTCGACTATATATAACGCATGGAGACATTTCTACTTCCTCATGCCCTGCCTGATTCTGGACGCATTGCTCGGAATCCGCCATATAGAACTGACGAATGGCAGACTGCGTTTCATAGAAAGAGCTACAGTGACCCTCGGACTAGCAATGCAGCTTCTATGGATTATCCGCTTCCATCCGTTTGAAATGACTTATTTCAATGGAATTGGCAGGTTTGTTGCAGAGGACTTCGACCGGGATTACTGGCACATGAGTAAGGACGCGCTTGTTTCGGAAATTATCCGCAAGGAGAACGGCAACATGAACAGCTGGTCGGTGACTGTGCCCAATAGTTATTTTCAATACAAATATCCTGCCGGCAGATTTAACGGTATCCGCTTTGTAGAGAACGCTGCCCCTGAAAAGGATTGGAATTCCCTCAATACAGATTATGTGATTCTGGATTATCATTACAGCAACGGGGAAACTGCTGATATACCGGGTTATAAGGAGATTTATTCAATCCGGGTTGACGGATACAAGATAGCCTCCCTGCTATCTAGAGATGACAGAAACACTCCCTGAAGGTAATTCTGTGAAATCTATCGAAACCAGCCGGCCGGTGTGGGCCAGACCGCTCATCTACGGCAATGTCAAAATTTCCGTCTATCTGTATCTCATCACGGAGTTACTCAGCTTTTCCCATCTGCTGACAAGACGTGCTGCAGCAGTGCTGTGGCTGATTTTCCTTATTGCCGCAGTGCTTGCGGGTCTGAAAAGGAAAACCAGGATCAGGACTTTTATCCGCGGCGTTTGCCGCGTGCAGAAGCTGAGTATAACGGCTGTCCTGCAGGTGTGTGCTGCCATCCTCCTGGTATCCGTGATGGGTTTCCTTGCGTGGAATATTGTCCCGTACAACTGGGATTCGATGACCTATCACTGCAGCAGGGTCGCAAACTGGATCCAGAATCAGTCTGTCGCCTATTATCCAACCAATAATCCAAGGCAGTTATACAGTCCTCCGTTCGCGGAATATGTCGTTCTCCACAGCTGGTTCCTGTTCGGATCGGACCGGGCGTTCAATATGGTTCAGTGGTATGCCTATACCATTTCCGCGGTCATGATTTACGCGATCTGCAGGGAGCTGGACATCAGGAGAGAGATTGCACTGACGGGGAGCCTTCTGGCCCTGACAATGCCCATCGCCGTTGCTGAAAGCACCACAACCCAGACGGATCTTGTTGCAGCGGCATGGCTGCTCTTTTTCATTTACATCGTGATCGATTTTTCCAGGAAGGAAAGAATCGAGCTGACCAAGGAACAATTATCTGAAGCGGCCGCGGCGGGATGCATTGCCGGCATCGGATACCTGAGCAAAAGCCAGATCTGCCTGATTATGGCGATCCTCTTTGTCTGGCTGGTGATCGTCCGGGTGAGGAAAAAGGACAGGTTCAGGGACCTGGCTGCGATCGGCGGAGCAGCGCTGCTCTGCACCCTTCCGTTCCTGCTGCCGACCTTTATCCGGAACTACCAATATACGGGAGACATCCTTGCTGCTGAATATTTCAGCGATATCGCGGCGGGGTCTCAGAATCCCCGGTACCTGCTGCTCAACGCATTCAAGAACTGGGCTCAGACATCGATCTCCTATGTCAATCCGGCTTACAACGAGAAGCTTCTTGCCACTGTTCACCGGCTGGCTGATGCACTGGGCGTTCCTGTTGACGATCCGCTCATTTCGTTCGGATCGCTGTCGTTTGATCCGTATTTTGCCACGTCTTACCATTGCGATACCGCTTCCGCGCCCTTTGTGGCTATAGGATTCAGCGCGGCAGCCATCGCGGGAATTGTCTTCTGCATCGTTGTACGGCTCTGGAAAAAGGAGAAGCCGGATCACAGGAACAGGACCCTGCTGGCGCTGTTTCTGGTCATTTCCGCCGCGGTAAGTTTTTCTGAGGTGCGCTGGCAGCCGTGGATTACGCGGCTCCTGCTGCCAACCTATATGGTGATGATCCTGTTTATCATTATCGTTTCTGACAGCATCGCCGGCAGAATGGGCGGCAGGCGTGTGATCAAGGTATCCGCACTGGTGATGTCACTTATCCTTCTTGGTACGGCATGCCCTGCCGCTGCCTATCAGAGGCATTTCTACGAGGATTATAAGGAAGCGGGAGACAGGCTTCCGATGTATTTTGCAAACAGGGGAGAATATCCGCAATACTATGACCTGATGCACTATGTCAAGGAGAAAGGCTTCTCGGAAATCGGAGTCTACCTGGGGCTTGATACCTATGAATACCCTCTGTGGGCGGGATTGAAAAATTCCGATACAAGAATCATTCAGGTTGTACCGGATGACGCGAATGCGGCAGAGGTCCCTGAGTGTATCATCGCGATCCATGCGGGCGGATTTGCACTCGGGCAGGACTTCAAATATCTTGGCAATACCTACACCTGCACCTTTTCGGCGGACGAGTCTGATGAATATACGGTGCTGGAGAGGGAAGGAACATGATCTGACCGTAACTCCGGCGAAGGATTGGCCCGGAAGATCACGTAAAAGTATATAATAATGATGATCCGGTACTGTCAGGGGATCAGAGTATTCCATGACATTCATCAATGATATAGCGAAAGAGGTTCTGCCATGCTGCCAACCCAGCTCAGAGTGACGCTGATTCTGGCGATTGCCGCCTTCTTTGTCATCGTCCTGTGGCTTCTGAAAAACAAGAGACTTGCGTTGAAGTATACGCTCCTGTGGCTTGTCACGGGAGTGGTGATGCTGATCCTCGCGATCTTTCCGGAGATCCTGATGGATATCGCGAAGCTGCTGGGTATTCAGACTGTGATGAATACCCTTTATGTGTTAGCGCTCGCCTTCATCCTGATGCTGATCATGATGCTGACGAGTATCGTGTCGGCGCAGACGGACCGGATCCGCCGGCTTGCGCAGTCACAGGCCCTGCTGGAGGAGCGGGACCGGCAGGTGATGAAGCGGGTGCAGGAGCTGGAGGAGGAGCTGCAAAAATGCAGGAACCCTGAGGAGTCACACAATTCATGAATCCAAATAAAAATCGCCTTCTTCTTGTAGATTACTATGGCACCTGCGACCAGAAGGGGGCTATCTATGGGCACTCCATGAAGGCGCTCGGTGAATATGCAGGGATGACAGGAGAGGAATTCGAGCTCAGCGCCGCTCTCGCACCGTGCTACGCGGATTATGTGGGACAGCACCCGGAGCTCGCCGCCTCGTTTCAAAGGGTGCACCGCCTGACGTTTGACATTGTCGAGGAGGGGGATCAGAGCATCCGGCGCAGAATTGCGGACAAGTTTCATCTGTTCCACAACATGAGGGAGGTCTATGACCTTATGGATTCCTATGACATTGTCTGGTTTTACCGGGTCGACTTCTTCCTGTTCTTCTATTACGCGCTGCATCCGCTGAAACGGCGGCATTACCGGGCTAAAACTGCCTGCCTCATCTATCAGGACTATTTCACCGGCGGGAAGCTGGAGGGAGTGCTGCAGTGGTTTTACCGGAGAGGCTGCAGGTCCGTGGATCTCATGATCAGCACGAGCAGGAGTGTTACGGAGCATCTGCCCGGTTCGTTCTATATGCCGGATTTCACCTACGACGCAGCGAAATACGAACCTTTCCGGAAACTGACTAAGGAGAAAAGGGCAGTCTGTCTCGGTGCGATGAGTCCCTATAAGCGGCTGGAGCCGCTTGTGGAATCGTTCCGACTGATCCCGATGGAGCTTGTCATCTGCGGGAAGTTCTATGAACCGGAGCGGGCAGAGAGGCTGTCTGAGAACGCGCCGCGGAACGTGACGGTGCGGAATGAAGTCATACCGGAGGAGGAATACTACAGGCTGCTTGCCGGATCAAGATATGCCATCCTGCCCTATGATATGATTCAGTATAAGCGCCGCTCATCGGGGATACTTACAGAGTGTACATTCGTCGGGACAATTCCCGTCGCGCCAAAAGAGCTGCTGGAGTCTAACGGGATTCCCGGAATCGGTTATCAGGAGCTTTCCGACCTTCCGGGAATCTTTGCCGATCCGGAGCGTGAGAAGAAGGATCTCGAAATCCTGTCTGAGACGGATCTGTCAGCGTTTGATGCTGCCGGAATCCGTGATGCTCTTGTCCGGAGGCTGAAGGCGCTTGCCGCTGCGACATCCTGATTTTCTCCCGCTCTGTGGGAATACTTTGCGTTCTGACAGGCTGCCCAGAACGTAATGCTGTGCCCGGGAAGGCGGACGAGAGTGATACAGGCGACCAGTTCCACGTACACAGATTAAATCAGTATAACAGGTGATTACTTCATGCGGGTTTCCCTGATCATGACAACCTATAACAGCCAGGGGACGTTTCGCCAGTCGCTTGCGAGCGCGCTTTCCCAGGACTACCCGGATCTGGAGCTCGTGATCAAGGACGGGGGTTCTACGGACGGGACGCTGGACCTGATCCGCGAGGCTGCCGCCAAGCATGATAATATTGTCTGGAAATCCTGCCCGGATACCGGCATCTATGACGGCATGAATCAGGGAATCAAGATGAGCAGCGGAGATGTGATCGCGGTCTTTAATGACCTGTTCACCTGTACAGACGCGGTCTCGAAGCTTGTGCTGCCACTTGCCGGAGCGGGGAATCCTGATCATGATGGAACTGATGATTTCACTGCGGATTTCAAGCCTGATTCAAATTCAGGTTCCGGCATCACCCCGGATTCTGCCTCTGACACTTCTGAGGCCGAAAACGTACCGGAATATGACGGTGTGCACAGCGACCTTGCCTACATGGAAGGGGATCATGTCGTGCGCAGATGGAAAATGGGCGAGGGGAAGATCACGGACGGCTGGATGCCGGCGCACCCGACGCTGTACCTGCGGCGTTCGGTTTATGAAAAATACGGGCTCTATGACACCTCCTACCGGACGAGTGCGGATTATGAATTCATGGTCCGCATCCTTGGAAAGGGCAATGTGAAGCTTATCTATGTGCCGGAAGAGCTGATCCATATGTTTTACGGCGGGACCAGCAACGGAGGGCTAAAGGGGTATCTTAGGAACACGAGGGAAGCATACCGGGCACTGAAAGTCAACGAGATACCGCATCCTGCGGAAATTATACTGAAACGAATTCTGAAGACATTGAAGCAGTTCCGGAGCTGAGAAACCGGAAAGTATAAAAGCATCAATCTTTCGGTAACAGAAAACCTGAGAACCTGTTAGCCCGGAGAGCAAATGAACAGGTGAACTGAAAAATACATGAATATCCTGTATGTAAATACCTATTACTACGGAGGCGGCGCGGAGGCAATCGCCCGAAAACTATACGAAAAAATGTCGGAAGAGGTTAACACCTTCTTCCTCGCGGGACGCATCCAGCCGGATCTGCCGGAGGAGGTGTCCGCTTCCCTGACCGGTCTCGTGGACCGATCACTTGCAACGCTTCAGGGTATGAACCGGGGCAATACAACGCTTCATATTCCGAAGACAACGAAAAAGCTTCTGAATCTGATCCGGGACGAGCAGATCGATATCGTTCATTTCCACAACATGCACGGAAACTATTTCGGCATCGATGATTTCGGGAAGATTGCCTCTGCCTGCGGAGGTGTTGTCGTCACCCTGCATGACATGTGGACATTTACCGGCTGCTGTCCGTACGGGATGAGCTGCAGGAAATGGGTAAACCCGGCGCAGGTGCAGGAGTCCGCAGGACAGGTATCCACAGGCTTGTGCATAGCGTGCTGTGGAAATGAAGCCATTGGGACAAAGAAGGAAGCAGCGCGACTCCTGCAGCATAAGCAGGCTGCGTTCTGCGGAAGCGGAGTGCACTTTGTCACCCCCTCCCGATGGCTTCAGGAGGAGGCCCTCCGTTCCATCCTGCAGGATGAAGATGTACGTGTCATTCCGAACGGGATCGATACCGGCCAGTGGAGGACTTTCACCGACGCGGAGCGGAAGGAAGCACGTAGGAAATATAAAATTGAAGACGAAAGAATCGTGCTCCTTTTTGCCGCGAACCGTGCGGGAAGCCCGTATAAGGGCTATTCTATTCTGAGCCAGGCTCTTCGGCAGCTGAAGGATCCGGGGAAATTCGCCTGTGTTATTATCGGGAAGGCTGGCGAATTGAAAGAATATCCGCGGAAGGATCCGGAAGTCTCAGACAATAAAAGGCTGCAGATCCTCTATACCGGGTATATTCACGAGCAATCCCGGATGAATGAGCTCTATGCGATGGCGGACCTGTTTCTTCTTCCCAGTCTGGCAGACAATTATCCGACGTCTGTTATGGAATCGGAAGCAAGCGGCACACCAGTTTTTGCCTTCCGGACTGGAGGAATTCCCGAACAGATACCGCCGGAAGCCGGCTGGCTGGTGGATCCCGTGATCCGCGGACAGGAGAAAGAGGCGGCGGTACGCCTCTGTGAGGGCATTGAAGAAGTTTTCGCCAAAGGGACGCTGGAAGTTGAGAAGCGCCGTTCCCTGTGTCGGCGCTTTGCGCAGGAGCATTTCGATGAGCGGCGGATGCTGGAGCGGTATCTGGCACTCTATCATGAAATTCTGCAGTGATCGATTTCACAGGTTACTATATATGAATTCCTTGCAAGGAAGAAACTGTAAGAAATAGGACGCACAATCATAGGAAACTGGAAAAAATATGAGGATTGAAATCAGCAGACAGGAGCCCTTTGACGTTCCGGTTCTGCTTATCTGCTATCACAGACTGGATACTTTGAAGTTAGTCCTGGGGCAGATTGCAAAGGTCAGGCCGCGGAGGCTGTATGTCTTTGCGGACGGGCCAAGAGCAGACCGGCCGGAAGATGAACGTAAAACGCAGGATGTGAGGGAATATATTGACTCTCATATAGACTGGTCCTGCGAGCTGCATCGGATGTATCAGGAGGCAAATAAGGGCTGCAGGATCGGACCGCCCGGCGCGATTTCAGAAGTATTGTCCCGGGAAGAATCCGTGATTATTGTCGAGGATGATATGTATTGCGATCCGTCCTTCTTCTACTTCTGCCGTGCCATGCTGGAGCGGTATCGGGATGATCAACGCGTCATGATGATCTCGGGACTCAGCGTCCGGGCAAAGGAATGTTTTGGAGAGAATGACGCGGTTTTCTCCCTGTTTTCCAGTATCTGGGGATGGGCAACATGGCGGCGTGCGTGGAACTATTACGACGTTGATGTGAGGGACTGGCCGGAAGCCCGCCGTACCGGAAAGCTGCAGGGACTGTTCACTCCTGACGCTTATGAGCAGATCCGGCATTCCTATAACAACTGTCTCCTGAAGAAATATCCCAACTGGGATTACCAGTGGGATTTCGCAAGGCATCTTCGGAATGGTCTAGGGATCATTCCGAAATTCAACCTTGTCCGCAATATCGGATTTGAACAGGGAAGCGGAGAGCACGATTTCGACGTGTCGAAAATGCCGGAAATGAAACTTGAGCCTATAGGAGATGCGATCGAAATGCCGGAGCAGGTGGAACGAAGCATGCTGTATGACACGCAGTTCATGCGGGAGTTCTATCCGCATCTTACTCCGCGGGCCCGGATTGTACGGAATACTGCGGAATGGATTGCATTAAACCTTCCGGGCTTCTGGAGGTTTCTGGTTAATTCCAAAAGAAAGATTCTGTCTGTGTTTCGGCCTCACAGCCGTATGGCGGAATAAATGCAATAAAGGTATAATAAATCAATTGCGCGTGAATAATAAAGAGAGGTGGCAAAATGACGATCAAGGCACTGGTTGCAGTAAGAAGCGGTTCCACGAGGGTGGTGAACAAGAATATCCGGCCGTTTGCAGGCTCTACGCTGCTGGATCTGAAGCTGGAGCAGCTGAAGCGGATCCCGAACCTCGACGGTATTGTCGTCAATTCCAACGATGACACCATGCTGGAGATGGCAAGATCCCACGGCGTGGAGACTGTAAAGCGCGATCCGTATTACGCTTCCAACTCCGTATCCATGAGTGATGTCTATAAAAACATGGCGGAGCATGTTGACGCGGATACGATCGCCTATATCAACGTGACGAATCCGCTGCTCAAGGATGAGACGATCATCAAGGCAATTGATACATATAAAGAGATGATCAAAGAAGGAAAATTTGACTCACTCAACAGCGCACACCTTATCAAGGAGTTTATGTTCAAGGATAACCTGCCAATCAATTACGATCTGCGGCACCAGCCGCGGAGCCAGGACCTTCCGGACATCGCGGCACTTAACTTCGCTCTCAACATCATCTCGCGTGACCGCATGATCGAGAGCAAGAACGTCGTCGGCTACCACCCCAATATCTATCTCATCGACGAGGTGGAGGCAACGGACATCGACAATCCGATTGACTTCGAGTTTGCGGAGTTCGTGTACAGGAAGGGCAACTGGTGAGGGAATCCGCATGAGGGTTATTATTTTATCCTCCAGCCCGCTGCACAGAATGCATTTCACGGACCTGTACATCAACGAGATCCGGGAGCAATACCCGGTTGACCTGTGGGATGTGAGTGAGATCTATCACCATCCGGGAAAGGACAGCGAGTTTCCGGAGGTTGTGAAAATCCATTCGCTTGAGGAACTGCAGGAGAAGGTGCAGAAGGCAGCAAAGGCGGATCAGTGTGTCTGTCTTACGAATATTCTGATTTTCGACCTGCATACGGTTTATCACTTGTTTCACCGTGCGGGAATTCCTCTGCTGCAGATTGACAAGGAGTCCATGATCTGGTGGATGCGGGATGCCTGGTACCGGGAGCACCAGGAGCACGCGGACGATGCAACGAAGAAAATGCTGCGCTTCAAGGATAACCCTGTGACGCGTCCCTTCTACAGCTGGCTGGAATACCAGCATGTAAAGTTCGACTACCTGCTGGGCGCGAAGAATTATTACCCGGATCAGGCAAAGCATTTCATCCCGATTCACTCCCTGAAGTATGATGAGTACCTCAGGAGTACGCAGGAGGAGCCGGTTCTGTCCGAAAAATATATCCTGTTCATGGACGCGGGGCTGGCACACCTGCCCGCGGTATCCGGTCAGCCGAATTCCATCGACCGGGATGATTACCTTATCTGCATGAACCGGCTGTTCGACCAGCTGGAGGAGCGGTATCACCTGCCGGTTGTCATCGCGGCACACCCGAAGTCAGAGTATCCGGAGAACGCCTTCCGCGGGCGTCAGGCCATCCTGTATAAGACCGCGGCGCTCGCACGGTACGCGGAATTCGTTCTGTGCCACTATTCGACATCGATCATTGATCTTGTGCTGCAGAGAAAGCCGATCGTCTTCATGACAAGCCGGGACTACATGAAGTCCGCGTCGAAGACAATCCTCATTACGACGGCGGAATACGCAAGGCTTCTGCACGCGCCGCTTCTGGAGCTGCACGAGGAGAAGCTTCCGGGTTCACTGGCCGTTCAAGTGGAGGAAGCAGCCTATGATGCCTTTACAAGGGAGCACATCATCGGTCAGGCTCCGGCAGGGAAGAACAACCGGGAGCTGATCCTGGAGTTTCTTAAGACGCTGGAAAAATGAGCTGACAGCAGCTCCTTATAAGATTCATTGATTTTTGGGGCATGCCGCAAAAGTTATCAATGAGTGCATTATTTAAATTCTCCGTACGGGATGCGGGTTCCCGCAGCCTGTACGGATTTTTCATGAATATCAGGCTATGAGTGAAGTTTTCCTGTCCATCATCGTTCCTGTGTATCAGGTGGAACCTTATATTGCAAGGTGCCTTGAGAGCCTGCTGCATCAGCAGGTTCCGGGCGGGTATGAGGTAATCCTTGTTGATGACGGAACGAAAGATGCCTCGATCGATGTGGCACAAAAGTTACTGGGACAGAAAGACCCCGAAGTACGGTCCAGGGTGCGAATCCTCCGCCGCGAAAACGGCGGCTTGTCTGCCGCACGAAACACCGGGATTGCTGCTTCACGCGGAGAGTATCTGCAGTTCGTCGATAGTGATGACTCGCTGATTGAAGGTTCACTTGAGTCTGTCTGCAGGATAATTCAGGAGCAGGATCTGGACCTCCTGATGTATGATGATGTGAAGATTGTCGCAGGCCATGGGCAGGAACAAAGTCGTGAATCGGAAAGCCGAAAGATTCCATCAGATGAAGCAGGAGAAACGCCTATTTCCGGACCGGAACTGATGGCACAGCTGGTGGAAGCCAACTGCTACCGGGCAAATGCGTGTGGGTATATATTTCGCAGATCTTTGCTTGAGCAGTCACCGGGACCTCTGAGATTTCAGGAGGGAATTCTCCATGAGGATGAACTGTTTACACCGCAGCTCTTGTATGCCGCAAAACGGAGTATCCATATACAGGAAACAATTTATGAATATTATCAGCGGACAGGCTCCATCACGGCTGATAATAATATGATTCCACGGATTCACGGACTTGCGGCGGCTGTCGCGGGACTGAACGATTTCTTTGAACTGCATTATGCCGAAAGGAACGAGAGGGAACAGATAGCTTATCTGAAAAATCTGGAACTGTTGTGCAGACATATTCTGGGTGAAGGTTCCAGGATATCACGTAGAAAAGCGTCGAAAAACGCAGGGTTCCATGATGATATCCGTAATACAAAAAGGATCTTTCATGAGCGTGGATTTCGTGCGGATCTGCCGTTTCGTCTGTATCTTGCAAAAAACAGAGTGCTGAATTTATAAGTTATTATCACTCCGCAATCGTGTATATCAGGAGATGAACTGATTTATTATGCATATCATTTATGTTACCTCTGAATTCGTGACAGAGGAAAATGGCGGGGGCCTGGCGAGTTATCTCGTAAATATTGCAAGGATCTTCCGGGATCACGGGCATGAGGTGACAATCGTTACCCTTTCGGATCAGAATGATGACGGGATAGAGTGGGAAAACGGAATCCGGGTGGAGCGTGTCAGAAAGGAGCACCGGAAACTCGTTGTACCGCTTGTACGGATTCTGGACAGCCGGCATCTGAATAACAGGGTAAAATCGGTGCTGAAACAGCATCCGGCGGATGTGATCCAGTACGCAAGCTTCCTCGCGGTCGGCTTCTGTCATGTGAAGTCGGTTCCTGCCTGCGTACGGATTTCCTCGGACCCGGTGGCGTGGCGTGTATTAAAATATATTGATCAGGATCCCAGGAAGCTGCCGTCTCCGTGCCTCACGGACCGGATCGAGTATGCGGCGGAAAAGAATATCGGCAATATTTTCGGGCCCAGCAGGGCGTGCGGAGAAATCATCGAGGGACACACCGGGAGAGCGGTGCGGGTAATCGAGTCGCCCTTCTATCTGCAGGAGGAGAGCTACGACCGGAGCCTGTATGACAACAGGCTTGCCGGGAAGAAGTATTACCTGTCACATTCGTCTCAGTCCTGTATCAAGGGAACACATGTCATTGCGAAGGCAATACCCGCCATTGCGAAGTCTGACCCGGATGCGTATTTTGCCTTCGCGGGGACGGATCACGGGATTTTCTACCGGGACGGAAGAAATGTGTCCGCACAGGATTATATTCTGGAGCAGGCGGGGGAGTACCGCGACCGGGTTATCTTCCTCGGGACGGTGCCGCGAAACCAGCTGTATCCTGTCATCGAAGGAGCCTATGCGTGCCTGATGCCTTCCCGCCTCGACAACATGCCGAATACCTGCATCGAGGCGATGGCCATGGGGAAAATTGTTATCGGAACCCGCGGCGCCAGCTACGGGCAGCTGATTGAGGACGGGGTGAGCGGCTACCTCATTGACATAGATGATGCCGCGGGTCTTGCGGCTGCCTGCCAGAAGATCAACGCATTGACAGAGGTGCAGCGCAGGCAGATGGGCACACGGGCTGCGGAAACCGCGGAGCGGTTCGCGCCGGAGAAAATTTACGACCAGATGATCGCGTATTATCAGGAGCTGATTGCGGAATCCGGACGGCGATTTTTCCAGGAAATCTGAACTGCCGGTGGAATATTGCCTGTGAACCGGCTGGAATAAAGAGAAGACGCATCATGAAGACGTGCATCACTAAAATGTTTCTGAATTGTGTTTTCCGGTATAATTCATATCTATGGGTAATAGAATCCGCGTTCCCGTCGTGATGGCGGTGGATGACAATTATTGTAAATACATGGCGGTGGCAGTCGCGTCGATTCTGGATCACAGAAGCGGGCGGGAGGTGTACTCCTTCCACGTGCTGCACCGGAATATCACAGAAGCACATCAGGGAATGCTGCGGACACTGGTGCAGAGAACCGGAGGCTCAGACGATGAGGTTTATTTTCATGAAGTGACCGGACTGTTGGATTCCTCTCGCCTGTATTTGTCAGGACATGTGACGGAGGAGACGTATTACCGGCTGCTGATTCTGAGGCTGCTGCCGCAGTATGACAAGGTGCTGTATCTGGACTGTGACCTTGTCGTGCGGTCCTGTCTGCTGCCGCTGTACGAGACGGAGCTTTCAGATAACCTGATTGCCGGCGTCGTCACAGTGGGCAATGAGAAACGACGGGACTACTGCAGGCAGGTGCTGGGAATCTCCGAGGAGCATTACATCAATGCCGGCGTCCTCGTACTGAACCTGAAGGCACTGCGGGAGTTTGATCTCCCGGAGCTTGCGTATCAGCTGCTGGAGGAGAAAAAAATTCTGCAGTGGCATGACAAGGACATTCTCAATACGGTATGCTACGGCAGGATTCTGTTCCTCGATCCGACGTGGAACACGACCGTGCTGCGCCTGCTGAAGGAGCAGGGAACCGGAAACGCGGCAGAGCTGCATTTCTACCACTCTGTTCCGGATTCTGATCCTGCGATCCTGCATTATGCGAGTATCAAGCCCTGGAACAGTGAGCTGAAGGAGATTGATCTCCCGTTCTGGCACTACGTGGACGGGAATCCGTTTGCGGGTGAGATCCTTGAAGCGTATCACGGCATCAGTGATACGCGGTTACATTATTCAGAGCTTTCGGCGGATGGAAAAATTCCGCTCTCCGAGCTTTTATTTAATCTGCGGAAGGGAATTGCCAGCAGATTCCGTAACCGATCCCGCTGATTATTCCCAACCACCTTATCTAAATCATAGCTAATGAACGTATTACGCAAATTCAACTACATTTTCAGCCGGCGGCAGAAGGCACAGACGGTCGGGATTCTGGTGATGATTGTCATCGGATCTGCGTTGGAGCTGATCGGGGTCTCGTCCGTGCTGCCGTTCATCAATTCCATCATGCAGCCGGAGAAGCTCCTGCGCCGGTCTCCTTATATGGAAATCTATACGGCACTTGGCATGACGGATCCGGTGCAGTTCATTCTGCTGGTCATTGCGGCGCTGATTGCCGTTTATGTCCTGAAAAATCTGTATCTGATCGTGATGTACCGCGCACAGTATCAGTATATCTATTCGAACCTGCGCGCCCTGTCCACGAGGATGATGAAGAGCTACCTCAGCCAGCCGTACAGCTTCTTCCTGTCGAGGAGCAGCGCGGAGCTCCTTCGGAACATCAACCAGGATGTCGCAGACTTCTTCGGCGTGATTCAGGCGCTGGTGCAGCTGACGACAGAGGGGCTGACGGTACTGGTGCTGGTAGTCTATCTGTTCATTCAGGATAAGTCGCTGACGATCGCCATGGGAGCCGCACTGGCAATATTGCTGCTCGGCTTTATGCATGTGTACAAGAAGCACCTCGGCAGAATGGGCGACCGCAACCGGTATTACGAGGCGCAGGTCAACAAGTGGATTCAGCAGGCCTTCGGCGGTATCAAGGAGGTCAAGGTCATGAACCGGGAGGACTTCTTCTTCCGGAACTATGACAAGTCTTATCAGGGCAGGGTGAAGAGCGAATATACCTATCACACCTATATCTCCATCCCGAAGCCAGTGATGGAGGCGAGCCTCATCGGTTCCCTCCTTGCCGCTATTGCGTTAAAGCTGATGCATGGAACGAATGCAACGTATTTCATTCCGACGATTTCCATCTTCGCGGTAGCTGCAATCCGCCTGCTGCCCTCGTTCAACCGGATCACGGAGTACCTGGGCACGATTTCGTATCAGAGTCCCGCGGTGAACGCGATCTACCATGACCTTAAGGAAATCGACGAGCTGAACCGGCGCAAGGGAAGCGGGTCAGCTCATTCGAAGACGCAGGAGAAGGCTCCGTGCGGAAATCCACCCGCAGTGGCAGACAGGAGTCCGGAGGATCGTGCAGGTGAGAAGACTTCATCAGATATCTGCGCCGGTGGCCTTTACACGGCAATCCGTGTGAAGGATCTGTCATTCCATTATCCGGCCTCGGATAATCTGGTGCTGGATCATGTGAATCTGACGATTCCAAAGAATACCTCGGTCGCGCTGATCGGTCAGTCCGGGGCCGGCAAGACGACGCTGGCCGACCTGATCCTTGGGGTGCTGGAGCCGACAGAGGGAGCGGTTCTTGCGGATGACCGGAACATTCAGGACAATCTGCGGGGATGGCACCGGACGGTTGGCTACATTCCGCAGCAGATCTACCTGATGGATGATACGATTGCCAACAATATTGCCTTCGGCGTTTCCGGGAAGGACATCGACCGGGAGAGGCTCGAGCGGGCAGTGGAACGCTCCCAGCTGGGGGCTTTCATCCGGGAGCTGCCGGATGGCCTGGAAACCGAGGTCGGAGAGCGGGGCGTGCGACTCTCCGGAGGACAGCGGCAGAGGATCGGCATTGCAAGAGCTCTGTATAATGAGCCGGAGGTGCTGGTCCTGGACGAAGCGACCTCTGCCCTTGATAATGAGACCGAAGCGGCTGTCATGGAATCCATTGACGCCCTGCACGGCGATATGACGCTTATCATCATCGCACACCGGCTCTCCACGATACGGAACTGCGATGTCGTCTACCGTGTCGGGGACGGGAAGGCTGTGCAGGAGACGAACCCGAATGAGACTTCATAAAAGCGTGCAGGGAGAAAACTATTTTTTGCCCACCCTTTTTGCGCTCGCTACGATCTGCAGCCTGCTGGCAATCAAGGGACTGGGATTTTACGACGGACAGACGGCGTTTTACGCGGGTCTTGCGATTGCAATGGTTTCGTGCGCCTGCAAGATTCTGACGACGAAGCAGAGTCTGTACGACTGGATCTTCATCCTGCTGGTATGCGGAATCGCCGGAATCTGCTGGCTGTCCTCGCGTGACAAGTCCATGCTGATCGCTGCCATGATGCTGCTGTGTGTGAAGGATGTGCCGGAATCACGCCTGATGAAGGCAGGGGCTTTCGTCTGGACCGTCTGCTTCACGTTCATGGCCTTACGGTATGAGATAGGCTTCAGCCCGGAAACCATCCTGGTACACCCAAAACATGGCTTCGGCTATGTCATCTGCCACGAGCTCGGCTATCCGCATCCCAATGTGCTGCATGTCTCCTACGCGCTGCTGGTGATATTCTACCTGTATCTGCTGGATAAGAGAATAATTCCCGATGACATTGATTTTAAGAGCGGCAGAATAGAGAGGGAAAACCTCATTGATTGCAGCCTCACGAAAAGTAACCTCGGAGAGCTGGATCACACTGTCAAGGCCGGAGATGCTACGAACAGTGAGAGAAGAGTCCATAAGAACATTATTCGCGAGCTTATGATAGCATCTGCCCTGCTGATGGCGGGCAATGTGCTGACTTTTTTCAACTCGTACAGCTTCACAGGATTCGGGATGGTGACCGTACTGATCCTGCTGAACCTGATCCTGCAGCTTCGCTCTCTGCGCGGTTCTTCCCTGCACCGGTGGGAGGAAATCATGCTGCAGCTGATCCTGCCTAGCGGAGTTCTGTTCATGACCGCGGGACCGCTCCTTATGCACGATGAGGGTTCCGCCCTGCGGCCTCTTTTTGACAGCATCAATAAGCTTCTGAATACGCGGTACGAGCTGTCGTGGTGGTTCCTGACGCATGAGCCGATTACACCGTTCGGATCCGTCCTGGAGGTGCCGAACTACCGCTACAGCATGGACTGCTCGTATGTGAACCTGCTCGTTCAGCAGGGCGTGGTGCCGTTTGCCCTGTTCCTTGCAGGCTATATGCTGCTGGTTCGTGACCAGCTGAAAAACAGGCGTGTGACAGAGCTTGCGATCACAATCGGTATGCTGATTGGCGGCATCACGGAGCCGTTCCTGTTTAACACCTCCTGCAAGAATGTGAGTCTGATCTTCCTGGGCGGCTTCCTCTACCGTAAGGCGGAGGCACTGCCTGTGTACATCAGAGGGCTGGCTGAAAGCGCCGCAGGATACCGGCAGCTGAGGACACCGGTCCCAGGAAGCACGCAAACGGCAGCTGAATCCGGGCTTTCAGAAGGTGTGAAGGGTCAAAACCTGGAAAAACCGCGGGTTCCTACTGCCGTATTCAGAAAAACAGTGGATGTGTTCTTCCGGCACTTTGTGCCGATCTGTCTTGCAATGCTATTGGCATTCTGCGCAGGAGCTGGTATTTATAAGGCTTCCATTGCCTCCCCGGGAACCATTTATGTTCCGATTGCCTGGACCATGGACAGGCCGGAGGACGGAATCATCCTATCAGGCAGTGAGGTGTTAAGTCTGGCGGAGGCAGGAACCGCCGGAAACTTAATGAATTCCCGGGGAACAGGTGCTGTGGAGGTTTACGGACCGTGGGAAGAGGAGTTTATCGCTGTCTCGGATTCCACCCGGAAACTGGAGACCTTCCGGCGAACGCTGAATGCAGGAGCCTGGGCGTGCTTTATCACGGGAGCTATTGCTTCTATCCTGCTTGCAGTCCGCTTACCACGGGAGTCTGAGGAAAAACAGACCCATTATTGTGGGACAGGACAATGAAGCAGTGCCGCAAGCGGGACAATGAGGCCATGCCGCATCATGAAGGATCTCATACAGGAGGATTCCGGGACATTTGAATACCGGTGATGTAATCAGAAAAAAGATAAAAGCCTCGTTTCATCAGACCGGACTGTATCATAAGATTGACCGTTTCCGCTGGCGGGAGCGGAGCGTCTGCCGGGGGAAGAACTATCCGGACGAGCACTTCTACGTGATCCGGAGACACGCGAGCAGGGCGGGACTTTTTTCCTTCGTTATGACGAATCTGGGATCCATTCGTGAGGCAATCGACAGAGGAATGGTTCCCATTATTGATATGGAGAGCAGTATCAATCCACTGATCCTGCCGGAGGAGGTCAGTCGTGTGAACGGGTGGGAGCGCTATTTCCTGCAGCCGTGCGGTTTCTCGCTCTCTGATGTAAGCCAGGCACGGCATATTACTCTTAGCGATATCCGTCCGCCTGCGTGCTATCCTGACGCAGCTCAGCTGCGCGATCCGGAGATGCTCCGCAAGTGGCGGAAGTTGTTCCATCAGTATATTCACGTGAAGCCGGAGCTGCTGCAGCAAGCGGAGAGCTATATTGCCGAACAGTTCCCGGGGAAGAAGGTGCTGGGAGTACTGGCCAGAGGGACAGATTACCGTGCCTCCAAGCCGCACGCGCACGAGATTCAGCCTGACGCGGAGCTGCTGATCCGGGACGCGGGGCGGATGATGCGGGATAAGGGGTATGGTCTCATTTACCTTGCGACCGAGGACGGGGAGATCTGGGATGCCTTTCAGGCAGCCTTCCCCGGGAAGTGCCTGAGTTTCCAGAAAGATCATTTCACCGTGAAGGAGGGGGAGTGGATCAATGATCTCGCGAATGACGCGGTCGGAACAATGACCGTCAACCGGGAATACCTCATTTCCATCGTAATCCTGTCCCGATGCCAGGGGTTCCTCGGCGGCGCGGCGAACGGAAGCTTCGGGGCGCTCCTGATGTCGGACGGGTATGAGGATCAGGTACTGTATGACCTGGGGGTGTATCCGTAGAATTGACTCAAATAAAACGCCGAAAGTTGAATCAGGAACTAATACCGCAGTGCAGCTGCGAAGCAATTTGTATGTAATTCTATGCTAATTGGTACTTTTGACACCCGAATCATATCATTACTAAAGAAGAGCTGACCGGCAGGTAATACGAATTGTAACGGGAAGGCCATCAACTGTTTAACAGCTGCCGGTAGAGATCCAGGTGGCGCTGCACCTGCGCATGGATATCATAGGTCTGCGCAATATAGTCCGAGATTTTGCGCCGGTCATAGGATTCGTAATTTCGGATCATGATGTCAATTTTTGCCGCAAGGTCTGCCGCATCGTCTGGTTTAAATAATAATCCGAGTCCGGGATGGCTCATGATCTCCGAGGGACCCTGCAGGTCAGAGGCAACAGCTGGCATTCCGGTGGAAAGAGCTTCCACCAGGGAAATACCAAAACCCTCGTAGCGGGAGGGAAGAACGAAGATGTCACCTGAAGCAAGAAGAGCCGGAACATCGTCCACATTACCGAGGAATGTGACATGCTCTTCCAGATGGGAGGAATGAATCCGGTCCTGCAGCTTCCTGAATTCCGTCTGCTGGTCCTTCCGAATTTCCCCTGCGAAGGTGACATGGAGGGCCGGCCAGGCAGGAACGAGCATTTCCAATGCGTCGATCAGGAGGTCCTGCCCCTTCTTCGCCGGCTGGAAGCGGGCCACGTTGATGAGCTCGATCCGGGGCCTCTGTGCCAGCGGGGTATATGATTTGCTATCAGGTCTGCTTACTGCCGGAGTTAGGATTTCAGCTTTGACATCTTTACAGTCTTCAGAAGGGACGTTGCTCTTTTCGTCCGCAACGATTCGGCCGGGTGAGCTGTATTCCCTGCCCTGAGAACGATCAACATAGTGAAAACGGCTGCAGTCGACGGCATTTTCGACAACGGAAACTTTGTCCGCACGGATGCGGCGAGAGAGAATCTCATGCTGCACAGATCTTGAAATGGCGATGGAGTGGTCCACGAAGCGGTTTACGAAAAAGACCTTCCTCGCGGAATAGGAAGGGTAGTTGCCACTGTCATGCACCGTGTTGATGATGACCGGGGCGGGACGATGCAGTTTTGCCAACGCGGAGAACAGGACACAGTTCACGCCCTGACAGTGAATGATGTCGATGCGGTTCTCCCGGACGAAGGAAGCCAGTTTCCGCATATAGGGCAGATCATCACGCGTGCCGGCAGGTCTGTGAAGAAGAAGCGTGTGAACCTCCGGGGCGAGCGTCTTCAGAAGGCTTTCCGTATAGTCGTCATTGATGACGCACAGCCAGATCCGATTGGCCGGATCCTGCGCCATCAGGTTGCACATATCAACAAGCTGGCGCTCGATCCCGCCGACATTGAATGAGAAGATTTCAAACAGGATGTTCATAGGTAAACGGTTCCTTGTGCCAATTACAAAAGCGGTGGGCAAGCCCGGACCACGCGAACTTATTCAGCCGGTGCGGGAAACTTTCAAAGCAAGCAGGGTAAACAGTATAAATCCTGCGATAAACAACAGGCGCATAAAGTAAATACATGGCAGAAGCCTTTTCGTTCCTTTGGCGGAAGGAAAAGCATCCTGAAGCTGCGATGGAGCAGTTTTGAAGAATCTGGGGGGGGATTGCCCCTTTTCCGGACTAAGCTGTTCGTCATTGAAGATCAGTATCAGTGTCAACGCAAGAAAACAGCCAGCGGACAGAATTTCGGCAAACGGGAATAATAATGAAAGATGAAGAGTGCTGATCGTTCCTGCCAGAGTCGGTACATTCTCTAGTATAAAGCCATGACGGAACAGCGGGCTCAGCAGGGTATAGGAATAGGTTTCCTTTCCCCCGTAGACCCAGGGATAGGATCCGATCATTCTGATTATCACAGCTGTTTCCATGATTGTGACGAGAAATACGCTGTGCGTTTTCATCCAATGCGGGAATGATGACCCATTCTGCTCTACGGAAGTCAGTTCACATTCCTTCTTAAGATCGAGTGAGATCAGGGTCAAATATGGCTCGAGGTAGATTACCCAGTACGGCGCCGCGTCACCAAGGATGCAGAAGGCACCCATCAGAATGCCGGCCAGCCGGATATGGGTGCATACCGCGCGGCGGCGTTCTTCCTCCGGCGCATTGATGTTTACAGCTGTAAGCTTCCGGTATGCAAGCAGACAGACAATGAAGGCAATCACGAAAAACAGCGGGAGTGAAAACGGACCGATCCTCGTCAGGAACACAGACAGATGTTCGCTCTGCGCTTTCCCGCGGACGAAAGGATTCCAAGGGTTATAGCGATACAGCAGGTTCGTGCCGATAAGCAGCGAACAGACAGTTAAAAGGTCCCGGAGGATCCTGAACACGTTCTTCTGCCGGATCAGGATCAACAGGAACGCAATAAATACAGGGAAAGGCTTTAAATTGATGGCGACAGCCATCAGCAGCAGGAACTTCCCGTACTGCCCGTCCTCGTAGCAGCGGATTGCACAGAGCGTAAAGAATATCGTTACAATGTCGCACTGTGACGCAATAAATACAGGGAAAAAGACAACGGCCGAGCAGAGAAAAAGAGTGGAAGCGTCACTTTCTTTAACGCCTATCCTGCCGGCAAGGCCTGCCGTTTCCCTCACTGACAGGATGAGGAACAGGACATTGAACAGCTTGTACCAGATGATCAGCAGCGGACTGGTCCATGCAAACGGGATGAAAAGGCGAAGTAACCACAGAGGAAGATCCCACAGGCCTTCGAGAGCATAAAAAGTGATACCGTAGACCGCCCCCTCTTTCGTAATACCGGACTCATAAGCACGTACAAAAAAGCTGAATGGCTCCCTGTCCAACAGCGAATCCAGAAAGACAAAACCAAACCGACCAGTTACCGGCAGATCCTGATAAGCGATAAACAATATTGAAAACAGGCTCAGGATGCATACAGTAATGTTTGTTCTGCTGAAAAACTTGCGGCTGATTTTCATGTAAGTTATTCTAGCATAGATGGGGTGAATGATCCCGACCCGGCATGGGAAAGACTTAAGCCGTAGCGGCAATACAGAGTGTATGACCGGGTATGACAGAATTCCTGATGAAAAGATCTAACAGATCAGCGGATGATAAAAAATACAATAAACGTCCTTTCGTTATGCTTTTTGCAGTTTATGCCGCGATCCTTCTGGCAGGGTGCATTTTTGCAGCCCCGTATATTCATGTCCGCAGGACGCAGTTCATCGAGAGCAGAAACGGGAATACCTTCACAATCAGACTCTCGTCCGTATCCGGCATAGCCCTCTGCGATGACGCCATTGGAGCGTTTGATGAGACATATGCAGATGCGTCCGAAGTGCGGCTCCTCATTCGGAACACAGAATCCAGCGCAGAGGTACAAAGCCTATCCTTTCCTGTATCGACACTAGGTGCCGGAACCTGGGGAGAAGTCGCCGAATCAGCTAATCCTATCAGACTGGAAAAGGGGAAATGCTATCAGTACTCTGTCCTGGTTGATGGAACGGAGACGTCCTCCGTATCCCTGCGGCTTCTGGGAGATTCCTATCCCGTATATTTGTTTCCGCTGCTGATCTTTGTCAGCACAGTGGGAGCATCCCTGATTCTGCTGTTCCTCTTTTGTCCGATGCTGCAAGGTATTTCCGGCGGCCATAACATGTCTGCAGGACACACTTCTACTGATCTGCAGCGGGAGAACGGCAGCCGGATCTCCATCCGCAGGTTTGTGCTTGTCTTTCTGCTGTGCGGCTTCCTGAATGTGCTGTGGATGCCAGCCCTCTGTGTGCCGGATGAAGAGGTCCATATGGCGAATACGTATTCGCTGCTGAATCTGCTGCGGGGGAGGCCTGAAGAATCGGAGCTGATCCGTTATCAGACGGACGGCATCAGGAGAATGAAGTCCTCCGTTTCCCCGGAGAGCACGGCGGCTTTTTACGCGGACTTTACTTATGGGAACGGGAGGTCGGAGAACGCAGGGCCAACAATGTACGCGTCACCGAATCTGCCAAAGTATCCCTACCTTCCAGCCGTGGCAGGCGTATGGATAACAGACTCGCTGCATCTTCCGTACCAGGTTATCCTGCTGTCGGGAAAGGTTACGTCGCTGCTGTTTCTCGCACTGATGGCGGCAGTCAGCATGAAGCTGTCGCCGGAGCTGAAGCCTGCCCTTGCCGCAGTGTGCCTGCTGCCTGGCACGACGTGGCTGTGTGCATCCTATTCCTACGACGTGTGGAACCTTTCCATGGTTTTCCTGTTTCTCAGTATTACGCAGAAAGTATACCGCTCCGGAAGGGTGCGCCTGCCGGATCTGTTTGCGTTGATTCTGATATTCCTTCTCATGGTCCCTGTCAAATATGTCTATGCAGTACTGGGTCTGTGGATGCTTGTGCTGGGAAGGAGGCTTCTGAAAAATAAGAAGCTGATAGCCGGGTTTGCAGCAGGGGGGATACTGGTCATTCTGGCAATGATCTGGATACGCGGCGCGGAGGCATGGGAGATTGCGACTACGTCTCTCATGGATTACCGTGCAGGGGGCGCCGGGAGTGCCTATACCATCGGATATATGGCACGCCATCCGGGCACGATCATCCTGGTGCTGCTGCACACCTTCTTCCGACAGGTTCAGACGCTTGCAACCTGCATGATCACAGGTGAATTCTATAGCAGGTATGTCCCGGAGGTACTCACGGTGATCCTGCTGGCGGTCTTCCTGGTACTGCTGGTTACTGCGCTGCCGAAAAAGCCATCGGGACGGGTCAGGATCCTTGCATGCATTGTGATGCTTGTCGGTACAGCGCTTGTCAATGTGGCATTTCTTCTCCTCTACTCTACCCATGATGAGCACATGATCGGAGAAGCGGCCGGAATGCAGGGCAGATATTTCCTTCCCTATGTGCTGATGGTTCCTTTTGCCTGTTTTTCCTCACGCGTGAAGAATTCCGTTCATCAGCTGGAGGAGCGTTCTGGCTGTGACGGACAGGGGCTGCTCCTGTGCCTGCTGGCCTGCGGCAGTGTGGCTGTCCTGTACTGCAAGATTCTGGGCTTTGCGCTGGAAGGAGGTTCACTGTGAGTCATCCGATTCAGACGAAGCCACTTTCATGGAATGACTGGTTTCGCGGACTCCGCTTCACCCGAAAGCGGCTTCTGGTGTTCCTTGCTGCCGCGTTTGTCCTCCTGCTGTGGGGGAGAACTGAGCTGTGGGACCGTTGGGAGAGCTATGAACTGATCGAGGTGGAAGACGGGCAGGAGACCTTCACTGCGACGCAGGATGCTATTCATGCCATTGTAGTGTGCAACAATGACACTGCCGCAGCGCCCGCTCTCGATCACGATAAGGTCAATATCACGGTAACCGTCTGGGATTCAACAGGGGAGATTGCGGGAGAATGCCGGGCACAGGATGTTTCAATTCACACAAACGGGTACACAAGTGTGGAGGGAACCGCTTTCGACGGTCTTCCGATCGCGCTGCGGCAGGGAGAGCGGTATCTACTGCAGTATGAGGCAGCAGGACCCAACGTTGAGAGTTATCAGCACCTGTCGTTTCTCCTGTACGGGAACCGCAGCCACGCCAACCGGTTCGCGATGATGGCACTGTGCCTGCTGATCTTCCTGGCAGCTGTCGTGTGCTTCGGTCGGCAGGAGGGTTCCGGAAGGGCTTATTTCGGTACGCTGTGGGTGATTCTGGCTGCCATGACGCTGCTGCTGATGCCGCTTACGATCAACGGGTCGGAATCCGGTGCTATCGCGGATGTTTACACAGCCTCAAGCCGGCTGCTGGGCCGGGAGACGGTCGATGAAGAAGGGAACGCCGTGATTGAGGAGGCAGGCCTGCGGAACAGCGGCTTCCTGTCCTATGCAACGCCCTGGGTGCGGTTCTGGACGAATTTCGATTACGGAAACGACAGAGGTGAGAGCCTAAACCTTAGCGATAATACTACGGAAGCGGTACCGGCCGCTTCAGAGGTATGCCGGGGGAGCATCGTCTATCGCCCGGAGCACGCCAGGATCAGCCTGCTGCAGGTTCCTGCCCTCGCCGGCGTGACGCTGGCACGGCTGCTGCGGCTGCCGTGGCAGTGGATACTCCTGTGCGGATGGGGATTTACATGGATTACCACAATCTGCGCTTTGGCATGGTATCAGCACAGGCTGGAGCGAACGCGTTACAGGAGCGATAAAAATGAATGGCCTGCCACAAGCGCGGCGGCAGTCACTGCATGGAGAGATCTGTTCTGCTGTATCGTCTTCTGTCCTTCATTCCTCATTGGCGCACTTGGTTTCCGGGGGCAGACACTGACATTCCTGATGATATTGGTCAGTGTGTCTTCCGGGTGTGAATTGTTCAGACTGTTCCGGAATCGTAATATCGGGATATATGGAAAAACAGGAAACGGGGAAGTAATGAAGCTGCTTCTGACTGCACTGACGGCCACAGTGTTGAGCATTGATTCAGTCGTTTACAACCTGCCCCCGGCCTGCGCGTTCCTGTCGCGGTATTTCGGATGCAAGGCCGCCAGTCCGGGAAATCTGTTCCTGGATCAGGACGGGGCACTACTTGCGCTGGTCCTGAATGATCAGCTCAACATAGAGCGCGCGAAGCTGATCGGCGCACTGGGCGTATTGACGATAGGCTGTATGATACTGATAGCTGTCCGGGAAGCGTTTGTCAGAGGCAGAGAGTGTGGAAACCAGGGCGATGAAAACAGCGCCAGACGTGATGAAAGGAACTCCGGCGTGAAGTCCCATGGAAGGATGCTTACCAGCGCTTTCCTTGCCTGCAGCATTCTTGTTTTCCTGTACCGGATTGCGGCCATCTGAATTACTGGCGGGTCTGCTCAATCAATATGGATAGCAGCGTTTTTTCCGTGCATGATCAATGAGGAACAGTCAATGATTGTACTGCATATGGATTCAGGTCTGGGAAATCAGATGCTGGATTATGCTGAATATCTGGCGGCCAGGAAATCAAATCCCGGACAGCAGGTTTATATAGAGGATGCTTATTACAGCCTCCCGGATGGCGATGCCGGCATGTTTGCTCACTGGAATGGTTACGAGCTGGAACGCGTTTTCGGAATTAAGGCACCTTTTATCCGGGACCGGATCGGCAGTGAGGCCTGGAGCAGAGTAGTGCAGAAGGTAAGAGACAGTGAATACTGGAAAGGACGCTGGTATGATTATGCTCCGATTACCACGAAGGCCCTGAATGATGAAGGGTTCGCCCTAGTCAATGTGCAGAAAAACTCCAGAAGAGAAGTGCAATCCAATGAGGAGGTCCATCATTCCGCCGCACGTAAATTGCTTAGCCGTTTTTTCACTACTTATCCGGGTTATCAGATGAAAAGGATTGCCCGCGGAGCTCTTGAGAATTCCCTTATTGAGAAGGAGACTGCAAAATATGATGTCTTCCAGAAATATGATGGAGATGTTTACGGCGGTCACTCTCTGTGCCTGAAATTCAAGGGATTCGGAATTGAGAAAATAGATTCGGAAATCCGCAGGTCCTTTACCTTTCCCGAGATAACAGACGGGAAGAATCAAGAGGTTCTTCATGAGATCAGTGCGGAAAATGCTGTCGCGATACACGCGAGACGTTCTGATATGTTATTTCTGAATGGCTACTGCTATCAATACGGTTTCTTCCGGCGTTCTGTCCGATATATCAGGAGGCATACGGAGAATCCGGTCTTTTACTTCTTCACTGATGAGTTAAGCCGGGGCTGGTGCGAGCAGCACCCGGAAATTTTCGGCCTGGATTTTCAGAATGATCCTGTAAGATTTGTGACCTGGAATTCCGGACTGAACAGTTTCCGCGATATGCAGCTGATGGCGCAGTGCCATCACAATATATTTACGGAAAGTTCCTTTGGATTCTGGGGCGCTTATCTGAATCAGCATGAAGATAAAATTACCTGTGCGCCGGACCCATTGATTCTTGCGACGAATCATTTCTGAAGTGCGGATATTGCATTGAAGGTCACAACCAAGATATGAAGATCCTGATGATCAACAAGTTCCTGTATCCAAACGGCGGGTCAGAGACGTATATTTTCAAAATCGGAGAAGAGCTGCAGAGACAGGGGCATGAGGTGCAGTATTTCGGCATGGAGCATCCGGGGCGGATTGTCGGGAACCGGGTGAACAGCTATACCGGTGAGATGGAATTCCACTCGGCTTCACTCCTGCAGAAGCTTTCGTACCCGCGGAAAATCATTTATTCCCGGGAGGCGCGGGAGAAGCTCCGTCCGGTGCTTGCGGACTTTCATCCGGACGTCGTGCACCTCAACAACATCAATTTCCAGCTGACGCCCTCCGTGATCGATGAGGTGAAGGAGTTCGATCCTTCCATCCGGCTCGTCTATACGGCGCATGATTACCAGTGGGTGTGTCCGAATCACATGCTGCGGATCCCGTCGACGGGAGCGCTGTGCACGGCCTGCGCTGACGGGAATTTCAGCGCGTGCCGGAGGAATCGGTGCATTCACAATTCCAGACTCCGCAGCTTCCTGGGAGCAAGGGAGGCGGAATTTTACCGGAAACGACATACGTATAGGCTGGTGGACCGGGTCATCTGCCCTACACAGTTCATGAACGGCATGCTGAGTCATAATCCTGATTTGAAAGGCAGGTGTGTGACGAAGCTGAACTTCGTGGATGTGAAAAGTCCGGCTGGCATAAATCCGGATCGGGAGGCAGTGAATTCCGATATCAGAGAGTGTGACGGAACTTCTCTTCCGACGGGCCGCCCTGCCGATGCCAGCGGGCAGAGGCAGGAAGGAAGGCCTCCGGCACCGGATCCGGCCGGGATGCTGTCACCTGAAATTGCCGATCTGCTGAGGCAGTTTTCCGTGACAGGCTATGTCCTTTACTTCGGGAGGTATGACGAGGAGAAGGGGATCGGAGACCTGCTCACGGCGGCAGGGAAGCACCCGGAGATTCCGTTCGTCTTTGCCGGGAAGGGTGTGCTGGAGGAGGAAGTGAACAGGGTTCCGAATGTGAGGAATGTCGGGTTCCGGGCGGGAGAGGATCTCACTGCGCTGATCCGCGAGGCGCGTTTTGCGGTCTACCCCTCTACATGGTATGAGAACTGCCCGTTTTCCATCATGGAGGCTCTGACGGCAGGAACGCCGGTTGTGGCGCCTTGCCTAGGAGGCATTCCGGAGCTCATCGACGATGGCGTAACGGGTGTCGTGTATCCTGCGGGAGCTTCGCAGAGAGCTTCCGGCAGTCACGAGGATGGAAATGTGACAGGTGGCCAGGAAGGAAGCCATGACCCGAATGGTATTCCTAACCCGGCTTCCGAAGAATTCCATGAGAAAGATGGCATTGCGAAGTTGGAGCAGGCCATCGTTTCGCTGTGGAACGACCCGGAACGGTGCAGGGCAATGTCTGCTGCGTGCCGGAGCATCACGAAGTTCCCGACGCTAAGCGAATATGTACAGTGGCTTGTGAACGAGGTTTACTGCTGACTTGAAGAAGATATTGCTGGTCAATACTGTATACGGGCGCGGGAGCGTCGGGCGGATTATCGGGGATCTGTACCGGTGCGGAGAAAACGCGGGGTACGAAACCTACGCCGCCTTCAGCCGGTCGGATGTCCCGGAGGGGATACGCGGCGTGCGCATCGGAAATGTCGGGGATCTTGCGGGGCATGTCGCGATGGATATCCTCGCGGACCGGGGAGGCTTCGGGTCTGCCGCGGTGACGCGTAAGTTCCTGCAGTGGGTGGATACGGTGCAGCCGGACCTCATTCACCTGCATAACATTCACGGCTTCTACCTGCAGGTCGAGGTACTGTTCCGCTATCTGAGGGAGCGGGGCATCCCTGTCGTGTGGACGCTGCACGACTGCTGGCCGATCACGGGGCATTGCGCATATTTTGAAGCGGCGGGGTGCGCTAAGTGGAAGGCGGGCACGGGGTGTCACAACTGTCCGCAGCATCTGCAGGCGTATCCGTATTCCGTGTGGGATTACAGCCGAAAAGGGTATGAGAGAAAGCGCGCCGCGTTTACGGGCGTGCTGAAGCTTACGATTGTCACACCGAGCGTGTGGCTGAAAAATATCGTCGGGGAGTCGTTCCTCAAGGAGTATCCCGTCGAGGTCATCCCGAACGGGATTGACCTGAGTATCTTCAAGCCATACCGGGGAGACGCGGCGGATGAAATTGCTGCAGCATGCGGAGTTACCGGCAATCCGTCTGAGGCTTGTGCAGAGAAGTCTGATTCATACAATAATCTTCGCATGAAGAGTGAGAACACTCAGCCGGGGGACGGGGAGGCTCAGACCGTACTGCAAAGCATCCTTGCGCAAAAAGGCGGCCGCAGGCTGATCCTGGGGGTCGCCAATGTGTGGACGAAGCGGAAGGGCTATGAGATGCTGCTGCACCTGGCCAAGAAGCTGTCGGACGATGAAGTGCTGTGCCTCGTCGGGGTGAGTAAGAGGCAGCAGCGGAAGCTGGAATCCGAATATCGGGGGAAGGTCCTGCCTGTTACGCACACGGATTCCGTGGAGGAGCTGGCCGGGCTGTATAACGCGGCGGATGTGTTCGTCAATCCGACTTTTGAGGACAATTTCCCGACGACGAACCTGGAGGCGCTTGCCTGCGGGACGCCGGTCGTGACGGCGAGCGTCGGCGGCAGCACGGAGATGCTGACGTCCGGAGGCTGTGTTCTCACGGATGTCGGAGACAGCTTCGCACCCGGAGACGAGGAAGGCATGGAGCGCGTCGTGCAGCGCGTACTCGATCGCGGCAAGGCCGCCTACACACAGCGCTGCGCCGCCCAGGGCAGGCTGTACGGCAGACAGAAGAGCTATGAGCGGTACCTCGCACTGTACGCGAGAGTGCTGGGCGACACTGTTCCTGCAGATCGTTTACATCCCGGATGTGTCTGAAATATAATTATTGAAAAGTGATACAGGAGTTAAGATACATCCGCTTCGTTTGTTGTATCTGTTTTTATTAACGAATATTCAGATGAGGATGAATCATGTTTCAAATCAAGGCAGCAGACATTCATAACTTCAGGGGAATTGAAGAGCTGCAGCTGGAGCTTCATCCGGGAATCAATCTGATTAAGGGTGAGAACGGAACCGGCAAGACCTCTATACTGGAGGCTATAGCTTCCGGATTGGGCGGATTTGTTTCCGGGTGCTCTGATAAGGTCGTTTTCTCCAGGTATATTGGCGTTGATGACATACGCGAAAACATTACCGAGGCAGGCGATGGTTCGCTACAGTATCAGTTCTGTACGCCGGTTTCCGTTGAACTGACTGCGGAAACGGATCAGGGAGTGCTCAGCTGGAAGCTGGAGCGTGCAAGTGCAAAAAATACCCGCAGTACGATCCAGCCCAGGGATATTGTCGAGTATGCGGCAGGTTTTATGGATGGAAGACAGGAGGAACCTCTGCCGCTCCTGACACTTCTTGGTGCCGGAAGAGTCTGGGAGTCGAAGCGTGCGAGGGCCGTTTCACCTTTTACAAGGAGTCAGAAAAGAAACATCGGCTATCTGGATTCGCTGATTGATGCTTCCGACATGAAGCTGTTTTCCGATTGGTGTCTGCGCATGGAGCAGATCTCCTGGCAGAAGGGCATGGATATTGCCGAATATCAGGCTGTGATGAAGGGGATCGGACACTTTCTGGATCTCGTTGATCAGAAGGAGGACGGATATTATCGGCTCTACTTCGATAAGCTGTCCGAGGAAATCGTTCTGTGCGAGGGGGAAAGCACATTAACCAGGCTTTCGGCATTGAGCTCCGGCTTTCAGTCCCTGATTATCATCGCCTCGGAGATTGCATTCCGTATGGCTCTTCTCAATCCTCATCTGCGCGAATCCGTGCTGACCGGAACTTCCGGAGTTGTATTGATTGATGAAATTGACATGCATCTGCATCCAAGATGGCAGTGGACGATTCTTCCTGCACTGCGGAAGGTGTTTCCGCAGATACAGTTCATTGCTGCTACCCATGCTCCGATTCTGTTTGCGTCCATACAGGATGCCTGGCTCATTGATGTAGAGAGCGAACCGGTGAAATACAGCACATCGCATTTCGGTCTGGATGTTAACGAGGCACTCAGTACTTACCAGGACACCACGGAATACTATCCGGAAATCAAGAGCATTGTAAACGACATATCAGACGCGATGGACCGGGAGGATTACCGGAATGCGGAGTCGGGGCTGAAAAATCTGATTGAGATGACTGGTGAAAATACGCCTGTCGTTACTGCACTGCAGACGCGGCTCTATCTGGAAAAGAGCGCGGTATAGTCTCATGATTCTGATCAGGAAGCGGCACGAGCCGCATTCACTAACGGAATATCGAAGTCAGCCGAATGCTTATTTTGACGGGTACAAGGAGAAAAATGAACTCCGGCAGTGCCTGCTGGAGGAGCAGGGGTACCTGTGCGCATATTGCATGAGGCGCATCGAAGCTTCCTCCATGAAAATTGAGCACTTTCATCCCGGCAGAAATGAGAGGGATCCAGAGTCGCTCAGCTATAAAAATATGCTTGCAGTCTGCAAGGGAGGGGAAGGTTTTCCGCATGAACAGCAGACCTGTGATACATACAAGGGGAATCAGAAACTGGAGAAGGCAGATCCGCAGAATCCTGCTGTGATTTCAGGCATCTACTACCTTTCCCGAAACGGAGAGATTCACTCTGCTGACGCTGCAGTCGAGAGAGATCTGAACGAGAAACTGAATCTGAACGGCTCTGAAACCTATTTGCCGGTGAACCGTAAGGCTGCATTAAATGCCTTCATTCATCAATTGGCAAGAGAAAGAATGAACGGAAAGTGGGGCCGGGCCCAGTTGGAGGATTGGAAAGCAAAGCTGATGTCACCTGAGGATGGAAAGTTGTCTCCTTATGTAGGAATCATGATCTGGTATCTTGAAAAAAAGCTCGGGACCGCGGCGAAGCGAGGATAAAAGTGAGGTAGAAATGTCTAAATCAGGAATTTCCCTGTCACAGGTTCTGATTGTGAAAAATGAGGAGGAGAATATCTGGCGGGCGCTGTCGTGGGCAAAGCCGATTGCCTCCGAGCAGATCGTGGTGGATACGGGCTCGACGGACCGGACGGCGGAGATCGCGGAGCGGATGGGTGCGAGGGTGTACCATTTTGACTGGTGCGATGATTTCAGCGCGGCGCGGAATTTCGCGCTCGACAAGGCGAAGGGCGTGTGGATTGCGTTCCTCGACGCGGACGAGTATCTGTCCGAGGAGGATGTGAAGAAGCTCCCGTCGCTGCTGCAGACGATGGAGCTGGCCGCGAAGGACGTGCTGTACAGCGCGTTTGTGAATCTGGAGTCGGACGGAAAGGTCATCAGCACGACGACGAAGGCACGGATCTTCCGGAACGATCCGATGCTGCGCTATCAGGGACGGGTGCACGAGGCACTGGTGAACCGGCACGGGGAGCCCTTACGGGTGCTGGACGCGTCCGGCGAGCTCATGATCCTGCACACGGGGTATTCCGCGGCCGCCGCGAAGAAGAAGGAGCTCAGCCGCCGGAACGTGCACCTCATCAATCAGGAGCTGAAGGAGAATCCGGAAAATTCCGAGATGTACGGGTATCTCGGGGACGAGTACCTGAACAATCAGGATTTCGAGAGCGCGGAGCAGGCCTATACGCGGTCCATTCACTTCATGGAGGAGAAGCGGCGGGCGCTCGAGGATGAGAAAACCGCGAAGCGGTTCGCGGCAGGGGGAGCCGGAACGAAAACGCCGGAGGCAGATAACGCTGAAGGCTCTGAGTCCGGAAGTGCCGGCTCCAGTGAATCGGATAGAAGCACAGCATCCGTTATCGCGGGAAAAAATACTGCCGGGACAAGGTATGCCTTCGGAAATGAGGAAGGTCAGGAAACGAATTCCGGCATAGAGGAGGGGGCGTCTTCCGGCGAAACCGGGCCTGTTTCCGGGAGGGGAGGCACGGGATCGGGCGCTGTCTCTGCCGGTGCCGGGAGCGCCAGGAGAGCGGAAGATGATTATGAGAATCCGGAGCTTCGTCAGAGGGCCGCGGATACATATGTGAATCTCCTGTATATTCTGTCGCGGGATGAAAAGCATTCCGCCGCGACGTATGAGCTGTACGAGAAGGGAACGGAGCTGTTCCCGGAGGAGCCGGACCTGCCTTACATGATGGGCAATCAGGCCTTCGCGCACGAGAATTACAAGGAGGCCTCGGAGTACCTCGCGAACGCGCTCGCCAAGCTCGGCGAGGAGGGGAGCATGGCGCACGGCAAGCGTCTGAAGACGAACCTGCAGGATGCGTACGAGGAGCTTGGCTATTCGCTGCTGCAGACAGGGGCGTATGACGACGCGCGCACGATCGCGCAGGCGGTGCTGAACTCCGACCAGGAGTCCTACAAGGCACTGCTGACGCTCCTTACGGCCTACAAGAGGAAGGGTATACCGGCGGAGCAGACGCTCGTCGACGTGGCGAACTTCTTCAACCTGAAGTCGCTGCGCGACCGGATGATGGTCTACCGCGGCGCCGTGGAGACGGACTACCCCGGCCTCGTGGAGAAGGTGAAGACCTACTTCACTCCGGACGAGCTGCGGGAATATTCCGAAATCCTGGGCGCGGGGTGAGAGTGGCTTGATATTGTCAGTCTACTTTTGTATATTAGAATAATTCGTACAACGGATTTGAGTGAGAGCACAATCCGGAAATTCGGAGGTGAACATAATGTGCCAGATCGCTGTTACCATCCCGGATGGCGTGTTATATGATTCAAAGATGAACAAGGACGAGGCAGGAGCGTTTGCAAAAAAGGCAGTTGCACTTGCATATTATCAGAAAAATAAAATTTCACTTGGTTATTGCGCTGAGATTGCCGGTATGACAGAAGCGGATTTTATCCGGTTTCTTGGTGAAAACGGGATCTCCATATTTCACTTTGACAGCATGCAGGAGTTCGATGAGGAATTAGCCAATGCGTAAGGTTATCGTTAATTCCACACCGCTCATTGTGCTGGGAAATGCCGGTCTTTTGGAAATACTGCAAAAACTATATGGCAGGATACTTGTTCCGGAGGCAGTGTATCAAGAAGTAACAGCGAAAGATGACGCAGCAGGAATGATTCTTCTCAACGGAGCTGACTGGATTCAAGTCGAACAGGTACAGAATCAAAGTGACGCACGAATCTTCAGTTCGAGATTGCATGCGGGCGAAGTGGAAGTGATGCTGCTCGCGAGAGAACAGAAGGCTGACCTGCTGATCATTGATGATAACGCTGCAAAGTCGACCGCCAAATATCTCGGGATGAAGGTTACGGGCTCACTGGGTGTTTTACTCAGGGCGAAGCAGATGGGCTTCCTTGAGGACATTAATGATGCAATGGAAAGAATTATCCGTAACGGATTTTATGTATCGGAGGCTTTGAAGAAGCATATCATTGAGCTTTCTGAAAATACTTAATTGTATTGCAGCAAGCACTATCAGCTAAAATTGCTCCACTGAATTTGTAAGATTCTCTGCTACTCTATGCTGTGAGTAATTCTATGCGCAAAATAACGTCTATAGTAATTTATCCGGTCATCCTTGCCGTGTCTGCCGCATCCGGCTTTCTGCTTCTGGTTCTGGCATACAGACTGCCTGCCGATCCGATCCAGAAGAATATCCTAAGCGGCGCGAATGTCCTTGTCGCGGAAGGCGATGAATTTGAATTCGCTGAAGGCTATAAGGCATCCATACTGGATAACTTCACGGATGCGCTCATGCTGAATGAAACCGCGGTTTCCACCGGTGATGCGGTTAATGATGCGGCTATGGTGCCTGCCTGGAGCTTTGACGACGACGGCTCAGGAGTTACGGATCTGCTGGGTTTCCTGAATCATGATACACGGGCTGGCTCATATAATAATTATCCGAGATACTGGCACGGATATCTGATTTTCCTGAAACCTTTATTTCTGATTTTTGATTATTCGGATCTGCGGATGATCCATTCCGCCGGTGTGCTGGCTTTACTGGTCCTTCTTGTCTGGTCTGTTATTACGAGGCATCCTTCCGGTGCAAAGCTGCTGATTCCGCTGACCGTATTGATGATCTTCTGGAATCCGTGCACGATCAGCCTGTCACTTCAATATTCCGCGTGTTATACCATCTCCATGATTGCTGCTGTCATTGCCTGCAGGCATCCCTTTATGCTCCGCCCGGCGGTTCGGTCAAACTGTTTCTTTCTTTTCACCGGAATTGCGACAGCGTATTTTGATTTTCTGACGTATCCGATTGCAACATTGGGACTGCCGCTTGTATTGCTGCTTTCTGCAGAGCTGGAACCTTATCCTGCAGTTCGTCAGGAAGTTCAGCAGTTAAAGAGTGCTTCAAGCCTTGAGGGGGGGGCGCCTGAATCAGAGAGCCACCTCACACCTAGCCACTTTACCATTCTGCCTCACATCTCACACAGCGCGGTGAAGCTGCTGCTGAGCATGATCAGAGTGAGTCTGTTCTGGGGCTGTGGTTACATTGGAATGTGGGCGTCCAAATGGATTCTGGGGAGCCTGCTGACTGACACGAATGTGCTGAAGGATGCCGGTGCCGCACTGCTGAAACGGTCCGGTACGGTTGTCGAAGGTGTACAGATTACCCGCGCTGACGCTGTGCTGCAAATCTTTTCCACGGTACTGAAATGGCCGTATGTGATTGCCATTGCCTTTGCTGTCTTTGTCGTACTGTGGATGGCTGCCAAAGAGAGCAGACGGGCACATACCAGGATATTTTCCGGCTGGAGAAAACGCCTGCCGTATACTCTGCTCTATCTTCTGATTGCGCTGTATCCGGCAGGGTGGGTCCTGCTGGCGGCGAACCACAGCTATTATCATCCGCGGCTCGTTTACCGGATTGCCGGCATATCCTTGTTTGCGGGTATTGCGGCAATCCAGTACCTGTGCGGCGGTAATACGAAAAACAGCTATCATACATGATTTTGGCATCAAAGCTGCCGCACGTGGATGAAAGAAGGCACAGTCGAATGTGGCTGCAAAAAGGTCCTTGTACGAATTCGGGGAACAGGCTATACTGATTTGACGCAATCGGGAGACGGCAGAGTCTGCCGGAAGATCTGTTGAGTTTTGACATATTTCCGGGGAGCTTGCTGCCGGTCACCGATAAGTGATGTGCCTGCCCTTTACAGGCAGGAGAGATGCCGCCGGGTGGCGGACGAGGAGGTTTTATGAAGAAAATTTTAGCTATGGTACTGGCAGGCTGCATGGTTCTGCCGCTGGCTGCGTGCGGAAGCTCGGACAGCTCCGCGAGCGCATCGACAGCTGCGGCACCTGCCGCAACGGAGGCTCCGGCGGAGGCTGCGACAGCAGCGGATTCCACCGCTTCGGGAGACGCTGCCGCTGCAGGGGATGCTTCCGGCATGAAGATCGCGATGATCACGGACTACGGCGACATCACCGATATGTCGTTCAACCAGACGACGTATGAGGCTTCGAAGGCCTGGGCTGAGAAGAACGGCGCGGAGTTCACCTACTACAAGCCCGAAGGAGACTCCACGGCGGACCGCGTTGCCATGGTTGATAAGGCAGCTGCCGACGGTTACAACGTCATGGTAATGCCCGGCTACGCGTTCGCTGGAACGATCGTTCAGTCCTCCGAGATGTATCCGGATATCAAGTTCGTCGCACTCGACGTTGCGGCAGGCGATCTGCTGGGCGAGGCCCTGGGTGACAAGTACGACTACAATCCGGACAACTGGAATGTAGCGGATTACTACTACTCCGACAATGTTTACTGCGCGGTATACCAGGAAGAGCTGGCAGGCTATATGGCCGGTGTCGCTGCTGTAAAGCTCGGTTACAAGAAGCTCGGGTTCCTGGGCGGTATGGCGGTTCCCGCCGTTATGCGCTACGGCTACGGCTTCGTACAGGGCGCGAATGACGCGGCGAAGGAGCTCGGCGAGAGCGACGTGGAGATCAACTACGCTTACGGCAACCAGTTCTACGGCGACGCGGATATCACAGCTGCCATGGATACCTGGTACCAGGGAGGCACTGAGGTTGTATTCGCCTGCGGCGGCGGTATCTATACGTCCGCGGCGGAGGCTGCGGCCAAGGTTGACGGCAAGGTCATCGGTGTCGATGTCGACCAGAAGGGCACGATCGACGGCCAGTACGGCGACGGCATGACGGTTACGTCCGCAATGAAGGGCCTCGGCGCAACGGTTAACACACTGCTGGATGCGATCCGCGACGGCAAGTGGGACGATTACAAGGGACAGATCCAGACGCTCGGCATGGTTTCCGGCGATGACCCGACCCTCAACTACGTTCAGCTGCCGCTGGAGTCCACGCAGTGGTCCGACGGTTTCTCCGAGGATGACTACAAGCAGCTCGTTGCCGATATGTTCAGCGGCAAGATCACCGTTTCCAACGATATCTCCGCGGAGCAGCCTTCTGCTGACAGCGTGAAGGTTAACTATCAAGGAAACCTGAAGTAATCCTGGCGCTCCGGATATTCCCGAATGAAATTGGCACTCGTCCCGGGCTGAACAGGTAAATAACGAATAAGAGGTGCCCGCCGGATATTTTATCCGGCGGGCATTTTTGTTATTATTAACGCAAGGGTTCAGGGCATCAAATTGATTCCGGACATATCCGAATTAGAATCTGATACCCGAAAGACGCTAAACATCCGGAAACAATGCGGTGCGTGGATTTGGGATGTTTATAGCGTTGCGGACGCGCGAAGCAATTCATGTGTTACAGGAACACCTCTGGTCTAACTGCTGGATTTTGCATCATGAGGGGAAGGAGTGTGGCAGAAGTTGGAAGAGCCGTATGCAATCGAGATGCTGGGGATCACGAAGCGGTTCCCCGGGATCGTGGCGAATGACAATATCACGCTGCAGGTGAAAAGGGGCGAGATTCACGCGCTTCTTGGCGAGAACGGCGCGGGGAAATCGACGCTTATGAGCGTGCTGTTCGGCCTGTATCAGGCGGAGGAGGGCACGATCCGGATCGGCGGGAAGGACGTGAAGATCACGAATCCGAACGTCGCGAACGATCTGGGCATCGGCATGGTGCATCAGCACTTCAAGCTGGTGCAGTGCTTCACGGTGCTCGACAACATCATCCTCGGCGTGGAGTCGACGAAGAACGGGTTCCTGCAGAAGGACGAGGCGAAAAAGAAGATCCTCGCCCTGTCACAGAAGTACAACCTGAAGGTTGACCCGGACGCGAAGATCGAGGATATCACGGTCGGCATGCAGCAGAGGACCGAGATCCTTAAGATGCTGTACCGGGACAACGATATCCTGATTTTCGACGAGCCGACGGCGGTGCTGACGCCGCAGGAGATCGAGGAGCTGATGCAGATCATGAAGAACCTCGCGAAGGAGGGGAAGTCGATTCTGTTCATCTCCCACAAGCTGAACGAGATCATAGAGGTGGCGGACCGGTGTACGGTGCTTCGCCGCGGCAAGTGCATCGGGACGGTGAATATCAGGGACACGAATGAAAACGAGCTGTCCCGCATGATGGTCGGCCGCGATGTGGAGCTTGTCGTTGCCAAGGACAAGGCAAAGCCGGGGGATGTCGTGCTCGACGTGAAGGACATGACGGTTGCCTCGAAGCTGCATCACAACAACGCGGTGAAAAATGTTTCGTTCCAGGTGCACGCAGGCGAGATCGTCTGCATTGCCGGCATCGACGGGAACGGGCAGACGGAGCTGATCTACGGGCTTACGGGACTCGAGCCTGTGAAGTCGGGGTCGATCACGGTCTGCGGGCGCGACATTACGCACGCCACGATCCGTGACCGCTCGAAGGATATGTGTCACATCCCGGAGGACCGGCACAAGCACGGCCTCGTGCTGGACTATTCGCTGGAATACAACCTGGCGCTGCAGAGCTATTACAAGCCGGAATTCGTGAGCGGGGCAGGGTTCCTGAAAAAGGGCGCGATCCGCAAATACGCGAACCGCCTGATCCAGGAATATGACGTCCGCTCCGGACAGGGGCCTGTGACGATAGCGCGGTCGATGTCGGGCGGCAATCAGCAGAAGGCGATCATCGCGCGTGAGCTCGACCGGAACACGAAGCTGGTCGTAGCGGTGCAGCCGACGCGCGGCCTCGATGTCGGCGCCATCGAATTCATCCACAAGCAGCTCATAAAGGCAAGAGACGCCGGCGCAGCGGTGCTGCTGGTTTCGCTGGAGCTGGAGGAGGTCATGAATTTGTCCGACCGGATCCTCGTTATGTATGAGGGCGAGATCGCGGGAGAGCTTGACCCGAAGAAGACGAACACGCAGGAGCTCGGCCTGTATATGGCGGGAGCAAAAAGAGATAAAGAGGTGAAGGCATGAATAAGAAAAGCATTCTGAAAAATTCCGCCTTCCAGTCGATCCTGGCCGCGGTGATCTGTGTAATCCTGGGTCTGTTCGTGGGCTACCTTGTGCTGCTGGCGATTGATCCCGCGGGCGCGGGCGAGGCAATCCTGACGATCATCAAAAACTTTTTCAACTATCCGTCGAAGCCTGCCGCCCTGAAATATCTGGGCAATACGCTGGCGAAGACGGCGCCGCTCCTGATGTGCGCGCTGTCCATCAACTTCTGCTACAAGGCGGGGCTGTTTAATATCGGCGCCGCGGGGCAGTACGTCGTGGGTGCGGGAGCGTGCCTGTGGGCGGCGCTTGCCTGGAAGCTGCCGTGGCCGCTGTGCGTGCTTCTTGCGCTTGCAGCCGGTGCGGTGTGGGGCGCCATCGTCGGGGTTCTGAAGGCCTACGGCAACGTGAACGAGGTTATCTCCGGCATCATGCTGAACTGGATCGGCCTGTATCTCGTGAACATGCTGCTGGCGAACGTGAAGGATCCCGCGAGCCCGTACACGATTCAGGTCGGCGCGGTGAACAGCGGCGCGCTCCTGCCGACAGCGGGACTGGACAAGCTGTTTACGCATAACCAGTATGTGACGATCGCGGTGCCGATCTCGATTCTCGTCGCGGTTCTCATCTGGGTGGTTCTGTCGAAAACAAAGCTGGGCTACGAGATCCTCGCGACCGGATTCAACAAGGACGCGGCAAAATACGCCGGCATGAACGAGAAGAAGAACCTGATCCTCACGCTCGTCATCGGCGGCGCGCTCGCGGGCGTCGGGGCTTCATTCCTGTATCTTTCGGGCTACGAGCAGTGGTCGACGACGCAGTCATCCGTGCCGGACATGGGCTTCAACGGCATCGCGGCGACGTTCCTCGGAGGCCTCCATCCCATCGGAACGATTTTCTCGTCGTTTTTCATCCAGCACATCACGAGCGGCGGCTCGTACCTTAACAAGAAAATTTACCCCTCACAGGTGTCTGACCTCATCTCGGCGATCATCATCTACCTGTGCGGCTTCGTGCTGTTTTTCAAATACGTGATGAACACGCGGCTCGCGGCAAGCGAGGAGAAGAAGATCCTCGCGGCGAAGGCGGCCGGGGCCGCGGCTGGTGCTGCGGAAACGGCGCGCTCTGAGGCGGCGGATGCAAAAGAGGCATTCGGAACTGCTGAGTCCGAACAGGAGAAGAAGGGAGGGGATGACTGATGGTACTCCTCATTCAGTACACGTTGATTTTTGCTTCGGTTCTGTCACTGGTTGCGCTGGGCGGGTGCTTCTCCGAGCATTCGGGTGTCATCAACCTGGGCCTGGAGGGCGTTATGGTCATGGGGGCGCTCGGCGGAGCGCTCACAATGAAGTCACTCGGTTCGGCGCATGCCCTCGTCACGGTGCTGGTCGTGCTCCTCGTTTCGGCATTGTCGGGCCTTGCTTATACGGTGCTGCTGGGCGTCGCCTGCATTAATTTCAAGGCGGACCAGACGCTCGTCGGGACGGCGCTGAACATTCTGTCGACCGCTGCTGCGACGGTTATCGTGAAGGCAATCAACATGGCGGAGAACGAGGACAATGTCTCCTCGACCGTGCAGTATGTCGCGTCGAAGAAGGCGTTCATCGTCCGGATCGGATCGTTTGATTTCAACTGGTTCATGCTGGTCGCGCTGCTCGCGCTGACCTTGGCGTATGTGATCCTGTATAAGACGAAGTTCGGCCTGCGGCTCATGGCCTGCGGCGAAAATCCCCAGGCGGCGGATTCCGTCGGCATCAATGTGTACAAAATGCGCTGGGCGGGCGTGCTGATTTCCGGCGTTCTCGGCGGCATCGGCGGCATCGTCTACATCACGGCAGGCACATCGGAGTGGAAGTTTGAGACAGGCGTCGCGGGCTTCGGGTTCCTCGCCCTGGCCGTTATGATCTTCGGCGCGTGGAAGCCGGTGAACATCGGACTGGCAGCGCTCCTGTTCGGGTTCTTCCGCGCTCTGTCGAATGTGTATTCCGGCTTCGACTGGATGGCGGCGCTGCATATCCCCGGCACGGTCTACAACATGATGCCGTACATCATTTCACTCCTCGTTCTGGCGTTTACGTCGCGCAATTCGCGCGCGCCGAAGGCGGAGGGCATCCCCTACGACAAGGGGTCAAGGTGATTTCCTTATTACGCCCGCTTTGACTGGCGCCCATAAGGCGAAATCCGCGCAGGCGGTTTCGCCTTATGATAAATCGAGGCGAATGCATTTGGTATCGCCTCGTATCACGGAAACATCCGCATCGGCGGATGTTTCGTGATTGCACCCTTCTCCGATCTGTGAGATGGGTGCTTTTTTTCTCTTGTCAATATATCGGCATACCGATTCAATATCCATGAAGAGATTATAACGCAGCGGCGATTTGAAAAGCCGCATGACCTTTACCTGGATTCAAGACGCGGATTCGGACTGCATCGAAACGACGGTCGGTGACAGGAGACTGATCCTGCCGATTCTTACGGACTGCACGGTTTTTCATAAGGAGTGCGGGCTGTATGACTGGTATGCCGGGTGTCTCATTGACCATTTGAAGGAGAGCTATGCCTTCACGGGAGACCTGGATCAGTCGGCGCGGAATGTTTTCGAGGCAGAGGACAGGGCGGCGGAAAAAGGACCGGAAAGTGCTACAGGCCAGCCAGCAGAACATAAGCGCATCAGGAAAAACGGCAGAGCCGCGGAGAAAGAAAAAGGGCAGAAAACTGGAAAGAAAAGATCATGATGCCTACTTCAGATGATCTTTTGGCATCCGGGGAGCTTTTTCGGCGGAGGGGGCGCGTGTGTGCTAAAATAAAGCAGATTATGAAAATGGGGGAAGTGTAAACGTGGTTCTGCGGGAATCTGCAAAGGAGACAGGTAGGCATGGCAAAGGAATTTGAGACAACAGCGGCGCATTGTGTTTCACCCGGCACGGTGACGGAGCGGGACGGGGTGGTCTTCTCGAAGGTTTTCCGCGATACGAAGGACTGCGGTGTGATCCTGTATCATCTGCCGGATCTTCGCGAGGTGAAGGTGCCGTTCCCCGGGGAGTACCGGTGCGGGTCACTGTATTCCATGAAGATCCGGGGGCTGGATCCGTCCGAGTGGGGCTACCGCTACTACCGGGACGACGAGATCTTCGAGGATCCGTACGCCCGGGAGGTCCTGAGCGTGAAGCTCAAGGACGGACCGGCGAACATCTGCAAGCTGTTCCCCTATCCGGAGGAGGAGCTTCCGTTCAATCATAACGGCGAAAAGAGCGCCTGGTCCGACCGGGTGATCTATGTGTGCCACGCGAAGGGCTTCACGGCGTCGAAGACGTCGCGCGTGCAGCACCGCGGCACGTTCGCCGGAATCATGGAGAAAATTCCCTATCTGAAGAAAATCGGCGTCACGGCGATCGAGCTGCTGCCGTGCTATGAGCTGTTTCCGCAGACACATGACCTGTCGATTGAGGAGCTGGTTCTGTCCGGGCACGATTCGGTGCAGGATGCGAAGGAGCAGGCGGGCGGCAAGGACAATTACTGGAATTTCGGGACGGGGCGGTATTTTGCCCCGAAGCGCTCGTACAGCTGCGGCGAGCCGCAGAAGGAGTTCCTGGAGCTGGTGCAGAAGCTCCACGAGAACGGGATTTACGTGTATCTGCAGATGTTTTTCAGCGAGCAGGCGGCAGCGAGGACGCAGCTGCAGGCGTGCCGGTTCTATGTGACGCATTACCAGGTGGACGGGTTCCACCTGAAGGGCGACATCCGGCGGCTCGATGAGATCGCTTCCGATCCGCTGCTGGCGGACACGGATCTTTTCTACTACGATTTCCCTTATGAGGATCTGCAGAAGGAGGACCGGCGCAATATCGCGGCGGGGAAGCCTTCGATCCGGCATCTGTGCGAGTATCGTGATACGTTCGAGAAGCTGGCGCGTAAGTTTGTCAAGAGCGACGACAACGTGCTGCGGCCGTTTGTAAAGGAGTTCGTGACGGTTCCCGCGGAGCACGGTGCGGTGCATTATGTGACGAATTACGAGGGGTTCACGCTGAACGATCTCGTCTCGTACAACTACAAGCACAACGAGGAGAACGGGGAGAACAACCAGGACGGCGCGAACGACAATGATTCGTGGAACTGCGGCGTCGAGGGGCCAAGCTTCAAGCGTGAGATCCGGTTCCTCAGAAACCGGCAGATGCGGAATTTCATGGCGCTGAACCTGCTGGCGCAGGGGACACCGGTTATCACGGCGGGTGATGAGCGGTGCAATTCGCAGGGCGGCAACAACAATGTCTACTGTCAGGACAATGAGACGGGCTGGATGAACTGGCGCGAGACGGTGGACGGGAAGGAGCTGCTGAATTTCACGGAGAAGATGACACAGTTCCGGAAGGAGCATGCGGTTTTCCGGATGCGGGTGCCGTTTAAGTTCAGTGATTACAGGTCGACGGGGTTCCCGGATGTGTCGTTCCACGGGCGTGAGGCGTGGAAGCCGGATTTTGCGGGGTACAGTCACACGGTGGGTGTGCTGTACAACGAGGAGTACGCGCCGGAGAATCCGACGAAGACGCTTGTGTATGTGGCGATCAACATGCACTGGCACAATCAGCAGCTGGCGGTTCCGTCAGTGCCTGCGGGGTACCGGTGGCGGGTTGTGATGGATACGTTCGAGGAGCCGGCGTTCCTTGCGGAGCCGGAGCTATTGAAGGATCAGAGGCATGTGTTCGTGAAGGGGCGGAGTGTGCGGATTCTGATCGCGAAGAAGGAGTTCGAGCCGGAGAAGGCGGCGAAGGGGACCGCCGGGAAGAAGGCGTCTGCCGGGAAGAAGGCGGCTGACGCGCAGGGGTTCTGAAAGCTGAGGCGGCCCGCGCAGGCGGCGCCGTCTTCGTCTGTGCGGGCCTGCAGTACAATAAATTAGAACAGGGACATTTATGAAGTGTGAATCAGCGCCCGGAGAGGGCAGGAAGCTTACAGCAGCGGATTATCACATGACGCCGGAGAAGGCGTGGAAGCATCTGTGCACGATTACGCGTCACAAGATGAAGGTGGCGGAGGGATGCTTCCAGGTGGGGCTGTACCGGCAGGGTCTGCTGCATGATCTGTCGAAGTATTCGCCGGTGGAGTTTCTGGCGGGTGCGAAGTATTACCAGGGGACGCGGTCGCCGAACAACGCGGAGCGGGAGGCGACGGGGCGGTCGCTGGCGTGGCTGCATCACAAGGGGCGCAACCGCCATCATTACGAGTACTGGATCGATTACGCGACGAGGCCGTCGCCGGGGTTTGCGGACAAGCCGGGGCTTGTCGGGTGCAAGATGCCGGGGCGGTATGTGATCGAGATGTTCATGGACCGGGTAGCGGCGTCGAAGATTTACCGCGCAGATGCCTATGTGGATTCGGATCCTCTGAAGTATTACGAACAGGGGAGTACGCGGATGTTCATGCATCCGGACACGGCGGACCTTCTGGAGAAGCTGCTGCGTATGCTGGCGGAGGAAGGCGAGGAGAAGACGTTCCGCTACATCCGGGAGCATCTGTATTACAGGCAGGGGAAGCGGCGTGTTTTCCTGGAGCAGAGGCTGCAGGAGGACCCGGTGATGCGTCTTATGACGGATAAGCTGTCCGGGCACAGCAGGCATGTGAGAGAAGCGGATGGGTAAGACAGGGCCTGCGGAGGTGCGGCTGGGGCATCCGGACGCGGAGCGGTTCCAGGCGGCGGTGAACCGGGTGGTTTCGCTGGATGAGCGGGAACGGGTCGGGATCGGCATGCAGAAGGAGAAGTCGGTGCACGCGATCCTGAAGGATTACATGGATCCGGATCCTTCGCATCAGGAAATTCCGGTCGGGAATTATATTGCGGATATTTTTGACGGTCAGGGCATTACGGAGATCCAGACCGCCAATTTTTACGCCATGCGGGAGAAGCTTGCGGCTTTTCTGCCGGAGTATCCGGTGCGGATTGTCTATCCGATTCCGCATGTGAAGTATGTGACGTGGATCGATCCCGCGACGGGGGAGCTGCTGGAGACGAACCGGCGGGGGGTGAAGGGGAGCTTCTACGAGGTTTTCCGCGAGCTGTACCGGATCGATTCGTTCCTTGCGGATCCGAACCTGACGATTCATCCGGTGCTGCTGGACCTTACGGAGTACCGGGTGCGCGATGGCTGGAGCACAGACGGGAAGCGGGGGAGCCATCGGTATGACCGTGTGCCGTCGGGGATTTTCGATGAGATTGATTTGAAGACGGCTGCGGATTATTTACGGCTGGTGCCGGAATCCCTTCCGGAGCCTTTTACGGCGAAGGAGTTCGAGAATTCCGCCGGGATCCACCGGAAGGCGGTGTCGTTTGCCACGGTCCTCAGGATCCTGACGCAGGTCGGCGCGGTGGAGCGGGTCGGCGTCACACAAAGACGGGCGTACCTGTATCGGAGGAGGGAATGCAGGAATCAATCCACATGATGCTTGTCTATCCATTTCCGCAGATCCTGATCATTTTTCCTGCCGGCTGCGATATCCAGCATGATTTTGATCAATTCCTGCTGTGTGTATGAGAGAGATATGTCATTTAACCTGAGCAACAGGAGCATTGCCATAGTCCCTACGCGTTTATTTCCATCAACAAACGGGTGGTTACTGATCAGACCATAGGCAAACCTGGCTGCTTTATCAATTACGGTCGGGTATAGATCCTGACCTTCAAATGTCTGAAACGGTGCATTTATTGCGGCATCAAGGGAACGTCTGTCACGAATGCCATCAGAACCGCCATATCTCTGTATTAACCTTGCATGCAGATAGATAATTTCCTCTTCGGATAATCTGATCATTTGGCAAGTTCCCTGAATACTTCGTCGTTTTCATACATGATCTGTTCAGCTAGTGATTCAACCTGCTCAGAAGGCGCGGTCCGGGTTTTCTCAAACCTGCTGAACTCCATAAGGACATAGCACGGCGCATTATTTTTCATAATCACAACTTCTCCATTTTCGTCAGCCATTCTTGCGACTTTGGAAAAATTCTGGTTTGCAGTTGAAATGGGAACAATGTTGTCTGTGTTAATCATCATAGTAAAGCACCTCCAAATGGATAATAGACATTTTCTAGGATAAATACAACGACAAATTGAGCCGAAATTGAACCTTAAAGTGCGGGAGCTTTCTAAACCGCGGCGGTGTGATGTAGTATTATGACGTTGTGCAAAGCAGTATTATCATTTCCTTTGATGGACGGCATCGTGGTATCTGACGAAAGGAATTCTGATTATGGGACATTTTGACAAAGGGGAAGTGGCGGCGAGGTTCCTGCGGTACGCGGGGGTGTTCACGCAGTCGGAGGAGGGTGTCGCGGATACGCCTTCGACCAAGTGTCAGCGGGATCTTGCGGTGATGCTCAGGGATGAGCTTGAGGCGATGGGCGCCGCAGACGTGTATTACGATGAGGCGAAGTGCTATGTGTACGCGACGATTCCGGGGACGATTCCCGCGGATGGCGCGATGGTTCCAGCGCTTCCGGACGCGGCGAAAAAGCACCGTGAGAATACGGCGCCGATTCTGGGCCTTGTGGCGCATATGGATACTTCCAATGCGGTGGATGCGAAGGAGCATCCCTTCGTGCACCCAAGGCTTATCAAGCAGTATGACGGCGGGGAGATTGTCCTGAACGCGGAGCAGGGTATTTCCATGAGCACCGCGGAGTATCCGCTTCTTAAGAACCAGATCGGAAAGTCGATTGTCGTGACGGACGGGACAACGGTGCTCGGCGGAGACGACAAGGCCGGGGTTACGCAGATCATGGAGGCGGCGCAATTTTTCCTGCGGCATAAGGAGTACGCGCACGGGACGATCCGCATAATGTTTACACCGGACGAGGAGGTGGGAAACGGGACGCGGAACGTCGACATGGATCACTTCGGCGTGGATTACGCGTACACGGTGGACGGTTCCGCGGTCGGTGAGCTGGAGTACGAGAACTTCAACGCGGCTTCCGCGCATGTGACGGTCCGGGGGCTGTCGACACACCCGGGTGACGCCTATGGAAAGATGCGGAACGCCCTCCTTGTTGCGATGGAGTTCAACCGCCTGCTGCCGCCGGAGGAAATTCCTGCCTGCACGCGTGGGTACGAGGGCTTCTATCATCTCGACGAGCTTTCGGGAACGACGGAGAGAGCCTTCCTGGATTACATTCTCCGCGATCATGACCGGGCAAAATTCGAAGAGAGGAAGCGGAAGGTACAGGACATTGCGGCACAGCTGAATGAGAAGTACGGCGAGGGCGTCGTAACGGTTGACGTGAAGGATTCGTACTACAACATGGCTGAGAAGATTCTGCCGCAGAAGCACCTCATCGAGAACGCGGAGGCCGCGATCCGGGAGGCGGGGCTTGTGCCTGTCACAAATCCGATCCGGGGCGGGACGGACGGCGCGGTGCTGTCGTTTCGCGGGATTCCGTGCCCGAACCTGGGGACGGGCGCGTATAACTACCACAGCCGGTACGAATATGTGAGCGTCGACGAGATGTGCCTCGGCGCGGAGATCCTGCTGCGGATCCTGAATAAATACGCCTCGTTTGAGGTGGATGGCTGAAGGCCGCGGGGCGGCATAGGATGAATTGCACAGATTACAATATAGCGAAAAAGTGGCGGAAGGATAGAAAATTTGGAGAATGAAGCTAAGGCTCCGGAGCGGCTGCTTCGGAAGGAGTCCGTGGAGGAGAAGGACGCGAGGGAGCTTGTAAGGCAGGAGAAATATCTGGAGCGGGCGAAGCTGTACGTCGGGGAGCTGGAGGCGGTCCTGGGGCGGCAGCCGACTTACCATGTGCAGAATTTCGGCTGCCAGATGAACGCGCGGGACGCGGAGAAGCTCTCCGGCATCCTGGAGACGGCGGGCTTTACAGAGACTGCGGACGAGTCGGCGGATTTCGTCATCTACAATACGTGCACGGTGCGCGACAACGCGGACCAGCACTTCTACGGAAGGCTCGGGAGGGCGAGCCACTGGCGCAAGTCCAATCCCTATATGAAGATCGCGGTGTGCGGCTGCATGATGCAGGAAGCGGAAAATGTCGCGAAGATCAAAAAGAGCTATCCCTATGTAAATCTCGTGTTCGGCACGCACAACCTGTTCCGCTTTCCGGAATATCTGTGCGGGGTGTACGAAAACCGCGGGGAGCAGTTCGACATCCGCGGGAAGAAAATCGTGGACATCTGGGATTCGACGGATGAGATCGTCGAGGACCTGCCGGTCGCGAGGAAGTATCCGTACAAATCCGGCATCAACATCATGTTCGGGTGCAATAATTTCTGCACGTACTGCATCGTGCCGTATGTGCGGGGGCGTGAGAGATCGCGCGAGCCGAAGGATATCATTCAGGAGGTCGAGCGGCTGTCCGCGGACGGGGTCGTGGAGGTGATGCTCCTTGGCCAGAACGTGGATTCCTACGGGAAGGATCTTGCCGATCCCGTGAGCTTTGCACAGCTTCTCGAAGCGGTGGCTGAGGTGCCGGGCATCCGGAGGGTGCGCTTCATGACGCCGCATCCGAAGGATATTTCCGAGGAGACACTGCAGGTCATCCGGCGCCATAAAAACATCGCGCGTCATGTGCATTTCCCGCTGCAGTCGGGCTCGAATGAGATCCTGAAAAGAATGAACCGCCGCTATACGAGGGAGCAGTTTATCGAGCGGGCACTCAGGATCCGGGAGGTCATTCCGGACGCCGCGATTACGACGGACATCATCGCGGGATTCCCCGGGGAGACGGCAAAGGACGTGGACGATACGATCGACGTTATCCGGAAGGTACGGTTCGACAACGCCTATACGTTTGTGTACAGCATGCGGCACGGGACGCCGGCCGCACAGATGGAGCAGGTACCCGAAGAGCAGGTGAAGGAAGGTTTTGACCGGATCCTCGCGGCGGTGCAGGATAGCGCGAAGGAGCAGACAGCGCGGCAGCAGGGCATGGTGAAGGAAGCCCTGTGCGAGGAGGTGAATGCGCAGCTTGAAGGCTACGTTACCTGCCGGCTGTCGAACAACCTCATCGTGCATGTGCCGGGCGACGCGTCCATGATCGGGAGGTTTTTCAATGTGAAGCTCGAGGAGTGCCGGGGGTTCTACTACTTCGGACATGTGACAGACGAGCCGGAGACGGATCCCGGGTACTGAGAACCGGAAGTTGCAAACCAGCAGGAAAGAAGACGACGAATCAACATGGCATATCCGAATATCAATGATGTATCCCCGATGATGCAGGAGTATCTGAAGGTGAAGGAGGAGTACGGGGACTGTGTCCTGTTCTACCGGATCGGAGATTTCTACGAGGCGTTCTTCGACGACGCGGAGGTGGTGTCGAAGGAGTGCGAGCTTACGCTGACCGGGAAGTCGTGCGGGCTTGCCGAGCGTGCGCCGATGTGCGGCGTGCCCTTCCACGCGGTGGATATCTACATTTCCAGGATGGTGGAGAAGGGGTACAAGATCGCGGTCTGCGACCAGGTCGAGGATCCAAAGCTCGCGAAGGGGCTTGTGAAGCGGGCCGTGACGAAGATCGTGACCCCCGGTACGAAAACAGCGCTCGAGACGCTGGATGAGAACAAAAACAATTACATCCTGTGCATCTTTTATGAGAGCAATACCAGTGGAATCGCCGTTGCCGATGTTTCGACCGGCGATTTTTACACGACGGAGGTTTCGGGCACGGCGAAAATCCTGGACGAGATCAACAAATACGCCCCGTCCGAGATTATCTGCAATGACGCGTTCCTTGTGTGCGGGATCGATTTCAACGACCTGCGGAACCGGATGAATATCGTCATCAACGCGCTGGATAGTCATTATTTCGGCGAGAAGGAAACGACGGGGGTTCTCCTGAAGCATTTCCGGGTGTCGAGCCTTCTCGCGATCGGGATCGACACGCTGAAAACAGGGGCTGTCGCGTGCGGCGCGCTCCTGCAGTACCTGTATGACACGCAGCTGAACGGGCTTGAGAACATCAACCGGATCGAGGCGTACGCGACGGGCAAATATATGCTGCTGGACTCCGCGACGCGGCGGAACCTCGAGCTCGTCGAGACGATGCGCGAGAAGAAGGTGCACGGCTCGCTTCTGTGGGTCCTTGACAAGACGAAGACCGCCATGGGCGCGAGGCTCCTGCATCAGTTTCTGGAGCAGCCGCTCGTCGACCGGAAGCTCATCGAGCGGCGTTTTGACGCGGTGCAGGCGCTGTCGGAGCAGAGTGTGGACCGGGATGAAATCCGCGAATACCTCTCGCCGATCTATGACCTCGAGCGTCTCCTTACGAAGATCAGCTACGGCAGCGCAAACCCGCGGGACGTGCTGGCGTTCCGCGAGTCACTGAAGATGTTAAAGCCCATCCGGCAGGCGCTTGCTGCCTTCGCGCCGGAAGACGAAGCCTTCGAATCACGCGGAGCTGCCGGAACGGAGGGGATGGGTTCGCCGGAGGGGAGCCGGGGAGAGTCTCCGGAAATCAATGAATATTTTACCCTGACTGAAGGCTCAGAAAAGGAATGTTCCGGGAAAGAAGGCTCCGGGAGGGCTGCATATTCTGAAAAGCAAAGCGCGGAAAGTGACGGCGAACTCGTTTCGATCCGCGAGGCGATCGGGGACTTTGATGACCTCGTTGCCCTGATGGATGCCGCTCTTGTCGAGGACCCGCCGCTTGCGATGAAGGAGGGCGGCATTATCCGGACCGGGTTTAATGAGGATATCGACCGGTTCCGCAAGGCGAAGACAGACGGGAAGCAGTGGCTCGCGGACCTCGAGGAGGAGGCGAAGGCCTCGACCGGTATTTCGAAGCTCAAGGTCAAGTACAACAGCGTGTTCGGGTATTTCTTCGAGGTGACGAATTCGTTCAGGGACAAGGTACCCGCGGACTGGACGAGGAAGCAGACGCTCGTCGGGTCCGAGCGGTACACGACGCCGAAGCTCAAGGAGCTTGAGGATACGATTCTCAACGCGCAGGACAAGCTCAACGACCTGGAATACGAGGAGTTCTGCAAAATCCGGAACGAGATCACGGCGCGGGTCAGTGAGATCCAGAGATCCGCGAAGGCCGTGGCGCTCCTCGATGTGTACTGCAGTCTGTCTCTTGTCGCTGAGCGGAACCGCTATGTGCGGCCTTCCCTGAACGAAAAGGGAATCCTGTCCATCAAGGCGGGACGGCACCCCGTCGTCGAGCAGATGATGCAGGGAGATTTTGTCTCCAACGATACACTCCTCGACAACAAAAAGAACCAGATCGCGATTATCACAGGCCCGAACATGGCAGGCAAGTCCACGTACATGCGGCAGGTGGCGCTTATTGTGCTCATGAGCCAGATCGGGTCGTTCGTGCCGGCGGACGAGGCGGATCTGTGCGTTGTGGACCGGATTTTTACGAGAGTCGGCGCGTCGGACGATCTCGGAAGCGGGCAGTCGACGTTTATGGTCGAGATGAACGAGGTCGCGAATATCCTGCGGAATGCGACGCCGAAATCGCTCCTCATCCTCGATGAGATCGGGCGGGGCACGTCGACGTTTGACGGCCTGTCCATCGCGTGGGCCGTCATCGAATATGTTTCGAACAAGAAGTTCCTGGGCGCGAAGACGCTGTTTGCCACGCACTATCACGAGCTGACGGAGCTCGAGGGCAAGATCGACAATGTCAATAACTACTGCGTCGCCGTGAAGGAAAAGGGAGACGACATTATTTTCCTGCGGAAAATCGTCAAGGGCGGCGCGGACCGCTCGTACGGCATCCAGGTCGCGAAGCTCGCGGGTCTGCCGGATATCGTGCTGGACCGGGCGCGGGAGATTCTGGATCAGGTGTCGGACAACGACATCACGGAGAAGATCCAGTCCATCGAGGTAAAGACCGGGGATGCCGAAGGCGGGAAGCACGCAGGCAGCGAAAAGGTGCCGCACTACGACGAGGTGGACCTCGGGCAGATGTCGCTGTTTGACACCGTTTCCGACAACGATGTGCTGGAGGAGCTGAAGAAGATCGACATCCAGAACATGACGCCGATGGACGCGCTGAATACGCTGTACCGGCTGCAGTCGGAGCTGAAAAACAGGTGGCGATCATGAATGTCTCGCCGATGCGAGCCATTCAGGATAAGCCGGAGCCTTCGGCGTCCGGCTGCGGATCATAGACGGGAAAGTGCCTTCGCACATTTCCCGTCATGGGCGGGCGTCAGTAGACGCCCGCCGCAGATCATACGCGCGAAACCGCCTTCGCGGATTTCGCGCGAAGAAAATTGTGGGGATCATGAAAGGAAATTTCAATGGCGGAGATTCATGTTCTGTCCTCGGAGACAATCAATAAGATCGCGGCGGGCGAGGTCGTGGAGAAGCCGGTGAATGTGGTGAAGGAGCTGGTGGAGAATTCGCTCGACGCCGGTGCGACTGCGGTCACGATCGAGATTAAGGACGGCGGGACTTCGATGATCCGTGTTACGGACAACGGGTGCGGCATCGAGGCTTCGCAGATCACGAAGGCGTTCCGCCGGCACGCGACGAGCAAGATTGAGGACAGTGATGACCTCGCGCGGCTTCATTCGCTGGGCTTTCGCGGCGAGGCTCTCTCGAGTATCGCGGCGGTGTCGCAGGTAGAGATGATCACGAAGACGGCGGACGCGCTGTCCGGCATTCGGGCGACGAATGTGGTCCTCCACGGAAGGATCGGAAACGATCAGAATCCGGGATTTTCCGGTTCAGAAAAGTCCGTCGGGACTGCCGGCTCATACCGGGATGTTTCCGACGGTACGGCAGCTGCTGCAGGACCGGACGCGGATGCCGGGGCGGCGAGCCTTCAGACAACGGACGTGATTCCGCTGGAGCTGGAGGAGGTCGGTGCGCCGGACGGAACAACCGTGATTGTGCGGGACCTGTTTTACAACGTTCCTGTTCGAAAAAAGTTCCTGAAAATGCCGCAGACGGAAGCAGGGTATGTTACGGACCTCGTGGAGAAGCTCGCGCTGTCGCACCCGGACGTGTCGTTCCACTACATTGTGAACCGGCAGGAGAAGCTTCACACGACGGGCAATGGAAACGAGAAGGAGCTGATTTACCGTATTTTCGGGCGCGAAATGGCAAATTCCGTCATCCCGATCGACGTGAGCGGGCAGGCGGATGCGTCCGGGCATGGCGGTGAAGGAAAAATTGTTTTCGATGATGAGAAGGATTCTGAACGAAAAGAAGCTGCGAAATTCCGCATTCAGGGGTATCTGGGCCGGCCGGAATTTTCCAGGTCTTCGCGGAGCTTTGAGATCATCTTCGTCAACGGGCGGATTTTAAAGAGCGATGTGCTGTCGAAGGCGCTGGAGGAGGGGTACCGCACGGACCTCATGCAGCACCGTTTTCCCTTTGCCATCCTGTACCTTACGATTCCTGCCGCGGAGTGCGACGTGAACGTGCACCCTTCGAAGATGGAGGTGCGCTTTTCGAACGCAAAGCCGCTGTACGATTTTGTGAACGAGGCGGTCCACAGAACGCTCCATAAGGTGGAGCTGATTCCGCACGCGACACTGATGACGCAGGCGGAGGAGAACGCTGCGGCGCGGAAGGAAACGAAGGAGCGCGAGGCTGCGCTTAAGAGCGAAAAGCCGCGCGAGGTCTTCGAGAAGGGCACCGCTGACGCGGTGCAGACAGCAGAGTCGTTTTCGGACCGCGGCGGAGTTCAGACGGAGGAATTTACATTTACAGATTTGCGTCCGGAGGATAAGCCCAGGGATGCTGTGGCTGCCGGGCAGGGCAAGAGCGCCGTTTCCGATGCTGCGGGGATTGATAAATACGAGAAGGCGGCACTGTTTGCACAGGAGCATCTGGCGACGCCGGAGGAGGCGGAGGCCGCGGAGCAGGCAAGGCAGGACGATGCCCTGATGGCGTATATCAGGGAGCGGGAGAGCCGGGACCGGGCGGAGGGGCTTGGCTCGTACTCGCTGACGGAGCGCATCCTGACGAAGGAGAACGCGCTCAGTTACAGGATCGTCGGGCAGATTTTCGACACGTACTGGATTATTGAGTATGAGGATAAGATGCTGATGATTGATCAGCACGCGGCACATGAGAAGGTGAATTTCGAGCGGCTGATGGTACGGCTGGCAAAGAGCATGCAGGGGCCTGCTGCCTCGCAGATGGTTGCGCCGCCGATCATCCTGAACCTCACGGGGAAGGAAGAAGCCGCCTACGTACAGTACCGGGATTATTTTCACCGAATGGGGTACGAGATTGAGGATTTCGGCGATGGATCATACGCGATCCGCGGCGTGCCGATGGAGCTGTATGCCAACGAGCCGGATGCGCTGATCCGGGAGGTGCTGGACGAGATCCTCGCGCAGAAGATGTCGGGAACGCCTGCCGCGATCCTGTACAAGATCGCCTCGATGTCTTGCAAGGCGGCCGTCAAGGGGAATATGCGCCTGTCAACGGCCGAAGCGAAGGCGCTCATCGATGAGCTGCTGTCCCTCGACAACCCCTACCACTGCCCGCACGGACGCCCGACCATGATCGTCCTGTCAAAGGCGGAGGTCGAGAAGAAGTTCAAGAGGATTGTGTGATGAGAATTGCGGAACAGGTGGGAATCCGCTTATCATAGCAGTTATCAGGGGCGCCTGCTGACGCAGGCAGGAAGGGAACGCATAAGCAGGGGATGACGGGACAGGGTGAAAACAAGAGGCCGGCACGGGTGCTGATCATGATCGCGGCCTATAACGAGCAGGAGAATATCCGGCGTGTGGTGGAGAATCTGAACCGGAATTACCCGCAGTACGATTATATTGTGATCAATGACGGGTCTTCCGATGAGACGCTGGATATTCTGAAGCAGAATGAGTTTCATTACCTGTGTCTGCCGCAGAACCTGGGAATCGGGGGAGCGATCCAGACCGGTTACCGGTACGCGGCGGAGCATGAGTATGATATCGCGATCCAGCTCGACGGGGACGGTCAGCACGATCCGCAGTACATTGCGGACCTGATCCGTCCGATTGTAGAAGGAAAGGCGGATTACTGCATAGGCTCGCGGTTTGTGACGCATGAGGGCTTCCAGTCGTCGGGTGCAAGGAGGACAGGAATCCGGTTCCTGTCCGGTCTGATTTATCTCATGACGCTGCATCGGGTGAAGGATGTGACGAGCGGATTCCGGGCGGTAGACCGGATGTTTATCGAGACGTTCGCGGAGGATTATCCCGCGGATTATCCTGAGCCGAAAGCGATCGTGGACGCGGTGATGCGGCAGGGGCGGATTCAGGAAATCCCGGTTGTCATGCATGAGCGGACCGGCGGCGTCAGCTCGATCAACCTGCGGCGTGCCGTCTACTACATGATCAAGGTCACGCTGGATATCATTGTCTGCCGGATCGGCTACGGGTTCCGGCGGGGACCGGAGCGCAGGGTGGAGGAGACAGGGCTGACGATGCCATAGAAAAAACGCTGGTCTGCAGCGGAAAATCGGGATAACGAAAATGAAGGATAAGCTTGTTATCATTGCCGGACCGACGGCCTCGGGAAAATCGGGAGCGGGCATCGCGCTTGCAAAGAGGCTCCGCGGCAGTATCCTCTCGGCGGATTCCATGCAGGTTTACAAGGGAATGGATATCGGTTCCGCGAAGGTGACGGCGGAGGAGATGGACGGGGTGCCGCATTACCTCATCGATGTACTGGAGCCGACGGAGGAGTGGAACGTCGTGCGGTTCCAGAAGGAAGCCCGGAAGGCGGTGCGGGAGATTCATGCCGCTGGGAGGCTGCCGTTCCTCGTCGGCGGGACCGGGTTCTACATCCAGTCACTCCTGTATGATATTGATTTTACACAGATGGAGGACTCTCCGGAGTACCGGAAGGAGCTGGAAGCGAGGGAGAAACAGGAGCCGGGAAGCCTTTACCGGGAGCTCTCGGAGGTGGATCCGGAGGAAGCGCTCGAGGTGCATCCGAATAATGTGAAGCGGATCATCCGGGCGCTGGAATACTATCATCAGTCGGGGGAGAGGATATCGCAGCATAACGCAGCGGAGCACGAGAAGCCTGCCGCGTATGACGCGGTATTTTTTGTGCTGACGATGGATCGGGAGAAGCTGTACCGGAGGATCGACGCACGTGTGGACCGGATGCTGGAGCAGGGGCTTGTCGATGAGGTGAAGCGGCTTAGGGCTCTGGGTCTTACGGAACGCGACGTGTCCATGCAGGGGCTTGGATACCGGCAGATCCTGCAGGCGCTTGACGGCAAGTGTACACTGGAGGATGCGGTTACAAGGATCAAAACAGAAACGCGGCACTTCGCCAAGCGGCAGCTGACGTGGTTTCGCCGCGAGGAGGCCATGGGCAGGTCGAAGATCATCTGGATGGACCGGGATGCCTACGCGGACGAGGACGCGATGCTGGATGACATGGAAAGTGTGATCCGCGGGCGGTTCGGGATTATGACATAGATCTGTGCGAAGGAGTTTCAGCGGCATGAGGCGGATGCTTGACAATAGGCAAATCTGAAGTGAACAGGAATAGGATTATGAAATATTCGAAGCGGGGCTGCGCGCGGCAGGAAATGAGAAGCAGGGAGTGTGTGAATATGGAGTGTGCTGATACGGGGAAGATCTGGAAGGAGCTGGGGATTTCGGAAGAGGTGCTGGCGTTTGCGGAACCGATCCTGGAGAGTCTTGATGGGAGGTTTAAGAGAATTGACGCGGTGGCGGAGTACAATCAGCTGCGTGTGATCAAGGCAATGCAGGAAGCGCATATCGGGGAAGCGAACCTGTCAGGAACGACGGGCTACGGATACGATGATATCGCGCGCGACGGGCTGGAGAAGGTGTATTCGCTGTACTTCCATACGGAGGATGCGCTGGTGCGGCCGCAGATTACGTGCGGGACGCACGCGCTGGCGCTTGCGATCTTCGCGAACCTGCGGCCCGGTCAGATGTTTATGAGCGCGGCAGGCAAGCCCTATGACACGCTAGAGGAGGTGATTGGCATCCGGCCCTCGAGGGGGTCGCTTGCCGAGTACGGGATCCATTACCGGCAGGTGGACCTTAGGGAGGACGGAAGCTTTGACTTCGACGGGCTGAAGGAGGCGCTTACGAGCGATCCCTCCATTCACCTCGTGACGATCCAGCGCTCGAAGGGTTACCAGACGAGACGGACGCTGTCTGTCGGCCAGATCGGGGATGCCATCCGGTTCATGAAGGGTATCCGCCCGGACTGCGTCTACATGGTGGACAACTGCTACGGTGAATTTACGGAGACGAAGGAGCCGACGGACGTCGGCGCCGATATGGTGGTCGGATCCCTTATCAAGAATCCGGGCGGCGGACTTGCCGCGACGGGAGGCTATATTGCGGGGACATCCGAATGTGTTGAAAACGCGGCGGTCCGGCTGACGTCGCCCGGCCTCGGAAAAGAGGTCGGCGCAAGCCTCAACGTCATGCAGTCGTTCTATCAGGGGTTCTTTATGGGACCGGTCGTGACGGCCTCGGCCCTGAAGGGGGCGATCTTCGCGGCCAACTGCTATGAAAAGCTGGGCTTTGCCGTCCTGCCGGACGGGAAGGAGGAGCGTCACGACATCATCCAGGCCATCACGTTCGGGACGAAGGAGGGGCTCATCGCTTTCTGCCAGGGGATCCAGGCGGCGTCGCCGGTTGACAGCTTTGTGACCGCACAGCCCGCACCGATGCCGGGATATGACTCCGACGTCATCATGGCGGCGGGCGCGTTTGTGTCCGGAAGCTCCATCGAGCTGTCCGCGGACGGACCCATCCGGCCTCCGTACAATGTGTATTTTCAGGGCGGCCTCACGTGGCCGCACGCGAAGCTCGGAATTCTGAAAACCCTTCAGAATATGTACGACCGCGGCCTTGCGAAGTTCTGAGCGGGACGATAGAATAGAATCTGTCTCTGTTGCCCGGAGAGGCCCTGGGAACGGAGTAAGATGGAAAGAAGTGAAAATCGAATCATGCTCGATGAGCGGGACATGCCGTACGAACGGTTCCTTGAGCGGGGACCGGACGCGTGCAGCGACGCGGATCTTCTGGCGATTATCATCCGGACGGGCACGGCGAATGAGAGTGCCGTGGATCTTGCGGAGCGGATCCTGACAAGCGGAAACCGCGACGGCAGGCCGAGGCTCAGGAGCCTTTGCAATATTTCGCTCGAGGAGCTGATGTCGTTCAACGGGATCGGCGAAGTGAAGGCTGTCAAGATCCTGTGCATCGCGGAGCTCTCGAGAAGGCTCTCGACGGAGCGCGCCGGGGAGAAGCTGATCTTTTCCTCCCCGTCGTCGGTTGCGGATTACTACATGGAGACGCTGTGCAACCTCGAGCAGGAGCAGGTCATGCTGCTGCTCCTCGACAACCGGCTGGCGCTGATCCGCGAGGAAATCCTGTCCATCGGGACGGTGAACGCCTCGCTCGTCTCACCGCGTGAGGTCTTCGTGCGCGCCGTGAAGTCGCGGGCGGTCAATGTCATGCTGCTGCACAATCATCCGAGCGGCAGTACGGAGCCGAGCCAGGAAGATCTGAATATAACACAGCGGGTGCAGGAGCTCGGCCGGATGATGGACATCCAGCTCGTGGACCATATCATTATCGGGGATCATGAATACCTGTCCTTCAAGGAGGCGGGATATCTGTGACGGGAGAAATGCTTCCCGAAGGCAGGGATTTTGCGGGGACGCACGATTCTCCCCCCTCTATAAAAATACGCAGGACCGGTGCGGAGCCAGAAAAATGAATCCGCTGCCGGGCTGATGACGGAGTCGGCATGCTGTTTGGTCGGAAGAAGGTAAACAATTTCAATGACGAGGTGCTCCCGGAGGAGGAGTTTCACGATCCGGGCGTTTCGAACAATACATACGGCGTTGATCTGGGGACGTGCAACATCAAGATCTACAACACGCAGAGCGACAAGATCATGGTGCAGAAGAACATCATCGCGGTCGCGAACCGCAAGCGCATGATCGCCTACGGGGATGACGCGTATGAGATGTTCGAGAAGGCGCCTGCCAACATCAAGGTTTCCAATCCGATCGGAAACGGCGTCATCGCGGATATACGCAACATGGAGCTGCTGCTGAAGTCGTTCCTGCTCGATATGCAGAGGGGCTCGCTCCATCCGGCGGACTTCTACATCGCGGTGCCGACGGACGTGACGGAGGTGGAGCGCAGGGCGTTCTACGACCTTGTCAAGGACGCAGGCGTGAAGGCGCGCCGCATCATGGCGGTCGAGAAGCCGATCGCGGACGGGCTGGGACTTGGAATCGACGTGAAAAACTCACAGGGTGTGCTCGTCGTCGATGTCGGGTACGATACGACGGAGATTTCCATCCTGTCGCTGGGCGGCATCGTCCTGTCGAGACTCATCAAGATCGGCGGGCATGTTTTCGATACGTCGATCGTGAATGCGGTGCGGCGCGAGTACAATCTTGTCATCGGCATGAAGACCGCGGAGGCCGTGCGGATTTCGTTCAACGATCTGTCGAACAACGGCGGCATCGCGACGATCTACGGGCGCGACATCGTGACGGGACTGCCGATGGAGCGGACGCTGACGCATGACTTCGTCTCCTCGTCGCTTAAGGAGAACTTCCGGACGATCGTCGACAACGTGAAGGTGATTCTGGAGCGGACGCCGCCGGAGCTGTCCGCGGATATTTACCGGCATGGCATGTTCCTGACGGGCGGCGCCTGCCAGGAGGAGGGCCTTGCGGAAGCCCTGCAGTCGGAGGTGCGTCTGGAAGTAAACATGGCGGATTCCCCGGTCAACACGGTTGCGCTGGGACTCTCCCAGGTGGTCAAGAAGACCCAGTACCGGAGTCTGGCTTATACGATTGAGGGCCTTGGGAAGTAATTCCCGGGGCTCTTTTCTTACCGGAGTGCATGTGCATCCAATCTGTGAAGCAGATTCGTCCATTCCGGAAGCCGGTATCCGGCTGGAGATCAGAGGCTCTGTATTCCCCATTACCGACACCAGAGAGAATAAATGAGCTGTAACCGGAACAGGAATAATGATGGAAAGCTGAATCATGATTTACCTGAGACATGACTGTAACTGAATCATGACTGTAACCGAATCATCCCATGGATAACGACAAGGAAAACCAGCAGAAGGCGCGCGCGAGGAAGGCGGCGAACCGGGAACCGTTCCAGTTTAAAATTCCCGGCAGGTATCAGCTGCTCCTCGTGACACTGTTCTGCATCGGACTGATCACAATCACATATTCGACGGATCTTCTGACGACGCCGCTGTCGAGGACGGCAGACTACCTGGTCGCGCCGTTTCAGAACGGCATTTCGAAGATCGGGCGGTGGTTTGTAACGCAGGATCAGCTGCACGAAAACATTAAGGACCTGCAGGCACAGAACCAGGAGCTTCGGGAGGAGAACGACGCGCTCGCGATCGAGAACAATTCCCTGCAGCAGGAAAAATACGAGCTGCAGGAGCTGCGCAAGCTGTACGCGCTCGATCAGCAGTATCCTTCCTACGAAAAGACCGGCGCCCGCGTCATCGCGAAGGATACGGGCAACTGGTATCATTCCTTTATTATCGACAAGGGGACGGCGGACGATCTGGACATCGATATGAACGTCCTGTCCGGGTCGGGGCTCGTCGGCAGGATTGTGGATATCGGCGAGCACTGGGCGAGGGTCGAAGCCATCATCGACGATGATTCGAACGTCTCGGCGACCGTGCTGTCCACGAAGGACAACATGATTGTCTCCGGCGATCTGACGCTGTACGAGAGCGGGCTCATCGCCTTCTCGCGGCTCACGGACGCGGACCAGAACGTGACAGCCGGCGACAAGGTCGTCACGAGCAATGTGTCCGACAAGTACCTGCCGGGCATTCTCATCGGCTATATCAGCGAGATCACGAATGACGCGAATGATCTTACGCGGAGCGGAACACTGACGCCCGCCGTGGATTTCGCACACCTGGACACGGTTCTCGTCATCCGCGCGCTGAAGCAGACCGCGCCGTAGCGTGACGAAATAAGGGACCGGGGTTTAAACAGTCACCGGGCCTTAAATTGGAGCGAAGGAACCTTCTTCGCCGTGATCCTCATATGAGAAAAGTACTTAACTTCGTGATCGTCGTCGTGACGATCCTGGCAAGCTTCACTATACAGACGTCGGTCCTTCCGTACCTTAAGGCCGGAGGGGTGACGGCGAACCTGATGATCGTCGTGACGTGCGCCTTTTCGTTCCTCCTGGGCGAGACGCCGGGACTGTTCCTGGGCCTGTTCGCAGGGCTTTTGTCGGATCTCATGTTCGGGCCGATGTTCGGCTTCTACGGGGCGGTGTATGCACTCATCGGGTTCCTGTGCGGGAAGTTCAAGCGTCTGCTGTTCGTCGAGGGGCTGGGCTTTCCGGTTGTGATGGTGGCAGTGAGCGATCTTGTGTACAGCTTCCTGTCGTACGTGTTCCTGTTCCTCATCCGGAACCGGCTGTTCCTTGCGGATTTCTTCGTGCAGCTGATGCTGCCGGAGATGATTTATACGTGTGTTGTGACGGTGCCGGTGTTTCCGGTCATCACGTGGGTGTACCACAAATTCATGGAACCCAATCACGAGGTTCCTGCCGATGCAGGAACCTCGTGATCCGAGCAGACATTAGTCAAATACCCCGCCGCAAGCAGCGGGGCATGACTTAACATCTATCTGATTTTGAACGCCCCAAGGGGCGGGGTATTTGACCCTCGCGGGCGTCGCCACATGAACATGCAAGCATGTTCGCGTGGCTCGTGCCTCGCGGGAATAAATATGGGCATTGTTGACGGGACGAGGGGTCCCGGAAAATTTGAAGCTTTTGTGGAATTTTTCCGCAGGGTGAATCTGCGCCTTATCATCGTGGCGGCGGTCATCATTGCGCTCGGCGCGGGTCTGATCTCGCGTCTTTTCACGCTGCAGATCGTCAACGGCGAGGATTACATGAACAACTTCCAGCTGCGGATCCGCAGGGAGATCAGCCTGCCCTCGACGCGCGGGAATATCTACGACCGGAACGGGAAGCTTTTGGCGTACAATGAGCTGGCATATTCCGTGACGCTCTCCGACGTCGAGGAGAACGATTCGAAGCATGACCACAGCCTCAATGAGACGATCGGAAGGGCCATCGATATCATCGAGAGCAACGGAGACAGCGTGACGACGGATTTCAACATCCGCCTGAACAACGACAATGAGTACGAGTACACGGTGAGCGGCAGGACGCTCCTTCGCTTCCTTGCGGATGTGTGCGGCCACAAGACGATCGACGAGCTCACCGATGAGGAGAAGGAGCTGACCGCGGACGAGATCCTGGCGATGCTGGGCAGAAGGTTCGGGATCGGCGAATACGCAAACGTGGATTCGGACAGCTATTCCACGGCGCTTAGCGCGCTGGAGAAGGTGGCCGCTGACGGCGGTGACGGCACTGCCCAACCGGCCGCGGCAGGTGCCCTTGACCCGGAAGCCGCTTCTTATGACGGCTCCGCAGATGACGAAGCCGGCGCGGAAAAATCCGGGGAGACCGAGGCACAGCCCGTTTTCGTCCCCGGCAAGGGCTACAACCGCAAGCGCTTCCTGCAGCTTGTGACCATCCGGTATCTCGTAAACCTCAACAGCTATCAGCGCTATGTGCCGACGACGATCGCGACGGATGTTTCGGAGAACACGGTCGCCGCGATTCTCGAGAACACGAACAACATGAGCGGCATCGACATCCGGGACCAGACGGCAAGGCGCTATGTGGATGCGACGTATTTTGCCCAGATCCTCGGCTATACGGGCAGGATCAACACGGAGGAGCTCGAGGAGCTGAGTCAGGAGGATCCCTCGTACGACAGCACCGATGTCGTCGGCAAATCCGGCATCGAGAAGTCAATGGAGAGCCAGCTGCAGGGCAAGAAGGGGACACAGACCGTCTACGTCGACAACCTCGGCAATATCCTGGAGACGACGAACGTTGTGGAGCCCCTGTCCGGCAACGACGTCTATCTCACGATTGACAAGGATCTGCAGGAGGCCGCGTACGACATCCTGGAGAAGGAGCTGTCGAACATCATTCTCGCCAAGCTGGAGAATATCCGAACATTCAAGCTGGACGAGGACGAATCGACCTATAAGATCGTCATACCGATCTACGACGTGTACTATGCCGTGATCCGCAACAACGTGATCAGCCTCGATCACATGTCGGGCGGCGACGCGGGCGATGTGGAACGGGAGATTTATGCCCGATACACGGCTTACGCTGAGGATGTGGCGGCGCAGCTGCGCGACCAGATGACGAGCACGCTGACGCCGTACAGCATGCTGACGGACGAGTACAAGGATTACGAGAGCTACATCATCCAGGCCCTGTACAGCAATAACGTCATCGACCGGAGCAGGGTCGATGAGGATGACGAGACCTATATTGCCTGGACGAAGGATGAGACGATCCCGATGGCGCAGTACCTGAAATACGCGATTTCGCAGGACTGGGTCAACGTCTCCAACATGGAAGTGGAGCAGGAGTATTCCAGCGCCGACGAGGTGTATCAGCAGCTCGTGGACTATATCATCCGCACGCTTTCGGAGGACCGCGATTTCGTCAAGCATATTTACCATTACATGATCCTGTCCGACACCATCACGGGCAAGGAGGTGTGCGACCTTCTCATGGAGCAGGGGTGCGTCAATGTCGGGGAGGCGGAGAAGGCGGCACTGGCTGCCGGGACGGAGTCGGGCTACCAGTTCATGCGGAACCGCATCGAAAACCTGGATCTTACGCCGGCCCAGCTGAACCTCGATCCTTATTCCGGCTCCATGGTCATCACGGACGTCAATACGGGGGATGTGCTCGCGATGGTTTCGTATCCGAGCTTTGACAACAACCGGATGGCGAATCAGGTGGACGCGGACTATTACGAGCAGCTGCGCAATGACAATTCCCATCCGCTCATCAACTATGCGACGCAGCAGCGGACAGCGCCCGGCTCCACGTTCAAGCCGCTCGTTGCGACGGCGGGCCTCCTGGAGGGAGCCATCACGACGGATACGACCGTCGACTGCACGGGAGTGTTCACGAAGATCGGACAGCCGGAGCCGCACTGCTGGATTTATCCCAGTGCGCACGGCGTGCTGAACCTCGCGCAGGCCATCCACAATTCCTGCAATGACTATTTCTACGAGGTGGGCTACCGGCTCGGCCTCGTGAAGAAGACGGCAGCGGATGCCGCGGAGGAGGAAACCGGTCAGCCGGGGAGCGCTGATGCCGGCTCCACGGGTACGGAAAACGGCACGGGAGCGGACGGGGAAGATACCGGCACGGTGATCGGGGGCGTCAAATACCTCACGCAGGGCATCACGGACGCTGATGACCCGACGATGGAGTACATCTCGGACATCGGCATCAGCAAGCTGTCCAAATACGCGGACCTCTACGGACTCGATGAGAAGTCCGGCGTGGAGATCGAGGAGGCGAGTCCGAAGGTGTCCACGGAGGACGCGGTCCGCTCCGCCATCGGACAGGGCAACTCCAACTACACGACGGTCGGACTTGCAAGATACATCACGGCGGTTGCCAACAGCGGGACGTGCTTCGACCTGACGCTCGTCAGAAGGGTCGAGAACAAGACGGGAGACGTCCTCGTCGACAATGCGGCGAAGACGCGCAACGTCATCCGGATGGACACCACGTATTGGAACGCGATCCATCAGGGCATGCGGCTCGTCGTCGAGGGCATGAGCTTCTTCTCCGGCTTCCCGGTTGACGTTGCCGGCAAGACGGGAACCGCGCAGGAAGCGGCGGACCGGCCCGACCACGCGCTGTTTGTGTGCTACGCGCCGTATGAGATGCCGCAGATCGCGGTGGCAACGCGAATCGCAAACGGCTACACGAGCACGTACGCGGCGCAGACGACGCAGGAGGTGCTGCGGTATTACTTCGGCCTGGCAGATAAGGAGGAGATCCTGTCCGAGGAGTCGAACATCACCGCACCTACCGGAGCCAATGACTAAGACGATGACAAATCCGGCTGATGCCGGATTTGTCATCGTTAAGCGCAGCGCTGAAAAGATGCGCTGCGCTGTGAAACGCAGGCCGAAATCATCGGCGTCGCCAAATCCGGCCGATGCCGGATTTGTCCTCGCTCGGCGCAGCGCTGAAAAGATGCGCTGCGCTGTGAAACGCAGGCCGAAATTACCGAAGACGCCAAATCCGGCTGATGCCGGATTTGTCCTCGCTCGGCGCAGCGCTGGAAGGATGCGCTGCACCATGGCCTATCACAGCAGGAAATAGCAGGAAATTATGTGAAGATAATCTATGCGCAGGAAGCACGAGTTTTTCAAGTCATTTTCGATAAGGCGGTTTGATTTCATCCTGGTGGTGCTGGTGATCGCGCTGAATGTGATCGGCATCCGTGCGGTGGGGTCGGCTGCGCCGGATCTTAAGATGCGGCAGATTTACGGGTCGGTCATCGGGATGGTGCTGATGCTGTTCGTGTCTTCGCTGGATTACACGAAGCTCCTGAAGCTGTACGTGGGATATTATGTGCTGAATATCGTGCTGCTTCTTATGGTGCTTCTCGTCGGCACGTCTGGCGGCGGCGCACAGCGCTGGATTGCGGTCGGCCCGGTGACGTTCCAGCCCTCGGAAGCGGCTAAAATATTATTGATTTTATTTTATGCCAAGTTTATTATGAAATATAAGAACAGGGCGAAAAGTCAGCTGTTTTACCTGATCTGTTTCCTGCTGGTGCTGCCGTCTCTGGCACTGATCTTAAGGCAGCCGGATCTGTCGACAACGGTTATGGTGTTCCTTATTTTCACCGTCATGATTTTTGTCGCGGGGCTGAGCTACAAGTTTGTGCTCGGCGTGCTGGTAATCACGATTCCAACGGTTCTGGTTTTTCTGAATATGGTGACGCAGGAGGGCTCCACGATCCTGCAGGGTTACCAGAGAGGCCGTATTCTGGCGTGGTTCCATCCGGAGGATTACCAGGACACCATTGCCTACCAGACGATGAATTCACTGATGGCGATCGGCTCGGGACAGCTCACGGGAAAGGGCTATAATACCAACGAGTTTTCATCCCTTCTGAACAGCGGATATATTTCGCAGTCCCAGACGGATTTTATCTTCACCGTGGTAGGTGAGGAGCTGGGATTCATCGGAGCCAGCACGGTTGTGATCCTGCTGGTACTGATTGCGGTCAAGTGTCTGGCAAATGCCCGGTCTGCCAAGGACGAGGCGGGGGCTGTCATAGCAGCGGGTGTCGGCGCGTGGATCGGCTTTCAGGGTTTCATGAACATCGGTGTTGCGACCGGGGTGGTCCCCAACACCGGCATTCCACTGCCGTTTGTCAGCTACGGCCTTACGTCGCTCGTTTGTCTGTATGTCGGCATCGGGCTCGTACTGAATGTGAGAATGCAAAGCAAACAGCCTGGCAGTAACGGCAAGTAGCCCTGACTGCAGAATGGGCCGGGGTCGGCATGGGGGATGCGGATCACAGTCCGGCAGACGGGTGAGTTCAGCAGCAATGGAAGGACAGGTGGGGTATATGACAATTGCACTCATAGCACATGACGCGAAGAAGAAGCTGATGCAGAATTTCTGCATCGCTTACCGCGGGATTCTCAGCAAGAATGAGCTGTACGCGACGGGGACGACGGGCAGACTCATCGAAGAGGTGACAAATCTCAACATTCACAAGCTCCTCGCGGGGCATCTGGGCGGCGAGCAGCAGATCGGTGCCCAGATCGAGAATAATGAGATCGACCTGGTGATTTTCCTCCGGGATCCCTTCTCGGATTCGAAGAAGCATGAGCCGGACGTAAACAACATCGTACGTCTGTGTGATATCCACAATATACCGCTCGCGACGAATCTTGCGACGGCGGAGCTCCTCATCAAGTCCCTGGACCGGGGAGACCTTGAGTGGCGCGAGATGTACAAGTGATTGTAACGGAGAGTCTGTTGAGCGCAGGATCAGAATTACGAAGAGGCAAAACAGTCCTGACCCTTATATTGATTATGGTCTGCAGCCTGGCAACAGGCTGCAGTTCTTCTGTTTTGCTGTCTTTCCAGCAGAATTCCAGCAATTCCAATTTCAATTTTCTCGTGTCAGGGTCCGGCGCGGCCAAGGCCGCACAGCCCTTTGCGGCAGATCTGTGTGTCGTTGACGGGGATGTGAACACGGACAAGATACCCGACCTTGCGGAAACGACGTCCGCCGCCCTGTTCGACCTGGACCGGAAGGAGACACTGTACGCAAAGAGCGCCTATGCCAGAGTGTATCCCGCGTCGCTCACGAAGGTGATGACGGCGCTGGTTGCGCTCGAGCACTCCTCGCCGGATACGATCCTGACCGCCCCGCAGGACGTGTGGGTGACGGAGCAGGGCGCACAGGTCGCGGGTGTGAATCCCGGGGATACGATGACGCTCGATCAGGCGCTGCACCTTCTGCTCATTTATTCCGCCAATGACGTGGCAATCATGATCGCGGAGAACGTCGCCGGCTCGAAAGAGGAGTTCATCAACATGATGAACGAGGAGGCGAAAAAGCTCGGAGCAACCGGCACGAACTTCATCAATTCCAACGGCCTGACGGACGAGAACCACTACACAACGCTGTACGACATGTACCTTATTTTCAACCGGGCAGTGACGTACGATGAATTCACGCAGATCATCAACATGGCGTCCTATTCGACGGCGTACCATGATTCAGACGGAAACGCGAAGGAAATCACGGTCAATTCCACGAATTACTACCAGCAGGGGCTGAAGAAGGCACCGACGGGCGTTACGATCATCGGCGGCAAGACGGGGACCACGACAGCAGCGGGGCACAACCTCGTGCTGTACTGCAAGGACACGTCGGGGCATCCGTACATCGCGATTGTCATGAAGGCGATCGACGAGGACGCGCTGTATGACCAGATGGAAGAGGTGCTGTCACTGATTCCGCAGGGCTGATTTGCGGGGTGCCCGCATTGTTTTTTACGGGCGTATCCCTTATAATATTTTCATCAGGGAGCCGGTCACAAACGGAGGTAAAATCAGCCGTCCGCCGGCGCCTTTTCAAAACTCAGAAGGAGGACATGTCCAATGGTTCAGTTGATTGTAGGCAAGAAGGGGAAGGGCAAAACAAAGTGCTTATTGGATAAGGTCAATAACGAGGTCAAGAATATTGCGGGCAGTGTTGTATATCTCGACAAGAGCACACAGCACATGTTTGAGCTGAACAACAAGGTCCGTCTCATCAATGTAAATGATTACGGCGTGGAAAACGCCGATCAGTTCCTCGGATTCGTAGAGGGCATTCTGTCCCAGGATCACGACCTGCAGCAGATGTATTTTGACAGCTTCCTCGATATTGCGCATCTTCGCGGCGAAGATATCCGTACCGCGGTGAACAAGCTCCGGGATCTGTCCGCACAGTTTAAGACCGAGTTCATCCTGAGCGTATCCATGGACAAGTCAGAGCTCCCGGAGGAGCTGGTTCCCCTGGTGATCATCGACCTGTAAAACCTCCTGTTTCAACCTTTTTTACTGATTTAACGATTTAACGATCTGCTGAAAACGATCAAAACGAAAGCCTTGGGAATGGATGTTTCCAAGGCTTTCTTGCTGAACACATGACATCGAAGCCGCGCGGGAAAAATCTGAATAAGGGCCGGAACGCATCCGGAAATCACGGGGGCACCCCGCGCTCCTCCCGGGTCGTGCACTACCCGTGGCGGCAGAACAACATCGGCTGGATTATCCTGGGCGTGATCTTCATCTACGCGTTATATAACATCATACGCTATGCGACGATGAAGCACGTGGCGGGATATGAGGTGCGGACGGGGTCGCTGTCCGCAAACAGTGTGTACGAGGGAATCGCACTGCGGCAGGAGGAGGTCGCGAATTCCGAATTCGCGGGACACATCAATTATTATTCGAAGGAGGGAGACCGTCTCGCGCAGGGAAAGCTTGCCTATACGGTGGATGAGTCCGGCAAGATTCAGGACCTGCTGTCCGGAGCCTCCGCCGCGGACGAGACGGTTTTCACCGATGAGGATTACACATCGTTCAGGAGCGATGCCGTGAGCTTCACGAAGGCGTTCTCACCGGCGGACTTTTCGAGTGTCTATGACTTCAAGAGCACCACGGAAGGAAAAATCCAGAAGCTTACGAACGAGTCGATCCTGGCGGACATCCAGTCCGTCGGAGAGTCCGCGAGCGTGCATTATGTGAACACGGATGAGACCGGCTATATGGTCTATTCGACGGACGGCTACGAGGGAAAGACGTTCGAGGGCCTGACCGCGGCGGATTTCGACAGCGCCAATTATGAGAAGAAGACGCTCGAAAACAACGCGATGGTATCCGCGGGCGATCCGGCTTATAAAATGGAGCTTGCCGAGGACTGGTCGGTCGCCATCCTGCTGTCCTCGGAGGAGGAAGCGAAAAAGCTCGAGGACCTCGGCGTCGTGCGGGTCCGTTTCCTGAAAAACAACGACGAGTCCTGGGCTGCCGTAAAGACGAGGACGGACGCGGACGGAAACAGCTTTGCGGAGCTGTCGTTCACGAATTCCATGGTGACGTTCTGCGGCGACCGGTTTATCGATGTGGAGCTTCTGACGGATACCACGAAGGGGCTGAAGATTCCGCTGTCCGCGCTGATCGATGATTCGTTCTTCCTCGTTCCTTCCGACTTTGTCACAACGGGCAACGGGGATCATGTGAGCCTGCTGCGGCAGGTGACAGGCGATAACGGGCAGCTGTCCTCCGAGGTCCTCACGGTTTCGCCGTACGGCGTGGACAGCGACGGCAATTTCTACCTCGATCAGTCTGTGCTGCGGACCGGTGACGTGCTGCTGAAGACGGATTCGAACGAGACATATACCGTGAGTCAGACGGCGAAGCTGCAGGGCGTTTACAATATCAACAAGGGCTACGCGGATTTCCGCCAGGTGCAGATTCTGGAGCAGAACGAGGATTACGCGATCGTCGTGCCGGATTCGGCCTACGGCCTGAGGGAGTACGATTACATCGTGCTCGACGCATCGACCATGGACCCGAATGAATTCATATACGAATGAGCAGCCGGGCGTGCGGATCCCGGAGGCTTTCAGAATTGCGGCAGCGGCACAGCTGCAGGGAAATCCGCTGGCCGTTTCAGCCTGGCAGGACCTTTTAACCCCGGCATCATTGGAATGACGATAACGATTGAAAGAGGATAAGAACATGGCAGAAGAGAACAGAAATCCGGCGGAAGAGTCCCCGGTGGACGTTACAGGGAACCTGAAGTCCGTGGAGGAACGGATCGCGGCGGCATGCCGGAGGGCAGGACGCGATCGGGATTCGGTGAAGCTCGTCTGTGTGACGAAGACGAAGCCGCTTCCGATGCTGGAGGAGGCGTACCGCGACGGGTACCGCGCGTTCGGCGAGAACAAGGTGCAGGAGATCTCCCTCAAGAAGCCGCAGCTGCCTTCGGACATCCGCTGGCATATGATCGGGCACCTGCAGACGAACAAGGTGAAGCAGGTCCTGCCGAATGTGGTGATGATCCACAGCGTGGAGTCGGAGCACCTCGCAAACGAGATCAGCAAACAGGCCGTAAAGCTGGGAATCGAGATTCCGGTCCTCATCGAGGTGAACATCGCGAAGGAGGAGAGCAAGTTCGGTGTGATGCCGGAGGATGCCGCACAGTTCATCAGGACCATCGCACCGCTTCCCGGCATGAAAATCCGGGGGCTTATGACGTCGGCACCTTATACGGAAAATCCCGAAACGAACCGCGTTTATTTTCGGAATTTGCGCGAATTAGCCATTGACATAAATGGTCAAAATATTGATAATGTCAGTATGTATGAGCTTTCAATGGGGATGTCGGGAGACTTCGAGGTTGCTGTCGAAGAAGGTGCAACAATCGTAAGAGTTGGTTCTGCGATATTCGGGGAGAGACATTACTCTTAAACGATTGGAGATAAGTAAGCATGAGCATGATTGACAATCTGATCAGAGGCATGAGATTTAATTCCGACGATGCTGATGATGACGATCTCGATGATGATATGGAAGACGGCTACGATGATGATTTGGACGGGCGTGATTCCAGGTCCCGCTTCTCGTTCGGCGGACGGCGGAGCAGTCGTGACGCCGAGGATGAGGACGAGGATGAACCCGCACCGAAGAGTGGCCGCGGAAGAGGCCGTCAGGGCGTCCAGAATCCCCCTGCGATCTCCGGCAGGAGAAGCGGCGGATCCGGCAGCATGCAGGTGAGGATCATCAAGCCGAGCTCGTTTGACCAGGCGAAGGAAATCACGGACACGCTGCTGTCGCACAGGACCGTGCTGCTGAATCTCGAAGGTCTTGATGTCAATACCGCGCAGAGGATCGTGGATTTCGCGTCCGGTTCCTGCTACGCACTGCACGGCAATTTCATGAAGATCTCGCATTTCATTATCGTCATCACGCCGGAGGATGTGGATATTGCCGGCGATATCTCGATGGAAAACGGCCAGGAGCTTGGCACAGCGGGCGTCATGGGTATGCTGGGCGCCATGAACAACGGCGGCATGATCCAGCAGCCTATGGACAGCACCGGATACATGCAGCAGGCTCCGCAGCCGATGTACGGACAGAACTGAGCGATTACAAAGTCAGGATACTGAGGGAATCGGATAGGAGACTATCCGGTTCCCTTTAATTTTGGAGGAATCATGGAAGCTGCCAAGCGACTTACGGTGAACCGGGACGGGAAGCCGTGCTACGATATCGTTTATTCCACAGACCTGAAGGACCTTGGGGCGGAGCTGTCGGGTGACGCGTTCCGCGGCCGGAAGGCACTGATTGTGACGGATTCCAGTGTGGGACCGCTGTACGCAAAGAGCGTGAAGGCACAGGTCCCGGGAGAGTGTGACGTTTATACGCTGCCCGCGGGGGAGGAGCATAAGAACCTTCACGAAATCGAGGGGATCTACCGGTTCCTTATCAGGCATCATTATGACCGGAAGTCGTACCTCATCGCGCTCGGCGGCGGCGTCACCGGGGACATGACGGGGTATGCGGCGGCGACATTCCTTCGCGGCATCGATTTTATTCAGATTCCGACGACGCTCCTCGCCCAGGCGGATTCGTCGATCGGCGGCAAGACCGGCGTCGATTTTGAGGGTTACAAAAATATGGTCGGCGCGTTCTACATGCCGCGCCTTGTCTATGCCAATGTGAATTTCCTGGATACGCTCGACGGAAGGCAGTTCGCCTCCGGCTTTGCCGAGATCATGAAGCACGGGCTGATCCGCGATGAGGAGTACTATACCTGGCTCATCGACAATATGTATGAAATCCGCGACCGCGATCATAAGGTGCTGCAGCAGATGCTGATCCGCAGCAACCGGATCAAGAAGGAGGTCGTGGAGAAGGATCCGACGGAGAAGAGCGGGCGGATGCTGCTGAACTTCGGACACACGATCGGACACGCAATCGAGAAGTACAAGAACTTCACGATGACGCACGGGGAGTGCGTCGCGCTGGGATGCGTCGCGGCGGCGTATCTGTCGTGGCAGCGGGGAGATCTTCCGATGGAGGAATATTACGAAATCCGCGATATGTTCGTGCCGTTCGGTTTGCCGATCAGCGTGACGGACGTGGACACGGAGGCTGTCCTTGCCCTCACGAAATCGGACAAGAAGGTGGCAAACGGGACGCTCCGCTTCATCCTGCTGCACGGCGTCGGCGACGCCTTCATCGCGACGGACGTTGGTGATGATGAAATCCGGAAGGCGATTGAAGAAATTACATGGAGCGGAGATTCCGAGTGATCCGCCGATGCGGATCACACGGAATACGCCGGGTGGGCTGCCCCCGGCGGGAACATACGCGCGAAACCGCCTGCGCGGATTTCGCGTGATGCGATGCCGGCGAAGAGCCGGCATGATAAAGGAAGATTCCGAGTGATCCTTTTGAGGCTGGCAATTTCTATGAATAACAGAAAGAGAAAATTTGTTTTCTACGCCGCGGAGCTGATGCTGCTTTGCTTCCTGATCTTTTTTGACCAGTGGACGAAGGCGGAGGCGGTCGCGGCGCTTAAGGGGAAGCCGTTCATCCCGCTGATTCCGGGGGCACTGGAGCTGTATTACCTCGAAAATACCGGCGCGGCTTTTTCGATGCTGGAGAACGCGCAGTGGTTTTTCTGCATTGTCGCGGTCGCGGCAGCTGCCGTCATTGCCTGGTTCATCCTGCGGATCCCTTCGGTGAAGCGGATGGTGCCTCTCCATATTTGCCTGATTTTCATCGCGGCGGGGGCTGTCGGGAATCTCATCGACCGGCTGCAGCTTCATTATGTGCGGGATTTCATCTATATTTCACTCATTCACTTTCCGGTATTCAACGTGGCGGACATGTACGTCACGGTCTGCACGGCACTGCTCGTCATTTACGTCCTGTTCGTCTATAAGGACGAGGATTTCGCCTTCCTGCACAGGGAGGGGAAACCGCAGTCGCAGGATCATCTGCCGGAGTGAACGCGTGGCTGAAGGCAGGGCTGATTCAGCGGAAGGGTTCGGGAACGAAGCCCCGGGGGCGGAGAGCCCCGAACGGAAACAGTATCACTGGAAATCATGGCTAACGGAACGGACTGGAACAGTTTCACGATCACGGAGGAGTTCGAGGGCGAGCGGCTGGACCGGCTGCTGACCGGCGAGCTGAAGGATTACTCGCGAAGCTTCCTGCAGAAAATCATGAAGGACGGCCATGTTCTGCTGAACGGCGAGGCGGTGAAGCCGTCTGTGAAGGTTTCGGACGGGGACGTCGTGACGTTTCAGATTCCGGAGAAGGTTATCCCGGACATCCTGCCGGAGGACATCCCGCTGGATATCCTGTACGAGGATGAGGACGTCCTCGTCGTCAACAAGCCGAAGGATATGGTCGTTCATCCTGCCCCCGGCCATTACAGCGGGACGCTCGTCAACGCGGTGCTGTATCACTGCGGCGATTCGCTGTCCGGCATCAACGGAGTACTGCGGCCGGGCATCGTGCACCGGATTGACAAGGACACGACGGGCTCGGTCATCATCTGCAAGAACGATATGGCGCACCGGTCCATCGCGCAGCAGCTGAAGGACCATACCATCACACGGCGCTACCGCGCGATCTGCTGCGGCGTGCTGAATAAGGACGACACCGTCATCAACAAGCCGATCGGGCGGGATCCGCAGAACCGGCTGAAGATGGCGGTCGTAAACGGCGGCAAGCACGCGGTGACGCACGTGCATGTGCTGGAGCGCTTCCGGGATTACACCTATGTGGAGTGCCGGCTGGAAACAGGCAGGACGCACCAGATCCGCGTACATATGGCATCTGTCGGACATCCGCTCCTTGGCGATCCGCTGTACGCGGGCGGCCGGAAGGCGCCGTTTCACACGCAGGGCCAGTGCCTGCACGCCATGGTTCTCGGCTTTACACATCCGCGGACCGGCGAATACATCGAGACCACCGCGCCGCTTCCCGAATACTTTGCACACCTTCTCGGCGTGCTGCGGGAGTGAGTCTATACCGCCTGCAGGGTCAGAACGGCAGAGCAGTGCAGAAAAACAGCCGGGATCAGGCAGCTGCCTGTCCCGGCTGAGAAAATATTGCAGACTGTATTGGCGCCTGAGTGACAGAAGATCACTTGCCCTGGCTGCGCTTCTCCTCGAAATCATCGATCATCTGGATGATCAGCTTCGCCGTGCCGTCAATGCCCAGAATGGACGAATCAATCGTGAAGTCGTAAGTGTCCGCGCGTCCCCATTTCCTGCTGGAATAATAGTTGTAATAGCTCTGGCGCTGCTTGTCCTTCTTGGCCATGAAGTCGCGCGCCTTCTGCTCGGTCGTGATATCCGGATAGCGGTTCATGATCTCTTTGATCTTATAGTCCTCGGAAGCATGAATGAACAGGTTCAGCACATCCCTGCGGTCCGCCAGCGCGCTGTCGGCACACCGTCCGATGAATACCGCGGGTCCCTCCTGCGCAACCTTCCTGATCGTATCGAACTGCGCCAGGAACACCTTCTGGGAAATCGGCATATCCACGAAGCTCGACGCGTTGTACCCGAACGAGTACGTATCCATTACCAGATTGTACAGGAACGAATTCGTCGACCGCTCGTCGTGCTGCTCGATCATCTCCTCGCAGAACGACGAATTGCTGGCAACCTTCGCGATCAGTTCCTTGTCGTAGCACTGGATCCCGTAATGCTCCGCGACCTTCTTGCCGATCAGGTGTCCGTCCGATCCGAACTGCCTTCCGATAGTAATGATGGTATTCATAAAATCTGTCTCCTCAATCCACAGCAGCCTGCTGACCGAAATTATTGCATTACAGGTGTCAGGAAAATCCCCATGATCCGGACTAAGTCCGATCACCGGCGTGCAGGCTTTCTATCGATCGATTCCCTGATCCTTATGAAAGGATTATAGGTAAATATTTTCGGATTTGCAACGAAATGCATAATGAGGCGGCATTCGGATTCACAGGAATTTGTGCACTATTGACACAGATATAAAACCGGCTGTGATAGGCACACTTTACCGAAAAGGAGCCGGAGGATTTCGTGAATGCCTGTTCGAGAATGACCGCAAAAATGATCTCGTGACCGGTAGAAGGAGACATATTCATAACTATTCGCAAAAGACAGCTTTTACGAATAGTAAGCGGTCAAACACATCGGCCGGCAGGCCCGCGCTGCCTGTATGCAATGCGCGGCTTACCGGCCGACGTGTTTGCGCTTTTTCATTTCATAGAGGTTCTGGTCGGCCGTGCGGATGAGTTCCCGGAGCGTTGCCTCGTTCCGGGCGGCGTCGAATACATAGCCGCAGCTGCAGGTGATGTGCTCGCCGGGCATTTCGGGAATGCGGATCCTGGACACCGCACCGGCCCAGAGGTTCATGTATTCCTCGAATTTTTCTTCCTCCATTTCCGGAATGATGGCGAGGAATTCGTCGCCGCCGTAACGGTAGCAATGCTCAATGCCGAAGATGTTTTTGAGCGTGTTGCTGACGCGGCTCAGCACCTCGTCGCCGATCGCGTGTCCGTAGGTATCGTTGAACTGCTTGAAATTGTCGATGTCGAACATCATGACGTGGACGCTGATATTCAGGTAGTTCTGCAGATCCTCCTGAAGTCCGTGGCGGTTCAGCATGCCGGTCAGGTCATCGTGTTCGGCCGTGTCCTTCAGGATATCGTTGAGGTCCTCGATCTTGTCGATGCGCGTCCTGACATTCAGCGCCTCGTGGAATTTCACGACCGCGACAGCCATGCACATTGCCATAAAGGCGAAGAAATTGACACTGTTCACACGTCCGGCACCGTCGATCATGCGAAGAAGGCGCATCATTTCCGCGAAGCTGACGGCATACAGGATGATGGCGTGCGCCGGTTCAAAAGCAATGAAGGCGACAAAGACCAGCTGCACGATGAAGAACGTGACCATCTGGTCGCCCTGTTCGTAATGCATCATCGAGGTGTTGCCTCCCCACACGGACAGGGCAAAATAAGCGACCGTGAGGCAGAACACACAGGAGATGTGACTGAGGCTGTCCTTCCTGCGCAGCAGAATCCGTGACCAGAACAGGAATACAAAGCAGAAGGCAACGCACAGGGATACATTCCGGATCGAAAACGCATAGGACGCGGCATCTTCCGGGTGTGCGTGCCTTGCGGCCAGAAGGAAAATGAGGATCACCGTCTCCATGATCATGGTGATCACGGCTATTACAGTCATCATCCGGATGTTGTCCCGGTCGATCTCCCGCCGGTTTTCCGCAGAAATATCCGGGAAAAATACGTCTGCCAGATTCCTGAATGCAATGTTCTTCATTGGATTGCTTCCTCCGCGGCAAAAAAAATCATTTTTCCCGCTGTTATTTGCGATTATACCATAGGATTATGAAGAAAATTGCGGTAAAATAAGTCAGGAACGGGGCCTCTGATCCGTCAGAATGCCCTGTCTGCTGTAAGGGAAAAATCCGGACGGGAAAAAATTTCATGATCCGGAGAAGGAGAAATGGCATCTATGGGTAAGAAACTGCAGAAAAAAGCAAAAGCGGGAATCAGATGGAATGATCTGACCATCCGGATGAGGCTTTCGATCATCCTGGGGGCGGTGATTATCGCGGCGCTCCTCGTGCTGAATGTGGTGCTGACGGTCGGAATCGGCGGTCAGATGACGAAGCAGACGGATGACACGCTCTACGCCCTGAGCGCGACGAACGTGGAGAAGATCTCCGGCATCATGGACGTCGTACAGGCGATTGACGATCAGGCACAGGATGCCCTGAGCCAGATGTACCAGCAGCCGGACGACAAGGAGGCGGGCGCTTCGCCTGTCCTGACCGCAACGGGCGCCCTCAGTGCCGATCCTGCTGATACGACGGGCACGTTTGTCAGCCGTGTGACGGGAGATCCCATCTCCGCCTCACGCTATAACGCCGAGACTGTTCTCATCAACACGCTGACTGCCGCCGTGCAGAACCATGATTCCATCGTCGGCGCGGGTGTTTTCTTCGAGCCGAACGCGTTTTCCGCGGATATCGCGACCTACGCGCCTTATATCAACGAGGACGACCTGAACGCGGGCGAGATCGAAAACCTTGCTGCCGATGAGTATGCGAACGAGGTTTACTACACTAAGGCGAAGGAAACCGGCAGGGCCGGCGTCACGGATGCCTATGTCGAGGAAGACCGCAACATGGTGACGATCTACTATCCCATCATGAGGAACGGCTCGTTTGCCGGTGAGGTGGAGATCGACGTAGACGCGGAGATCTTCGGGGTCATCAAATCCGAGAATCCGAATTTCCCCGGTCTGTATGTGAATATCATCAACGGCAGCGGGACAATCCTGTATTCCACACACACGAATGTCATCGGCAAGACCTACAGCGATACGGTTTCCGCGGACGCGTTCGCGAAGATCAGCGCCGCGTGGACCAAGGGCGAGCAGTTCAAGATCCAGACGTCCTCGAGCTCCGGCGAGGTGCAGAGATTCTACCAGCCGATGCAGGCCGCCGATGAGACGTGGTGGGTGCAGACCGCGGTTCCCGTGAAGGAATATAACGCGACCCGGACCAGGATGGCGGTCATGATTGCCATTGCGACACTGATCATTGTTGTGCTGCTGGTTCTCGTTGTGCTGAGCGTGCTCAAGAAGGCGCTGAGTCCCATGACCGGAATCTCCTCCGCCGCGGAGGAGGTTGCCAAAGGAAACTTCGACGTTTCCATCAACTATGAAAAGCATGATGAGATCGGTGCCATGGCGGATTCCATCCGCGACGTCATCGACCGCATACGCCGGATGATCAGCGACCTGTCTGACAAGCTGAACCAGCTGTCCGATGGCAACTTTGACCTGGATCTGGAAACAAACCGCGATATTTATGTCGGAGGCTATGCTCCGCTCATGACCTCCCTCGACAAGATCACGAAGGATCTCACGAATACGATCCAGGAGATCAAGACCTCGTCCGAGCAGGTGAGCGTCGGCGCGAGCCAGGTTTCCGACGGCGCACAGGCTCTGGCCCAGGGCTCTACGGAGCAGGCATCGACCATTGAGGAGCTGTCCGGCTCCATGACCGAGATTTCCCGGAAGATCCAGGATACGGCCGACAAGGCAAGGGAAGCCTCGGATATCTCGAAGGAATCCTCCAAAGCCGTTGCCCTGTCCAATACCAAGATGGACGAGATGAGTCAGGCCATGAAGGAAATTTCCGAGAAGGCGGATGAGATCGGCAAGATCATCAAGACCATTGACGACATTGCGTTCCAGACGAATATTCTGGCGCTGAATGCCTCCATCGAGGCGGCGCGCGCCGGTTCCGCCGGCAAGGGCTTTGCGGTTGTTGCCGATGAGGTCGGCAACCTCGCACACAAGTCCCAGCAGGCGGCCCAGTCCACAGCTGTCCTTATCGAGGATACCGTGGAATCTGTCGGAAAGGGCGCGAGCCTTACGACCGATACCGCGGATGCCCTGAAGAAGGTATCCGAGAGCTTCCGGAAGATCACCGGCATCATCGGAGAGATCTCTTCCGCCTCCGACGAGCAGGCAGGCGGCGTATCGCAGGTAACGGAGGGCATCGGACAGATCTCCTCCGTCGTGCAGACAAATTCCGCGACGGCCGAGCAGTCCGCGGCCGCCAGCGAGGAGCTCTCCGGCCAGGCACAGGTTATGCAGGAAATGGTCGGCAAGTTCCGGCTGCGTGATAACGGGGAAGACATGGCAACGTATGATGCTTCTGTCAGTGCGGAATCCGCGGATTCTGCCCCTGCAGAGGAACCTGCAGCTGAATCAGCTGCCGCTCCGGCACCGGCTCCGGAAGTCACAAAGTCCGCTCCCGCTCCGGCATACAAACCGGAACCGTCGACACCTGTTTCCTTTGATGACAGTAAATACTGAAGCTCTCAGGGCGAATAAACAAAACCTCCTGCCACATGCTTTTGCATGTGAGCAGGAGGTTTTGCTTAGAGCACCCCACGGAATGAGGAAAGAAGCGGCACGCAGTGACGCGATTTCCGAAGACCGTGGTACGAATTGCGGAAGCTGCGCAGCAGCGGAGCAATTCGTGAGCGCTTTTGTAACATAGTGAGGAACCCAAAACCTCCCGCTACATGCTTGCATGTAAGCGGGAGGTTTTGCTTAGAGTACCCCACGGTCTTCTTAATGCATATATTTGTCTCGATACTCTGCTAATGTAATTATTTCAGGACGATCTACTCCAAGATCATTAAAATCGCTATCACCTGTAATAAGGATATCCATATTCTCGAGCATAGCTGTGTATAGAACCGGACCATCAGCAGTTATTCATGGATGTCGGTCTGATCAGCAGGCTTGCGAGGAGGACGGTGACGGGAACGGACAGAATGACGCCGAAGCTGCCGCCGAGGCCCTGCATGATGGCGATGCCGATGTTGTTGGAGTTGATGATCTGACGGTAAGGCAGCGCGTAGGCATAATCCAGGAGGAGTTCCGAGAGCGAGCCGCCCGCAAACGCGAGGATCAGGGTGTTGGAGTCGGTCCCCATCATGTCTCGTCCGACACGCATGCCTGCCCGGAACAGCTCTCTCTTCGTGATTGCGGGGTTCTGGTTGGCAATCTCCTGCATGGACGAGGACGCGGACATGGCAACGTCCATCACCGCGCCGAGCGCGGAAATGAGGAGCCCCGCGAACAACAGCTCTCCCACCTGGATATCATTGGAATTCCAGAGCGTCAGCAGCGATTCAATGTTGGAGACGTTCCAGCCGGAGATACCGGACGCGAAGGAAAACAGCTTGGCACAGACGTAGGCCAGGACGACGCCGGTCACGGTTCCCAGCGTTGCGACGAGCGTTTTCGTCTGAAACCCGCCGATGAGGCCCATGGTAACCAGCGTCGTGATAAAGCACAGGAACACCGCGGAGCCCATCGGAGAATAGCCGCGGTACACCATGGGAATCTCCACGAAAATCATGGCAAAAAACGTGAATACCAGTCCCAGGGCGCCTCTCACGCCCTTCCAGCCTCCGATGATCACAAGCGCGGCAAGATAGAGCCCTGCAAACAGATAAATGACACCCTCGCGGTCCTGCGAGTAGACAGTGGTGATCGTGGAATCGCCTGCTACGGACTGAATGACGACGACCTTCATGCCGACTTTGCAGGCGGCGCCGAACAGGAAGCCGGCGGAGCTGTTGGTCGTGAGCTCCTGGCCCTTGCGCACGCCGGTCGTCATGCGGACGACGACGACCTGATCGCCGACCCTGGTCCCGTTCTCCTGCACGTTGTCCTGCAGGATCTGTGTCACTACGCCGCGCTCAAACGTCTGGCCGGTCGTGTTGATCAGCTCCGTTTTATTCACCTGATTGATCCATAGAACAAAAAGTATAAATACCAGAAGGAGCGTCAGCGGGATGCCCCACCGGAGAAGAACCCTCGTCATTTTGTGCTTCATTTTCACCTCTTAAAATGCACAAACGACTGCCCCGGCCGGGGCAGCCGTCTGGTACCTGATATTGTGTTTTACCGGTTCACTTCTTCTCGATCGTGAAGGTGTCGTCGATCTTCTCGGTCACACCGGCTTCTGTGATCTCATAGGTGTCGATGACGAACCTGTTCTTCGTGATCTCGATGACGGAGTAGCTGGGCAGCCAGTTCTGGGAGCGCTGTGCGATGTAATCCTGCTGGATCGGGTTGAGCTCGTAATACTTCGATCCGGATGCGGAATTCGAGGTCATGTACAGCGTACCTTCCGGATTGACTACGGTATTGCCCTGCACCTCGTCGATGGTATAGCAGTGGTTGTCCGCCTTGAAGGCTGCGAGAGCCGCCTGGCCGTTCTTGTCATTGTCCTTCGGATAAAGGGCAACCTTCGTCTGCGTTGTGGTGTTGAAGGCGTTGTCCCAGTCGTAGTCGTCGCCGGCCGCGTTGAGCTGGAATTCATAGCTGTTGTGAGCCTGCGCGTCACCCTGCAGAAGCTTTGAGCGGCTGTAGGTGTGATCGTGTCCCTGCAGAACTACGTCGATGTCATACTTGTCAATGATGGGAGTAAGCTGCGTGCGGAGGATCATGCCGTCGGTCTCGGAGTGATCCTTGCCGGAACCGTAGATGTCCTGATGGATGCAGACGATTCTCCAGGCAGCCTTCGGATCGGACTTCACGGCCTGCTCGATGGACTTCTCATGCTCGGCTACATTGTAGTTGTTCGTGTTGAGGACGATGAACAGGGCGTTGCCGTAGCTGTAATAATAGTCGCCGCCGGCCTTGGTTTCGCCGTTGCCGGTCTGATTGGGCGTGTTGAAGTGTGCCTTGTAGTCGGCAGTCAGGGAGTCATGGTTGCCGATCGTGGTAGCAACCGGAAGGAACTTCAGAGCGTCCGCGTTGAGATAGCCTGCAAACTCTTCCTCCTTCGGCTTGCCGGTCTTGTTGACCTGGTCGCCCGCGGAAACGATGAACGAGAGATCGGGGTGATCCTTTCCAGGTCTCGGGCGTCGTGATGGCGTTGATGTTCTCATAATGAGAGGTCGACGCCATGACTGCCATTCCGGGGAACGCGGTCACCGCCGAGAGACTGATGCATAATGCTGCCAGCTTTTTCCTGTTAAACATATTTCCTCCTCGTCTCCTTATCTGCCTGCTTCAGCAGGCGCTGTACATTGGGATTGTTCGTACAGGAAAAATGCTAGCAACCAAAAGAAAAGATTATTCGCAGGCTCCGTAAAGATTTGGTCAATTTTGGTCAGGAGATGGAAAAAGAGCAGAACACAGAACGGAAAATTTCGACATATATTAGTCTACTATTTAATTAGTAGACAGATGAACGTAATATCACGCCTGCTCTTTGCGTGTTGTTTTTACCGCTGAAGAGTTTTCTGCGCGGAGAATTCCGGGTGAAAAGAATAACACCGGTGTGTTAATATCCGAGCTCGGAGGAGTCAAGAACGATGGTGAAGGGGCCGTCATTGAGGAGGCTGACCTTCATGTCGGCGCCGAAAATGCCGTGCTGCACGACGGGGACGCCGGATTCCCTGCAGGTTTGAATGATGTACTGATAAAGGGGTTCAGCGAGCTCCGGCTTCGCGGCGTTGATAAACGAGGGACGGTTGCCGTGGCGGCAGTCCGCGTAAAGTGTGAACTGGGATATGAGGAGAAGCTCCCCACCGACCGCCGCAAGGTCGAGGTTGGTTTTGCCGTTCTCATCCTCGAAGATCCGAAGGCGCAGCAGCTTCTGCACCATCTTCTGCGCACGCTCCTTCGTGTCATCCTCCGCGATGCCGATGAGGACGAGAAACCCGTGCCCGATGGAGCCTACTGTCTTCTGATCGACTTTAACGTCCGCGTGCTGTACACGCTGAATGACAAAACGCATGGTGATTTCCTTCTTACCTTTTCTTACGCTTTCAGGAACTTTGCAAGGCAGCACACAGGCAAAACCGTTTTATTTTCCTTCGGATTTCTTCTTCCCGATCCGGTGCAGGCGAAGGATCCGCTTCCAGGAATTGCCGGGGCGCTTCGAATGATAGGCGGTGCTGTCCGGGTCCCTGAGCGAGCGGATGGCGCCGCCCTCCATATAGGCAATGTCGTAGTAATCGTGGGTATCCGTCGGCAGGTTCTTCACGCGCAGGAAATGCCGCACAATGCGTCCTACAATGTGGTAGAACACGGCGAAGATCGGCACACCTATAATCCAGCCCATAACACCCCAGATGCCGCCGAAGAACATGATGGCGAATATTACCCAGAAGCTGGACAGCCCGGTAGAATCGCCGAGGATCCAGGGACCCAGGATATTGCCGTCAAACTGCTGCAGCGCAATGATGAAAATCAGCAGGAACAGCGCCTGCAGCGGATCGATCATGAACACCAGGATGCTGCAGATGATTGCGCCGATATACGGCCCGAAGAACGGAATGACGTTCGTCACGCCGACGATGAAGGACACCAGCACCGGGAAGGGGGTGCCAATGATGGTCGTGCCGATAAAGCACAGGATGCCGATAATGAGCGAATCCAGGATCTTGCCGGAAATGAAGCCGATGAACGTGTAGTGGGTGTACCGGCAAAGACCGATGACCTCGTTAGCCCATTTTTCCTTGAAAACGGCATAGGCAAGCTTTTTGCCCTGCGCACAGAACTTGTCCTTGGAATAAAGGACGTAAACGGAAACGATGATGCCGACGAAGAAGTTGAAGAACCCCTTCACGATGCTGACGGCCCATTTCGATACTGTCTCCATGACATCGCTCATCTTCGGCATGACATCCGAGCTGATGAATTCCTCAACCTTATCCGTGACGTCGTTGATGATGTTCTGGACAGATTCCGACAGCTGCGGGTTGTTCCGCAGCGTATCGTTGAAGAAATGCTCGACGTTCGCCTGGTAAATACCGATGTTTTTGATGATGGTCTGGATACTGGTGAACAGCTGCGGCACGACAATCATAATGAGCGCGTACAGCATCAGGATGAAGAATATGATCGTTATGGCGACAGAAATTGCGCGCATCTGGCGGAGCTTCCTGCGGTTGCTCCAGACGTCGATGCCGCATTTTTTATAAATGGGGGCCAGAATGCTGCGCTCAATGAAGTTCAGGACAGGACTCAGGACGTAGCCGATCACGATGCCGACGAGGATTGCGGCCACCGAATGGAACATCTTCCCCACGGTTCCGGTAAATTTCGAACCATTGTACAGCAGATAGACGAATATCATCACTGCCGCCGCAGTCAGGAAGATTGTGATTCCCCATGTGATCTGATCCTTTGAAAGACGAAACTTGCGCATAGCTCTCCCGGATGTCAAATGAAACGCCGCGGGTCACAGAGGCGTGACCGGCGAACGAATTACGAAAGATTTACGGACGAATTGCCGTGCCGGCCGGCTGATCCCCGCTTTTGAAATGTAAACAATGAAAGTATAGCATGACATAAGGGTCAAATGTACCAAATCGCTTTCGAGCTTGCTCGAATAGCGATTTGGACTTGGGACCCGCCAAACATCCGAAAGTGAGTCCAAACATCCGAAAGTGAGTATGAAAGATGTCACTTACGCTCCATCTTTCATACTACGAGGTGATGCCTTCGGCATCCCCTCGGGTATTGTAAACTCAATAGCGGTGCGCGGATTTCGGATGTTTGTAGAATTGCGGAAGCAGCGGAGCTGCGAAGCAATTCGTATGTCATGTTATACCAATTGGTACTTTTGACACCTAAATCATAGCATGATTCGGGAATCAGAGCGTCCCTGAAAACGGGAAGATTTTGTCATCCTGATCCGCTCCTGTCCTGCCGCTTCGTGCTACAATTCAAAACAGATGTTTAACGAATACTTGCCTGCTCTCAGAAGCAGCGTTAACCGGAAAATCAGAAACAGGATCCGGGAAAATCAAAAAACGAGGGACTGAAGATGCAGCACACCGATGCCGACCGCGAAACGTATAACGAGAAGGTGGACATTCAGAATACGCTGAAGATGCGTGAATTATACCGGGAGCTCCCCTCATTCTGCAGGCAGTTTTTCCGCGGGATTGCGGAGACAACAGAGTCGAGGACGAGGCTTGCCTATGCCTATGACCTCAGGGTTTTCTTCGAATATATGCACGAGAACAACCCGATCCTTGCGAAAATGGAAATTCATGATTTCCCGTTGTCCGTGCTGGACCGCATTGAAAAGGAGGACATCGAGGACTTCCTGGAATACTGCACGTATTATGAAAAAGAGGGAAAGGTCTACACCAATGACGACCGCGGGAAATCGCGCAAGCTGTCTGCCCTGCGCAGCATGTACCGCTACTTCTATACATCGGAGCTGATCGAAAAGGATGTGGCGGCCCTCGTTGCCATGCCCAAGCGCCACGCCAAGCCGATCATCCGGCTGGAGCCGAACGAGGTGGCAAGGCTCCTGGATCAGGTGGAGGACGGCACGGGGCTGACGAAGGCACAGCTGAAATACCATGAGAAAACGAAGACGCGCGACATGGCTCTGCTGACGCTCCTTCTGGGGACCGGAATCCGTGTGAGCGAATGCGTGGGACTCGATGTGCAGGATGTCAACTTCGACGAGGACGGAATCCGGGTCCACCGCAAGGGCGGATACGACGCGATTGTCTATTTCGGCGATGAGGTTGAGCAGCAGCTGCACATCTACCTGGAACAGAGAAACGAAATGCAGCCGCAGAAGGGCTCGGAAAATGCCCTCTTCCTGTCCATGCAGAACCGCAGGATCACGGTGCGCGCCGTGGAAAAGCTTGTGAAAAAATATGCCCTCACGGTCACCTCGCTGAAAAAGATCACCCCGCATAAGCTCCGCTCCACGTACGGCACGGAGCTCTACCGCGAAACAGGCGATATTTACCTCGTTGCGGATGTGCTGGGCCACAAGGATGTCAATACCACAAAGCGCCACTATGCCGCCATTGACGAGGACAGGAGGCGCAGCGCCGCCAATATCGTGAAGCTGCGTGAGAAGCCTGAATAAGCGGAACGGGCCCCTTTAAATCCCCCGCTGCCGGCAGCGGGGGATTTTCACGTCCTTACGTGGATGTGCGTGACAGGCGGGTGGAAACCTGGTCACTGCGCCTTTATAGACGCAGGCTTAGTAACATTGCGGGAATACAGGAGCTTGAGGATGATCGGCGTTGTAATGGAGCTGACGATGATCAGCAGGATGACGGAGGTAAAGAACTGCTCCTTCAGAAGTCCCATCTTCAGGCCGCGCTGCGCGACAATGAGTGCAACCTCGCCGCGCGTCATCATACCGCAGCCGATTTTCAGGGAATCGGAGCCGTTATACCGGAGAATCCTTGCCATGGCGCCGCAGCCCACAACCTTTGCCGCCATACCGACAATCACAAAGAATACCGAGAACAGCAGGATGGTCATATCAAGCTCACGGACATTGGTCTGCAGGCCGATGGAGGCAAAGAAAATGGGTCCGAACAGCATGTACGACTCAATATCCATCTTGCGGGAAATATAATCGGAATCCGAAATGGAGCTCAGGATGACACCTGCGCAGTAAGCGCCTGTGATATCCGCGACGCCGAAGAAGTGCTCAGCAATATAGGAGAAGCCGAACGCCAGGGCCATCGCCAGGATCGGAATACGCTGCGTATGAGGCCAGCGCTCATCGATTTTGCGGAATGCTATGAATATGACATAGCCTGCACCGACGGCAAACACAAAGAACAGCGCCGTGCTGAATACCACCTTCGCGATCGACTGGGAAGGGTCCTTCAGGCCGATGACGAATGTCAGGACGAGAATGCCGATGACGTCATCGATGATGGCCGCACTCATGATCGTCTGACCGACCTCTGTCGAGAGCTTTCCCAGCTCCTTAAGCGCCTGTACCGTAATGCTGACACTGGTGGCGGTCAGGATGGTGCCGATAAAAATGCCGCGGTAGAACTCCTCCGTTCCGGGCGCTGACCAGCCATAGAATGTCATGAACAGAAGCGCTCCGCAGATCAGCGGGATAAACACACCGGCGCAGGCGATGAGCGTTGCCTTGATGCCGGTCTTCTTCAGTGTGTTGATGTTCGTGCCGAGTCCAGCGTTGAACATCAGAAAGATCACGCCGATTTCCGCGAGATCTCCCAGGAAATCAGACGTCTGCACCCAGCCGAACAGGCTGGGTCCGATGATGAGTCCGGCGACAATCTCGCCGGCAACCTGCGGCACACGGATCTTGCGCGCCACCAGGCCGCAGATCTTGGCAGCGACGATAATGATGGCCAGTTCACGGCACAATTCCAAGGAATCCATTCCCTTGTCCCCTCTCTGCAGGAAAATGTTTCAGCCATACGTTTCGGAGAAATATACGGCAATTTCCTGCAATCACAATCAAATCAAACGAACCGCTACTATCTTAGCATCGAAATCAAAAAATATTTTTACAAAAATAGCCGCGAATCCGTTTCATTTTGAGGAGAATTGCTGAATCGACGCTGCTGTAACAGCAGACAGGCCTCGTCCGGAGCCTGTCTCTATTTGAATTCATAGCTGTAGTAGGGAACGATGATCTGCGCTCCGGGGACAGCGCCGACAACCGCACCGTCTTCCACTGCAAGGTGGTTGATCTGCGCTACCTCTTCAAGATAGTCTTCCACAGACCTGTAGTAGGCCGGATCGGAGTTTTCAGCTGCAATGTCGTCCAGCGAATGATCCGCTGAGACTGTGACACTGGTGTAATACTTGTATGCCGGATGATCCGACTCCGCCTGTGCATGAGAGGAAAAACGGAAAACAGTCATCGCTGTCAGAAGCACCGCTGCTATCGTAATCAATACCATCACAAAGTGTACATTCTGAATATAAATTTCACGTGCCTTTCTGGCTCTCGCTGCCCTGACCCGGTAACTCATCTCCTGCCTCCTGCTGCTCTCACTCTGCCGCTGCCGGCCGAATGTCTTTCATGATCCAATACCCGTCTGCTGTCTGTATCCGTGCCGAAACAGCCCGCAGCCGGCTGTCCGGAAACTTTCGAAGATCACAGGCGCATATCTGTTCGGTTCATGCGTTCGGAACACCTGTTTCCCCCACATGCTGAAGTATAGCGAACAGACATTCGAATGTCAATGGAAAATCGAACATTTTTTCGGAACAGACTTTTGGAAAATGTGTTTGCCTTTTCGTCAGATAGTGCTTATAATTAGGTTATGAACTTATGTTCATTCTGACAGTCATGCAGGATGTGTAAACAGGCCGGTCATGCTGTGAGATGAATACAGACACGCAGATTTTTCTGACTGCGCTTACTGTACGCAGTGCTGTAATATACAGTTACTGCTGTCACCTGATTTCAGATAGGAATGAATGCGGAGGGACAGACATGCCGAAGGGACGTATTACCAAGAAACAGCAGGAAATCCTGGATTACATCAAGCAGGAAATCCTTGACCGGGGTTATCCGCCGGCGGTCCGCGAGATCTGCAAGGCGGTTAATCTGAAGTCGACCTCTTCCGTTCATTCTCATCTGGAGACGCTCGAGAAGAACGGATATATTAAGCGGGATGCGACGAAGCCGCGTGCCATTGAGATCTGTGATGACAATTTCCAAATGCTCCGCACGGAGACAACCTCGCTTCCGATTGTGGGCCGCGTTGCCGCCGGGCAGCCGATCCTCGCGGAGCAGAACATCGAGAGCTATTTCCCTGTTCCGTCCGAGAATGTTCCTTCCGGTGAGTCTTATGTCCTGAAGGTTCACGGAACCTCCATGATCAATGCCGGTATCCTGGACGGGGATTACATCTTCGTCAATTCGTGCAGCACGGCTGAGAACGGTGAGATTGTAGTTGCCCTGATCGATGATTCCGCAACGGTAAAGCGTTTTTATAAAGAGAAGGGACACATCCGCCTGCAGCCGGAAAATGATGAAATGGAGCCGATCATCGTCGACCACTGCATCATCCTCGGCAAGGTCTTCGGCGTCTACCGGATCATGCGCTGATAAACAGAAACAGGCTCCGCATTGCGGAGCCTGTTTCTGTTTTGTTCTGCTTCAATAAATTCACAGCGTGAAGCTTCGGAGAAAACGCGGAGGCGTTTTCTCCGAAGCTTCACGAACGCGATGCCGGATGGCGTCGCGTTCGAATCACAACGGGCTCCGCATCAGCGGAGCCCGTGTGATCTTATTCAATGCTTTTCAACGCGGTGACGGGGTCGATGCGGTTGAGGGTGCGGTTCGTTACAAGACCGACAATGAGCGCAAACAGAATGGTCAGGCCGGCGGCATAAAGGTAGCTGATCCGCCACAGGGAGACCTTCAGGTAGATGGAGGGCAGGTTCAGGATGACAACGAGCGACTGCGCGAAGAGCCTGCCGAGCGGCATGCCGAGGACGATGCCGATCGCGGACAGGAGGAATGTCTCGCGGTTCACATAGGAATGAACCTCGCGGTCATAGAAGCCGAGTACCTTCATGGTTGCGAGCTCCCGCTCGCGCTCCGAGATATTCGTGGTCTGCAGGGTAAACAGCACAACGAAGGCGAGCGCCGCGGACATGACGATGATGATGGCGACGACCATGTTCATGAGTCGGAACGTGTCTTCAAATTCGTCCTTCAGTTTCTGCGTGGAGACGGCGGTCAGCACTCCGTCCTTTTCCGACAGCCGGTCAGCGTAGGCCGCCTGCTGGTCCGCAGGAAGGAGCAGGTTTGCGAACACTGCGTTCGCTTCATACGCATCCTCCCCGAACAGACTCTCAAACGCGGACCGCGTCATATAGACCATGTTGCCCAGATAATTGTCCGAGATCTGAGTAATCTCAGCCTCTGCCTCCGAGAGGTCCGGAAGCTGGATCCTCACCGGATCTCCCGCCGCAAAACCCAGAACCTTCGACGCGTTCAGCGTGCAGATCACAGCTTTGTCATTCAGCCGAAGCTCTTTTCCACCGCTTACGAGACGGGTATACGGACTTAAGTCTGCCCCGTCCGGAACAACAATGAGTTGGACGGACAGCTCCTTCTGCGAACCGGAATCCGGGGAATCCGAAGTACCCTGAACACTGATTTTTACAGACTGTATTCCGGCGGACAGGCAGTCCTGCACTGCCGTGCCGGTATCGGCATCCATAATCTGCAGCAGGTTCTCATTATTTTCTTCAGAGGAAACAGCCATGAGATCGTAGCGCTGGATTTCGCCGTACTGCCGCGGCCTAAGGTCCGCGACGGAATCCCGGATGGAGAATCCGAACAGCAGAAGCGCCATGCAGCCGCCGATTCCGAAGATGGTCATGAACATGCGCTTTTTATACCGGAAGAGGTTCCGCGCCGTCACCTTCTGCAGGAAGCTGAACCTCCTCCAGACGTGAGTGATCCGCTCCAGGAACACCCGGGAACCTGCCGGCGGAGCCTTCGGCCGCATGAGCGTGGCAGGAACCTGCTTCAGCTGATTCCGGCAGGCGAGCGAGGCCGCCAGGACGATCCCGAAAAGAAACAGCAGCGCACCGGAAATACCCCAGCCGGGAATAAAGGTGTAGACAAACGAGGGGATCAGGTACATCACCTGAAACACCGTAAACAGGAACGTCGGGAGCCCCAGGAACGCAAGAAGCGTTCCTGCTGTCACGCCGGTCAGGCAGGCAAGACCCGCAAAGGCAAGATATTTGCGGCGGATTTCGCGGTCTGTGAAGCCAAGGGATTTGTACGTCCCGATGAGTCCCCTGTCCTCTTCCACCATACGGGTGATCGTCGTGAGACTGACGAGGAACGCGACCAGGAAGAACACGATCGGAAACACGGTTCCGATGGACTGGATGGAATCCGCGTCTGATGAAATGTTGGAGTATCCCGACAGGCTTTCACGGCTGCGGATGTACCAGGAAGGCAGTCCGATCCTGTCGATCTTGTCCTGTGCGTCTGCAAACTCCTGCTCAAGGTCCGCCCTTTTTTCATCAAGCTCCGTTTCCGCCTGATTCAGCCTGGCGAGTCCATCCTGATATTCCGCAAGGCCGCTCTCATACTTCGCTTGTCCCTCTTTGAGCTGCTGACGCACAGTTTCCAGCTGTGCCCTAGCTGAGGCAAGCTGTGACGCCTGCGGTTCCGGCACGGGAACGTCCTCCGGAAGCTGTGAACGGATGGACGCAGTCTGCGCATCCAGGGCCTGCTGCTGTGTATCAAGCGACGCTGACGCCTCTTCGAGCCGCTGCCTGGTCTCATTGAGTTTTTCTTCGGACGCGGTCAATTTCCGGCGGTTGCCGTTCAGCTCCTTTTCCGCATCGGAGAGCTTTGCTTGCGCCTCCGCCTTCTGATCATCCAGCTCCTGCTGCGCGGAGTCTGCGACCTCGTGATAGCGCGCCTGTATCCTGTCGCTCCGGACCGTGTCCCGGATGGCATCACCGGTCTTCCGGACGAGGCTTTCGTAATCCTCTCCGAAGCAGAATAGTTTATCCGAATTTTTCACCGTGAGAACCACAGAGCTGTAAACCGTGCTGTCCACGGCTTCCTTCAGGATGAAGGCGGTGTCCTTTTTCGTGCTGTCGGTGCGGTAGGCGACGGCACTGAACGGGTTGTCCACGTCCTGCGGATCCGTCACAATGCCGGTGACGGTAAAGGCAGTACACAGAAGATGTGATTTACTGCCGGATTCCTCTGGCAGACTGATCTCAAAACCGGATGGATCGGGGGTACCGGACGTGCCGCCGGAAGAATCGGAAGCATCTGCATCGCCGCCCGGTACAGAATCTTCCGGTGTGACGGTGAAGGTGTCTCCGACGCCAAGACCGGTGTCGCGGGCAAATTTCTGTGATACAGCGGCTTCATCCGCTTTCTGAGGCAGAGAGCCCTCCACGATGTACGGGACATCGATTCCCTGCGTGCTCAAGGTGACGAGACCGGCATCCATGACGGAGTTATCCTGCAGGCTCAGGGAGACAGTTTCAGTATAGATTCCCTCCGCTTTTTCCACGGAATCGAGCGCAGAAAGGGCCTGAACGTCCCCTTCTGTAAGGCCCAGTGTGGAAACAATCTGCAGATCATGCAGTCCCTGCGCGTCGAAAAAGCGGTCCGCACAGACGCGAAGATCCTGACAGCCTGCCTGCAGTCCGGAAAACATCATGGTTCCGAGGGCCGCGATCGCCACGATGGACCAGAACCGTTTCCGCCCCTTTGTGATCGCGCGGAGGATGTCTTTCCTGAATGCGCCGCCGCGCGCGGAGCTATGACGCGTTGTACCCGATCCTGTCTGTGTGCTGTTTTCTGAATGTGCGGCTGTAGTATTTTGCGGCTTCATCTGGCAGTTATATCCATCCGGTCTGCTTCGTTCCCGGATTCTTAAATTCATTCGCTTTCTCCTTATGGCGTACAGGAAATGTGCGAAGGCGCTTTCCTGTACGGATTCACCGAGCGGGTGTCTCCGGCATCCGCTCGAATCAGCCAAATGGAGCATCGGCGAAATTTGGCTGATCTTCCTTTGGAGTGAAAGGAAAAATTACCAGTCGATTTGTGAAACGGGCTTCGGGGACGGGTTGTCTGTCTGACTGATGACCTCGCCGCTCTTAAAACGGATGAGGCGGTCGGCCATCGGCGCGATGAGGGAATTGTGGGTGATGATGAGGACGGTGATTCCGTGTTCCCGTGACGCGTCCTGCAGGAGCTGCAGGATCTGTCTGCCGGTCGCGTCGTCGAGCGCGCCGGTCGGCTCATCGCACAGCAGCAGCTTCGGGTTCTTCGCAATGGCGCGCGCGATGGAGACGCGCTGCTGCTCGCCGCCTGAGAGCTGCGCGGGGAAATTGTCCTTCCGGTCGGAAAGGCCAACCATGTCGAGAACCTCGGACGGATCGAGGTGATTTCCCGTCACCTGTACCGCGAGCTCGACGTTTTCGAGCGCGGTAAGGTTGGGAACGAGGTTATAGAATTGAAAAACAAAGCCGATATCTGTCCTGCGGTAGCCGGTCAGCTGACGGTTCGTATACCGTGTGACGTCGTTTCCGTCAACGAGCACATGCCCTGAGGCCGCCCGGTCCATACCGCCCAGAATATTGAGCGCGGTTGTCTTGCCGGCGCCGGAGGCACCGAGAATGATGGAGAGTCTGCCTTTTTCCGCCTGAAACGAGGCATCGCGAAGGGCGTGAATCGTCGTCTCTCCCATCCGGTACTCCTTGTTCACATGCTGAAATTCGATGTAAGACATAATTTCCATTGTACCGTGCCGGCAGGCAGTCTCCGTGAATATCTGTCCGCGAAGGCCTGCTTCACCCAGGCTTAAAGCCGATATACAGATCAGCAGAAAATGCGCGTAGCCGGGGCGCGTTAATCGCCCAGCTCCGCGGAATCGATCTGCTTCCCGTCTCTCCAGATCCGTTCGAGATCGTAGAGAAGGCGGTCCTTCTGGTCAAAGATGTGAACGATGACGTCGCCGAAGTCGATGAGGATCCAGTTGGCGGTGTTGTAGCCCTCTACTTCCCGTTCGGGGTAACCGGCCTTTCCGAGCTTCTCGCAGACAGCATCGGAAAGGGCCTGAATCTGGCTGCGGTTGTTTCCGTTGGCGATGATGAAGTAGTCCGCAAGGACGGACACCTCGCTGATGTCAATGACCTTGATATCGACTGCCTTCTTGTCTTCCAGTGCTTCGATTGCGAGCTTCGCAAGCTGCTTTGCGTTTTCAGACATAACGTTCCTTTCAACAGTAAATGATTGGCGTGATAAAAGTATTTAAGATAAAGTAACAAAGCCTGTTCTAGACAGGTGGATTTGTGTAATATTCGTATGTTTTCCGCGTCATGGGGTCTACGGCGGCCCCGGATTTGCCGAGGTAGTTCAGTGTATCGCGAAGGATCATGACGAGTGCTTCGTTGATGCTGCTGCCCTGAAAGGCGGCGGCCCGGATCTTGTCAAGATTCGGCGCGGTGTCTCTGCCCGGCTCAATGTAATCCGCAATGAAAATGATCTTGTCGAGCAGCGTCATGTCCGGGCGGCCCGTCGTATGGTAACGGATGGCGTCTGTGATTTCGGGATCGTCAATGCCGTACTTCGTCCGCGCGAGGACCGAGCCTGCCTTCGAGTGAAGAAGCGCTGCGCTGCCCCGTTCCGTCTCGGAGACCGGAATGCCGGCTTTCTCGCAGATTTTCTCCATCTCGGCGACGGGAATGTACTTCGCGCAGTCGTGCAGAAGGCCCGCGGTTTCGGCCTTCTTCACATCCGCGCCATAGCGCTCCGCGAGCGAGGAAGCCGTGAAGGCGACGCCCATGGTGTGGATGAAGCGCGAATATTTCAGCTCCTTCTCGACCTGCCGGTACAGATTCAGTCTGTCCTTGTTTTTCACACCTGATGTCCCTCCCTGCGGATGACTGCTGCTGTTGATGTTTTTTTATCGGGATAAAGCTCCTTAAGGGCAGCCCGAAAGTATGCGGGGTTATTTTGCCTGACTTATTTTGCCTGACTCATTGTGCCTGCGGCAGCAGGGACCGTTTCATCTGCAATACAGTCCCTGCTCCCGTATCTTATCCTCCACCGCCTGCGGGACAAGGTAGCGGATGGAGCGGCCATCCCGCACCCTTTCGCGGATTTCCGTCGATGAGATCTCGATATTGCGGACAGGAAGCGGATGGATCCGTGCCTGGTACTGCTGCTCCATAAGGAGGATCTGAGCCTTAAGCTTTTCTTCCGGGATTTCGTCCTCCCGTGTTTCCACCAGGATGTCCGCGAGGTCAAAAATCCTCTGCGGGTCCTTCCAGAGTGGCATCATGAACAGGGTGTCCGCCCCGATGATGAAAAAGAGCGTGTCCTCCGGGTAAAGTCTGTGGAGCTCTTCGAGCGTCTCGCAGGTATAGCTGTTGCCGGGACGCTTCGACTCCACATCCGAGACGAAAAGGTGCGGATTCCCCTCTGCCGCAAGTCGTGTCATCTCAAGACGGATGGCAGGATCCGTGACGTCCCGGTCCCTCTTGAAATACGAGCAGCCGGTCGGGACAAGAAGGACCCGGTCCAGCCCCGCCGCTTCCTGTGCGGTTTCCGCGAGAATAAGGTGCCCCAGATGAACCGGGTCAAATGTCCCGCCGAGTATTCCGGTTCTCATTTCGGAAGAACGATCTTACGGTCCGCGGGATCCTTAAACGGACGGTACAGGATGAAGCGGCGCCCGATACACTGCACCAGGACCGCGTGAGTTCTCTTCGAGAGCTTGTCCGCGACGAGACGGACGTCCTCCTCACAGTTTTTCAGGACGGAGATCTTGATCAGCTCCCGGTTGTTGAAAACCTCTTCCGCCGACTGCACGACCTCAGGCGTCACGGAGGCCTTGCCGATCTGCATGATGGGCTCCACGGTCTGCGAAAGGCCCATCAGATAAGAGCGCTGCTTGCTGCTCAGTTCCATTGATAACTCCTTAAATCGAATCCCCAAAATGGAGCATCGGCGACTCATTCATAGTACTCAAATGTATGTCCGTAGAGCCGGACGATGTCGCCCTCGTGGATGCCAAGCTCCTTCAGGCGGTCATTGATGCCCCGCTCCTCCACGAACTTCTGCAGGAAGGCAAGGCCCTTCTCCGTCTCGAGGTTCGTGCGGTCGAGCATACGCTCGACGCCGGGCCCCTCCACGACGTACATGCCGCTGTCTTCATCATAGGAAACGGTGACTGGTGCCTCGCTCTGCGCAGCAAGCTCCGTCTCGGGATCGTATTCCGACGCATAGACGGTCGCGCCCTTCGGGAGCCTGTCGAGCTCGCTGCTGATAGTATACAGCATTTCGCGCACGCCTTGTCTGGTTGCGGTCGAAATCGGAAAAATCTGATAGCCGAGAGGCTCATATTTTTCCCGGATGCGCAGAACAGGATCGAGCTCCGTCCCGAGAAGATCAGCGGGGATGAGGTCCATCTTGTTGGCCGCGATGATGATCTTCTTCTTCATGAGGTCGATGCTGTATTTTTCCAGCTCGTGGTTGATTTTCTCGATATCCTCGAGCGGGTCACGCCCCTCGGAGCCGGAGGCATCGACCATGTGGATGAGGATCTTGCAGCGCTCGATGTGCTGCAGGAACTCATCGCCCAGGCCCGCGCCGTCCGCGGCTCCCTCAATGAGGCCGGGGATATCCGCCATGACAAAGCCATGCGCATCAGGCAGGTCCACGACGCCCAGCATGGGCGTCAGCGTCGTGAAATGGTAAGCCGCTATCTTCGGCTTTGCGTTGCTGACAATCGACAGAAGCGTCGATTTGCCGACGGACGGGAATCCAACGAGTCCGACATCTGCGATGACCTTGAGCTCCATGAGAATTTCGAGCGTTTTCGCCTCACCGCCAGGCTCCGCGAATTTCGGCGCCTGCATGGTGCTGGACGCAAAGTGCTGGTTTCCCTTGCCGCCCCTGCCGCCCTTTAAAATGACACAGCGGCGGTTGTCCCCGGATAAGTCTGTGATGACTCTGCCGGATGATGCTTCGCGGATCAGCGTCCCCTCCGGTACCTTCAGGATGAGATCCTCCCCGCGGCGGCCGGTCATGTTCCTGCCCTTGCCGTCCTCACCGTTTGGCGCGGAAAATTTCGAAGCGTGGCGATAGTCCTCCAGCGTGTTCTGCCCTTCGTCCACGACGAAGATCACGCTGCCGCCGTCGCCGCCGTCGCCGCCGTCAGGGCCGCCTGCCGGGACAAACTTCTCCCTGCGGAACGAAATATGGCCGTTGCCGCCCCTGCCGCTCTGTATGAATACACGGGCCTTATCTACGAATGCCATGGAATGCTCCTGTGTCTTAGCGGCAGCCGCGTTCCGCACCGGAGGCCGGAACGCGACTGCCGCTGAATCAGCTTTGATGATGATTAAGCCGGATAACAAAACCGCCCTGGCATTTCTGCCAGGACGGTTCCTTAGCCTGAATGGATTACCTGTTCTCTACAGGGTGAACACTGGCTCTTGTCTGAGTCTTGCCCACTCTCTCGAATCTTAAGATTCCATCTTCCAGCGCGAAAAGGGTATCATCGCCGCCGATTCCTACATTGACGCCGGGATGAATCTTCGTCCCGCGCTGTCTGTAAAGGATGTTGCCGGCCTTGACAAACTGTCCGTCCGCTCTCTTGGCACCAAGTCTCTTGGCATTGGAATCACGGCCGTTCTTGGTGGATCCCATACCTTTTTTATGTGCGAAGAACTGAAGGCTTAAGTTTAACATCATTCTACCTCCTTGATCTGACAGCTCAGATACTGACTGCCGTACTGCCGCCGGATCCATTCCAGCCCGTGGATCATGGAATCCACAAGGAGTGCGGCTCCCCCGGACGGTGCGCCGTTGAATGTGACCCGGATATCTCCGCCGTTCACCTCGTCGGCTTCGACATCGATGTCCTCATGCAGCAGATCCTGCAGGCTGTTCACCGTACTGATTACGATGGCGGAAACACCTGCGCAGACGATATCCCCGCCCGCTTCGGCGTAACCGGTGTGGCCCGTCGCGTGAAACGAACGAACCTGTCCGTCCCGCGTCTTCACTATCTGAACCTTCGTCATAATGGCTTCTGTCTGCGGTTTACAAAGGGTGAGGCTCAGGCCTTGATGGCGTCGATCTTCACTCTTGTGTAAGCCTGTCTGTGACCGTTCTTCTTGCGATAGCCGGTCTTGGGCTTGTAATGGAAGACAGTGATCTTCTTCCCGCGGCCCTGGTCCATAACGGTTGCTTCTACCGAAGCGCCCTTTACGTCACCGGCAACCTTTAACGTGTCGCCGCTGACCGCCAGAACCTGGTCGAACGTCACCTTGTTCCCGGGCTCGGCGTTGAGCTTCTCAACGTCGATTACATCACCCTCAGAAACCTTATACTGCTTTCCACCAGTTGCGATAATTGCGTACATCTACGGTACCTCCTTCTCATCAGTCTCGCTGATTTAGGCGCCGGCATCTCGTATCCCGTGTCCCTGCCTGCACCTTCCGTGTCGGAATGGTGTATCATGGATAACTGGAAGCTCATCCGGTCTTCTTGCCGTGCGGCACGGTACTGGTGCGCACAGCCTGCAAAAGCCTCGTCAAGCGGCATACTGTGTGATGGTAACACCACAGACGCCGGAATGCAAGCGGAAAATTATCTTCAGCATCACCGGGGCGTGAATGTTCCGCCTGCCGGTCAGATCTTCCGAAAACCATCACATCCGGGCTGTAAATTTTATCGCAATCGTTTTATAATTAACAGATATTGGTTCGATAAATATAGTAAGGCGTTTTTTACCTGAAAAATTCATTTTGGTAAGGGGGATGAATATGAAAAAAAGCCTGAAAGTAAAACTGACGGTGACCGTGTGTCTCATTGCGATCATCGCCTCGTTTGTCACAATGGTGGCAACGATTGAGAGCAGCCAGAAGAGCACGGACACAGTTGTAAACACGATCGTGACGGATCAGCTGGAGGGCGGTGCCGGCATGCTCGAGGATTATCTGTCCGAGAAATTCGGCACGCTGACCTGCAAGGGTGACGGCAAAATGCTCGCCCAGAACGGAACGTCCATCGAGGGCAAGTTCGATCACATCGACAAGTTTGCCGAGGATATGGGTGAGGTTGCCACGATCTTCGCGGCGAACGGCTCCGATTACGTCCGCGTCCTCACTACCATTAAGAAGGAAGACGGAAGCCGCGCTGTCGGCACAAACCTCGATACGTCAGGTGCCGCTTACGCCGCTGTGAAGGCCGGAAACAATTACTTCGGCGAGGCGGAAATCCTCGGAACGAAGTACATGACCGGTTATGTCCCGATCAAGGAAGGCAACAGCGTTACGGGCATCTATTTCGTCGGCATTCCGATGGAGAAGGTCAATAACCTCATCGCAAGCGGCAAGGCAGCTACCATCCGCAACATCTCTCTTCTCGCCATCCTGATTGTAATTGCGACAATTGTAGCAGTCATGTTCATCAGCAACAGCATTGTGAAGCCCATCAGCCTGCTGAAGGACGCTGCGGAGAAGATCGCTTCCGGCGACTTCAACGTCGATGTGAAGGTCACGTCGAAGGACGAGGTCGGCCAGCTGCAGAAGGCATTCAGTGAAACGACGGTTAAGCTCGCTGATTATCAGGGCTACATTGATGAGACGGCGGAAATCCTGCAGCAGGTTTCCGAGGGGAATTTCACGGTTGTTCCGCAGCGTGCTTACGACGGCCAGTTCCGCAAGCTCAAGGATAACCTCGAGCACCTGCTGGAAAATCTCTCCAGCACGATGCGGCAGATCGACTCCTCCACGACGCAGGTCGACGCGGGTGCCTCCCAGGTTGCAAACGGGGCGCAGGCTCTCGCACAGGGCTCGACCGAGCAGGCCGATTCCGTTCAGACCCTCTCCTCCAGCATCAGGGAGGTTTCCGACAATATCAAGAAGAGTGCGAACGACGCAACGAGTGCACGCGACAAGGCCAATGCCGCCGGCAAGGAGCTGCATGAGAGCAACCAGATGATGAAGGAAATGGTCGATGCCATGAAGACGATCGAGGAGAAGTCCTCCGAGATCTCCAAGATCGTCAAGATGATCGACGATATCGCATTCCAGACCAATATCCTGTCCCTCAACGCGTCCGTCGAGGCCGCAAGGGCAGGTCAGGCTGGCAAGGGCTTCGCGGTTGTTGCGGGTGAGGTCGGGAACCTCGCGAAGAAGTCAGCCGAGTCCGTAAAGAATACGACGACCCTCATCGAGGAAACAATCGCCGCTGTCAACAACGGCTCTCAGATCGTACAGAAGACGGCCGAGTCCATGACGAGATCGTCTCAGGTTACGAAGGAAGCCGTTTCCCTCATGGACGGCATCGCGGAATCCTCGAAGCAGCAGGCCAAGGAAATCGAGCGGATCAACGAGGGCATCGATCAGATTTCGAAGGTTGTGCAGACGAACGCCGCGACAGCCGAGGAAAGCGCCGCTGCCAGCCAGGAGCTGTCAGGCCAGTCCGATGTGCTGCGCAAGATGATCGCAACGTTCCAGCTGAAACCGGAGCAGTAAGCAAACCAAAAAGGCACCGCCGATGCGGTGCCTTTTTGCTTCGAACACGCCTGCGAAGCGGCGTGTTCGTGGCTGATCGGAGAAAGTGCCTTCGCACTTTCTCCTCAATCCGGGTATTGGGGCACCGCTGACGCGGTGCCTTTTTTATCGGAAAGGGAGCCGCTAAAACGGCTCCCTTTTGAATTTAACTGATTATTTGACAAATGTATTACATCAAGTTATACATATGTTATGAGAACTTCAATTCGCGAAACACTTGTTGAGTGGGATGATAATAAAAACCAGATAAATATTAAAAAACATGGCGTCAGCTTTGAAACAGCTGCTTTGGTTTTTGCCGACGATTCACGGATTGAATATTATGACAGGGTGCATAGTGTTGATGAAGACCGTTATGTTGTAATCGGTTGTGTTCAGGGAATTCTGTATGTTGTTTATACGATGCGTGATAACGCTTCCCGAATAATATCCGCCCGTATGGCAACGCCAACAGAAAGGAAAGTTTATTATGGACAATGAAAAAATTATCCGCACAGTAATTCATTCAGGACAAAAGCCGACCGAAGACCAGATCAGAGAAATAGAGGCGGCTGCTTCTATGCCGGTTATACCCGATGAGGATTGCCCGGAACTGTCTCTGGAACAGTACGCGGAGATGGCGGCTATTGCCAAAGCCAACCGCAACAGAAATACAAAGCCTGTTATAGCTCTTCGCATCTCTCCTGCTACGCTTGAAAAGGCAAAAGCTACAGGCAGGGGATACACGGGTTTCCTGAGCAGGCTTCTTGATAATGCGATTAATGATCCGGTGATTGTGCAGAAAAGTCTCTGATCCAATTACCTTTGCTGGTCGGTCTGGAAGAAGCAGGAGTGATGGCCGGTGTGGCAGGCGGCTCCAATCTGGTCGACCTTCGCAAGGAGGGTGTCCATGTCGCAGTCGCCGGTGAGGCTCTTCACGTACTGGAAGTGTCCGGAGGTGTCACCCTTGATCCAGAGCTCATTGCGGGAGCGGGACCAGTAGGTCATGCGGCCTGTCCGGACTGTCATGCGGTAGGCCTCCTCGTTCATGTAGGCTACCATGAGAACCTCTCCTGTCGAGTCCTCCTGCACGACAACGGGCAGCAGGCCCTGCGGGTCCTTCCTGAAGTCCTTCCAGGCATATCTGGCCGCGTGGTAGTGAACGGACGCGCCGTTCTCCCTGCAGAGCTTTTTCAAATCCGAAAGGTTCCGGTAATTGTCGTTGACGGCGTTGCCGGTGATGCCGCTGACATTGCCCATGGAGAAAAATTCCAGCACCTTGTCGAGCGAGATATCAGGCATGGAGAGAATGCTGGGCGTCCCCTCGATCTTCAGTGCCTTTGCGATCTGGGTCTCGTCAATGAGGATCATTTCCGTCACGCAGGCATCGATGAGCGCGCGGTTGTCTTCTATCGCGTCCACGCCGCGGTAGCAGGCGGCGATGTGGCCCTTGCCGTATCGCTGGCAGGCGGGCTTTACGAGCTCGATATTGTCCTGCCGGGAGAAGTTCACGGCGGCCATGGTGCAGCCGGCGTTCAGAAGAGCTTCGATGTCTTTCGGTGTATCGATGTGCCCCGCGCCGATGACCGGGACTCCTACCTGGCGGCAGATCCTGCCAATGACGTCGAGCGCGTTCCGGTGCTCGGCTTCATCGAGTGACTGGTCAAATACGAGAAGCCCGTCCGCGTCATGATCCGCGTAGGTCCTCGCCAAAAGTGCCGGATCGCCAAAGACCACGGTCGGATCCGTGAGCGATCTTGTTGCCTTCCCGTTTTTCAGATAAATGCTGGGAATAAATTTCTTGAACTGATTCTCCATGATACCTGCCCTCTTCCTGTCCGCCCTGATCCCTTCCGGTCTGGATGAATCCGGCTCGTGATCCTGCGCGTGACACCGCCTCCACGGATTTCACACGATGGATGCCTGCTGACGCGGGCATCATCGGGAAAGCCTTCAACCCATCCATGAGTGTAGCACGGATTGGGAAAATGCGTGCCGCAGGGCACACGCCGAGGAAGAATCAGAGTGATCCCTTTGTGGACAGGACGTCCGTTATGCGGGGGTCGGTCTGCGTGGCCATGTCGAGCGCCTTGGAAAAGGCCTTGAACATCGCCTCAATGATGTGATGCGCGTTCTGCCCGTACTCGACCCTGAAGTGCAGGTTCATGCCGGCCGCGTAGGACACGGAGTAGAAGAACTCGCGGACGAGCTGCGTGTCGAAATCCCCCACCCTGGGCGGTGTGATCAGCTCCTCGTTGTCAAACACGAAATACGGCCGGTCGCAGAGGTCGACGGCACAGGTGACGAGCGCTTCATCCATCGGCAGGATGAAGAAGCCATAGCGGCGGATGCCTTTCTTGTCTCCTGCTGCCTTACGGATTGCCTCGCCGAGGACAATACCGGTGTCCTCCACGCTGTGGTGTCCGTCGACGTTCAGGTCTCCGTCTGCCTTCACTGAGAGGTCAAAGAGACCGTGCCGCGCGAACGCGTCCAGCATATGGTCGAAAAAGCCGATTCCCGTTGCAATTTCCGCGTTTCCGCTACCGTCAAGATTGAGAGACACAGCGATATCCGTTTCCTTCGTTTTGCGTGCAATTTCCGCTGACCTGGCCATAACGTTCCTTTCGTATCTGTGATTTTCCAAATTGCCTGCGTCAGCAGGCAGCCATCGTGTGAAATCCGTAAAGGCAGTTTCACACGTATGATCCGGAGCCGGGCGCCGAAGGCACCGGCAAAATTACGAAAATCCGCATCTGCGGATTATTCGTGATCCTCAAAGCGTACGGCAATGGAGTTCGCGTGCGCGGTGAGGCCCTCGTTCTGCGCAAAGAGCTCGATGTCTTTATGCACTGCCTCCAGCGCCTTTCGGGAATACGAAATGATCGAGGTGCGCTTGATGAAGGCGTCCACGCCAAGGGGCGAGAAAAACCGTGCCGTGCCGTTGGTCGGCAGGATGTGGTTCGGCCCCGCGTAGTAGTCGCCGAGCGGCTCGGAGCTGTAGCTGCCGAGGAATATGGCGCCGGCGTTCTTAATCTTCGTCATGATTTCATAGGGATCCTTCGTTACGATCTCCATGTGCTCGGACGCGATGGCGTTTGCGGCGTCAATCAGGGCATCCATGGAATCCGAAACGAAAATCGTCCCGTAGCTGTCGAGTGACTGCCGGATGATTTCCGCACGGGAGAGCGTCTGCAGGAAGCCGTCGATCTCTTTGGAAACCCGGCGTGCGAACTCCTCCGACGTTGTGAGGAGAATAGCGGACGCGAGCGGGTCATGCTCCGCCTGGGACAGCAGGTCTGCCGCGATATAGCGCGGATTGGCGGTCTCATCGGCGATGACGAGGATCTCGGACGGCCCTGCAACGGAATCGATGCCGGTGATGCCGAAGCACGCCTTCTTCGCGAGTGCGACGTAAATGTTGCCGGGACCGGTGATCTTGTCCACGCGGGGAATGGTCTGTGTTCCGTAGGCCATGGCGGCGATTGCCTGGGCACCGCCCACCTTGTAGATCTCATCCGCGCCGGCGATGTCGGCGGCAGCGACGGAGCCGGCAGGCGCCTTCCCGTCCGGTCCGGGAGGGGTGCACATCACGATCCGCGGCACACCCGCAACCTTCGCGGGAATGATATTCATCAGCACACTGGAGGGATAGACAGCCCTGCCGCCCGGCACGTAGCAGCCGGTGATGGCGATCGGGGTAATCTTCTGCCCCAGAATGACGCCGTCCTCCCTTGTCGTGATCCAGGAGTTCTGCATCTGCTTCCTGTGGTAGTCCGCAATGTTCCCCGCGGCGCGCTTCATGACGTCTATGAATTCCGGATCGAGCTGCTGATACGCCTCCTCGATCTCCGCCTTTGATACGCGGAGCGTCTCCGGCGTCAGCTCACAGTGGTCGAACTGCTTCTCCAGCGCGAGGACCGCCTCGTCGCCGCCGGTTTTTACCTTTTCGATGATGTCATCGACGGCGGACTGCTGCTTAGTATAGCTTGCGGGATTTCGCCCCTTCAGAAGATTCAGGAGCTCCTGCTGCGATTCATTCGTCAGTTTTACGATTTTCATGGTTGCCTCACTTTGCCTGCGTCAGCAGGCTTGCAGCTCGAAATTTGCGAAGGCAGTTTCGTGCTGCGCTTTCGAGATGATTCCGAAGGAATCCATCTCGTATTCACAAGAAGCCGCATCAGCGGCTTTTTGTGAATCTACATCAAGGGAAATCCGCGCAGCCGGTTTTCCGTATCTGGCCGCAGGACTGTTCCAGCTGATTACCTATCCTCCAGCGCGCGGCGGACGTTCGTGATCATTTCCTGGATGCGCTGTGTCTTCATCTGCATGGAAACCTGATTCACAATCATGCGCGCGGACAGGTCGCAGATCGTCTCGAGGACGGTGAGTCCGTTCGCCTTCAGCGTCGAGCCGGTTTCCACGATATCGACGATGACATCGGACAGGCCGACAATCGGCCCCAGCTCCACGGAGCCGTTCAGCTTGATGATGTCGACGGTCTGGTGCTTGCGGTTGTAGAAATACTCCCGCGCGATCCCGGGATATTTCGACGCCACGCGGATCATCTCATGGTGCTGCAGGAGGTCCCGCGCGGATTCCGGGCCGGCGACGCACATCCGGCATTTCCCGAAGCCGAGGTCCAGCACCTCATAGGCGCGGCGGTTTTCCTCCATGATGATGTCGGAGCCGACGATGCCGATGTCAGCGGCACCGTATTCCACATATGTCGGGACATCCGGCCCCTTCGACAGGAAGAAGTTCAGCTTAAGATCCCGGTTGTGGAAAATGAGCTTCCGGTTCTCTTCCTTTAATTCCTCACAGGGATAGCCGGCTTTCTCAAGAAGCTCCATCGTCTGGTCGGCAAGCCTGCCCTTCGTCAGTGCAATTGTCAATTCATCCATAGTATATCCTGATACTTATCCTGATACCGGCTGCCGGCAGCAAGCCGCGCAGCAGCAAAATTCCGGCTTTCAGCCCCGGACGAGCTGCACGCGTCTGCCCTCGCCGCGGAGTCTTCCGGCTTCCCTGAGCTTTACCGCAAACGTCGCGGGGGTGTAGGTGAGCGTTTCCACCGGTTCGCCTTCGGGCACGGATACCTTCTGCGAACGCAGTGCCTCCATGAGGGAATCGATCATGACCGCAAAGCCGATCGCCGGCGCGTCCTTGCCGAAATGGGACAGCAGCGAATCATACCGTCCTCCTGCCGCGATGGCGTCGCCGACGCCGTAGGTGTAGCCCTTGAAAATGATGCCGGTGTAGTACTGGTATTTCGACAGGAGCGACAGATCGAAGCTGATATAGTCCGTTACACCGTAATCCGCAAGGACGCGGTAAAGGTCAATGAGACGCTCGATGGCCTTCGCCGCGCGGCTGTTGGGCGCGCTCACGAGGACGCCCTGCAGGTCCTCATCGGTCTTCATGAAATTCGTGATCCGCAGAAACGTCTCCTGATACTTCGGCGCAATGTTCCGGCTTTTTAACAGATCCTCCGCGGCGTAGTAATTCTTGGACGAAATATATTCGCGAAGGGCAGGCTCCGTCTCCCCGCCGATGCCGGCGGCCTCACAGATCCCCTTGAAGTACTCCACGTTCCCGACCGTGATCTGAAAGCGGGAAAGGCCCGCCTTGCGGAGCGATCCGATCAGCATGGCGAGCATTTCCGCGTCCGCGTAGATCGAGTCGTCATTGATGAGCTCCGCGCCCATCTGCGTGGATTCGTGGAGCTTGCCCTGCAGGCTTGTCGTATTGGCGAAGACAGAACCCTCGTAGCAGAACCTTAAGGGTCTTGTGTCGTCCATGAAATATTTCGCGGCGCAGCGCGCAACCGAAGGCGTAAAATCCGGCCGCAGAACCAGCGTGCTGCCGTCCTTGTCAAAGAATTTGTACAGCTCGCGCGAGGGCTTTGTTCCGATCTCCTTCGAGAAAACGTCGAAGAATTCGAACGCGGGTGTCTTGATATCCTCGAAGCCGAACGAATGGAAGGTACCGAGAATACTGTCTTCCACTGTTTCAATTTCCCGAAGATCACTCCCGTAATGATCCCACAGCCCCTCGGGCGTGTGGAGAAGATCCTGATTAGAGTCTGACATAATACCTCTGAATACTTTAACGAATTAACGTGCTACCATGCTATCATATTGAACCGAATGAAGTTTATCGTAATGGCATTTGTTTGTCAATGTGAAGGCTTTCGGGAAAGACTTCTGTCTGTACTTCCCGCCGGGTCGATGAAGATCCGGTCATCTGCCCTGTCAGCCGCGCTCCGCGATGTCCTTGTTGATCATTTCGAGGTAGGGAACCAGGACACCGCGCTCTCTTGGCAGGATGTAGGTCTTATCCAGTTCATCATAGCGGAAGGATTTGCGGCCTCCCGCTTCCATCCTGTCCCAGAACGGCTCGAAATTGCGGAAAGGCAGGTAATAATAAACGTCGAGTCCCGTGAAGTAGATGAGAAAGAACGCGATGCCGTCCTGCCGCTCGAACTCGCGCATGAACCGCACCTGGTGCGGATGGATGTTCTGCAGCGGGAACGTCTCGGTCCTGCACTCCTTGGCGTCGAAGCAGACCGGATATCCCTGCGCTACGCCGATGTAGTCCACGGTTGACTTCTGGTCGAAATAGGCAAGCGTGATGTGCCTTGATTCCTTGTCAATATTGATGGGTGTGATCGGCGTCGGAATCTTCTGGATGAGGCAAAGACCCCCGTCCCGGTAATTGTCGTTCGTGCGGTTGATGGCTTCCTCAAGCTGGGAGCCGCGAAGGCCGCGGGAATTCCACGTAGGCATCAGGAGTCCTCCGGAATTGTGTCGAAAACAGCGGGCGGACGGATGGAAATGATTCTGCCGGACAGGTCATCGAACGGCGCTTTCGTCCGCGGGAACTCCACACGTACACAGCAAAGTAGCTGATGGCGGACACCCAGCCCTGCCGCAGCTTTGTTGAGAGCCGGATCACCGTATTTCGGATCCCCGAGGATCGGATGGCCGATGTACTGCAGGTGTGCGCGCAGCTGGTGTGTTTTGCCCGTGACAAGCTCCGCCTCGGCCAGCGTGATCTCCTGTCCCTGAAAACGCACGGATTTCAGCGGCTTCAGGATCGTTTTCGTATAGCCGGCACCCGGCACAGCCTCCTGAAAAATCCGGACCGTATTGCTGCGCTCATCCTTCGAAAGATACCCTTCGATGACCTGCTCCTGTTCTAATTTCCCGCAGACAATCATGTGATAATACTTACGGAGCGTCCTCTCCCGCAGAAGCTCCGCGAGCATCCGGCTTCCGGCAAGTGTCTTCGCGCACAGGACAAGCCCTGACGTGTTGCGGTCGAGCCGGTTCATGACGGACGGGGTGAATTCCGTGAGGGAATCCTCTGTAAGGAAGCCGGTCTGAAACAGATATCCGAGGAACCACTCGTTCAGCGACACGTCCCTCTCCGATGCCTTCTGCGAAAGGAGTCCGGCGGGCTTGTTCGCCGCGAGGATGTTTTCATCCTCATAGACGACGCGAAGTGTCCTGTAACGACGGGACAGCTCCTCAAAGGCGGTTTCCGCGGCGCGTCTCTTTTTCACGAGACTGGCACACAGCTGCTCCTGCCTTCCGGAAGATGCTCCTTCTGTCTGAAGCTTCCCGCCGAATTTCGCGAACGTCTCATCCGAGAGATAGAACGTGACGACATCCCCGGCGCCGACCTTCGAGGAAGCGTCCGCCTTCCCGCCGTTTACCTTGATGTTCTTCCTGCGGAGCATCCGGTAAACGAACGACGTTTCGGCAAGCGGAAGCTTACGCTTTATATATTTTTCAAGCCGCTGCCCGGCTTCGTCCGGGCGTACTATCCGTTCCTGCATGGTGTTTATGTCTTCAGGGTGCCGTTTTCGTCGTAGAGAAATGAAATCTGTTTCCAGATTTCCGTGAAGTCAACAACGCACTGATTATCCCAGATCGTTACCGGAATCTGATCCCTGAAGGAATGAATCTGCAGCAGGTCATCTTCTTCAAAATTATAAACGAGGATGCGCTTCTTCTCCGGATCAACCACCCAATAGGACCGTACCCCTGCGGATTCATATTTGCTGAATTTGCGGGTGAGATCCCGATGACAGGTGGACGGAGACAGAATTTCAATCACGAGATCCGGTGCTCCTTCCAGCCATTTGGGGCGCAGCTTCTCCGGGCTGCATACCACCACAAGATCCGGTTCAAGCATAGTCTTATCATCTTTTTCAAGACGGACCCCGATCGGCGCGGGAATCACCCTGCAGTCGCCGTGATTTTTCTCCACATAGTCGAGCAGCTGGAACAGCAGGGAGCTCAGGATGAGCTGATGAACAAGCGCCGGGTTGGCCATGTCATAGAGGATACCGTCCATCAGTTCCACACGGCGGTCCCCGGGGAGGTGTTCCCAGTCGGCCACCGTATAGTCTCCCGGGCGCTTACGATCCGAATCGTCTGCTGTGGATCCATAGAGATAATTTCCGGAAGACTTCTCCCTCACGCAGAGCGATTCAGGGGTCACTCTTTCGACAGAAGTATAGGTTTCGACAGAAGCATAGGTTGTTTCCTCAGGAAAAAGAACTTTTTCAAGTGCTCTTTTCGTATCAAAACGAGGGTGCTCTGTATATCCGCCAAGAATTTTCTGAACAGTGCCGAAGGGTATACCGGATAATTTGGAAAGCTGACGGTTGCTGTAACCGAGTTCTTTCTTCCTCTTCTGCATTTCTTCAATGGTTTTCATGCTGCCGGTTTTCCTTTCCTTTTCCATGCAATGAGAAACAGTCAAACCAGGGAACACAGAGCGTCCGGACAAAGAATCAGGAACGAACACCTGTTTCAATAAAATAATAGCAGTTCCGAAACCATATTGCAACCATTAATCATTCGAAAGCAAGCCGGTTAAACATCAAAGCGAAATGTTCAGGAACAGTTGCATGAGTTCCTCAACAGTTTCGCGGGATTCCGTTTCGGGGATGTCCGAAAACTGCGAAAGGCGCCGGGTGAAGCTGTCGACGCTGTCGAAAATTTTGACCGTGTAGGCGTGAAAATTATTCTGCTGCATCAGACGGCGGATGTGCTGCTCCCCTGCCTTCAGGTCGCAGGAGGGGTCCTCGGTCAGCGCGATGACAGACTTGCCGCGGACAGCGATGGCGGAGATCTGGAAGTTCTTCTGATAGGAGGTCAGGTACAGGTCAAAGCTGCAGGGGACCGTGTCCGGCAGGACGCCGCAGATTTCATCGTAGGAGCGCGAAGTGCAGCCCTTTGCGCGGCATAGCATCACGAGGTTAACGATAAACCGCGCTTCCGGCAGGCAAAGAAGCGCTGCCGCGATGGTAAAAAAATTCTGGTTCGTTTTGAAAACAGACAGCGGAATCAGGTACGTCGCCAGAATCGCGGCCGCGAAAACGGCAGCAATCAGGATGGTCTGGTTCCTCCTGCGCTTCAGATATCCGTAGGTGCCCTTCTGTATCTTCATATCAATCTCCAAATAGTGACCCGCGAAGGCGGATCAGGCGAATAATCAGCCGAGGGAATGCCGCAGGCTCCCCTCGTAATTCGAATGACCCGCATCGGCGGATCAGGCGAATTTAATGTACCGGAAGTCCTCAACATACGCGTCGGCAAGGCGGCGTTTGTCCTGCTCCTTAGAGGAGGAGATGTCGTCCGCGATGGCGACGACCCGCATGCCGGCGCTGCGGCCAGCCTGAATGCCGTCCACGATGTCCTCGAAGACGACGCAGGCAGCAGGTGCTATGTTCAGCTCCTTAGAGGCCCTGAGGTAGATGTCCGGTGCGGGCTTTCCCCGCCGCACTTCATTTCCGGTCACGATGCACTGGAAATACTCCTCCATGCCGCGGCTTTTCACAACCTGCTCCACGAGCTCGCGGGAGTTCGAGCTGCAGATCGCGCAGCGGACGCCGCGCGAAGCCGCCTCTTCCAGAAGATCAACGGCACCGGGTTTTGGGTAGACCTCGTGCGTGTATTTATCCCACGCCATTTTGTTCCAGTCATCCACCATCTTCTCCGGCGGGTCGGGGATGCCGAATCGCTCCTTGAAAAAAAGCGCCGTCTCATACATCGACGCGCCGCCGATTGCCTCCTGGAGCTTTTCCGGCCGGACCGTGCCGAACCGGCCGAGATATTCCACGTCGATCGCCTTCCAGACCCACATGGAATCCATGAGCGATCCGTCCATGTCAAAAAGAAGTGCTCTGACTGTCTTCGGTATAATGTACATCATTTTATCTCAAAAGGATAATTAACTCGGCATTATAAAATAAAGGCGGGACCGATCACTCGTTCCCGCCCGCGTTCTCATTTGGTCTTATTATTATCCCGATGGCCCGTTTCCATCTGTATCCGAATTCATCCCCGGATCAGGGCAGGTGGTGATCATGCGGAATGCTTCACTGAACGGAGCCTTACTGCCCTGCCTGATCGGGCCGGGAATCCTCCTGTGCCGTTCCGATCTGCATGCCGGCCGCGGCAGCGGTCTGCGCAGCCATCTGATCCATCATGGCCTGCTGCTGGGCTGCCTGCTGGCGCTGCTGCACCAGGGCCTGACGGTCGCCCTGCACGGTCTGCAGGTAGGAATTCATGCTGGAAATCGTTCCCTGGAACGTGTTGCTCGTATCATTGATGACCGTTCGCGTGAGCTGCTCCAGATGGGTCAGCATCTCCTCGAGGTAGTTCTGCGCCTGGTTGTTGTAATTGGCAACCTGCTGACTCGCACCGGTGATGATCTCATTCGCCTGCGCGTTCGCCTGCTGGAGAATGCTCTGAGCCTGCTCCTGCGCCTGCGTGATGATGTCCTGCGCCTGCGCGGAGGCTTTGTCTGTCGTATCCTGAGCCTGGGCGTTGGCGGCGGCAACGACCTGCTGCGCCTGGTCATAGGCCTGCTTCGTGATCTCTTCCTCGTTGATCTGCTGGTTCATCTGGTCTGTCGCCCTTTTGATGAGGGCAGCGGCCTTCTCCTTGGCATCCGCGAAGATCTCGTCCTTCTGCATCAGGACCTGCTGATAGCGCTCGACCTCATCGGGGATCACATCCCGGAGCTCCTCCACCAGTGTGTCGATCCGCTCCCGGTTGACCATGATGTAATCCTTCGAAAGCGGCTTGTACTTACAGGTTTCCAGAAAGTCCTCGATTTCGTCGATCTTTTTTTCGATTTTCGTACTGCTCATAGCTTGGAAAAACCTCCGGACGGAAAGAATCACCGGTAAGAGTCCTGTCGGCGGTCAGGATTGTGACGTGACACCGAGCTCCCTGTACTTGTCCTTTACCATGCGTTCGATCTCAGGCGGCACACACACGGAAATATCGCCGCCAAAAGAGGCGATCTCCTTCACGGACGAAGAAGACAGGTAAGCATATTCCAGGCTCGTCGTCAGGAAAACGGTATCGAGGCTGCCTCCCGACAGGAGCTTGTTCGTCTGGGCGATCTGCAGCTCATACTCGAAATCCGTCACGGCGCGAAGCCCGCGGATTGATACATGGGCGCCGATCTTCGCCGCGTAATCCTTGGCAAGACCGTAGTATGAATCCACCCTGACATTGGGAATATCGCCGGTCACATCTTGTATCATTTTAACACGTTCATCTACCGAAAACAATGAACGGTCGCCCTTGTCCTTGTTGTACATGACACAGACCGTGACCTCGTCAAACATCTTCGCGGCGCGGTGAATGACGTCGAGATGTCCGTAGGTTACGGGGTCAAAGCTTCCGGGATAGATCGCTCGGATCATAATAATTCACTCCCTGCCTTCCGGATGAAAAGATGGCGCTGGGAGTGGTAAGCCTTCTCCCTGACAATCGCCATGTCAAGCTCCTCCAGATACGAAAAATCCGACGTAAGAGCCGTCTCCACGATAATCAGCGTATCCTCATCCACATAGGGCATCGACGGCAGCGCCGCCAGGATATTCCGGCATGTGTCAGCCGCGTACGGCGGGTCGACATAGATGAGATCGGCATGCTTCTCGTGAATCTGGTGCAGCGCGTTCAGGACATCCATCTTCAGCAGAACGCCGCTCTCCTCGAAGTGCGTCTTATGCAGGTTGTTCGTGATGCACTTCGCCGCGTCGCGCCCGTTCTCGACAAAATACGCGCGCCTTGCGCCCCGCGACAGGGCTTCGATCCCGATGGAGCCGCTCCCCGCGCACAGATCGAGGAAAACGCACCCCGGGATCTCGAACTGGATCATGTTGAAGAGGGTCTCCTTGATGATGTCCTGCGTCGGACGCGTATCATTGCCCTGCGGTGTCTCCAGCTGCATGCGCCGCGCCGTGCCTGCGATTACTCTCATATTACCTCCCAATGCCTGCGACAGCAGGCATGCATCACGGGAAATCCGCAAAGGCGGTTTCCCGTGTATGATCACAGGTCGGATGCCGCAGGCACCGACCGGGTTATGAAAGTTTCGCATCGGCGAAACTTTCTAACTTGTCTCCTAATGCCTGCGTCAGCAGGCATCCATCACGGGAAATCCGCGAAGGCGGTTTCCCGTGTATGATCACAGGTCGGATGCCGCAGGCACCGACCGGGTTATGAAAGTTTCGCATCGGCGAAACTTTCTAACTTGCCTCCTGAAAAAATTCTGTCTTCCGTTCGGGGCACCGCCCTGTTCGAAGGTCCTGGTTTCGCAGCCGGAATTTCCACGATTCGCCGTCTTCGCAATATGCGTTCGCAAAATCCTTAACTCGCCTGGAGTTTACCGGCTGTGGAAAGCTGTGCGCTCAGACAGGCGGATTTTGCGAACATTGCGGATCCGGTTCATCGGGAAATGCTCGGCTGCTGCAAAAGGACCTTCTCACAGGGCGGTGCCCCTCGCGGATGCATTTTCATTACCGCTTCGATCCTCTGCCGTCGCGGCTCGTGACGCGCAGCGTGTTGAGGTCGACCTCGCGGTCATGGAACGTAAGCACATTCTCCGCGTTCTGGTCAACGAGTGATGCGCCCTCCACGAGGTCGTTTTTCGTAAGCTTCATGCCGCGGGCGCCGCGGGCCGTCTTCTTCTGCACCGGGATCTCGTCGATGGCAAAACGAAGGAAATAGCCGTCCTTCGTGTACAGGACGAGCGTCTGCTGGGTTGTGATGCCGCCGACGAATATCACCTCATCGCCCTCATCGAGCTTCGTGGCCGCCACGGCGGAGCGTGTTACATCAAACTCGCCGCCGTCCACCACCTTCACGAGCGAGTTCCTCGTTACGAAGACCATGCGGTACAGATTCAGCTCGCTCTGACCTGTGATGCAGACGATATCCTCCTTCGAGGAATCATATCTGCAGATATTGTCGATCGGGACGCCCTTGTCGCGGAATTTCCCCATGGGGAGGTCTGCGACCTTCACGGTGTGCAGCATGCCTGTATTGGTGAAAATGCAGATTCTGCCCGTATTTTTTACAGTAAGGACATACCGGTTCTCCGCGTCGACCGCATCCTGGTTGCGCTCGTAGGCGGACGTATCGATCGTCTTCGCGTAGCCGAAGCGGTCCATGACGAACACGACGTCCGTCTCCTCGATCTTCGGAGCCGCAAGGACGATCTCCTCGCCCTGGATGATCTGCGTTTTGCGGGGAGAAGCAAATTCCTTCTTGAAATCCTGAAGCGTTTTGCGGATGACGTTCGTCATCGAGCGGCGCTGCTCCAGGATGTCCTCGTATTTGTAAATATTGGCGACGGTCTCCTCGTGCTCTTTGATGAGCGCGTCGAGCTCGAGGCCGATGAGCTTGTACAGGCGCATGTCGAGGATGGCGTCGGCCTGACGGTCCGTGAAATGCAGCTGGGCGGCCATGACCTCCGAGCCGCGGCTTTTGAAGCGGATGCCGTCCGTCACGCCCTCAACGAGGCATTTCTTCGCCATGACGCGGTCACGGGAGCCGCGCAGGATCTCGATGACAAGGTCGATGACGTTCACGGCCTTGATGAGGCCCTCCTGGATCTCGCGCTTTTCCTTCTCCTTTGCAAGGAGCGTTTCGTACTTGCGCCTTGTCACCTCGAACGCGAAGTCCACGTTGGCCTGCAGGATCTGCTTCAGGCCGAGTGTTTCCGGACGGCCGTCGCGGATGGCGAGCATGTTGACGCCGAATGTATCCTCGAGGTGTGTCTTCTTATACAGGAGTGCCTTGAAGCGCTCGACATCGGCGTCCTTTTTCAGCTCGATGACGATGCGGATGCCCTCCTTCGAGGACTGGTTCGAGATGTCGACGATATCGTTCGTCTGCCGGGTCTCGGAGAGTGCCGCCACATCCTGCAGGAACTTCGCGATGCCGGACCCGATCATGGTGTAGGGAATCTCGGTGACGACGACATAGATATGGCCATTGCGCCCCTTCGGGGTCTCGACCTCAACGCGTCCGCGGAGCCGGATTCTGCCGACGCCGGTCTCGTAGACCTCCGCGAGCTCATCGCGGTTGACCACGATTCCGCCTGTCGGGAAATCAGGACCCGGCAGGATCCGCATCAGCTCCTTCGTCGTGATGTCGGGGTTTTCCAGGACCGCGATCTCGGCGTCGATTGCCTCGCCGACGTTGTGTGTCGGCGTGGAAGTCGCCATGCCGACGGCAATGCCCTCCGAACCGTTGATGAGGAAGTTCGGGATCATCGCGGGCAGAACCTGTGGCTCCTTCTCCGTCTCATCGAAGTTGGGGACGAAGTCGACGACGTTCTTGTCGAGGTCCGCGAGAATCCCCTTCTCCGTGATCTTCTGGAGCTTTGCCTCCGTGTAACGCATGGCGGCGGCGGAATCGCCCTCGATCGTGCCGAAGTTGCCGTGTCCGTTGACGAGCGGGAGTTCCTTCTTGAAATCCTGCGCCATGACGACGAGCGAATCATAGATCGAGCTGTCGCCGTGCGGGTGGTATTTACCCATCGTATCGCCGACGATACGCGCTGATTTGCGGTACGCGCCGTCGTAGTGGATGCCGAGCTCCTGCATGTCGTACAGCACGCGCCGCTGGACGGGCTTCAAGCCGTCGCGGATATCCGGAAGCGCACGGGATATGATGACGCTCATCGCGTAATCGATGTACGACTTCTGCATCAGCTCCGAATATTCGGAGGGGATGATCTGCTCCTGTATGGTTTCTTCTGCCGTTGTTTTACGTGGCATGACAACTCCGTTGATATCTGGCGGGTCCCGGAAATCAGCCGGTTTTCCGGCAGGCCTTTACGAGCCTGATCGTTGTGGCCTGACAGATACTTCTGACCCTATAATTACAGTGTTAAAAACCCATGCCCCGCAGCAGGCCTGCTTCACACATCCAGCTGTGCGTCGGTTGCGTGGGCGTGAATGAACTCGCGGCGCGGCGGGACATCGGTACCCATGAGGAGCCCCGTCATCTCGGACGCCATGCGGCCGTCGTCAATCTGGATCTGGCGCAGGCGCCGGTTCGCGGGATCGAGCGTCGTCTCCCACAGCTGCTGCGGGTCCATTTCGCCAAGGCCCTTGTAGCGCTGCAGCGTAAAGCCGGTGTGGCTTTTCCGGTATTTCGCAAGCGCCGCGTCGTCGTAGAGATATTCGCCGTCCTCCGATTTCTTTTTCGGCACGACCTTGTACAGGGGCGGCATGGCAACATAGACGTGCCCCTGGTAGATGAGGTCGGGCATGAAACGGTAAAACAGGGTCAGAAGAAGCGTGGAAATATGCGCTCCGTCGACATCGGCATCCGCCATGATGATGATCTTGTCATAGCGGAGCTTTGTGATATCGAAATCCTGCCCGTACCCTTCCGAGAAGCCGCAGCCGAAGGCGTTGATCATGGCCTTGATCTCCGCGTTGGCCAGAACCTTGTCCATGGAGGCCTTCTCGACGTTCAGGATCTTGCCGCGGATCGGCAGGATGGCCTGGTACATGCGGTCGCGGGCCATTTTCGCCGAGCCGCCCGCCGAATCACCCTCAACGATGAAGATTTCACACTTCGACGCGTCGCGGGACTCGCAGTTCGCGAGCTTTCCGTTGGAATCGAACGAGAACTTCGGCTTCGTCAGGAGGTTTGTCTTCGCCTTCGCCTCGGACTTGCGGATCTTCGCGGCACGCTCGGCGCATTCGATGACGGCCTTGAGCTGCTCGAGGTTGCGGTCGAAGTAGTGCACCGCCTCGTCACCCGTCACCTGCGCCACTGCCTTGGCGGCATCGGGATTGTCGAGCTTCGTCTTCGTCTGCCCTTCGAAGCGGGGATCGGGATGCTTGATGGAGATGACGGCGGTCATGCCGTTGCGGACATCGGCGCCGGTGTAGTTGGCATCCTTTTCCTTCAGCGTTCCCAGCTCGCGCGCGTAGTTGTTGATGATCTGCGTGAAGGCGGTCTTGAAGCCGGTCAGGTGCGAGCCGCCCTCGGAGTTATAGATGTTGTTGCAGAAGCCCAGGATCTCCTCGCGGAAATCGCGGATATACTGGAACGCCACCTCGACCTGGATGTGCTCGTACTCGCCCCGGTAATATATGATATCGGTCACGGTCTCGTCGGACTTGTTCAGGTCCTTCACAAAGCCGGATATGCCCTCCGGCTCATGGAAGACAGCCTTCTCCTCCGAGCCATTCCGTTTATCCTCGAAGTAGATGGTCAGGTTGGGATTCAGGTACGTCGTCTCGTGCAGGCGGGATTTGATATCGTCGGACTTGAAGCGTGTTTTCTCGAAAATGGTGTCGTCCGGCAGGAAGTTGATCTTCGTTCCGGTGCCGCGTGCTTTGCCGACGGCGGGCAGCAGGCCGTTCACGAGCTCCATGACCGGCTTGCCGCGCTCATACCGGTCCTCGAACACGGAGCCGTCCTTCTTCACGTCGACAGTCATGTGCTTTGAGAGCGCGTTGACGACGGACGAGCCGACGCCGTGCAGGCCGCCGGATGTCGCGTAGGCCTTGTTGTCGAATTTGCCTCCCGCGTGAAGCGTCGTGAAAACGACACGCTCCGCGGAAACGCCCTTTTCGTGCATGTCGATGGGGATGCCGCGGCCGTTGTCCTCCACGGTTGCGGAGCCGTCCTGCTCCAGCGTGACCCAGATGGAGTCGCAGTAGCCTGCGAGGTGTTCATCGACGGAGTTGTCCACGATCTCGTAGATGAGATGGTTCAGGCCCCGCGTGGACGTAGACCCGATATACATACCGGGCCTTACGCGGACCGCCTCCAGTCCCTCCAGCACCTTGATGCTGGAAGCATTGTATTCGTTATTTGCTTTTGCCATGAAGTGAATGTTCCTGTACTGAATGATTCAGGCTGTCTCCGGGATGACCTTGCTGGCGGCAATGGCGAGGGCGCCGGGGCCGATGTGGCAGCAGATGACACAGGGAAGCTTGTCATCCTCGATGGTGACGCCAGGGAAGGCGGATGTCATCTCCTGCTTCCATGCCGCGAACGGCTCGGGGCACTCCGCCTGTACGCAGTACAGGTGCATCGGCTCATTGTTAAACCGCTTCTCGAAATCGCTCTTCATCGCGGTGATCATCGTATTCTTGCCCTGCTGGAGCGTGCGTGCCTTCGAGAAGGCATCGAGCTTGTCGCCCTGGATCTGCAGGACGGGCTTTAAACGCAGGAGGGATCCGATGGCTGCGGCAGCAGGCGTGATGCGTCCGCCGCGCTTTAAGTACGTCAGCGTATCCAGCATGATGTAGATGGAGGAGTCGAACTTGACCTCCTCGAGCTTGTCTTTGATCTGCTTCGCGGACCAGCCCTTTGCGGCAAGCGCCAGGGCATCCTCGACGGAGCGCCGCTGCGTCACGGAGATGCGCTGGTTGTTCACGACCTGCACCCTGCCGTCATAATCGCTGGAGAGCATGACCGCGGACTGACAGGAGCCGGAAAGACCGCTCGACATCGGGATATAAACGAGCTCATCGTATGTCTCGAGGCATTTGTCCCACACCTTCAGGACGTCAACGGGGCTTGGCTGCGACGTGTGGACAGTCTGTCCGTCCGCAAGACGTTGGAAGAACTCCGCCCTCGTGAGGTTGATATCCTCGAAAAATGTCTCCTCGCCATCGCCGAACATGAACGGAATCGAGACGAAGCCGATCCCCATCTCCTTCGCTTCCGGCAGAATAATGCCGCTGCCGCTGTCTGTAACAATACCGACTTTACCCATTGGTCCTGATCTCCTTCCCGGAACGGGCCGTGCCCGCTGCCTGCCTTAAATTTTGAAGGGGTACCACATCTGTACATTTCATGCAGATGAAACACCAAGAACTTGTGCTTTGGACAGTTATGTACAAAACCACCCAAATATAATAATGGTACGCCTTAATAAAGTCAAACCCGGCGGATCAGTAAGACCCGCGCTAGATCGAGCGAAGATCGAGGTCATGCATCATCGGCAGGACGGCATCCGGGTGTTCCTTAAGCAGGCGGTCCACATAGTCCGAGGCCATGGTCAGAATATCGGCATCCCCGCAGAGGTCCGCAAGACGAAAGCCCATCTCGCCGGACTGCCGCACCCCGAACAGGTCGCCGGGTCCCCGGAGCTTTAAGTCCTGCTCCGCGATGTCAAAGCCGTCGTTGGAATGCTCGAGAATTTCGAGGCGCTTCGGCTTCTCCTTCAGCTGCTCCGAATAGAGGAACATGCAGTAGGACTGCTCCGCTCCCCTTCCGACCCGTCCGCGCAGCTGGTGCAGCTGGGACAGGCCGAAGCGCTCGGCGTTCAGGATGAGGATGACCGTGGCGTTCGGCACGTCGATCCCGACCTCGATGACAGTCGTCGAGACGAGAATATCGAGCTCATGCGCCGCGAAGGCGTTCATGACCTTTTCCTTCTGTGCCGGTTTCATGCGGCCATGCAGGACGCCGATGGAAACGGATTCCGGAATACTGGCGCGAAGCTTATCGGCAAAATCCGTGACATTTTCCGGCTCCCCGGCATCCGGCAGAATCCCGGCCCCGCATACGGACAGATCGGAAGCGTCATCTTCGCCACGCTCAATGGCGGGGCAGATGATATAGGCCTGACGGCCCTTTTTCGTCTCGTTTAACAGGAAGCGGAGCGCTTTGCCCTCTTCGTGCATGCTCATGGCAAGGTTGCGGATGGGCAGGCGGTTTTTCGGCTTCTGCGTAAGGCGCGAGACCTGCAGGTCCCCGTACAGGATAATGGAAAGCGTGCGCGGGATCGGCGTCGCGCTCATGACAAGAACCGGCACCGCGGCTCCCTTGCCCGCGAGGGACTCCCGCTGATGCACGCCGAAGCGGTGCTGCTCGTCCGTGATGACAAGGGAAAGGTCGTGGTACTGCAGCCGGTCCTGGATCAGGGCATGGGTTCCCAGGATAATATCGGCCTCCCCGGATGCGATGTCCTCATAGGCCTTCCGGCGCGCGGCTCCCTTCACGGATCCGGTGAGCAGGACCGGATGGACCGGCAGGTGATACTGCCGGATGAGGCTTACCAGATTTTCCATATGCTGGGAAGCCAGAACCTCCGTCGGCGCCATCATGGCTCCCTGTCTGCCGTTGCAGGCGCACAGGATGAGGGCGAGGAAGGCAAGGATCGTCTTGCCGGAGCCGACGTCGCCCTGCAGCAGACGGTTCATGAGCGCCGGACCTGTAAGATCGTTTTCGATCTCGCTCCAGGCCTGCCGCTGTGAATCCGTGAGCTCATAGGGAAGCGCCTCGATGAGGCGCTTTGTCTGAGCAGCGGGAATCATGGGGCGGTCGTTGGTCACGGCTTTCACGAAAGCCTTCTGCCTCTTCACGGCCATCAGGAACGCTACGAATTCATCGAAGACCTTGCGGTTTCTGGCACGGACCAGCTCCTGTTCGCTGCGGGGAAAATGGATGCGGCACGTGGCTTCGGACTCGGACATGAGGTCAAGCTCCCTGCGATCCTGCTCCGTGAGGTATTCGGCAATCAGGGAAGAATCAGCGTCCCCGCTCAGGGTATCATCCTCCAGCACCCTGTGCATCATGCGGATGAGCTGGCTGTTCCTTTGCCCCTCCGTCAGGGGGTAGCGAGGCTGGAGGGTGGAGCCGAGCTTTTCGTATTCCGCCGGCGTATAGATGGATGGCTGCTCAATGCAGAGACTGCCGTTCCGGTACCGGCGGATCCTGCCGCGGAAGACGTGGACGGAGCCCGGCAGAATCGTTTTGACAAGATAGGGCATGTTGAACCACGTAAGGCGGATCTGCCCCGTCACATCCGCCGCGTGAAACGTCGTGATGCGGTAGCGGCCTGCGTGGACGACGGACCCCTTTCCGACGATTGTCAGGGTGCAGGATGCCGTCTCACCTTCCTTGAGCTGATCCACCGTTATCGGCGCGGTGAAAGTATCATAGCTTCGCGGATAATATTCCAGAAGATCCCCGACGGTGACAAGGCCCCTCTTACTGAATAAGGCGGCCGTCTTCTCCCCGACACCCTTCAGGGCTGTCAGGGGGGTGTCCCTTGTGATGGGTCCTGATTCCGTTTTGCGCGTTCCGTTCATCCTGGTCATCTGCTTTCCTGGTGAGGGATGCTTTATCAGTTCATGAAAAAGGAGCAGGAGCCCTCTGCTCCTGCCCCTTCTGACTGCGTGATCTGAAATGCTGCTGATCCTTATTCCGCGGACAGCATGTAGTAGTAGACCGGCTGGCCGCCGTTCTGCAGCTCCACGTCACAGTTCGGGAAAGCGGCTTTTGCCTGCCCGAGGAGGGCATTGGCATCCTCTTCGGTCGTATCCGCGCCGTAGTAGATGGAAACGAGCTCCGTGGTGTCGTCGACCATCTTCTTGAGCGCCTCGAGTGCGGTCGCGTTCCTGTCCTCACCGACATAGAGGATACCGCTGTCGCCGATTGCCATCATGTTGCCCGCGTGGATCGTGACGTCGTCGATGATGGTATCGCGGACGGCGTACGTCACCTCGGCGCTCTTAACACGGGAGATTTCCTCTTCCATGGTCTTCTCATTCACATCCGGATCAAGATCCGGCATGAAGTTGATCGTCGCGGTGATTCCCTGGGGAACGTTCTTCGTGGGAATGACGATGACCTTCTTCTGATCCGACAGGGCGGCCGCCTGGTTCGCCGCCATGATGATGTTCTTGTTGTTGGGAAGGACGAAGATGGTATCCGCGTCCGTCTCATCCACGGCGTTCAGGATGTCCTCCGTGGACGGATTCATGGTCTGGCCGCCGGAAATGACATGATCGACGCCGAGCCCCCTGAAGATCCCGCTGAGGCCCTCGCCTGCCGCGACCGCGATGATCGCCATCTCCTTGTGCCCTTCCGACGGTGCAGAAGTTCCGTCTGCAGCACCTTCGGACGCGCCGGCTGACGAATCCGCCGGCTGTGCCGCTTCCGCGAGGTCCTCGTGCTCCTCGCCAAGGCGAAGGTTCGCGATCCTGATGCCGCGAAGCTGCCCGTACATCAGGGCTTTCTGCAGTACAAGGCCGGGATCATTGGTGTAGACCTGGACATGGAGCGTATTGTCCGTGCGGACACAGACGAGATGATCGCCGATCGTCTCCATGTATTTCTTCACATCGGCTTCCGTCTTGGGATTGAACTGTCCCTCGAGATCGACGAAGAAGCTGAGGCAGTAGCCGTATTTGAGCTTCCTGAGCTCGTCTTCCTTCGCGTCTTCGTCCGTCTCGTCTTCCTTTGCCGCGGGATTAAGCATTCTGGCAAGGTCTGCCGTCTTGCCCTGATAGCCCTCATAAGCTCCCTTCAGGACCTGGACAAGCCCCTGCCCGCCGGAGTCCACAACGCCCGCCTGCTTCAGCACAGGAAGCAGGTCCGGCGTGGAAGCAAGAACCTCCCCCGTGTGGGAAAGGACAGCCGGGAGGAAGTCGTCAAAATCCGTGACGCCCTGATCCGCGAGCTCGCGCGCCTTCTCGGCCGCGCCTCTTGCCACGGTGAGAATCGTGCCTTCCTTCGGCTTCATGACAGCCTTGTAGGCTGTCTCGACCGCCTTGTCCATGGCGGCCGCGCACAGCGGCACGTCGATTTCGGACCGGTCGCGGACAATCTTGCAGAAGCCGCGGAACAGCTGCGAGAGGATGACGCCGGAATTGCCCCTCGCACCCCTGAGGGACCCGGACGAAATAGCCTTGCAGATGGCGTGCATGTCATCCGTACTGCCGAGATTCGCCACCTCGTGCACGGCGGACATGACGGTCATGGTCATGTTCGTTCCGGTATCGCCGTCGGGAACGGGGAAAACATTCAGCTCGTTGATCCAGGCCTTGTTGGAAGACAGATTGTCAGCGCCGCACAGGAACATGTTGCGGAACTGTTGTGTGTCGATCGTATTCATTTACTCAGAACTCTCCTATCGTTAATCAATTACCTTGACGCCCTCGACATAGATGTTGATCTTCTCGATTTCAAGGCCGGTGAACTCCTCCACCTTGTATTTCACGCTGTCGATGAGATTGTCGGCAACGGTCGGGATATTGACGCCGTAGGAAACGATCACATGGAAGTCGATGTCGAGCTTGTTCGTATCCGTGAGGGAGACGTTAATCCCCCTTGTCATGGATTCCTTCTTGAGGAGTCCGAACACGCCGTCCCTGACATTGATGCCTGCCATACCGACGATGCCGAAGCATTCGTTCGCCACGGAGCCCGCGTACTGCGCGATGACTTCGTTGTCAATGGCGATACTGCCCATGTGGGTATTCATGGAAGAAGCCTTCATTGTATGTACACTCCTTTCGGATTACTGTGATCCATTTTTCCATCTTAATGCCTGCGCCAGCAGGCATACATCACGGGAAATCCGCGAAGGCGGTTTCCCGTGTATGATCACGAACCGTGTGCCGGCGAAGGCGGTTTCCCGTGTATGATCACGAACCGTGTGCCGCAGGCACCGGTTCGGGCTTGAAAGAAGCCGCATCGGCGGCGTCTTTCAAACTTCGCTCGCTGCGTCCGCACAAAGGTACAGACTGATACCGGTGCAGCTTTAAACAATTTATTATAGCCTTATCCGCCGTACAGTGTCAAAATAAAAGACCCGGGACTGCAGTCCCGGGCCTTTTACCACGTGTTGTTTTGCTTTCGAAAGCTTGTATAATCGGAATTCAGAACTTATGCATGCTCCACTTTCCCTGCACGAAGGCAGTGAGTGCAGACATTCATCTTCTTCACGCCGCCGTTAACCTTTACGCTGACCCTCTGAACGTTGGAGTTCCAGATCCGGTTAGATCTTCTATGAGAATGGCTGACATTGTTTCCGAAGTGTGCAGCTTTTCCGCAAATTTCACATTTTGCCATGGATGACACCTCCTCACATAGATTTTCGTCGTGAAAACAACATTGGTATGATAGCAAAGCCGTGAATAAATTGCAAGAAGAAATTTACTTCTCCGGCCTGCTGTCAGGGAAGGCCATGTCCGCCGCCTCCTCATCATCCATCATCTGCCTGCCCGTCTTCGCGGCTGTGATCTTGTCGATGATCTCCGGCACGAGGTCAATGGCGCGGGAAAGGGAATTCTGGTCTTTGATGCTGACGACCTTCGTATTGCCGCCGCGGATGACCAGCACTGCGGACGGCGACATCTTCGCGGAGAAACCGCCGCCGCCGGCATTCTTCCGGTCCGCGTTGTTCGCACCGGCGCCGCATCCGATCGTCACGTCAGAGAGCGGGATCAGCACGGTATCGCCCACGGTCACGGGCGCCCCGACAACGGTTTTGGACGTCAGCACCGCGTCGGCTCCCTTCAGCAGGGAATTCATTACGTTTTCAAAACTGTTTTCCGCCATTTGCATTTACCTCACCTTCATCAGTGCCCGGACCCGCCGGAGCGTACGCATAATCTGCCTGTCGAGTACCACGGCAAGAGCTGCCCTCAGGATGGTGACAAGGAAGATCCTGCCGCTGATCTGCCCGCGGACATCCGTCTGGTACTGCGTGAAAACAGGCAGGATTTCAAACGTTCCGTGAACGAATGGCATGAGCATGCCAAGGACCGCCATGAAATCCCCCTCCAGTGCGGGATCGCTAAGACCGATTGTCCCAAAAACCCGCGTCCTGTTGGGAAGAACCGAGGCAAGGAGTCTTTGGACAATCCCCGAAAGCTTCTCCAGTGTGTGGCGCGAAGCCTCTGCCTGCAGGAGCCTCAAGGCCCTGCGAAGCTTCCCCGCGGCACTTTTCATCGTATCATAAATATGGTGCGCGTGATACCGGAGGAACTCCGCAAGCTCCTCCGGCGTAAAGGGAAAGTGAAGGGAGGGTGCCTGTTCCTTCTCCTTGTCCGGCTTTTCCTTCGCCTTCTTCGGATGCCTGCGGATGATTTCGCCGATATCCAGACGAAGGAAAAGGATCCGGACGATGAACGCCGGACGCTCCGGAACCGCGATTCCCCCGGAAACCAGATGCACAAGCCACGAAAAGCGAAAATCGCATTGGAGTCTGTCCCGGAGTGCCCCGGGGTCCGCCTCGTCATGCGGCTTTGGATCGTCGACCGAAAAGCGCAGCCGGTACCGGATGGGGACAAACAGGATCAGCAGGATCAGAACCAGAACAATCAGAAGAATCCACAGAAGGATCCTGCCCGCAAGGCCAAGTATGAAAAGGAGGGTCGTCATGGCGCACCCGCCTTCCTGCCCGTATGAGAGAGCTCAAAGAGAAAGCCGGCGACATTGTAGTCGCCGCGCGCGGCATGACATTCATCCAGAATGCGGCAAACAAGCTGTATAGCCTCGTGCCTTCCCTCCGCGATGCCCAGAATCATGGGCGGATGCTGCCGGTACCAGGGCTGGTGGAGATTGGCGCAGTGCATGAACTGGAGGAGGTTTACTCCTGCGGGCCCGGTTGATTCCGGTGCGCCCTCCTGTCCGTCCGGGAGCGTTACGACATACAGGGCGAGATTCCCCGCATTGTGGCGAAGGCGCCACAGTACCGCCTTCGGATGCCGGATACCCGGACTTATGTACAACTTGTTGTAGAAACGCAGTCTGCGCATCTGACGCTCCTGTATTGTGCCGCAGCGCCGGTATCTTAAAAAAGCACTGGCAATGGTGCATCAGCGCCGTCTTTCGTGCGCTTAATCCGGATACCCGTCCCCGTTCGCGTCATAAGCGTCCGCGGTGCCGTCCCCGTCTGTGTCGAGGTTGAACTCGTCCGGCGTCACAGCTTCGTTCTGCTGCTCGATATTGTTCAGAACCTCTTCCGCCTGCGTATCAGCAGGGTCCTGAACTGCAGGATTGTCCTGCGGCGGGTTCTGCTCCGCTGTATTTTCCTGTGTCTTAGTCTGATCGGCGGGTTCCTGCGGACTCGTGCCGCCGGTATTGTCTGTGCCGCCGGTATTGCCGGTGCCGTTTGTATTGGCGGGATCATCCGGGATGCCGTCTCCGTCTGCGTCATACGCATCCGGAACACCGTCTCCGTCCGTATCCAGATTGAAGGCGCTTTCACTGCCGTTCGCGGCAGCGGGGCTGTCCGTCGTCTGCGCGGGACCCTGCGAGATGGACGAGCCGCCGATGTTGGTGTCGATGATGCCGTCTCCGTCCGTATCAAACGCGTCCGGCACGCCGTCGCCGTCAATATCCACGGCATCCATGATGCCGTCTCCGTTCGTATCCATGTTGAGCTGCGTCGAGTTCGTCTGCTCCGCCTGGCTGCCGCCGTTTGAGTGATCCCAGTCGATGTAGTTGGCGTCGTCATCCTCGCCCGCGGCGGGAGTATAGCCGAAGTACGCATCCAGCACATCCCGTGCCACCGGAACGGCGCTCGTTCCGCCGGAACCGCCGACGTTCTCGACAATGACGGTGATGGCGACAGCCTTGTGACTGTCATCATAGGCATAGCCGGTAAACCAGGCGTTGGACTGGCTCGTCTTCGTGGAGGTCTCGGCCGTGCCGGTCTTGCCGGCAGCGTTGTAGGGACGGGTCGAAAGGCGTGACGCGGTACCCTCCGTCACGACGGCGCGCATGTATTCCTGCATCCTGGAGGCAATTTCCGGCGTGATGATCGTCCGGTATGCCTCAGGCTGGGTCGTCGAGGTCACCTTGCCGGAGGCGGTCTGGATATGGTCAACGACATAGGGCGTGTAAACCGTGCCGCCGTTTGCGATGGCTGCCGTCACGAGATTGAGATGCAGCGGGGTCATGAGCGTCTGGCCCTGGCCGATCGCAAGCTGCATGACTTCCTTCGTCGAGGTGGAATCATCAAGGACGTACGTCGACTGCGCTGTCGGGAGCGTACCCGGCAGATCCTCGCGAAACATCAGGTTCTTCAGCGTTTCGTTGTAGGAATCACGGTTCAGGCTGGTGCCGATCGTCGCAAACGAGGAGTTGCAGGACTCCGCGAACGATTTCTTCAGGTCCACATGGCCGTGAACCTCCCAGTGGTAGCAGTTGATGGAGACATTGTCGATGACAACATAGCCCGGGCAGTCGAAGCTGTAGGACGTTGCCTTCGACATGTCCTCCTGCAGGAACTCAATCGTATCGAAGATCTTGAACGTCGAGCCGGGGGCATACTGCCCCTGTGTCGCACGGTTGACGAGCGTTCCGGAATCCGGGTCAAATGTGCCCCAGTCCGCTTCGATCGTATCGGGGTCAAAATCGGGCTTCGACAGATCGCACAGGACTTTGCCTGTATCTGCCTCTGTCACGAGCACCGCGCCCCGGTTGCTGCCGAGCGCGTCCGAGGCAGCCTTCTGCAGGCTGACATTGAGCGTCGTCACGACATCGTCGCCGGGATACTTTTCATTCCGCTTGTCATACGCGGCCTTCTCCGAGAGCGTGATGCCGGTATTCACAAGGTCATAGTCGTTGGTAAGCTCCACACCGGAGCCGCCGTGGACCGTGTAGCCGACGACGTGGGAAAACAGATTTTTGAACGGATAGCTGCGCGTCTCGGTCCCATCCTCGTTTTCCGTCGTCTGTGCGAGAATCTGCCCGTCGTCTGCAAGGATCCTGCCGCGGATATTCTTCGCGAGAAGGTCGGCCTCGCGGTTGTTGTAATCGTTCGTGAACAGCTCCTGGGAATGCGTCCTTGCATAGGACACCATGTAAATGATCATGGCGGCGAACAGAGCGACCAGCATCGCACTGGTGACATAGATATCCTTGCGGACGTTCCGCTTCTCCTTCAGCATGGCGCTGCGGCGGGAGCGCTCCCTCTTCGCGGCAAGGCGGTGCCTTGCAAGCTCGTCACGTTCCCCGCGGACAGGGCGGCGCGAAAGCTCCGTGCTCTGCCTGCGCGCAGGCACATTTGCGCCGGAGCGCTCCAAAGATCCGGCGCTCTTGGTACGTCTGTCACGCCGGGCCTTCGGATTCCCGCGGTCTGTGTAATTGTCGTCGTAATAATCGGACATGATTCAGTGTCTTAATAGTAGTTGTCAATCGTCATGCGGTCCGTCTCGCGGTAGCGGTGCCCGTAGCGGTCGCGTTCGTCGATGGCCTGTTCCCGGGCGGTACGCCTTCGCAGCTGGAGATTGCGCTTTTCCCGGTACTCATCGATTTTCTCCCCGCGCAGCATGTACATGATCTGCACGATAGTAAACAGGATCGTCATCGACAGGATGGACGAGCCCCCGTAGCTGATAAAGGGAAGCGTCACGCCGGTCAGGGGGATGAACTTCGTCTCGCCGCCGAGCGTGAGGAACGACTGGGCACCGTACAGGATGCCGATGCCGTAGGCCAGAAGCCGGTAGAACTTGTCCGCGAATTTCATGGACAGGCTCATCATCATGAGGAAGCAGTTCAGACACAGCGCGATGACGCAGATGCCGACGATCATGCCGAATTCCTCGGAAAGCGACGCGAAAATGAAATCCGATTCCGCAAACGGGATTTTCTCCGGCGAGCCCTGACCCAGTCCCGATCCGAACAGGCCGCCCGCCGAGATGGCAAACAGCGACTGCGTCACCTGATAGCCGATGGAATCAATGAGGCTCCACGGGTCGAGAAAGGCCTGCACGCGCTGCCGGATATGTGAAAACCTGTGATACAGGACCACGGCTGCCAGTGCGGCCGCACCAAAGCCCCCCGCAAGATAATAACCCTTATGGGTTGCGTAATAAACGACAAACAGGAAAACGATATAGAAAATGAGGCCGCCGCCGAGGTCGGTCGAGCCGATGAGAACGAGAACGTGCGCCGCGGCGAACACGGCGACAGCGAAGACGTCCCGCAGGCTCTGCGCGTCCTTGAGCGTGCTCGCAAGGAACAGAAGGTACAGGATCTTGACAAACTCCGAGGGCTGGAACGTAAGCCCCGCAATGGTCCACGTGATCTGTGCGCCCAGTGTCGTCGCGCCCATCATCATGACGATCGCGAGCATGACAATGCCGGCGAAGGCATAGAGGTACTTCGGCTTCTTCAGCATGTAGAACGAGCCGCGCAGCATGGGCAGAACAACGGCGAGGACCAGGCTCCCGGTCGCGATGATAAACTGCTTGATCGCCTGATCAAAGCCGAGGCGCGAGAGGATGACCAGTCCGATGGACAGCATCATGCACATGTTGTTGAACAGCGGCATGTAGGCACGCGGATACAGGGCACGGTACATGACGGCTGCCGCAAGGAACACGACGAGCTGGATCGCACAGAAGAACAGATATCCCACGTCACGCAGGGCAATCCACAGCGTGAAATAGCTCAGCAGCTGAAACAGAAAAAGGCACACGGCCTGCAGGAATGATAACAGCTGCAGCCTGCTGCGCCTCTTCTGGAACAGCACGGCGAACGCAAGGATGGTATAGACCGCCACGAGCGCCGTGATGCCGTATTTAGTTAGAGCGAGTATATATGTCCGCATGCAGTTACAATGCGCCCTTCCGGGCATGGCCGTTTGTAAAGCCGGCGTAAAGCGCACGCCCGAGCCTGTCCATGGCGGCGCGGCAGGCTGCAGAATCAAAAGGCGCATCGAGGAGGGTACGGAACCCCGTTACCACATCCTTACACTGCCTGCCGTTCTCATTCGTAAACGCGCACAGGAACTGTCCTGTCTGCGCAAAAATTTCGTCCTGGTAAAACTTATGGATGGAAACCGGAACACTGTTGTAAATAATATTGCCGCAGTGGCCGCACACCGTCCGGACAGGGAAACGGACGCGTGTCCTGTCCTCGAGGCTCCAGAAATCCTCCTCGCGATGGGCGCACGCATGCACGGTTTTGCGTACACAGCCCGCTGTCATCATCATGGGAGCCGCGCCGTAGACCATCAGGATTTCACGGTCCTTCAGTCCCTCGCGGAACGTGGTCCCCAGCTCCTTCAGGTTCAGCTCCAGCGGAAGGACAGCCATATCACAATCCGACAGGATCACGTTCGCCGCTTCCTGGTTCCAGTGGTACAGGCATGCGTCAGCTGCAACTGTACCATCATAAGCTTTTTCCCTCAGAATGTCCAACTCCTCCATATTGCGGACGAAAAACCCCGAGACCGCGTCACCGAAGGCTCTGAGGATATCATCCATCCAGTTTCTGTCCGATGCGCGGAATACATGGGGAAGCGCAATATAGATCCGGGGACCGTTTCCCGCGGCGCCGCGGGACGAAAGCTCCAGGATCCTCTCCCGCTCCCCGTCGACCGGCCTTCCGTCCACGATGAGGATGTCGACAGGCTCCGGATGCTCCAGAACCGCGTTCAGCTGTTCCGCGGTCGTTGTAAGAACCATGAGCTGCCTGCGGCGGGTCAGGGATCTATGTGCCGGATCGCCCGGATTGCCGGCGCGATCCGCCCGGTCCGGGAAGCCGGACGTACGCATCAGCCGGCGGTTTTGCATTTTCTCACGAATGGTTTGCAGGGAAAGTGCGCGCTGCGCGGCCCTCTTTGCGTACGCGGAGGGGACCTGTGTCCGTTCGGCCGGGGTTAAGGTTCTGCGCCGCCTGAAATCTCCCTCCATAAGCCGGTACGAAAGTCCCGCGAGCGCATCCCTGCGGAGCTGGTTCAGTGCGCTGACAGGAAGGAAGGACTGTCCGTCCGTATCGATCGTTAATTCCGAAAAGACAAACGGCGAATCCCCGGTGCGGGAGAGCTTGTCACGGATGTCCGCTTCCGTGAGCGGGCGGTGCGATGCCCTCTGAACGAGGCCAGTCCCTGCCGTGAAGTCAACGGGCTGTCCACCGACGCTGGCCTTAAGAGACAGCACGGCCTCCTGCCCCGCACGGACGCGTGCGCGGGCTGTGACGGGGAGTTTCTTAAGTCCCTGCAGGTAACGGCCGCGGATGCCCGCAAGAAGCTCCTCATCCGCCCCGGAATAGCCTCCCTTTCCGATCGTGACAAGATCCCGCCCGTTCCGCTCATGGTAATAGCCGGTCGAAAGGTCTGTCCTGATATACAGGGAAAGGAGCTGCTCCTGATCGGCGGGATCAATGCTCCAGTCTGCCTGTCTGCCGGCGGCTGAAAGCTCCAGGTACCGGTCAATGTATTTCCGGTAAATTGCGGTGACGCCGGCGGCATACTCCGGCTTCTTCATCCGTCCCTCGATTTTGAAGGAGTCAATGCCCGCTTCAATAAGCCCGGGCAGGATCGGAAGCGCCGCGAGGTCCTTCATGGACAGCGGATAGCACAGACCATCGCTCCCCGCGGGCCTGCCATTCCCGTCCAGTATCGTGTACGGCTGCCGGCAGGGACCGGCACAGCGGCCGCGGTTGCCGGACCTGCCGCCCAGGAAGCTCGACATCAGGCACCGGCCGGAGTAGGAATAGCACATGGCGCCGTGAATAAACGACTCGACCTCGACGCCTGCCTCCTCCTTCAGTGCCTTCATTTCCTCCAGCGAGAGCTCCCTTGCCGGGACGACGCGGGAGATTCCCATCCTCTTCAGGTATGCCGCTCCCTCCGGAGAGGAGACGGACATCTGGGTGCTGGCATGCAGCAGCAGGTCCGGACAGCGCTCCTTCAGTCTCGTGACGACACCGAGATCCTGCACGATGACGCCGTCGAGTCCCTCGTCATAGAGGGCGCCGACCTCCTCGACCAGCTCGTCGATTTCGCTCTGACGCGTCAGGATATTGACGGTGACATAGAGCTTTACGCCGCGCAGATGCGCCTCATGGAGACTCTTTTTCAGCTCATCGGGCGTAAAATTGTCCGCGTAGGCCCTCGCGCCGAACTGATCGAGAGCAAGGTAGACGGCGTCGCATCCCGCGTTGATCGCGCCGATCAGGGCTTCGCGGCTGCCCGCGGGGGACAGGAGCTCGGGTTTATGAATCTTGTGTTCTGCGTCTTGCTTATTCATCTGATATGTTCAGGTATGAAAACAGGCGCAGATTTCCTGCGCCTTAACTTTACGATGTGGTTTCCTGAAATTTGCGCCCTGCAGCGGATGCCTTTCCTTACGGGTACCGGTTTCCTGTATGGCCGGAAGCAGCCGGTGCCGGAACCGGACTGGATTCTACGGCCTGTTCCGCAGGCGGTCAGATCTGGCCTCTTCGCTGCGCGTCTTCCTCGCGGGTCTTCAGCTGCGTCTCGAGGCGGATGATCTTCTTCGAGCTCTCGTCGTTTTCACTGCGGACAGTCTTCAGGTTCTTCTCCGTCGTCTCGAGCTTCATCTGCGTCGCGATCAGCTCGTGCTTCAGGCTGTAGAGATCCTTGTCCTTGCCGGCGAGCTCGTCCCGGAGGTCAGCGGCCTCCTTCTGTGCCTGGAAGAAGTCGTCCGCGATATTGATCTGCATCAGGATGTTGCGGTAATCGGTGTTGAGCTTGATCCAGCCCTCGTTTTTCGCGAAATCCGAGAGCTTGCTGTTCAGGTAGTTCGCGACCTTCTGCAGGTACTCCTCGGACTCATAGCCCGAGAGCGTATATACTTTTCCATCAATGATGACTTCTGCACTTGTCTTGTCCGCAGCCATGGAATTGGGCACCTCACTGTGATCTGTACTTTATTCCGGTGAAATTCAGCGGTAATTTTATCCGCTGAAAAATCAGGGTATCAAATATATTTACGGATTGTTTTCCATGCAGGCTAACAGGCCTGCATGGTGCCGATCTGGAACTTTCAGAACTCCTTCATCATTCACATTATACAGGCTCAGGCCGTAAAATGTCGACCTGAAGCGGCTGATGCGATATTATCACTGTTTCTATGGCCATTTTCAGTCCCTCCGCCCGAATACTGCCAGGAGTATTCCGTCAACTATGTGAAGCTCATCGTTGCTAAAATTCATTGCCGCCTTCAGCGTAAGAAGGATCCGGCGGGCTCAGGAGTCCGCTTCGTCCGCGTAGGGGATGCCGAGGTGCTCATAGGCAAGACGCGTCGCGACGCGGCCGCGGGGCGTACGGTTGAGGAAGCCGTTCTGCAGCAGGTACGGCTCCACGACGTCCTCGATTGTGCCGGCGTCCTCGCCGATCGCGGCGGCAAGCGTGTCGAGGCCGACGGGTTTGCCGTCAAACGTCTCGATCATGGTGTGGAGGATGCGCTGGTCGTTGCGGTCGAGGCCCTTCTTGTCCACGCCCATGAGGTCCAGGGCTTCCTTCGCAATCTGCTCCGTGATGACCCCGTCGTATTTGACCTGGGCGTAATCGCGGACACGCTTTAAAATGCGGTTTGCAAGGCGGGGCGTCCCGCGGCTTCTGAGCGCCATCTCCCTCGCGCCCTCTGCGTCGACCTCCACCTTCAGGACCTTTGCGGAATTCAGGATAATCTGCTGCAGCTCATTTACCCTGTAAAACTCCAGGCGCTGGATCATACCGAAGCGGTCCCTTAAGGGTGCGGACAGGAGCCCCGCGCGGGTTGTGGCGCCGACGAGCGTGAATTTCGGCAGGTCGAGTCGGATCGACTTCGCCGTGGCGCCCTTGCCGATCATGATATCGATCGCAAAGTCCTCCATGGCGGGATACAGAACCTCTTCGACCTGCTTGTTCAGGCGGTGGATCTCATCCACGAACAGGAGGTCGCCCTCCTTCAGGCCGTTCAGGATGGCTGCCATGTCTCCCGGCTTCTCAATGGCTGGGCCGGACGTGATGCGGATATGGACGCCCATCTCGTTCGCGAGAATCTGCGCAATGGTCGTCTTGCCAAGGCCGGGAGGACCGTAAAACAGGATGTGGTCGAGCGGCTCGTGACGTTTCTTAGCCGCCTCTATGGCGATCCTTACGTTCTCCTTGATTTTCTCCTGGCCGATATAATCATCGAGCTTCTTCGGGCGGAGCGATCCCTCAATCTTCTCGTCCTCCTTCGTGAAGCCGGTTTCAATCATTCTGCGTTCCATGCTGTGTGACGGTTCCTTATATCCAATATCAATTCTTCCGGTGCGTCTGGTCTGATTACTGACTGTTTCATACGGCAGCAAGGTTTGCTTTATCTCAACAGAGACTTTTGACACCTTAACCTTATTATTATGCGAGGTACTTCAGGGCAGCCTTCAGGAGGCTTTCCGTATCCTCCGATCCTTCGCTCTTAGCCTGCTTCACCGCCCGAACGGCGTCTGACATGGAGTAGCCGAGAGCCGCAAGAGCCTGGGCCGCGTCAGAGGCGGCGGGATCCGCAGCGGACACGTCCCCGTCCTGCGGCGCGTACGGACTGCCGTCCGGGCCGACGGAGGCGCTGACGTCGATCTTGTCCTTCAGCTCCAGAACAAGGCGCTCCGCTGTCCGTTTGCCGATGCCCGGCGCGTGGGAGATCATCTTCGTATCTCCGGACGCGATCGCAAACCGCAGCTCGTCCGCGCCCATGGAGATCAGCGACAGGCCGCCCTTCGGGCCGATGCCGCTGACGGTGATCAGCTTCTTAAACAGCTGCAGCTCATCCCGGGACAGGAAGCCGAACAGGACCATGGCGTCCTCCCGGACCTGCAGGTAGGTATACAGTCTTACCTCCTCGCCCTCCGCCAGAGCGGAGAGCTGTGCCGCCGTGCGGGTGTCTATATTCACCTCATAGCCGACGCCGCCGACATCCAGAACGGCCGAGGATCCGTCCCCGGCAATCTCTTCCACAAATCCACGCAAAGATGCTATCATAGATCTCCTACTCCATGCCCAGGATCAGTTCACTTACATTCGGAAATATTCTACCATTTGTTCGAATTTCATGGGTAACTTTTCTATCCTGAACTGAACGGGCACAGCTGAAAAAGGTTCAATATGTTAAGATAAATTGTTCGACTGAAGCAATGCAAAATTTCAGCACCTTGGAAAGGGTATCTCATGAGACTGATTTTCATCCGGCATGCAGAGCCGGATTACATCAACAATACCTTGACAGAAAAGGGCTTCCGGGAGGCGGAAATCCTGAAGCCGCGCGTTCTGAAGTGGAAGGTGGACCGATTCTATACCTCGCCTCTTCCGAGGGCAAGGCTGACGGCGAAGCCGGCGCTGGATGCGCTTAAAAGGGAAGCCACTATCATTCCGTGGATTCAGGAATTCTATTACCCCATCACGGACCCCACGACCGGGAAGAAAGAGCAGGTCCCGTGGGACTTCATGCCGGAATACTGGACGAAGCGGGACAGGTTCTATGACCGGAACCGCTGGTATGAGGACGACATCTTCCGGACCAATCCGGATTACGAGCCGGCGGTCATGAACCTGCGGCAGGGTCTCGATGACATCCTGCGTGATTACGGCTATACGAGAGACGGCGGCATGTACCTCGCCGACCCGGAGAAGACGCGGGATGACGATGAGACAACAGTCGTCTTCTTCGCACACCTCGGCGCCAATATGGAAGCGGTCGGGTATCTGCTCGGGATCTCACCCATTGTGCTGCAGCAGACCGTCTATCTTGCGCCGACATCCGTGACGATCCTGAACGCAGAGAAGCGCCGCGAGGGAAAGGCCATGTTCCGTGCCCAGTGCATCGGAGATGTCTCCCATCTCCTGGCTGCAGGCGAGCCGGTCTCTGCCTTCGGCGCCTTCAGCGGCATCCATCAATCGTAAAAAAGATCGCTCCTGTCAGGGAGCGATCTTCATGGCAGACTCTGAGTAAATGTTTTATGGAAGAGGTTCGCTATTTTTTCATCCGCAAGCCTTACGCCTTCTTGTAATTGATGAGGTTCCGAATGGCAAGATAGATCAGGACGACACCGATGAGGCGGACAATAACTGCCACGGTGCCGAACGGATTGATGACAACAAGAACGCCGATGACGATCATGGCGATGTCCATGATGCCGTCCACGGTAGCCTTGCCGCCTGCCGTAATGTACGGCCATACCTGTATCACGTTGTAGATGCCGTCAATCACGATGCCGATACCGATGAGGAACGGCACAATCGAAAGCAGGATACCCGGATGCGTGATGAAAAGGGCACCGATGACGATCATGACAACGGATGCCGCCGTCACCATGCCGTCGTTGCGGCCAAGGAGCGAGGAAATGATCGCGCCCGCGCCGGCAATGACAAGACCCCAGCCGATGACAGCACACAGAAACGCGAGTGTCGCCTTCGGAAACAGCAGCAGAATGAGCCCGATGATGAGCAGCACAACTGCTGTCGCGGGGTTCGTCCTGTATTCCTTCACCTTATCCCAGCTGAAATCATTCCATGAAGACATCTGTTCACCTCCTACAATTTACGCATGCATCGCAGGCATTCATCTAAAACATATCTGTCATTATTGTAGCGCAACTGGGACAAAAAAATGTGAATTATCTATGAAGCACTCTTCGCATTGACGTAATTGATGAGGCCGCCGGCATCGATGAGGCCCTGCATGAAGGGCGGGAACGCCTGTCCCTGGAAGCTCTCTCCCGTTGTCTCGTCCGTGATGACGCCGGTATCGAAGTTGACGCTGACAGTGTCGCCTGCCTTGATGGCATCCGCCGCAGCCGGGCACTCCACGATGGGAAGGCCGATATTGATGGAATTGCGGTAGAAAATCCGCGCGAACGTCTTCGCGATGACGCAGGAGACGCCGGCCGCCTTGATGGCGATCGGGGCATGCTCCCTGGACGAGCCGCAGCCGAAATTCTTATCCGCGACGATGATGTCGCCCTTCTTCACATTTTTAATAAAATCCTTGTCGATGTCCTCCATGCAGTGCTTTGCCAGCTCGGACGGCTCCGAAGTCGCAAGGTACCTTGCGGGGATGATGACATCGGTATCTACATTGTCACCGTATTTGAAAACAGTTCCTCTTGCTGATTCCATGGTTCACCTCATAGTTAGATTCGCCTGCGAAGCAGGCACCCATCTGCTTTAATATTCGGTCGGGTCGGCAATCTTCCCGGCAATGGCGGAGGCTGCCGCCGTCGCGGGGCTTGCGAGGTAGATTTCCGACGTCGTATCGCCCATCCTGCCGACGAAGTTGCGGTTCGTCGTGGAAACGCACCGCTCGCCCGCGGCGAGAATGCCCATATAGCCGCCAAGGCACGGCCCGCACGTCGGGGTGGATACAACGGCACCCGCCTCAATAAAGGTCTCGATGAGGCCCTCTTTCAGCGCCTGCAGGTAAATCCGATTCGTCGCCGGGATCACGATGCAGCGAAGTCCCTTCGCGACGTGACGCCCTTTCAGGATAGCCGCCGCCTGCCGCAGATCCTGCATCCTGCCGTTCGTGCACGAGCCGATGACGACCTGGTCGATCGCAAGATCCGGAATTTCCTCAAACGTCTTTGCGTTCTCGGGAAGGTGCGGGAACGAAACCGTCGGCTTGATTTCAGAGAGGTTAATCTCAATCGTCCGCACGTACTCCGCGTCATCGTCCGCTGTCAGGATAACGCCTTCCGCGGCACTGTGCTCCTTCTCGTAGGCGAGCGTCTTCTCATCCACGGGGAAAATACCGTTCTTGCCGCCCGCCTCGATCGCCATGTTCGAGATGGAGAAGCGGTCGTCCATGGACAGGGCTGCGACGCCTTCCCCGGTAAATTCCATCGACTGATAGAGCGCGCCGTCAACGCCGATCTTCCCGATGATATGGAGGATAACATCCTTGCCGGACACCAATTTGTTCAGGGACCCGGTGAGGTTAAAGCGGATCGCGGCCGGAACCTTGAACCAGGCCTTGCCCGTCGCCATGCCGGCCGCCATATCGGTGGAGCCGACACCGGTCGAGAACGCGCCGAGCGCACCGTAGGTACAGGTATGGGAGTCCGCGCCGATGACAACATCACCGGGCGCGATGAGACCCTGCTCCGGCAGGAGCGCATGCTCGATGCCCATCTCTCCTACTTCGAAATAATTCGTGATTTTGTTGCGCTTTGCAAATTCCCGGACACACTTGCAGTTTTCCGCGGATTTGATATCCTTCGCCGGAACGAAATGATCGGGAACCAGGGCGATTTTGTCCTTATCAAAGACGCCTTGCTTCGTAAAGCGGTCCATCTCCCTGATCGCAACCGGCGCGGTGATATCATTGCCGAGGACGAGATCCAGATCTGCCTCGATGAGGTCTCCCGCCTTCACGGACGGCACATGCGCGTGCCGTGCGAGAATCTTCTGTGTCATTGTCATTCCCATGGGACTGCTCCTTTTTTTAGATCAATAACCTGCAAGCTGCGAAGCTGCCCGGCAGCATGGCTGCCTTAAAGCTTCGCCGCTGCCGTCATCCTTCCGTCATCCGGAATCCGCGCACTGCCTTTCTTTGCACAGAATTCGGATGACCGGCGGAACCTTTCATATAACAACAGGGCAGGGAAACAATCCCTGCCCTGACAAAAGCTTCCTGTTAAGACAGGATGATCAGTTGTTGATGAGCTTCTCGGACTCGTCGTTCCAGCTGTAGAGCTTGCGGATCTCTGCGCCGATCTCCTCGGACGGGTGAGCCGCCGCCTTCTTCTTCATGGCCTGGAACTGGATGCCGCCGGCCTTCATATCCTGGATGAACGCGGACGCGAACGAGCCGTCCTGGATATCGGACAGAACCGCCTTCATGGCCTTCTTCGTATCCTCGGTGATGATCCTGGGTCCGGATACATAGTCGCCGAACTCCGCGGTATTGGAGATAGAATAGCGCATTCCCGCAAAGCCGGACTGATAGATGAGGTCCACGATAAGCTTCATCTCGTGGATGCACTCGAAATAAGCGTTTCTCGGGTCGTAGCCTGCCTCGCACAGAACCTCGAAGCCGGTCTGCATCAGCTTGCAGACACCGCCGCACAGAACTGCCTGCTCACCGAACAGGTCGGTCTCGGTCTCGGTCTTGAACGTGGTCTCCAGGATACCCGCACGGGCAGCGCCAAGGCCTGCGCCATAGGCAAGCGCCAGGTCAAGCGCGTGACCGGTCGCGTCCTGCTCCACCGCAACGAGGCAGGGAGTTCCCTTGCCGGCCTGGTACTCGGAACGAACGGTGTGTCCGGGTGCCTTGGGCGCGATCATGGTGACATCGACATCCGCGGGAGGAACGATCAGCTTGTAGTTGATATTGAAGCCATGCGCGAACATCAGCATATCGCCGGACTTCAGGTTCGGAGCGATGTCCTTCTTGTACATGTCAGCCTGCTTCTCATCATTGATGAGGATCATGATGATGTCGGCCCACTTCGCGGCCTCCGCGTTCGTCATGACCGTAAGGCCCTGTGCCTCGGCCTTCGCCTTCGACTTCGAACCCTCATACAGACCAACGACAACATCACAGCCGGAATCCTTCAGATTCAGCGCGTGGGCATGACCCTGAGAACCGTAACCGATAATGGCAATCTTCTTACCCTGCAGTAAAGAGAGATTACAGTCTTCTTCGTGGAAAAGTCTTGCTTCTGCCATTTGTTTCATTCCTCCTGGAAAATAATATTATTGCAGCCCGGGTCCGTGATTGGCCCTGGGGTGTTCACAATTTCAAAGAAACCGTACCCTGCGGATTGAATTCGATGAATGCGGAGCGGGATTTCAGCTCACCTCGTAGTGGTGGGTTTTGCCGTCCTCGTCGACATACATGATGTTGTCCGTTCCGCGGCACAGGCCTGCGACGCCGGTCCTCGCGAGCTCGAGGATCTCATAACCCGAAAGAAGGCTGATGAACGCGTCGATCTTCGTCTGGCTGCCGGTGATCTCGATCGTCATGGACTTCGCCGCGACGTCGATGATATTGCCGCGGAAAATATTCGCGAGCGTGATGACGTTCTGCCGATCCTCTTCCCTCGCCTTCACCTTCACCATGGCAAGCTCGCGGAATACGGAGCTCTCGGGCTTGAGCTCATGCACATCCTTCACGTCAATGAGCTTGCGGACCTGCTTCTCGATCTGCTCGAGAACATCCTCATCCCCGGAAGCCACAATCGTGATGCGCGTGATCTTGGGATCCGCCGTCGTACCAGCCGTGATGGACTCGATGTTGTAGCCCCGGCGCGAGAACAGACCGGAAATCCGGCTCAGAACGCCCGATGTGTTGTCAACCAGCAGCTGGAAAACCCTGTTGTGAAGCTCTTTCTCTGCCATGAATGAATTTAGCTCCTCAGTATTCGTAATGTTGGATCAAAGGCTGTATAGCACAGAAGCCTTCCGGAACTTATCATACGGGATGATCGAATCATTCCGCGGAAATATTGATTTCAATATCTTTTTCAAATAATTGAGGCTATTGTACTCCTGCCTTCTATGAAATGCAATAGTGCGTCAGCCGATGGCAAGCTTCTGGCATTTGTCCTCAATTGCTTCTGCAACGAACTGATTGAGACTGACTTTTTCCTTTGCCGCCCCGATCGCGGCAGTTCTATGAAGGGCGGGAGTTATCCTGACATTAAAGCTTCCTTTGAACTCTTTGTCAGGTTCCTTACCTGTCTCTTTACAATGCTGCAGATAATTATCAATACTCTGATGAAACATCTCTTCCGTCTCAGCCACAGATGATCCATGGAAGCCGAGAAAGTCATTGATACCGAACACTGTGCCTACAAGAATGTTGTCATCGGCATCATAAGAGATTTCAGCGTGATAGCCTTTGTATTCCATCATGGAATCCATAATATTGTCACCTCCTCAGATTTCGCCAACTGCCTTCAAAAACTCTATTACCATCTTGATCTGGTACCGGTATAATTCATGTCCCGGATGTGGTCCATCAAATTGAAGCTCTCTGCCGGTTTCAATATGGGTATAGCCTATGCCTGAGCCTCTGCCGCCCTGATACTTCCGGCATCCGCATTTGTTCATAAGCCGGTCCAGTTCACGAACAGTAAAATTGGTCGGAACAGGTTTTCCTGTCAGTTTCTTGATAAGCGCATCTTTATCAGGCATATTATCTCCTGCAACTACTTTATAGTTGCATTATGGCTTATTAAAGTTATCCTGTCAATTCCAAAGCAGCCGGCGGGAGTTCCCGCCGGCTGCTTTCCTTCGATATCTTTATTTTATAAATTCATAGTTGCCGTTGTCCGGATACTGCGGTCCGCTGACAATCTGGAACCAGGGATCCGGCGGCCAGTCTCCGCCCCAGTTGGGCAGGCTGTTGCTGATCTTTGCATCTGATGCAAAATAATCTGTGCCGTTGTAATAGATCAGTCCCTTGTATTCGCCGGAATATTTTTTCAGTTTATTGCCCTTTGAATCATAGCCGGTATAATTCGGCGTGAGCAATGTATCTCCATCCACCAGATATACACCGTCTTTATTCTGCACCAGTACATTCTTCCCGACCGTACCGCTCCACTGTTCACTGTAAGCGTTATCTCTGGTATAAACCTTATCTGTCTGCAGCGGAATAAACAGGTCCTCTTTCGGCTTCACCTGTTTGCAGTAGGCGACGTACTCATCCAGTGTGGCAATATCATCCGGCCAGTATACCGGATTCTGATTCCGTCTGGACAGCATGTAGAGGTTTCCGGACGAGGAATCACGGATGACAGTCTTGTACAGCTCCGGGAAGTTCTGGTTCGTCATGCCGATCTCACCGACATGGTACCACTTGCTCCAGGTTGTTCCATTCATCCGGGAGTTGAGTACGGTCTTCAGCTCCTCCGTGCCGACGGATTGAATGTCCGTACCCGGAACTACTACGCGCTCCACGGGGAGCGGCGTCACGGTCACGGTGAAGACCTTCTTCAGTTCATTGCCGTCGGCGTCCTTTACGATGTTTCCATTCTCATCGACTGCGGTCACAGTCACATGAGCGACTCCGCTGCCCTTGCCCTCGATGATGCCGGCCTGGCCCTTCTCTGTGCTGTTGGAATTTGTGTCTGCGGATATACTGACAATGCTCTCGTCATCGGACTCCCACTTCAAGGTACGCCACTTATAGGGCTGCCAGTTGTCTTCATCCAGCGGAAGGTATTCAAAATAGCTGATATGAACGCCCTTCTCGCCGGAGTAAACAGTCGGTACCGTCACCTTGATTCTCTTCGTATAGACCGCCTGGTTCTCGATGCCGGCGGAGGTAATGCCGGTGCGCAGGGTGAGGTCGACGTAGCCGGTGCCGGAGGCGTTCTTCGGCGCCTTGATGGTCACAACCGGATAGCCGGCGCTGTTGAGCTTGTAGCTGGCCTGCGGAACGAACGTGCCGTCCTCGCCCCTGGTTCCCTCAGCCTTGAACGTCCAGCCCGCGTTGCCGTTCTGAATGGAGCCGATGCGGTACTTATTGTTGCGGATGCCGCGCATGGAGATGATGCCGCTTTCCGTGGAGCCGCAAAGACGTCCGTATACCTTTACCGTGACATCCTTTGATTCAGTTCCGGAGAGCTTCAGCTCCGTCTCGGACGGGCGGAGTTCCTTAATGTAGCCGACATCGCCGGACCCGGAGGGGATCAGGAACGCGTTGGAGACCGCGAATTCAGGATCGAGCCTTTCGCTCTTGTCCTCCTTCGTTTCACTGTCCTCCGCGTTGATGATATAGATCGAGGACTGTGTGATGATATCCTTCACATAGTCAGCCGTCGTTTCATTGCCGGTAAACTGCAGTACGCCGGGCATGCCGGAGAGGAACTTGACCGGCTCCTCGGTCTTGCCGGTCCGTGTCTCGGCACCGGCACGGGAGCTGCGCCACAGATACCCGTCCGGAAGCTTTTTCATCCTGTCCTTTGCGGAAGCGGAGTTACCCTTCTCTGTCGCGTAGAACTGGATCTGATCCCCGACGTAGAAGTCACCGAAATCACTCGTCACCGTGAACTTCGACTTCGTGCTCCTCTTGATGGTAATTCTGCTCTCCGCCTGCAGGAGTTTAGACTGTTCACTGATGGTGCTGCCGGAATAGAGTGTCGCGACCGCATAGATCACCCGCGGCTCACCGCTCTTTACAGTTACGACCGTTGTCTTGCCGGTCTTCTGATCCGGAAGGACGGCCACGGAGTCTTTGACCGCGGAGGCTGTGCCGCTGTCCTTAATGCTGGCATCCTGAAGCGTCCACTCAACAACGCAGCGTCCGGTCGGAATATTGGTCTTCGAAACCAGGTGAAGCTTATCGCCCGCGGAGACTGATTGGATGTCCTCATTGGGGATCTCGGGAGGCGTCACCTCGAGTGTCACGCTCCGCACGGTTACCGGGCAGACAGCCCACAGGTCCGTATCCTCGTCGAGCGTGCCGTTGCCGTTCTTGTCAATCCAGGCGGTTACTGACGTCGGATGATCGACGGAAAGATCCTCCGGCTTCCCGAGCACAATGTGCCCGTTGGAGTCGACGGTGACAAGACTCTCGTCCGCGGAAGACCACTGCACTGTGCCGGTGTCCTTCGTGCTGACGCGGAGTGTCGTCTCATAACCCGGGAAATCGCGGACGGAATCGGGCGTGATCCGGAGATTTTCACTCCCTACGGTTACAGCACACTGGTCAGTATATTCTTTCCCGTCTGCGGTATAGCTGGCCTTAATGGTGACCGCAGAGGCAGATTTCTGATTCAGGCGGATGGTGATTTCGCGGCCCGTGGCGCTTCCCTCAATGGAAACAATAGAGTCGTCCGAGGACTCCCAGGTGATGTTGTCCGCTTCCGATTCCTCCACGCCTGTAAGTGACGCGGCAATGGCAGTAGTATCTCCTGCTACGCCGGAATAGCTGTGAGGATTGACAGTCAGCATGATGACCGGAGCGTCCGGTGTGACAGGAGGAGTATCCGGAGTGATTGGAGCATCCGGATCCTTCTGCGGCTTATTCTCATCCCTCGGATCTAACTGACCTTCAATCCAGTCAAAATCATTGGCGATCATGACTTCATCATGCTTATCACAGCTGAGCGTGATGGGATCTGCCGCAAGATCCGCGGTCCACGTGCCTTCCGATCTGCAGATTCCTTCAAAGACCGCACTGCTGCCGCCGACCTTACAGGTGCCTTCCGCGCCCTGGTAGACCTGACTATCGTTGTTCGAATGTTCCTTGTCTAATGTATAGCCAAGGAAGGATAGCGCATCCGTAAAGGCTAAGCTTTTGATGGCTGCCCTGGTATCATCGTAAGACGCATTGGCAAGGATTCTCGAAAGGGAGGTGTTGTAGGCGTCTATCACCTCCTGACGCTGGGAGGTGCAGGTCTTCTCGCGCTGCTTCTCCACCTGGGAGCTGAGACTTGGTGCCGCTGCACCCGTGAGGACGGTCAGGATCGTAACCGCGACAATGAGCTCTACCAGGGAGAAGCCTCTCTTCAGGCTTTCTTTTGCTCCGCAGGAGCGATCCGCGGCTGCGGAAAGCGCGGCGGAAGCCATGGATCTGCGAACCGTCATTCTCATTTTCATCTGTCCCATCTTCTCAATCAGTGACATTATGACCTCCCCCGCCTTCACATAATAAAATCTGCGCGAAAACCGTTTACGGAGCTGGATCGCGGCAGAACCCTGTAAAAACTCTGCAGAACAATATGCAGATTTACAACCCGCGGATTACCGCGAGCCTCCTCAGTGCAGCGTGAAAAAGCTCATCTTCCGGAACACAACGGTTGTCGTCTCACCGGTGCCGGCCGTGATCGAAAGTGTCGCATTGTCGGCGGACAGGCTGCTGTACGGAATCTGAAGATGCAGATAGCCGTCTGTTCCGCTCGCGATTTGAGCGCCGGTAACGCCGGACACGGTAAGGGAACCTGTTACGGCTTCCACCGCTTCCTTCTGATCCGGAGCGTCACCCTTGTAGCCGTCGACCTTAAACGGCAGGTCGAGTACCGCCTTTGTCTTCAGAAGGCTGCTGTTGCTGCCTGCTCTGCCGCTGAATTCACTGAACCAGTAGGTATAACGCAGCTCATCCTTCACGGAATGAGCCAGATGACTGACGCTGCGGAACGCGACGCGGTAGGAAGTATCGGAGGAAAGCGTCCCGCGCTTTGACTGCACCGCAAGCCGCAGCGCCTCGTAGAAGCCGTTTCCGGTCGTATCATTGACAGCCGCAAGATCACTTCCCAGCGCCTTATAGGCGAGCAGGTTTCCGGCATGCTCCGATGCAGTTCCCTCAGAGCCTCCGCCCGAAGCGCCGTTATCCGGGTTCCTGCTGATCCACAGGTCCTTCCCGCCCTGAAACAGTCCGCTTAAATCCCAGCCATTTGTCGGATAGCGGGAACCATCGCCGGCACGAAGATATCTTGCAAAATTCTTCCAGGTCTGAGATTTCGGATCGGTGATAGATGTCCTGAATATCTCCTCCGATTCCGGCCAGCTGCCGGAGACGTTTCCGTCCGTCACGATATCGCCCGCGGAGCCGGTACGGCTTCCTCCCTGGCGTGTGCCGGAGACAATATAATCCTTCGTGTCTGTAAAGCGTCCGGTATCAAACAGGTTCCGGAACGCGGAAGCATCCTGGAAATAAAACAGCATCCGGGAGAGCTTCCACAGGTTCGACGACGCAGAGACGCCGGAGCTGCTCCAGAGGGTTTCCGGCACCGTGACCGCGAGGGCGTTCCGCGTGCTGACCGCCCTGTTGTAGGCAGCAAGTGCGGTTCCCCACGTAAAATCATTTCCGCTGTCATAGGAAGCTTTCTTCACCGTTCCGTAATCGATAGCGTTATACAGATCCTGAAGCAAAGCACTGTCTCCGCTTCCAGAGCTGTAGTCAAGAAGATCCTGATCGCCGAAAAACAGCCAGTCGGCGTCCGCGACAAGGCCGGTATTCAGACCTGAAGGGGTGACGGCAGTATAATTCACCGCTCTCCCGCCCTCCAGGTTCGTCAGGACATAGCGGCGCAGAAGATCTGTGCTGCGGACAGAGGCACTGATGGAATCATAGTCAGTCTCATAAGAGATGCCTCCGGTCCCCTCGCACGGCACGAAATCGTCGCTTGTCTCCTCCTTCGGGTAAATCGTACAGGTGACATCCAGCTTCAGTCCGGATATCCGGAACAGCTGCCGGATGGCTGCGTCTTCTACGCTGTCGGAAAACAGCAGGTACGGTGCCGCCTTCGAGAGAATGCGGCTGGCGCTTCCCCTTTCGCCGCTGCTGAAGGAAGATTCATAAATCCAGTCCGCGGGTGCTGTGTCAGACAAAGACAGCGGAATGCTTACCGTCGCTGTCAGCTCATAAGGCTCCGGAAGATCCGGGTACTCGATCTCCGTCACGGTTTCGTCCGCGTCATCGCCCTCCTCACCGGTCAGTTTCGGTTCCTCTTCCTCCGACCAATCGGAGCCGGAGGCATTTTCCGCCTCTGCCAGTGCATCCTCGTATTCCTCCAGCTCCCTGCGGTAAGCGTCAATCGCTCTATCGAGGTTATTCTTAAATTCCGTATCCTTGTCCAGGATCTCCGCCGTCAGCTCCGGCTTTGCGTAGAAGCTGTCATAGACTGCGTCCTGCAGATGATAATACAGGGATTCTGCTGCGGTTCCCGCACTGACATCGAGCCCGTCCGCGCTGGTGTCCAGCTTCTTCCCATCGGAAACCTCGCCGGTCACCTCCGGGAGCATAAGGCCCAGCACCGCTTCGCTCTCGTCCGGCACGACCTCGACCAGCTTATAGGCAGTTTTTCCGGATCCGCCTGTTTCCTCCGCCTGCACCGGCAGGACGTTCAGCGAAGAAGTCAGCAGGGAAAAAGCCGCGGCAGCTGCTGTCAGGAGGGAAACAGGTCTTCTGTTCAGTTTTCCGTTCATCCGATGCAGCATTCTATCGAGTCAAAACAGCCTTATATCCGCGGAGTTCCGCACAGGTAAACTCTTTAAGGTCGAAAACAGACTTCATCCGGAATCCATCATGATTTCTGTCACATTTTCGTGCAAAAATTCAATTTGTGACAGAATCTATCATTTTTATTATACAGCACCGCGCCGCAAATGCAAAAAGCCATTTCCCCGATGCCGCGTTCCGGAGATGAGTTTCAGACTCTCAGGAGCGTCTGCACAGGAGAAATGACTGGTACTCTGTTATGCTATTGCACGAGCGCATTCCAGACGGAATCCGCAAGGTCCGGCAGAGGGTTCCGCGTCGTGGCGGAGCCGGAAAGCTTAAAGCTTCCGTTGTCCTTCGCATCCTTGAATGTGATGGTGTAACTCACATTCGCACTGTTGTTCAGGCTTCCGGAAGCAGCTGCCTTATCTGCAGCGGCGCTCCCTGCGTGTCCGCCGCGCTCTGCTGTCACCTCGAAAGATTCGACATCCTGCGCGATAAGATACGGCTTGGACGTCGACGGATCATCACTGATCCCGAGACGGGATGCCAGGTCCGAGAGCTGCGGATTAGCACTAAACGTCAGGTCAGAAGCGGAGCCCGTCTCATCCACCCAGTCCTCATACAGGGCCTGGTGCTTTTTTGAGTAATAGAACGCAGTCCACCGGGTGAACGTGAGCGATGCGGGAAGCACGGGTGAATCGGCATCGTCACCTCCTGCAGTGCCGGAAGAAAGCTGCTCCAGGGCAGCCTTGTTCGCAGCGTCTTCCTGATTCAGCGTGCCAAGGAACAGAAGGACATTGCCGCCATCCTTGTGCGTCACAATCCAGTCCGCCTCCATGACAGCCTTCTCAATCCGGGAAGCGGTCTGCTGGCTGTCGTTCTGGAGCGTGGCCTGTGTTGAGGCTCTCCTGTGAAAGCCGGTTGTGACATTGAGAAGCTGGACCAGCATCAGGCTTACGAACGACGCGATGCCAATCGCAGCCAAAAGCTCCACGAGCGAAAAGCCGGCGTCGCAGGATCTTCGGCGTTCCGCAGAAACTCCCTTATTCAGTTGTCCCGCGCGGCTTATTGCCTTGCTGAAACACCTCATGATTTTCATGCTCCGCTTTCACCTGGTTTCGGTGTAGCCGTTCTTCGGATAGATGACAACAACTGCCGTATTGGATGGATCGCTCTTTTGCTGAAACGTGACCGTGATCTCATCCGCCGCGTTTGACGAAACGAGGCCGGAACGGTCCGGCTTCAATAACGCCCCGGTATCCGGATCAAACGAGATGATCCCGACCTGGGTTCCGGGAAGTTCCTTTTCCATGGTAACTGTTTCTCCCGGCGCGGCGATACCGGAGGATACTGTCATTACAATCCTTGTTTTCCTGCCAAGATCGGTGATTTCACTCGTTTTGCTGTGCTCATTCAGCTTGCTGTCTTCCTCACTCGTATCCGACTTTCCGGCAAGGATGGATTTCGGGGCTGCGTTCCATCCGGAAACTCCGTCGTCACTGTATTCCACAACGCTGTGATAGCCGCCCTCGTCCTCATAGAGTCTCAGCCTGCAATAGCCGGGTCTTGATTGTACGAGCTGCCGGACAAGATCAACCTGATTCCGGAGCTCACTGGCATACTTGTTCACATTGCGGGACAGATAAACGTTCACGCCGAGCATCGTGATGCCTCCAAGGATCACCATGATCGCCATCGCTACAACGAGCTCAATGAGTGAGAAGCCTTTCCGGTATGCAATTGCGTCAGAATTGAGTCTTCGCATGTAAACCACTACAAAATACCTGCTGCAGAATCTTTATGATTTCGCTGCAATAATGCAGGGTTTGAACAAATCTGATCAAATCTGTTCAGATCAGACCATTTCCTTACGAGCCGCTGATCCTGTGGAGCGACCTTCTCCAGTTGCCGGGCTTCACCCAGTCGGTATAATCCTCCGGAGCCGCACCGGTGTCCTTGTCATAATCGCGGAAATCGGAAAGCAGCTCCTTCGTTGCCGCGCCATCCTCTCCCGCATCCAGCAGGTGATCGGAATCAAAGTTGAAGCTCGTCTTGTTGGGCCGGATAAAGCTCTTTGTTTCATTCGTTGTGTCAGAGCGGATGGTGATGTTCCCGAAGGCGGCAATGGTTCCGTTGAACGTCCCGGAGCCCGTGACGGTCACATCTGCCGTTGTGATGAGAAGGACCGCATCCTGCGCTGTGTCATAGGTTCCGTTCCCTTCGCCGGCACCGGCGATGTCTGCCTCCGTTCCGTTCAGGGTGACGGTTACATTCGTCGTGGCAACAATGACCTTTCCCGGTATGACAGCGGAGCCGGACGCGGCGCCGGCGGACTTCGTCGCGGCGGGAGTTATCGTATCGCTCAGGATGGACGAGAGCGGCAGGTTTGCGGTTCCGGAGGCTCCCTTCTCTCCGCCCAAAGTCAGGGTGGCCTGAATCGTCTCAAAGCGGTTGAGAAGGCTCTTGTGCAGGTCAGCCCAGGTGATGGCGCCTGTGAAGTGATCCTGACCTGTGAGCTTATCGTTTTCCGTGCTCACAAGATTAAACGTAAGGCCTGAATCCGCGTCGGAAACCGTGCTGTCATAGACGCGGTACAGCTCGCCGCGCGTCCGGATGACGCGGTTGGAGCCGTCAGCGGTTTTGCCCAGCCGGATACCGAGTTCCGATGTCTTCGTATGGGTGTCAAGCGGTTTCTCCCCGGTGGATTCCGGTACCGCCGCAAACTGTGTCTCGAGAAGGTCATTGAACGTGTTGACGTTTTCCACGTTTGTCAGGTAATCCTGCAGGTAGCGGTTCCGCTCCTCCTCGTTCCGGAAATTGCGAAAGACATAGGTCTTGTCTCCGGTTGTATAAGCGTAGATCGGGCTGCCGGTGCCGGTAACCGCGGTGCCGGTCGAAACCGTGCAGGTGTCGGAGGAATAGCCATCGAGGGAAGGAATGTACCGTATGGTGTCTCCCGCTCCCGCTTCGGACGCGTCCATGGGGTTCCCGGAGGGTGCGGTGCCGTCGGAGAGCTCGAGATCCTCCGCGGGAACAAGGTAGACCGCCTGTGCGGCGCGGACTGCAATCGATTCCGAGAGCGGATAAACCGCTCCGCCGGAGGATGCGGAATCCCCGAGCTCCACATAAGCCTGTCCGCCGAGAATAAGGCTGCCAAGGCCCGAGAGGTCGAGGAGGCTGTTTTTCCCGTTGATGACGATCGAAGAGGCTGCCTTCTGTACAGAATTCGTATTCTCTTCTGATGCCGAGTCAGAGCCGTAGCCGATATAGGAGCCGGACAGCGTAACCATATCCTGGTCTTCATTGAGAATCAGGTCATTGCGGACGTAGAGGTTTGCCTTCGAGGCAGTCAGCTTCGAGCCGGACGAGAGCATGATACTGTCAGTCCACAGGCTCGTTCCGGACTGATCCGGGTTGACCGCGCTGCTGCCTGCGCCGGTCTGCGCCTTATTCAGGCTGAGCTCAGACTGATCGCGAAGAGAAATGCCCTCTGCCGCCGTGACAAGAGGCGCGTACACCGAAACCTTCGCAAACGAGGGGAGGTCAAGGCTTCCGGCATAGACAGAGCCGTCGATTGTATTTTCTCCTCTTGTAATCGTGATGTCCTTATTGGAGATCAGGGCATAGTCCCACAGCACGCCCGCCCGGTCGGCAAAGCGCAGGGTCGGAATATCCAGCGTGATATCAAGCGTGACACTGCTCTGCACCCTGCGGTTATGATCCGTATAAGTGAAGGCTGTGTCCTTCAGGACGATCTTCCGGAAGCTGATGGATGAGTCTCCCTCAAGGGAAGCGTCCAGGGCTCCGTCCGGATAGAGATAGACATCACCGACCTCGATTGTCAGATCTTCGGGAGCATCACTCTTCTCAGAGTCCTCTGCATCCGCCGGAGCTGTGTCCTTCGCGATGATGTCCTGGTGATAGTAGCTTTTCAGGGCTTTTCCCAGAGCGGCACCGGCGTTTTTCTGATTTTCCGCATCCTTCAGATGATAGATGGTGTTCCCTTCGGAATCCGGATCCGGCATTGCAGTGAAAAGCGACGAATTGAACGTATCTGCGGCCGGCGCTTCGGAGTCAGTCTGGTTCAGAAAGGACCAGACGAAATCGTTCCTTAGTTTTCGGTTGGCGGCAGCATTGGCAGAATCCGCGGAGGAATGCTCTGCGCCGCCGGGCTCTTTCGAATCCGCAAGGGCTGACGCATAGCTTTCGGAGAGCCGATCGGACGCGTCCCGCCCGATGCCGGCCATAACCTCGTCAACTGCTTTCTCTACCTTGTAGAAGTTCTTGTCCGACGCGAGGTTCTGGCTTCGCATCGCGGAGTTCAGGATCGCGATGCTGAGCGTCATGAAGCCGAGGATCGCGACAAACGACAGAATGACGAGTGTCGTGACCAGCGAGGCTCCGCGCTTATATTTATTAGATTTTCCCAGAGAAAATCCGTTCCCCATGTTATGACCTTCTCCCGGTCACTATGAATTTGATATTTGCAGAATTGCGAGGCGTCGGACGTCCAGCGGACGTCCGCTAAGCGCCGACCGCAGCGGAACGCAGAGCAAAGCTGCGAAGCAATTCGTATGTCATTTTGCCTCACCAATGTCAACATTCATGAATGCAGTCCCGAAACGTCTGTCACTCTGATTTCGTCGATCTCAGAGAATACAGAGGAGAGCCGGTCTTTTTTCCCTCGGAATCCGCCTCATAAACATAGACCTCCACCGTGAACAGGCGGTCCCTGCCAGTGCTGCCCGTCTGCAGGTTCGGCGAATAGTTGCTGCCGCTGTCCAGAACAAACAGTCTGTCCGCTGCTTTTTCCCTGGCGGCGGCATCCGTATAGATGGACGAAAAGCCGGAAATCTGCAGCATGATGGGATTTGCGGCGGTGGAATCATCAATATGGATGCCTTCCATTCCGGGCCCGTATCCGCTCCCCGCTTCAGCTGTATTTTTCTCCGGTTCCTGCAGCGTCAGGACTGAGTCAATGAGAGGCAAACCCCGGTAGATATCTCCGGTATAAGGAGCAACGAGCGTTCTCGAAAACCAGTCCGCTGTGGAGGAAGGATCTTCCGCCGGCCAGATCAGAAATGTATCAGCGTCTGATGATGAAAGATTGATATCATTCAGCTTATCGTCGCCCAGTTCAGCCGCGGAGTACAGAAAGCGCCACTGCACGGTCACCTGCGCGGAGGAATTGCCGGATGTGTCAGGATTGGTTTTTGTATCCTCGGCATTATTCTTCCCGGCAGCAGGCGCTTCGCTCTCTGAATCGTCAGAGCCGGCAAGCTCCTTCGTGAATACCCGGACCTGCAGATACTGATGAAAGCCGGTACCTTTGCTGAAATCAATGGCAGAGGATGAGCCACCATGGTTCTCCAGCTTTGCGGCAAGGAGACTGACCGCCGCGGGATCCGCGGCGAGCTCGTCGTTCCCCAGAAGGAAATTATGCGAGGCAGTGACATTGTGTACAACAGGAACCCTGTAGTTGTTGATGCTGCTGACGGTCTGCTCGCCCTTGTCTTCAGGTGTGGCAGCCTTGCTGTAATCTTTCGTCTTTACGATTGCCTCCGCCACATATTTCCCGTTATAAATCGTCTCACTGGACTTATTGGGATCCGTCGTGAAGGTCAGCGTATAATTGCTGCCTGCCGTACCGGAATCAGGACCTTCATAGGTTACCGTGTATTCCTCCTGCCCGATCTTTCGGGGCACACCGTCTGATCCGGCATTTTTCGCCTTTTCCCGCCAGCTGTTCAGGTTCTCGGCCTTGATCCGCTCCATGACGTTGGACGCAAGATACTGGACCTTCTCATCCTTCCCGGCCTTTCGGTTCATTCTCGCGGCCAGCGTAAACGTCTGCATGAGGGCGATGACCGCGATGCTGAGGATCGCGACCGAAACGACTAATTCAATTAGTGAAAAGCCCTTCTGCTTCTTCATCCGTCCTGCCTGTTGCTGCCGCGCCTACTGCTTCACTCAGAGTCCGTTACCATCTTTACACTGCCGTCACTCGACGTCAGCACAAACCTGGGACTGGCCGCATCGTCGCCCTCGACCGCGATCTGTACCTTACGGCCGGAGTTATTGAGCACAGTGGCATTGACACCGCTTAAGTCCTCATCCCCGGTTCTCGGCGTGCTGAAGACATAGATATTCACGGTATCATCCGTGATTCCCGTGATGGTCTGCGGATCCTGGTCACCCAGCCGGAACGTAAGCTGCGCCGTGCTGCCGTCCTCACCATCTGTCACCTCGATGGACAGGCTCTGCATCGCGTTGGAAGAAGCCGACGACTGAACCGTCCTTGCGGCATCCTCCGCGAGAACCGTGTCCTGACCGTCTCCCGCCGCGTAGAGCGAGATATCCATGTGGTAGTTATTGCGCACCTCGCTGAAAACGTCGCTGCGGTCCTTTACAGAATACATCGGCGCACTTGTCGCAAATATATTATTAGTGCCAAGCAGGGATTCGCCGGTTTCGGGTTCATAGATTCTGCCGGCGCCGGTAATCGCGTACTGGGCCAGGGTAACATCGGAGGTTACCCGGTTTGTTTCCGGGGAATAGGTGCCTTCCACCTGCGTCAGAACGTTTTTGCCGCGGGCCTGTGTCCCCAGGTAATTGATGAGATCCACCCACTCGTCGTAGGACATTTCCACCGGGAACTGCAGCGTGCTGGACTGCAGTGAATAAGGGGCTCCGTTCGGGTCCATGGTAGTAAGGGACAGGACTTCCGCGGGATCGGTGAAGTTCACTGCTGTGACCGGCGAGTCATACATCGTCTGCAGATCCTGGGCGAACATGATCTGGTCATCCTGCGAGATGCCGGCCGGAAACTGCCGCATCATCTCATCATACGCAGCGTTGTATTCTTCTGTTTTCTGCTCGTATTCGTCCTGCTTCGCGATGACCTGAAGGCGCTGGTCGAGCTCGGCGCGCATTTCAGTCTGCTTCGTCTCGAGCTCTGTCGTCTTGTCCATCAGGACTCTGGCGCCGAAAAAGTACGACGCACTGATGATAATAAGTGCCAGCAGAACCACCAGCAGCTGTTTGTCTTTGGCCGACATCGGTTTCATCGGACATTATCCTCGCAATTGTTCTTTCAATATTTTCCAGACCTTCACGAACCCGCCTGAAAAGCGGAGGGAACATCGCTCTCGTTGACAGTTGTGTTGTAGAAGCCTTCCTGGATTTCTTCCTCGCTCGTGGAGTCCTCCGCGGAAACCTCCGTGCCATCAGAAGAAGCAGCCGGGGTATCACCGGAATCCTCCGGTATGCCGCCGTCCGCGGACTGCGCATACTGCTGCTGATCATATTCTTCCTTAGCGGGATTGACGAGCGTGCAGGTCAGTGTCGTAGTGACGGCTTCCGTTCCCTCCTCATCGAAGATACTGGAGAGGCCGCTCACGCTGATATCCCGGATGTTGTCGAGCGTCTGCAGCTGCTGGATGAGCGTCGCGATATCTTCCTTGCCGGACGCGGTAACCTGCATCGTGATAGCGCCGTCCTGGCAGGTAAATTCGGAGAGCGCCACGTCGCTGGGGCGGATCTGCTCGAAGATGTCGAGGAAGGCGGCGAGCTCCTCGGTGTTGGAGGCGGTATTGCCGTCGACGTTCTGGACGTCGGTGTATTTCTGCTTCGCTGCGTTGTAGCGGCTGACGATGGGCTCGACATAATCCGTCTCGTCGAGCCTTCGCTGGAGGTTCATGTTCTCAATGCTGACATTGAAGTACTGCAGCAGGGGAACCGTCACGATGACGAGTCCTGCGAAGACGGACAGCAGGATCGTCACGCGGTAGTTCGAATAGACCCTCGCGTGCTCCGTGATGTTCTCCACCTCGTGCGGAACGAAGCCGATGGGCGCGATAACGGCACCGATGTTGTCGAGATATTTCATCGCTTCGGCCGCGGCATTGTCCGCTTTCGAGGCAACGGTGACGTCCTGCAGAGAGTCGATGACGTCAACGGGAAGGTTCAGCTCGTTCTCGAACAGCTCCCGGATGCCCTTGAAATAGATGGCGTCGCCCATGAGGTAAATCTTCTGCAGGGGGCGCTTCGAATTGCGGCCGGCGTAGTAGTCCATGGTGCGGCGCACGTTGCCGACGAGGTAATACAGGGCCTCGGTGATGTTGTCCTTGTCGCCGAAGTTGTCGTGCAGGACGGGGCTCGTCTGCAGGTCAGACAGCGCCTGGTCGCGGCTGATGTTCCGCTCCTGCATGACGGTGTCGACAAGCGAGTCGCACGCAAAATCCACATGCCGCTGCAATACCATGACATCCCGGTCGAAAATAGAGACCACTGTATGGTCCATATCCAGCTGGATGACGAGGTTCGGCTCCTCGCTGATCTGGTTCGCCGTGATCTGGAACACGGAGTTGCCGATGAAATCAACGGACTGCACATGCAGGTGCGCGATCTCCGCGATGTCGTAATAGGACTGGACGACCTGATCGGGCGCCGCGACAACCATGACACGCAGCTGCTCCTTCGGGGCGTTTTTTTTGTCCTTTTTGCTCTTCCCGGCAGCCTTCTGCTGCTTCTTATTGCGCTTCGCCTCTTCCTGCTTCTTCTGCTTCTCGAGGCGCTTCGCTTCCTTCTCGGCAGCCTTTTCGGCCTTCTCCTGATTCTTTTTCCGCTTTGCGAGCTCCTTCTTCGAAAGGCCTTCTTCAGAGGCATCGCCGGAAGAACCATTCGGCTGTTCCGTACTGCTGTCGGGAGCAGCGGTCATCCCCTGCGCGGCATCCGCTGAGCCGTAGGAATCCATCCCCATCGGCCCTGTGACAGAAGAGGTGCCGTAACTATCTGCTCCCAGGTTAGTGTAATCATTCTGCCCGGGATAAGAACTGTCAGTCTGCCCGTACACGTCCTGTCCGGTGTAGGAATCAGTCCCTTGTCCCGTATATCCATAGCTATTCGGGGAACCGGACGCGTCGGACGTCCCGCTGTAGCTGTCCGGATCCGGATAGGCACCCGGATTCCGGCCATAGGTGCCCTGCAAGGAGGCGTCGCCGTAGCTGCCCGTACCCTGCCCATATGTGTTCTGTCCGGCGTAGGAACCTGTGCCCTGGCCGTACATATTTTGCCCGGTGTAGGAATCCGTGCCCTGCCCGTTATAGCCATATCCGCCCTGCATACCGGACGCATCGGGAGACACGCTGTATCTGTTCGAATCGGAATACGGAGCTGTGCCCGGACCATAAGTGCCGGCATTCTGTGCGGCGGCATCCTGCGGACTGGCATCCATGCCCTGCGCGGCATCGTCTCCGCCCTCGGGCGTGATCTTCGCTATCTTGAAGTAGCCAAGGTCGTAGGCCGCGAGGTCGATCGGGAAATATTCCGAGGCGTTCGTCCGGATCGCGAGCCTGATATCTTCGTCCTTCATGGCGGGGAAAATCGTTTCCCTCGTCATGACCTTGTCGGACGGAAGCGTGAAAATGACGTTGCGGGTCTTGATGTTGCTGACCTTCAGGAGACTCCGCAGGAATTTTGCCAGCTCGGTGGGATTGATGATCGTGGAATCGTCCACGACGGTTAAGGGCAGCTCCTTCTCGATGACCTGCCCGACCGTGATCCCGCGGCGGGACTTCTTCACCTGCGCGATGCGGATCTTGTTGTTATTGATAATAATTGAGAGTACTTTCGCCATCTTCAGGGTCTCCTGCGGAATCAGAAAAAGCTTCCGGCTCCGCAAAAATTTTCACATCTTTAATTGTACCATGCGGCAGGTCCCGCGGCAAAAATCTGTGTGCCTGGATAACCAGCCGAAGGCAGCGCGGAATTTCTGACCTTGCCGCGGGCATTTACAGCCCCAGTGTCCCCAGGTACCAGCTCCAGAAATCGTTTCCCGCGAGCATCGAAAGAGCAATGCCGAATGACAGGTACGGCCCGAACGCGAGCATCCTGCCCTTCCCCTTCAGCTTCATGAGGGCAACATGCACGATGGAGCCTGCAATGCAGCCTGCGCAGAAGGCGAACAGGATGTTCCACCCGCCAAGAAGCAGCCCCGCCGCCGCCATAAGCTTGATATCTCCGAAGCCCATGGCGCCGCCCTCGATGAAATGGCTCGAAATCCACGCGACGAGAAGCAGAAACCCGCTCACGCTGACAAATCCGATAAGGCAGCCAAGCCACATCTGTCTGTGGAAAGCAAGGTTTACCACCCCTGCGAGCAGGATCACGAGATTACAGCCGTCCGGGATCTCAAACGTCCTGAGATCGATGACGGACAGCACCAGCAGCGCGGAAAAAGCCGCGCAGCAGCAAAGACTCGTGACAGATACGTCGTTCCGCAGGAAAATCAGCACCCAGCCGATCCCGTTCAGGAACTCAACAAGCGGATACTGCACGGAGATCCTCGCTTTGCAGTAGCGGCAGCGTCCCCTAAGGAGCAGCCACGAAAACAGCGGAATCAGGTCGTACCAGGCGAGCCTGTGTCCGCAGCTCATGCAGTGGGAGTGCTCCTTCACGATGTCCTCGTGCTGCGGCAGCCGGAAGATGCACACATTGAGAAAGCTCCCGATCGTTACGCCGAATAAAAACACAATCAGCAGGATGGACCAGGCTGACGGATCTTGCAGAACCATAGTTACCTCGTATATGAGACCATCTCTTCCCGGCGCGGCTGCCATGCGGTGCAGCTGGCCGCATCGGCAGGAATTTCCAGAGCTCGGCAAATTTGCATTAAGCGTCCGCAAAAATCAGAACTCGCTTCATGGTGATCGGATTCTGAGTGCTGTGTGCTCAGACAACTGATTTTTGCGGACAATGCAGATTTCCCTCGCCGGGAAATTCCAGGCCTCCGCTCTAAGCTGCACTGCATTGGCAGGCCGCACCGGTCAGAGCAAGCATTTCATCACAGGTTTTCGGCCAGCCGCACAGCATGGCAGACTGCCGTAAGGAGTTTGACTTAGCTCACAGGCTTCCGATGGAGCTGTACATCGTCAGCATCGGGGCGTAAACGGCCGCGATGATGCCGATGACGACGAGGGCCATGAAGATGATGACCATGGGCTCGAGCGCAGCCGCAGCCTGCTCCGTTGCCTGCTGCACTTCCTCCTCGTAGTAGTCGGCGGCCTTTTCCAGCATGGAATCCATGGCGCCGGTCTCCTCTCCGATGCCGACCATGTGGTAGATCATGGGCGGGATGACCTCGGACTGCTGGAGCGGCACGTGAAGCTGGATGCCGCGGCCGACCTGGTCCTTACAGGTTTCCATGAGGTCGGAGTAAATGATGTTCGTCATGGTCTGCCCCGTGATTTCCAGCGAGCGCATGATGCTGATGCCGGAGCCGATGAGCGTCGCGAGGTTCCGGGACAGCTCGGCGCAGGCCCTCTTCTGGTTCAGCGTTCCCATGATGGGCACACGCAGCTTTGCCATGTCGAAGAAGTGTTTGCCCTTGTCCGTGCGGCCGAACGTCCGTGCCGCCAGGATAATGGCGATGATGACCGCGACAATGACAAACCAGTAGTTGATGAACGCGTTCGAGAGTCCGACAACGAACATCGTGACCGGCGGCAGTGCCGTATCCATCTGCTCGAACATCGACGTGTACATCGGGACGATGTACGTCAGCATGACGATGATGACGATGAGGGCGACGATAGACAGGATGACAGGGTAAATGAGCGCCTTCTTCACCGTCGCCTGCAGCTTTGCCGTCTTCTCGAAGTGGTCCGCCATATGCGTAAAGGCGGTATCCATCTTGCCGGCCTGCTCGCCCGCGGCGACGAGGTTTACGAACATCGGTGTGAAAAGGTCTTCGTTCAGCCGCATGGAATCGGCGAGCGAATTACCCTTTTCCACGGACACACGCGTCTCATGGATCGCCTGCTTCAGGAGCTTGCTCTGCGTCTGGTCCTCCAGCATCTCCAGTGAACGGACGATGCTGACGGACGCGTTGACGAGCGTGACAAACTGGCGGCAGAATACCGCCATATCCCTTGTTTTGACGCGCGCGCGGAACGGGAGCGTGATGTCCTTATCAAGAACACTTGGCTCCTCCACGCCAAGGACCAGGTTCCCCTCACCCCGAAGGGACTGAGTGGCGGATGCCAGGTCCGGCGCCGCAATATTGCCCTTTTTCTCCGTGCCGGTCTTGTCTACGACACGATACTTGTAATTCGGCACTTTCGATCTCTCCTGTTACCTGCGGAACATACCGCCGTTCGGCATACCCATGCCCTGGTAGCCCGGCTGAGGGCCATTATGCGCAAGACGCAGGCCGATGCCCTGCGGGTCGGTCGCAAACTCCAGAAGGTGCTCCTGACTGATGAGGCCTCTCTGGTAGGATTCCAGGAGGGCGTCGTCCATTGTGATCATGCCCATCTTGCGGTTTGTCTGGATGATGCTCTGGATCTGGAACGCCTTGTTGTCACGGATGAGGCTGCGGATCGCGGAATTGCAGTGCATGACCTCAAATACGGCAACACGGCCGGATTTGTCGCGCTTGGGGATAAGGCGCTGGGAAATAACGGACTCCAGCACCATGGACAGCTGGGTGCGGATCTGGTCCTTCTGCCCCTCGGGGAACGCGTCCACGATACGGTTGATGGTGGACGCGGCGCCGATCGTATGCAGCGTGGAGAATACGAGATGTCCGGTTTCGGCCGCGGTGAGCGCGATGGAAATCGTTTCCAGATCACGCATCTCGCCGACGAGGATGACGTCCGGGTCCTCACGAAGGGCCGCGCGCAGCGCGCTCGCGAACGTCTGGGAATCCAGGCCGATCTCGCGCTGGTCCACAAGGGCCTTGTCATGATGATACAGATACTCGATCGGGTCCTCGAGCGTCAGCACGTGGCAGCGTCTCGTCTCGTTGATCCGCTGAATGATAGAGGCCAGGGTCGTCGATTTGCCGGAGCCCGTGGGACCGGTGACCAGGATGAGGCCGGACTGCTTCGTGTACAGATCGATGACGGACTGCGGCAGTCCCAGGGATTCCGGCTGCGGAATCGAGGTGCTCATGATTCGCAGGGCAGCCGCGTACGTGCCTCTCTGCTTGTAGGCATTGACACGGAAGCGCCCGATGGAAGGCACGCCGAACGAGAAATCGACCTCGCCCGCTGTCTCGAGCCTGCCGCGCTGCTTCTCGTCCATGATGCCGAACAGGAGGTTTTTCGTATCCTCGGGCTTCAGCTTCGGATACTGATCCAGCGTCACCAGCTCGGAATTGATGCGCACCACCGGCTGCACCGCAACCGTGATGTGCAGATCCGACGCGTGCATCTCACTCGCAACTTTCAGTAACTCCACTAACTCCATGTGAACTCCTGTAACTATCGCCCGCTTGCGGACGCCCTATGAGGAGAATTCGCGAAGGCGAATTCTCCGAAGGTGGAACCGGCGCGATACACGAAGTGTTCACGCCTATCACGAAACGAACTGCATCGGCAGTTCATTTCGTGATTTATGAGGAGAATTCGCGAAGGCGAATTCTCCGAAGGTGGAACCGGCGCGATACACGAAGTGTTCGCGCCAACAACTTGAACATGCTGCATCAGCAGCATGTTCAGTTGTCTGATTCATAGGCAATCTGGCGCATTTCCTCGACGGAGGTGAGGCCGTCCAGGACGAGGCGCTTCGCGGACTGGAGGAGCGTCTTCATGCCCTGCTCCTGCGCGATCTCGCGGATGCGCGTCGTGGGAACCATCTTCACGATGCCCTCCCTGATTTCTGAGGTGACGGGCATCATCTCGTAGACGGCAGTACGGCCGTAGTAGCCGGTGTGCGAGCACACGTTGCAGCCGACGGGATCATAAACGGTTGCGGGCTGGTCCGCGGGGATGCCCAGTTCCTTCTTCTCCTCCGGTGTTGCCTCCCTCGGACGCTTGCACCGGTCGCAGAGCCTCCGGACGAGACGCTGGGCGATGATGCCCACCATGGCATCCGCGATGAGATACGGCTCGATGCCCATGTTCAGGAGCCGCGCCACCGAGGAGGACGTGGAATTCGTATGCAGAGTGGAAACAACCAGATGTCCGGTGATGGAAGCCTGGACGGCAATTTCGGCCGTCTCGGTATCACGGATTTCACCGATCATGATGATGTCCGGATCCTGACGCAGGATGGAACGCAGCGCCGACGCGAACGTCAGGCCTGCCCGCTCGTTGACCTGGATCTGGTTGATGCCGTCAATGTTGGCTTCGACCGGGTCCTCAACCGTGACGATATTGACGTTCTCGCGGTTCAGGTCGTTCAGGGCCGTGTACAGCGTCGTGGATTTACCGGAGCCGGTAGGACCGGTTACCAGGATGATGCCGTGCTTGTGGTGCAGCATGTCATTGAACTTGACGAGATCGTCGTCCCGAAGACCGAGCGCGGATTTGTCGCGCGTCAGGCCCATCTTGTTCGCGAGACGCATGACGATCTTCTCGCCGTAGACGGTCGGGATGGAGCTGACACGGATATCGTATTCCTCGTGGTCGACGACAACAGTCGCGCGGCCGTCCTGCGGGCGGCGCTTCTCGGAAATATCCATGCCGGAGATGATCTTCACACGGGCGATAATGCCGGCGTTGATGGAATCATCGTAGCGCATGGCCTCGATGAGGTTGCCGTCGATGCGGAACCGCACGCGGATGCCGCCCTTGATCGGTTCGAAATGAATATCGGAGGCTCTCTGCCGGATGGCCTGCTCGATGATGGAGCGGACCATGACGACAATCGGCGAGTTGTCCTGCGATACCGCGGAGGCGCGGACGGCGTCCTGCTCGGGATTGGCCCGGTCGCCCTCGCGCTTTAATTCGTTCTTGTACTGCTCCGCGACGCGCATTACGGACGCGCGGCCGAAGTACCGGTCGATTTCCGCCGCGATCTGTGTCGTGGTAGACAGGACCGGGATGATGTGCCTTGCCGTGATAATGGCAAGGTCATCCTGCGCGTTGAAGTCCAGCGGATCGGACATCGCGACGATCAGGTTCTGGAGATTGTTGTTCTGGAAGCCGATCGGAATGACGTTGTATTTCTTCGCGACATCCTCGGTGATGAGATAGACGGCGCGTTCGTCGAGCTTTAAGTCGCGCAGCTCGACATAACCGATGTGCAGCTGCTGCGTCAGGACCTCGACCATATCCTTCTCGGATACAAAACCCATGGATATCAGGGTCTCGCCGAGCTTGGTGCGGCGTACCTTCTGCTCCTTCAGGGCAGCCATCAGCTGCTCGTCGGTGAGCTTGCCTTTCTGAACCAGCAGGTCACCGAGGCGGATTCTCTGTCTTTGCATTGCCGGCATGACTGTTTTCCTCCGAGCGTCAGTGCTTGTGAATCAATTTATTCCAGCATCTGATGAATCGACCAGTCCCTTTGCCCACGAATATATTTCGCTCGCCATGCGTATTGCTTCCCTTGCATGACGCTTTTCCAGAAAAAGTTCGTGAGGATATCTCATGGTGATACTGTACGGTGCCAGTACGTCTGAGTAATCATAGAACTTTTCTTCAATAGGAACCTGATTCTTGATCTGATTCAAAAGAATGAACAGATCATGTTTCCTGGGGATGCCACCCTGACATCCATTTAAAACAATTACAGCCTTCACAGACTTTTCTGCGGCCTGCTGGCTGTGGAAACAGATAATTTCAAGAGGTTCAGGGTAATAAGTTTCCAGAAGATGTTTAGCAACCCCTAAGTCTGACTCTGCTATTCGCAGCCATTCTCTTGCTCCTTCAACATCAGGGTTTGCCATATAGCAGTACTCCTTTGCTGGCGATCTCGTTTTCAAGGCCGGCCCTGTTTTTATTAATATCAAACCTGCTCTGTGTACTTATCACGATATCAACTGCACGTTTTCTCACACTGCGTATAGAACGATAGGCTTCTGCCGTTAAATCCGTCAGATTTTCGGTTCCGTCCCTCATAATTATGTAAAAATCAAAATCACTTCCTTCATCTGCAGTTCCATTGGCAAATGAACCAAAAAGATAAATTTTCTCCGGAGAAAGATAATCAACGAGATTATTTTTAATTAAATCAATTTCTCTTTCAGGCATTGTTAAACCCTCTTCAGCAAAAAAAGTAAACTCACTTAAAATATAGCACTTTCGGTTTGCACTGTTTAATTACAAGAGAGATATTGGACCATTCGAACTTACACATCCTGGCACTTGGGGACGGCAAGGGTTCCGGTACGGGTGATTTCCACGATGGAGATGGAGCGGAACGTGTTCAGAAACATCTGGACGCGGTCGGGAGTATCACAGATCTGGATCGTCATGAGATTCTTGCTCATGTCAATGATCTGGGCACCCATGATGGAGCAGTTCTCCATGATGTCGCGGCGGTTGTCCCGGTTGTATTTGACCTTGATCAGCATAAGCTCGCGGCTCACGGCCTCCGATTCGCCGAACGTCTTGACCTTGATGACATCGAGCTTCTTGTTGAGCTGCTTCTCGATCTGCTCGAGTGTATGCTGCTCCCCGCTGGAGACGATGATCATGTGGGAGACGGTGGGATCGTCCGTTTCACCGACGGCGAGGGAGTCGATGTTGAAGCACCGCCTCCAGAAAAGGCCTGCTACCTTGCACAGGACGCCGGCCCTGTTTTCAACCAGTACGGAATAAATTCGTTTCATGATGTTTTTCCGGTTACTACCTGCATCCGCAGGATTGCGTGACGTTAAATATTAATATGACATAAGGGTCAAAAGTACCAAATCGGCAACGGGCAAGCCCGTAAGAGCGAGCTCGTAAGGGCTTGTCCGAAAGGCGATTTGGACTTGGGACCCGCCAAACATCCGAAAGTGAGTATGAAAGATGTCACTTACGCTCCATCTTTCATACTACGAGGTGATGCCTTC
>ONEK01000037.1 GCA_900316855.1 uncultured Lachnospiraceae bacterium | reverse complement strand
CATTATACACAAAGAGAGGGGGTATTGCTCTTTTTGTATGCAAACCCCCGAAAATCAAGGTAACTGGGTGCTCATGCATAGGTATGCATGACACTACGTTGTCATCGACGGGGGTTCGAGCGATCATACCGCAGAAATTGCCAGAAGCTATGAAGATCAATTCACCGAGGGCAGGAGTTTGACCGTACTTTCCGAGCCGGATCATGGCATGTATGACGCCCTGAATAAGGGGGCCAGACTGGCACACGGGGAGATCGTCGGGCAGATCAACGCGGATGACTGGTACGAGTCGGATGCTGTGAGCAGGATGGTGGAGCTTTATCAGCGGACCGGGTTCGATATGGCCTACGCGGACCTCAGGATGATCAATCCGGATGGCACCTCGTGGATCAAGAAAGCGAAGATCGACCGGTTTGTCAATACGAGACACTGGAATCACCCGACACAGTTCACGAGACGGGAACTGCTGCTGGAGCATCCGTATCCCTGTGAGTGCATGAGCGATGACCTCGACCTGCTGCTGTGGCTGAGGAGCAGCGGAAAGCACATCGAGGTGCTGAATGAGGTAATTGCCAACTTCACAGTTGAGGGCATGAGCCACAGCAAGTCCCGGGAAGAGATCCGGGACCGGATCAGGACAAAGACGAAGATCTACCACAGATACGGCTATTCCTTCCTGCATATGATCGATGTGAGCCTGGTTGAGATCGGAAAATTCGTATTGGAAACGGGAGCACGAAAGAAGCTCCAATGAGGCATTTGCCGTAATTATCCAAGCTGCAATTTTTAACAATAAAATGTCACGTGGAAATTACCGGTGGTTGTGCAGTTAACGGTAAATGTTTAGGAATATCACGGTGCGGCATTCCGCTGCCACTACCGTAGCCAATGCATATAGATTAGTGACGAAACATGATATGAGGATACTGATCATCAACGAAGTCCTTGGCTGGTCAAGCACCGGGAAGATTGCCGGGGACCTTGCGAAGCAATATGAGGCACAGGGTTGGGAAGCGAAGGTGGCTTACGGCAGAAGCGGATATGTGCCGGAGGCTTATCAGAAATATGGGATTCGAATCGGGAATGATCCGGATGTCAGGATCAATGCGCTGAAGGCACGGCTGTTCGACAATGAGGGCCTGAACGCGAAGGGGGCTACCAGAAGGTTTCTGAAGTGGGCGGAGGAATATAATCCGGATCTGCTGTGGCTGCATAACCTGCATGGCTATTACATCAATTACGAGCTGCTGTTTGACTGGATCAAGTCGCGCCCGCAGATGGAGGTGAAGTGGACGCTGCATGACTGCTGGGCCTTCACGGGTCATTGCGTACACTTTACCATGGTAAAGTGCACGCAATGGCAGTCTCATTGCGGGTACTCAAAGTGTCCTCAAAGTAACCGATACCCTAAAAGCATACTATGGTCCAATGCCAAGGAGAATTTCAAACGGAAAAGAGAAGCCTTCACTGGGGTTCGGAATCTTACCATTGTCACCCCGTCCCACTGGCTTGAAGGGCTTGTGAAGCAGAGCTTCTTACAGGAATATCCGGTTGAAGTTCATCACAACACGATCAATACCGATGTATTCAAGCCGACGCCCTCGGATTTCCGCAGACGTTACGGACTGGAGGATAAGATCGTTATCCTGGGCGTTGCCAATGCCTGGGACGACCGCAAGGGCCTGCAGGACTTCTGCAGGCTTGCAACGATGCTGGATGACCGCTATGCTATTGTACTGGTTGGACTGACACAGAAGCAGATCAAATAACTGCCGAAAGAAATCAAAGGCATGCAGAAAACGTACAGCCCCACCGAACTTGCTGCTATCTATACAGCGGCGGATGTCTACGTAAATCCGAGCAGGGAGGAAACCTACGGAATGACAACTGTCGAGGCGGAAGCCTGCGGCACGAAGGCAATTGTGTATAAGGGTACCGCGTGTGAAGAAGTCGTAGCTTCTGTAGTTGGTGATGAAACGAAAGAATCCCGGAGCGGGGGAACTGCGACTGAATCGGCGAAGAACAAGCTTACTCAATCAGCTCAGAACGAAACGGCTGTATCACCGGGTGAAACCGACCGGATACCTGTGAGAGGGATTGCAGTAGAGCTGTATGTTAACGCCCTGTACGAGGCAATTACGGGCCAAAACTATGAGGGAATGTCTGGACAGGAAGAGACATGTAAAACGGGTAAAACAGATAATACGGGTAATACAGGAAACCTGAACAGGAAACGCAAGGCGTCCACAACCGGAAAGGAGTCACACAAAACCGGGGGGGCGCTTAGCATAAGCCGGTTTGTCTGTATTCCAAAAACAGACAGCACGGAACAGCTGGTAGCGATTTACACGGCAGCGGATTATTTTGTAAACCCGACCTATGAGGATAATTATCCCACCGTCAATCTCGAGGCACTCGCCTGCGGGACCAGTGTGATCACGTATGACACAGGCGGATGCAGGGAAACACTACAGAAAAACGAACAAAGAAACTTTTGATCCAATCAGGAAAAACTACGAGTCATATGAGAATTGTCTTCAGCTGGGACGACGGTGCGCCGGAGGATCTCAGGCTAATAGAACTGCATGAAAAATACGGGATCCCGGGAATGTTCTTCGTTCCTACCAGAAATTTGGAAGGGAGAGATGTCCTGACACCGGAACAGATCAGGAACGCCAGATCCGGACTGATCTCGTTCGGCGGTCACACGGAAAATCACGTATATCTTACAGCAATCGAACCGGATCGGGTCGAGAGCGAAATCGTCAATAACAAGAGATACCTGGAGGATGTGCTAGGAGAAGAAATCCGACATTTCTGTCTGCCAGGCGGACAATATAATCAGGATATCCTGAGTACGGCCTTTCGGCATTTTACAACCGTGCGGACGGCGGATACGTTCAATTTTAAGGATGGCAGTACTATCAACAAGAATGGCCAGAGGCTGCTGATGCCAACCTTCCACTTCTATCCCCGGACTTATAAATCGAGGATTGGAAACTGTCTGAAACATCAATCCTTTGGACAGCTCGGATATATCGCAGCCCATCCGTGGTGGACTTATCTGAAGCTGATTCAGGAGACGCTTGAAAGAGAGCGGAATAAGAGTTCCGTCATCATGATCTGGGGACACAGCTGGGAGATCGAAAAGCTCGGGCATTGGAGCGATCTGGAAACCCTGATGGGCAGAATCGCCAGTGACTTTCGGGGAAATTGCGTGGATTATTCTATGCTGGATACAACAGTGACATAATTCATGGTCCAATGAAAGTTACTTATCGAAACACTGTCAGGCTATGGCCAGATGGGAGCAAATGCTGACAGTGTATATAACAGCAGTTGAACGGGACGCTGTATCGCAGGCGACAGCAGAAACTAAAAAGTTACGTGTAATAATGAAAATAGTACACATATTATTAAGCGGTCCCTACAGCGATCATTTCAGCTACCAGGAAAACCTGCTGTCGAAGTATCATGCAAAAAGCGGTCTGGAAACAGTGCTCATCGCTGCGAACTGGAGATGGTCTATCGACGGAAAACTGGAAAAGACGGAAACTGGGACCTATCGGGACGAAAATAATGTCAAGATCATCAGGCTCCCTGTATTAGGCCGCAACTGCAACTCAAGAATCAAACATTTAAAGGGACTGTATCGGACTGTTGAGGATGAAAATCCGGGCATCCTGTTCATTCATGACTGCCAGTCTGTGGATCTTGGCGTGTTAGCTTCTTACCTGAAGAAGCACCACAACGTCAGGGCTTATGTGGATAATCATGTTGACTTCTCGAACGGAGCAAGCAACTGGCTATCCGTGAATGTGCTTCATAAAATGATCTGGAAGCATTACGTACACCGGATCGAACCGTATGTCAGAAAATTCTACGGGGTGCTTCCGGCACGCGTTGACTTCCTGATCAATATGTATCATCTGCCCGCAGACAAATGTGAGCTGCTGGTCATGGGGGCAGATGATGAAGAGATCGAAAGAGCCAGACAGCCGGAGCTGATCCAATCCAACAGGGAAAGGTTCGGAATCCAGGATGACGATTTTCTCATCGTCACCGGCGGGAAGATTGATGCTGCGAAGACCCAAACGCTGCTACTGATGAAGGCCGTTCGACATATAGACAGTCCTCATCTCAAGTTGATTGTCTTTGGATCTATAGACAAGAGCCTTCAGGATCAGGTGGAGCAACTGACTGATCATGACAGGATTCAATATATCGGCTGGGCAAAGGGGAACCAGTCCTATGATTATTTCGCGATGGCGGATCTCGTCTGCTTCCCCGGAAGGCATTCTGTTTACTGGGAACAAGTGGCAGGACTGGGAATACCGATGCTCTGTAAGGACTGGCCCGGAACACATCATGTGGATCTTGGTGGAAACGTAGTCTTTCTGGAACGGGATGAGGAGCAGCTACTGGAAGAAAAGATCAGAGAGATCGCCGAGAATCCGGAAAAATATGAGCGCATGAAGAGAGCGGCGGCAGAAAAAGGAATGAAAGAATTTTCCTATAAGGAGATCGCGCGCAGGAGCGCAGGAGCATTGAGACTTCATGAATGACCAGTGAGCGATTACTATTGAAACAAGATGGGATGTCCAGTGAGGCAACGCGGATACTAAGTTATGGAATTCCGAGATTTAAAAAAGCAGTATGAAATACTGAAGCCCGGTATCGACCGAAATATAGAAGAGGTGCTGGCTTGTGCCCGGTTTATTTCGGGGCCGCAGGTGAAGGAACTGGAGCAGAGGCTTGCGGAGTACGTGGGTGTAAAATACTGCGTTACCTGTGGGAACGGGACGGACGCGCTTACGCTGGCACTGAAGGTCTGGGAGATCGAAGCAGGGGATGCTGTTTTTGTGCCCGACTTCACTTTCTTTTCCTCGGGGGAGTGCCCCGCGTGTGAGGGGGCAGCCCCTATTTTTGTGGATGTGGATCCGCACACCTATAATATAGACCCGGATCGTCTGGAAGAAGCAATCCGGACAACGCAGAAGGAAGGAAAATACACTCCGAGGGCTGTTATCGCGGTGGACCTGTTCGGCCAGCCGGCAGATTATGACAGGATCCGGGAGATCTGCGAACGGTATCAGCTATATCTGCTGGAGGACGGCGCGCAGGGCTTCGGAGAAAGCATCCGCGGAAAGAAGGCCTGCAGCTTCGGGGACATCGGGACAACGTCGTTCTTCCCTGCCAAGCCGCTTGGGTGCTATGGCGACGGCGGAGCGGTTTTTACGGATCATGAGGAGTGGGCGGACAGGATCCGCAGCCTTGCCGTTCATGGAAAGAGCAAAACAAACAAATATGATAACCTGCGGCTTGGCATGAACAGCCGTCTGGATACACTTCAGGCGGCGATCCTGATGGCAAAGCTGGATGCGTTTGAGCAGAATGAACTTTCTGATGTGAATCATGTGGCGGAGGAATACAGAGAAGCCCTTAAGGAACTGCCGCTGATCCTTCCTGAAGTGAAAGAAGGCTTTACTTCCTCCTGGGCACAGTATACCGTACAGCTCCCGAAGGGCGCGGATCGGGATCTGATTCAGGCAGAGCTCCGGAAGAATGACATCCCGACTATGGTATACTACATGAAGCCCATGCATCTGCAGAAGGCGTTTGAGGGAACGGACAGCGCAACAGGTGACTTTCCCGTCACGGAACAGCTATCCCAAACGGTATTAAGCCTGCCCATGCATCCGTATATGACACCTGAGCAGGTACGATATATTGCTGAGAAGCTTCGTATGGCACTTGCGGAAAGCTAGCCGGAGGGGGTACAGGTGATAAGACTGCTACTTCCTTCATCCCGGATTGAACAGATGCATTAATGAATCGTTCATATCAAGAATCAGCTGCGCTCTGCTCAGCAAGCAAGTGGAACATAGCAGGGAAATCCGGCTGCAGATCAAGCGTTCATAGGAAAAGGTAGAAGAAATGGAACATTTTATTCTCGAAAATTTCGGACCGATCCGGAAGGCTGATGTCGGGTTCGGCGATCTGACAATTTTAATTGGACCTCAGGCAAGCGGAAAAAGCCTGTACCTGGAAATGCTGAAACTTATGATCGACCGGAACCAGATTCTTGAGGTCCTCAGAAAATATAACTACATCGTCGATAAGTATGATTCCCGCAATATTGTTGAGATCTATTTTGGGGAAGGGATGGGCAATATTATCCGGGATGAGACAGCAACTAATATTGACGGTGAAGCAATAGACAGCTCCAAACTGCTGAAACTGCTCAGAACGCCAAGTGGAAAGGGGCGTACTGCACGGGAGAGCGTTTTTTATATTCCTGCACAGCGCATCATGAGTGTTGATGATGGAAGAGCACGGAACTTCATGGAGTTTAATATCTCAAGCCCCTACGTCCTCAGAAATTTCAGCGAGACCCTGCGGATTTTTGTCCAGGGAGGTTTAGGTAATCCAGACGTCATTTTCCCGATGAATAACCGGCTGAAGGGCATGACCAAGAGGGCAATTGATGATTCTATTTTCCACAATTCACAGGTGATCATAGATAAATCTTCCGGGCAGAGGAAGATGAAACTTTCCGTAGATCGTATTTCTATCCCATTCATGGCCTGGAGTGCCGGACAGAAGGAATTTCTCCCGCTTCTGCTGTCGTTCTATTACCTGTCAAAGGTGCCTAACAGCATAGCCGGAGCACAGAATTACCAGACGGTAATTATAGAAGAGCCGGAGATGGGACTTCATCCCAAGGCTATACTGTCAGTAATCATGGAAATAATTGACCTGATGGCTGCCGGCTATCGCATTATCATCTCGACTCACTCGCCGGTTTTCCTGGAGTTTGCCTGGGCATTCAATGAACTGCAGAAAGTAAATCTCAGCCATGAAGAGATGGTAAGTACACTGTGTGACATGTTTGAAGTAAAACGAACCGCAACAATAGCACGATCTCTAGATCTGATTGCGGAAAAAAAGGTCAGTACATTCCTGTTCTCTCCAGGTCGGAAGGATCACAAGGTAGTGACCAAGGATATATCGTCATTAGATGCCGGAGATTCTGATCCGGCCATAGCTGAATGGGGAGGTCTGTCTCATTTCTCAGCGAAAGTGACAGACGCAGTATTGAAGCATGCCGGGGAGGATCTATGACGTTTAAAGAGGCAGTCGCTTCCTGCAATGGTATTAATGAGGCATGTGAAAGAGGCCTTCGTGCATTGGGAAAGTATAGCTGCAAGGTAAGTGCACAGGACACATCCCAGATCAACGGCAGCGTCGATCTTGATAAAGCCATGAAGAGCAAATATCCTTCTGCAAACCGCTGGGATTATATCGTAGGATATAACAACACCGCCTATTTCGTTGAGGTACATCCTGCCTTTACCAAAGATATAGAAGTTATCGAGGAGAAACTTAGGTGGTTAAAAAATGAACTATCTGATGATTTAAAACCACTGGATGAAATCAAGGCCAGAAAGCCCTATTACTGGATCTATACAAATGGAGTTCACCTTCTCAAACAATCGCCACAGTACAAAGCTATGGTAAGCAGAGGATTAGCCCCGGTAAAAGAGCTGCATCTGGAATAAGTCAAAAAGTAGAAAGATCGATATGCAAAAGCTAAATGCAATAGAATATACGATGGAGTTAAAAAAGATTCTGTCATATTCACCTGATGTTGGTTTCTTCTTTGGAGCAGGAACATCTTGTGCGTTTGGCCTGCCGGGAATTATGGAACTGACAGACAATGTATATGCCTGTCTGTCGAGTGCTCAAAAAGCTTTATTTGATGACACTAAGAAGCTAATTGAAGCGTCATCTGGCCTTGATTCTGACAAGATAACAGTTGAAAATATACTGAACGAGCTAAGGCAAATTAAGGCTATCACTGCATGCAAAAATACACTGAGCTTTGGAAAAATTACGGGCAAACAGGCACAAGAATTAGATCAAGTGATCTGCAGATCTATATTTAAAGGCTTCATATAGTGAAGCTGCACAAGACAAACAGACAAGAGATAACGTATGCCTTATTGATGAAAGCGATGCAGAGAAATTAATACCTGCTTCCTTTCAGCCGTATGCAATGGGAAATGCGGCTCCGCATAAGGCAGAGGATCAAAGTATGTACTCTTATGAGGCCAAACTTAGATCCAGGCTTATGGACAGCCGGTATGATTATTTATTCGATGCTGGTGATTATAGAGATGAAAAATCCTCTAAAGACCTGCATGATTTACTGCAGGAATGGATTGGAAGCAAAGAACGCCTGACCATCCTTGATCTTAGCAATGTCCCGTTCGAAGTATTGGACATCACAGTTGGTCTGATTACCAGATTCGTATATGACAGTATGTTCTGGGGACGCAATGAGAAATACACCGGAAGGAACAGACCTTTGCTAATTGTTTACGAAGAGGCACACGCATACCTCGGGAAAAATAAGTAAAATGACAAAACAAATGCTAAGAGGCATCCGGGTTAAGTCAAGACAAGAACTTGAAGATCGCATCTACCAATATTTCCGGGAAGTAAATAAGGAT
>ONEK01000024.1 GCA_900316855.1 uncultured Lachnospiraceae bacterium | reverse complement strand
TGCGCGGATTTCGGATGTTTGCAGAATTGCGGAAGCAGCGAAGCTGCGAAGCAATTCGTATGTCATTTTGCCTTGAAAAATACTTTTGACACCTTAATCTTTATAAAATATTTCGCGCCTTCGCAAAACTCCCTGATCGGGTAGTTCCCATGTCCGGATGGTGCGGACCTTAGCTGCGGCGACTCCCTCTTTCCGGAAAACGCCTGCCCTTTCCCCGTAAAATTACCCGCCGCTGCGCCGTCCGGACGCTCCGGGCGCGCTTGTCCGGTCTCCCTGACTCGTGCTATGTTAAAGAAAATACGGAAGTTCCGCTGTCAGTGTGGCAAAGGAAAGCAGGGGGCGCGTTCAACCATGGAACAGAATGATCATTCAAAATCCTCGAGCCATAAGAGGGCCATGGCTGAGCCGGGCCTTAAGGCGGTGTCAGAGAATCTGAACGACCTGATTCCCGAAAAGCGGATCGAGCCGTCCAACGCCGGCGTGCGTCTCATTATCGAGATCGGCTTCGCGGCTGTATTCGCGCTCTATATCCTGCTGGCGCTGGCTGCTGCCCTGTTGCCGCAGGAGGACTTCTCCTTCTTCAGGGGCAGTGCCCGACAGCTTACGGATGGCTTCGTGATCCGCGAAACCGGAGAGCCGGTCACCATCCCCCGCGATAATGACAGCCGCTTCCCGAAGGGCATTACCATCGAGGGAACCCTGCCGGATGACGTAGGGGATAAGGATTATCTGATGGTGTACCTTGCCCACCAGGACTGCCGGGTAACCATCGGATCCCGGACCGTATACGATTATGAGTACATGAAGGAAAAGAGCAGGAACCGCAGTGTTTTCTCCACTTTATCTACTTACTGCGCCATGATCCCTCTCTCCTCGCACCAGGCGGGGCAGCCCCTGACGATCACCTATGCGGGCGTTCTGCCCGGGTATGCATCGAATATCGGCCTCCTGATGGTCGGAACGGGAGGGGAGCTCATCCGTTCCCTGCTCCATCGGGCTGGTTTCAGTGTCCTGTTTGCATCCATGGCACTGATTCTCGGGGTCTTCGCGACAGTCATCGGCGCTGTCCTCGCGATCAGCAAAAAGCAGACCGCCGTGTTCCATATCGGCGCGTTCGCGATCTGCATCTCCCTGTGGATCCTGTGCGAGTCCGTGCTGCGGCAGGTTTACATGAAGGACCTCAGCATGGCCTACTATCTGACCATGATCAGCCTGTCTCTTTGCTGTACGCCGATTCTGCTGTTTCTGAGCGAAATGCAGTATAACCGTTATCACCGGGCTTACTACACCGCGGCAGCCGGAAACCTGCTCGTCGCCATCCTTCTGTTTGTCCTGCAGATCACCAATACCGTCGATTACAATTACACGCTGAAGGTCATGGTGGGCTGCATGGCGGTCACTGTGCTGGTTTTCCTCTGCGCGGTACTGAATGACCGGCGCAGGCGGTACCCGACCTATCTCGGCCGTGTCTTCGTCTGCGGCGTCGGGGTTCTGACGCTGTCCGCCGTGATAGAGATCATCAATATGTGGCGCAGCATGAACAACGCGCGGGGACTGATGACGGGCCTTGGCCTTTTTGTTTTCCTGATTACCCTGATCTATACCGCCGTCCGTGCCCTGGCGCTGCAGATGAGCACGCAGCAGAACGAGGTCATCGCTTCGAGGGAGCAGACTGCCATCATGGGCATCCAGCTGGTGACAACGCTCGTCAACGCGGTCGATGCCAAGGATCCCTATACCAACGGACACTCCAACCGTGTGGCCATGTATGCCAGGGAGATCGCAAGACGCGACGGCAGGGATGAAGCCTACCAGAATCAGCTGTTTTACATGGCAATTGTGCATGATATCGGCAAAATCGGCATTCCCGACCACATCCTGAAGAAACCCGGCCGTCTCACGGATGAGGAGTTCGCCGTCATCCGGACCCATCCGGAACAGGGTGCCGAGATCCTCTCCGACGTGACGGAAATGCCCTGGATTGTCACCGGTGCCAGATGGCATCATGAGCGCTATGACGGCAGGGGATACCCCGACGGACTCGCCGGGACAGATATCCCCGAGCAGGCACGGATCATTGCCGTGGCGGACGCATATGACGCGATGACTAGCAACAGAGCATACCGCAGCCGCATGGAGCAGCAGAAGGTCCGCTCGATTATTGAGGAGGGCAGGGGAACGCAGTTCGACCCTCACTTCGCGGACATTATGATTCAGATGATCGACGATGACAGGGAGTACCGTCTCAGGGGCAGCACCGGAAATGATCTGCTGGGCATTGTCAGTCTCTCGCTCCTGCTCGATCAGGACGCACAGAAGGACGGCGCGTTCCGGACGGACGGAGAAGGCTTCCGGCAGATCTATCAGTTCCTGAAAAAGTACGCGCGCAGAAACAACACCGAGGTACAGCTTGTCCTCCTGACGCTGCGCGATTGCGGCGAAGGCCACGATCTTGCCGCCGCTTCGTCCCTGCTGGCTGATATCATCCGGAACGCGATCCGTCAGAGCGATATCATGACGCAGCTGAACCGGGCACAGTTCCTCCTGATCCTCACGGGCACCAGCACGGAAAATGCCGGAACCGCCATTGACCGTATCACCGGTCGCTTCGCAGAGAAAAATGATTCCTTCACCCTGACCCATGAGGCGAGCGATATCCGCAGCTGAAATTAAATCCTGATGATACAGCAAAACGGACGTCCAGAGGCTGGACGTCCGTTTCTTTCTGCAGTATCCCGAATGGCCATTACGTTATCCCTGCCTGTGGGATACTGCCTGCGTATGGGATGCCGGGGGTCAGCATCCGGGTTTGACATCTCTTCCGTTCCTGCGGGACCTTGCTTTCAGCAGGACAGCCGCGGCCGCAAGGGACGCGGTAAAGACGGCAAGATGAACAGCGGGATCTGCCTCATCACCCGTCGCTACGGAGCGGTTTGCACCAAGAACCGCAGGTGCTCCATCTTCCGTATCAGCGGTTTCCGTTTTCGGTCTCGAAGCGCCGAGTACGGCAGGTGTATCCTGCGCAGCCTCCGGAAGTCTCGAAACACCCAGAACCGCGGGTGCGTCACTGTCTGCTGTGACAGATCCGGCAAGCGGAACCGCGTTCTCTTCAATCGTCACAACACTGCCTTCTTCAGCGGAAGAAGTGCTGCCTTCCCCGCTGCTCTCTTGCTGCGGGCTTACAGGCGCCGCTCCGGTTGTGTAGTAGGTGCCGGCAAGCGTAAAGCTTGCTTTATCAGCGTTCTCTTCGCCGGTTAAGGTCTGTGCGACAAAGTAGCGCGTCGAGTAGGCAAGATCTGCCGCGCTCGTAAGGTACCGTCCGGTGGGATTACCGTCCGCGTCCAGCTCCCAGTACAGGACGGGAAGTGTTGCGGGTGTATTTTCCAGGGCTGCAGTCTCTGTTGCAACAGTGCCGCCGTTCAGGTCAATTCCATCGACCGCGTTCTCCTGACCGGCAAGGACCGCCTTCAGGTAGGACTGGTACATGGACTCGGGAATTGTCACAGAGCCCTTCGACTCGCTTGCTGCCGTTACGGCAGCCTTCGGCTCGTCGCCTTCTGTGCCATTGACATAGGATGCGTAACCGTCCGAAAGGGTCTTGTAGGTGCCGATCGTGTCCACCGCCTTCCGGATGGACTCCAGGGATTCCTTCGCCTTGTCTACCGCAGCCTTTGCCGCGTTGATCGTGGCAAGAAGCTTTGTGAAATCTGCGTTGGTGAGCTCATCGGCCTTTTCCTGTGCTTCCTTCTTCAGCCCGGTAAGCTTTGTATTCGCAGCATCTACCTTCTCTTGGGCAGCGTCGATCTTCTTCTGGCAGGCGTTGTCCGCATCGAAGGGTGCTGTACTGTCGATTTCCTTCTGAATGGAATCCTGAATCCCGGAGAGCTTCGTCACGGCGTCGGCCGCGTTCCGGGCGCTTTCAGCGGCCGCGTCCGCGGACTTTTGGGCAGCGGCGGAAGAAAGCTCCGCGTTGTCGGCACTCTTTTTTGCAGCTTCTGCCGCCGTCTTTGCGTCCCGGGCTGCGGTCCTTGCGGTTTCCGCTGCCGTCCTTGCGGTTTCAGCTGCGGTATCGGCGTGGTTCTTTGCGATCGAGGAGAGCGATGTTGCGTAGGTATCCTCTGCCTTCCGAAGGTCAGCCTGATAGGCGGCAACAGCCTTTGCGATATTTTCCGCCGCGGACCTGTTGGATACAATCAGGTTTCCAAGGCCGAGGGAATCAACCCATCTCTCGGCGTCTACGATCGTATCGAGATCATATTCCCGGGCAAGCCCGCCAAGGAAGGCAAGATTGTCGTACTTTTTATCGAGCCCCTTCCTGAGGCCTTTGGCATCCTTGTACTCGTCCTTCCAGATCAGAATGGTATTGGTCCATGTGGGATCCGTTGCCCAGTCAAGAGCCTGCCCGTCATACTGAACCTGATTGATTCCCTTCGAATCTGCCACAATGGTGTTCAGGGAATCTTCCAGCGCCTGCTGCGCGGCGGTTACATCCTGCGCATAGGTATCCTTCGCGGTATCGAACTCCTGCTGCAGCTGCCGCGTCTTCGCAGCAGAAGCGGTGTATGTATTATTGGCGGCATCGTAAGCCTTCTGAGCCTCGTTGGCACAAGCCTGGCTGCGATCTGCTGCCGCTTTTGCAGAAGAGAGGGCGTTATTGGCGCTCTTCAGGGCACTGGCCGCGTTCTTCTGCGCCTGCTCCTGTTTTTTCACTTCAGCCTTGGCCGCCTTGACAGCGGCGTCACTCTTTACATAATTCTTAACATACTTGTTGACAAACCGATTCTTCGGACCGTCTTTCCAGAAATTTCTGTAGGCTTTGTCAGCAGCCGCTTTCCCTGCCTCCTTTGCGCTTTCTTCCGCGGCGGCCTGATTTGCCTTTGCAGTCTCAAGGGCGCTGTCCGCGCTGGCCTTATCCTGTTCGGCAGCTGTGGCCGCTGCCTGCGCTTCCTGCTGCGCTGCCTGTGCTGCGGAAAGGGCCGCCTGCTTCTCCTCCAGCGTCTTCTGCGCTTCGTCTAACGCGGTCTTGTCCCCGCTCTCCTTCGCCTTTGCGTCCTCGAGGAACGTGTTTGTTGCAAGGGCCTGATCCGCAAGGGCGGAAGCCTTCTCTGCGTCTGTCTGTGCCTGTGCGGCATCTGTCTTTACAGTCTCAGCACCCTTCTGCACGGAATCACTTGCTGCGGAGGCGCTGTCTGCAGCGGTCTTTGCGCTGCCTGCAGCGGTTTTGGCGGTATCTGCCGCGGTCTTTGCCGTCTCTGCCGCCGTATCCGCAAGCTGACTGCTGCTGTCAGCGTTCGTCTTTAAGGTTTCTACTGCCTTCTGTGCATCCTTTGCTACTGTGACAGCGTTCTGGTATGCCGTATCCGCGGCGTCATAGGCGTTTTTCGCGGTTGCGACAGCTCCCGCGTACTGTGCGATATTGTCATCCTGAATATCTGTGTTGAGAGCTTCCGCCGCAGCCTTCTCCGCGTTCAGCTTTGCGAGCAGGGCATCCTGCGCCTTCAGAAGCCTTGCGGAAAGAGTACTGGTATCATTAAGGTCCTCGTCTGTGATCTTCAGCGAGGCGGCGTCCGCACCGAGCTTCTCATCGAGTGCCTGATTCAGCCTGCTGACGGAGGTGCCAAGGCTCTCCTCCGCGTTCTGATAAGTGGCTTCCGCCTTCTTCTGCTCTTCCTTCGCATCCGCGGCAAGCTTTGTGATCTGCTCCGCGGCTTTTGTCCTGTCTTCTCCCTCCGCGTCAGAGACCGTCTTCAGCGCGTCCAGGGTCTGCTGCTGAATCTCGCTGACCTTTTCAACATTCTCCTTAACAGTATTTACAGTATCCAGTGCCTGCTGCGCACTCTCGAGGGCACTGGTGTTGCCGTCGCCGGCCGCCTGGTTCGTCAGGTTATCAAGAACCTGCACATAGCTGTCCACGGCTGCCTTCACCTGCTCGGTCTTCTCAGCCGTGCTCTCGAACCCGTCGGAGGCATCGCTGCTGCTTACCAGTTTTTCCGCATCAAAGGCACCCTTTTCAGCGTCCGCTGCGGCTTCCGTTCCTGCTGTCCTGGCCTCCGCGGCACTCGTGAGGTTATCGTTAGCATCTTCCTTATTAAGAGCATCTTCCGCAGTCTGCTTTTGGCTTTCCGCGTCCGCTGCGGCCTGCGCTGACCTGCCGGCGTTATTGGCTGCCTGAGCTGCTGCGTCAGAAGCAGAAGCTGCTGCATTCGCCGCATTGGCAGCCTGGTTTTCGGCTGCACCTGCCTGAGCCTGTGCACCGGCTGCCTCACTCTGCAGGGCGGCAGCGTCGCTCTGCGCTTTCACCGCCTCCCCGGCAGCTGTATCCGCCGCCTGGTCCGCAGCCTCCGCCTGAGAGGTTCTTACATCATTAACCGCATCTCCGGAGGATTCCTGATTGGTATATTCCGAAGATTCCGGATTGAGATCCTCGCGGTAGTTGGATCCTTCCGAATTGACCTCGTCACCCTTTACAACGTAGTCCTGATTCTCTCCGTAAAGCTTCGAATCAGACAGGTCAACGCCGCAGTCCTGTCCTGCGTCGGATACTGCCGCCGTTACGGTCGTGACCTGGCCGGCTGCCAGCATCACTGCCATGGCACCGACAATTGCGCTTCTTACAACCCTGCTGTTGTTTTTCCTTCTCATTTTCCTCAATGCCGGACCGCGGTACCAGAACCGCCGGCCCTTCCTCCTTTATTATGAAAGCAGCCTGAAAATCATCGTTGCTATTTTCCATATCTAAGGGGTAAAAAACCACTACCCGGGTGGGTAGTCCTGCGAGTGGTTTTCGAATGAAGGACATGGCGAAAACGCAATAATCATGTGTATTCGCGGCAAATTTAAATAATTTTGGAATTATGATTTTGCACCTGAGCGCAAACGGTTCAGACTACAAAAGGCGGTCCTGCAGGCCGCCTTTTGTAGTCTGATAAAAATGATGAATTGATATTGACCATTTCGGTCTTTATATAATTGACCGCTATAGTCTATTGTATCCAATTGATGATGGCCAAATTGACCGTTTTAGTCTACTGCCAGCACGACCAGCGCGTCCTCGTCGGTAAAGCGGATTTCCTGCGCTTTCGGCGGGTTCGTTACGATCCGGATTTCTCCGGTGTCAGGGTTCTTCGTGCGGTATCCGATCGGCACTTCCTGCTTCGCGGCGCAGGCTGCACACACGGTATAGAAGTTCACCGGGACGCCGGCCTTTACATAGATGCCGGCGGGCCTTACATAGATCTCGGAGCCCGCTTCACACAGCAGCTCATCAAAGATTGCCTTCAGCTCCCTCGTCTGGGAGATCTGGGCTAGGATGAGGCTTGTGATATTGCTGCTGACTACGAAGTCATTCACCCTTGCGATTTGCGCGAGCTCCTGGTTCTCCACCTTCAGCATTTCGCTCGTAACGGAAATCTTGTAGTTGTGGACCTGGGCAAGGTGGCGCAGCTGCAGCAGGATCATCAGGATCCTGGCGTCCTTCTTCTCAAGGGCAGCGTCGTCGTCCTCCTCTGACTGATCCGCCAGCACCAGGACGGTTTCGCCATCCTTTAGGAGCGACTCAAGGCCCTGCCGGCCCGTGAACTCACAGCTGACGACCTGAATGTGGATATTTTCATAGTGCGCGCCAAGAAGCTCTTCCCGGTATCCGTCCTGATCCGGAGCGAGGGCAACCACAATCTCGGAGCCCTTTGCAATGTAGTGGTCCTCTTCCTCGAGGATTGCGGCCAGCTTGGAGCTGTAGCCGAGGATCAGCATATTCTTCTTCTCCGGCTCCGGCGCCCTGCCGTCTTTTATGATGCAGTCCTCCTGCACCTGCCCCGGCCCTAAGATATGGCTTACACCGTCGTCCTCCGCAAACAGGATCAGCTTTTCACCCTGCAAAATGGTGCGGTCCGGCTCCGGATTGACCAGGAGTTTCCCGTCCGCCTGCTCCACACCGATGACAGTCGACACGGGGAAATAGCGGTTGATTTCGCCGAAGGGCTTACCGGCTGCGTCCGGATGCTCTTCGATATAGAATTCGCTTCCGTCGCTGTCAAACAGCTCCGTATAAACTTGGGAGAGCCCGGCGCTCCTGCCGGTATGGGCGATGATCCGGGACATCATGCTGCGGAAGTTCAATACCTCCGCGCGGCCCTCGCCGGCAATCCTTGCCGGCTCGACATTCTCCTCCTCGCGGATAACCGTCGTAAGATACGCACCGTCATTGCCGCACTCCTTCAGAAGCCTTGTGACGGCGAGGATGCACTTGATCGTACGGGCATCATCGTCCGCGTTGATGATGATGCTCCTGCAGGTATCGAGCGAGCAGACCGCAAGGTCATTGACGTCCGTGATGCTGCCGCACCTGGTGATGACCCTGGTTGTTTTCGTATCCGGGAAACGCCGGCGGATATTCTCGTCCATCACATCCTTGGTGTCCCTGTCATCCATGATGACAAGCGCTTCGTTTTTGTGGTTGGAATTGGCCTCGATGATCTCGGAAACCAGAACGTTGAGTCCGGCAGCGGCGCCGAGAATGACCACATGATTTCTTTCCACCACGACTGATTTGCCGCGCTGCAGGTCCTGCACCTTCGCGTCGATGGCGTTGCAGATGATACCGGTCAGCGTACTGGTGATGAGGATGCCGACGAAGGTAACCGCCAGCATCGCGAGAATGAATCCCATGCTGGTTCCCTCATCTCCCGCGATCGTACCGGGATCGATGATGTGCGTCAGGCTGAGCCAGATGCCCTTCCCGACGCCGAAGCCGAACGCGGCGATCAGAAGGCCGATCACGATGACCGCGCCCACCGTTACGATCGACAGGAGCTTGATCAGCGCGACCGTTCCCTGCGACATCTGATTGTCAAACCAATAGGTAAATCTGTTCTTTTTGTGTCCCATGCTGGTTCCTCTCCCCTGCCTCGGCAGGATACATACCGGTCTCCCCTGTATGATTTTCCGGTTTCCTGACAGAAAAAAACCGCTGCGCAACAGGCAGCGGCGCAGCTTTGTCAGTCTTCTCCCCTTAGGCTTGCAATGAAAAGATCCGCGATATTGGGATCAAACTGGGTGCCTGCCCCCTCCCGGATGATTTCAATGGCGCGCTCCTTCGGTATGGCAGGCTTGTAGCATTTCGTGCTGGTCAGCGCTTCATAGACATCGCAGACTGCCATGATCCTGGCTTCCAGAGGGATTTCCTCCCCCATAAGCCCGAGAGGATACCCTTTGCCGTCGAAACGCTCGTGATGGTAGCGTGTAACGTTATAGGTGACATTGAAAAAATCATGCTCCTTGCCGCTGGTCTTTGCCTGCCCCAGGATTTCCTGAATCATTTCGGCGCCGTATTCACTGTGCCATTTCATGACCGTATATTCCTCCGGCGTCAGCTTGCCTGGCTTGTTCAGCACGGATTCCGGAATTTTCAGCTTGCCGAGGTCATGAAGAGGCGCCGCACGCAGGATATTCTCCGCGTACAGGTCGGAAATCCTGTCCTTGAAGAGCGGGCTCCGCTGCATTTTCCGGACGAGCCGCTCCACGTTATACTCCCCGCTGAGGAACTGACTCCCCGTGAACGCCTCCCGTTTCTCGATCACATCCGCAAGTCCCGTGATCATGTGGTTGAGCATATCCTGGCTCCACATCCTGTCCGCGAACTGCCTTGCCTCCCTCTTGGAGAACTGAATATAGAACAGCATCCCCATCGGCACGAACAGCAGGACATGTACGATATTGAAGCGGAGCGCCATCGGCTCGCATATAAGGGCCGACCGGATCAGGAACGCCGCCGCGAATGACGCGGTGAATACAATCATCCGCCACGCCGCGTCCAGCACGAACACCGGCATAAACGAGAATAAAACGATCACCGTTGTCGCCGGCGCGTCCGCCCTGGAAACCAGAATGCCATAGGTATAAAACGCCGCGAGCATCAGGTATCCGCACAGGAGATTTCCTCCCGTCATCTCATTCATGAGGGCCGAGACCCACATGGCCATGAAAAACGCGAGGAATTCGCCCGAGCTCAGCCACCCGCTCTGCGGGGAAACCTGATTGTAAAACCAGAAGGAGAAAAACACGACCATGCTGATGGCACAGCAGGCACGGATGCAGGTCATGTTCCGGGTCCGCTGGGCACGGAACAGCGCTGCCTTCTTCCTCCCGGTTCCGAAATACAGAAGACCATTCCTGAGATTTTCAAGGTCCGTCCTCATCCTTGCCGGAATCCGGTGAAGCCATCCGAGAACCGGCTCATCCGTGAGCGGGCATTCCCTGAGATTATCAATACTCTTCTGCAGAATCGCCATGATCATTACCTCCTCTCTTCCTTGTGTGCAGGCAGCCTGCCCGCAGCGCAGAAGACTGGTTTATAACATTCTGGCCCTAATTTTTTAGTCTCGTTTATATCATGCGGTTTTACTTTTGACCACTACCCTACAGGGTAGTGCGGGGTGGAAAAACCTCCGGAGGCGCAGGGGTTCCCATAGCCCCTTTCGCATGCGGTGCCGGGTCAAAACGCAGGGATTTCAGTTTCAATTAAGGTCATCGCTGTATACTCCGGATAAACATCAGGTAAGACTGACACAATGGGAGGAAGGCAAATGAAGACACTGTATGATGAGCTGGATGTAGCGGAGGATGCCTCTGAGGACGAGATCCGGAAGGCTTATCACAGAATGATGATCGCGTTTCACCCGGACAATTATCACGGGGATCCGGGCTATGCGAAGCAGAAGACAGTCCGCGTGAAGAAGGCGTACGATGTCCTGCGGGACAAGAACCGGCGCCTTCAGTATGATGAGAGTCTGCAGCTGTATGACGAAAACGGGGACTGGGAGGAGGAAGAGCCGGGCGGGCAGGAGGACGGGTACGAGGCCCGCGCCGGCAGGCGGTACGCCCCCGGAAAAGGCCGTTCCTTCTATGGGCATTCCGGCAGCGATAAGGCTTCCGGCCAAAAGCACGCACGTAACGACAGGGCACACCTCGTTCTTGTCAGCGTCCTTGCGGCTGCCGTTGTGGTGACAGGGCTTCTGGCATCCTTTGTATTCGGAAGGGTCAGTGCCGCAGCGGAGGGCCCGCACAACGTCATCGTCTACGAGCAGGCCCCTCTTGCGGGAAGAGATTCGTTCCAGACCGGCATGCGATGAAACGAGACGCTTCTGCGTACGATCATCACCCGGTCAGGGCTTTGATCCGGAGAAACTACGCTGTCTGCTGCTCCGGATGCCCGAACAGGTCCCGCCACATGCGCCGCTCGAACACGGCAGCCGTCACAAGGCTCAGGGCTTCGGCAGCAGGGACAGCGATCCATACGACCTTCAGGCTGTGCGTCAGAAAGGACAGCAGCGCGAAGCAGGACACAATGTACACGAACTGCCGCAGGATATTCACGATGAGCGTGTAGCGGCTGTGGCGCAGTGCCTGCATCGTCGTCGTCAGGATAATGCATGTACCGCCGAGCGGGAGCGACAGGATACAGGTGCGCAGCGCCGTCATGCCGATGGAAAACATGTTGTCGGAGGCGTTGAACAGATACAGGATCGCTCCCGGAATCAGCTCCAGGACAAGGAACAGGATTCCCGTATAGACAGCGATCGCTGTCACGGAGAGCCGGATGGTGCGCTTTACACGGTCCAGCTTCCCGCACGCGTGGTTATAGGACAGAATGGGCACAATGCCGTTATTCATACCGAAGATCGGCATGAACGAGAAGTTCTGCAGCTTCATCCAGATGCCGTATACCGCCGCAGCGGTCGTGCTGTAGGAGAGAAGAATCTGGTTGATGAAAAACGTGGTCGCGGAGCCAAGGCCGATGGTGATCATGCTCGGTATGCCAACCGCAAAAATATCCTTCACCTCTGCTATTCGAAGCCGTAAATCCGACCGGACGACGTGCAGGGACGCATTGAACCGGATATTCAGGATGAGTGCAATGACTGCGCCAAGGACCTGGCCCAGCACCGTCGCGATCGCGGCGCCTGCAACGCCCATCTTCGGGAACGGCCCGACACCGAAGATCAGAAGCGGATCAAAGACAATATTGAATACCGCGCCTGCCGCCTGCGCCGCCATTGCCATGGTGGAACGGCCTGTGGAAATCAGGAGCTTTTCGAATATCTGGCCGTAAAAATCTCCCGCGCACACAATCCAGCAGATGGAAAGATACGTCGTTCCCATGTCCACGATTTCCGACACATCCGTCTGTGCGGCATAAACAGCGTGAGCCGCCGTCATCCCGAGGACAGCGAACAGCAGCATCGCAAGGAAGTCAATTACAACCGCCGTGCCCGCGTAGCGTGCGGCCTTCCGGGCATCCTTCTGCCCGAGTGCGCGCGGCACGGAGGCACTGACGCCGACACCGATGCCTACCGAGATCGCGTGAACCGCCTGCTGCATCGGAAAGGCCAGCGTGACGGCTGTCAGGGCATTCTCCGAAATCTGCGCCACGAAGATCGAATCCACGATGTTGTAGAGCGCCTGGATGAAAAAAGACAGCATCATCGGCAAAGACATGCCAAGCATCAGCCTTCCCACCGGCATCGTGCCGAGCCGGCTCTCATTTTTCTGCTGTTCCATATTGCGGTTTTCCTTATCCTGTTCTTTCCGGCCTGCGAAGGCCCGGGATCAATCGAATTCCCCTGGCTTACCCGTCATCTTAACATTTTCTGCAGGCCCCGTTCAGCCTAATGTTGCCTGTTGTGCAGAAAAAAACGCAGCGGGGAACACAGGTGTGTATCCGTTTTTACGTCATATATGAATATACCTGCCCGATCCTCACAGCAAACGCTCATCCTTCCTGAAAAAAATTTTGTCAAATTTGCCAAATTTTGCTTCGGCAGCGGGCCGAAGTCTGTGAAATATGGTAAAAATATATTGAATCTTCAGGTGTCTGCCGCCGGAACGACATTACAAGGCACAGACTGCAGGAAAAAGGAGGTAAAAGGTGGGTTACAAGTTAACAAGGGATGACTTTGCGCAGGTCATCCACAGGCTGTCCGGACAGTATCGGATCTACGCCCCGGTATTGAAGAAGGGGGCCGGGCGATTTACCGATACCGACGTGGTCCGCTATGATTTCGTCACGGACGCGGATGAGATCGAGCTGACGAAAAAGAGTGATTACGCGTTCAAGGAATTCCTGACGCCGCTCTCCGAGACCTTATTCTATTTCACGGAGAGCAAGGTAACGGAGGCAGAGCTACCGGATACGCCGGTGCTGATTTTCCTTCGAAGCTGCGACATGCACGCCATAAAGCGGCTCGACCAGATCTATCTGCAGAACGGGTCAATGCCCGACTGGTTTTACAACCGCCGCAGGGAACTCGTGAAGTTCGTGCTGATCGGCTGCTCCCATTCCTATGAGAACTGCTTCTGCGTGTCCATGGGCTCCAATATCGCTCCCGACGGATATGTCTTTTCCGTGGATGTCAGGGACGATGAGGTGCTGTGCGACGTTCCGGATGTGGCATTTGATTCCTTCTTCGCGGCAGGCACGCAGCAGAACGTTGTGCCCTGCCACGTGACGGAAAACGAGACGAGGGTCACGGTACCGGAGAATATTCCCCTTTCCATTTTCAAGGATCCCCTCTGGGACGAATATACAACCCGCTGCATCGGCTGCGGCCGGTGCAATTTCGTCTGCCCGACCTGCACCTGCTACACGATGCAGGATGTCTATTACACGGACAACGGCAGGGTCGGCGAGCGCAGGCGCGTCGGCGCCTCCTGCATGGTGGACGGCTTTACGAACGTCGCGGGCGGCGGACAGTACCGCAAGACGCAGGGAGAGCGCATGCGCTTCAAGGTGCTTCATAAGATCAGCGACCACAAAAAACGCTTCGGCGTCAACATGTGTGTCGGCTGCGGCAGATGCGACGACGTCTGTCCCGAATACATCTCCTACTCCAATATCATCAACAAGGTCAATGATGCCGTAAACGCGGCGGGAAAGGAGGCCTAAGCCATGACTGCTGAAAACGCTTATATTCCCTTCTCTTCCCACATTGATGATGTCATTAAGCACACCGGCAAGGAGTATACGTTCCGGATGCACTACACGGGAGAGGTAAAGCCCGGACAGTTCTTCGAGGTGTCCATGCCCAAATACGGCGAGGCCCCGATCTCGGTTTCGGGAATAGGCCCCGACTATGTGGACCTGACGATCCGGCGCGTAGGACGCGTCACGAACGAGGTCTTCGAGCTGTACAAGGGTCAGTCCCTGCTGCTGCGCGGCCCGTACGGAAACGGCTTTGACACGGATCTGTACGCGGACGGCGAAACCGTCGTTGTCGCAGGCGGCACCGGCGTTTCCCCTGTAAGAGGCGTCATCAGCGCCCTTGCCGGAATGCCGAACGCAAAGGACAAATATGTCATCGTCGGCTTCCGCAGTCCTTCGGACATGCTGTTTCGCGACGACCTGAAGGCATGGGACGAGAAGCTCAACCTCATCCTCACCGTCGACGGCGCACCGGAAGGGTATGACGGAAAGGTCGGTCTTGTCACGAAGTATATCGCGGATCTCCCCCTCCGGGATCCCTCCACGGCGAAGGCTGTTGTAGTCGGGCCGCCGCCCATGATGAAATTCACGATTATCGAACTGAAGAAGAAGGGCTTCCCCGAGGAAAACATCACCGTGTCCTATGAGCGCAAGATGTGCTGCGGACTCGGCAAGTGCGGCCACTGCCGCGTTGGGGACACGTACATCTGCCTGGACGGGCCTGTCTTCAACTACGCGAAGGCGAAGGATCTCGTCGATTAATCAGGGAGGACGAAACTCATGGGAAAACTGGATGTTAATGTACCGAAGCTGAAGAAAAACGCGTTCCGCTACTCCAAGGTGCGGGGCGAAACCGCAAGCCGGGTCCGTATCCCGGGCGGTGTGATCGATGCGGCCTCCCTGCAGAGGGTCGTGGACATCGCGAATAAATACGGCAAGGGCGTCATCGATATCACAAACCGGCAGGGAATTGAAATTCCCGGAATTCCGCTCGAGGATGTTCCGGAAGTCAATAAAGAGGTGCAGCTTATCATCGATTCGCTCCGGATCAACCAGGACGAGAAGGGGACCGGCTATCCGTCGTCCGGCACCCGCAACATCGAGGCCTGCCCCGGTGCACGGCTCTGTCCGTTCGGCTGCTACGATACGACTGCCTTCGCGCAGAAGATGGAGAAGGAGATCTTCCCCAACGACCGCCATGTAAAGGTTGCGTTCACCGGCTGTTCCAACGACTGCGCCAAGGTGCGGCTTGCGGATTTCGGCATCATGGGAATGACCGAGCCGCAGTACGACCCGGACCGGTGCGTTGCCTGCGGGCAGTGCATCAACTACTGTAAGAAACGCTCCGTCGGTGCCCTGTCGCTCGTAAACGGAAAGGTTCACCGCGATACCGCCAAATGCATCGGCTGCGGCGTCTGTGTCACGTACTGCCCGACGCGCGCCTGGACCCGCTCGAAGGAGCATTATTTCCGGCTGGTTCTGCTGGGCCGCACAGGCAAGAAGAATCCGCGCCTCGCGCAGGATTTCATCAAGTGGTGTGATGAGGAATCCATCCTGAAGATTGTCAAGAACGCCTATGCCTACATCGAGGAGTACATCGATCCCAACGCGGTAGAGCACAAGGAACACATCGGCTACATCGTGGACCGCACCGGCTTTGATAAGTTCAAGGAATACATCCTGCAGGGTGTGACTCTCTCCGACAAGGCAGAGATGATGCACACCATGTACTGGGGCGGAAACCATTACGACCGGTACGATTCCTGACGGAAGCCGTCAAGGATGCACTGCCGCCCGGCTGCCCTGCCATACAGGGTAATTTCCCGCCGGGAATCAATTATAAAAAGCGCTGCTCTGTTCCCTCATCAGAAAGCGGAGCGGCGCTTTTTGTGTCATTTCGGAATTCTCCGGCGGCTTTCTTCGGAAAAGGCCGCCCCCGGCTTACGGAAGGGTTCCCTTCACCCGGATCTGGTTCCCTGACCTCCTGAGAATTATACCGGACGTTTCAGATACCGGTCAGCCATGCTCATGCCGGCACCGCAGTACATAGCCAAGGGTCATCACGATCCCCGCAAGCCCTGCCAGCATCCCCTTCCCGGCTCCGGGCACGCGGTAGTACAGCAGAACCTTCCCCGAAAAGCCCTGCGGAAGCCCGATCTGCGTCAGAGCGCCGAACGCGGGACTCACCAAAAGCTCCTGTCCCGTTTCCTGCGAAACCGCGTGGAAACCTTCCTCACACGGGATGGAGAGCAGAATCCTGCGGGTTCCCCCTGAAGGCGCCGCGTGCTCTTCCGGCACGTTCAGCCACAGGCTCGTGGAAGAGGCCTCCACGGCAGGAACCGCCCTCCGTGCCGCAGCGGCGGCATACCGCTCCAGCACTTCCTGATTCTCGGTAAACAGCTGCAGCTCCCCGAAATCCGCTTCCTTCGTGTCTCCTTCGATGACAAGCGCAAGCTCCACCGTCTCCCCTTCGAGGAAATGTCCCAGGTTCAGCACCTTGAGATCCGAAGCGTTCCCATAGCCCGAAACCATCGTGCCGTTTACGGAAACCTTCATGTTCTGTGCCGTGTCAGTAAGGCCCTTCAGATAGAAGTAAAGCTCTCCCCCGCAGCCGGTCCTGGCCTGAAAGGTAACGGCGGATACCCGCGCCGCGGGATAGGCCTGCGTCTTCCTGCTGATCACCCTCGCGGGAACAAAGAGCGGGTTGTCCGCGTCCGCCCCTTCCCCGGAAAAGGTGTCCGCGATCCAGCCCTGCAGTACAAACGGGTTATCCTCCATCTCCTTCTCCGGAATCCTGCCCTTCCCTTCTATGTCCACTGCGAGAGGAAACGTGCTGCCGTTCTTCTTCACACCATCTTTTGTCAGGAGGTAGCGGATGCCGAGAATAGCATCCACTGTGTCAGTATTGTCAGCGGTATATTCGTCATAAAGGCCGTTGTAATTGAAGCCGACGTTTTTTAAAAACATGCGGACGCTCCGGTGGTCGCCGGTGCTGTAATGCGACACGGACCTGTAATCATAGGTAAAGGAGTCGTTAAGGTCGTCATAAGGGTCCGAGGCGATATCCTCGATCCGGTAGATCCCGGTATCCGAGCTCCTGATCTGCTCTATCACAGGAGCCTTGGCATCGTATTTGGCCTGATAGGACGAAACAGTCTCGCACGGAATATAGGAAGCCCGCACGATCTTCATCTCGTTGACAAGAAGGTCCGCGGCGCATACCGCAAGCAGAAGGAGCGCGGCCGCTGCCTTTTTTCCGCCGTGCGTCTTCGCGGCAGCTGCCTGAGCCGGAGCAGATGAGGTGCCGGCGAAAGCTCCCTGACCCGCTGCGGATGATGGAACAGCAAGGGAGGTCAGCACCCCTTCCGCAAGAAGGATCACAAGGCCGATCAGCCCGTTCCGGAGCGAAAGCCAGGTGATGCCAAGGGTCTCTCCGAAGGCAAGCACCAGAATCTCAAGGAAGGCAGGAATTACAAACGCGAGCAGCCTACGCCTCCCTGTAAGCGCAGGGAACCCTTCCGCACCCTCCGCGGCGCAGACGATAAGCGTGAAGACGAAAAGGAACGCGTACCGGAACGGATAGCCGTTCGGCTGATTGCCGAAATGCCACAGGAGGTTTAACGGCGCATAGCAGAAGCTGACCGCGAGAATCAAAAGCAGAACCGCAGCCCGCACTCTCCTTCCCTTCTCCCGTTCCGCCTTTCCGAGGAAAAACGCCGCGGCAAGCGGCAGGATCACGGTTCCCGCAAACAGATGCGGCATGCCGAACATCACCTGCTTCCCGTCGATGGAAAGGCTGAACAGCTTCGAAAAGACAATCAGGGGATTCGTAAACGTCTGATCGGCAAAAAGCCTGGCGGCCAGGGACCCATCAAGATTTTTCTCGCTCTTTGTCAGCTCCCGGAATACCGGTACCAGGACGGGACACATAAGGAGAATTCCGCCAAACATGGCATAAGCGCAGCGAAGACCGTCCTGAAAGCGCAGAACCCCCGTCATCCGGCGAAGGATCATCCAGAGTGCGAGGAATACGGTCATCATGACCGCCGTGTAGTAATTGAGATAGAACTGGAACGCCGTCAGCAGGACCAGAGCGAGAAATCTCCGGATGTTTCCGGTATCCTTTGAAAAATCCAGGAGCACCGCGGCAAGAACCGGGAACATGACCACCGCGTCCAGCCAGAGCGGGTTCAGCACCGAGACGAACACCCACATCGACAGGGAGAATGAAACCGCAAACGGCACACTGCGTGAGATCCCGATCCTCCCGAGGTACAGGTCCATGGTAAAGGCAGAAAGCGAAAGCCTGAGGACGAGAAGCACCGTGGTGACAGTCGGATACTCCCGGACCGGGAACAGTACGTAGACAAGGTTTAAAGGCGAAGACATGTAGTTGATGAAAAGACCCAGCATCGAACCGCCGAGGCCCTTCGTCCCGGAATAGACAAGGCTCCCGCCTCCGGCAAATACCGTCTTCAGATAAGCGTAGTACTGGACAAATTCGCGGCGCAGGTCATCGTACAGAAACGTCTGGTCCCCGAACGGCGTGATCCGCATGAGGACGCAGAACAGCGTCATCAGAAACCCCGTAATACAGAAGGCCGCAAAATGAGAGCGGAGGGAATTCCCCCTGCCCGCCCTGACTTTGTCTTCAGTCATACAGTTGTCACGAAAGAGTTTCATCGCTCTATTTTAAGGACAATTATCCTTTTAGATCAAGCACAGGATCACCGAATCTACCTGTCCGGCTTCCGGCTGCAGAGCTGCCGCTGCCTCGTTTTACACGGCTTCCCCGAATGCTGCTTTCATGGTAAAATATAGGGTCTGTGCGAATAAGTCTTCCCATACAGGGAAAGCCGGCGGAATGCCCGGGCTGCATGCCCCGCGGGGCACGCGTGGAGTTTTTATGACCAGTAGACATAAAAGAAAAGTCAACAACCGGAATAAGAGGGCTGCTGCCGCATCCGCGCGCAATGTCAACGCCGCGCAGGGCAGCTCCGTTCCTGTTCCTGAAAAGAAGGAAACCACCTCCAGTGCTGTCCGGTCAGCGGAAGAAAGAGAGAAAATTCCTGCCTCTGACAAGAGTCAGGACAAGGCCGCAAGGGCGGAGGGTATCTCAGATCTCACCGCACAGGTCGATTCCGTCGCGGCGCACCTGGAAAGCAGCACGAAGGAGGAAGCGCAGGAAAGCAAAGTACAGTCTCCCGGATCTCAGGACAGCGAATCCGGGAAGTACAAGCCGGAAGCCAGTACGGAAAGTGCCGCCGCGCCGCTGCACCGCACCCTGCGGGATCAGTTCCTGCAGCTGCAGAAAAGAAAGTCTGTCCGGGCGGCGGAAATCATCACCGCGGTCGTTGTTCTGCTGCTGATCCTTGGCTTTACCGTAAAGCCGATCAAAATCATTATGGCCTTTTCCGGAAAATCCGCAAAGACACCGGTGCCTTCCGAAAACGCTCCCGCTGTGGTCACCGCTTCGAAGGAAAGCAGTACCATCGCAGTGACGGAAGACCCGATTGAGCATGAAACCGCGGAAGTCGTGGAGGAAGAGCTGACCGAAAAATACGGTACCCTGGAGGGTACCGGCTCCTCTTCCGGCCGCAGAAACGATCTTTATGTCAACTACGCACTGTTCGGCGTGGACTCCCGGGACGGCAACCTCGGAAAGGGAGCACGTTCCGACTCCATCATGGTGCTCTCCCTCGATGAGACGGACAACAAGGCAAGACTTGTCTCTGTGTACCGGGATACCTACCTCCCTGTAACCAGCGGAAGCTACAACAAGGCAAACAGCGCCTATGCCTATGGCGGTCCGGAGAAGGCCGTCGAAATGCTGGAGCGGAACCTGGACCTTGAAATCGAAGACTACGTCAGCGTTGATTTCAGTGCCCTGGCGGATTCGATCGACGCATTGGGAGGCGTCACCCTCGATATCACAGAGGATGAGATCCGATACCTGAATGAATATGAGGAAATCATGGCGCGTCAGCAGAAAAGGAAGTATGTCCCGGTTGAAAAGGCCGGTGTACAGAAGCTGAACGGCCTTCAGGCGACTGCCTACTGCAGGATCCGTTACACCACGGGCGATGATTATAAGCGCACGGAGCGGCAGCGGACTGTGCTCAGCCAGCTGGGGGAAGAGGTCAAGGACGCAACGGTCATTGAGCTTCTCCGGATGGCCAGCAGCATCTTCCCGAAGGTAAATACCTCCCTGACCATGAGCGAAACATTGAGCCTCCTGGGTTCCGCGGCGGACTATGACCTTGTGGGGAGTGACGGTCTTCCGCAGAAGGAATACCGCAGGGAAATGAATCTTGGATCAGCCGGTTCCGTCGTGGTGCCGGCGACACTGGAGGATAATGTCCGGTGGCTGCATAAATGGATGTTCGGAGATTCCCTGTACGAGCCCTCCGATACGGTGCTGGAAGCAAGCAGCGCCATCAGCCAGAGGGCAGGCTTCTCCGGAGGTTATCAGAAGATTGTTCAGGCAGCTGTGCCCGCCGAGGGCGAGGCACAGACTGCAGGAGAAGCTTCCGCGGAGGAAGCGGTTCCCGGCATCGATCCCTCGCTACCTGCGGATCAGCAGCTGAGCGCGGAGGAACTCGCCGCACAACAGGCGGCCGCCGCTCAGGCCGCACTGAACGCTCAGAGTGCTGCCGCACAGGCGGCAGGTACCGCTCCCGCGGCAGACGCAGCAGCGCAGGAGGCTGCGGCCGCTCAGGCGCAGGCAGACGCGGCTGCTCAGGCACAGATGGCTGCACAGGCTGCCGCTGCCGCACAGGCGGCTCTCGATGCACAGAACGCAGCAGCAGCAGAGGCCCAGGCGCAGGCACAAGCCGCCGCTGCCGCTCAGGCACAGGCTGCCGCTGCAGCGCAGGCGGCTGCCCAGCAGTAATTCTGCCCTCAGGGAGTGAGGACCTCCCTCACTTCCGCAGGAATTGCTTCGTCTTTTCCATGACGTCCTTCAGGATGTCGATGTTTTTCAGGGCATCCCCTGTTTCCAGTGAGTGGTTGCAGTCTTCATAGGAATAGAGCGGGATCTTCGCATTGGCTGCCAGATGTTTTACCCGCGCGACATCCGACCATGGGTCGCTTTCGCCGAGGAAGGCAATGGCATGACCGGCATGATTGTGCGGCAGCTTCTCAAACGTCGCTTCGAGCGGCGTATAAAGGACGAGACGGGCCGTGGGCAGATAATCTGCGGCGTAACGCCCGGCAGCTATGGTACCGATACTTTTTGCAAGGAAGACGACCTGATCGTAAGACGCAAAGTCGACACCGGAAAGCTGCTCTTTAGTCTGCTTCATGGCACCCTTCGCGCATTCAGCCATAAGGCTCCTGTTCCCGCGGCTGTTCCGGGGAAGATTCTTAAATTCAAGGCAAAGCACCTCATAACCTTCCGCTTCAGCCAGTTTCCTGCCGAAATACAGGAGAGGCCGGTCGCAGGTGTAGCCGATTCCGGGAAAGATCACCGCCAGTTTCTTCATTGAGAAAGCCCCCTTATCTGATGATATCAGTATCATAGCATTGCCGGGTTCTCCCGGAAGTACCCGTTTTGTACATTTTCCCCGGAAGGCGATCGCCTGGTATCCCTGTCTTCTCTGTATTCCTCAGGATAATGTGTAAGCTCCGTTTCCCTCAGAGCTCTCCTGCCTGCAGCTTAACCGGCCGGGAGCAGCTGATCTCGAGGTTTCCGTTCCTCTGCCGGATTTCATCCAGCATTGCCTTTGTGGAGACACCGTCCCGGAAGCGGATGGTATAGCTCAGTTTGAACAGACTGCCCATGCCGCTCGTCCGCACCTCCTCGAGGACGGACTGCGTGGTGTAGCGTGCAAAGATATCATCGAAAACTCCTTCATAGTCCAGGTTCTCGGGCACGGTAATCTTAAGGAGCCGTTCTCCGGAGTTTTCCCTGCAAAGCCCGGATTTCGCGAACAGGTACCACAGTGCCATTACGACCAGTGTGCCGGGCAGCGCCAGAACAAGGTATCCCATCCCTGCGGCAAGCCCTGCCGTCATGGCGAGGAAAATCGCCAGAATCTCCTGCGCGGAGCCCTGGGCGGAGCGGAACCTCACGAGGGAGAATGCTCCGGCGACCGCAACGCCTGCCCCGATATTGCCGTTGACCAGCATGATGATCACCTCCACCAGGATCGGAAGGATCGCTAGGGTGACGGCAAGGCTCGGGGAGCTCTGTCCGATCCTGCGGAAAACGAGGGCAATGATCAGCCCCGAAAGCAATGCTGTAAGCGTGCAGGCAAGAAACGCGGTAACCGTAATGCTGCCGCCGGATAATACCGATGTTAGTAATGTGCTCATAGGGTTCCTCCTTCTACACTCAGGTATCCCTCTCCGTATTTCGAATAAGACGTCTGCACGATGCCAAGCCTGCTCAGCATCCTCGCGATGTCCAGACGCAGTGCGTTCTGCACCTTCAGCTCCATGAGGTGCTGTCCCGGCTGGAGCAGCTGCTTCCCGTGGTTGCCTTCCCGCAGGTCCAGCTCGGTGACGGAATAGCGGATATCGGTATCAAAGGTGATCCGAAGCTCCGGATCGTCCCTGCCCGCCATGGCAACGCGGTGATAGGAAATCCCCATGACCGGCTCAAGATGCCGGTAGAAGGAACGGAAATAATCAATTTCCCTGAGGATTTCCCCCTCTGCAGGAGGCTGTGAGGGCTGTTTCCCCTCACACAGGTAGTGCAGGGCCTCCGCATACGGCATGCTGATCCTTCTCTTATAGACAATGCCCTTGTATTTCTTCTTGAGTTCGATAAAGGAATTGGACCGGTTCCCGGGCAGGCCGTAGGTGCGGAGCCTTAGCTTTTCCTTGTAGATGGGCTTTTCCAGCGAGCGCCGCACAAGGATGAAATCCGGGGTATCGAAATAGATGTTATAGATGACTGTCTCGCCGTACTGATCGACTGCCGCGACCGGCTCCAGTCTTTTTCGCAGCTCCCGGTACTGAAACTCCGAGAGCAGATATTTCACTTCTTTTCGTTCAAAGGTATTCTGAAAAGTACTCATCACGAACCTCCCTTCCTGTCTGATTCGTTATGAGTACTATAGAAAATTTACCTAAATTTTACCTAAAGCGGTTCAGCGTCTCTGCCGCCGGTTCCTGCCGGTTTCCTGATAATACTGCCGCTTCGCCTCATACATCTGGTGATCAATGGTGTTGAGGAAATCCTCCGCGCTGGTGGTTTCCGGATTCAGCATGCTCGTCCCGCAGGCCATGGACAGCTGATACGGCCTGCCTCCCACGATGTTGAAGTGGTCGGTTTCCTCCTTTACTCTCGCAAGGCATTCCTGAATTTTCACGGAATCCTGCAGGTTGAGAAGCAGAATGAACTCATCCCCCGCGTACCGGATGACCGAGCCCTGTGCCCCGACCGCGCGGTTCAGGATCCCTGCCGCATCGATCAGTGCCTCGTCCCCCGTCAGATGCCCGAACCCGTCATTGATTTCCTTGAAACCGTTCAGATCGATCATGACACCGGCGAGCGGCCTGGCATGCCGCTTGTGGAGCCTTGCCAGAATATCGTCCAGATAGGCCCGGTTATACAGGCCCGTCAGATTGTCCCGGTAGATCTTCTCATTCATCAGGCTGACCAGGATACTGACATAGGCAACCGCACTGCTTGCGGGAATAACGGAAATCCCGAAGAAAATGGTCTGGACTATGATTCCCGCAGTCAGCGGGATGATGAAATTCCAGACAGGAAAGAATTTCAGGATGCCGCCCTCTTTCCTCGCCAGGAAATACCGGTACAGCGCATAGACAACGTACCCGAGCTCCGCGAGGACAACCAGGAAATAGCCCCCGCACCTGTGATAGGTATTGTTTTCATCCAGTCGGAAAATGACCGGGGTAAAAAAGTTGACGAACATGAGCACCGTTATCACGGCGTTCGGAACCGCGATAAACACAGCGCGGACTCTTCGAAGGCCGCCGAACAGGTGGTGCTCCATCATGATCGTCCATGACCAGATCGCGGCTGTGCCGCACAGGAACAGAATGCTGTTGCTGATCATGCCGATCCGGTAAAACCACGCTCCCGGGCGTGAATTGACAAACGCCGTTATGGGATCAGTGATGCATGCAAGCGCCGCGAGGAAGGAGATCGTGCGCATGGTTCCGCCCTCCGCAGTACTGGCGTGAATGATCTGCGTCCCGTTAAAAACGACGGAAAAACCAGCAGAAGTCCGATGAAGTTGGTTGATAGAATTGCCGCCATCTGTAAATATGCTTTAAGTCAAAGCCATTTAGTGCCGACACCGCTGCCTCACGGCGCCTGAATGCGATCCGGAACAATTTCTCCACGCGATCACACCATGTGCCGCATGACAGGATGCCGGGTATATTTTCCCGCGATAAGAAATACTATCACGGCAGGGCGGTGATTGCACAGCGGAATATTGATTGGTTTTTAAAGCTTTTTTGAAATGCTGCGGGGATTGCATATGTTATAAGAATCTTTCGGTGCCATGGGCGAAAACCTCGGGGCTTGCCCCGGGGATGAAGCCTTGCATCGGGAGATTCATTTTTTACTGCCTCATGCATATATTATATATTTATTCTATGATATAATACAGCATATAGCAGGGGAGGTGCGCACACGCATGGCCAGACAGAAAGCAAATAAAGCAAATAATGTACAGATCAATATTTCCATTCCTGCGGCGTGGAAATCAGAACTCGAAAACCTTGCGCGCATCTATTCCGTGGAAGAAGGGCATACCGTTACATTCCTTGATCTGATGCGGCGCGGCATCCGGGAAAAGTACCAGCTTGAGGATAAGCCCCATGACAACGGATGACGAATACTATCACAGTGCGAGACACTGCAGGTATCTGACACAGTACCATATTGTATGGTGTCCGAAATTCAGGTACCCGGTCTTGAATAATGACGCCGGGGAAACACTTAAACAAATATTATCCGGCATCTGTGACCGGTATGGATATACTATTAAAGCTATGGAAGTAATGCCGGATCATATCCATATGTTTGTTGACTGTCCTCAGACCGTTGCACCTTGTGACGTGGCGCGTACGCTGAAAAGCATCAGTGCCGTGGAAATGTTTAAGGCATACCCGGACTTGAAGCGCTTCTACGCAAGGGCAGGGGTTTTATGGTCTTCCGGATATTTTATATCTACGATCGGGCATATCAGCGATCAAACGGTACGCCGCTACATTGAGGAGCAGAAACATGCCGAGGGCGAAGCATCAGAAAACTGAATACGAAAAAGCGCTCCGCCTGTACAGGCAATGCTCGCCCCGGCATGTCCTTACAATCGAGGCGGACATGCCTGAAGATATGAAACGCCGTACATTTGCGCTATCGGACCGCCTGCGAATCTGCGGCAACGGTTTAACAGCCAGGCTGTCCGGCACACTGGAACAGCTTGCCCGTGACAAAAAATATCGCGGGCTGTCAAAGGACTATGGGAAGCTTTCGGAACAGCTGAAAAATCATCCGGATGATAAGGCTGCCAAAGCTGAACGCAGGGAAACCGCAGCCCGGATGACCGGGCTGCAGAAGCAGTACCATGTCACATGGGAAGATGCCCGCCGGTACATGGTGTACCTTAAAAGCCGTGACGGAATAGACAGCATTTTCGCCCTTACCCGGGCAGAAGATATCTGGTCCGGTGTTGAAAAAGTACTTTACTCAGGTGCGGATAAAATACACTTCAAAAGGCGTGGTGATCTCCCGGAAATCCGCGCGAAACAGCCTAACCGCGGTATCGTGATTACCGTTAAGGACGGGAGGCTGTGGTTCTCCTGCTCCGCAATCGGGAAGGAATCGTTCACAAACCTGCCGCCTGATAAGTTCCAGTCTGATGAACTGGCTGCCGTCCTCAGATACCTTGAAGCCCCGAAAGTTAATGACAAAGCCGCAGTTGGTGCCATGCTTGAAAACGGAAAGATCACCGACACATACCGTCCGTGCTTCGCGTCCCTGGTATGTAAAGAGATCCGTGGCCGCCTCAGGGTATATATCCACCTGACCATTGAAGGCAGGCCGCTGCCAAAATACAAGTCCGACGGCATTACTCCCCGGCACAAATACGGCAAAGGCCGTGTCGGCATCGACATCGGAACGCAGACCATAGCCTACACTTCAGATACGGAGGTAGGGCTGAGAAACCTGTCTGAGCGCGGTATGCCGATACAAAAATCCGAGCGGAAGGAGCGCCTGCTCCTTCGCAGGATCGAGCGCAGCCGCCGCGCCATGAACCCGCAGAACTACAACCCGGACGGAACTGTTATGCGGGGATCTAAAACCTGGGATAAAAGCAAGCGCGGCATCGCACTGGAAAAACAGTATCGCGAACTCTGCCGCAAAAACGCGGCGAGCCGCCATTACGCCATACACGAAGACATAAACCATCTCAGAAGCCTTGGCGACACGGTGATTACGGAGCCACCGAATTTCAAGGCATTGCAGAAACGCGCAAAGCCGGAAGTCTCAGCGCCGGATACTCCTGCCAAGAAGCCGAAACGCAGGAAACGGTTTGGCAGGTCATTGCAGAACCGGAGCCCGGGAGCCTTCCAGGCAGCACTGAAACAGACTTTTGAATCAACCGGCGGCTCATACCATGAGGTTGATAAAAACTTCCGGGCAAGTCAGTACGACCATACCGGCGATGTGTATGTCAGGAAAAAGCTCTCACAGCGGATGTTTGACCTGGCTGACGGGAGCCATGTACAAAGGGACTGGTATTCATCGTTCCTGATGTATAACACGGATGATGAATGCTTCAGTCCTGACCAGGACAGATGCAGCAGTAACTTTGATACTTTCTATGATATGCAGAACACAATGATCGCTGCAATTAAAAAATCCGGAATCCATGTCATGAATTCCGGAATCAGATAAACGGTTTTCAGAAATCCGGGCACCTGACTGTGTGTCCGTATCGCAAGATAGAAGGCATCCGCTAATGTGGTCAATGGACTGCCTGGATGCCAGTGACATTGCTCCTGGGCAAAGCATTAAGCCAAAGCCAGCGGTGGCAGCACCGCGGCGGTGTACGCTATGATGTAAAACCAGCCAGTGGAACCCCCGGGGCTTGCCCCGGGGTACAGTCAGACTGCAAGGCGGCAGATCCGCCGCCGTCCCTGTTGGATGCGCCGCCGGTACACCGGGAGGATTTTCATGATTCGGATGCTTCTTAAATATTTCAAACCCCACCGCAGGCTTTTCATTCTGGATATGCTGTGCGCGGTTGCCGCGGCAGCGGTGGACATCGCCTTTCCCATCCTGTCACGCTATGCCATGTACGAGCTGCTGCCGCAGAAGGCCTTCCGGACGTTTTTCGTCCTCATGCTCCTCATCGGCTGCTCGTATGTGCTGCGGGCGGTATGCTACTACATCATGACATACTGGGGCCACACCTTCGGCGTCCGCATCGAAACGGATATCCGCGAGGATCTGTTCCGGCATCTGCAGACGCTGGACTTCGACTTTTACGATGAGAACCGGACCGGCTCCCTGATCAGCCGGCTGACGAGCGACCTGTTTGACATCACGGAGCTGGCGCACCACGGCCCGGAGGACCTCCTGATTGCTGTTCTTACGATTGCGGGAGCACTGGCTGCCATGTTCTCCATCGAATGGCGTCTTGCACTGGTCGTTCTCGTGCTGCTCCCCATATTTCTTGCGATCATCCTGCGGCAGCGGGCAGGCATGACCAGGACCTCGGCCAACGTCAAGACGAAGATGGCCGTGATCAACTCCGATCTTGAGTCAAGTCTTTCGGGCATCAAAACATCGAAGGCATTTACGAACGAGGCGGTGGAGAAAAAAAGATTTGACTCCGCGAACGGACAGTACCGGACTGCGAAGAAGGATTTCTATCAGGCCATGGGACTGTTCAACGCAAGCCAGGAATTTTTCATGGGGATCATGCCGGCTGTCGTGATTGCGGTCGGCGGCTGGCTCATCATGCAGGATAAGATGAATTATATCGATCTTATCACATTCACCCTGTTTGTTTCGACCTTCGTGACGCCCGTGCGGAAGCTCACGCAGTTCGCGGAGATTTTTGCCAGCGGCTATGCGGGTCTGCAGCGCTTCGCTTCCGTAATGAGCATACAGCCCACGGTCACGGAGAAGGACGGCGCCGCTGCACTTTCCGTTACGGAGGGAAGGATCGACATCGATCATATCGACTTCCACTACGCGAAGCGGCAGGAGGTGCTGCACGATGTGGACCTGCACATTCAGCCGGGCGAAATGATCGCGGTGGTCGGCACCTCGGGCGGCGGCAAAACGACGCTCTGCCAGCTGATTCCCCGTTTCTATGACGTAACAGGCGGCTCCATCCGGATTGACGGAACCGATATCCGGGATGTGACGAAGACGTCACTTCGTTCCGCGATCGGTATTGTCCAGCAGGACGTTTTCATCTTCCCGGACAGTGTGCTCGAAAACATCCGCTATGGCCGTCCAGGCGCTTCCGACGAGGAGGTGGTGCAGGCAGCGAAGGAAGCGGAGCTGTATGACGACATCCTGGCCATGCCGGACGGCTTCCATACCATGGTCGGTGAGCGGGGCACCAGGCTCTCCGGAGGACAGCGCCAGCGGATTGCCATCGCACGCATTTTCCTGAAGAACCCCCGGATCCTCATCCTCGATGAAGCGACGTCCGCTCTGGATACCGTGACCGAACAGCGGATCCAGAAAAGCTTCGAGTCATTGATGAAAGGGCGCACCTCGCTCGTCATTGCGCACCGGCTGGCTACGGTCCGCAACGCGGACCGCATCGTGGTGATTGAAAACGGCCGGATTATCGAGCAGGGAACCGGAAGCGAGCTCCTCGCACGCGGCGGCGAGTACGCAAGACTTCTGCACACACAGGAGCTGTAAGGAACGTAAAGAACACACGGACAAACCGGCTGGCTGCGCATACTCGCGGCAGCCAGCCGGTTTTTTCATCAGATCTCCACGACCTCGGGAGCGTCCGTGAATGAATACAGGGTTGCCACCGCCTTCTCGAAATAATACACGATCGTGTTGCCGTCGTTCTCGCTGTACATCCTGCGCAGTGACGGATACGCGTCGAGCATGCTCTTTTTCGCCTCAAACGTGTCGTCCTCGGCAAGCTTTCCGCAGATACGCAGCCACTTGTCCTTGTACATGGCGCAGATCTCGGCTTTGCCGTTCGCATCGAGCTGATGGGAGACATCCTTGCTGCGGCCGGTCTGAATGTAGAGATGGCCGTTATAGATGTGCGCCGTCCCGAACGGGCGGACATGCGGCTGGTCGCCGTCTGCGGTTGCCAGATAATACGTCTGTGCATCCTTCAGAAACTGCGTTACGTCTTCGAGTGTTTTCATCAGTGTACTCTCCTTTCCTGCCTGCGTCCGCAGGCGTGCATCCTTCGAAATCCGCACAAAGGCGGGGCCGAAGGTTCAGCGATCCTCACATATTGCCCTGAACGACGTTTTTCACGATTGCGAAGCTTTCGTACAGCAGATTGTTAGGCAGAAACAGCTTCGCGGAGCCTGCCGCCTCCCCGGTAACATTGTTGTAGCCAAGGTGCGCCGCAATGTGCAGCGTCCGGTACATATGGAAGTCGTTTGTGACAATTACGACAGCACTGTCCGGCGAGGGCAGCATCAGCTGGGAGAACGCAAGGTTTTCCGCGGTCGTCTGCGCACTTTCCTCCATCCGGATCCTGTCCTCCGCAATCCCGTGTCCGACAAGATAGGCCTTCATGCCGTATGCTTCGGTGAACGGCTCATTCGGTCCCTGACAGCCGCTGACAATACATACAGTCAAAGGGTTCTTCTCAAGATAGACCAGTGCCGCATCCAGCCGGTACTTCAGCACCGTACTCGGGCCCGATTCGCGGACCTGGGCACCCGGTATAATGAGAGCCGCAGCCCCGGGCTGTCCGTGATCCCCGAAATGGGGCAGAATCATCGCCCACGTCACCACCAGCAGCGCTGCTGCCGCCAGCAGAATCAGACGGATGACTGTTGTCGACGCCTTCGGGAGCTTCTTATGAACACCTGCTGCAAAGCAGGCCCCGGTGCCAAAAAGAAAGGCCCCGAGTATAAACCAGACGAGGTAGAAGCGCGAGCCCGAATTTACGGCGCAGATGATACCTCCGTAAATCACCGCGGCAGCTGCAGGAAGGAAGCAGATTGCGGCACACACCCTGTCCTTATGATTCAACGCTGCCTCCTTTCTCCCGAGCTTTCCTTATACGAAGATGAAGGTGTCAAAGATATTTGTCAAACAAAATGACATGCAAATCGCTTTTCTGATACTTTTGTCCCTTATATCATACAAATTATCTCATGGTTCCGCGCCGGCTGCACGAAAAAAATCTCTCTGGAGCATTTTTTGTTCTCGACTGTGATACCCTTGATTCCTGAGCCTGCCATACAGACATCCTTTCACGGCATAGAAAAAGCACCGGCCATTTCTGACCGATGCTCTGATAAATCATACTGAGTTATGGAGACGCCTGCCGCAGCATCGCCGCTGTATTTTCAGACGAATCATCTCCAATTGTAGCTGCCATCGAAAGGCACCAAAAAGGGCGTACCATCCTGCATCTTGAAAATTTCTTTCTCCCCTCCCGGTCCTACACTTACCTTCACTGTTCCATTCTTCATTATTACTCTGATGCAAGGATCTTCTTTACTGTGACTGTTTAGCTCCTTTGAAACAAATTTGATGTTTTTGTACTTTGACTTGAACCAGTCAACCTCCTCTTGGCTTAAGTTTCCACTACTAGTACATCGAATAAAAATTAACTGGCTATATCTACGTTTGATTTAACACCAGCAGCTTTGGCTTCGCCTTGACTGATCTCATCCAGTTTGTAGGT
>ONEK01000027.1 GCA_900316855.1 uncultured Lachnospiraceae bacterium | reverse complement strand
TTTCATGCACTTCTATTATACTACGGAGAGCCTACAAATGCAGTAAAATCAATGGTTTCAGGACATTTTTGTCATCAAAAATTTACTGAGCAGACATTATTTAATCATCAATAAACTACATAAGTCCGTGACAAAGAGTTGTCCGCTAACCTGCCTGTCTCCTGCCGCCTGCAAGCGTCACCGCTGCAGCATAGATTGCAAAAAAGGATATCGACAATTCCCGATATGCCAGACGAGGATGTACATAGCTGTGACTGCTGGCCAACATATACCATAGGAATGGATAAGTTGAAATCAGCAATAGGGGCAGCACTGAATTCAGCCTGTGCTTCATGGCTGTATGTTCAGTACGACATTTATCACTGAAATAATCCCGAAGTATCCAGATCAAAACAAATATCGCAGCTGCAATATATGTCCATTTTGCAAATAACATGACATTAATCCTGATAGCGTCAAAACGCCTTATCCCACCACTCTCTGCATTTGCTGTATGTGTGGAAACCCAGCTTTGGGCTTCGCCAATTGCATTTGCAAAAATATTTTCCCCAAGAATCACGCTTGCCAGAAGCCACTTCATGAAGAACATGCCTAGGTAGCCACCCCCCCAGTATGCGGAATCCTTTATGGTAAGTATCATTTTATCCTTCAGTGTTTGTTTCTCCTCGCGCAGCAAAATCCATAGGGACAGCGGAATGCCAAGTGTAACAACCGGATAGGTTAGCAGATCCATATAGGCCGTACAGATACCCGCCAGCAGGAACAGGTAGGCGCCGTCATTGTCCTGTACAAATCGGCTGTTCTCAAAATGGAACATAGCCAGCACAGTAAGCGCTGTGATGACAAAGCAATCCGTAATCTGAAAGGAATAGGATATTTCAAAAGGATGCATTACAACGATAAAAGCAAAAAGCGCCGGAATAAATCTCTTCAGTCCCTTCTGGTAAAATCCCATGATCATCAGGACCCATAACAGGGTCTGGAAGATCATATTGAAAATCAGCATATCTGACAAGTTAAAAAATGTAAGAAACGGTTTAAAAAATACAAGATAGCCGTGCCAGTATCTTGCATAAGGTCGGATCCTCAGCTCCTCATAAGGGGCATCATTCACATAATCAAGCAGAGAATTGACTTCTGAATGTGCCCAACCGGCTACATGAACGTTCGGAACCGCGAGTGCGTCCGTCACGGATTTGACGGGACATATTGCCGCCTGAAACATGATCGCGTCTGTCTGCAGATCCAGTCTCGTTGTTTCGTACAGGTCAACCATTTCCGGGTAGGAACCAAGCCAGCTGTATATATCCGCCCCATGCATCACATGGTCCTTCATTTTCGATGTCGGCAGAAAATAAACCGCCATCAGCAGAAACATCCCGAAAAAGGCAGCCCCGATAATAATCAGGATAGCCTTCAGAAGGTTTTTCAGCTGCGGCCTCATTTGTTAATTATTCCTCCGTTCAGTATACTGTGCCATATTATGCTTTGAAAATTCTTTATTATTCAGCATAGGTCCGTGCAGGAATTATTCCAGCGTTTAAACAATCTTGCCAAGACAGCAATGAAGATGTATTACCCATCCAGCACCTTCCGGAAATAAGCAATAGTTTTCACCAGTCCCTCCCGCAGCGGAATGGTCGGCTCCCAGTCCAGCTCCTTCCTTGCAAGGGTGATATCCGGCTTTCTCTGAGTCGGATCGTCTGTCGGCAGGTCACGGTATACCAGCTGCGACTTCGACCCGGTCAGCTCGATGACCAGCTCCGCCAGCTGCTTAATCGTGAATTCGCCGGGGTTGCCGATATTGACAGGACCCGTGAAGCCGTCCCGGCTGTTCATCAGCCGCACCATGCCCTCGATCAGGTCATCCACGTAGCAGAAGCTCCGCGTCTGACTGCCGTCCCCGTAAATCGTGATATCCTCATTCTTCAGAGCCTGCACGATGAAGTTCGAAACCACGCGCCCGTCGCCGATGTCCATACGCGGCCCATAGGTGTTGAAAATCCGCATCACCTTGATGTCCACACCGTGCTGCCTGTGGTAATCAAAAAACAGTGTCTCCGCGACACGTTTCCCCTCATCATAGCAGGACCGCGGCCCGATCGTGTTAACACACCCCCGGTAGGTCTCCGGCTGTGGGTTGCACTCCGGATCACCGTAGACCTCCGACGTGGACGACTGCAGGATCCGCGCGCCGGTTCTCTTTGCGAGGCCAAGCGCGTTGAAAGCTCCGTAGATGGAAGTCTTCGTAGTGTAGATCGGATCCCTCTGATACTGGATCGGGCTTGCCGGGCAGGCCAGGTTGTAAATCTGGTCGCACTCCACATAGATCGGCAGCGTCACGTCATGACGAATAAACTCAAAATACGGATTGTCCAGCAGATGCCGGATATTGTCCTTGCTCCCGGTAAACAGATTGTCCACACAGATGACGTCATTGCCGTCCTTCAGCAGACGGTCACACAGGTGTGACCCCAGAAATCCCGCTCCGCCGGTTACCAGTACCCTCTTCTTACGCATTTCCACTCGTCCCCTTTAAAAAGCTGTCAGTTTTAAGACCCGGTTACTGCTTCCTGATACATTTTCCGGGACATCTCCGGGCATACACCTCAACAGCTGTGACTTGCATTCTTTCCTTCATATTCCGATACTTTCCCAATACTCTATGCCTTTTTGTGTGCTCGCAGCGACAGGAATAGCTGTATAACCATCAGGATAACCGCGGCCACAGCACAGCGACAGCCTGCATAGAACTCTGACGGCACATACTGCAGTATTATATCATGAGGTCCCGCGGGCAGTTCGATGGCGCAGTACATAGTATTCGCCCTGAGAATATCCGTCCTGCTGCCGTCAACAGCTGCGTGCCAGTTCCTGCTGTACGGGAGCGCAATGACGGCGATGGAATCCTGCAGGGTATCCGTATGGGCATTGAACTGATTGGCGCGGAAAGTCTGATCGGCCAGGTTGTAATCCGATCGCGCAATTCCCTCCGGTCTGGTGATCAGCTTCTGATAGTCATTGCTGTCCAGCGCATACACATGGATTGCAGCTGCGATATCCCCCTGCAGTAATGAGCCGCTGGAACCGGCATCTGCATCTGCTTCTTCCTCTGCTTTTGCTTCTGCCTCATTGCCGTCTGATGACTGTTGCCATACCAGGGCAAGCCGTTCCTCATACTCATGATACCCAACATTCAGCAGACACCCCGGTGCCAGCTCCCTGCCGTTTACCGTAACCTTTATAGAGTCCGGCAGATTCGCATCGCGCAGCACCCATGCTTCGCTGTCCGCAGGTACAACTGCAGTCATCCCGTCCTTCACATCATTTCCCGGACGGCCGCCGTTTATTCCATCCCGGACTTCATCGTCCGCGGGAACAGCTGCATCAGATTCTGAAACGGCATCCGTTACGGATGCCAGCGGTATCTCCCTTAAGGGCACACATTCAGAGGCTTGTTCAGCCGCATTTACAGAAGCCCCGTCACTGAGTATTGCACGGTCCGCCGCGTCGGCCATCCTCTGCATCAGATTGCCCTTCGCATATTCTGACTCCGGCTCCCACTGATCATAGAAGTGTATCATGCCGGAGTACTGTTCATTCCTGTAGATATCCCAGGTCTGACCGGAGAATGTCACCGATTCGATCAGGCGGTATCCCATGGGCACCGGATCTGTGGAATCCCGAGGCAGCAGATGATATTTTACTCCCGCAAGCGTCTCATAGACAGGGCTGCTGTTCAGCCCGCTGGAGCGGCGCCCGTCCGTCTCCCCGCTCCCAAGCTGTCTGACCATCGCCTGGGTATTGGAATTCGCAACGCTCAGCCAGAAGGTAAGTCCATTGTACCCGTTCAGCATGGCAACATTTTCGGGCCTGCCGTTCACATCCGTCAGCCTTGCCGTCGCAACCCTATAAAGTCCCGGATCCGCGCTGATCAGCTCCGATCCGCTTACCGGTGAAGCGATATAATCCGGCAGCTCATCCATGCCCGCAAACTGGGACAGATAGTCTCCATCGACAGGGCTGAACAGCGCATAGGTATTCCAGAACAGGTTCAGCATTACAGCGCCCGCCGCCGCGCAGTAAAACAGACGATGTCCTGTGATCCGGCTGAAAATAGCACGTCCGCGGCCAGCAGCGGCACCATTTCCGCAGGCCCTACCTCCGCCGGCAATGCGGTCCCCGGAAGGAGCGGCCGTGAAAAACTGCTCCAACTTCGTCAATAAATATTCCAGGATAATCACATATCCTGCCTGCAGCTGGAAAACCCAGCGGTCATACCACTCCGCCATACCGCTGAAAATATAGTGCGTTGCCGGGATCATCCAGGCGAGGGTCCCGCCAAGGTACAGGAGAGTGAGTTGTTTTGTTCTGGCATCACGATGCCTCAGATAAGCCACCAGGATAAATGGCAGAAGTGCCAGCTCAATGAAAGTCACACACTGCCAGTAGACAGTTCCGGGATTCGTGTTGGCGCCGTTCATGTATTTGCCAAGGTATCCCATGTCTGGTATCCACTGGCCTGGTGAAGCGAGAACGGACAGATCCAGGTCGCCCTCCATGCGCGCGTTCCCCTGCAGCATGCCGAGTGCGGGAAGCAGGAAAGGTGCACTCAGCATCACGCCGACGAAATACCAGCAGGTACCCGTCAGCAGGGACTTCAGTCCTGCGGCCGCTCTCCCGCCGTATTTTTCTCCATATAGGGAACCAGTTCTTACGAGCGCGTAGACAATCAGACCAAGGCTGACTATATACAGGAAGTAGTAGCTTGCCAGTCCGGTCAGCGCAATTGCCCCCACGAAAATCCATGGCTTTTCGTGATGCAGAATTTTCTCGCAGCCCAGCAGGACAAGCGGAAATGTGATGAGAGGAGTCAGAAACTGCGGATACATCGTCCCGGCAAGCAGTCCGTAGCCGAAGAAGGTATACAGATACGCTCCCAGAGCAGACCATCGGAAAGCAAACCTCAGATATTCAGAATAGACAAGAAAGGCTGCCCCGGCCAGATACAGTCTCAGGAAATACAGCAGACTGAACAGCACAGCGTCATTTCCGGCATTTGCCAAGGCAGCCAGTAAATTCAGCGGATCTCCCAGTCCGTAATAATTCAGGCTCCCGATGACATCCTCCCCCATTCCGATGCTGAGATCAAAGAAGGATATCTCAGGATGTCCGCTCGTAACAGATGCGAAAATATTCCTCAGCCATCTCCCGATATACAAAAACGCAGGATAATACTGCCCCAGCGAGTCAAGCTTCCACACCAGCGTGTGATTCGTTTTATACAGTGGAAGAACAATCGCCAGCGACAGTGCACAGAATCCCGCGGTATAAATTGCAGCGTGACTCCAGTGCTGCCCGAATCCACGTTTCTTTCCCTGCCAGTAGTTATTTTTATCCACGTTATCTATGCCAATTCATCTCCGCTGCTGACCGTTGCTTAACATCTCTTCGTACTGTCGGGTGCCGCCTCAGGAAGACCCGTCCTTCCTCCCCAGCCTTCCGGCACGCTTCCGGGAACACGCTATAACTCGCCTCACATGAACGAATATTTGCCAATCTGACAGTAAATAACCACCGCACGCTGGATACGATAATATCTGTTGTGCACTAATGCTTCACCGCTTCCCGGTACGCCTCCACAAACTCGTCCGTGACCGCGTCCCAGGTGAATTGCTTCCGGATCGTCTCCGCCGCGGCTTCCGCCATCCTTTGCCGCAGGCCCGGATCCAGAATCAGCTCCTTCACCGCACAGAACCAGGACTCTTCTTTTCCGGCGCCGATGCATCTTCCGTTCACTCCATCCCGGATCAGCATCGACGAGCCGCCGTTCACGGAGCTCACAGGCACGCACCCGTAATACATGCATTCCAGCAATACCATGCCGAAGATGTCGTAATTCGTAGGGAACAGGAACAGGTCCGACCTCCGGTAAATTCCTCCCAGCTCCTGCTGGCTTGCCTTCTCACGATACGCCAGCAGGCCCCGCTTTGCAAGTGCGTCCATCCGGGGCTGCAGTCTCCGGACATATTCCTTCTCCCCCGTCCCGATGATGGTGAAGTGAATCCGTCCCTCCAGCTCCGGGTCCGCGGAAAGCTCCTCCATCAGGTCCAGCAGGAACGGCGTATTCCGCCTCGGCTCCAGCTTCCCGACATACAGGAGTTCCACCGTTCTCTTTCCCGAATCTCCCGAACCAACCGGATTCTTTTTGCTAATGCTTGAAATAAATCCATCAGAATTTTGTAATGATTTTTCAACAGACTTGTTTTCTTTTCCCCCGAATTTCTTAGGATATTCTGCAGTATCAGATACTGTTTTTTCAGTGTAGAAAACATAATTTTCCGCCTCCGGCACGTCTGGATTGAACCCCACATCGGCCATCCTCAACGTAACCAGATTCTGCCCTACGCCGACCGCTTTCAGCGCCTCAGGATTGAGCCCCACGCCGACGGCCTTCACGTTCGTAAAGCCCTTGCTCCGCATGAAATCAGCGGCGAGCGGGCTCTTCGTCAGGACACGCACATTCCGCTTGGCCCATCCGGACCAGGGCAGCAGCAGGTGGTCGAAAACGGCGCACTTCAGGTTATAGCCCTTGTTAAAGCGGTCGTAATACGGTCCGTGATACAGCACCACCGGCTTCTTCCGCCAGAAGGAGTAGATCACCCAGCTCTGCAGCTGGTCGTACTCATGCACCTGCAGTACATCATATCGCTCCGCAATCCCGCGAAGCCCCGGGAAGAACCCGTTCTTTACGAAGTTGATGCCCCTTCTCCAGTAGATTTTGGTTCCGTCCGCCAGCACCTCCTCGTGGCTCTGAGCATCCTTTTCAAACAGCACGATATCGCACAGAACCCCCTTGCGCCGCAGCGCGCCCGCAAGACCGATCTCCTGCACATTATAACTGCCGATATTCAGCTGATCCGGAAACGTCCGGATGATCAAGACCTTCAAAATATTTCGACCGCCCCTTACTTTCCATCCCTCAGACCATTCCTTTGGACCCGCAGCAATCCATACGAACCATTTTATACCTCATTTCTTCCTTTTTCGCTCCGCGACAGGGATTTACCCTTGCGCAAATGCCTTTCACATTGGAAAATCCTAACAGAATTGATTTCACGTACATGGGGCTCTTAACACTTCGCATCTGCAATGCATGCGTATGTTCATCTGATATACATAACGGGGGATTTCATAACATGACAGACAGGACAGGTTCCACACACGATCATCCGATTATGACAGGTTCCGCAGACAATCATTCGATAGCGGCAGATCATCATCCGATATCAACAGGCAATCATTCGATGGCAAAACACAATCATCCGATGACCGCAGACGACGTCCGCCTTCGCAGGACGGGTTATTTTACATTCTTCCTCAGCGGGCTGTGCGCGATTTCCAGCGGCATCATCGTTTCTATCCTGCAGGACAAATACGGCTTTTCGCTCGCCATGACGGGAACCCTCCTGTCGCTGTTCTCGCTCGGCAACATGCTCTCCGGAATCCTGTGCGGCCTCCTGCCCTCCAGGATCGGCCTGAACCGGACGGCGCTGCTGTTTACCATCGGTTATTTCGTCGGCTATCTCCTGACTGCCCTCACGGGGGTCCCCGGGGTGCTGATGCTGGCGTTCCTGTTCATCGGCTTTGCCAAGGGAACGGTCATGGGGACGGACTCCGTCCTCGTCGGCCAGCACAGCCCGGACCGTGCGCGCGGCATGCAGCTCATGCACGCCTCCTACGCGGCCGGCGCGCTTCTGTGCCCCTTCGTCGCGTCCTTCCTCGTAGGCATTAACGTCAACCTCCCCATGATCGCCGTCGGCTGCATCGGCCTCCTCGCCTGGTTCGTCTACCTCGTCATGCGCCTCCCCGGCAAGCCTGCCCCTGCCGGAACGTCCGATAAAGCTTCCTCCGCGGCTTCCGAAAATTCCGTCGCCGCCTCCGAAGATTCTTCCGCCGCTTCCGACGAATCTTCCTCCTCCCGCCGCTACGGCTTCCTGCGGGATCCTTCCTTCTGGCTCCTCGCGGCGCTCCTGTTCTGCCAGAACGGCGCGGAGACCGGCGTGACCGGCTGGCTTGTCACCTACTACAAGGACAGCCATATCCTCGAGGGCACCCTCTCCAACTATACCATGACCATCATGTGGGGCGCGACGCTCGTCGCAAGGCTTCTCATCGCCTTCGTCCTCCCCATCCGGAATCGCTTCCGCGCGCTCACCATCATGGGCATCGGCTGCAGCGTCCTGTATGCCGTTCTCGTATTCATGACGGAACCCATCCCGGCAGTCATCCTGCTGTTTGCCTTTTCCGCCTGCATGGCAGGCGTGAATCCCATGGCGGTCGCGAGCGCCGGCAGCGCCATGAGCCCGGAGGGCATGGGCATCCTGCTCCCGGTCGGCGGCATCGGCGCCATCGTCATGCCGCTCATCATCGGCTTCGTCGGTGACAGCGCCGGCCTCCGCACCGGAATGTTCACCGACCTCATCCCCTGTGTCGGCATCATCCTCCTCTCCGCCGTCCTCCTGCTCCGCAGCCGCAGGGCCACTCCGTCAGCCTGATCTCTTCACTCTCTGAGCTTTCCACAGGCTTCCATAACATCCACGAGATGTCCAGCCATCGGTATTGCCCTCAGATCTTCATTCCCGGCCGCCCGTATTTTGATCGATTTGTCTTTCCGTTTCGTACGATTTATGTCATAATAGACCTGACGAAAGGAGTGGCCCGGATGTCTGTTACTGCTACCGAATTGAAAAACAATCTCAGCGAATACCTCTCCCTTGCTTCCACACAGGACATTTACATCACGCAGTACGGGAAGGTGGTCGCGAAGCTTACCGTCCCGTTTGAAAGCAGGGAGGACACCGCGCGGTCTCTGTTTGGCAGCATCCCCTCTTCCGTGACATTGGAAGAGTCCATGAGGGAGCGCAGGGACAGGATATGACTGCATTACTGGACACCAATGTCATCGTCGACGCCCTGCAGGCCCGCGAGCCCTGGAACAAAGCTGCCGAGAGCATCTTTCTCAAAGCTGCCGGCAGCATTTTTATCGGCTGCATAACGGCAAAGTCCGTCACGGACATTTATTACCTGTGCCACCATGCACTGCATGATGATGCCCGGACCCGCAGCCTGATTGCAAAGCTCTTTTTACTGTTTCAGGTTCTGGATACAGCCGGAGCCGATACGGAAAAAGCCCTTGCATCCGACATTTCCGATTACGAGGATGCGGTAATGATGGAAACCGCGCTCCGAAACCGCTGCGACTGCATCGTCACACGAAACGTAAAGGATTTCTCGTCATCGGCAATCCCCGTATACACTCCGGATGAATTTCTCCGGGTCCTCCCGCCCGCCAGAGGTTCCAGTTTCGGCAGGTAAATCTTTTCACACAAAGAGTCTGCCGCTTTTTCTCCGCACAGTCCCTCTTGACTTAGCTTTCCGACTAATTTAATATTCGATATTGAATCAGCCGATTACGAGGCCGTATATTTGTAAACGGAAGTGAGGCCGCATATGTCAGAAACCTATCTCCACCGGCATGCAGAAGGAACTATAGGCAAATTGTCCAGGATGTTCGGCGCCGTTCTGGTTGCAGGTCCCAGGCAGGTCGGGAAGACCACCATGCTCCGTCAGTTAACATCCGGAGTTCACTACGTGACTCTCGACGACACCATCGTCAGGGCTGCTGCCATGGAAACAGGCAATACATTTTTCAGGGACCATACTCCGCCTGTCTTTGTTGACGAGATCCAGAAAGCCCCGAATCTGTTCGAACAGATGAAACTCATCCTTGATGAAAGCGGGAAGAAGGGGCAGTTTTTCCTGAGCGGGTCGCAGCAGTTCCGGGTGATGAAGGGTGTCAGTGAATCCCTGGCGGGGCGCATCGGCCTCATTACATTACTCGGTCTGTCCCTTCGGGAAATACACGGCGTAGCAGACACAAGCCCCTTCCTTCCGACATCAGAATATCTGGAGTCCCGCAGGGCAGACCTCGCCCCGGTTTCCTATGATGAGGTATGGTATACCATCTGGCGGGGGACTATGCCCGAGCTCCTTCTGAATGAGGATTTTGACTGGCAGATGTACTATGCCGCTTACGTCAGAACATATTTGGAAAGGGATGTCCGCGAGCTGGTGAATATCGGCGACGAAATTAAATTCATGCAGTTCATGACGGCCTGCGCCGCGATGACAGGGCAGCTGTTAAACCTTTCCTCCCTGGCGCGTGATGTCGGCATCAGCCAGCCTACCGCTGAGCGATGGCTTTCCGTTCTGACCGCCTCAGGCATCGTTTACCTGCTGCGGCCATATTCCAATAACATTACAAAGCGCGCGGTTAAAACTCCTAAAATATACTTCCTGGATACCGGGCTGGCTGCGTATCTTACGAAATGGAACACCCCCGGGGTGCTTAAGAGCGGAGCGATGTCCGGCCATTTCTTTGAAAGCTTTGTCGTTTCCGAAATCATCAAGAGCTACTGCAACGCAGGGATACTTGAGCCGCCGCTCTACTTTTACAGGGACAAGGATAAAAAGGAAATCGACGTCATCATCAGCGATAACGGCACATTATATCCAATAGAAATCAAAAAGCACGCGGATCCGTCCAAAAGCGACACTGCATCATTCTCAGTCATTGACAGCATCCCGGGTGTAAAGAGAGGAGAAGGCGGAGTTATCTGCTTCTACGACAGCCTGATCAGCCTGTCCCCGCAGGATAAGGTCATCCCTGTACGGTTCCTTTAGCAATCCCCTCTGCCAGCTGTGCCCCGGAGCTTTTTTCTTCGCCCCGCGGCAGTCCATGCGAAAAACTTTACATCCAAAACTTATTTCTGATCATCGATGAACGTCGGCTTATTCCGGAAGTACTCCACCCACTTCCTGATAATTTCATCTCCATTCCTGTTAAGATACGTCTGTAGATCACGAAGGTCCCGTGGATCCAGATTGCTGTTATTTTTGTCAAGAATCACCTTCCCGTTATGAAGCACCCAGAACTTCGCATCGTCTCCGCCGAGTCTTCTTGCAACGTGCACATGAACGGGTTCCCGTGGATCATTTTCATTGCTCCGGAAATATACCTTGTACCCAAGCACATTACGAAACACGGTTGGCATAGGCATCCTCCTGGGCACGCAGCAGCGCAATGTCACCGATTTTTTCAGCCTCAGACAGAAGAGACGTAATCTCAGTGTCAGTGAAGCCGATTACCTTCTGCGGCGTCATGTCCGGATAGTCTATCTGCATGGAGTTGAAATCACTGCCGTCTTTGTTGGGCTGCTCGAAGTATATAGTGATATACTGCTGCCCTTTCATTGAAACCTTCAGATCTGAATTCGTAAGGATGAGCTGCCCCGGCAGCTCCAGCAGGCTATGATGTTCCATCGGAAATCTCCTCTCTGCTTTTATTATGCAATAAACAGCCTTCCTCAATTCTCCTGTGACAATGACATGCTGTCCGGAAAAAAAACATAATTTTTGTCCTTGAATATGTCCTAAGATTGGACCATACTATGATGAGGAGGTGACAATCGTATGATGATCAATACAGATAACATGGTGCCGATTTCTACCGCTAATCAAAACTTCTCCAAAGTTGCCAGAATGGTCGATGAGAACGGTTCTGTCATCATCATGAAAAACAATGCGCCCCGTTACGTTCTGATTGAATTCAGCCAGCTTGAAAAATATCAGAACGCCTCTCCCGAAGAGGTTGATGCTCTGGCTGAGCAGATCATGAGCGAAAACGACGCGGTATTTAAAGAACTCGCCAAATGATTAGACTATCCGAAGATCCCTGTGTGTCACTCCGCCCGTTTTTTTCGCAATACGGCAATCCATGCACCCCGCTTTATGTTTCCTTATAAATCTCCCTGCACAGATCCGCTTTCTGCCGAACTCCCGCCCTCCGCCACATAAATCTCCCCGCACAGGTCAGAAACCTTCTACATTGCCATTACGTATTCATAGCTGTGGTCGTACATGAATTCGGGAGCACAGTCAATCTCTCCACCCATCCATGTCACAACTCCATGATCAAGAACAGCATTTCGAAAGACATCGTCGTCATCAAGCGGTTCATAAACCGGACCATGCAGGACGGTCGAGTCGAACAGGCGCGTCTCTCCATTGTTAAAAGTAAGGAGCATCATCCGGTCCGAAAGACATTTCAGACCTGTAATCCTGATACTATTGATTGGTTTTCCGCCACATACAAATCCATTACTGACAAACATATCGACACCTGCTCACCCGCCTTCCAATACTTCTCCATCAAGGCCGACAGAGGCCTCGTACTCGCCGTAATAAACATGGACATGCGGCCTTCCGCGGTTATACTTTTTAAACAGAAAGATCCGCCGCCCTGCAGGCAACGGATCGATGCCGGAGATTATTCCTTCGCTTACACATAGTCTCTTACTTCAGATATGACATCACTGTTGATCCTCCTGATTGTTTCATCCTGAAGCATTTCATCAATAGACATCCACCGGTATTTCTTTCCAGCAATCATAAATTCGTCCTGCTTCCATTTGTCCGGCATATCAGATATTTCAGCCTTGAACAGGTTATAGATATACAGCCTCTTCTGATTGTTATGCTCTGTGGATTCCTTCTCATTGCTGAACTCACGAAGGTAGCTGAGGCTGATGCTGCTCTCATTAATCTCAAGCTCTTCCGACAGGAATTTCTTTAATTTCTCGGGATTTCCCTCATCTGCAGTTTTGTGGTTTGGAAAAAACTCACACTTCCAGCCCTCGTCATAATAGACCAGATAACGGTGCGGATAGGCTTCAAACGAATCCCTGATTGCGGCAATCGAACTCCTTCTCTCAACCTTGTCCATGTCAATAATCTCCTGATGCTTTACGCCCTCAGACTCTATAATCATCTTCGCAAAGTGCGGCATTGGGATTGTTCTCGATCCTTTTCTTTATTGCCTCAATACGCTCTCCGCATGTCAAGATAGTTGTCATCCGTTCTTGCCTTCCACTTCCCCGAAGCTGTCCTCCAGCTTCACCCTCGGGAAGATCTCCAGGTTCCCGCCTCGCTGCTGTCCTTGTAATCTCCTCTGGCCCTTGAGCCGAAGAGTACCAGCCTTCTGATGCCATGATTCTGCTTTTATGAGATCCACATATTGCAAAATCCCGCGCTCCGCCCATGCTTTCAAAGGACGCATTCAGCCCCTTATCCCTGACCTGCTGCGTCTGGAGCGTTCCTGTGAAAATCTTCTCCGTCCGCTTCCTGTAACGTTTTGTCCGAAGCTCTTGTAAAGTCCTTTGCACAGATTCAGCCACTGTGAAAATTCCGTGGCCCTCCGCGTGAACTTCTTCGCACGCCGCTTCTCCACCGATTCCGTCAATGTCAGACTGTCAGCTTCTCAGTACCTTATAGGCCCTGCAGGTATTGGAATCCACAACAGAAACCCTGCAGTTGAGCCAGCGTAGTTTGCTGCGGAGGCTGTCCTGCAGTCCCTTCATAATCATGGCTTTTGAGCGCGATTTTGATTCGAAGTTTCCCTCCAGGTGCAGGATGACGAATATTTCCTTGTTCGATAAGCTCCTGAAGTTCTCCCTCGCATATGTTTTCAGACGGTCCTTCGTCAGTTCCCCAAAAGTTGAAGCACCGGCAAGACACGCAAGCGTCATGGTGATCTTATCAGCCACTTCCTGATCCAGACTTTCTCTGCCCTGAACCAATGTCCGATTTGCGGCAGTTACCGCAGTACCCCGTTTTGTATTATCAGGAGCAATACGCCATCTGTTCTCAGTTTCATGTCCCAGACAGTTCTTCACCTCTATGAAATAAATCCTGTGACGATCTGAGACAACGAAATCGACACCCTTGGCATAGGTGATTTTCGAAAACTGTCTCCGGTAAAATGCGGCATCATCAAACTTGATCCCGTCTGTGCCGACGGCAAACTCGAAGTCCAGTCCGCTCTCACTTAGTACCATACATCAGGTCCTGCTCTCTTTTGTACATCTCGTCGAACTGCTGCATGATGGAGTTGTGCTCCATTTCCGTGACATCCCTGCCGGTTTCCACTGAAATGCCCCTGCCTTCCTCCGCGTAAAGCGAATAAAATCGGATATCCAGACTCTCGCCCCCGCGGTTCAACAGCTGCGGATATACATTGTACAGATTGAATTCCTGAATAAGAAAATAATCATGCGTAGTAACGAAGATCTGAACTCCGCTCCTCGCAAGCTCAACCATCGCCGAAACCAGCGGCCTCATCATTTTCGGATTCATATTGGTTTCCGGCTCATCCCAGAACAGGATGGTGTTGGCACCAAGGCTGCCAGTCAGAACCAGATACAGCAGGATGGCAATCTTTCTGTACCCTTCCGAGACAAGGCCCATTTCAAAGATTCCCGCGCCGCTTTCTTCCAGGTAAAATTTCCGGTCCTTCTGCACAACATTGCCCAGAATAATATCCTGCAGGCTGCTGATGACCCTGCGCTGGTCCGATGTATTGGGGCCCTTGGAAAGCGGGCGGTCCAGCAGCTTCACGAGATCATAATAGGTTTCCTCAAAGTCAATATGATAATCCTCATACAGGGACGCAAAATGCTCCGTGTTGGAGATCATTTCTTTCGTCGGCAGGAAAACGGCATCGAATTTCTCGCCCTGCAGTCCCTGCACCTGCAGATCTGCGTGATTTGTCTTTTTGCTGTTAAAAGATAGATCGACCGACCTGTTTCCATCGAAGGAAATATTGCAGCACGTCGCATTCATGCCCTGCTTGCGGCGCGTCAGGCGTCCCAGATGCATCTCATCCGGGCGGAATACCCCCAGCATCTTATTGACAAATCTCTGCTCCTGCTGTTCCTTCGTCAGCTTCAGGAAGTCAGGAGCCGTCAGCGGTTTCGTGGCAGAATAGAGCGCCTTCAGAACCGTTGTCTTACCTGTGCTGTTCTCCCCGCTGATGATATTGATGTTATCAGACCACGAAACATCCAGATCCTCAAACAGCATGAATCCGTGTAAATCGGTATGTACAATCTTCATATCAGATACCCATTTTGATTCTTTTTAGCCTATTCACTGTCTTCGTACAGAAGGCATGCGTGCTATGACTCCCATTGTATCATCCAGTGGGAACCTTAATCTGACACGGCTATTTTAGCATAACGGTTCAGCCCTGCGTACCAGCTCTGCCGGAGTCCGTGCCGGCTCTCATTCCACCCTGACGCCTTCCCTCTTCGCGAGCCCTAAAAGCCGCCGGTCACAGGTCATTTTCCTCCGGATCAATAAAAAGATCGACAAGCCCGAAAAGCCTGTCGATCGACAGTACCGCGTCCTCTTCCCGCACAATACCGGTACGGACATATTTCCACAGGACATTCACGCACTCCGCCTGATACAATGTGGAGGAAAGAACAACATCCGCGTCTGCCAGGAGTCCCTGGTAGCGCTCCGCCTTCTCCCCGTGAAACTTGCGTATCAGTTGGTTCGGCAATTAACTGAAGTCACCCCTTGTCTTTAAGAATGTCTTCAATGCTGCTTTGCAGCCGAACAATATCCTGCTTGGATGTCACCCACGCAATATCGTAGAAAACCTCTTCCTTTATCATAAAACAGGCTCTTATCATCATTAAAATATGCGTGCGTTTGTGTTATCTCCTTGCAGTAATTCACGATCTTCTGCAAAATAATGATGTCACGCCCGTTCATAAAGAACTACCTCATCCCGCCTCGCTGCATTTATGATTTCCTCATCCTCCGAAGTATCAGTGATAACATCTACGTGTGTGCCCAGCGCATCCTCCAGGTCATCCACAAATTCCAGATATGAGAGCATGCCGGAAATATTGCCTTTTGAGATCAGGAAATCATAATCACTACTGTCCCTGTAATCTCCTCTGGCCCTTGAGCCGAAGAGTGACAGCCTTCTGACGCCATGATTCTGCGCAATTGGTCTGACAATGTTCTGGATCCTTAAGATCTCATCTGTCATCTCAAATCACCCCCAGGAAGATTGTACTGCATGATTCTATTTTTATGAATTCCTGTGTGCCATAAACCCCGATGCGAAGGATCTTATAGGCAGCTCCAGCATTTTCTCGCAGGAAGCAGACCCAGGCGAAAAGCTTTACATCCATCTGTACACTTTTCTCGCAATACGGCGATTCCTGCCGCCGGCTTTATATTTGCACTTAAAGTCCATTGCACAGATCGCCGCATTGTCAGCATCCGGCCTTCTGCAGGTAAATCTTTTCACACAAATCGTCCTATAGCCAACATCCTGCCCGCTCCGTCATAAACTTCTCCGCACAGATCCACACATTGCAAAAAAAACGGCAGCGAAACCATCCGGCCTCTTATCCCTGTCCGCCGTCCGCCTACAGATATTCCACCGGCAGGGCGATCAGGTTTTCCCTGAGATACGTTTTCCTGTCAATCAGGCACAGGATCACACCCATCCCCCTTTTCTTGTCCGTAATTCTGTCCAGAATCGTGTTCGCGGCTGCCATCTGGGCTTTCGGGTTTGCCGTCATCTTGATTTCCACAGGATAAAGCACGCCGTTCTCTTCCAGTATGAGATCAATTTCATGATCGCCCGAAGGCCCCCTGTCCTTCCCGCGGTAATAAAAGACGTTAAACCGGTAGTCCCTGCCCTCATTGGCGTACGACTTCAGGATCTCCGACACGGCAAACGTCTCAAACATACTGCCTGCAGCCGCTGATACCTTCAGGGCATCCGCAGAAATCCACCTTGTCAGGTAGCAGGCAAGTCCCGTATCCCTGAAATAGAGCTTTGGAGATTTGATCGCCCGCGAAAGTGAGCTTGCACTGTACGGCTCGAGCAGGTAGACAATCCCCGTACGTTCCAGAATGGAAATCCAGCTCTTGATAGTCGGCTCGCTCACCCCGACCTCGCCCGCAATATTGGCATAATTCAGAATCTGCCCGCTGCGTGCAGCAGCAGCAGTCAGGAACCTGGTGAAAGTTACACTGTCGCTGGAGATCAGCTCGTTGATATCTCTTTCAAGATAGGTCGCGACATACGAGGAATAATAGTCCTGCCAGTCCCGTTCGATATCATAAAGCTCGGGATAGCTCCCCTTATGGATCGTATCCCACAGATCCCGGTATGGAACCAACTCCCGCTCCCTCTCCTTCAGATAATTGTCCGTCGGAACAAAATGCCTGTTGAACTTCACTCCGCTGATCTCACGAAGGGACAGACCCGGCAGCTCCGTGACCGATACACGCCCTGCAAGGGATTCACTCATCCCTTTCATAAGCTCCAGCTTCTGCGATCCCGAAAGGATATACTGGCCCCTCTGATCGGTTTCGTCCAGACGGAGCTTGAGGTCTTCCAGAATGCGGATTTCCTTCTGCACCTCGTCAATGAACAGCGGTGCCGGATGATTCAGGAAGAACAGCCCGGGATCCTCTCTCGCCTGCAGCCGGGTCAGCCGGTCATCAAACGAAGCCCTGCCGTATTCCGGGAAAATATGCCGCAGGAGCGTGGACTTGCCCACCTGCCGTGCCCCGGTCAGCAGCAGGCACTTGCTGGCTCCGGCCCTGCTTTTTAATACCTCTGTAATTGCTCTTTCAATGTATGCCATTGCGCCTTCTCCTGGCTGATCTAAAGTCTGATTTTATTTTAGCCATAGAAAGCTTTAAAATCAATAATCCCTGTTTGCCACACGGGGCCTGCCCCGTTCTGAACATGCCTCAATCTCCCAGTAGCTATATTTTCTCCCAAATTTAGTTGTTAATTAGGAAATATTCTTTCTGTGTTTCGTGCGTAATGTGTGTTCCGACCGCTGCCATAACGGACAATGGTTCCGTCCTTCACAAGTTTCTTTAGCGCTGCCTCCACAGAAGAACTTCCCAGTTTCGGACACTCCTCAAGGATCTCTCTTTTCGTGAACGTTCCTATTTTCCGCTCTACACACGTCTTCACAATATCTATGGATGTACTCCTGACTCCTGCCCCTTCCTCTACAGTGACTCTGTTCTCAAAATCTTTATAACAGGTAAGGATGATCGCAAGCATATATTTAATGAAGGCCTTCGGATCGTTCTCTCCATTCTGCCACCCCTGGTCCGAGATCGCTAGTGCGTCATAGTACGATGCCTTTGTCTCAGCAATGGCTTTCTCAATGCTGATATATTGTCCTACCAGGTAGCCACAGCGATACAGAAGGAGAAGCGTCAGCAGCCTGCTCATGCGTCCATTTCCATCATTAAAAGGATGAATACACAGAAAATCCAATATAAAGCACGGAATAAGGATGAGGGGATCTATTACTTCCTTGTCCAATGCCGTCTGAAGGCTTTCACATATATTCCGAACAGCATCCGGCGTCTCATATGGAGCCAGCGGCGTGAACAGTGTAATCTTTTCACCCTTCTCAGTGATCATATCGATCTCGTTTGGACTGTTCTTAAATCTTCCGGCATAAGTCAGCCCGGTATACTTCATCATCTCTCCATGAAGCTGAAGGATATAATTTGGCGTTACTGGTATCACAGCATAATTCTCGTGGATGAGATTCAGCACATTCCGGTAGCCGAGAATCTCCTCTTCATCGCGGTTTTTCGGCGTCGTTTTATCAGCTATCAGCTGCTGCAGTCTCGGATTCGTTGTGATGATCCCTTCAATCCGATTCGAACTCTCCGTACTCTGGACCTTTGCGATTTCTATCAGCCGATTAAGCTCAACAGGCTTTTGACGCAAAAAAAGCTCCTGCTTTCCCTTGTATTCATGTATCTGAGCGATATAGGACAATATCCCGGTGTCCCATGTGCGATTCTTCAATCCAGTATAATCAAAATCTCTCATACTGTTTCTTTCTCCCAATGTTGTTTTGTTTCTCACAATTTTAGCTATTTTTTGGGGGATTATCAAGAATCATTGGGAGAAAACTCACTTCTGTTTACCAAGTCATGCATGATTGTGGCTTCACTGGCCTTGAGATAGCTCCAACAAGGATTTTCCCGGATCCGGTTCAGGATATCCGATCGTTCTGATTTTGTCGAGTGCTCGATAAAATAGTTGTCGAGTCCCCGCCGCACTGCCCTTTCTGTACTTTTATTATGCAGTAAACAAATCACAGTATATTTTCCGGTTTCACTTTTCTCCCGGTCCACCCCTGCATCCTGGCCCAGGACTTTGAATCTTTCTGCTCCTGCAGAGCTTCAGAATCATCCGGATCAACAGGTGCTTTTATAGCACAGAGCGTCTCAACATACCCATGGATGCCACCTGCATCATCCATTACCGGAAGACCGTCCGATTTGATACATACAGGCTTCAGCTTCTTGCCTACTTTTGAATAGAGCTCATCATCAAGAACCTGAATTCCATTTTTGTCAAAATAATGAGAAGCCCCATCAACCGATATTTTCTCATAATATTCGTCTAAACATTCAATCGAAACCTTCCAGTCGTCACCATAGTCGTATTCATATTCGAGTCTGTTTGTAACTGGCACAGGAGTCGCTAGCCTCTCGGCAAGAGTCCTGCAGAGAGAAATATCTGAAGCAGCCAAAGGTGACTCACCTGCAGTGACCTTCCCTGGCATCAGAATCTGAATAAGCTCAATATGCTCCAGAAGTTCGAAAAATCCATGCTCAAATGTGATATTGCTTTCGAGTTCAAGGACCGTCGCATCATCAAATTTCTTCTGGCCCTTGCTTCTCGGTCCGTCCTTCTCGCCCGTCCTCTGATACCGATCATACATCTCTCCGAAATCTTCACGAACTTCAAACTCAGAAAATTGTCTTCTCAGATCAGCCACTTCCTTCTGACAGTTTTTGTATTCTTCACTCTTTGCCCCGTCATAATATGGCCCGTTATACTTCCGGCGCATCCAGGTCTTGAAGCTCTCGCCTTCCACATAGTCATCATCCCAGAAGATATCATCGTATTCGGCAGGAAACCTGAAATACACTCCGCAAAGCCTGCTCCACGGAAATAGCCTGCTGCCCTCCGTCAGCTCATCTTCTACTGTTTCCGGCAAACGGAAATTGTGAAGATGAGAATTCTGCCAGCCGAATGCCTGGTTAACTAGATAATGCAGAGCATGGAGCGGCATCGCCGCAGGAACAAGGACAGTCCGTGTAATTCCATCTTTCACATCGCCATATTCCTTAAGGATATTCATTTTTGCATCATCCATATCCTGCATTTCAAGCGATAGTTTCAGCTTCATGACCTTTGGCGCATATATAGACCTGGTTCCTTCAAGCTTCTCTGTTTCAAAATATGTCATCTCGCTGCCCCTTTCATAATCATTATTAATAAAATCATCTTCCTGTGTATCTATCGCACCTTTCAATGCCCGAATATTCTCCGCTGCAGTAATCTGCCTCTCCCTATACTCCCGGCTCATAACGGCGTCATATGTTTCCCTGCCATAGGCGCCCTTTGAATAAGGAATGTATGCCTGGACGTTCTTCTCAGACATATATAATCTGGCAGCAATATCTTCCACCGCTAATCCCTGATCATAGAGTGCTCCAATCTTTACGGATGTAGACGAGGACCACTGACCGAGCGTAATAAGAATGCGCCGGACTTTGACTGTAGAAATATCTAGTTCAGCTGCCACTTCCTTGATGGAATCAAGCCTGTTATATGCACTTACAACCTTTTCAAATAGTTCATCCATTGCCAAATACTCTCGTGCGTTTCATCGCTTCTGTACAAGACATATTATTTCAGTTCTTGTATTTGTTGTCAACCTAATCTTTTCGACCTAAGAAAAACCGGAACCTTGCGATTCCGGTTGCAGATCAAATTGTAGACTTTTCCGTTCTAGGCTTAAATTCTATTCCAAACTTCCCTATCTATTTCCTGATGGACCGCCTGATAGACATCACGAAGCGTCTTATATTGATAATATGCTTAGTACTCTGTTACATCCCGCATGATGATATCGATGATTTCAGAAAGCCTTTTTTCATGAAGAATATCTCTCTCCCCTGTGTACCAGCTCTGCCGGAGTCCGTGCAGGCTCTCATTCCGCCCTGGCGCCTTCGCTCTTCGCGAGCCCGGAAAGCCGCCGGCCACAGGTCAGAAGGACTGCGCCGTTCCTCCTCGCCAGCGTAAAATACAGCATGTCATACACTGTGTCCGGGCAGGACTCCTTCGCCCAGCGCTTCGACCGCGTTTTCCTCCGGACTTTCCTTATTCTGGTCCTGACTTCCCAGTGCCGTCTTCAGGATATAGATCGTCTGCTGCGAAATACTTCTGTTTTCTCTTTTGGCACAATCCGCCAGATCCGCGTAAAGATCAGCCGGACAGTCCCGAACCTGCAGCAAAGTCTGCTGCCTGTTCGCAATGATAGCAGATGATTTCAATCGGAACAGGATGCATCTGGCACAGATACTCTGCCGCACTCAGATCTGAATATGCGAAATCAAGCCACTTCTGAGCCGCTTCCAGACATTCCTCTTTCATACAGCACCACCCCTCTTTCCGCAACTTCCTTCTCAATTGCAGGCAGATTCTTCATTTTGTCAAACTTCTTCCGGGTACCCACCAGCAGATCGACAGGACGCTTTTGCAAACCGCTCAATGCCCGCCTTATCTGATGCATTGCTTCTATAGATCTCATCTGTCCGTCAGGAATGATGACATAAAGATCAAAATCACTTTCCTCATCAGGATGCCCATAGGCAAATGAACCAAAAAGATAAACCTTAAGAGCCGGGACCGTCGATACGATACAGTTAGTCAGTTCCATCAATTCAGATTTCTGCGAATCGGTCATTCTAATTGCCCCTTTCTTTTTCCTTCAAGGCCATAAACATCGTTCCACTGTCAACATCCAGCCTCGGCAGATAGATTTTTTCACACAAATCGTCCTATGGCCAGCATCCGGCCTTCCGCGGTTACCCTGTGTGTCAAGATAGTTGTCATCCGTTCTTGCCTTCCACTTCCCCGAAGCTGTCCTCCAGCTTCACTCTCGGGAAGACCTCCGGGTTCCCGCCGCGCGTTGCGTTATAGATTTTCATAGGGTTGCGCAGATACTCCAATGCGCCCTGCAGCTGCGTCTGGAGCGTTCCTGTGAAAATCTTCTCCGTCATCCGCCAGCTCCGCAAGACTTTTCTCCTGAAAGTGCTCCGCAAGGCTGCTGCCCGTTCTTCGCAGATGCTCCCGGATCCGGTTCAGGATATCCGATCGTTCTGATTCTGTCGAGTACTCGATAAAATACTTGTCGAGTCTTTGCCGCACTGCCCATGCCCTTCGCCCCGCGGCAGTCTTAATCCGGACCCTCCGCAGGAACGGTGTCTGCCATGGAAGCCGGCAGCCCTCGCCTTCCCTTCACTCCATCTCCGGATCCACGACGCTGCCCATGCCCCAGCCCATGCTTGCAAAGGACGCATTCAGGTTCCGGAACCGCTCCCGCAGCTCCGCCGCCAGCTCCGGCCTCCTCGCCGCCCGCGCAGCCTCGCCGTAATACCGCGCCAGCCGGTCATAAAAGTGCTCATCCATATCACCGTAGCACTCCGTGAAATCGCGGGCAAGCTCCGCCGCGCACAGGCACGTCCCTGCATACACGGCCGAATCCGCGCCAGACAGCCTCTTCACCTCAGCCAGAATGGAATCCGCCGCGTCCAGGGACATCGATCCTGATTCCTCGGACCGGAGTCTCATGTATAGTGAAGAACTTCCGGTACTGGTTTTCGTGTTCCGGCTTCTGGTGCCCTTCCAGCAGTTC
>ONEK01000028.1 GCA_900316855.1 uncultured Lachnospiraceae bacterium | reverse complement strand
GGTTAAATGCAAGCACAAATGTGGCTCAAAGGCTTATTTTATGCGGTTCTCAACGAATTTATAGTTATGTTCCTAGTGATGAATCACGGGAACGCAGGTTTCATGGAGATCGCAGCCCGGACGCAGTCCGGACATAGAGGCAAAAGAGGAGGACAAGGCAATGGAAACAAGAATGGAAGCAGATTCGATCGGAAGGATGGCTGTGCCCGCTGAGGCTTATTACGGTGTTCAGTCGCAGCGCGCACAGGAAAATTTCCAGATCACCGGCAATCATATGAAACCGGCCTTCCTTCGAAACCTTGCCCTGATCAAGAAGGCGGCGGCAATCGTCAATGCGGAGGCGGGACTCCTGTCAGCGGACAGGAAGGATGCCATCGTCACTGCCGCGCAGGAGGTCATGGACGGGAAGTTCGAGGATGCCTTCCTCCTGGATCCCGTACAGGGCGGCGCCGGAACGAGTGCCAACATGAACATGAACGAGGTGATCGCCAACCGCGCGAACGAGCTGCTGGGCGGCAGGAAGGGCGCCTATGACAGGGTTCACCCGAACGACCACGTCAACATGGCACAGTCCACCAACGATACGATCCCGACGGCGGGAAAGCTCACGGTTCTGACGCTCTCAAAACCGCTCCTTGCGGAGCTTGACCGGCTGATCGATGCCCTGAAGGAGAAGGCGGACGAATTCAGTGAGGTGCGCAAGATGGGCCGCACGCAGCTCGAGGATGCCGTTCCCATGACGCTGGGCGAGACGTTCCACGGCTACACTTCCATGCTGGAGAGATGCCGCGGCAGGATCGTGAAATCCCTGGAGGAGATGCACACCGTCAACATCGGTGCAACCGCCATCGGCTCCTGCATCAATGCCTCCGATTATTACGAGAAGCACATCGCGGACAGGATCAGCGATCTGTATGGCGAAAAGATCACACAGGCGGAGGACCTCTTCGACGCGACGGAGAACCTCGACAGCTTTGTCGCGGTTTCCGGAGCGCTGAAGGCATGCGCTGTCAGCCTCTCCAAGATGTGCAATGACTTAAGACTCCTTTCGTCCGGACCGCGCTGCGGCCTGCACGAGATCAACCTGCCGGCGCGGCAGAACGGTTCGTCCATCATGCCCGGCAAGGTAAACCCCGTTATCCCCGAGGTAGTCACTCAGGCGGCTTTCCTGGTAGCGGGCCACGATACCACCATCATGATGGCGGCGGAGGCAGGCCAGATGGAGCTGAACGCCTTCGAGCCCGTGACCTTCTACTGCCTGTTCGAGTCCACGGAGGCATTGACCGGAGCAGTCAAAACGCTGACAGATCACTGCATTACAGGCATTACGGCCAACGCGGAGCACTGCAGGGAGCTCATGGAGTCCAGCACCGGCATCGCAACCGCGCTCTGCCCTGTCCTCGGCTATCAGAAGTCTGCCGAGGTTGCCAAGAGGGCACTGCGCGAGCACACAACCGTGCGCAGCATCGTCCTGGCAGAGGGACTCATGAAGGAGAAGGATCTCGACCGGCTGTTTGCGAAAAACGGCGTGAAGCACGAAGGGCCGGTTGTGGCTACCGTGGACCGCAGGAAGCGTGCCGCAAGGATTGCCTGAGACGCAGCACCCCGGATCGCTTCTTTCCGTTTGATACCGGCTTGCCGGAGCCTGTATCGAGAGGATGGTCTGAGACGCTTTCCGGACGCAGTCGGAATTCCGGAAATTTTTACGGGCAGGGAAGCGGATTCCCTGCTCTTTTTCTATTGCACGACTGTTATACATGTGCTATAACAGAACTGTAAACAGATCGGCAGACAGGAAAGGGTGCGCCCTGAGGCGGAAATCGGATATACTGATTCCGTTAATGGTCACAGATCTGACGGGACTGCATACCAGAAGAAGAGCAGTCAGGAGCTGAATGACTCCGGTTTCAGAAACAGCGAATACGGGAGGAACAGTATGGCACAGAAGAGAGATTATTACGAGGTCCTGGGCGTTTCGAAGGACGCGACGAAGGACCAGATCAAAAGGGCATACAGGAAGCTCGCCAAGAAATACCATCCGGATTCCAATCCGGGCGACCAGGAGGCCAAGAAGAAGTTTGAGGAGGTCAATGAGGCCTATGAGGTCCTCGGCGATGACACGAAGAGGAAGCAGTACGACCAGTTCGGCTTCTCGGATTTCGGCCAGGGCGGACCGGGAGCAGGCGGCTTCGGCGGGTTCGGTTCCGGCAGCTATACGGACGGGAACGGCACGCATTATTACTATTCCTCGAACGGCGGGCCGGATATGGGCGATGTGTTCGGCGATATTTTCGGGGACATGTTCGGATCGAAATCCGGCAGGAAGCACCGCAGCGCGTTCCACTTTGACAACAGCCAGGATTTCGGCGGAGGCGGCTTCGGCGGCTTCCGGAACGCAGCGGAGAAGGGGCAGGATGTGACCAGTGAGATCACGATCGGCTTTGACGAAGCCGCGAACGGCGGCGACCGCATGATCCGCGTCGCAGGCGCGGACGGCAGGAACCATACCTACAAGGTGCATATTCCGGCGGGCATTGACGAGGGTCAGAGCATCCGCCTGAAGGGGAAGGGCAATCCTTCTGCCTCCGGCGGAGAAGCCGGGGACCTGTTCCTGAAGGTGCATATCTCGGAGCGGCCCGGCTTTGAGCGCAAGGGCCAGGACATCTATGTCACCGCGAGGGTGCCCTTCATCACAGCGTGCCTCGGCGGTGAGGCGAAGGTCGAGACCATGACGGGAAATGTCATGCTCAAGATCCCGGCCGGCACCCAGTCCGGCAGCAGGATCCGCCTGCGCGGCAAGGGCATCGTGTCCATGCACAACTCCGCCGAATACGGCGATGAATACGCCGTCATCGAGGTCGAGGTTCCCGTGAACCTCTCCGCGGACGCCATCCGCAAGCTGAAGGAATTCGACGCCGCGGCCGGCCGCTCCGGCGAGGTCGCGTGACATTGCGAATTTGGGGCAATAGAAACTATGGTACAATCATAAGAAACATCGGAAACATTTTGAGCCGGTGCTGATAAAGACAGAGAGCAGGGAGGTGATTTCGGAATTTTATTACTGGGAATGACAGCCCGACTATGGTATCATGGATTTACTTTGTGGGGTTCCATGGGAGGGTTGAATGAGAGATTTCGATATGAAGATCATTAACATTGCGCTGGCGGTCGTCATCGCAGTGGTAGTTGTAGTGATCGGAGTGCGCGTTGTCATGGCGAAGCAGGCAGCCGATGAGCTTGCGTCAGAGCAGATTACGGCGGAGGAAGCCATCACGGCGATCACGATCGATCCGGCACTCGAAGCCGGCACGGAATCTCCGGAAGAAGCCACGTCCTATATCAGTATCCCCGGGTGGAGCGGCAGAAAGAGCGGAAACGGAACGGCAACCAACAAGGGAGCCGCGGCAGCCAACGGCTACGGCGACAAGGCTCCTGCCAAGACGCAGTCCTCCTCTACCGGTTCCCAGTCCTCCGGGAAGAGCACCTGGAAGCCCGCAGCGAAACCGGCTGCTCCCGCTGTAGTCACACCGACCGCGCCTGCGGCTGCAACAACCGCGACAACGAAGGCGGCAGCAAGTGCGTCTACTACAGCGACAACGGAAGAACTGATCGGCGGCTTCACGAAGGAACAGATTGAAGCCCAGAAGAAGATAGACGAAGAGAACAGAAAGAGGAAGGAAGCGGAGGAAGCTGCAGCCAAGGCCGCTGCAGATGCATCAACCAGTGCTTCAACCGATTCCTCATCGAATGCTTCTTCGAGTGCATCGACGGATTCTTCATCGAATGCTTCTTCAAGCGCATCGACTGATTCTTCGTCGACTGCTACCTCAAGCAACTCGAGTGATTCTTCGTCAAGTGCTTCCTCAGGTACTTCAACAGATGATTCCACACTCTCTGACTCATCGAACTCAGATGGCAACAATGGAAGTTCTTCGGAAAACTCCTCGGAAGCTTCGAATGAAATGCAGGGATCCTGATATTGCTAATGAGTGATTATCCATCCCCCTGAACTCCCACCCTCACCGTGGGCAGCTTCGGGGGGAGTTTTTATTCTGTCATGTAATTTTTCAACTGCCCTGCGATCCTGGGCCTGACCTCGGCGGTGACACGGATGGCGTCCGCGTCATAGGCGACGGCGCGGATGACGGCTTCCTTCCGCAGAATGCTTTCGACACCGCTGTCCGAATAGGGTATGCGGAACCGGCAGAGCTTCGTGCCGGCGGAAAGGATTTCCTCGATCTCGTCGAGCAGGAGGTCGATCCCAAGGTTATTCCGCACGGAAAGGTACAGGCGGTCGCCGGCTTTGCGCGGGCAGCTGCCGCTGACGAGCTCCGCCTTGTTCATGACGTGGATGACCGGAATGCCATCCGCGCCGAGCTCCTTCAGCGTCTTTTCTGTCACGTCCATGTGCATGCGGCAGTTAGGATCCGACACATCCACGACATCCACAAGGATGTCCGCGTACAGGGCTTCTTCCAGCGTGGAACGGAAAGCCTGCACGAGGTCCGTCGGCAGGTCATTGATGAAGCCGACCGTGTCGGACAGCAGGAAGGGGCGGCGCCCCTCGGGCTCAATGCGTCGGACGGAGGTATCGAGCGTTGCGAACAGCATGTCCGCCGTATAGACGCTCTTCTCCTCCTCCGCGCCGAAGTCGGACAGGAGCCGGTTCATCAGCGAGGACTTGCCGGCATTTGTGTAGCCGACGAGTGCAACCAGGGGAAGCCCGGAAGCGGAACGCTTCTTGCGCTGTTCCGCGCGGATCCGTTCCACATCGGTAAGCTGACGGCGAAGGGAAGCCATCTCCTTCTCGATTTTCCGGCGGTCCAGCTCGATTGCCTTTTCACCGGAGCCCTTGTTGGACAGCGAGCCGCCTGTTCCGCCCTGGCGGCCAAGATTTTTCCTGAGGCCGACGAGCCGGGGCAGCATATATTTCAAATGGGCATAGTCCGTCTGCAGACAGGCCTCGCGCGTACGGGCGCGGTCGGTGAAGATATTGAGGATGAGTCCCGTCCTGTCCATAACTTCAACCTCGAGCGCCCCGGACAGATTGTTGAGCTGCGCGGGGCTCAGGGTGTTGTTGAATACAGCAAGATCCGCACCCTGTTCCCCGATCGCCTCCCGCACCTGGGCGACCTTGCCGGAACCGATACAGGTTGCAGGGTCTTCCTTCGGGATGTTCTGCACAACCTCGCCGGCAGGCGCGATGGCAAGCGACCGGCACAGGCCGGCAAGCTCATCCATCCCGATCCGGAATTCCTCTTCTGAAACATTGTTTGTGCGCGCTCCGACCAGAATGGCCCGGCGGCCGGTACTATTTTCTTCCATTACCTCGGATTTTTCCTTTCGCAGAAGAATGACTGCATCGCTATTTTAGACACAGTTTTATCCTGCAGGCAAATGTCCGGGTGAAGTGTTGCCAAACACAGCCTTGAACATATTGTTAGCAGATTTTTTTCGGGTTAATATGACAGATGGGGAAAGGGCCGGCAAATACTTTGGGAGGTCTATTCCCTAATAAATGAAAGGAATCATTCGATGGATAGGACTGTTATTTTCTCTCTTGCAGGGATGACTTTTGAATATGACGAAGAGAAAAATCAGAAGAATATTGAAAAACACAAGATCTCACTGAGGACAGCTGCACGGGTGTTTTTTGACAATATTTGTATCGAACGGGAAGATAATGCACATAGCATAGGTGAAGAGCGCTATCAGCTGATCGGAGATCTGTCAGCCGGGGGGATTCCCGAAGATAATACGGAAACAGCAGCATCAGGAAATGCTGAGTATTATTGCGGAGGGAAAAACGACATCCTTTATGTGGTGTATACTGAACGAGAGAGAACTGCATAACGGTACTTTAGTAGAAGTAACCCGTCTCATTTCGGCAAGAATGGCAACAAGCTTCGAAAGGGGTCTATATTATGGTCAATTTATCTGATTTGACAAAGGAGCAAATCAATGATTTGAGATTCTCACCGGAAGAAATAGCTGAAATCCGGGCGGCACAAAAGGCTCCCATCGTTTTTGATGAGGATTGTCCGGAAGTGACCCCGGAGCAGGGCAAGCAGTTCCGGAGACGTGCAGACCGAAAAAACCGACAGCTTGCACAGTAATTATGATAAAATTGGGATATGGGCTGGCGCTGTCGAGAGGTAATGTTACGCGGCAGGTCCTTGGGAACTTACCTCCCATGCCTGCGTCAGCAGGCATCCATCACGGGAAATCCGCGAAGGCGGTTTCCCATGTATGATCACAGGTCGGAAGCCGCAGGCACCGACCGAGTTTTGAATGATCCGCATCGGCGGATCATTCAAACTAACAGAACAGGAGCTGCAGGGGCAGCGGATGTGTAAGGGAGGTTACAATGAGCGAGGAAATCAGACAGGATGCAGTAGTGGAAGAGGGACCTACACCGCAGACTGATTCGGTCAATACAAACGGAGAGCCGAGCTTCGGGGAGCTCGTTGCCGGGGAGAATAAGGCGGAAGAGACCGCGGAGGCAGCCGGGAAGGCAGAAGAGACTACCGCAGAAGAGGGGGAAACGGAGTCCGGAGAAAAGGCTGCGGATACCGAAGAGTCTGTTGTGGACGAAGTGAAAAAGGAAGAATCCGCTGAGGGGTCCGGGACGGCTGCGGAGGAAGAGCAGCCTGCGGAGGCAGTCGTACCGGAAGAGACGAAGCCTGAAGAAGCAGCGGCACCGGAAGAGACGAAGCCCGCGGAGGCAGAGCCTGCCGCTGGGGAAGCGAAAAAGGAAGAATCCGCTGAGCAGAAGGCCGGGGATACCGTGGAAGCTCCCGTGAAGGAGAAGAAGCATTCGAGCGCGGGCTGGATTGCCACGCTGATCATCGTGTGCATCCTGTTCGTCTGCGCGATTGTTTACATTATGTATACCTATAATCAGCGGATCGCGCGTCAGAACGCGCAGATCCTCGATCTCCAGACGCAGCTGCAGACGGCGTACAATGACCTGACGGACCGGCAGAACGAGCTGGATGCTGCAAGGGAAGAGCTGAACGATACAAAGGAGGAGCTTGCGGATACGCAGGATCAGCTGCAGGAGGCGCAGGATGCCCTCGATGAGGCACGGGATACTAATGACCAGCTGCAGGAGACGATCGACGCGCTGAATGACTCCGCGGAGGCGGTCAGCGATACGATCGATTCCGTGAAGGACAAGATCCTGGAGCAGGCAGAGGACGCGCTCGATCAGGGAGACATCACGGATAAGGATTTCTGGGATCTGAAGAAGCAGCAGGCCACGGAATCGGCGCAGAAGCTCGCGGAGCTGCTGCAGAATATCGGGGATTTCGCGCAGTAAGCAATGCCGGAAAGTTGAATGAGCGCTAAAAAAGCCGGGACCATTGTCCCGGCTTTTAAAGCTGGCACCGGGAATCGGACCCGGGACCTCCACACTACCAATGTGACGCTCTACCGACTGAGCCATGCCAGCATTGCATTACAAAACCTCTCGATTTCGAACGCGAGAGTTATCGTATCATAGCTGTCAGGGTAATGCAAGCACTTTTTGCCCGCGCGCATCCCCCGGAACGGGAGCGGTGAAGAGACAGTAAGCGGTCCGCTCTGTATTGTCCGAACAGTCAAAAATACCCCCTGATTTTCGTCATTTTTGCGGGATTGATGAGCGCCGCTCCGTTACCGTATAATCACCTCACTCCGGAGGACATCCCGAACCCCGGAGTCACATCTTTCATACGGGCGGCAGTCCTGCAGCCCGGAGCCGGCGTTCTGCCGCGCTCACTTCTTCCGTTTCGGATCCGGATTTTCCATCCTGCTGTATGCTGCTGCCCGATTTTCGTAAGGAGGGCGAGCTATGGAACAGGCTCTGGAAGAGATGGAACGTGAAATTGAATGGCTGGATGAGGAGACGACGGATCCCGTCCCTGTGCGGAAACGCAAACGCGTTCTGGCATTCCCCGGGGAAGGCAGGAAGGGATATGGGAACGGTTCGCCAAGACCGGAAGACTCTGCCCCTGTAGACCGTGCGGAGCATCACGGGAGAAGTTCCCGAAGAAGACAGGATCGAAACGGCAGCAGGACTTCCGGAAGAACGGAGCGGGATACTGCGGGCAGGAACAGGGCGGCCGGTGCATGGAGAAACGGACATAAGGCCGCTGCAGGGAGCGGGAAGAACCAGCAGCATATCGCTGTCATGTTGGCTCTCATCAGTGTGATAGCGCTCTCGGGCGGCATTCTCCTGCTGCTGGTGGCGCAGAATTACGCCGAGGGCAGGAAGCAGGACATTGCCGAGGGAACGGCAGTTGCCGATCAGCTGGGCAGAATCCAGGGCCAGCTGGACAATCTGGACGAGACCGTGCGCAATGACACGGAGAACGGGACGATCCGCGAGGATGGCTATGAGGAGCTATCCGGCACCGTGGCCGACTTAAAGAACGGCCTTGTGGAATACCGGAACACGGATGCCGGCTCCAGCCAGGAAGTCAGCGAGAACCTCGACCACGTCATCGCGAGGCTCAACGAGATCGAGAGCGACATGGAGCAGGCGCGCGCGCAGACGAATGAGGAGCTGGGGCAGAGGATTGACACACTGGGCAGCCAGCAGGACAGCTCCGAGGCAGACCTTGTGCAGAATATCGAGTCTGTCCGCGATGAGATCCGTACCCTGCTCAGTGACGCGGGCAAGGACGCGGACAAGAGGAACACAACCGTTGTCACTGCCTTTGAAGAGACGGGGAAGGAAATCAGGGATTCCCTTGCGAAGGTGCAGGGAAGCGCGGATTCGCAGGCGGCGGAGGTATCCGCGCTCCGTCAGGGCGTGAGCGAAGCGAATGCGGCACTCTCGAGCCAGAAGGAGCAGATGAGTCAGACAGGCCAGGCGATCCTCGCGGTGGACGGCTCCGTGAACAAGGTCACAGCGGATGTTGCCAGTGTCGGCGGCAATGTGACCGCGATCGGCAATTCCGTCAATACCCTGCAGGGAACGGTCACGGAGATCGGGAACTCCAGCGGCCGGATGGAGACGCAGCTGACGGGGCTCGATGAGCGTCTGGACAGCTCGGACGGGAAGCTGGACAGCCTGCAGAGCGATGTGTCGGACCTTTCGGAGCGTCTGGACGAAATCAGCCGCACGGTCGGCGAGCTGAAGGAGACCTCCGGTAATGCCGCTCCCGCGGCCACGGCAGGCCAGATGGAGGAGGTCCTGAGTGAGCTCCGGACCCTCTCCGGCAAGGTTGAGGCCCTGGAGCAGGCATCGCACTCCGGCTCCGGAGAGGCTGATTCCACGAAAGGGAAATCAGATGTGCAGGATGATACGGAAGCGGAATCCTCTGCTGCTGAATAAGAGAGAACCGATACGGTACCCTGCCTTTCAAGGCAATAAAAATTCCCTGCAGATCCTGCAGGGAATTTGTTTGCCTTTGGTTTTGATTACTGGTATGATTCGTGTCTGGTGCAGAACAGTCAGTCCTGCGGAGCGGTCTTCATGGAACACGCGGAGGCATCCGTGCCGAAGATGCGGCTACGGAAGGGATTCAATGCTGCGATAAGGGCGGAGCCGAACAGGACGCAGGAGATGACTTCGCCCGCTCCCACGGTGAGCGCGAGAAACCACAGCGGCCCCGGAACAGCATAGGCGCAGCGCAGAATGAGCGGTACGGCGATGGCGTTCGCGATGACGGAAGGAAGTGTGCAGAGGAAGCGGTGGTTCCTCAGCGCGTAGGTTCCAAGGCACCCTGCGAGTGTTGCGAGTGTGCCGAAGAGGATATCCGGAAGTGCGCAGCCGGTCACGATATTGGCGATGAGGCACCCGAGCGTCACCCCGGGAATGGCAGCCGGCGTAAAGAAGGGCAGAACCGTCAGCACCTCCGAGAAGCGGACCTGGACCGCACCGCTTGCGAGATTGAAGCTGGCGGCAAGAACCGTGAGAACGACGTAGATTGCTGCGATCATGGCGGCGTGAACGAGATACAGAACTTTGCTGTGATTCATGATATGAATTTCTCCTTTAGTTTTTAAATTGAGTGGGAAGGCAATAACACTCTTACGCTGATGCCTGCGGGGAAATCCTCAGGATAGCGCGACAGTTACCATAGCACGGCGGGCGTCAGAATGCAAGGCCGCGCCGCGGTCCTGTGCAGGAGCCGCCCCTGACAGGCCGGAATCTGCCGCAGGATGGCGGCACCGGCATGGGATAAAGCAGAAATGGCATCGGTGAAAATGGCAGAACAGAATCGGAAACCGGACAATTACAACGCAATCACGGAGGGAGTGATCTGGAAACAGCTGCTGCTGTTTTTCTTCCCTCTTCTGCTGGGTACGTTTTTCCAGACGCTGTACAACACGGTGGACGCCGTGATTGTAGGGCGCTTTGTGGGCACGGAGGGACTGTCCGCCGTCGGCGGCGCGGCGGCGACGCTGATCAATCTGTTCGTGGGGTTCTTTGTCGGCGTGTCCTCGGGCGCGACGGTGGTCATTGCGCAGTACTACGGCGCAAAGCGCGCGGATGACGTGGAAAGGGCCGTTCATACAGCGATGGCGCTCGCTCTTGCGGGCGGTGTCATCCTGACACTGATCTGCTTCTTCCTGGGACCGGAGGCGCTGGTCTGGATGAATACCCCGGAGGATACGCTCGCGGATTCCGGACTGTATCTTCGGATTTTCGCGCTCGGCATGATTCCCAACATGATTTACAACATGGGATCGGGAGTGCTGAGGGCAGCGGGCGATTCCCGGCATCCGACGGTTTACCTCATTGCAGGCGCGCTGACGAACACGGTTCTGGATCTGCTCTTTGTCGCGGTATTCCATCAGGGCGTCGCGGGCGCGGCAATCGCGACCATCCTCTCCCAGCTGGTTTCCGCTGTGCTGACGGTCATCCGCCTTTGCCGGACGGAGGATGTCTACCGGCTGAACCTCCGCAGAATCCGCTTCGACCGGGTTTACCTTGCGAAGATCGTCGGGATCGGGATCCCGGCGGGCCTTCGCTCCTCCATGTATACGTTCTCCAATATCGTAATACAGGCCGCGGTCAACGGCTTCGGTACGACGACAGTCGCCGCGTGGGCGGTGTGGGGCAAGCTCGACTCCATGTACTGGATGCTGCTGTCCTCGCTGGGCACGGCGCTCACCACATTCGTCGGGCAGAATTACGGCGCAGGCAAGAGTACCAGGGTGCGTCGGTCCGTGAAGGAAACCGCGGTGATCAGCCTGCTGCTCACGGTGTTCTTCACCGTGCTCATCTGGACCCTTGCGGAACCGATGTACAGCATCTTCACACCGGACGCGCAGGTGATCCGGGAAGGCGCGCACATGTCGCGGTGCCTTGCGCCCTATTACTGGACCTATATCACGATCGAGGTACTGTCCGCCGCGCTCATCGGCATGGGAGACGCCCTCATCCCTACGGTCATCACCGTCCTCGGGGTCTGCGTCCTCCGGATTATCTGGAATGTCACGGCCGTCCCTTATTTCCATACCATCGAGACCGTCATCTGGAACTACCCCATCACCTGGTCCGTCACCAGCACCGCCTTCCTTATATATTACAGAATCTTTAAGAAGAAACGTCACCTCGCGTAATACTTTTGCCTGCACTCCCCACATGATGTAAAATGTGCAGGAATAAGGGCTTCAAGCCGGGGATGCCCTGTGCTTGCACAGAGGGCATCCCCGATTTGAAACCCGGTAAGGCACGAGGAAGAAGCGAAGCGGATTCCGAGTGCATTCTCACGGCTTTATTTTGGAATGAATTACGACAGACAGGGTGTTGTGAAAAAGCTCCGGCGGCTGAATTCACGCCGGACGAAGAGATGGTCCAAGCTCGGACTGTCTCTTCGTTATATCGTTCTTTTTGCACTGATGGGGACGTTTATGCTCGGAGTGCGCCTTGGCCTCGGGGCGTTCCGCGGCGTGCTGGACACGGCACCGGATATCTCCAACATTGACGTGACGCCGAGGGGATATTCGACGTTCGTATATGACAGTGACGGCAATCAGACGGCGAAGCTGGTATCGACCGACTCCAACCGGATTCCGGTCACGCTGGACATGGTCCCGAAGGACCTGCAGCACGCGTTCGTCGCCATCGAGGACGAGCGCTTCTACGAGCACCACGGCATCGATATCCAGGGTATTTTCCGCGCGGCGTATCTTGGCCTTTCCACCGGGGAATTCTCCCAGGGCGCCTCGACGATCACGCAGCAGCTGATCAAGAACAACGTTTTCACCGGCTGGACGAAGGAGACGAAATTCGAGAGCGTCCGCCGCAAGATTCAGGAGCAGTACCTCGCCGTCGAGCTGGAGAAGACGATGAGCAAGGACGACATCCTGCTCAACTACCTCAACACCATCAACCTCGGCCACAACACGCTCGGCGTGCAGGCGGCATCGCTCCGGTATTTCAACAAATCCGTCAGTGACCTGAACCTGTCCGAGGACGCCGTCATTGCCGGCATCACCCAGAATCCTTCCCGTTACGACCCCATTGTCTATCCGGAGAAAAACGCTGCCCGCCGTAAAGAGGTCCTGGACAAGATGCTCGAGAACGAGTTCATCACAAAGGACCAGTACGATGAAGCCATGGCGGATGACGTCTACAGCCGCATTCAGATGGTCGACACCAATACGGAAGACGAGGAGGTGAACTCGTACTTCGTCGATGCGCTGACGGACCAGGTGCTGGCAGATCTCATCAAAAAGGGCTATACGGAGACACAGGCGTATACGCTTCTGTACTCGGGCGGTCTCAGCATCTATTCCACGCAGAATACAGCCCTGCAGAAAATCTGCGACGAGGAAGCCAATAATCCCGACAATTATCCGCTGGGAACCCGCTGGTACCTGAATTATCAGCTCAGCGTTCAGGACTCCGGCGGTGAGATAACGAACTACTCCACGGAAATGATGGAGCAGTGGATCAAGGACAACGGACTCGGCTCCAACATGCTGTTTGCGGATCAGGAATCCGCGGACGCGATGGTGGAGCAGTACAAGGCGGCGGTCGTCGGCTCCGGAAACAAGGTCATTGCCGAATCGGAATCCCTGACGCCGCAGCCGCAGATTTCCCTGACGCTGGAGGATCAGCACACGGGTGATGTCGTCGCGATCGTCGGAGGACGCGGCGACAAGACTGCGAGCCGGACGCTGAACCGTGCGACCGGAACCCTGCGGCAGCCGGGTTCCACGTTCAAGGTGGTTTCAACGTACGCGCCTGCGCTCGATGCGGCGGGCCTGACGCTTGCCACGACGCAGGATGACGCGCCGTATGCCTATGCGGACGGCACACCGGTCCGCAACTGGTACGGCGAATCCTACCGGGGGCTCAGCTCCCTGCGCGAAGGAATCCAGAATTCCATGAATATCGTAGCCGTCAAGACGCTGACGCAGATCACGCCTCAGCTTGGCTACAATTACCTGATCGACTTCGGCTTCACCACACTGGTCGACCGCGAGGAGATCGACGGCATGATTTATTCCGATATCCAGCAGACACTGGCTCTGGGCGGAATTACGCGCGGCGTGAAGAATATCGAGCTCAATGCCGCTTACGCGGCGATCGCAAACGGCGGGGAATATCTGGAGCCGAAATTTTACACAAAGGTCACGGATCATGACGGCAATGTCATCCTGGACGCGGATGCGGACCGGGACGAGCACCGCGTCCTGAAGGAGACGACGGCGTGGCTTCTGACCTCCGCGATGGAGGATGTCGTGACGAAGGGCACCGGTACCCGGTGCCAGCTGTCCGAGACCCCGGTTGCCGGCAAGACCGGTACGACGTCCGACGAGAACGATGTGTGGTTTGCCGGCTATACGAATTACTACACCTGCACGACGTGGGCGGGCTACGATGAGAACACGGACCTTGTCAGCAGCGAGGCGAATTACGCCAAGGTACTGTGGAAGGCTGTTATGGAACGGGTGCATGAGGGCAAGGCCTCCGAGGAGTTCAGCATGCCGGACGGCATCGTGCAGAAGACGGTCTGCGCGCTCTCCGGCAAGCTGCCTGTAGAGGGCCTGTGCGACGCAACGCTCAAGACGGAGTATTTTGACAAGGACACCGTGCCCACGGAATCCTGCGACGTCCATTACCGCGGCGAGATCTGCGCACTGGATGGAGTGCCCGCAACGGATGAATGCCCGTTCAAGACAACCGGTGTCGCGACGATGACCGAGTCCGGCCTGAAGTGTCACCATACGGCGGAATTCATGTCACAGGCCAATATTCAGGATATCCTGGCCGGGGAGCAGGCCGAGCTCACACTGAAGCAGGCCGAGGCGGCAGCAGCGGCAGGCGGCGGCAATACTCCGCTTGACGTTGCCAACAGCAACCTGCAGGCTGCCAGCGAGACGCTGAAGGCGACGCAGGACGCGCTGGTTGCGGCGCAGCAGTCGGGGGATACCGCCCAGATCCAGCAGCTGCAGCAGCAGGTACAGGCGGCGACGCAGAATTATAATGCCGCCGTGCAGCAGCAGGCCGCGGCCCAGGCGGCAGCAGCCGAGGCAGAGGCGGCGGGTCAGGCCGGACAGCAGGCGGGTCAGGATGCAGGGGCACCTGCACAGTAAGCACGGTTCAGAAATGGCACAGGAATACAAAACCATCGCAAAGCCGGGGAAAGGGGAGTGTGAGGAGAAGCGCTCCCGCTTCCTCGGCGAGGCGTATCCGGTGACGACGGAAGAAGAGATCCGCGGAATCCTCGACCGCGTCCGGAAACAGTATTATGACGCGCGGCACCACTGCTACGCCTGGGTGCTGGGCGAGGACAGCGGCAGCAGACGGGCCTCTGACGACGGGGAACCGCAGGGTACCGCGGGAGCCCCGATCCTGAAGGTGCTCGAGGGGAGCGGGTGCACGAATGCGCTCATTGTCGTCACGCGGTATTTCGGAGGAACCCTCCTCGGAACGGGCGGTCTTGTGCGCAATTACACGCAGGCCGCGAAGGCAGCACTGTCCGATTCCGGCATTGTCGTCCGCAGGGCGGGCGGGGAGCTGGAGCTTACGCTGGATTATCCGCTCCTTGAACCCGCGAAATATGCGCTCTCCAGGGAGGGAATTACGCCCTTCGACGTGCGGTATTCCGACCGCGTAGCCATGAAGATCATCGTGCCGCTTGAGAGCGAGGAAGCAGTGCGGAAGGCCCTGGAGGGGCTTGGATACGGCAGGATCGGCATCACGGTGCTTAACAGGGATTTTTACGATTTTTTACATTGATTTTTTTGACTTTGCAGGAACCTGAGTTTACACTTAAGTACCGCGGAAACAAAGCCGTGCGGACCTGCCCGGCACACCACAGGGCGCGGGCCGCTGCATGACAGAACACTGAAGGGAGGTGATTTTATGGAACACAGTTCAGACAATTCCGTTCCAGGCCGAAGTAGACAATCCCATAAAATCACACACGGAGGTGTTTCATCATGGAAAACATGGAAGCCGAGGAGCAGGAAAACAGGAAAATCCTGACGGATCTGCTCGAAGCGAAGCAGTACACCCGACTCCGCCAGACAGCTGCGGACATGCAGGCTGCGGATATTGCGGCCGTCATGGACGATCTGGAGGACGAGGATTCCCTGAAAATATTCCGTCTGCTGCCCAAGAGCATGGCTGCGGACGTTTTTGCGAACCTTGAAATAGACGATCAGCAGTACATTATCCAGTCCCTTTCCGAGAAGGAAGCCTCGAACGTCATTGATAACCTGCAGTCCGATGACGCGACGGATCTGCTGGAGGAGATGCCCGCAAACGTCGTGAAGAAGATCCTCGCGAACGCAAGGCCTGATACGCGTGCGGATATCAATCATCTGCTGCGCTACCCCGAGGATTCCGCGGGCTCGGTCATGACGGTCGAGTTCGTCGACCTGAAGGAGAACATGACGGTCCAGCAGGCAATCGACCGCATCCGGAAGATCGGCCTCGACAAGGAAACCATTGAAATCTGCTATGTCCTGGACAGGGAGCGGGTTCTCGTCGGAACCGTCGCCCTGCGGTATCTCCTCATTCATGACAAGGACGACGTCATCGGCGATTTCATGAATGAGAACGTCATCAGCATCAGCACCTCCACCGACCAGGAGGAGGCTGCGAAGATGCTGCAGAAGTACGACCTGAACGCCATGCCGGTCGTCGACAGGGAAAACCGCATGGTCGGCATTATCACCATCGATGATGTGGTCGACATCATGGAGGAAGAGGCCACCGAGGATATCGAGAAGATGGCCGCCATCGTTCCCTCGGACAAGTCCTACTTCAAAACAAGTATCTGGGAGACGTACAAGAATCGTATCCCGTGGCTGCTGCTGCTGATGATATCCGCGACGTTTACGGGTGCGATCATCACGAACTTCGAGAACGCGCTGTCGAAATACGTCGTCCTCACCGCATATATCCCGATGCTGATGGATACCGGCGGCAATGCCGGCTCACAGTCAAGTGTATCCATCATCCGTGGTATTTCCCTGGGCGAGATTGAGTTCCGGGAGCTGCCGAAGGCAATCTGGAAGGAGCTGCGCGTCGCTGTCATGTGCGGCGCAACGCTGGCGGTATGCAACTTTGCCAAGCTCCTTCTGCTTGACCGGATTCCCGTGACGATCGCGCTCGTCGTCTGCCTGACGCTTGTGGTCGTCGTCATCATGTCGAAGCTCATCGGCTGCGCACTGCCTCTTTTGGCTGCGAAGGTTCACCTCGATCCTGCGGTCATGGCATCCCCGCTCATTACAACCATCGTGGATGCCGTGTCGCTGCTGACGTACTTCAACATTGCCACAAGGCTGCTGCATCTGAGCTGAGGATTATTCCCGCGAGGCACGAGCCACGCGAACATGCCCGCATGTTCATGCGGCGACGCCCGCGAGGGTCAAATACCCCGCCCTTTGGGGCGTTCAAGATCAGCAGGATGTTAAGTCATGCCCCGCTGTTTGCGGCGGGGTATTTGACTGACTGAGAGAGTCAATTTATCTCAAAGCGCAATTTCTCCGGCATGATGCCGCAGCTTCGGAGAAAGAGCGTACCCGCCGCAGGACAATTGCCAACAGGATCATAACAGAAAAATCCCGCCCCTCACCCGAGGGACGGGATTTTGTGACAGCGGTGAAGCTGTCGGATGCCTGTGTCTTACAGCTTACTTTGCGGTCTCGGCGGCTTCCTTCGCCTTCTGGGCGAAGCCGGCTCTCTTGCGGAGCCTGGGATCGAGAATCTTCTTGCGAAGGCGCAGGTGCTTCGGCGTCACCTCCAGAAGCTCATCCGTGCCGACGTATTCGATGGACTGCTCCAGGGACATGATCTTCGGCGGAATGAGACGCAGTGCCTCATCCGAAGCGGACGTACGGGTATTCGTCAGGTGCTTCGTCTTGCAGACGTTGACTTCGACGTCCTCGGACTTGCCGGTCTCTCCGATAATCATGCCGGAGTATACCTCCTCGCCGGGTCCGATGAAGAGCGTGCCGCGCTCCTGCGCATTGAACAGGCCGTAGGTAACGGCGCTGCCGGATTCAAAGGCGATGAGCGAGCCCGTCTTGCGGTATGCGATCTCACCCTTGTAGGGCTCGTAATCCTTGAAGATGGTGTTCATGATGCCGTTGCCCTTCGTATCGGTCATGAACATGCCGCGGTAGCCGATGAGGCCGCGGGAAGGAATATTGAACGTCAGACGGGTGAAGCCGCCGTTTGCGCTGCCCATGCTGACGAGCTCGCCCTTGCGGCGGCCGAGCTCCTGAATGACGTTGCCGGAGAACTCATCCGGTACGTCAATGATGCATTCCTCGACGGGCTCGAGCTTTTTGCCGTTCTCATCATAGTGATAGATGACCTCCGCCTTGGAGACAGCGAACTCATAGCCCTCGCGGCGCATGGTCTCGATCAGGACGGACAGATGCAGCTCGCCGCGGCCGGACACCTTGAACTCGTCCATCTGGTCCGTATCCTCGACGCGCAGCGACACATCCGTCTGCAGCTCGCGGTACAGGCGGTCGCGGATGTGACGGGATGTCACATACTTGCCGTCTTTGCCGGCGAGCGGGGAATCGTTGACCTTGAACGTCATGGAGATCGTGGGATCCTCGATCTTCGGGAACGGAATGGCCTCGGGCTTCTCGGGCCCGCAGATCGTATCGCCGATATGGAGCTGCTCGATTCCGGAGATGGCCACGATGGAGCCGATCTTTGCTTCCTGTACGGGAACCTTCTGCAGGCCCTCGAATTCATACAGCGTATTGACCTTGCAGCGCACGAGCTTGCCCTGGTCGTGGTGGTTTACGAGGATGACGTCCTGACCCACTTTGATCGTGCCGTTCGAAACCTTGCCCACACCGATGCGCCCGACGTACTCGTTGTAGTCGATTGTCGAGATCAGCACCTGGGTCGGCGCGTCCGGATCACCCTCGGGCGCGGGGATGTGATTGATGATCGTCTCGAACAGGGGCTTCATGGAAACGCCGGGAGAGCCCAGGTCCATGGTTGCGATTCCCTGCTTCGCGGAAGCGAAGACGAACGGGCAGTCAAGCTGCTCGTCGCTGGCTCCCAGATCCATCAGAAGCTCGAGGACCTCGTCGATCACCTGTGTCGGGCGGGCGCCCGGGCGGTCGATCTTGTTGATGCAGACGATGACGGCAAGGCCCAGGTCCATGGCCTTGGACAGGACGAACCTTGTCTGGGGCATCGGCCCCTCGAAGGCATCGACGACCAGGATGACGCCATCCACCATCTTCAGGACACGCTCTACCTCGCCGCCGAAATCAGCGTGGCCGGGTGTATCCAGAATATTGATTTTCACCCCGTTGTAATTGACGGCGGTGTTTTTGCTCGTAATGGTGATGCCGCGCTCGCGCTCGATGGCGCCGGAGTCCATGACCCTGTCGACAACCTCCTGATTGGCGCGGAAAACGCCGCTCTGACGGAGCAGTCCGTCAACGAGAGTCGTCTTGCCGTGATCAACGTGGGCAATGATGGCTACATTTCGTACGTCTTCTCTTTTCTGAATCATGGTTCTCCTTCTGTGCCTGCGCCGGCGGCTTATGTCTGCCTATATTTAGATTTAGGTGTCAAAAGTATTTTTCAAGGCAAAATGACATACGAATTGCTTCGCAGCTTCGCTGCTTCCGCAATTCTGCAAACATCCGAAATCCGCGCACCGCT
>ONEK01000032.1 GCA_900316855.1 uncultured Lachnospiraceae bacterium | reverse complement strand
TCATCCGTCCGGCAGGATGTGTTTTTGCGCGCGGGAAAAGCAGTGGAGTATCTGGATCGGATGAAAACAGACAGAAGCTATTCTGTAACGGACAAAATTGACTCTTCAGGCATCCCTGTGGGTAAGAAATGCCTGTAAATGCTGAGACCAGGCCACTTTCCGGGCTATAGGTTTCTGTTCGGAAGTCTGCCCGGAGGGAATCATCATGGGAGAAAGTGCACGCCTGCAGATAGATATGTATAAGTCCCTGACTCCGGACACGATTGCAGACAATGTGATTTCGAGGGATGGATTGAGTACACTTTGAGTACAAAAATTATGCGAGTCAGAACCATCACGGATAATCCTGTGAAGAAACGGCTTGAAATCAGCCTCCGGATGAAGAAAAACCCGCAGGAAAAGGAGCCCTGAATCGTTACAGCTGTTCAGCTGTTCCCGGCATTACAGTTCCGGTGATTTCCGGTTTACGTCCCTGAATCCTGTCGCGGAGGGTGATGTAGAGCTCCGCGCACGCCGCGTTGTAATAAGGCTGAGCATAGAAGACAATGAGAATGCCGAATGTCAGAAGGCTCAGCAGCCACCAGCCGATGAAGCTGAGATCGAACAGGAACGTTCTCCACTTCTGCCCGTTCATCATTTCCCTCGACATGCGGAAGGCTTCTTCCCGGCTGACATTCGGGCTCTCAGCCATAATGTAGGGGATCATGCGGTATTCATACATCTTGACAATACCGGGGATGATGAACAGGAGGGACCAGAGACAGGTGAACAGGGCACGCAGGAACTGCACCTTTACCACATTCCGGTAATTCCCGGTATAACCGGCACCGACCTGTTCTACCTGTGCCTTTCCGTTACGGCTGATGAGGAAGAAGCTGCGGCAGCCTACCTCCAGAGGATTGAAGACGAATACTTTCAGAGCGATTTCGACAAGCATGACAACAACAGCAATCGCTCCGATCGCGATCAGAGTGGCCGCGACAACAGACCAGCCGATTGCCGGATCACTGAAGACGGACTGCAGATCCGGGAGTGCATTTCCTGACTCTTCACTGTATCCCTCACCGGCACGTGAGCCCAGCGCTGCCCCGTTGGCAGTGATGAATCCCAGAATCAGGGATACGATCACATAGGGCCAGTAGTTCCGCTTCATCGCCGCCCTGCCGTCTGCCTTTATCTTCTTCATGCTCCATTTATCCATATTCCTTAACTCCTGTCTGCATACTGCTCCGGATTATCCCGGATCAGACTGTATTCTTTTTATAGGACATACCAAAACGATCCGACACTCCTCAACCGGGTAGTTGCCGGTTATATTTTCACAGGGAAGGCGCTGCCTCTTGCCTGTGAAGTTTATTGGTGTTAACATGTTAAAAGCAATTAAATTGTAAGCAATATTTATTTCGGCAATAATAACAGTCAGGAGGAAATGGCATGAGTATCTATGATTATTCTGTTACCGACCGGAAGGGAAATGAGGTTTCGCTCAGACAGTTCGAGGGAAAGGTGCTGATCATTGTGAATACCGCTACAGGCTGCGGCTTCACCCCGCACTATAAGCCGCTGGAGGAAATGTACGAGAAGTATCATGAAAAAGGCCTGGAAATCCTGGATATCCCCTGCAACCAGTTCGCGGGGCAGACACCCGGAACGGATGAGGAGGTACATGAGTTCTGTACGCTCAAATACAACACGCAGTTCGACCAGATGCACAAGTCGGACGTGAACGGGGAGAATGCGCTTCCACTCTACACCTATCTTAAGAGTCAGCAGGGCTTTAAAGGTTTCGGCAAGGGGCCGAAGGCGCTTATGATGAACGCCATGCTGAAGAAGATCGACAGGGATTTCATGAACAATCCGGATATCAAATGGAACTTCACCAAATTCATTGTGGATCGGAACGGCAGCGTCGTGGCGAGGTTTGAGCCGACTGCGGATATGAAGGAAGTAGAAGAGTGTGCCGCAGCTCTGCTGTAAGGCATTCTGTCATTATCGTCATTGGGACTCCTGTTGAAACAGGGCTCTGCGTGTGTTATTATTCTGATGTAACGCAGGAGGTAACATCATGCAGATATCGAGCAGATTCACCATGGCAGTGCAGGTCCTGACCTGTATTGAAGTGCTGAAGGACACCATGCCCCTTAACAGCGAGACGATCTCGGGGAGTGTGGGAGCCAATCCGGTCATCATCCGAAACCTGTTCAGCCAGCTGAAGAGAGCGGGACTGATCCATGTCCAGCGTGGCGGCAATGGCGGCGTGTCCCTCGCCAAACCGATTAATGAAATCACACTGCTGGATGTATATCGGGCAGTAGACAGCGTGGAGGACGGAGAACTGTTCCGCTTCCATGAAAATCCGAATGCCGACTGCCCTGTCGGACGCAACATTCACGTCGTCATGGACGACCGGCTTGATGAGATCCAGCAGGCTATGGAGCAGAAGATGGCGGCCATGAAGCTCTCGGACATCATTGCAGATACCAGGGAACATATCCGGCAGCAGGCCTGCTGAGGGCCGGTCCTTAAAGAGCGGTCAGGAGCCTGCCCCGGAAACTATTCAACAGAACAGATACACGGCGGAGACAGTCATGGCAGGGAATGCCATGGCTGTTTTTGGTTTGTGCGCCATGTCAGCCACTGGATGAATTTCCTCCTACCCGATCATTGACAGGGTGCCGGCAGACATCCCGGATGGAATTAAAAATATTTTGACGTAATTGTTGACATTACAACAAGATCATGCTATTCTTTTTGACGTAAGTGATGAACTTACAACAAAAATTTTCAGTCAATCATTTTTCAGAAAAGGAGATTAATATGAGTGAAATCAAGGGAGCAGAGGGAATCAGTGAGTTTCTGGGAAATGCAGGTACATTCTTCCTTGCAACGGAAGACGGTGACCAGCCGAAAACCAGACCGGTATCGTTTCAGATGCTGGAAAACGGGAAAATCTACTTCGGTGTAGGCAAACACAAGGATGTGTTCCATCAGATTGAGAAAAATCCGAAGGTTGAGATCTGCGCCTATAAGGGGAAGGACATTGTGCGTTACTACGGAACGGCAGTTGTGGATGATGATCCCGCGCTCTTCGACAGGGCGGTAAAGGTACTGCCGCTTCTGGCCCAGATCTACAATGAGCAGAGCGGACTGAAACTGGCGCTGTTTTATCTGAAGGACGCGAAGGCGGAGTACAGCGATATGGTGGATTACACGAAGAAGACTCCGATTGAACTGTAAAGCAGGCATCAACGGCTATGGTATGGTATATTCTGCATCATGCTTCCAGACGTCTGCAAAGATTCTGCGTAAAAACATGGATCAGGTCGGAAACGGGCTCTGCGGGTGGTATCCTGCAGAGCCCGTTAAGTTTGCATTAAGGTAAGGATGCGATAGTATTTTCCGGATCAATACAGAAACGAGGTATCAATCATGGGTGACAGGAACAGGCTATACAGAATACTGGGAAGAAAGGGGACTATGATGCTGGTGGCGGCAATGACCGGGACAATTGTCCTGACCGGCTGCGGCAGCTCCGCAAGTACAGCGTCATCTGCGTCCGGAACAGCGGCGGCTGAGTCCGCATCCGGCATGACAGCTGAAGCCGGGTCAGAGACTGCATCCGAAGATACGGATACTGCGGATACGGAAGAAGCTTCTGCCCCTGTGACGACGCTCAATCAGATTGACAATACGAAATGGCAGTACAACGAGGAGGACGACGTCTACTACCAGCTGGGCATCCTGTACTGCGCGAATCCCGCGGATGAGACATACGAGAAGCTTGCGGTTTTCGTGCCGGGTGCCTATATGAACGCGGCGGACAACGGGGACGGCACCTGGACCTGCGAGCTGAATACCACAGCCACAGCCGGCAGCTCGGAATATACGGCAGAGACCGCACCGATCGCATTTACGATCAACACGCCCGGTTATGTCGCAGCACAAGCCATGACCTCCTATGATGACAATATCGGTTACGGCAGCATCACCGACTATACCGGGGAGGGACTTGTCCTGGTAGTTCCCGGATGCCGGGGCCGCGAGCAGGGTGCACCGGCAGGTGTCACGGACCTTAAGGCAGCCATCCGGTATCTCCGGTACAACGAGGGCAGCATAGCCGGAGACATGGACCGGATTTTCTCACTGGGAATGTCCGGAGGAGGCGCACAGTCTGCACTGGTTGGTGTGACCGGTGACTCGGAGCTCTATACGGATTATCTGAATGCAATCGGTGCGGTGCAGGGTGTTTCCGATGCGGTTGCCGGATCCATGTGCTGGTGTCCGATCACAGGACTGGATTCTGCGGATGAAGCCTATGAATGGCAGATGGGCAATACCAGGACCAGCCTGTCGGACGAGGAGCTGACGCTCAGCAATGATCTGACAGCCGCCTTTGCGGATTATATCAATCAGCTGGGGCTGACAGACGACGAGGGCAATGAGCTGACGCTGGAGCAGTCAGATGACGGCAGATATCAGGCGGGTTCCTACTATGAATTCATTAAGAGTGTTGTGGAAGAGTCACTGAACAACTTCCTGAGTGACACGACGTTTCCTTATGACGCTGACTCCGCTTCCGGAAAAGGCGGCTTCGGTGGTGGCCAGGGAGGCCCCGGAGGCGGGGGAGGCTTCGGAGGGCCGGACGGGGCGACGGCTGATTTTGCAGGACCGGACAAAGCCGCGGGTGATACTGCTGCCGACGGCGGAACGGACAATGGCATTGCGCAGGATATAGACGAAAACGGCGGTGCAGCGGGAGAGGGCGGCATCGAAGCACAGGACCAGATCAGCCGCGGCGGTGTCTCAACCGTTGAAGGCGTTACACTCAGCGGCACCTATGAAACAGCGCAGGACTATATTGACGCCCTGAATGCGAACGGCGAGTGGATCAGCTACGACGCAGATACCAATACGGCGGAGATTACATCGCTGGAGGACTTCTCAGCGGCTGTGAAGCTGGCAGGCAAGAGTCTTGGCGCCTTCGATGAGCTGGATGAGGGCCAGGGTGAAAATGTTCTGTTTGGCTATGGGGATGGCGACGGCGCGCACTTCGACTCCATCCTGGCTGAGATCCTCGAAAAGGAGGGCTCCGATTATGCCGATGACTATGCAGAGGATCTCGCGAAGACAGACGAACAGGGCAGGACAGCGCAGGAACGTCTTGAAATGTATTCACCGCTCTACTACCTGATGGAGGGGAGCGAAGGATTCGAAACCAGTACGGTTGCACAATATTTCCGGATCAACACCGGTCTGTGGCAGAGCGATACGGCGCTGACCTCCGAGGTAAACCTCGCGCAGGCATTGAAGAATTACGGCTCTGACGTGGAATTTACCACGGTCTGGGGGCTGCAGCATACGGAAGCAGAACGAACCGGGGATTCCACACAGAACTTCATAACGTGGGTGAATGAATGCGTGGCGCGCTGAGTGCCGGGCAGGGGAGCCGGCTCCCCTGCTTTTTTTATGTAATTTTTAGCAGATTCATATTTCCCACGGGCTTCTTTTACGATACTATTTCTGTTAAATGAAAAGCGAAAAGGGCGTCGTGCTTTACAGGAGGAGCCTATGGGCAGATATTATGATGAGGATGAGAGGACTGCATCGGATGCAGCTGCTGATCGCACGGTACCGGAGACAGTGGAGACTGCCGGCGCCAAAAAGGATCTTCACGATGACGGAGCATATCCGGCAGGGGATCCTGATTACGAACAGGACATGGATTCCGGGGAAAACAGCGAAGAGGCTGATGATGACTCTTACCTGGATGATGAATACGACGAGGACGATCCGGATTCCGACATCCCGGCATCCCGGCACCAGGGCGGCGTCCATCGGCCGGGGGAACGCGGCGGCAGGCATAAGAGCCGCAGACGAAATCACGGCCGCAGGCTGAAGTGGCTCATTCCGGTGCTGATCGTGCTGGCAGTGCTGGCCTTTTTCTACTTTCGGAAGCGTTCCTCCGTGCAGGCGGTGGAATACCGTGAGGATACGGCTGCGCGCCGGGATATTACAACCTCGGATTCCTACACCGGCACCGTGGAGGCGAAGGACTCCCAGTCCGTCATGTCTGCCGTGACCGGGGCAAAGGTTTCCGAGGTCCTGGTGGAGGAGGGAGACAGCGTCAGGAAGGGTGATCCGATCGTGAAGCTTGACACGGAGGATGTGGAGAAGCAGATCGAGGAAAAGCAGGCTTCGCTGTCTGCCCAGCAGAAACAGAGCTCCCTGTCGATCCAGTCGGCGCAGAAGAGCTACAGCGATCTGTCGTCCAACATCGCGGAGGGACTGGACTCCACGACCCAGCAGGCTCTCAGCGGGATTGATCAGGCGATGTCGGCACTGGTGTCCGCACAGGATGCTTATAATAACGAGGTGACGCTCAATAACGACCAGCTGTCCGCAACGATCCTGCAGGCAATCCAGCAGGTGGAGAACGCGTATAACAGCGTGCAGACAGCAGCCCTTTCCACACAGCAGGCCATTGATTCGAAGAACGCGACGGAGGAAGACGCATCGGACAGCGGGAGGGAGCTTTCTGACAGCGAGACAACCCAGCTGCAGGCATCCATTGATTCCGCCCAGCTCCGGGAAGATCAGGCGTGGGACTCCTACGAACAGGCACAGACGGATTACAGGGCTGCCACCATGAACGAGGAGAACAACCTGACGAAGCTCTACGATGCACTGATTCAGGCGGAGAATTCCTATCTGACGGCGATCGACAGCTATAACGCGGCGGTGCGGTCCAACGAGCAGCGTCTGCAGGACTATGCGCTGCAGATTCAGCAGGCGCAGGCAAACGCGGACACAACGGTCAGCGAGCTGCAGATTCAGGACCTGCAGGATTCGCTCGAGGATTATGTCATCACGGCACCGATCAGCGGCAGGGTGACGCAGCTGAACGTCTCGGAGGGGGACATCACCGCTGTTTCCGCGACGACGAGCCTTGCGACGATCACGAATTACGACACGATGAAGGTGACGATATCCGTCAGTGAGTATGATATCGCGGCACTGAATAAGGGAGATCATGTCACGGTTACCGTCGATGCCCTGGACCGGGATTATGACGGGGTGGTAACCTCCATCGATGCAGAGGGAACTGCCAGCAATGGCATCACCTATTTTGACACGGAGGTCGAGTTTACACCGGACGACAAGGTCATGATCGGCATGACAGCGGAGATCACCATCACCGTAACAGAGGCTGAGGACGCCGTCACGCTCACAAATGACGCGGTCATGACGGATACAGATGGTTCTTCCTATGTTTATAAGAAGGAGGACTCAGCTGACAAGGCTTCCGGCGGGAAGGATCCGGCGGTCAATGCAGACGGCTACCGGAAGGTTAAGATTGAGACCGGCAGCACGGATGGGACCTATACCGAGATCACGGGCGGCCTGTCAGAGGGGGATACGATTTATTACACCATAACGACTGCGGAGTCCTCGACGAACGCATCCGGCATGTTCGGCAATATGATGGGGAATTCAGGCGGAGGCCCGGGTCAGGGCGGTCAGGGAGGACCCGGTGGAGGACCCGGCGGAGGCGGTCAGCCTGCCGGCAACTCCTCAAATCCTCCGCAGTAAGTCTGCATGGCAGTAAAACTGCCAAGGCAGTAAAACAAAACTGCCAAGGCAGTAAAACTGCCAAGGCAGTAAAACTGCCAAGGCAGTAAAACTGCCAAGGCAGTAAAACTGCCAAGGCAGTAAAACTGCCAAGGCTGGTTCATGCAACCACAGGCGTAAGAATCGGAAAAGTGTTGCGGCGGCTTTCCGGAGCAAGGGAAGCTGCCGGCATCCTCCGGGAGCAGGAGGCAACTATGGCAGAAGAAATTCTGCGCATGCATCACATCTGCAAGGATTATGTGATGGGTGACGAGGTTCTGCATGTGCTGAAAAATATAGACCTTACCGTGAATAAGGGCGAATATCTCGCTGTACTTGGTCCGTCCGGGTCAGGGAAATCGACACTGATGAATATTATCGGCTGCCTGGACGAACAGACGAGCGGCACCTACCGGCTTCACGGCACCCGGATTGCCAACAAGACCGAAGCGGAACTCTCCCATATCCGCGGGAAGGAGATCGGCTTCATCTTCCAGTCGTATTACCTGCTGCAGCGGCAGACCGCAGCGCAGAATGTGGAGCTTCCCCTGATCTATGCGGACATGCCTGCCAGAAAACGCAGGGAACGGGTGAATGAGGTGCTGGAGCTCGTTGGACTCACCGACAAGCGCAACAACTATCCCAATCAGCTCTCCGGAGGCCAGCAGCAGCGGGTGGCCATTGCCAGGGCAGTCGCGACGCATCCGTCCATTCTGCTCGCGGATGAGCCGACCGGAGCACTGGATCAGCATACCGGAGCACAGGTCATGCAGCTGTTTCACACACTGAACGAGGAGGGCAATACCATTATTATGATCACGCATGATGCTCATATCGCTGCGCATGCGAAGCGGATTGTCCGGATTCTGGACGGTGTGATCAGCGAAGGAGCGCTCGAGGATGCATAATCTTTCGGTGATACAGCAGAGTATACGCATGGCGCTGGACAATATCCGGCACAATAAGATGCGCTCATTTCTCACCATGCTGGGAATTGTAATCGGCGTCGCTTCTGTCATAGGTCTTGTCACGATTGTTTCCAGCGTCACGGGTTCCGTCATGGACCAGTTTGCATCCCTCGGAGCCGGCACCATTACGGTTACGGCGCAGGGAACCATGAACAGGCACGGACTCAGCGATAAGGATCTGGAGAAGATCAGGCAGCTGGACGGGGTGGAAGCGGTCGCGCCGACGGCGAGCATGCAGACGAGCGCCGTCTATGGCAAGACCGTTACAGATTCCGTCACCGTGCAGGGCCGGGACGCGGTTTATTTTCAGCACAATGATGATACGATTCAGAGCGGCCGATATTTTAATCCTGCAGAGATGACGGGGGAAACGAACGTCGCGATCGTGGATGCGGATTTTGTGGAGAATGTGCTGGCGGGAAACGGGGAGCTTGGAACGACGTTCCTCCTGAATGGCTATCAGTACAAGGTGATCGGAATCAAATCCGCAGATGATTCGGTGGCCAGTGCCTTCATGGCAGACAGCTCCTCCTCCGGAACGGTGATCGTACCCTACGAGAACGTGCTGAAGATGACCTCCATGAAAAATGTGTCCAGCCTGGAGGTCTATTACGGAGATGATGTGGATTCCGCGGATCTGGAAGACCGCCTGCAGCAGCTGCTGGATACGCTGTTTGACGTGGATGAGGACAGCAGGGATAATGCCTATTCCATTCTGAATCTGCAGTCCCTGATGGATACGATGAATACCATTCAGGACATGCTGTCCACGATGCTCGGAGGCATAGCATCCATTTCGCTGCTGGTCGGAGGGATCGGGATTATGAACATGATGCTGGTTTCTGTCTCCGAGAGAACGAAGGAGATCGGACTCCGCAAGGCACTGGGAGCGGAGCCGGCGAGGATTCAGCTGCAGTTCCTGATTGAATCCATCACACTGTCGCTGCTCGGGGGCCTGATCGGGATTGTTCTGGGAATTGTCATCGCACTTGTCGGTTCGAAGATACTGGGCACGCAGTTCAGAATCTCGTATGGCGCCATCGGGCTGGGAGCGGGCTTCTCCGCTGCAGTCGGAATTATTTTCGGGTGGATGCCGGCCAAGCGTGCCAGCGACCTGAACCCGATCGATGCGCTGAGGGCTGAGTGAGGACGCCGGCGCCAAGCGGAACGGTGTGATGCTGGCGTGCGGATTCTGAGTATCAATAACTGATTTTGGCACCATGCAATGAGCATGAAGGAGCGTGAAACGCCGGGAACATGTAAAATGCTGCCGGAGGATGAATGGCAACGACAGGAGGAAGTGCCATGAAGAAAATAAGACTTCGCTTTACAGCGGCAGTGTCAGCAGCCGTGATTCTTGCGGGATCGGCTCTCCCGGTCCGTGCGGCAGCGGCTTATGATTCCGACTACACACAGACGGTAACCATGGAGAGTCTTCTGATCCCGGCGCTGATGAATCCGAAAACCAATGACGACGGGGTTTACCGGCAGCTGTATCAGGCACTGCGTTTCCAGAAGCTGACGCAGGGCAGCATCTTCGATATGTATCAGAAGGGAGTACGGTATCCGGCAGCTGCGCTGCAGAAGCTCGCGGCAGACGGCCTGATATCCACGTACCTGTACAAGCTGATGGCAGGGCTCCCGCAGGGGCCGGAGGACTTCGCGCCGGTATTCAATGCCGCATATTACTATGCGGCGAACCCGGATCTCGCAGCGGCGGGCATCCCGTATGATGAAAACACATTGTTCGTGAATTTCCTGACCTCCGGCATGCAGGCAGGAAGGATTGCGAGCGCGGAGTTCAATCCCTCTTATTTCAAAATAAATTATCCGCAGTTTGCTGCTGCACTGGGAGACAACCCGGCAGCCTGGTACGTCTTCTACCTCATCTATCATGAGGATTACCAGCTGGACTGCTCACGGAGACTCGGATGAGGATGAACGGGGAGCCGGATTCTCTTCACAGCGGTTCGTCAGCATTGTAAAATAGAACCGTGGGTTACTGATTCCTTGCACTTGAGGGGTATAGCTACTATGGGAGAAGGGAAGAAAGTTCTGGTCTGCGATGATTCCATTCTGGCCAGAATGCAGCTGTCGGAAGCAATTAAGAAGTGCTGCCCGGATGTCACAATCGAGCAGGCAGCGGACGGAATCCAGGCCATCGGGAAATATACGGAGTTTCACCCCGACCTGACGTTTCTGGACATTGTCATGCCTAAAAAGGACGGCATTGAAGCGGCACGCTCCATACTGTCGGGCGATGAGAAGGCGAATATTGTCATTGTCTCCTCGGTCGGCACACAGAACAAGGTCCGGGAAGCCATCGAGATCGGCGTGAGGGATTTCATCCAGAAGCCGTTTGCGCAGGACCAGGTGACGGAGGTGCTGCGCTATTATCTCGGAGAGGAATCCTGACAGGGGCAGCCGTCTGCTTCGCAGGCATAGAGGGGGGGCTTCTGCGTCCTCTCGCACGATGAAGGGGGGGAAAACGATGTACGCACAGTTTTTCGGCAGTTTTCTGGTGCAGCAGCATGCGGTAACACCGGATCAGCTGGCGGATGCCATTGCACGCCTGGGGCAGGCAAGGATCAAGCTCGGCACCATGGCCATGCATAAGGGCTATATGGATGCCGGCAGGGTAGATGAGGTCTGCATGGAGCAGACACGTCAGGACAAGCGGTTCGGAGAAATCGCCGTCGAAATGGGCTACCTGACGCAGGAGCAGGTCAGCGACCTTCTGCAGAGCCAGACGCCGGACTATCTGCTTTTGGGACAGAACCTGGTGGACACCAATGCACTGACGAACGCGGATCTGGAGCGGTTCCTTGCTTCCTATCAGCAGAAGGCGCAGATCACAGACCTCAATGTGGAGAATGAAGACCAGATCCGGAATCTGGTAAAGTCGTTCTTCCTTCTGGCGGAGCGTCCGGTGGATGACGCGGCACTCATGTACATGACACTGCTGTTCAATGACCTGGTCCGCTTTATCGGGTCGGACTTCACGCCTCTTCCCCCTTCGGCGGCGCAGGAAATTCCGGTGCATCACTGCCTGAGCCAGGTTGTGACGGGGCCGGTCCGCCTGATTTCCCGGATCGAGATGGAGGAGGATGCGGCAATCCGGTTTGCTTCCCGCTTCGCAAAGATGGAATTTGACGGAATGAGCGAGTACATCACAGCTGCGGCAGCAGATTTCCTGAACCTGCACAACGGCCTTTTCTCCGTCAACATGTCCAACGAATACGGAAGGGAGCTGAACCTGGAGCCTCCCGTGGAGGCGAAGGTGCAGTCCCTTGCTCTCGATGGAAGCACCTGTCTCCTGCCCGTACAGTATCCGTTCGGTACGGTCAACTTCATCCTGTCACTCTGATTCGTACGGCAGGAGGTCCGTGATTTCGATCCGGATCCCCTGCTTTTTCTGTGTAGAAGCTGCGGCGGACTGAAGATTGCCGAAGGGAAGCATGCGCTGACGTAATAATCGATTACAACGACAGAAAGAAGGAACAACCTACGAGCGAGAATGTTTCACTCCTGTTTACAGGAGATATCGGCTTTGACAAATACATGGACGGGAAATGGGATGATCCGGAGCTCATCCACCCGGAGGTTCTGTCTTTCCTGCACAGCGCAGATCATGTGATCGCCAACGTGGAGGGGGCGCTGATCGGCAGGGAGTCTGTCTCGTCACAGGGAGTGCAGCAGCTGCTGCATGCCATGAATCCTGCGGCAGTGCGGGTGCTGGACCATATGCATGCCGACGTCTGGAATCTGTGCAACAACCACATCATGGATGCGGGCGAGGAAGGAATTGCCAGCACGCTGCGGATTGCCGGGGAACACCACGCGGTGACGCTGGGAGCAGGCAGAAACCTTGCGGAGGCCATGGAACCTCTCCTTCTGCCGCAGGCGGGCGGCATCGGGATTTTCAGCTGCGGCTACCGCAGGGGTTGCAAGCCGGCTGGCGCAGACCATGCAGGGTGCCTTCTGTGGAATGATCTCGACAACATTCAGCACGTCATCGACCGGATCCGGAGGACCTGCCGTACCTGCATCATGGTCTGTCACGGCGGGGAGGAGTTCACGTCTCTTCCTTCCCCCTATACGAGGGAGCGCTACCACCGGTTTCTGGAGATGGGGGTGGATATCCTCGTATCGCATCATCCCCATGTTCCGATGAATTATGAGACCGTCGGAACGAAAACCATTTTCTACTCCCTCGGCAACTTTATCTTTGATACGGATTATCAGCGCGCCCAGTTCAATACGGAGAAGGGAATCCTGCTGCGGCTGGACATCGGGCAGGACGGGTACCGCTGGATCCCCTTCGGGATCCGGATTGACCGGGAGACGGAGCACGTTGTGCCGGCACCGCTTCCGGACATTTTCCGCGACGTGCAGGACGAGGAATACCGGAAGCTTTCCCCTCTCGCGGCGAAGATGATGGTGGCGGCTTACAGGCGCCAGCAGATCTTCCTGAAACCTCAGGAATACGGCAATGCGGACGAGGAAAAATGGGAGCGGAACTTCCTGGACCCGAAACGCAGCGGCCGTGTTCCGGGGGAGGGCCTGGATTTCCAGGTGATCCTGCCCCTTGCGGCGCAGGCGCAGCAGGGCGTCTGGAAAACAAGCCGCCTCGAGGATGTGAAGCAGTACATCCTCCGGCAGATGTAAAGAACCCGTCACCCGCTGCTCCGGATCATGGTATAATCAGCACTGCTGAAGTCAGCAGTGAAATACAGTCTCAATGCGGCATAGTTCCGCGGGCCTGGGATGAACAGGCAGAAAGGATAACAATGATCAGCTGGAAAAATCTGGACCAACTTTCTTCCTATCAGGAACTGGAGAAAACAGCTCCCGTCAATCTTAAGGAAGTCATGAGCGGGGAGAGCGGAGCGGCAAGGGTCAAAGCATGCGTCGTTCCGATGGAAGAGGGACTGAGCTATAACTATGCGGCGAAGGCGGTAGATGACACCATTGTGGATCAGCTGCAGAAGCTCGCGGACGAGGCACAGCTTGTTGATAAGTACGAAGCCCTGTATAACGGGGAAATGATCAATACCGGCGAGAAGAGACTCGTCCTGCATCAGCTCACCAGGGGACAGCTGGGGAAGGATGTCGTCGTTGACGGAGTCAACAAGCGCAGCTTCTATGTGGAGCAGCAGAACCGGATTGCGGAATTTGCGGACAAGGTTCATCAGGGACAGATTGTTCCCGAGGACGGGAAGAAATTCACGACCGTAGTGCAGATCGGTATCGGCGGCAGTGATCTCGGACCGCGTGCCATGTACATTGCCCTTCGCAACTGGGCAATCCGCAGCAATAGCCTCCTCATGGAAGCGAAGTTCATCAGTAATGTGGATCCGGATGATGCGGCGGCGGTGCTCGAGTCGACGGATCTGGCACACGCGTTATTCATCCTGGTCTCCAAATCCGGCACAACGCTGGAGACCCTGACGAATGAGACATTTGTCAAGAACGCCCTGACAAAGGCAGGACTGAACCCGGCGAAGCACATGATCGCCTGCACGAGTGAGGCTTCTCCGCTTGCGCATAACGAAGGGTATCTTGCCGCGTTCTATATGGACAATTATATCGGCGGACGTTATTCCTCCACATCCGTGGTCGGCGGTGCGGTTCTGTCTCTGGCTTTCGGACCGGCGGTGTTCGCACAGTTCCTTGAAGGCGCAGCTGCTGAGGACCGCAGGGCAGCTGAGAAGGACATACGCAGAAATCCCGAAATGCTGGATGCGCTGATCGGTGTCTACGAGCGCAATGTACTGGGTTATGAGAGCACGGCAGTGCTTCCATATTCCCAGGCACTGTCACGCTTCCCCGCGCACCTGCAGCAGCTGGATATGGAATCAAACGGCAAGTCCGTCAATCGTTTCGGCGAGCCGGTGAATTATCCGACCGGTCCTGTAATTTTCGGCGAGCCCGGAACGAACGGTCAGCATTCGTTCTATCAGCTGCTTCATCAGGGGAAAAATATCATTCCCCTGCAGTTCGTCGGATTTAAGAACAGCCAGCTGGGTGTGGATGATACCATTCAGGGATCCACGAGCCAGCAGAAGCTGTGCGCGAATGTGGCGGCGCAGATCGTAGCCTTTGCCTGCGGCAAGGATGATGAGGACCCGAACAAGAGATTTGACGGCGGACGCCCTTCCAGCATCATCACAGGCGAGGATGTCAATCCCCGTTCCCTGGGGGCGCTCCTGTCCCATTTCGAGAACAAGGTGATGTTCCAGGGCTTTGCGTGGAACCTCAACAGCTTTGACCAGGAGGGCGTTCAGCTCGGCAAGGTCCTTGCAAAGAGAGTCCTCGCCCACGATACCGAGGGTGCCCTCACGGAGTACAGCAGACTTCTGAACATCTGACTGCTGCAGATGCCGCACGAACGGGCAGTGTGTCCGCAGCGGCTTCCGGTGCAGTAAAATCAGCAGTAAATGAAAAGGCCTTCCGGAAGTTTCCGGAAGGCCTTTTATCAGTACGGAGAGCATGGGATTCGAACCCACGCGGCGGTATAGCCGCCCTAACGCATTTCGAGTGCGCCCCCTTGAACCGCTTGGGTAACTCTCCACAGACAGACGTTATTATATGCCAGCCTGCCTCCGGAAGGCAAGGACAAAATCTCGCGCGCCTTTCCCATCGACTGTCACACATGGAGTATAATGTCATTATCTCAGAGCCGTCTCTGAGAAGGGAAGTGATAGACAAAGTCCGGAAGAGTGGGAGGTACAGACATATGCTGAGAATTGGTATGCTGACAAGCGGGGGCGACTGCCAGGCATTAAACGCTGCGATGCGCGGTGTCGTCAAGGTCATCCAGAACAATTGCAGGGAGCCTTACGAGATCTATGGATTTGAGGACGGCTACAAGGGCCTGATTTATTCGCATTTCCGCATGCTCACGGGTGCGGATTTCTCCGGCATTCTGACACGCGGCGGCACTATCCTGGGAACGAGCCGTGTTCCGTTCAAGACAATCCGGGAGCCTGACGAGAACGGTCTGGATAAGGTTGCAGCCATGAAGCAGAATTACTACAAGCTGCAGCTCGACTGCCTCGTGATGCTGGGCGGCAACGGTTCTACGAAGACGGCAAACCTCCTGTCCCAGGAAGGTCTGAACGTCATCACACTTCCCAAGACCATTGACAATGACCTGTGGGGTACCGATATGACATTCGGTTTCCAGTCTGCGGTAGATATCGCGACGACGGCAATCGACCAGATCCATACCACCGCGTCCTCTCACGGCCGTGTTTTCATTGTGGAAATCATGGGACACAAGGTCGGCTGGCTCCCCCTGAACGCCGGAATGGCCGGCGGCGCAGACATCATCCTGCTACCGGAGATTCCGTTTGATATCAACAAGGTTGTCAACAAGATCGAGGAACGCGACCAGCACGGCAGCCGCTTCACGATTATTGTTGTAGCGGAGGGCGCCATCTCGAAGGAAGATGCCAAGCTGTCCAAGAAGGACTACAAGAAGAAGCTTGAGAACTACAAATATCCTTCCGTTTCCTACGAGATCGCGGACATGATCGCGAAGAAGACCGGCCGCGAGGTCCGCGTCACGGTTCCCGGCCATGTGCAGCGCGGCGGAGAACCCTGCCCCTATGACCGGGTTTTCGCAAGCCGTCTGGGTGCAGAGGCAGGCCGCCTGATCCTGAAGCGGGAATTCGGTTTTATGGTGGGTTATAAAAACCGCGAGATGGTGAAGGTTCCGCTCGCAGAGGTTGCCGGCAAACTGAAGACACTCGATCCCAACGCGGATATCATCAAGGAGGCAAAGCTCCTGGGCATCTGCTTCGGCGACTGATCAGGAAGGTTTCATGACGGATACACATTACCTGGCGCTTTATCGCAAATACCGGCCACAGACATTTGACGATGTCTGCGGCCGCGATGCGATTGTCCGGACTCTGAAAAATCAAATCATTTCCGGCAGGATCGGTCACAGCTACCTGTTCTGCGGAACCCGCGGTACCGGCAAAACAACGATTGCCAAGATCTTTGCCCGTGCCGTCAATTGTGAGCATCCCGCTGATGGAAATCCGTGCGGCGAATGCTCCAGCTGTAAGGCGATCAGCGAAGATTCCAATTTAAATGTCGTCGAGATGGATGCCGCATCCAACAATGGTGTTGAGGATATCCGTGCCATCATCGAGCAGGTTTCCTATTCCCCTACACAGGGGAAATACCGCGTCTTCATCATCGATGAGGTACATATGCTGTCCACCGCGGCGTTCAACGCACTGCTGAAAACGCTCGAGGAGCCTCCGGCGTACGCGATCTTCATTCTTGCGACAACGGAGCCGAACAAGCTCCCCATGACCATTCTGTCCCGCTGTCAGCGGTATGACTTCGGACGTCTGCCGGTACAGACGATTGAGGACCGGCTGAAGGTCGTGTGCGGCAGGGAAGGGATCGATGCAGAGGATAAGGCGCTCCGCTATATTGCTTCCGCAGCGGACGGATCCATGCGCGACGGCCTTTCTATTCTGGATGAATGCAATGCGTTCAATTACGGAAGCGGGACCCTGACGTATGACAAGACCCTGAAGATTCTGGGAGCAGTGGATACCAGAGTGTTTTCCACCCTGTTCGGCTGCGTTCACCGGAACGATGTGAAAGGAGCACTCGATATCCTGGATCAGATCCTTAGGGAGGGCCGGGAACTGGTCCAGTTTGTGGCGGATTTCATCGGGTATCTCCGCAACGTCATGCTGCTGAAGGCATCGGAGGACGTGGCGGATTCCCTGGACGTATCATCCGACAGCCTCGAATCGATGCTTGCGGACGCAAGACAGTCGGAGCTTGCGGAGGATATCCGCTATATCAATGTATTTTCCGCACTGATGGAGCAGATCCGGTATTCGTCAAACCGGCGGATTCTGACGGAAACAGCGATCATCCGCCTGTGTGAGCCGTCCATGGATCTTTCCGGGGACCCGGAGAAAAAGGTCCTGTCCCTGATGGAACGGGTCCGTGTCCTGGAGGAGAAGCTGGTATCGGATGAGCAGAAGCTGTACTCCGGCAGTCTGCCGGCACCTGCGCGTCAGACGGAAGAAGGAACAGCTGCCGCGAACGAACGTCCGGGGAGAGTCTCTGTGCCGGATACTTCCCGACAGGATTCTGAAGCGGAGAAGCAAAAGCCCGTCCTTCCCGCCGCACTGTCGGAGGATCTCAGCAAAGTGGCCGGCATGTGGAATTCCCTCATCGGGGGAATTCCGCCGGAGCAGCATATGCTGAAGATCTATCTTCTGGGCGGTAAGCCTTCTGTCACCGGGGACGGACATCTGCTGGTCGTGTTTGACAATTTTATCAATGCGGACGCCTTCACCGGGAAAAATACGGAGGAGAACAGGAAATTTTTTGAGGAATATCTGGCTTCCAGAATCGGGAAGCAGATTCCGGTAGAGTACAAACTTCTTGACAAGGGTAGTAAATTCCCGGACAATTATGTGGATATTCGCAAGGCAGTCAATATGCCGATAGAAACAGAGGAGAACTGAGGCAGATGAGCAGACGTGGAGGCTTTCCGGCAGGAGGAATCCCCGGGAATATGAATAATCTGATCCGGCAGGCACAGCGCATGCAGAATCAGATGCAGCAGAACAAGGAAAAGCTGGAGCAGCAGGAATTCACCGCAGCGGCCGGCGGCGGAGCGGTCAGCGTTACTGTAACCGGTGACAGGAAGGTGAAGGCGGTCTCCATTTCCAAAGACGCGGTTGACCCGGATGATGTGGAGACACTCGAGGATCTGGTGCTTGCCGCAGTAAATCAGGCAATGGAGCAGGTGGACGAGGAATCCCAGAAGCTGTTCGGCGGAATGGCCGGCGGACTGTAAGCTGCATGAATCTGTACAGTGGTCATATCAATCATCTGATCGATGAACTGGCGGCGCTGCCCGGTATTGGAAACAAGTCGGCACAGCGCCTTGCTTTTTATATAATCGGGATGTCCGGCGAACGGGTACAGCGGCTGGCCGATGCGCTTGTCGATGCCAAGCAGCACGTGCATTACTGCAGGGTCTGCCAGAATCTGACAGACACGGAGCTCTGCCCGATCTGTGCGGACCCGAAGCGCGACCACTCCACGATTATGGTTGTGGAGAATCCGCGCGATCTTGCCGCCTATGAAAAGACGGGGAAATACCAGGGGCTGTATCATGTCCTGCATGGTGCGATATCCCCCATGCTGGGGATCGGGCCCTCGGATATCCGTCTGAAGGAGCTGATCCAGCGGCTGCAGGATGATACCGTGAAGGAGGTTATTATCGCCACGAACTCCAGCCTTGAGGGCGAGACAACCGCCATGTACATCAGCAAGCTGATCAAGCCGACAGGAGTCAGGGTGACGCGGATCGCCAGCGGTGTTCCGGTCGGCGGGGACCTGGAATATATCGATGAAGTGACACTGCTTCGTGCGCTGGAGGGACGTACGGAGTTATAATTCCGCGAAATACCGCGCAGGCGGAATTTCCGGAGTTTCCTGATTTTCAAGCCTGCAGCGGCAGGCAGAAGGGGGAGCAGATGAGCGTAACGAAGGAACAGTTCGGGGTATTGCGTGACGGGAGACCGGTGACGGCCTATAACCTGTCCAACGGGAACATCAGCGCGAAGGTCATTGACTTCGGCGCGGAACTCGTATCCCTGTCGGCACCGGATTCGAACGGAAACCATGCAGATCTGCTGCTGGGCTTTGACGATGCCGCAGGCTACGAGACCAACAAGGACTTTTTCGGTTCCCTCGTCGGGCCGGTCGCGAACCGGACGGCGGACGCACGGTTTTCGATTGACGGCGTCACGTATCAGATGCCGGTGAATGACGGACCGAATAACCTGCATACGGATTTTGATCATGGCTTTCACAAGAAAATGTGGAAGGCGCTTGCGGGAACGGATTATGTGACGTTCACGCTTTCTTCGCCGGACGGGGAGTATGGACTGCCCGGCAATAAGGACATTACGGTTACCTATACCGTGACACCGGCAAACGGGCTGAAGATTCATTACCATGCAGTGACGGACCGCAAAACGGTTCTCAATCCTACGAACCATGCATACTGGAATCTGGACGGGGAAGGGAGCGGCAGCATGGAGGGTACGCTGCTCACACTGTACTGCTCTTATTTCACACCGGTGCGAAAGGGTGCAATTCCGACCGGCGAAATCCGTCCGGTTGCGGGAACGGTCTTTGACTTTACGAAGGAAAAGCCGATCGGACGGGATATTGAGGCGGACGAGGAGCAGCTGCGCCTCGTCGGAGGCTACGATCACAATTTCGTGATCGACGGCACGTCAGAGGATGGTGTCATGGCGCATGCCGCGAAAGCGGTCTCCCCGGTCAGCGGCAGGGTGATGGACGTCTACACGACGCTTCCGGGTATCCAGTTTTATGCAGGCAATTTTGTGGATGACAAGGGCTGCAAGGGCGGAAAATCCTATGGCAGGAGGAGCGCCTTCGCACTGGAGACGCAGTTTTATCCGGATTCCGTGAACCATGATAATTTTCCGGATGTTATTTTCGACAGGAACCGGGTATATGACTCTGTGACGGAGTACCGCTTCTCGATAAGGTAAAACGGCTCGATGGCTGTCATTAAGTTCAGAAATCCTCATGGGCAGGGTCCCTCAGAGGACCAATTCAATAGTGAACGGGAGGCGGGCGATGTGGATGACACACCGCTCGTCTTATCAGCGGAGGATGCCGGGGCGGTTCCCGATGATTACGGGGAAGAAGAACCGGAAGATGACGGGGCGCTCCTGCAGCATCGCAGGCAGGCCCGGAGAACCATTCTGCGGGTTCTGCTGTTTGCGGCGGCCATGGCGGCTGCTGTCATACTCATTCTGATGCAGTCCGCCAACCGGGAATTCACCGCCGCTACCTATAGGAAAATAGCGGATCTTACCGGGGAGGAGGGGACGCGGTATCTTCCGCTTAACGGGTGTGTCGTTGCTTATTCCCGCGACGGTGCTTCGTGCATGTCCGCCGGGGGAGACATGATCTGGAACATCACGTTTGAGATGCAGGAGCCCGTGACTGCTTCCGAGGGCGGAATTCTGGCAATCGGAGATTATGGCGGCAGCACCATCTACGTCTGCAATTCACAGAAGAATCTGGGAACGATCAATACCAATATGCCGATCCGCGCAATCAGTGTCTCTGCGTCCGGCGAGGTGGCGGCTGTCCTGGACGATACGGATGTGACGTGGGTATATCTGTTCGATTCGGATGGCAGCACCATCGCTTATTTCAAGACGACGATGAACCAGTCCGGTTATCCGCTCGCGGTGGCGGTTTCCCCTTCCGGTGAAATGGTTGTGGTGTCGCACCTGATCTATGAAAACGCATCAGCTGACACCAGCATCGCGTTTTACAATTTCGGCGCGGTCGGTCAGAATGCGGTGGAAAATAATGTAGCCGGCTTTAATTACGAAAATGAGATATTCCCGCTCGTCGGCTTTCTGAATGATTCTGTTTCGTACGGAGTTTCCGACGGCAGGATCAGTTTCTTCGAGGGAAAGGAAATTCCCAAGGCCGGCGCCAATGCCATGTTTGCGGATGAGGTACAGGGCGTGTTCGCGGGCGACAAATACATCGGCCTGCTGTTTCCTGATACGACAGGCGACAGCCAGTATGTCCTGAAACTGTATGACGGCACGGGACAGCAGGCGGGAACAGTATCTTTCTCCATGGACTACACCAGCCTTCAGATTGTCGGAGACAGAGTTGTGATCAGCAATGATCAGCAGATCAAAATTATAAATATCAACGGGAGCCTGCGCTATGACGGCAAGTTCGGGAAGGCCGTGTCCGCGGTGATTCCCACGGCGTATCCCAACCGCTATCTCATAGTAACGGACAGCGCGGTCCAGATGATGGTGCTGGAATGATGAACTGGTATATTCCGCTGATTCTTCTGGTATCTGCACTGGTACTGCTGGGCAGTACGGTACACGGATATCACAGAGGGCTGGCCAGTGAGCTCTCGGGACTTCTGTCGCTTATTGCCGCCGGCTTTGTGATCCTGCTGATCGCGGGGATCGTCGAGGAGCACGGCAGCGGGCGGGTATCTTCCCTGCTGACGGGCGGCATTCTGCTGATCCTGCTTGCCATAGTCTACCGCCTGATACATGTGCTGATGACCAGCATCAACATCCTGGCAAAGCTTCCCATTATTCACGGAATCGATGCCTTTCTCGGAGGCGTGATCGGATTCCTGGAGGGCTTTGCATTGCTGTACCTCATGGAATATTTCCTGCGCACTTTCATACTTTAAGATCATCACATTTGGGAAAGATGCATAAACGAATAGTAGAAAAAGGACTCCGGAAATACCACATCTTGGAGTCCGTTTTTCAATACTGCCAAACGTGATGAAAAAGCTGAATTTGTGCTTGCAAACGCAAAATCGCGATGATAGAATACCGTTTGTCGCCTCGGGAGGGCAGTAGGAAATACACCCAAAAGAGTGCGGCAGGACAACCGGAACTGCTTCGGATGTCACGATTTTTTAAAAAAGTCGTTGACAAACCTCAGCAAAGGTTGTATCTTATAACAGTTCGCCGCTGAGGCGGACGGCCCGAAATCAATACGAAGGCAATGCCGTAGTACAGACGGGCAGCGCACATTTTCAATCAAATATCTGACAATCA
>ONEK01000033.1 GCA_900316855.1 uncultured Lachnospiraceae bacterium | reverse complement strand
TCATGCGTTCGTCCATGCAAAAACCTCCTGCTCTACGCGTAGTACAAGCGTATCAAAGCAGGAGGCTGGTTCCTAGACGGATTCTATTTACCGATTACGGAGGACCGCTCGGGGATTGCCGAGAACGCTGTTGATCTCCCTGTAAACGTCATTGAATCCTTCCGGTTCCAGCCCCTTCATAGCGCCTCCCACATCTGCATCCCATTGTAGAGAAGCACGATCGAAGTTGTCAGATTCCTTCTTCACTGCCTTTTTCATCGGAAATACTCCATGTGTAATTTCCTGCCTGTCTATTATTACAGGTCCAGTGTGGCCGTTTCCGGTGAGAAAGACTATGCCCAAATCCTTTCCAAAAATCCGGGACAGGTAGAAAATCTGCACGCGTGCAGATTTTAACCGATCAAAAATATGCATGGACGCAGATTTTAACCAGTCAAAAATATGCACTTGAGCATTAGGATTTGGAAAATACTGCCTGTGATCCCAGACAGAAAACTGAATTCCGTAGAATAATTTAGAAGTGGAAGAGCGATCGAAATATCGGACACTCAAGGAAAATCAGAAGTTTTGCACTACATCATGGTAGAAGGTGGAACTTTTCGCTGCGAAGGAAGGAGCAGACCAAAGAGGCAGGCACCTGTGAACAGCAGGCTGATCCACTGTGAGGTAGACAGCCATCCCCAGTGTCCCCTCACGGCATCACCCCTCAGGAATTCCAGAAGAAAACGAATTACGGAGTACAGCAGAATATAATACGCCAGAACGTTGTGCTCCCTCCGGGACCTGCTGATTCTCAGGAGAACAGCGGACAGCAGGAACAGTGAGACTGCTTCGAGAAGCTGAACCGGAAACAGGGGTTCACGGTTCGGCGCTGTCAGCGATTTCAGATAAACCACACTCCCGAAACCGGAATACGGGATGCCATAGCAGCATCCCGTAAGCCAGCATCCGATTCTGCCGAATCCGTGCGCCAGGGGTATGGCAAATACGACGGTATTTAAAAGGCCCCGCAGCCTGAGATGATGAAGCCGCTCCGCAGCGAAAAGCGCCAAAAGCGCCCCTGCAAGCCCTCCGTAGAAGACAAAGCCTCCCCGCATATACCATCCAAAGTACGAGGGATCTGTCATCCTGCTCCATTCGATTTCATCCAGTGACAAAATCAGGTACAGAAGCTTGGAGCCAATCATTGCACCCAGCAGTCCCCATCCCTCAGCCAGGATAAAATCGTTGACATCAATTCCGTCACGCAGGCGGATTTCCCTTAATGCGGCTGCGTTTGCGATACCTGTTCCGATCAGGATACAGATCCCGTACCAGGGGAGCAGATGCCCCCATACAGACACGTAGGGAGATTCGATCAGTACACGCATTACTGTGCCGCGTTCTTTACATATTCTCCGGCGGCATCATAAATACTCTGCACATAATCAGCGGTCGCTTCGGTCATCTCGCTGCTTAGCTGATCTGCGGATTCCTCCAGAGCGGAGGAATAGGCATCTGCAGTTTCATCGATTGCCCTGCTGTACGCTTCAGACGCATCATCTACTGCCTTTGACGTCAGGCTTGATGCACCTGCCGCGCAGGCAACGCACGCAATATACAGGATTGCACTCAGGACAAGTCCGATGATCGAACATACAAGACCAGCAGTAGCCATTCCTTCGTTCGCGCCGCTCTTCCTGCCGAGTGCCGCAAGTATGATGCCCAGGACACCAACAATGATTCCCAGCCAGCCCAGAATCGAGGAAAAGAACACCCCGATCACAATCGAGATAATACCTAGTATCAATGCAGCAATGCTCATAGCCATCTCCTCCTTAGGAAAGACGTAGATAACATACGCAGCACGTTGGTGCACTGCGCGGTGTCACATGAAGAAATACTCTCTGTATCTCATTGTAGAGAAGTCCGTTCGAAGTTGTCAGAACCTATCTTCCCTGCATTCTGCATCGGAAAACTTCCATGTGAAATTTCCAGAACGCCTCTTCTGCAATCTCAGTGTGGGACTGCTTGCCTTGGAAAACGATACCCAAAACTATTCCAAAAGAAGTGCAGGACAGTGTCAGGCTGATACAATAGGGGAAGAAGATAAGTCATTACTGGAGGTACATGCATGAAGATGCACAATCAGGATGGTGAAGAGTACGGCAGAGGGAAGGGCGTTCTCCTTGCGACAGTTCTTCTGATCATCGGGGTAGTAGTTTCCCTGATTCTCGTTCATTCCTCAAGGTTTAATGCATTCCTCGGAGCAGACGGAGCATTTTCCGGCGATTCCGCGGCAGGGATATCGTACAGCTCCGGGGAGGAGCAGCACGACGTGGAGATCAGCCCTGATCTGTTCGCGGATTTCGAGGAGCCGGTGCTGCAGGAAGCACAGCTGAAATCGAAGCTCGACGTCTGCGAGATTCCGGTGTCGGTTGTCGTGCTGAATACGAAGGAAGGTGTTTTTGATATCGATCCCCTGAAGAAATCGCAGGTAATCCAGTACAGCGGGACTGCCTATTACATGGTGGATCTCGAAAACCTGCAGGCGTCTGATATCGAGACAGACCGGGACGCGAATACAGTGACCATCACTGTTCCTGATCCTGTTCTGGACCATGTCGACATTGACAGCTCGAAGACAGAAGTCCTGCAGCAGAAAAACGGAATTCTTGCGTTTGGTAAGATCGAGATGACCGTCGAAGAGAGCAGCAGACTGGAGACGGAAGCCCGCAACAAAATGACACAAAGGCTGGAGGAAGCCAATGTGATGGACCAGGCCAGAAACTTTGCAGGTCTGGCTGTACAGGGGATCTTCGAGCCTGTAATCCGGGGCGTGGCTTCGGATTATTCACTCGTTGTCAGACTGCAATCGGAGGTCAACTGACATGGAAGGTAACGCGGAAGAAACCATTATGACGAAGGTCTGCAGGATCCTGATCCCTCTGCTGATTGCGATGATCTCGGCAACACTCGTCACAACAATTGTGTCATCCCCTAAGCTGCAGGAACCGTCGCTTAGCTATCTGGAGGACAGTCAGAAGCAGGTTATGAAGCTTGCCGGCGCCGCGGTGGGCGCTTCGACCGCGATTACGGTTATGCCCGGAGATACGGCGACGCCTGTTGCGCAGAAGCTTGCGGACCTGTCCGGATATTTCGTCATCATCCTTGCAGCGCTCTACCTCGAAAAGTACCTCTTCATGGTCATGGCGAACATTGGATTCCGCTTCCTGATCCCGATCGCCTGTGTCCTGTTTGCCGTTGGGCAGGTAAAGTGGAAGCACGCACTCCGTTCGGCGGCAACGAAGCTCCTCGTCCTGACACTGTCCCTGTATCTGGCAGTGCCCTGCAGCACCTATATTGCCGGGATGGTCATGACGGAATCGGAAGCTTCCATCGACGAAACCATCGAGCAGGCACAGAAGGCAAGCGGGGAGCTTAAGGCTACCGCCGAAAAGTCCCGGGATTCGGACGGCACGCTCATCGAAAAAGTCTTCAATGCAGTCTCCGGAGGAGTCAGCAAGGTGGCGCATGAGTTTGAGGACATTCTGAGCAGCTTTCTTAATTCCATCGCTGTCCTGCTGATCACCTCGTGTGCCATCCCGATCATCGTGCTGGTGGTCCTGGTCCTGATTCTCAAATCCATGTTCAACATCCCGGTCAGCATCCCCGCGCTGCCTTACCGGCAAGGAAAGGAAGGCGAAGACTGATTTTGACTGCTTCCCTGCTGGACACCGGGCACTGAAAGCGGCAAAAATATTTTTGGAAGATAAACAGAAGCTAACGGAAGCTAACAGAAACTAAAAAAACAAACAGAAGCTAACGGAAGCTAACAGAAACTAAAAGAAGCTAAAAAACAAACAGAAGCTAAAAAAACAAACAGAAGCTAACAGAAGCTAAAAATGTCACATGCAGGCCTTCCTTAACCCGGCGAGCCGCTTCGATGCTTCGGTGAGGGTCTGCTCACTTCTTGCGAAGTGGAAGCGGAAGTAGTATGGGGTTTTCAAAGGAGGGCAATTCATTATGAAATATCGCAGGCTTGGCAGTGTTTACGCGGTACGCATCGACCGCGGCGAGGAGGTCATGGCTTCACTCCTGGAGCTGGAGGAGAGGGAGAAGATCCGCGCCGCCATCGTTGAGGGGCTCGGTGCGGCAGATCATGTGAAGTTCGGCGTCTATGATGTTGAACGCCAGCAGTTTGACGCCACACAGAAGGATGAGCCTCTGGAAATCACGTCGATCACGGGCAGCATGACGAGGCAGGACGGCAAGCCCTACCTGCATCTGCATATCACGGTGGCGGACCGGAGCGGCAATGCCTTCGGCGGACACCTGAATGAAGCCCGCATCAGCGGCACCTGTGAACTCTTCGTGACGGCACTGGACGGCGAAATCGGCAGGAGGAAGGACGACTTCTCCGGCACCGGCCTGAACGTCTTCGACTTCTGATTAATCATAAAAAACTGTCGTATTTCGGCTGCAGCTGTGCCATAATGATAGGAGGATTTGAAGCACGGGCAGGAGGAATCTGCCCGAAAAATTTATGAGGAGGATGAAATAATGCTGAGAAAATGGATGAACATGCTGGGCGTCGCAATGGCAGCCGTTATTGCGGCCTTCACGTTTGTGGTTCCTATGCAGGTTCAGGCGGAGGAAGTCTGGGTGCACACGCACACATACCGCTGGGACATTGAGGTGGAGCCTACCGACAGCACGGATGGTGAGATGGTTTACCGCTGCAGCACCTGCGGAGAGGTAAAGTATCGTCTCCCGATTTCGGCATACGGTAAGTTCATGGTTGATACTGAGAAAGCGGTAGAGAAGACAGCAGGCGGCAGCACTGTTGTGATTGACGCTGTTCCCGACAGGATGAAGCGTGACAATGAGGGCTGGATGAGCCTTCACCGCTCCGTATATGACTTAATCTCCGCAAGGCCGGATGTCACGGCAGTGATTGATTACCGGTATAAGGGAGATGATTATGAGATCACCATCCCCGGAGGCTCTGATTTCAGCGACCTGTATGACGGAACTGATTTCATCGGCTTCCTGAAGCTTGGTACCAAGTTCGCTGCCACAGCTAAGTAAGCGATGCGAGGATAAGGGGAGAGAGTTAAAGCGGGGACCGCAGATGCGGCCCCCGCTTTTTGTGAAGGCGACGAGCCACGAAGCCGCCGAGCATGCAGAGACGGCTCTGTGGTGACCGCTCATCATCGAGAGTCTGAAAGGCTCGAGATGATAGCTGCGTAGCCGAATCGAGTGGGGGATGAAATCCCCCTGCTCGATTCAGACCCAGTCCCGCTCAAATACTTCTGCCGAGACAGGCTTTGAGTACAAGTACCCCTGCAGGCTTGTCACGTGATAGCGGTTCACGGCTTCCCGCGTTGCCTCGTCCTCAATGCCCTCCACACAGACATCGGATCCGAAGGTCCGGGCAAGTCCCGCGAGATGGCTCAGGGCGTCCTGCTTCTTCGTGTCAACGGCAATCCCCGTGACGAAGGCACGGTCAATCTTGATCGTGTCAAAGGAAAGATCATTCAGCAGCGAAGCGGAAGAGAAGCCGGTCCCGAAATCATCAAGCGCAAATTTAACGCCATACTGCCGAAGATCATTCATGATGCTTTTCAGGAGCTGGAGATCAAGGAACCGGCAGCGTTCCGTGATTTCCAGGCACAGATTGCGCGCAGGGAACCCGGTCTCATCCAGCAGCCGCTTTACCTCTTCCGCAAATCCCGCCTGTTCCAGCTGCACATAGGACAGATTCACATTCATGATGAAGTCAGGGACCTTCTGCACGAAGCGGGCCCCGTCCTCCATGGCTCTGCGGAGGATCCAGCTGCCCAGCTCGGGGAAGATGGAGTCGTTCTCCAGGAACGGGATAAACGTGTCCGGAAAAACCAGTCCATGCCGGTCATCCCGGTACCGGATCAGCGCTTCCGCGCCGCGAAGCGTCTGGCTCTCCGCATTCATGATCGGCTGGTAGTAGAGCAGGAAACCGCGGCATTTCTGAAAGACCGATTCGCGGATATCGGACAGCAGCGCAAGGGCTTCGGCCTGCTTCTGGCCTGCCCTGGCGGAAAATATGGTCACGTCGCCCAGCATATTTCTTCCGGATCTGCGGTAAGCAGACTCCAGGCACGCGAGAATGGTGTGGCTGTTCACCTCATAGGAATCCACATAGATGCCGCCCTCACTGACGACAAAGCTGATATGGATTCCGTCGATGGTAAATCCCTTCCTCGTCCTGTCCCGGAACCTGCTAAAGGCATCCTCTGCCTGCTCCGGGGTGAAATTTTTGCTGATCAGGCCGAATCTGGCACCGTCCAGCCGGTAAACCCTGCCGCCGTTGAGGGTTTGTGTCAGGTACAGGCGTGCTGTTTTCTGAATGACGAGGTTCCCGAAATCATATCCGTACAGCGTGTTGATTTCGGAGAAGCCGTTGATCCCCAGAATTGCCGCGAAAAAAGGCTTCTGCTCGGACAGGCTCTCCTCCAGGTCCTCCAGGAAGCCCTTCTGGTCTCTTAAGCCGGTCATGACATCGATGTCGCCTTCGAGTCCGTGATTGCGGATGGAGCCCGCGAAATAGGCAGGCTTTCCTTCGGCGTCATGAATGACAACACCCCTGCAGGTGCACATGACGTAATTGCCCTGGCGGTTTCTGGCACGGTACTGCATGTCGTGGCTGCCTGCCGCGCCGCGCATGATTTCATCAATGCTTTTATGATAGGCTTCCCGGTCCTCCGGGTGAATGTGCTCCTCCCAGATCCCTCCGGCGTTCGTCATATATTCCCCGGGCAGGTCGAAGGCGTCCACCGCTGTCCGCGACCACCGGGACAGGTCCACCGACATGTCATTGACATAAACATAGGTGCCCTCGCAGACAATGGAAAAGGCTTCGAATATCTCATCAAGAGTTCTCTTCAATTTATCCGGAATATTCAATTTTAGCTCCCCCAATGCGTCAGAACTGAATACCAGCTGGATCTCCTCACCGAAGACTTCGGGACCACAGCCGGTTCCGCGGCTGTCCCGACATTGCTATTATATCGTAAGAACAAAATCCATGCAGAGCGGCAGCATAAATAATAAAGGCCTAACAGGTAAAATTGAATTGTATGGCTATCCTTAAACCATTCTGTTTACTTAAGCAAACAAGGCAAACTTCTCGTCCATTTCATAATAAATGTATGTCTTCATTCAGCAGAAAATCTTCAATACCGATATATTGAATTCCGTTCTCATCGACCCATGGCTGTATGTAGTCCCGCACAACCACCACTTTTTTGAAAGAATCAGGTATCCTGACAAGCGAAGCGATTTCCTGCTCTCTTTTTCCGGGGTCTGCAATAGATAATGCTGATTGGATATAGTATCTTTCGATTCCTCTGTTTACTACAAAGTCCACTTCCAATTGCCTGCGTATCTTTTTCCCGCTGTCTTCCCGGACATTCTGTTCAACTACGCCTACATCCACATCAAACCCACGTCTGACAAGGTCGTTATACAGAATATTCTCCATGAGGTGGGTCTCTTCAAGCTGCCTGAATCCCAGACTTGCATTTCTGAGCCCCGGATCAGAAAAATAATATTTAGACGGTGTCCTGATATACTTTCTGCCTTTAATATGATTAAGGTGTCAAAAGTATTTTTCAAGGCAAAATGACATACGAATTGGAGATGCGGACAATCACAGTATGAGTAAACATATGAAGAACCATGTCATGATAGATGGCCAGCATTTGCCTCAGTCGGACGTTGAGACGAGGATTTAACGGAAGTTGCTAAGCTTCAGGAAGTGGTGCGTCATCTGCGCGCCGAAAACGGATGTCCCTGGGACAGAGCTCAGACGCATGAGAGTCTGAAGCATTCGCCGGAGAAGATCCTGACAATGACGGATCTGTGCGGATACCAGAAAGGCAGAGCGGTACTTCAAGGAACGGGATGCCTGGAAAACATTACCGGAGGAAAATTAAATGGCACAGACAGATCGCAATCTATCGGGAACAGAAGAGAACAAGCTGTCCGGTGAGCTGCGCTTCGGCGTGATCATGAACTGGTATTACCGGGATGTGCTGCAGGAGGACTTCCTGCCGAAGCAGATTGATCTGCTGGACGACTTCTTCCCGTCACTGCTGATCGAGGAGAAGGAGTCAGATGGGAAAACTAAGGTCCCGGCGGAATATGATCTGCGCGATCGGGTCATCCGTGCCGCACGGTATCATGACCATCTCTATGTCAGTGGCAGCCGGCAGGTGACACAGATCCTCGGCAGGCTGATGGGGACTGCGCAGATGAGTCTGGAGAAGGAGCGCGCCACGACGGCGGAGCTGCTGCGCCGGGCGGCCGGCGATCTGTGTAACAGTCCGGAATACGTGGCGGCACTGGCGAATCGCAGCCTTCAGCGCCTGGCTGACCTGACGGATGATCAGACAGATCGATTTATGTCCACCTTCAATGACTATTTCGTGGCAGTGTGCGACAGGCGGGCGGAGCTCGCCTTGGACGAGAAGGAGCAGGAGCTGTTCCCGATCGAGGACGAGACATTCCGGAATGTGATGGAGAACGTCGTCTATCAGTGGCGTCAGGGAACTATCGAAGGGGCAGCCAAAGCATGGACCTGGCTCCTGTTGTTTTCACTGCTCCGGAATGAATGCGGACGGCTGGTAACGGTGTACCTCAGTTCGTTCCGTGAGAGGCGGTCATACCGGCACACGGAGCGCAGGGTCGAGGTGGTGGACACGGACGACCCGGAGAAGGACGGCAGGGAGGAGTGGTTCTACGACGGGGACGATCTGGATCACCGGTTCCCCGGTGTGGACTGGTACTGCGACCGCTGCGGGGAGTATCTGAACGATCAGGAGGGCTTCGACGACCACCTGCATGTCTGGAAGTGTACGCGCTGCGGCTACGAGAACCGGATCGAGATGGACAACATCTATGACTCCGGAGCGGACTATGAGCACGACGGAGCGCCATCGGATCCAAAGGAGTTCTATCGGGCGCTGAAGGAGCGGGCTGACGAAGTGAATTCAGCGGAATAAGGTACGGTATTCCGCAAGGATGACTGTTTTTCCGGTCCGTCATTTTGCCTTGAAAAATACTTTTGGCACCTTAATTCTAGATAAATTATGATCGCTCATGGACGTGGTCTGCTGGCTATTAAATCTCAATAGGACCTTTTGCCCCCGGCATCATATAATGTATTGCAGGGCTGCAGGGGCATGAAGGAGTTATGACAAATGGAAACAAAGCATGTAGTATGCGCCGTCATGATGGACGGCGGAAAAATTTTTGCCACGCAGAGAGGATACGGGGAATTTAAGGACGGATGGGAATTTCCGGGCGGCAAGGTTGAGCCGGGGGAGACACCGGAACAGGCCATCCGCCGGGAGATCCGTGAGGAGCTGGATACCCGGATTGAGGTCATCCGCCTCCTGGAGCGGGTGGAGAGCGATTATCCGTCCTTTCACCTCACTATGGACTGCTTTCTGTGCAGGGTCGTCAGCGGGGAACTCGTTCTCCTGGAACACGAGGCCGCCCGCTGGCTGGACCGTCAGCACCTGTATGACGTGGACTGGCTCCCTGCCGACCGCAGGCTTGTCCGGGACAAAATCGAAATGCTGCTGCCGGAACATCCTTCATGCAATGAAGAGGCAAGGCTTCAGGATGCTGCATGCCGGCCGTGAATGGGAGAAGGACTATCTTCCGGAGGCCTTCCGGGAGACACAGGACCTGATCACAAGGTCTATGGACAGAAAGGACATCCGGTAACAGATTCGCATCGGAGCATGCCTGCTGACGCAGGCATATTAAGGGAAAATGAGCCAGCAAATCGAGCAGTTCGGGGACAGCAATTCCAGATTAGTGCAGCGCCTCCGCAATGGATATTACTCCGCGTTTATTGACCAGTCTGTCAATTCCAGCGCTGCGTACAAGCCGGAGTTTGTTTCAAACGACTTCAGGCAGGGCAGGAAGGTTCTCTCAAGTGTAGAGCATGAGCTTCAGGCCTGCAGCGAATTTTATATAAGCGTAGCATTTATTACCCTGAGCGGTATTACGCCCCTTCTGCAGACACTCAAGGAACTGGAGGACAGGGGAATTCCCGGTAAGATCCTGACGACTGACTACCTGAACTTCAGCGAGCCATCTGCCCTCCGGAAGCTGCATTCACTGAAGAACCTGGAACTCCGCATGTACCGTACGGAGCAGAGCGAAGGCTTCCACACGAAAGGGTACATTTTCCGTGATGCCAGGGATCCGGTTTATCGGATCATCGTCGGCAGCTCCAATATGACGCTGTCCGCCCTTACGCAGAATAAGGAATGGAATACCCGCATTGTCTCAACGGAGCAGGGCGAGTACGCCCGCCAGATTCTGCAGGAGTTCCGGGGACTGTGGGATGCGGAGCAAACGAAACCGTATGAGGACTTTATTGCTGACTACGAAACAGCCTACAGGATTTCGAAGCAGCAGAGAACAGTTGCCCGGCAGGCAGTCGCAAACAGCAGGACTGTCGATTTCGAAGCCTATATCCTGAAACCCAACAGCATGCAGCGGGGATTTATCCGCGGACTTAATGCAATCCGTGAAGAGGGTAAGAGCCGGGCACTGCTGATCTCCGCGACGGGTACCGGCAAGACCTATGCTTCAGCGTTTGCCATGCGGGAGGAAAACCCATCCCGGGTCCTGTTCCTCGTACACAGGGAGCAGATTGCGAAGCAGGCTATGGCAAGCTATCGCAAAATTTTCGGGACAGCGAAAACCTATGGCCTTTTATCCGGAATATCCAAGGATCACGATACGGATTATCTGTTCTCCACGATCCAGACTATGTCCGAGGACAAAACGCTGTCCTCCTTCCGGCCGGATGATTTTGAAACTATCATTATTGATGAGGTCCATAAGGCCGGCGCCGAATCTTATCAGAAGATCATGCGCTATTTCCGGCCACGCTTCTGGCTTGGGATGACAGCAACCCCGGAGCGCACCGACGGGAAAGACATTTACGCCCTGTTTGACCATAACATAGCCTATGAGATTCGTCTCCAGCAGGCGCTGGAGGACAATCTGCTGTGTCCGTTTCACTATTTTGGAATCACTGATCTCGAGGTTGAGGGACAGACATCTGACGACGCACAGCTTGGCACCAAAGCCCTGGATCTTCGCCAGTTTAATTTCCTGATATCCGATGACCGTGTCCGGTACATCCTGGACAAGGCAGCCTACTACGGCCATTGCGGGAGGCGGGTGAAGGGGCTGATGTTTGTCAGCCGCCGGGAGATCGGGGAAGAGCTATCGCACAAATTCAATGAGCATGGCCTGAAAACGGTATTCCTGTCCGGAGATGTTTCCCAGAAGGAGCGGGAAGAAGCGATTGAGGGGCTTACGACAGATGACCCGAATGCGGAGAAGCTGGACTATATACTCACAGTTGACATCTTCAATGAAGGTGTAGACATTCCTGAAGTCAATCAGGTGATTCTCCTTCGCCCGACCAAGAGTCCCATCATTTACATCCAGCAGCTGGGCCGCGGCCTCCGCAAGAGCGAGGACAAGGAATTTGTTGTCGTGCTGGATTTCATTGGCAACTATTCCAACAATTACATGATTCCGATTGCCCTGTCCGGTGACAGGACCTATAACAAGGACAACATGCGCCGCTATGTGTCGAATGGCGCGCGCGTCATTCCGGGCAGCTCGACCATCCATTTCGATGAGATCTCCCGAAAGAGAATCTACGCGTCCATTGACCGGGCTAACGTGGATGACACGAAGCTTATCCGGGAAAACTATGAGAACCTGAAGGCGAAGCTCGGCCGTATCCCGGCACTTGAAGATTTCGACAGCTACGGCGAGATGGATGTACTCCATATTTTCCGGAAGTTCGGCTCCTATTACGCCTTCCTGAAGAAGTACGACAAGAAGGACTATACCGTGGAGCTTTCCAACCACGAAGCCCACATACTGGAATTTGTCTCCTGCAAATTCGCGGACGGAAAAAGGGCGCAGGAGCTGCTGCTGCTGAAGGCCGCCCTGCAGCTGACTCAGAACCGGGAGCATTCCACCACGGAACCGCTCTGCCAGGATCTTTTCACAGCTTACCATGATCTTGAAACGGAGTATCACCTTGCATTGTCAGAAGCGGCGGACCGCAGCGTGATCAGCCTGCTGACGAATGAGTTTCCGGCAGGGTCCGGCAAAAAGACCTACAGCGACTGTGTCCTCATCCGGCAGCAGGAGGATGGAAGCTATACCCTTTCGGATGCATTCCGGCAGGTCCTGACCAACGGTGAATTCCGCACCCTGCTCTCGGAGGTTGTCGATTTCGGCCTTTCCCGCTACAGGCGGGATTACAGCAGTCCCTATTCCGATACCAGCCTTGTCCTCAACCAAAAGTATACCTACGAGGATGTCTGCCGTCTTCTGAACTGGTCCCACAATGAGGTTCCCCTCAACATCGGCGGCTATAAATATGATGCAGAGACAAAAACTTTCCCCGTATTTGTAAACTATGACAAGGATGAGAATGTTGCCGCAACACAGCGCTACGAGGACCATTTTACGTCCCCGGATGAGCTCGTCGCTGTCTCCAAATCCGGCAGAAGCATCCAGTCAGAGGATGTGCAGAACTTCCTGCACTCACGCGAGCGGGGCATTGCAGTGCACCTTTTCGTACGGAAGAACAAGGACGACAAAGCCTCGAAGGAATTCTATTATCTCGGCAGGCTTTATCCGGCAGGAGACCCGGCGGGCATGCCGGAGGAATTCGTCCTGCCTGGCACAGCAAAAACAGCGGTCAATATTCACTGGAAGCTGGAAGTGCCTGTGAGGGATGATATCTTCGAATACATTACGGAAGAGAGCGTGTGAATACAAAAGTAGCCGGCGTCACCACCAGAACGGGCTTCATTCTGCCAGTATCGGATGGTTTGCTTGGAGAGACCGGTCTCACTGACATCTATTGTGACACACAGGGCCTTCTTTTTCTGTGGGGATGGTCTCCGCTGATTGTCAAGGTAGTTGTCAGTAAAACTTCAAATTTTTATTGTGATGGTTTCCGTGCATTTGGCGGGCGGATTATCTCTGCTCCTATCTGAAGTA
>ONEK01000034.1 GCA_900316855.1 uncultured Lachnospiraceae bacterium | reverse complement strand
GATCTTCATGAAGAAGTTCCTGGAAAACGACGACTACAGTGCAGAGCAGAAGAAGTTCCTCCTTGAGTGCTGGAATGCCGGCGACAGCGTGGCAAAGATTACGCAAAAGCCTGGAAGACATTCATTCCAAGGTAGAAAAGATATTCCAGAACGAGTCAATACCCAAGCCCTTGCGGGATGAATTTCATGTGAAGTCCACGCAATACCGGAATATGTATTCGTCTCTTGAGACGATGAAGGGGCTGGCGACAGATGAGGATGCGCTCCGGAACCTGACCGGTCAGCAGAATGACATCCTGAAGACCTGGATTATCTGGGAGCAGGGAATTATCAGGCAGGCCGCAAAGTGTTAGCTGACTATCAAAAGTATACCGCTCGCAGAGATGGCATTCTCTGCAGGCGGCTTTTTCAAATTTGGCCACAGCAGGGCATTTCGTGGTATTATAATCGCAGCGCCGCGCAGTCAGACTCCGACCTCCCCGAAAACGTGCACGGGAAGCGTATTCCGCGCATCGGCCGACTGTGGCGGCGTTTCTATTATTCTGAATGAAAAGAGGCAGCGGCATGCGCACGGCAATCGTATATTATTCGGAGCATCACGGCAACACGTGGCGGCTCGTGGAGGCGATACATGATTTCGATACTAATATAAGGCTCGTCGATACCGCTGAGACCAAGATTACCAGCCTCGACGCATACGATTGTGTAGGCGTTGCCTCCGGCATCTACTACGGAAAGTTCAATGCGGATCTGATGGCGTATCTGCGTGAGCGCCTGCCGGAAGGCCGCAAGGTCTTTGCCCTCTACACCTGCGGCAACATGATGAAAGGCTACACGAAGGAACTGCAGGTCGTCGCTGCGGAGAAGAACTGCAGCTGGCTCGGTGAATACGGCTGCCTCGGGTTCGACACCTTCGGCCCGTTCAAGCTGGTCGGCGGCCTGCAGAAAGGGCATCCGACGGAAGAGGAGATTGTAGGGGCGGTGGAGTTCTACAAGGGATTAGGATTAGAAACGATGAATGATGAGTGAAATGTCGGTTACTCTGGAAACAGAACGCCTCTATCTGCGGCCCTGGACGGACGATGACGCGGAAGCCCTGTTTGAACTTGCAAAAGATCCGGATGTGGGACCGGCGGCGGGCTGGCCGGCGCATAAGAGTGTTGAGGAGAGCAGAGATATTATTCATAATGTGCTCTCTGCGCCGGAGACTTATGCCATCGTGTGTAAAGAGGACGGAAGGCTCATCGGAAGCGTCGGCCTCAAGTTCGGGGAAGACAGTACTTCAGAGAAGCAGGACGAACCGGAGCTCGGCTACTGGATTGGAAAGCCTTTCTGGGGAAACGGATATGCGACGGAAGCTGCGCATGAGATGATCCTCAGGGCATTCATGGAATGTCACGCAGCGGCTGTCTGGTGCTGCCACTATGAAGGCAATGAGCGGTCTTTCCGCGTAATTGATAAATGCTGCTTTCGGTATGTCCGGACGAATCCGGAGGGCGATACGTTGCTCGGGTACCATCTGCCGGAGCTGGAATACAGGATTGCCAAAGAGGAATTCTTTCTGGGAGGAAGCTTCTATTCGACCGCAATCAAGATAAGACCTAAACAAACACGGTAAACGAAAGGAAGGAGTCGGCGATGATCAAAGTCTATGGAATGCCCAGCTGCCCGGATTGCTCTTATGTTGAGGAGCAGATTGCTGGCAGAGAAGATGAGTTTGAGTTCATCGACATCGGGGCACATGTGCGGAATATGAAAGAGTTTCTTCACTTGCGGGATACGGATCCGGCGTTTGCGGGCTGTGCAGAGAGAGGCTCTGTCGGAATTCCTGCATTTCTTTTTGAGGATGGACATGTTTCCCTGGCTCCGGAAGATGCTGGCCTGAAGGCAAATCCCGGAGATGCCGCCTGCTCGATTGCGGATCACAAGGCAGGGAAGAAAGGGTGCTGAACGCTTACCCCTCATGGGGCTTTCTTTTTGGAGGCATGACTAATGACAAATCCATCCATCAAGCAGCAGCTGAACGACCTGATCGCGCAGGTCATCAGCAAGCAGATCGGCGATCCCATGCACAAGGACGAATGGGAAGAAGTCCGGCGGCCGTTGCTCGAGGCCCTGAACAATCTGGAAAAGGTCGGGAAGTAGGTCGATGAAGAATAAGGTTTTCGCATGTATGCTGCTTGTCGCAGCCATGGCGCTGTCAGCTTGTGGAAGTGTGTCGACCGGACAGCAGCCGAAAGTAGTCTCTGAAAATGACTCATCATCTGCGGGATCTGCAGAGGAAACAGAATCGGATGCCGGGCAGAAGGCCGTCAGTCAGGATCAGATCGGGCGGATTTTGGAACCGATTCGTGCATATGAAATCGGGACGGCCGGGAGTTCGTTGAAAGCCTGTATAGCGGTGAATGATTTCATGCAGGCATTTCAGAAGAGCGACATCTCCGCGGATGACCTTCAGGCCGGGACGGCTGAATATTATTCCGGCCTGTCAGATGATGAGAAGGCGGAGCTCCTTGAGCAGGTAACTGCCCTGACCTCTTCGTATCCCGACTACTTCACTGCGGATGGAGCCGGACTGCTGTCAGATGCAGGGATTGATCAGCTTTCCTTCACGCAGGATGAGGCGGATGCAGCGTTCAATGCCCTGAAACAGGCAATAGGAGCAGATTGATGGATTCTATGAATAATATGCGCGATCTTCATCCCGGTGACATCGTCCGGCACTTCAAGCGTGAACTCGTTGACGATGCCGACCGGGCGGCAAACAAGTATCTGTATCGTATCATAGGTGTCGCCACGCATTCGGAAACGCGTGAGGAGATGATGGTCTATCAGGCCCTGAACGGGGCCGTAATGATTGCAGGGTTTCTGAAGCATGGAGCAGGAACCCCGATTACAGCTGCAAAGATGCTGAAATCTTTTGAGCAGAAGTCCGGTGCGACAATCTGCAAGGACCTGAAAGGCATAGAAACTGGGAAGGTATTATGCCCCTGTGATGACTGTGTACGGAATGTGGTGTATTGTTTGGGAGAAGTGTTTCCCGAGATGTGAAAGGAACAGAGGATTTGAACGTAAATTACGGCAGCATCGTTGGGAAGAAAGAGGATGCGGACGTTTTCGCCGCCGCGGTACGCGGGACGGTGAAGGTGGAAGTGAAGATGGATTATTGATGGAGGACATGGAATGAACATCGTAACGAAGATCATTGCCCTGATCAGCATGCTGTTCTGATGTAGATACCGTGTTGGTATTCCGGGCGGAGCTTATAAACGGTGAAGAGTGAGGCTGTGCCTTGTATTTTAGTGACATTGACTGTATGAGAAAAAGCCATGAATTATGTTGAAAAAAATCGTCTTCAGGACGTCCTGCTATTTAAGGATATGAAGGATGATGAGATTTCGGAGGCGATAACTCTTCTGAATGTCCGGGAGGGAGATTTCTCGAAGGGAGAGATTCTCCTTCATGCAGGAGACCGGGTTCCTGACCTGGGTCTGATCCTGGAAGGAACCGTGTTTATTGAGAAAGATGATTTTCTCGGGAACCGGACGATTGTCACATCCCTGGGCAGGCACCAGTTTTTCGGGGAGGTCTTTGCCAGTCTTCCGGACACCCCGGCTCTGGTAAATGTCCGGGCGGGCAAGGATTGCAAAATCCTGTACCTGCGGATCCGGAATCTCGTGGAAAAGGAAGCGGGCGTTTCCCCGATACGGACCGCCCTTTTGAAAAATCTGCTTCTGATCTCCATGCGGATGAACCTGCGCCTGACCGTCCGGAATTTTCACACATCAGAAAAAACTATCCGGCAGCGGGTGCTTTCCTACCTCAACACGGTATCTATCGAGGCTGGAGAGACTTATTTTGATATCCCTTACGACCGGCAAGCCATGGCGGATTATCTGAATGTGGACCGCAGCGCCCTCTCCAAGGAACTCGGCGCGATGCGGCAGGAAGGAATCATTGATTTTCAGAAAAATCATTTTCGGATACTAAAAACACCGCAGGAGGAATGACAGTCCATTCCGCTGCGGTGTTGCTTTATATTATTTTGAAATTCAACCGATCAGTGTCTTGAGGTCATCGTCAACATTTGTGATGCCTCCGATGCCGAAGTTATCGACCAGGACCTTTGTCACATTCGGGGACAGGAAGGCAGGAAGCGTCGGCCCGAGGTGGATGTTCTTCACACCGAGCGACAGCAGGGCCAGGAGTACGATGACTGCCTTCTGCTCATACCAGGCAATGTTGTAGGCGATCGGGAGCTCGTTGACATCGGAAAGCCCGAAGATTTCCTTCAGCTTCAGGGCAATCAGAGCAAGGGAGTAGGAGTCGTTGCACTGCCCTGCGTCGAGAATCCGGGGAATACCGTTGATGTCACCGAGATCCAGCTTATTATACTTGTACTTAGCGCAGCCGGCCGTCAGGATGATGACGTCCTTTGGAAGCTTTTCTGCGAATTCCGTATAATATTCCCGCGATTTCATCCGTCCGTCGCAGCCGGCCATGACGACAAACTTCCGAATGGCACCGCTCTTGACGGCTTCGACAACTTTGTCCGCAAGGGCAAAGACCTGTTCGTGGGCGAAACCGCCTACGATGGATCCTGTTTCAATCTCTGTCGGAGCCGGGCACTTCTTTGCCAGCTCGATGATCTCGGAAAAGTCCTTGGTCTCTCCATACGGGGCATCAATGTGACGACAGCCGGGATAGCCTGCAGCACCTGTCGTAAACAGCCTGTCTTTGTAGCTGTCCTTCGGAGGTACGATGCAGTTGGTCGTCATGAGAATGGGCCCGTTGAAGCTCTCAAACTCGTCTTTCTGCTTCCACCAGGCATTGCCGTAGTTTCCTGCGAAGTTATCATATTTTTTGAAGAAGGGATAATAATGAGCCGGCAGCATTTCGGAGTGGGTATAGACATCCACGCCTGTTCCTTTCGTCTGCTCCAGCAGCATCTCAAGATCCTTGAGATCGTGCCCGCTGATCAGGATTCCGGGATTTTTGCGGACACCGATGTCTACTTTCGTGATTTCGGGGTTGCCGTAAGCGCCGGTATTAGCCGCATCGAGATCGGCCATTCCCTGTACTCCGTACTTTCCGGTCTCCAGGGTCAGGGCAACGAGATCATCAACGGTGAGTGAGTCGTCCAGCGTGGCTGCCAGTGCTTTCTGGATGAAGGCGTCTACTTCCGCATCGTCCTTCAGCAGGGCGTTGGCATGTTTGGTGTAGGCAGCAAGGCCCTTCAGGCCGTATGTGATGAGCTCGCGGAGGGACCGGATATCTTCATTTTCTGTTGCTAGTACACCAACGGTGGCAGCAGCAGTATCAAATTCATCCTCGTTTGCTGTCCATTTAGCGGCTGCAGGGAGCTTTGAGGGCTCGGAGACCTTTTTGAGGAGGGACTGCTTTGTCTTCAGTGTGTCCTTGATCCGGTCGATAATCGCATCCCGGTCGAAATTGGCATTCGTGATTGTTGTGAACAGGTTTACGGAAACCAGGTGGTCAATAGAAGAGTCCACAGTATTTCCTTCAGCCCGTAGTTCAGTGGTAACTGCAGCTATGCCCTTCGTAACATAGATGAGAAGATCCTGCATTCTTGCGACTTCCGGTTTTTTCCCGCAGACACCGGATACGGTGCATCCTTTGCAGCCGGCTGTTTCCTGACACTGATAGCAGAACATCTGATTTTCCATTGCTGAATCGCTCCTTTGTTGAGACAATGAAGAGTACTTTTTGTGTTGCGGTAAATGTAGCAGATGCAGGGATCTTATTCCGTTGTTTTTGCAACGGAATGCCCCTGCGTGATGACTGGTCGGCTTCAATCGCATAATCCTCGAGAGATATGTTGCAAAAGCAACACTTTTTGGGACGACCGAAGGATAGAGTCTGCCATAGACATGGCAATTGCACACGGTCTTGCGGCAGCCTGAATGCAGGCCGGCTTATATTACTTATAATCTTTAAAAATATCGGGAAGGAAGCGTACGCTATGGAAAAGGTATTGGACCTGAACAAAAATCTGTACACCCTCTGCTCAGAATACTCTGAGGTCAAGGACATCATGGTTTCTCTTGGCTTTTCGGAGATTGCGAAGCCCATGATGCTGAACACGATGGGAAAGTTCATGACAATCCCCAAGGGAGCCGCCGCGCGGAGCATCCCGCTCGACAGCATCGTCGAGGCCTTTGAGGCTGCCGGGTTTACGGTAGAAAATACTCCGGAATGAAAGAGAGAGTACAGGACTTTTGGCTGGAAGGGAAGGCTGCTGACCGAGTCCCGCCGATTTGGCAGCTGTTACAGAGTTGTTGCTGAGTTGCTGTCTGTGCAGATCTGGTTGATGCGGATCCGGAAGCCATGCAGCATGTTCACAAAAGATACACAAAATTATTAGCACTCTATATTGACGAGTGCTAATAATGGTGATATAACATAAGGACGGATATCAAGGAAGACGGTGACCATTACGAGATGGACATCGATCTGCCCGGCTACGACAAGGACGATGTTTCCGCCGAGGTTAAGGACGGATATCTGACGATTTCCGCGAACAAGACCGAGGACAAGGATGAAAAAGACGACGATGGCAAGTACCTGCGCCGCGAACGTTACGTCGGTTCCATGTCCCGTTCCTTCTATGTCGGCGACGACATGACGGAGAAGGATATCAAGGCCGCCTTCAAGAACGGCACACTTTCGGTATGCGTTCCGAAGAAGGAAGAGAAGAAGCAGGTTCCCGAGAAGCACCTGATTGCGATCGAAGGATAATATTTAGGACTCCGTAAGTCGAAGGCCGGGACGGCACACCACAAATGCCGCCCCGGCCTTTTGCTGTTTTTTTTCGCACAGATTCAAATGCTGCAGAATTAAAAGAATCTTGACAAAGGAATTAGAATTTGTTACTTTGAGTTAGTCAAGCCTAACACCTAAACCTCTTTCAGAACCGACTGAAAGATTCCGGGGCAGAAAGTTTTGTGTGTAGAACGTTCTGCAATGCCTACCCGGGATTTTTATGAAAACAGCCGGTTCCGCCAACAATCCGGGAAACATTCCGGTTACGATAGGATCACTCCGAGGAATAGAACTTTCCGGAATGATCTGCAGCACTGGATGATCAGAAAAGACGAAAAGGGAGGAAATCATTGTCAGAGGAATTACTCGTCCGGCAGTGCGCGCCGACATTGGCCGGGCTTAAGGTCGGGAACATCTTTTCCTGTATCGGAGAGACCGGACCGGAACTGATCCGGGAGGTCGGCGCATTGAACCGGCGGCTGGTGCCCCGGGGCATCCGTCTGATCCCGATCCGGAAAGCGGATCACTCGACGCTACTATATGTCTATCGGCCCGCACTGCTCTCACGATACCTTTTTCGGCCGGATGCGCAGGCTCTGCTGCAGCAGTGCGGGTATACCGGTTCGTCGGCGGACTCCTATGTGGTACAGCTGATCTGCCGTCTGGCCCGGTCGCGGGCATTTCCCCATGAGATCGGACTCTTTCTCGGCTATCCGGCGGAGGATGTGAAAGGCTTTATCGAGCATCACGCAGAAGACTGTAAATGCTGCGGCTGCTGGAAGGTTTACGGAGATCCCGATTCGGCACAGAGAACCTTCTGCCGCTACAAAAAATGTGTGCAGGTCTACTGTGAGTGTCATAAAAAAGGAATCCCGCTGGAGAGGCTGGCGGTGAAGACAGGGAACTGATGGGCAGCGGATTATCCGCCGGCCGTTTTATTTTCAATGAGAGTTAGTTTCGCCTAACTTTAGAAAAGGAGAAATCATGAGCAAAGTAGCAGTTGTATTCTGGAGCGGGACCGGCAATACCGCCGCAATGGCAGATGCTGTCGTGGAAGGCGCAAAAGCAGCCGGGGCTGATGTGGATCTGCTTCAGGCGGGGGAATTCAGTTCAGCCAAAGCCGGTGAATATACAGGCATTGCCTTCGGCTGCCCAGCCATGGGCGATGAAGTGCTGGAGGAGTCCGAGTTTCAGCCTATGTGGGATGACGTCAAGGGTTCTCTTGGAGGGAAAAAGGTTGCCTTGTTCGGTTCATGGGGCTGGGGGAACGGTGCCTGGATGGATTTCTGGAAGGAGGACGCAGAGGAGTCAGGCGTCAGCCTTGTGACGGACCCTGTGATCTGCTGTAACGGGCCGGATGATGCGACCTTGCAGGATCTAAGGACATTGGGAGGGGCCGTCGCCTGAAGAAGCATTTATATATATAAATATGGCAAGCACCGTTTCGAATATAGAGACGGTGCTTTTCGGCATGTGCAGGAGGCACCATGGAAAAGATTCATATCGAAAAGGGCAGCGTGCAGGAAACGCTGATTGTTCCTCTCTATGCGAGAAAGCTTTGCGCAGAGCAGTTTCCTTCGCTGTATCAGGACAAATATGCGGGGATGATCTGCAGTCGGCTGGATTATGATTTTTCACAGTTTAGGAAAAAGGAAAACAGTGCGGCCTATCAGTTCGGCGGGCTGGAAGGGGCCATGCGGGAAAAGGATATGCTCTGGGAGATCACGGACTATCTGAAAAACCATCCTCAGGCAGCTGTAGTCAATCTGGGCTGCGGGCTGAACATGACCGGAAGGAGCGCCGACAACGGCACCTGTCGGATATATAATCTGGATTTCCCTGATGTCATCAGGTCTCGAAATGAGATTATTCCGGCCGGGGAGAGGGAGGAGAACATCCCTTGCGATCTCAATGATCATTCCTGGATGGAAAAGATCGACGGCACGAATGGGGCAATCTTTTATGCGGCTGGTGTCTTTCATTATTTTTCGACCGAACAGGTGCGAAGCCTGACCGTTTCCATGGCAGACAGATTTCCGGGCGGCCGGCTCGTGTTTGATACAGTAGGGAAGTTCGGGCGTGACGTACTGATGAAGGGTACCCTTAAGAATATGGGCATGAATGATGTCTCCGGTCTGTTCTGTGCAGAAGGTCAGGAAGACCTCACGGGCTGGTCGCCAAAAGTCCGGCTGACATCACGGAAAAGCTATATGCAGGGTTACTACAAGCTGGATGACCCGAATATCCGGGGCATCCATCGCTTTCTGGCCGGACTCTGTGACCGTCTGGCAAAGATGTATATCAACCGGATGGAATTTGATGAGTCATGAGCGAAATGTTACATTATCTTGTCCGGGGAATCCTGATCCCCTTCATCGGTACATCAGCAGGGGCGGCCTGCGTCCTTCTTTTGAAGAAGCAGCTGGATGAACGGGTGGAGAAAATCCTGACCGGATTTGCTGCCGGCGTCATGGTTGCGGCATCTATCTGGAGTCTGCTGATCCCGGCGATGGAGGACAGTCAGGATCTGGGCAGGCTTTCTTTTCTGCCTGCTGTTATCGGATATCTTTTCGGTACCCTGTTTTTATTATTTCTGGATCATATCATTCCGCATCTGCACCGCTTCAGCAGCAGCCCGGAGGGGCCGAGCAGCCATCTGGCACGGACGACGATGATGGTATTTGCCGTTGCCCTCCACAATATTCCGGAGGGAATGGCGGTTGGCGTCGTCCTGGCCGGCTGGTATAGGGGACAGGATATCTCTCTTGGAGCTGCCATGGCGCTGTCAGTAGGTATCGCCATTCAGAACTTTCCGGAAGGGGCCATCGTTTCCATGCCGCTCGCTGCGGAAGGAAAGAGCAAGGGCAGGGCGTTTCTGGACGGTGTTCTGTCCGGAGCCGTCGAGCCCGTCGGGGCGATCCTCACAATCCTGTTTGCCAGTCAGATCCTTCCGGTCATGCCGTATCTTCTGAGCTTTGCGGCCGGTGCCATGATGTACGTGGTTGTCGAGGAACTGATCCCGGAAATGTCGCAGGGAAAGCATTCGAATAAAGGTACCATTGCCTTCACGGCAGGATTTCTTCTGATGATGGCATTGGATGTGGCTTTAGGATAATTAAAATCAGGGCAGGTGCAGTTCCCTTCCGGACCGCGCCTGCTCTGATTTTATCAATGGTGTATAGTTTTTCGATTCTTCAGTCAGCAATGCTGTTTTCAACGATTTCCTGACCGTCTGCCGTTCCAACGCTTTCAGCATTCTCTGCAGAAGCGTCGTCGGAAGCGCCAAGCTCCAGTGTTTCCATGTCACCGAGGGAGATGTTG
>ONEK01000039.1 GCA_900316855.1 uncultured Lachnospiraceae bacterium | reverse complement strand
ATTTTTCAAGGTTCAAATGGTACAGAAGCAGCATCAGCTGCCTGTTTATCATCAATGCCGACAGGGTTGAAATTTCAGCCGGTTACTGAGCATACATTAAATATGCAGTTTAATTCGCTTCAATTTGCCATCTTCCTTCCCATCGTGTTCGCGATGTACTGGCTGCTGCCGCATAAGTACCGCTGGATGTTCCTGCTGGGCGCGAGCTATTACTTCTACATGAGCTGGAACGTGAAGTATGTGTTCCTGATCCTGCTGACGACAGGAGTGACTTACCTGGCAGCACTGCTGATCGAGAGCACGGAAAGCCGGAACCGCAGGAAAGTATATCTTACGCTTGCAGCCGTGATCTGCTTCGGTGTCCTTGTGATCTTCAAGTACCTCAATTTCCTGCTGAAGTCGGTGAATGATCTTACGTCGCTCCTCGCCATTCCGCTGCACCCTGTCACCATGAAGCTGATGCTGCCGGTCGGTATCTCGTTCTATACATTTCAGACGATCAGCTATGTCCTGGACGTCTATTACGGGAAGGTGAAGGCAGAGCGGAACTTCGGTATTTACGCGACGTTTATCTCGTTCTTCCCGCAGCTGGTTGCGGGGCCGATCGAGCGGACGGACCATCTGCTGCCGCAGATCCGGGAGGAGCACACCTTTTCCTATGAGGAGGGAATCGACGGGCTGCGGATCATGCTGTGGGGATTTTTCAAGAAGATTCTCATCGCCGACGTCGCGGCCGCGTATGTGGATCAGGTTTACGCGGATGTTACAGGCTATCAGGGCTTTGATCTTCTGGTCGTGATTTTCCTGTTCACGATCCAGATCTACTGCGACTTCTCGGGATATTCGGACATCGCGCAGGGGACGGCAAAGCTGTTCGGTATTCAACTGATGCAGAATTTTCGTTCTCCCTACCTGTCGTCTTCCATACAGGAATTCTGGAGAAGATGGCATATTTCGCTGTCGCAGTGGTTCCGCGACTATGTGTACATCCCGCTTGGCGGAAGCAGATGCTCCACCTTAAGGAAATACCGGAATGTGATGATCACGTTCCTCTTAAGCGGTCTGTGGCATGGCGCGGACTGGAGCTTCGTTCTGTGGGGCGGTCTGCATGGGCTCCTGCAGATTCTGGAGCAGGTGTTCCGGAGGCCGATCCGGGCGCTGAAGGCGCATCGCTTCGGGCGTGTGCTCAGCACGATCGCTGTCTTCGTCTTCGTCAGCCTTCTGTGGGTGCTGTTCCGCGCAGAGAATCTGGAACAGGCGTTGTACGTGATCCGCCACGCACTTGACGGCATCACGCAGCCGGCTCTGTATCTGCAGACGAAGCTTCCTCTCAACCGCTACCGGATCCTTGCGATCGGAAGCTGTATCCTGACATGCGGAGCCTATGATTTCGTGACACGAAACCGGGACGGCAAGGTGTGGTTCCGGACCCTGCCGAAGGCGGTGCGATATCTCATTGGCTATGTGCTTATCACAGGTCTCATTGTGCAGATCATCCTCAGCACCGGTGAGACGCAGTTTGTGTATTTTCAATTTTAACAGCAGCGTATTGTCGGGGCTTTACAACAGCGTCGAAATCTGTAATCAATGCTGCTATAAGAATGATTTTGTAACATGAAGAAATTTCTTAGGTCTGTATTCCTGTATCTGCTGCCGTTTGCAATCCCGCTGGCGGTCTTTGTCTGGGGGTGCGTGGTCGGCCTTTCGACCGGGGAATTCGGAAGTCTGGACCGTGCCATACAGGAACAGCGGGAGAATCCTGCCATCCGGATCGGCCGGGGCTACAGCGAGCCGAAGTTCTATCTGAAATCTGTGAACGCCGATTACTATCAGCCGGAGGTCATGGCGCTCGGGACGAGCCGCGCGATGCAGTTTAAGCATGACTATTTCACCCGCTCCTTCTATAATTGCGGAGGGGTCGTCAGCTCGAACTACTCGGAGTACGAGAATTTCCTGAAGAGCCTGTCCTATCATCCGCAGGTCATTCTGCTGGATCTCGACGCCTGGGTATTCAATGACGCCTGGAACAGCCAGAGGGAGGATTACAGCTACGACGAAGTCGTACCGATCGAAAAGCCGGATGTCAATTACGCTTACATTGTGTGCGAGATGGTCCGGGACTACCGCGGGGGAAAATGGAATTTCGACTCCATCCACAGTCATCCGGATGGCATCGGTATGAGTGCACGTGTCAAGGGGGACGGCTATGCGCAGGACGGATCGTATTACAGTGAAAGCGTATGCCGCGCAAGGGACGCAGATCCGGCCGAGGTGTCGTTTGCGGATTCACTCGAGCGGATCGGAGAGGGAGAGAGCCGCTTCGAGTATGGGGATCACGTCGATCCGGATACCCTGGCGCAGCTGGATCACCTTCTTGACTACTGCAGAACCAACGATATTTATGTAATCGGCTATGCCGCACCGTTTGCTCCGTGCGTCTACAAGACGATGGGGCAGAGCGGGAACTATGGATACCTGCAGGAGATCACGCCATGCTGCGAGCCTGTTTTTGCAAAATACGGCTTCGAGTATTATGATTATCTGAGCGGTGATTTTGACGGAATCACGGACGGTTATTACCTGGACGGCTTCCACGGGAGTGAGATCGTCTACGGAATGATGGTCGAAGATATGCTGGAGCGCGGTTCAAGACTGAGCGAATACGCGGACCGGGACAGGCTGCAGCAGATGCTGGCAGAGAAACACAACAGCCTTCTGTTTGAGCCGCTCGCAGAAAATTAATTCAAAACGAAATGGACAGACAATAGGAAAAAAGGCCAAGCATGACAGATATCTATGTAGAAACAAAGAAATGCGCTCCTTTTGACATATATAACACTCTTGTATTTCCTGCCGCGTTTGTGGCAGGGATAATCGGTGTTAATTTCAATCAATACATTCCGTTTTACATAGTCACATTGTTTTTTTCACTCGGAACCCTGTGGAACGAGCTAAGATTTCATTCAGTTTTCAACAGTTTTTCAACCAGGCGGAAAGCCTGGGGATTTGTACTATATCTGCTTGTCATTCCTGTTGCAAATGTTTTTTCCTGGAAATTTAATTCTGGATATCTAGGCTGGTCTGTTACTTTTCTGTTCTATGATCTGCTGATCCTCGATGCAATGAGTCTGCACCTGCTGCACAGAAGAGAGTTTGACCAGGGTCTGCAGATCTTCTGGTGGATTCTTTTTGCTAGTGCAATTTACGCAATAATAGAATATTTTGTGAGGGATAATATTCTGGATTATATTTTCCCATATAACTATCACACTGTAGGGGAAGGACATCGAAGCACCAGCTTCTATGCAAATTCACAGCTTGGCGCGTCTTTATATCTCCTGGGTTTCTGGATTCCCTGCCGCAACACAACAAAGAAAAAACGTACCATTAGCCGGATTATCTTTGCGTTGGCAATGATCTGTGCTATGCAGCGCGGGGCATGGCTTTCCCTACTGTTATCTTTAATACTGTACGCAATTCTTTTTTTCAGTAATAGAAATACTCAGGTCGTTTCACAACCGGAGCATGAGAAAAAAGAAACATCTGGTATCACACGAACAGTACTCATTATCTGTTTATCATGCATAGGCGTCGCTCTGTTATGGATTACCGGACTTGGAAGCAATATCGTATCACGAATTTTTACTTCTTATTCCGCACATATCAGATGGACGTATTGGAAGTATGCCCTGAATCATATGCTGCATGACAGGAATCCGCTGGTGATCTTGTTTGGACATGGTGTGGCAGCAAGTTATTACCTGATTGATAAAACGAATGTGAGAATTGATGTATGGCGCGCCTTTGATAACTCGTATCTCAGCTATTGGTATAACGATGGCCTAATAATTTTTATCGGAATACTGATCTGCCTCATAAGAATTCTTCAACGTATCATAAATACAGGCAAGCGTAATCTTCATTGTGCAGAATTCCTGACTGCAATGGGCCTTTTTACGATTCTGATGTCCTTCACGTTCTATGATATCTATTCCTATCTGTATCTAAATGTGATGCTTGCATTCCTTGGAACTGCAGTATTGCTTGATGATCACATTCGGGATGATCATAGAGATACAGTATAAAAGCAGCATAGTAATCCCAAAATTAATATTTTCCTGACAAATTTAAGAAAAAAGTGAAACAAACTTTACTTAGCATCATTGATGCGTTACATAAACTGTCTCATATGCTGTCTTCCAGGCAGAAGAAGATCAGTGTCATTGTTTTCCTTATGATTCTGCTGGGAAGTCTTGCGGAGACGCTGGGCATATCGGTTATCCTGCCTCTGGTGCAGGCAATCCTCACACCGTCAGAACTGCTGAACAAACCTGCGGTGAAGAAAATCGCGGCATGGTTTCACCTGACGGATGGAAATGAAGTCGTCTATCTGCTGGCAGCGAGCGTAGTAGTGCTGTATCTTATCATCTGTCTTTACCTGATTCTGGTATCTTACGTACGTGCACGCTACGCCGGCAGCATCAAGCGGGATCTCAGCGTTTATATGATGAACTGCTATATGCAGCGCGGCTATAATTTCTTCCTGCAGCATAATCCCAATGATCTGTACAGAGGTGTAACCGGTGACGTTGGAGGCGTTTATAATGAGATCTATGAGGGCTTTCGTATCCTGGCAGAAGGAATTACAGTCCTGTCCATAGCGGTACTGCTGTTTATTACCAATGCGTTGATGTCTGTCTGCATGCTTGCCGTGGCGGGATTGTGTCTGCTGCTGATCTTCCTCATCAGCAAGAGGCGGATGCGCGACCTTGGGGAGAAATCCCGCACCTGTGAAACGGAAAACCGGAAATGGGCCAGTCAGACATTTCATGGGGTGAAGGAGGTTCTGGTCATGCACAAGCAGTCCTTCTTCCTGCAGAAGTTTTCAAAAGCCAGCAATGACCTCAGGAGAATTACGGTTTCCCAGACCGTAGCGTCAGAGAGCCCTGCCTATATTTTTGAGGCCGTCAGTGTGATCGGTGTGGTTGCCGCGGTATGTATCGTACTTGCATCGGGAATGAATTCGGCTGATTTCGTGCCTGTAATGGCGACCATGGTTGTCGCCGTGTTCCGGATCATGCCCTCCCTGGGAAGAATTTCGAACAGCATTAATATCATGCTGTTCAATATGCCCTCTATGAACGCAGCATACCGGAATTTCATTGACGCGGAGCAGTATCATGAAAAAACTCAGGAGATGGTACTTCCTGCAGACGCGGAGCATACCCTGAAGTTTGAAAAGGTACTTGAACTGCGGGATATCCGGTGGCGATATGACAACACGGATCAGGATGTATTGCAGAATCTGAATCTTACCATTCATAAAAACGAGTCTGTGGCCCTGATCGGAGAATCGGGCGCGGGAAAGTCCACGGTAGCAGATATCATCCTGGGACTCCTGCGGCCGCAGGAGGGCGGCGTATATATGGATGGGGTCAACATCCTCACTATTCCGGAGACATGGAGCCGTCAGGTTGGCTATGTCCCGCAGTTCGTCTACATTCTGGACGATTCCATACGGAGAAATGTCGCTTATGGCGTACCGGACGGACAGATCGATGATCAGAAGGTCAGGAATGCACTGGATCAGGCGCAGCTGCTGGATTTTGTGGATGGCCTGCCTGACGGACTGGATACCATGCTCGGGGATCAGGGGATTCGGTTTTCCGGAGGCCAGAGACAGCGGATTGCTATAGCACGTGCGCTGTATTACGATCCCCAGATCCTGATCTTCGATGAAGCAACTTCAGCCCTGGATAATCAGACAGAGAGTGACGTAATGGATGCGATCAACCGGCTGCAGGGTGACAAAACGCTCATTATCGTCGCACACAGGCTTACTACTATCCGCAGCTGCAACCGTATCTATGAAATCAGGGATGGCATAGCTGCAGAAAGAAATAAACAGGAGATTCTGGGAAGTTAATTGCTCACAATCAGACTTAGATTGTTTCAGTGGCCATCAGTGACTCAAGGAAACGTTCCCTAACCCTATGCGAGAGTAATCAAATCCCGTTGTCCTTTATTGTACGATGCTTTACTACAGCTGTGAAATCCAGGAAATATTTTGATGTCAGGAAAAAACAATAATGGTGAGAGGCCAATATGCTGTTTAATTCCTTACAGTTTTTAATATTTTTCCCGATCGTGGTCTGTGTCTACTTCCTGATTCCGGATCGGATAAAATATCTGTGGCTTCTGGCGGCCAGCTATTACTTCTACATGTGCTGGAATGCCAGATATGCGCTGCTGCTGTTGTTTTCCACAGCGGTAACCTGGTGCGGAGGTCTGCTGCTGGATTCTATCAGTCAGAGTGGCGACCGGGAGAGACGGCGGAAGGAGCAGGCAGTGGCAGGCATAGTCTGCGCCGCGAATCTCGCGATTCTGTTCTTCTTCAAATACTTTGATTATGCCTTTGCAAATCTCAACCGGATTTCGGAACAGCTTTTTCACATAACACTGAATAATCCTGGTCTCGACCTCATCCTGCCGGTCGGCATTTCCTTCTATACGGTTCAGGCACTTGGTTATACCATCGACGTCTATCGGGGGAGACTGTCCGAAAACCTCAGTCAGCCTGCTCACTGAATGAATTAACTTAACCTGCCGGGATACAGATAATCGCGTTATGGTAACCGGCTTGTTATAGAATGCTTCCCAGGAAGCCAAACTGAACATTGAAAACTGAATAAAGCATACAACATATAGATATTTACTAGACAATTAATG
>ONEK01000040.1 GCA_900316855.1 uncultured Lachnospiraceae bacterium | reverse complement strand
GATACGGTGCTGCATAAAAAGCTGAAGATACAGCAGAAGGGAACTCACTATATTTGTGGAAAGTCTGATTTGTTCTCAGTCGTTATTGCATTGCGTTATCTTCTACCTCGAAAGTCGTTCCTTGTGTTCAAGAAAGCATTAGTGCAGGAAATTGGCAGGACAGTGAAAAACGCATCCACGCTTACTGAAGATAAACTTCTTTCCGCTATGGGATTTCCAGAAAATTGGAGAGACATTACAAGATACAAGATGTAATACTTGGGCGCTGATTCACTACCGGGGACCACGGCAGGAAATTGCTGCCTAGGTATCATACCTCCCAAATATATACAGGCCGAGCAGTTTTACCAATTCTACGGTAATTCTGGCTCGGCCTTTTTTGTTGTCATTTCACGAACTTTGCTGCCGGACCTTGCTATGTAACTGGATTCTGAGTATGGTTAGCCGTACGCAGGAAATCCAAACCTGGCCAGGTCCTGACGTAAGGAGTGTAAATGAAAGACTATGGATTGGGAGTGAGAGAACAGGTTATCGCTGTCATGCTGAAGGAGGTGTTCGAGCGACATCCGGAATTAAAGCCGGAACTAAAAAAGATCGTAAAAGGAAATGAAATTGAAGGTAAGGCGCTATCTGCTTTTCTGAATACTCATGCGGATGAAATGGTCGAGAACCAGCCGTCCGATGGAATGAAAGCAGCAATGAAAGACTTGCTTCTTCCCGGAGAAAAGGTAGTGCTTCACATCAGCTATGAGTTTGCCAAGTTCCTATCTGACTTGAGCTCCGACATCTGAGAATCAAATATTCGTCACGTATAGACCACTGGGGTTAATCTGCCTCGGTGGTCTTTTTTTGTCTTAGGCAGTTTTCTCTTCAGATTGCCCGAGGAGTTTCCCACACCGCTCCAATGGCCCGTCAAAAATACACCCCTATTAAATAATGAAGAAACACATTCAAAAATCTCTGACCCTCTTAGATTGTCGTCCAAAAATCCTGTTCCAGAAGGAGAGCACGGAAGGGTTCTCGAAGGAAGCGCAGGAGAAGATCGCGGAAGAGGCGGAAAAGCAGGAGAGCGTTACTGGGACATCTGTAGAACAGCAGGAGAAGACCACGGAGAATAAGCCGTGAGGATCCTTGTCGTTTCCTCAAACTTCTATCCCGACATTTTCGCGGTGAACGGGCTGGTGGAAAGAATGGTACAGCGCGGGCACGAGGTGACGGTGCTGACAGGGCTTCCGGATTACACGACGGGAGAGGTGCCGGAGCGGTATCAGCACGGGCGAATTGCCAGGGAAACCTATAAGGGCGCTGAGGTGTACCGGGTGCAGACGCATCCACGGCACCACGGCGCTTTTCATCGTGCGTGGAATTACCTGAGCTTCTGGTTTAAAGGGTATTCCACGATTCAAAGGAGCGGGAAGCGGTTCGACCTCGTCTATGTCTGGGAGGTGTCGCCGGTCACGCAGCTGTTCCCGGCAATCAGGGTCGGGAAGAAGCAGAGGATTCCGGTGTACTGCTACTGCATGGATATCTGGCCGGAGTGCGTGAAGGCGATGGGCTTTAGGGAGGGAACGCCTGCCTACCGGATCATTCACCGGCTCAGCCGGAGGGCGTACAGGAGCGCGGATCACATCGCGATCTCCTCCGAGCCGTTCCGTGAGTACCTGACGCAGGTGGATGGTGTTGACCCTGCCAAGATCAGCTATCTGCCGCAGTACGGCCCCCAGTGGATGCTGGAGGAAGACTACGAGAAGGCAAACTGTCAGACGGAAGCGGATCGGTGCATTACCTTCCTCTACATCGGGAACATCGGTAAGGCAACGCGCCTGGACGTGCTGATCCGGGCTGCGGCGATCGTGCGAGATAAAGAGACCGCAGCAATCACGATCGATAAAGAACCGGTGTCGACTGCGGGTGAAAAAGAGACGACACCAGCCACGAAGGCTGCCGTGACGTCGTTGACCTCGAGCACAGAAGAGAAAGCATTGCGGAAAAATGCGGTGGAAGAAGATTCGATGAAGGTAAGCGCGGCGTTACCATTCCGCGTTATCATCGCGGGTTCCGGTTCGGACGCAGACCGGTGCCGGGCACTTGCGGATGAGCTGGGGCTCGGTGATGTCATCGAGTGGAAGGGGAGTGTTCCCTTTCATGAGACGGGCAATCTGTACCGGCAGGCGGACTGCTGCGTGCTGACGCTGGATGGCAGCAACCGGATCGGGGATACGCTGCCGGGCAAAATCCAGACCTATATGGCAGCAGGAAAGCCGATCGTTGCCTCCTGCAACGGCGCCGGAGCGCAGGTCATCCGGGAGAGCGGCTGCGGCATTGCGGTGCCGGCGAATGATCCGGAGGAGATGGCAGAGGCAATGCTGACGTTCCTGTCCCATCCGGAGCAGTTTGCGGACGCCGGGGAGAAGGGAAGAGAGTACTTTCGCGCGCACTTCCTGGAGGAGGACCACCTTAACCAGCTGGAGCGGGAGATGACGGAGCTCACTGCGGCATTTAGTTCCTGAGCGAGCCGGATGATTGCCAATCACCTTTCGGGGCTAACCGGAAGCAGGTCCGGCGTCCTGTCAATATGCTATCGAGTGTCCGGCGGGTCTCAGGCACAAATCGCGGGGATCGATTTTTAGACTTTTGACGAAATTATAGTATGATTATGATGTCAGCGAAGAGAACCTTAATCATTTTACAGAATGATTTGTAACTGAGGACTGCAGCGATGATTCATAATGTATCAATCAAAAATCTGGGTGTGATCCATGATTTTTCAACGGACCGTTTATCTAACATTAACCTGATTATCGGTGAAAACGGGACGGGCAAGACATTTCTACTGAAGAGCCTGTATGCTTCCGTTAAGACCATGGAGCAGTTTCACCGGGGCAATAACAGGAGGTCTGTACAGGACCTGCTGGCTGAGAAGCTGAGATGGACGTTTCAGACAGAGACACTGGGCGAGCTCGTAACCAAGGGAGAACAGGACGGATTGTCTTTCTCGCTGATGAACGATGGGACTGACTTTTCCTTCAGCTTCAGTAAGAGTGCAGCAGTAAAGATTGCTAACGTATCTTCGCTGGAGGAACAGCGTGCAAGTAACTCTATTTTCCTCCCTGCGAAGGAAATAATTTCGCTGATCCCGGTCATACTTCGCTCACGGGATGTTGATCAGGCGTTTGGTTTTGACGACACCTATTATGATCTTGCAAAAGCACTGCAGATCAAGCCTCACAGAGGCAAAAATTACAAGACATTTGCGGATTCACGACTGCTTCTTCAGAACATTGTACATGGCAAGGTGGATTACAGTGAGGAGAATCAGAGCTGGTACTTTGTAAACAGCAGGAACCAGAAATTTTCGATAGATACAACATCTGAGGGAACGAAGAAGATCGCAATTCTGGACAGACTGCTTGCCAATGGCTACCTGTCACCATCCTCCATCATTTTCATTGATGAAATAGAATCTGCTCTCCACCCGAAGGCAATCTACGATTTTCTGGATATTATCGAAAAACTGGCCTTTGACATGGGAATACAGATCTTTATCGCGAGCCATTCCTACTTTGTCATCAAGAAGCTATATCTGATTGCACTGAAGCGGAAACAGTCTGTCATGTGCTATTCCATGAACGGGAATGAGAAAGCAGCTGTTTCCGACCTTCGTGACGGTATGCCGGATAATTCGATCATCCGCGAATCTGTAAGACTCTATGAGGAAGAGGTGGACCAGACTCTATGAGGGAGAATGTGTTTCTGACAGAATCCGGCATGACCTTCGGTCCATTTGATGCTGATTGTTTTTACCACATTGAGAAGGCAGAAGAGTGGAAAAAGCTGTATGATAACGGCTGCAAAATCTCTGAGTGTGTGGTCTACAGAAGGAATAAAAACGCATGGCTTTCTATTGAAGCCAAGACAACACTTGCGAATCCGCATTCTCCTCTGGATGGAGGAGAAAGTTTCCGCAATGAAATAGAGGAAATATCCGAAAAACTGGAAAATTCCCTGGACATCTTTCTGAAGGCAAGACTCTGTAATTATACGCCCGAGGGCTTCGAGCAAATCGACTTCAGGAATGCAGAGACTGTGTTTGTCCTTGTTATCAGGAATCATCAATATGATTGGCTGATCAATGTGACGGAAGCGTTAAATCAGGAAATCCAGCGGCAAATACGGTTCAACAGGTTATGGAATGTAAGAGTTCTGGCTATTAACGAGGAAACAGCAGCCAGATATGGATTGGTTACCAGATCTGAACAGCAGGGACTGCAGCCGGGAAGCGGCTTCTGACACCGGATCCCACTATTCGTGCATGAAATCCCGCCGCGATTGCCACCGACCTGCAGATCATCTTCGAGACACTGAAGATCCTGTTCCAGAAGGAGAGCACGGAGGGGTTCTCGAAGGAAGCACAGGAGAGGATTGCGGAGGGAGCCGCGAAGCGTCGGGGAATACTATGATAGATTCCGCCCATCATGAAAAATCCTGTCTGCTGGTTACCATCATCACGGTAGTTTATAATGCGGAGAAAACCATCCGGCGGACTATTGAATCGGTGCTGGCTCAGGATTATCCTGCGATTGAGTATCTTGTCATCGGTAGTGTCCAGTAGTTTATGAAAAAAACGGACCAAAAAAATAAGTCCTGACCGGACCTTGAAAACTGCAGATATATAAGTCACGAACACGGACGCCA
>ONEK01000042.1 GCA_900316855.1 uncultured Lachnospiraceae bacterium | reverse complement strand
CTTTGATTTCAAATATTTGTTTTTCCTGCTCTCCCGCATATTCAAGATATCTTTCACCATCGTTTCCGGAATATTTGGAGGCCAGCGTATATACATTAAGACAAATATCCGCCAGACACGTCACACCAAGCAGTGTCATGATGATTTTCTTACTGATTTCCCTTTCGCTGAGATAATTACAAATTTCGGGTGAAAAAGCCACCCTTCACGGAGTTTTAGAGCCACCGTCACGCTCAAATAGAGCCACGCTGTCGGGGAAATAGAGCCACCGTCACGGAGAAATAGGGCTACTCAGAACCTTGACAACATAAAAGTTATTCGCTACCATAAACTTGCGTTTACTCATATGGAGGGCAGGGCAATGCTGAGGAGCAACCCGAGTAACATATGAGGTTTTGCGAGGGAGTGGTGCCTTACGGTACCGCTCTTTTTTCGTTTTTGCGAGAAAACCTGGATTACACATAAAGCACCACTCTCTTGGTAAAACAAGATTCGATAAACCTCGGGGGTTCGGGGGCTGGCCTCCGTTTCTACAGGCTGAGAGTGCCTATCGGAGTGTTAATCGAGAAATCAATAAGTTCCATCATCAATCCCCTGGGCGAGCTGTACCATGGAGTCCACATACTCCTTAAAGGACAGCGGATCGCCGCCATCATAATAAGTGCTGACGTACTGTTGATAGGCCATACTGTCGTAGTGAGGCATGTTGAGATTGGACAGGATGTCTACAGTAGTGATCCACTTGTGATCCGGGTCAAATTTCTGACTCAGTTCATATCTGGCACGGATGGTCTCGGCCTTTAAGTGCTGAATATCACGCACCATGGCATCTATGAGTTCCATATAGGAAGCGATCAGCTCACAGCGGTCGGAATCAAGGCATTCCCGCCATTCATTGTAGTCATCTGTAATCATGCCTGCTCACCAGCCTTTCCGCTTTTATCAGCCTTAAGGCCGTGGCGTTCCCGCATGGAGATCCTGCCTTCTATGGATACAATGTAGGAATTATTAATGATCCTATCCATGATGGCATCCGCAATGGGGCTGTCCTGATCCTGATCTGCGTTGATCCTGGCGTACCAGCCATCCGTTTCATACTGGGTGCAGAAGATCGTGGATCCATGCTTGGAGCGGCTTTCCACGATTTCCAGCAGGTCATAGGATTCCTGATGAGAAAGGCACCGGATCAGCCATTCATCCAGGATCAGAAGGTCTGCCTTGGCATAAGCCTTGCACACTTTCTTGAAGTTTCCTTCTGCTCGTGCGATTGTCAGCTCATCCAGCAGTTCCGGCATCCGGATATAGCGGACAGATTTGAACTTACGGCAGGCAGCATTCCCGAGCGCGCAGGCGATATAGGTCTTTCCAGATCCCGTCGCGCCTTTCAAAACGATGTGGTGCTCATCATCAATGTATTTGCAGGATGCGTAACGAAGAAGTTCCGCCTTGTCGAGCTTGCGGTCCTCATGGTATTCAATACCTTCCATGGTCGCGGACGGGATGTCCAGCCTTGCATCATGGATCCTTTTCTCCAGCTTATTGGCCTGGCGGCGGTTCCATTCCGCGTCTACCAGAAGACCGAGGCGTTCTTCAAAACCAAGATGTACATATGTTGCGGGATCTCCCATCTGGAGTTCCAGTTCCTTTGCCATCGCACTGAAGCGCATGGATTTAAGCTGTTCAATAGTAGAAGTATTATTCATGGAGCTGTCCTCCTCTGCTGTAATAAGCGGCTCCCCTTGTGATCCCGTGGCTGGCAGTTTCCCGCTGTGCGGAAGCAGCCGTGTCCTTTTCGGTATCTTTACCGGTAGACTTTGTCTTGATCAGAAGGGTGATGTTCCTGATTGTCGGTGCTGAAGCGAGAGCAAGAACCCGTTCACAGGCATCTTCCAGACGCTTTGCACCATAGCTTTTTTCCAGCTTGGTCAGACTTGCACACGATTTGTAGCCCTGCTCCGCCTCCTTTCCGTCGGTCAGGAAATGATGAACGACTTTTTCTGTATTCGGACCGATCGTGACGGCCCAGGCTTCGAACTCTTCTTTATTGTAATGAAGGTATTTCCGATGTGCTTCCGGCATATGTTCCGGCTTTACGATCGGATCCCTCTGGAATGACGGTATCCTTACATGTGCAGCAACGCGGGTGTTGTGGTAGAAAACCTCTACCGTGTTTTTGCTGACGCGCACATCGACAGGCTCGCCGATCAGGTCATACGGGACGGAATACTTGTTAATTCCATCCGTTACCAGATAATCCGTGCCCACCTTGGGATTCAGCCAAATGGCAGGCTCATACGGCGTTTCAGGAAGAGGCTGCAGGAACTCCTTTTCCTCCTCTTCGAAAGCTCTGTTTCGGTTTCCGGGACGTTTCTTGAAGGGCTTGCTGTTCAGCTCTTCCAGCTTTTCAGCTACTGCTTCTCTGGCTTCCGCAAGGGAAAAGAACTTCCGGTCACGCAGGGCAGCCGTGATCCAGGTGGAGACAAACTTGACTGACCCCTCGGCTGCTGCTTTGTCATCGGGTTTCTTCACACGGGCCGGTACGATAGCTGTGCCATAATGATCGGCCATTTCCTGGTAGCTTTTGTTCAGGATGGTTTCATAGCGGTTGTTCTGGATTGTCGCCGTTTTGGTGTTGTCCGGAATCAGAAGTCGCGGAACACCGCCATAATAATTGTACGCATGCACGTGGCAGAGCAGCCAGTTCTCGGACTTCATGTCACTGCAGGGTTCCGCATAGGTTTTCCAACTGCAGGGAAGTACCGCAACGAAGATGTACGCCGGCTCTTCCTCACCTGTGACCGGATCTGTGATGTACAGAGGATCACCAGCCCAGTCAACCTGCATCGCGTCACCGGGTTTGTGAGTAATCCGCATCGTGGCTTTCGTGACACTGGCCCAGCGGCGATATTTCTCGCAGAACTGGGTATACATGTACGGTACGCCTCCGGTGTCGCGAACCTTGATGCAATACTCACTCCAAAGCAGGGTAAGCGTTACGCCCGTTCGTGCCAGCTCACGATGGATCCATTCGTAATCCGGCACAGTGTATGGGGATGCCATAGCATACTTCCCCGGGAACAAGATTTCCTGGATATCCTCGTTAGTGATATCGTCGCCTAACGGCCAGGAAACTCCAGCTGCCTGAGCAGCTACAATTACAGCAGACACAGTATTCCTTGAACTTTGAACCTTCAAAGCAATACTGCGCTGACTGTCTCCGAGATCCTGCAGTCTCAGGATCTCACGGTAGTCAACCATAAGACCACCTCCTGTATAGATAGTCACACGTTTCCGTGTGCCATACCCATTATACAGAAGGGTGGCTCTTTACTCCGTGAAAGTGGCTCTAAAACTCCGAGAGGGTGGCTCTAAAACTCCGTGCACATGGCTCTCTCGCCCCGGAATCTGTATTTTAGACAGTTCTGCGAAACGCTGGGCGGCTACCGGCAGGGATAGTGTGTCCAACATCTCATAGATATCAGTAGTCTTATTCTTCATTGCCAGCCTCC
>ONEK01000043.1 GCA_900316855.1 uncultured Lachnospiraceae bacterium | reverse complement strand
GGCAAGCAGAAATGCCCGCGAAGCCCTGTTTTTCAACACTTTTTCAGTTGCCAGGATGTACGCTCACCCGTTTAGGGGACATGTCAAAGGAAGTTCACATTCTACATTGCCGTGGCCGTAATTGTATGAGATGACAGGAGATGTCCCGGACGTGAAACCGGAGCTGGGAACAGAGACGATCATCATGCAGCTCTGCATGATGGTGAGCGCGCTGACGTAGGCATCACCGTAGGTGACGAGACCCCGGTTCATGACGAAGCCGATAATACTCTCGGTGGATGCCATGACGAAGGGAGATACACCGAGGGCGGACATCTGCCGCAGTGATACGGCGTCCGGCTTCAGAGAGGATCGGCCGATCCGGAGTGCATGCTGCCGCCGCAGCAGGAACTGCAGGATCCAGACGGCACTCACAGCCTGGGAGATGACTGTCGCGAGTGCTGCGCCTGCAACACCCATGTCCAGGGCGAAGATGAAGACCGGATCCAGCACAATATTCAGCGCTGCCCCGATCAGCACGGAAGCCATGGCAACACCCGGATGCCCTACAACGTTGATGAATGGATTGAGGCCGATGGCCGCCATGACAAAGAACGTTCCGGCCATGTAGATCGAGAGGTAGCTGTGAGCATAGGGCAGGGTTGCCGTTGATGCACCGGTTGCCATGAGGATCGGATCCATGAAGGCATAAACGGCTGTCATCAGAAGGACTGACAGTACAATGAGCAGGAGGATCCCGTTGCCAAGGATGCGTTCTGCCTTTTCTTTCAGTCCTTTACCCAGTGCAATGGATGCGAGAGGCGCTCCGCCTCCGCCTGTGAACTGCGCGAACGCTGCCACAAGCAGGATCACGGTATTGCAGACGCCGACGCCAGCCAGCGCCTGTGTGCCGACACCTGCAATGTGTCCGATGTAGATGCGGTCGACGATGCTGTAGAGCATGTTAACGAACTGCGCCGCGATGGCCGGCAGCGCCATGCGCATGAGCAGCGGCAGCATCCTGCCCTTGCCGAAATCTGTCCCTGATTTATCTTTATCCAAATCGTTGCCTCTTCTTATGAGCCTTTTCAAATTGAGATCTGAGCATCTATTATTATTATAGTGACAATGACAAGTCCATAAGACTGACTGAGACAGGCCTCTGTCTTCGGACTGGTCTATGGATGATGAGGAAAAACGCGGCCATGAAAGGGTTGACCTGCAGAAAGAGGGTTGAAAATGTCACACGAATTTGATTACGGTAAAGCGGCGTCCTTCTGGGATGAGAAGGATGCATCGGCATCTCATCTGCCGGAGGATCAGCTGAAGGACCGGATTGACGGCTTTATCGGGCGTCATAACACAGCCGCCTTCGCATGCGGAGCGGGAGATTATGTCCGCTGCACGCCGATGGAGTACAACTATGTGGATGGACACTTCTATTTCTTCTCCGAGGGCGGGCATAAGTACAGGGCGCTGAAGGAGAACGCGAATGTCAGCCTTGCAATCTTTGACGAATATGTTCCGGGCGGTGCGCTGCACGGTGCGCAGGTCACCGGAACTGCCGTCATGATTGAGCCCTGGAGCGACGAATACACCCGCCTTGTGGAATACAAACACATCCCGGTCGAGGCGATGAAGAAGATGGATCCGCCGATGCCGCTCATCCGCGTCGACGTCACAGGAATCGACTACCTTGATTCCTCGCTGAAGGCGGAAGGATATTCGAGCAGGCAGACCCTGGCACGGTGATTGTTTCCCCTTCCAGGGTTTTCCAGGTCCAGAGTGTCTCCTCCAGCATCTTCTTGCAGTAATATGCAGAGCCATGGATATCTGTGGATTGCAAAAAAGAGAAACGGGACTAAAATAATAATTACTTTTATATGTGTTAGATATTAAAATTGTATTGGAGGTGCAGAATATGTCCGAGCAGGTATTGAATCAATTCAGGTCTGACAAGAAGCTGCGTGAGGACTGCGTTGCGATATACGAAGCATTGGGCATGGACTTGAATACTGCATTCAGGATGTTCATGGAGAGAAGCAGGATGGTAAAAGGGCTGCCGTTTCCGGCGGTCCTTCCGGATGAAATCAATATACCGGGGCTTACCATGAAGTCCACTATAGAACGAATGAGAGATTCTGCCTCCGAAATGCCGGAGATGTCTCTGGATGAAATCAATGCTGAAATCTCTGCAGCCAGAGCGGACAGAAAGCAGAGAAAGAAAGCGGAGACAACGACAAAATGACATATTTTGCAGTTTTTGATACTAACATACTGGTGTCATCGCTGCTCACAAAGTCCAGGGAATCGGCAACGTCCAGAGTGGTTGACGAGATTGCGTCCGGCAGAATAATTCCGCTATACAACGATGAAATCCTGGAAGAGTATGAGGACGTGCTGCACCGGGATAAGTTTCCTTTTAAGGATTCCGATGTCAGGAGCCTGATTGATTCTGTCAGGGAAATGGGTGTATGTGTGAATCCATCACCCACGGGTGAAATTCTCCCGGATATGGATGACCTTGTTTTTTACGAAGTGGCGATGGAGAAGAGAGATGATGACGCCTACCTGATCACAGGCAACATGAAGCATTTTCCGGAAAGAAATTATATTGTCACTCCTGCAGAGATGATGAAAATACTTGATGGACAAAATATGCAGAGATGCTCTACAGCTTCTCCTCGTGGAAGGTGTCCCCTTCCAGGGTTTTCCAGGTCCAGAGTGTCTCCTCCAGCACCATGTAGCTGTGCGGGGAATCGGCCTTGGGGATGGACAGTAATGCATACTTAACAGTAGGAGAGCTAATACCTTGTAATGTATTGCTGTTGTGCGGACAAATGAGTATAATAAAGCTGAAACAGGAATGACAGATCGCCGAAAGGAGTGATGTGATATGGCAGCAAAATCAGCTAACTTGTATGCACGTATAGAGCCGGATGTAAAGGAACAGGCAGAGAGTATTCTTTCTACACTGGGCATAACTGCATCTAATGCAATTACTATGTTTTACAAGCAGATTATTCTTAACAGAGGACTTCCGTTCGAGGTTAAGATTCCAGAGTCTAAGGTGCTTAATGTATCCGCTCTTTCTGAGACGGAGTTGAATGCAGAACTAGAGAAAGGATATGCGGATATGCTTGCGGACAGAACTAAATCTGCAAAGAAGGCATTCGCTGACATTCGCAAGGATTATGGCATATGACTTATGAGGTTGTAACTACCGATCAGGCGGACGCAGATTTAAGAGGGATCTTCGAGTACATTGCTTTTGACCTGCAATCACCGGAGAATGCGTCAGGACAGCTTGACAGATTAGAGGATGGAATCATCAGCCTTGAAAAATTCCCAAAGAAGTTCAGGCAGTACAATAAAGAACCATGGCATAGCCGTGGACTGTTATGAAGTGACGGTTGTCAAGTAGCAAATTACGTCATACGGTAATTTTTCTGAAACCTCACATTTGTTTGATCTATCAGCATCTGCAAGGA